>NZ_JBIAKM010000004.1:187053-661892 GCF_042872525.1 Micromonospora sp. NPDC005254 | reverse complement strand
AAGGCTCGACCAATCCGGGGTATAAATCATAATTGGCACTGGCTTTACAAGCACCCTGTTGAGTTCTCAAAGAACAACCACACACCGATCAGAAGACCCAACCAGTGGGCCACCATCCCGGGGCTTTTCGTACCGCGTCCCCGCCGCTCTCGCGCCGGGCACTTTTACTACGTTACCTCACCGTCTTCGCCGTGTCAAACCGTGTGTCCCGGTCTGTCGTGCTTCGTACGGGTTGGTCCCGGCGCACTCACGCAGCAGCGAACCGCTGCGTCAGGTCGTCGGATTTGGCAGGCCGGCCGCTGCGGTGTCCCGCAGTCTCGCCCGGTGCCCTGCCGGTCGTGAACCTTACCCGGTCGGTTCCGCTGCGCCAAATCCGCCTCGCGGCTGATCCGGTGAGCCCCGCCCGAACCGTGCCCCGCAGAGGCGAACCCCTGCCTGACCCGGCTGCCTGCCCGATCCGGTGCTCCAGGTCTTTCGCCCTGTTTGCCCCGTTCCGCGCTGGCAGAGAGAAAGTTACGCGTCCGTGGGTTTGATCGTCAAATCGGCGGGTAGCGTCCCGCGTCACACTGATTCCCCTCCGCGTCGGATCAGCCATCCGGACGCCTCGCCGAGCAGCGGCGGAGGTCAGGACGCCTGCCGTCGGCGGGCGGCAAACCAGGCTCGGATGCCGAGCACACCGACGGTGGTTCCGATGGCCAGGGACGCGGCGATCAGCAGGGCGTGCACCCACAGGAAGCTGGTGGCGGCGCCGTCGGCCACCGTGCCGGAGGCCCAGGATCGGGGGTCCTGCCAGATGGCGACGGCGAATCTCGGCCAGATCACCCAGGTCCAGATCCCGACCCCGACCAGGAAGAGAGCCCACCCTCGCGACAGCACCATGGCAGCCGAGTATGCCAGCGCACCCGATCCGCGAGCTGGCCAAGGACGCAACGGACGCGACGCCCGGACCGCGCGCCGCCGACCGGAGCTGGCACTCCAAGCAGCCCGTTTCCGGCCACGCCGGGGTGGGCAGTGCGATGGAGGACAGCTCAGGACCGTCCCCCGGGTAACGTGAGGCCGTGGTCCGGACGGGCAGTTGCGTGTCGGAGGCGGTCGATGTGGTCGACGGCCTGCCGTGCGGTGTCGTGCCCACGGTCCCGGCCAGCTCCGGCGACGGCCGTGAGCACTTCCTGGACGTACTCCGTGCCGGTGGTCTGCGGTACCGCGCCGGCGCGCGATGGCGGACGGCTCGCTGAGCCCTGTTTCCGCTTACCGAGGGGGCCTGTTCGCCCCACTCGGCGCGCGCCCACGCGTGACCCACCCACCCGCATGAGAGGCACCTCGCCATGTCCATCGCACGAATGCTCACCGGCGACCGGCCCACCGGCCGCCTGCACCTTGGCCACTACGTCGGCAGCATCGCCAACCGGGTGCGGCTGCACCAGCGCTACGAGAGCTTCTTCATCATCGCTGACCTGCACATGCTGACCACCCGCAACCGCCGGGAGGACATCGACCAGGTCTCCGGCAATGCCCGCGAGATGGTGACCGACATCCTCGCCGCCGGCGTCGACCCGGCGCGTGCCACGTTCTACCTCCAGTCGGCAATTCCGGAGGTCGGCGACCTCAACACGCTTCTGCAGAACCTGGTGACCGTTCCCCGGCTGGAACGGGTGCCCTCGTTGAAGGACATGGCCCGCGACGCGGGCAAGGAGGAGATGCCGTACGGGCTGCTCGGTTATCCGGTGCTCCAGGCGGCGGACATCCTGTGCGTGAAGGGGGAGGTGGTCCCGGTCGGCCGGGACAACGCCGCCCACGTCGAGGTGACCCGGGAGATCGCCCGCCGCTTCAACCACCTGTACGGGCCGGTGTTCCCGGTGCCCGAGCTGATCCCGGCGGACACGCCCAGTCTGGTGGGCACCGACGGCACGGCCAAGATGAGCAAGAGTCGGGGCAACACGATCGCGTTGTCGGACGACGCGGCGACGGTGCGCCGCAAGGTGCGCGGGATGTACACCGACCCGAGCCGGGTGCGGGCCGACGTGCCGGGGACGGTGGAGGGCAACCCGGTCTTCGCGTACCACGAGGTGTTCAACCCGGACCGTGCCGAGGTGGCCGACCTGGCCGACCGTTACCGGGCCGGTCAGGTGGGTGACGTGGAGGTCAAGGAGCGGCTGGTCGTCGCGCTGGAGACGTTCCTGGCGCCGATCCGGGAGCGCCGGGCCGCGATCGAGGCCGACCGGGGACTTGTCGATCGGCTGATCGTCGAGGGCACCGAGCGGACCCGGCAGGAGGTACGCCAGACCCTGACGGAGGTACGCCGGGCGATGGGGCTGACCGGGGCGTACCAGCAGATGCGGCGGCGGGCCGAGCGGACCCGGCGCCGGACGGACGCCCCGGCCTGACGCGGGCGATCGGGTCTCCTCGTTGCCACGGGGAGACCCGACGTGCCCCCGGGGGGCGCAGAACGACCCTGCTGGCGATGCGGCGTACCGGGACGCGTTGGCGCTGGTCGGCACCGAGCCGGAACGAGCGCACCTGCTGCGTCGGCTGGCATCCGTCGACGAGGAGTGAGCGGATTCCCGCTGTACCCTTCCTCGATGACTCTGCCTCTGCCGCCCGGTGAGTTCGCCGCGTACCTGTTCGACTGCGACGGCACCATCGTCGACTCGATGCCGCTGCACTACGTGGCGTGGCGGCGGGCGCTCGACGAGTGGGGCTGCGAGTTCCCGGAGGACCTCTTCTACGCCTGGGGTGGCCGGCCGACCGCCGACATCATCGTCGAACTGAACGAGCGGCAGGGTCTGGCGATGCCGGTGGCGACCGTCGTCGAGAACCGCGAGCGCATCTACCAGGAGTTGCTGCCGCAGGTCGCCGCCGTGCCCGAGGTGGTGGCGCACATCCACGACGCGCACCGCCGGGTGCCGTTCGCCGTCGTCTCCGGCAGCACCCGGGCCACGGTCACCGCCTCCCTCGACGCGCTCGGTCTGCTGGACCGCTTCGACGTGCTGGTGTGCGCCGAGGACTACACGCGGGCCAAGCCCGACCCGGAGGCGTTCCTGCTCGCGGCGCGGCAGCTCGGCGTGCCCCCGGGCTCCTGCCTGGTCTTCGAGGACACCGACCTGGGCATCCAGGCCGCGACGGCGGCCGGGATGGCTTCGGTACGCGTGCCGCAACAGCGCGTCGGCTGACGCCTCAGGCGATCGTCAGCAGCAGCTTGCCCAGGTAGGAGCTCTCCAGGCGCTTGTGCGCCTCCCGCACCTTGCCCAGCGGGAACGTCTCGGCGACGTGCACCACGAACGGCCCGGCCTCGATGAGTTCGTTGAGGCGCTGCAACTGTCCGCGGTTGGCCACACCGTCGTACGCCCGGACCGACACACCGGACCGTTCGCGCGGTTCCGGCCGCACCCCGTGGGCGTACGCGACGACCCCGCCGTCGGACAGCGTCTCGGTGAGCCGGTCCAGCGTCTTCCCGCCGGCCATCGCCAGGATGCCGTCCACTCCTTCCGGGGCCGCGTCCCGGATCGTCGCGAGCACCTCGTCGGCGTCGGCGTGGCCGTCGAGAGACACGTCGGCGCCGAGGCGGGTCATCAGCGCGACCCCGTCGCTGCCGGAGGCCACCGCGATCACGTTGAGCCCCTGTCGCTTGGCCAACTGCACGGCCAGGTGGCCCTGCCCACCGCTCGCACCGAAGATCAACAGCCAGGCGCCCGGCGGCAGGCTGAGGGTGTCCAGCCCGGCCAGCGCGGTCAGCGCGTCGGTGGGCATCGCACCGGCGTGCTCGGCCGGCACACCGTCGGGCAGCCTCGCGACGTACTCGGCCTTGACGGCCGCGTACTCGGCGTAGAAGCCGCCCTTCGGTCGGCTGGTGGCGGCGGCGTAGACCAGGTCACCCACCGCGAGATCGGTCACCTGGCTGCCGACCGCGATGACGGTTCCGGCGCCGTCCGGGCCGGGCACGATCGGAAACTCGGTGCCCTCGGGCACCAGCATGCCCTGCCGCTCGTAGACGTCCCACACGCCCACGCCGGCGCTCAGGACCTTGATCAGCACCTCGTCGGCGGCGGCCTCGGGTACCGGAAGTTTCCGCAGGGTGATCACCTCCGGCCCGCCGAACTCGTCCAGCGCCGCAGCCTGCATCCGCTCTGGCACGTCCGCGTCAACCATGTGGGCTTCCTCTCCGGGCCGGCGTCACCGTCGCAGCATGCCGGCTCGGCGGCGGGCCCGGCCCGGTGCTCGGTGCCGTTCACCCACAAGGGCGACCGGCCGCAGTCGGTGCACCCCCAAGGGCGTGTTTCGACGGTGTGGCGAAGTACTCGGCATGTCCTCGTCGTACGACGCGGGCTCGTTCACGGCCGAGCGCTGCGCGGCCGCCATCGGGCGGGCGTGGCAGCCATGCTCAACAACCTGACCGGCGGTGTCTTCATGCTGGAGTACGAATTGCAGTGAACGGGGCGGGCATATCTTGCCCATCAATCGGTGAATGACTATGTTATCGATAACATAGCGATCGTTGCGGGAGCCTCGCCGCTCGCGCGGACCCTCGGGCAGTGTCCGCGCAATCCACGTTCCCGGCCGCGTCGTCCAGGCGACCACGGCCCCACGCGCACGGGCATCGCGCATTCGCCATCCCGCATGCGGTCGCCGGGTGCCAGGCCCCCGTCCGGGCACACCTCGACCCGTCAGGACCGGGTGGCCGGCGGCCGGCGAACGTCGACACCCCATTCACCACAGCGCCAGCATGGCGAGGAGTCTCCTGATGAGTTCGCACGGTTTCCCACGAACACGGCGACGGGTCGGCCTGGTCGCCGGCGCGGTGGCCCTGATGGTCACCGCGGGCATGATGGTCGCCGGCAACGCCCAGGCCGCGGCCGGCTGCCAAGTGGCGTATGCCGTCCCGTCCCAGTGGCAGGGCGGCTTCACCGCCGACGTGAAGGTCACCAACCTCGGTGACGCGGTCAACGGCTGGAGCCTGAGCTGGGCCTTCCCGTCCGGCCAGCGGGTGACCCAGGCGTGGAACGCCACCGTCACCTCCTCGGGCGACCAGGTCACCGCGAAGAACGTGAGCTACAACGCCGCCATCGGCACGAACGCCTCCGTCTCCTTCGGCTTCAACGGGTCCTGGACGGGCAGCAACACCGCGCCGGCCTCGTTCGCCCTCAACGGCGTCACGTGCACCGGAAGTGTGGGCGGCACGCCGTCCCCGACCCCGACCGTCACCCCGTCCCCGACGCCGACGACATCCCCGTCCACGTCTCCGTCCCCGTCACCCGGCGGTGACGCGGCGGCGACGGTGGCGGCGATGCAGCCCGGCTGGAACGTGGGCAACACCCTCGACGCCATCCCGGACGAGACCGCATGGGGCAATCCGCTGATCACCCAGGCCATGCTGCACGAGGTACGGGCACAGGGGTACAACAGCATCCGGATCCCGATCACGTGGAGCAACCACCATGGTCCGGCGCCGACGTACACCATCGACCCGGTCTGGTTGAGCCGGGTCCAGCAGGTGGTCGACTGGTCGCTGGCCGAGGGCCTGTACGTGATGATCAACCTCCATCACGACTCCTGGCAGTGGATCAACGGCTACCCGGGCGACCGCACGAACGTGATGAACCGCTACACCGCGCTGTGGACCCAGATCGCCACGAGGTTCCGCGACCACTCGTCGAAGCTCGTCTTCGAGAACATCAACGAACCGCAGTTCACCGGCACCTCGGGCGACGCCCAGAGCGACGAGGTGCTGCGCGAGCTCCACGTCGCGTTCGTCCGCCTCGTCCGCCAGTCCGGCGGGACCAACGCCACCCGACTGCTGGTGCTGCCCACCCTCAACACCAACTCCAACCAGGCTCAGCTCGACGCGCTGGCGACCACGATCGCGCAGCTGAACGACCGCAACATCGCGGCGACCGTCCACTTCTACGGGTGGTGGCCGTTCAGCGTGAACATCGCCGACGGCACCCGTTACGACACCAACGTCGAGCAGGACATGGTCGACGGCTTCGACCGGGTGCGCAACACCTTCGCGGCGCGGGGTGTACCGGTGATCGTGGGCGAGTGGGGTCTGCTCAGCTACGACTACACCCGACCCGGCATCATCGAACGCGGCGAGCTGCTGAAGTTCTTCGAGGCCGTCGGCTACCAGGCCCGGATCAAAAAGTTCACCACCATGCTCTGGGACGCGGGGTCGTTCCTCAACCGCAACACCCTGCAGTGGCGGGACCCGGGCCTGCTGGCACTGATGAAGACGAGCGTGACCACCAGGTCGGCCACGGCCTCCTCGGATCAGGTCTACGTACGCCGCACCGGCACCATCACCAGCAGGACCCTCACGCTGAACCTGAACGGCGCCTCGTTCCAGGGACTGCGGCAGGGCAGCACCAACCTCGTCAACGGCACCGACTACACGGTCTCCGGGACCACGCTCACCCTGACCAGCTCGGCGCTGACCCGGCTGGTCGGCAACCGCGCCCCCGGTGTGAACGCGACCATCGAGGCCCGCTTCTCGCAGGGCGTGCCGTGGCAGATCAGCATCATCTCCTACGACCCGCCGACCCAGGCCGCCGCCACCGGGACGACCGCCTCCTTCACCATCCCCACCCAGTTCCGAGGTGACCAGCTCGCCACGATGGAGGCCAGGTACGCCGACGGCTCTGCCGCCGGGCCGGCGAACTGGACCACCTACAAGGAGTTCTGGAGCACCTTCCAGCCTGACTACGCGGCGAACACGATCCTGTTGAAGCCCGAGTTCTTCGCCGAGGTCAACGATGGTCCGATCATTCTCACCTTCCATTTCTGGAGCGGAACGCAGATCACCTACCGGCTGACCAAGTCCGGTGGCACGGTCACCGGCAGCGTCGGCTGACGACGCCTCGGTCGCCGTTCGCACGACGTCCGAGGACCGGCACGGCCGTCCTGCGTGCAGCGCACCGGGGCGGCCGTGCCGGCCTGTTCGGAGGGCCCACGATGACGGTCCGACGCCTTCAAGGCATCGAGGTTGATGGTTTGGGAGCGCTCCCGTAACATACCCGACGCGGCTGTTAACGCTCACCTAACAATGATTCCCACGAATGTGGAGGCCGCCATCCCGTCAGGAGGGTGCTTGATGACCATATTTAGAGCGACCAATGTCGGCCTCGTCTCGGCCGGTGTCGCGTTGCTGGCGTCGGCCACGGTCGTCGTGGCGATGCCGGCCGGTGCCGCCGCAGCGGGCTGCTCGGTGAACTACGCCGTGTCGTCGCAGTGGCAGGGCGGGTTCGGTGCCAACGTGACGATCACGAACCTCGGTGATCCGTTGAGCAGTTGGACGTTGACGTGGTCGTACAGCGCCGGGCAGACGGTGACGCAGTCGTGGAACACGACGTTGACGCAGAGCGGTGCGGCGGTGACCGCGCGCAACGTGAGCTACAACGGTTCGGTCGCGACCAACGGCACGGTGTCGTTCGGCTTCAACGGGTCCTGGACGAGCAGCAACCCGGCCCCGACGAGCTTCGCCCTGAACGGCGTGACCTGCAACGGTGGCACCACGCCGACGCCACCGGTGACCGACACGCCCGCACCGCCGACGACCCCACCGCCCACCACGCCACCGCCCACGACACCGCCGCCCACCACGCCGCCCCCGGGCGGCACGTGTGATCTGCCGTCGTCGTACCGGTGGTCGTCGACCGGCGCGTTGGCGCAGCCGAAGTCGGGTTGGGTGTCACTCAAGGACTTCACCGTCGCCCCCTACAACGGACGGCAACTGGTCTACGCCACCACCCACGACACCGGCACCCGGTGGGGCTCGATGAACTTCGGCCTGTTCACCAACTGGTCCGACATGGCCTCCGCCAGCCAGAACACCATGAACAACGCCACCGTCGCCCCCACCCTGTTCTACTTCGCCCCCCGCAACATCTGGGTCCTGGCCTACCAGTGGGGCGGCACCGCGTTCTCCTACCGCACCTCCACCGACCCCACCAACCCCAACGGCTGGTCCGCCGCCCAAACCCTGTTCACCGGCAGCATCACCGGCTCCGGCACCGGCCCCATCGACCAAACCCTCATCGCCGACAACACCACCATGTACCTCTTCTTCGCCGGCGACAACGGCAAGATCTACCGCGCCAGCATGCCCATCGGCAACTTCCCCGGCAGCTTCGGCAGCACCTACACCACCATCATGAGCGACTCCACCAACAACCTCTTCGAAGCCGTCCAGGTCTACAAACTCCAAAACCAGAACCGCTACCTCATGCTCGTCGAAGCCATCGGCTCCCAAGGCCGCTACTTCCGCTCCTTCACCGCCACCAGCCTCGCCGGCACCTGGACCCCCCAAGCCGCCACCGAAAGCAACCCCTTCGCCGGCAAAGCCAACAGCGGCGCCACCTGGACCAACGACATCAGCCACGGCGAACTCATCCGCACCACCGCCGACCAAACCTTCACCATCGACCCCTGCAACCTCCAACTCCTCTACCAAGGCCGATCCCCCAACTCCGGCGGCGACTACGGCCTCCTGCCCTACCGCCCGGGCCTGCTCACCCTGCGGCGCTGACGCTCCGCCACTCCACGACCCGGGGCGGGTTCGGCATGGCGCCGAACCCGCCCCGGGCCGTACGTCCCTCGGCCGCCGCGACGTTCGGGGCGGGTCCAGGCATGCCGGCGCTACCGCTGGGCGCCGTCCAGGTAGCGCAGCACCGCGGTGACCCGGCGGTCGGCCCGGTCGTCCGGCGGGAGCTGGAGTTTCGCGAAGATGCTGCGGATGTGCTTGTGCACCGCGCCGTCGGTGACGAACAGCCGCTCGGCGATCGCCGTGTTGCCGAGCCCCTCGGCCATCAGCCCCAACACCTCACGCTCGCGCGGCGACAGCTCGCCCAGCGCGGTGTCCGGCCGGCGGTTGCGGGCGAGCAACTGCGCCACCACCTCCGGGTCGATCACGCTGCCGCCGTCCGCGACGCGACGCAGCGCGGTGAGGAACTCCTCGACCCGGCCCACCCGTTCCTTCAACAGATAACCGAGCCCGGCGGCGCCGACCGAGAACAGTTCGGTGGCGAACGCCTGCTCCACGTACGCCGACAGGACCAGCACCGCGAGGCCGGGTCTGCGGCGGCGGGCCTCCACCGCTGCCACGATGCCCTCGTCGGTGTGGGTCGGCGGCATCCGTACGTCGACGATCGCCACGTCCGGCGCGTGCTCGTCGACCGCGACCAGGAACTCTCCCGGGGTGCCCGCCGTGGCGACCACGTCCAGCTCCTCCGCCCGCAACAGCAGCGCCAAACCCTCCCGCAACAGCGGGTCGTCCTCGGCGATCACGATCCGCATGGCAGCTCCACGTGCATCCTCGTCGGCCCTCCCGATGGGCTGGTCAGCGTCATTCGCCCGTCGTACGCCTCGACCCGCCGGCGGATGCCGGTGAGCCCGGAGCCGCGTGCCTCGTCGGCGTCGCCGCGCCCGTCGTCCTCGATGGTGACCAGCAGCCGGCCGTGCTCGCGGCGTACGGCGACGTCCACCTGACTCGCCCCGCTGTGCCGGACCACGTTCGTCAGCGCCTCGGCCACCACGAAGTACGCGGTGGCCTCGACCGACGCCGCGCAGCGGACGGTCACGTCCACCGCGAGCCGGCACGGAACCGCGCAACTGCCGGCCAGGCCCGCCAGCGCCCCGGCGAGGCCCCGGTCGTCCAGTACGGGCGGCAGGATGCCGCGCACCACCGTCCGCAGTTCGCCGAGCGCCTGTTCCGCCGCGTCCTGCGCCTGCCCGAGGATCTCGTCGGCCCGGTCCGGGTCGCGCCGTACCGCCCGGCGCGCGGCGCCAAGCAGCACGTTGACCGCTACCAGCCGATTCTGCGTGCCGTCGTGCAGTGACCGCTCGATGCGGCGCAACTCCAAGGCGTGGGCGTCCAGCGCCGCGGCCCGGGTGGCGGTCAGCGCGGCGACCCGCAGCGACAGGTCGACCCCCGGCGGCGGGGGCAGCAGCCACCGGCCGGGCCAGGACTGGAAGCGGGCCAGCGCCGGACCGAACCCGACCGCGGCGACCAGCCAGCCCACCCCGAGCAACCCGACCACGAGCGCCTCGGACAGCCCGTCGATGCGCCACCAACCGATCCCCGGTGCGCCGGCCTCGGGCGGGACCAGTCGGTACCACAGCGGGAACGTGATGTCCTGAAGGGCGTACAGCGGCAGGGCGAGGCCGACCAGGCCGGACACCAGGCCGGTGATCGAGTGGAGCGTGACCCAGCCGAGCTCCCGGCGGACGAACGGGTCGCGCACCGCCTCCCGCAGCTCCTCCGGCACCGGCCCGGGAGCCGGGATCGTCGTGCCCAGACGGGACAGCCGAGCGCGCTCCCGATCGGCCACCGAGCGCACCGTCCGCGACGCGCCGGGCGCCAGCCGCAGACCCACCCCGACCAGGCAGGCCAGTGCCACGACCACCACCCAGCACAGCGCGGCCAACGCCAGCAGCGCGGTGCCCAGCCCGCCGACGAGGTGTTCGAGGGCGTCGACCGAGGCGCGCACCCGGCCCCGCACGTACGCCATCGCCGCCCACCTCCCGCGCCAACATAGGCCACCGCGAGCACGGCCGGCAGCGTCCGCGGCGGAAAGTACAGCCTGCTGTACCGCCGGTCGTCGAGCTGGCGGGATCGTCCCCGCCGGGGTCGCCCGCCTAGCGTCGATGGTGTCGTCGAACGTCACCGAGGGAGACAGTCATGACCGACCCGTACCGCATCATCGAGGCGCCCGCCGCCGCGCCGGAACGGCCCGGCGGCCTGCTACGTCCGCTGCTGTGGCTGGTGCTCTTCGTCAGCGCGGCGATCAACGCGGTGCTCTCGAGCGTTGTGGACAGCCCGTGGATCGGCTCGGTGTTCGGCCTGGTCGCGGTGCTCTGCGCGGCGGCGCTGATCGTCCACCACCGGCGCAACCGCTGACGTCGTCCCGTCGACGGCGCTCGTTTCACGGGCGTCGGGACGGTCAGCGCTCGGTGGCGCTGACCGTCATGCGCTGGGTGCCGAGCACCGAGAGCAGGCGCAGCGCCTCCGCGGAAGGTGAGCCCGGCACCGCGGTGTGGATGACGAGCCGCTGGTCACGGTCGGCGATGTCGAGGACGTCGCAGTTCACGGTCACCGGGCCGACCAGCGGGTGCTGAAAGGTCTTGATCAGGGTGTGCCCGTCGTCGACGTCGTGCGACTCCCACAGTTCGCGGAACCGTTGGCTGCCCGCGAGCAGGTCGCGGACCAGCGCCGCCACCTCGGGGTCGTCGGGGTAGCGGGCGGCGGCGGCGCGTAGTCGCCGGGCCGAGCTGCGGGTGAACTCCTCGACGTCGGACACCCCGTACAGCAGCCCGCAGATCCTGGGTCAGGGCCCTCGCGGTGCTGGTGTCCCGCCGGTCACCCGGCCTCGCCTCGTTGAGCTCGGTCTCGTAGCGCGCCGGATCCGTGACCTTGTCTCCGACCTCGCGCAGTTCCTTCTCGAACTTCTGTGGTCCGCCGAGCTGACGCAACAGCAGGTTACCGGCGGTGTTGTCGCTGTAGCGCACGGCCGCGTCAGCGATCGCGCGCAGCGTCATGCCCTCGGCGACGTGCCGCTCCGTGATCGGCGAGTAGGTCACCAGGTCGTCCGCCGAGTACCGCACCACCCGGTCCAGCTCGACGTCGGTGGTCTCGTCGAGGACCTCGGCGGCGGCCAACGCCTTGTACGTCGAGCTGTACGCGAACCGCTCGTCGTCCCGGTACTGCACGGTCCGGCCAGTGCCGGTGTCGATCGCGTAGACCCCGAGCCGCGCGTCGAACCTCTCCTCCAGTTGCCGGAACTCGTGGTCCCGGTCAGCGGCGGTGGACGGGTTCACCGTTGCCGCACGGTCCGGCGTCGGCTGCTCGGCGGCATCGGCGGGGCCGCAGGCGGCCAGTGACACCACTGCCAGCGCGGTTACCAACCCGTCTGTCGAAAACACCATGATCGCTCCTTGTCGGTGTCGTGAGGTCCGGCGCGGGCGGCGCCGGTCGGACAAGGCTCGACCCTGACAGGGATTCGGCATGCGGTCGAAGACGGAACTGGCGGTGTTCATGCTGATCTGGCATCGCCCGCGCCCTGACCGACCTCGCTCCACCGCTCGACTCGGACCCGTCAGGAGCTGGTCCCGCGAAGGGACCATCGGCGCACCAGAAGGCAGAAGCCCAGGGCGGGACCGGTCAGGCGGCTGCGACACGTCCGTAGCCTCGTCGACGACCCACTCAACCCCGGACGCCTCCGGTCGCGTCTCTCTCTGCATCCGCTCGTGATCGCGAGGCGGATATGACCTGGAGGTGGCGTGAGTCGGTACGAGGACGACGAACAGTTCCGGCTGTTCGTACAACGACAGTGGGGGCCGTTGCTCCGAACGGCCTACCTGCTGACCGGCGACCGGGGAACAGCGGAGGACCTGGCGCAGTCGGCGTTGGAGAAGACTCATCGGCGCTGGGGGCGGGTACTGCGCAGGGACGCCCCCGAGGTCTACGTACGCCGGGTGATGGTCAACACGGCGATCTCCTGGCGGCGTCGGCGGCGGCCGCTGGAGGTGCCGCTGCTGACCTCCGACAGCGCGCCGACGCCGGACGCGTACGCGCAGGTGGAGGAGCGGCAACTGCTCCTCACCGCGCTGCGGCGGTTGCCCCCCAGGACCCAGGCGGTTCTGGTGCTGCGCTACTTCGAGGACCTCAGCGAGGCGGACACCGCCAAGGTTCTCGGCTGTTCCATCGGCTCGGTGAAGAGCCAGGCGTCGCGCGGGTTGGCCCGGATGCGGGTGGAGTTCGCCCCACCCGCTTCCCAGTCCCCGGTACGGCTTGAGGAGGAACTGGCATGACCGAGAGCTTCGCAGATTCGACGCTCAGTCCTGCGCTATGGCAGGCCGCGCACGGCGTCAACGTAGCTGAGGACCCGTGGCCGGGGTTCGCCCGGCGCGAGCGACGGCACCGGCGGACGCGGCTGATGCGGGCGGTGGTGGCCGCTGCGGTCGGAGTCGCGCTCGTGGGGGTCCAGACCAACGTGGTGCCCCTGCCCGGATGGGCGCCTGGCATCGCGGTCGCTGCCGCACCGACAGCGCTGCTCGACGCGCCGCCCCGGGGCGCGCTGGCCGGCGATCAGGCCTGGCTGGACACGCTGCGGGCGCGGATCAGCACCGACAGCCCGTTGGGTGGCTGGAGCCCGGACGGCATCTGGAAGGTCGGCGATCGTGACCGGATTCGTTTGCTTTACGGCAGTGACCAGCCGGGCCAGCGGGTCGCGCTGGTCGCGGTGCCGCTCCGCCTCGGCCTACTGAGCAAGGAGGCGCTGGTCTGGTACGTGGGTCCGGCCGGGGCCGGCGCCGAACAGATGCGCTACGCCGGCCACAGCGAGGGCGTCGACGACCCGGTGATGACCCTGATGCAGGCCGGTCCCGACCGGGGCGGATTCGCGGTCGTCGTCGGGCCGGCCGAGTCCACCGTGATGATCAGTGGCGACCCTCGGTACACACCGAGGGGAACCCTGGAGTACCAGGACTTCGCCAGGGCGGACGGCAGCGGGGTCGGGTTCGCCGTCCTGCCCCCCGCGCCGCTTCGGAACGAACCCGTCGTCCGGGTCAGCCGTGGCGACCAGCTGCTCTACCAGGGGGGCCTGGGCGGCGGCCCGTACGACGCGATCGACCCGACCGGACCGGAGATGGACGTCCTGCTCGCCGCCGCCCGACGGGGTGCCCGAGGTACGCCGGTGGACGATGCCAGCCTGCGCGACTTCGTCCAATCGGCACTCCTCGACAGTCGTCTCCCGGCTGCCGGGACGACAGTGCGGGTGCGTTGGTCGGGCAGCGGGCACGGCCAAGCCGCCACGCTGCTCACCGTGCAGCCTGCCGGCGGCGGGGTGATCGCGTACGCCAGACACGGCGACGACCGAACCGGCTGGTGGACCGACCTGCGGCTGCTGCTGCCGGCCGAGGGCGCCGACCAGCGACCAATCGGCTGGCGGATCCGGGCCGACGACGGCACCCGTCCGCCGACGGACCAGGTGCGGGTGATCGCCCCGCCGGACGCGGCCCGCGTCACGGTCACGATCGGCGGCGCACCCCCCGCCACGGTCACCCTCGACGCGTCGAACGCCGGCATCACCCGGATACCGCCGGACCAGCCGGCCACCCTCACCGCGTACTCCACGGACGGCAGCGTCCTCGGAGCCACTCCGGTGCCGCCGGTCGAGGCCGACATGTCGGGCCTGCCGGGCGACAGCCCGGCTACCCGGGTGACCCCCTGACGAACCGAAAGCGTGGGCGAGCCGTCCGAAGACGGCTCGCCCACGCCGCCGTCCGCAGTCAGGGTCCGCTTGACGTGGCACCCCCGGGCGGTGGCCCGATCCCCGGGGAACGCGTCAACGGCGAACAGGTCGCCACGGTCACGCTCGTCGGCGTTGAGGTGGAGCAAGTTGATCTTGGCCATGCGCGGAGAGTAAGAAGGTCTTCACAGTCCTGGCTAGACAAGAAGAAGCCCCCTAGCGGCCGTTGGGCCTGCTAGGGGGCTGTATGTGCGCCCGAAGGGACTCGAACCCCTAACCTTCTGATCCGTAGTCAGATGCTCTATCCATTGAGCTACGGGCGCTTGTGCTCAGCCAGTCTACACACCCGGCTTTCGCGCGGAGACTCCGGGATTCGAACCCGGGAGGGGCTTTAAGACCCCAACCGCATTAGCAGTGCGGCGCCATAGACCAGACTAGGCGAAGTCTCCCTGGTGATCCGCAGACCACCGCGCCCGAGGATACAGGTCGCCACCCACCGGGAGCAAAACGACTTCCGGGGTACGGCCCGGTCCCCGTGTTTCACCCCTGTGCGGCGGCGTGATCGGGACTACGCTCCATCGATATGCAGGAGCAGCCGCCGAGCGAGCCGACCCGTCGAGAGCCTGCTGAAAGAGCGCGTCGACGCTCTCCGCGGCCCACCTTCACGCCGCCGACCGCCGCCGAGCAGCCCGACGAGACGACTGCGCCGCCGGCAGCCGCTCCGGCGAGCCCGCGTCCTCGACGGGCCAAGGCTGCCCCGGCCGTGCTGTTCCAGCCACCGGACCCCGAGCGCCCCCTGCCCCGCCAGCCGCGCCGCTCGTCTCCGGCATCGAGCGTCCCACCCGCCGCCGACCAGGCCAGCCCGCCACCTGACGCCTCACCGGCGGGCCAGGCCGGCCCACCGAATGACACCCCAGCCCGCGACCAGGCCGGCCCGTCGGTGAACACCCCGGCCGATGAGCAGGCCAGCCTGCCGGAGACCGCCCCAGCCACCGACCAGGCCAGCCCCTCCGACGGCACCCCGGCAGCGGAAATGGACCAGCCGGGCAACAAGCGGGCGACCCCCAAGGCCACCCCCAGCAAGAAGGCCACCTCAGCCGAGAAGGCCCTCCCGGCCAAGAAAGCCACCCCCACCCAGCGGGCCACCCCAGCCAGGCAAACCGCCCCGGCCGACGAGATCACCCCAGCCAGGAAGGTCACCCGAGCCAGGAAGGCCGCCCCGGCGATCAAGCGCAACGCCACGCCCGCGCAAGCCACCTCGGCGCCGCAGCCCTCGACCGCCATGGCCGGAGCAGAGCACGACCCGGTGCCGGCTTCGGGGCGTACCCCGGAATCGGATGTGCGGGCGGTGATCGCCCGCCTGCGCGACCACCCGGGCTTCGCGCCGGAGTTGCTGGCGCTGGAGGCGGTCCGGGCGCTCGGTCCGGGCGCCGCCGAGTGGGCGCAGCGGCTGCGGGCCCGGTATCCGGACGCGCCGGCGGACGGCCTGGCGCGGCTGGCGACCCGGCGGTACGTGCGGGCGGCGGGCGCGGGAGGGGCGGCGGCCGCGCTGGCTGGGCTCTTCGCGCCGCTCGCCGAGCTGGCCTCGGTGCTCTGGACCCAGTCGAACCTGGTGTTGCGACTGGCTGCGGTGTACGGCAAGGATCCGACGCACAGTGACCGGGCCGCCGACCTGCTGGTGCTCACCCTTGTGCATCCGGACGCGACGAGCGCGCAGGAGGCCCTGCTCGCGGCACAGACGACTGGCGATCCGGTCGAGGGCGCCTGGCCGAGGGCGGCGGAGGCCGCGTGGCGGCTGGCGGCGCCGCTCACCGCCCAGGCGGGCGGGTGGGTGGCGTTGCGGTTGGCGTCCCGCCTGTTGCCGGGTGCGGCGGTGGTCGCCGCCACGTTGGGTGACGCGGCGGCGGCCGATCGGTTGGCCGCCCGTGCGGTGGCGGCCTACCGGCCGGGCCGGCGCTGAGGGTCAGAGCCAGGTGAACCAGTCGCGGGGCAGCAGCGCGTAGCCGACGAAGGCGACCACGTCGAGCAGGGTGTGCGCGATGATCAGCGGCAGCACCCGGCGGGTTCGCAGGTAGAAGAGGCTGAACACGACGCCCATGATCGCGTTGCCGACGAACGCGCCGAAGCCCTGGTAGAGGTGGTAGCTCCCGCGCAGCAGCGCACTGGCCGCGATGATCGCGGCGAGCCGCCACTGGAGCTGGCGTAGCCGGGTGACCAGGTAGCCGACCACGATCACCTCCTCCAGCAAGGCGTTCTGCACGGCGGAGAGGATCAGCACCGGAACCGCCCACCAGACGTGCGGCAGGGCCGCCGGCACCAGCGTGGCGTTGATGCCGAGCTGTGCCGCCGCCCAGAACAGGGCCAGGCCGGGCAGGCCGATCAGCGCGGCCAGGCCGGCACCCCGGGCCAGGTCCTGGCCGGGCCGCCGCGCGTCCAGGCCGAGGGTCCCCACCGGGTCGCCGGGGTCACGGCTGAGCAGGTGTACGGCGAGCAGCACGGGCAGCAGCGCGAAGACGATGCCGAGGAGCTGGTACGTCAGGTCCAGCCAGGGTCGGGCCGACGCCGAGGTGTTCAGTGACGCGGTCTGCTTGGAGAGCGGCCCCTCGGCGGTCAGCTTCGCGATGATCGAGACCACCGCGTAGACCGCGGACTGGCCGAGGGAGAGGCCGAGGACCAGCAGCGTCTCGGTCCCCAGGACTCGGCGGGACACCGGGCGGGTCAGCTCAACGGTCACCGCACCACTCTGCCCGACGGACGGCACGGCGGACACGGCCGATCGGCCGGCGTGAACCGATCGCACATTCTGTGCGACCGGTGAGCACGCTCCGTGGAGATTCTATGAGCGCCCGATCCGCTGCCGTCTGGAGAAGGAGCACCGGTGGACAACGTCGCACGGTTGCTGAAGGAGAGCTGGACCCTCGTCGAGGAGGACCGGGAGCGGCTGAGCGGGCACTTCTACGCCCGACTGTTCCTGCTCGACCCCGCCCTGCGGCAGCTCTTCCCGGTGCAGATGACCGGCCAGGGTGACCGCCTGCTGGAAGCGATCATCACGGCGATCCACACCGTGGACGACCCGGAGAGCTTCGACGAGTTCCTGCGAGCGCTGGGCCGGGACCACCGCAAGTACCACGTCGACGACCGGCACTACGCCACGATGGGCGTCGCGCTGCTCGATGCGCTGCGCAGCACCGCCGGCGACGGCTGGAACCTGGAGTACGACCAGGCGTGGCGGGACGCGTACGCGGCGATCGCGGCGAAGATGGTGGCCGGGGCGGCCGACGACGACAACCCGCCGTTCTGGCACGCCGAGGTGCTGACCCATGAGCGGCACGGCTCGGACCTCGCCGTGCTGACCTGCCGGGCCCTGCAACATCCGCTGTCCTGGCGGGCGGGCCAGTACGTCAGCCTGGAGCTGCCCCGCTTCCACCCGCGGGTGTGGCGGAACTACTCAGTGGCGAACGCCCCGAACGACGACAACGTGCTGGAGTTCCACGTGCGGAGCCCCGGCGCGGGGTGGGTGTCCGGGGCGCTGGTCCGCCGCGTACAGCCCGGGCACCTGCTGCGCCTGGCGGCGCCGATGGGGTCGATGACCCTGGACCGCACCTCCGAGCGGGACATCCTCTGCGTGGCCGGCGGCGTCGGGCTGGCGCCGATCAAGGCGCTGGTGCAGGAGCTGGCCAGCTACAACCGGACGCGCTGGGTGCATGTCTTCTACGGCGCCCGGCACGCGACGGACCTGTACGGGCTGGCTGGCCTGCAGGAGTTGGTGGCCGCGCACCCGTGGTTGTCGGTCACCGCAGCGTGCAGCGACGACCCCGACTTCGACGGCGAGTTGGGCGACATCCCGGACGTGGTGGCCCGGTACGGCCCGTGGACGACGCACGACTGCTACGTCTCCGGGTCGGCGCAGATGGTCCGGTCGACGCTGCGGGTGCTGGCCGCGGACGAGGTGCCGCCGCCGAACATCCGCTACGACACGTTCGGCGATCTCTAGACGTTCCTCCCCCCACACCGGGGCGCGTGCCCCTGCCCCCTGGGGCACGCGCCCCGGTCCCCGCCCTGCTCAGTAGCGCCAGGGTTGCCCCGTCTCCCGGTATTCCTCCACCGGCACCAGCGGCACGCCGGGCGCCATCCGGTCGACGTAGAGCCGCCCCTCCAGGTGGTCGATCTCGTGCGCGACGAGCCGGGCCATGCCGAACTCGAACGAGGTGATGATCCGGCTGCCGTCGTACTGGGCGTGTTCCACGTCGAGTCGCAGCGGTCGGGGCACCAGACCGCGGTGGTCGAAGAAGGAGAGGCACCCCTCGTACTGCTCGTCGGTCTCCGGGTCGGCGTCGACCACCCGGGGGTTGAGCAGGACGACCGGTTCCGCCGTCCGGTCGGGGGGTCGGACCACGGCGGCGGCGCGGCCGACGCCGAGCTGCGGTGCGGCGATGCCCCCTCCCTTGTTGAACGGGTGCAGCTCGTCGAGCCGGGACAGCGCCATGGTGAGTCGGTCCACGACGTCCCGGGCCACAGGTTCCTCGCCGGGCAGGTCGAACTGCCGGACCTGCTGGCGGAGGAGGTCGGCCCCACGCTGGACGATGCCGATCCCGCGCATCCGCTCGCTGGGGCGGACCCGGGTGCCGCCGGGACCGACGTCCGGGTCGGCTTCCGGCCGAGCCCGGAAGCGCCACTGCATCCGGTAGCGGGCGTTGAGCGGCGGGGCGTCGGTCTGCCAGTCGTAGATCGCCCGGTCGCCCTCGTCGCGACGCTGCGGCGCCGTCCGCAGCGGGCCCTCCTCCGCGGAGAGCGAGGTTTCCACGCCCCAGACCTGCGGGTCGAGGGCCACCGGCAAATCCAGGCGTACGGCGAGGTGCCGCGTGGGCAGCCGGACGGCCCGCTGGAACCAGGGGCCCCACTTCTCGTGCCCGACGCTGTACGCGTACTCGATGATGGCCCGGTCGCCGGGGTAGAGCGGGAAACGCCGTTCGCCGTTCTCGAAGAGCAGCCAGATCTCCTTGAACGCGTCCCGGTCGTGTTTCGCCCGCCAGTGCATCGGCTCCGGGTCGCCGGCGCCGTCGTCGCGGCGGGCCTGCAGTTGCAGCTCGGCGAAGGTGAGCGGGTGTTCCCGGTGGTGCCGGTTGGAGCGACCGGGGTCGTTCGGGTAGCGGTCCACCGCGACGCGGACGAGGTAGCGGGTGACCGGCTCGGTGCCGGCGTTGTAGAGCTCGCGGCGGATGACGCACCGGTAGGCGTCGTCGGTGTGGGTGAGGGTGGCCAGTTCCCGTTCGACGACGAGGCCGGTGCCGGGGGGCAGCCACTGGCCGGGCAGCGGGGGTTCGCGGTGCGGTTGGCCGGACCGGGCGTGCCGGAGGTCGTCGTACTCCCGGAAGCGCTGCCAGATCGCGCCGCTGGCCTCCAGGACGGCCTCGGCACGGCGGGCGAAGTCCTCGGTCGGGCGGTGTCGGCGTCCCTCGACGTGGCTGACGTAGGACGGGTCGAACCCCATCAGGATGGCCAGTTGCTTCTTGGACAGGCCTCGCCCGGCACGATGGCGGGCAAGCTCGGCCGCGAAGGAGTCGGCAGCCCGTTCGAGGGGTGACGTCGTCATCGGCTTCCTCGTGGCCGGGAGTATTAGTTTCACGTTCCGTGGCGAAGCGCACACGCATCTGCCACCTTGTCGACACAACGCTTGACAATCCACCGACGGTGATCGATCCTGCGGCGGCGTTTTCGGAGGCCGGGCGCGGGTAGTACGCCGGGGCGCGGAGCGCTGCTCCCGCCGGGAGCCGAAGTGACCCGGACCTCCCGATCCGACCGAGGCAAGGCTTCCCTTAGACCGGCAGGCGTGGTTAGGCTAGCCTTAGCTCAGGACGACGCTGCTCGTCCGCCGGGGCACGCTCCCGGGCTCGCGGACGGGGGATGACACGGTGACAGCGGTGATGCCGAGGCGGGACGTGACCGCCACGCCGCTCGCCCCCGTCACCGCGGCGCTGCGGGCCATGTTCGGCACCGACGACCTTCCCGGTCTCGCCCGGGGCCTGCTGGTCGACGACGAGTTCGGTTGGACGCCCGCCACCACCCTGATCGACGGCACCCGCCTGCCGGAGTTGCTGCACGCGGCCAGCGTCCGCTGGGGTGGCACCCCGCACGCCTGCGCCGCGCTGGCCTGGAAGTCGTACAGCTACTGGACGGCGCTGCCGGTCGTGCTCGGCTGGGCCTCGGCCCGCCGGGTGCCGCTGCTCGACCCGTCCGACGTGCTGATCCACTTCGAGGACCACCGGCCCCTGCTCACGCTGGGCCTGCGCCACGGCACCACGGTGGCCGTGCTGCCGAGCGACCCGCTGGCGCTCTCCGGCCTGCCGGAGGTACGCGTCGTCGCCGGCGAGGCCGAGTTGCTGGCCGAGCTGCGTGCCTCCCTGCTCGACGCCCACCTGGCGCCGCTGATCGCGGCGATCCAGGCGGAGGTGCGGGTGGGCACCCGGACGCTGCTCGGCTCGGTCGCCTCCGGCATCGCGCACGGCATCCTCCGGGCCGCGGACGCGCTGCCGGGCTCGACGGTGCAGAGGATCGACACCCTGCTCGGCGCGCTCGACCTGGCTGACCTGGTCGAGCTGGTGCCCGGCCCGACCGGTGAGCCGAGCGTGCAGCGACGCACCTGCTGCCTGGCCTTCACGCTGCCCAGCCCGAAGGTCTGCCAGGGCTGCTGCGTCCGGCAGGGCTGATCCCGCGAGTCCAACTCCCGGGCCGGCCCCGCTCAGTCGGTCAGCGGCCGGACGTCCCACACCCAGACGCCGCCGGTGAAGACCGGTTGGATCCCGGTCAGCTCGGTCATTCCGCGACGCAGTTCCATCTCGTGCTCGTGCGGCCCGAGGATCACCACGCCGGCCCGCCAGTAGCGCAGGTCGTCTACCGCCTTGACCCGGTCCTGCGGGGTGATCGGCGGCACCGCACCGGTGCGTCGGATGGTGGCGAAGAAACTGCTGGTGGGCCGGGGCGGCGCGGTGAACAGCGCGACCTTCGGCGGCTCCGCGCTCGGGCGGGTGTCCGGTCCGAGGAAGTAGCCCCGGGCCAGCGGCATGTCCAGCCGGGTCGCGGCGGACCAGCGCAGCGGCTCCGCGTAGTTCGTGTCCGGCAGCGGCAACGTCACCACGCTGCGCCCACCAGCCACGTACGGCCGCCACGCCCCGCTGGTCACGAAGGTGGGGACCGGGTCCAGCTTCACCACGGGCAGCGGGGTGGGCAGGATCGGCAGCAGGGCCATCGTCAGCACTGTCGCGGTGACGAAGCGGATCTTCGGCCGAGCGGCCGGATGCGTACGGGCCAGCTCGCGGGCGCGTTCGGCGCCGTAGGCGAGCAGCACCCCGACGATCGGGGTGATCGCCAGCGCCCACCGGGTCGGCACCACCGAGTGCAGGATCGGCAGATTCTCCAGCGCGGCCCAGGGCCCTGGCACGCCGGTGCCGTGGCCGGCGAAGCGGATCTCCCGCCCGAGCGAGAGCATCGCGAAGAGCAGCCCGAGCCCGGCCAGCGCGAGCACCACCACCGACCGTCGCAGCCACCAGACGAGGGCGACCACCAGCACGAGCAGCGACCAGCCGAAGAAGCTGTTCTCCTCGGTCGGGTTCTTGGCCAGCCCGGCGGAGGTGCGCGGGCTGCCGGCCAGCGATTCCCGGGAGTACGCCACGAACGAGGCCAGGTCACTGGAGTAGCCGCGGATCAGGCTGGACAGCCCGGAGTAGGCGCCGGGTCCGAAGAACTGCACGTACAGCGGGTACGCCAGCAGCAGACCCGCGACCACCGCGGCGACGGCCAGGCCCGCGAAGAAGGACCGGGCCCGTGACCGCAGGGCGGGGCGGCCGAGGGCCAGCGCGCCGACGATCACGCCGAGCCCGATCGCGGTCATCAGCAGGATCTCCAGGTTGAGAAACGCCTGCCAGACGATCACCAGAGCGAGCAGCACCCCGTTACGCAGCCAGCGGCCGGGTTCGGCGAGCCGCAGCGTACGCCAGATGATCAATGGGACGACGAACTGCGACACGATGTTCGGGTGCCCGTTGCCGTGCGACACCATGGCCGGCGCGAACGCGCAGAAGCCCGCGCCCAGCCAGGCCGGCCCCCGTGCTCCGACCAGGACGCGGGAGAGCAGGAAGTACCAGGCGGTGGCGGTGGCGATCATTCCAAGGGTGAGAAAGAGCAGGAATGCCGCACGTGGCCCGAACAGCAGGGTGACCGGCGTCATTGGCAATGAAATGGATAATACGGACGTATTTGCCATGAGGTTGACGCCGTCCGGCACGTTCATCTGATCGGATTGGAACGGGTACGCAAAATGCGTGACCACTCGCGCACCGTGCGCCATCATCCATTCGAACTGTGACTGGTCGGAGCGGTTGTCTCGCACTCCGCTGCCCGGGTCCCACCAGAGACGCCCGGTGACCCAGAAGCCGAGCACCACGAAGCTCAGCACGGCGGCCAGATCGGCCCACTTCCCGTTACGGCGCAACCGATCGCCGCCGCCGGCCTCCTCCACCGGCGACGCGGTGGCCGGGCCGTCGCCGGGCGCGTCCGGTTCGGGAGTAGTCATGACAATTCATAGGGTAGTCAGCGTATGGCGGTGCCGTGACATGTTTCGGGGTACTGCCGTACTATGTGCCGGGTTCGCCGACCGCCGATCACGTGCCCACCCCCCGACCGCAATTCGGCCAACCGCTCCCCCGATTCTTCTGCCATCCAAGCGGATGATTCACTCTGTCGGTCCAGGCACGGTTCGAGTTCATATCGTGAGGAATCGACGCATGGCAGAAATCACTGGGGATCAGCGCGTCCAGTCCGAGGTGCTGGAGGGCCTGGCAACGGCCGTCAACCACCGCCGCTGGTTCGTCGAGCTGGCGGTGCCGTACCTCGGTGACGACCCGATCGAGATCGGCAGCGGCCTCGGTGACTACGCGCTGGAATGGTCGCAGCGGCTGCCCCGGTTCACCGCCACGGAGGCCGACCCCGACCGGCTGGTGCAGCTCAAGGAGCGCCTCGCCGCCCAGCCCGGCATCGACGTCCGGCAGATGCTGCTCCCGCACAACGACCGGGGGGACTACAGCGCCGCGGTCTCGTACAACGTCCTGGAGCACATCGAGGACCACGTGGGCGCGCTGCGCAGCATGCGCGACCTGGTCCGCCCCGGCGGCGCGGTGATCATCATCGTGCCGGCGTTCCAGTTCGCCATGAGCCCGGCGGACATCGCCACCGGCCACGTCCGCCGGTACACCAAGAAGACGCTCGGTGCGGCGATGACCGAGGCCGGCCTGACGGTGGAGAAGATCCACTACGCCAACGCGCTCGGGTTGATCGGCTACTTCATGGCCACCAAGGTCTTCCGGCTGATGCCGAAGGAGGGGCCGATGGTCAAGGTGTACGACACCCTCGTCCTCCCCGCCACGAAGGCCGCCGAACAGGTCGTCCGACCCCCGTTCGGCCAGTCCGTCTTCGCCGTGGCCCGCGTCCCCGCCTGACTCACCCCGCCCCGCGATCTTGCACTCGACCGTGAACGGACAGTGCAAGATCGCGGGGTACGGATCATTCCTTGATCTGGTGCGTGGGGCGGATCACCGCTCTCGCGAGGGTGTGGAAGGTCAGGTTGAAGCCGACGTAGGCCGGGCTCGCGTCCGGGGTGAGGTCCAGGCGGTCGACGTCCAGGGCGTGCACCGCGAAGACGTACCGGTGCGGGCGGTCACCGGGCGGCGGCGCCGCCCCGCCGTAGCCCTGCTCGCCGTAGTCGTTGCGGACCGAGAAGGCCCCGCCGAGGTCGGTGCCCGCCGCGGCGCCCGCGCCGGTGGGCAACTGCGTGACGTCAACCGGCACGTTCACCAGCACCCAGTGCCAGAAGCCACTGCCGGTCGGGGCGTCGGGGTCGTAGCAGGTTACGGCGAAGCTCTTGGTCTCGGCGGGGAAGTCCGACCAGGTCAGCTGCGGGGAGACGTTCTCACCACCGGTGCTGCCATGCGCGTGCCGGGAGTCCATCGGCTCGCCGTTCTGCACGTCGTCACTCGTCAGGGTGAACGAGGGCACGGTCGGCAGCAGCTCGTACGGGTCCGGGGCGATCGGTCGTTCGAGGGTCATCGGGACGGCGTCCTTCCGGTCTGGGTAGATACCTGCCCTTCATACCCCGTTCCGGGCCAACGAACGACCGGCTGCGTCGGTTGTCCGGCAGCACCGGCCGGACGCTATGGTTGGCAGCCTGCAACTTTCCACGGGGGAAATACTTGCTAGGGATCTGGCGCGATTTCGTGGTCGCCGTCGTCACCGCGCTGCGCAAGCCGGACGAGCAGGCGCTCGCCGAGGAGCGCCGTCGCGCGATCGGGCGACTGGCCGACGAAACGATCCGCGAGACCCGACGGGACGAACCCGAGGGTACGTAGCCGCAAAGCGAGTTGTGTTTTTAGCGTTTGTAGCGCATGCTCCAAGCATGGTGACGACGGGTGAGGACCTTCTGACCACCGGTCAGGTTGCCAAGCTGCTGGGATCTTCGCGCCAGCAGGTCGTCAACCTGTGTGAACGTGGAGAACTGCCGTTCGTGAAGGTCGGCGCGCATCGGAGGATCAAGCGCGGCCAGGTTGAGGCGCTGCTGCGCCCGAAGCCGGAACTGACTCGTGACCAGCTCAAGTCGCTGTGGCTGCACCAGGCGGTAGCGGGCAGTTTGGTCACCGACCCGGACGCGGTACTGAGCAAGGCCCGAGTAAATCTCGACCGACTCCTGCGGCAGCACCGAGGAACCATGACCGAGGTGTGGCCGAAGCGCTGGCAAGACAAGATCAACGAGGGTGTGAACGCGGTCCTCAAGGCGCTGACCTCGGATGACCCGGAAGCTGTGGAGCTACGACAGAACTCGCCCTTCGCTGGGGTCCTGTCACAGCCACAGCGCAAGAAGGTTCTTGAGTCCTTCATCCGCAGTGGCTGAGAGCGAGCGGCGTGAGAATGGCCGATGACCGGCGTCGACGCAGGGCGTTCCCGGCTGCACCTGCGCCTGACCGTCAATCCGACCCGGCACGGCGTCCGCCCCATCGGCCGGGTCAGCAACGACGGCGGGACAGTGCTGCCGTTTCCCGACCGATTTTCTGGCGTTGTGGTGTGAGTCGCTGTACGTGTCTTCGCTGGTGCGGAGCCGATCCAGGCTCACGGCGAACAGCGCGCCAGCGTGCCGCTTGAGCCGGGAGGCTGGACAATGGCGCGATCGTGGCCAAACGGAAACCGTCGTACGCCTGTACGAGACTTAGAGTCAAAGGCCAACCGAAGGGAGGAGCGGCAATGAGCCCCGTGTCGCTGCCGCCTGCACAGAGCACTCCTAGGATCATTGCCATGCCGGATGACCGCCAGGCCCAAGTAGCAGCCCTCGTGGCGCTGCTGCGCAGGCCTGGCGCTCGCTGGACAGAGATAGCCGCCGAGGTGCTTACCGAGGGCAGCGCTCTGACCGTCCTGCGGCGCCAACTTGGCGCGGGCGAGACCCTGTTTGCTGACGACCCGATCCAGGACGCGCTGGACGCTGCGCGGAACGAGCTGCAAGCGTGGGCGGTAGACGGGATCGGCATACATACGCTGCTCGATGACACCTATCCCGCGCGGCTGCGCGATATTCACCAGATGCCGCCAGTCGTGTTCACGCGGGGAACCCTCGCTGAGGATCGCCGAGCGGTGGCAGTGGTCGGAACGCGTAAACCCACTGACCAGGGCATCGGTATTGCTCAGACTTGCGCCACCGCGCTGGCAGAATCGGGTATCACCGTCGTGTCAGGTCTTGCCGCGGGCATTGACACGGCGGCACACACGGCAGCGCTGCGCGCGGGTGGACGCACGGTCGCGGTCATCGGCACCGGCGTAAATAGGTACTATCCTGCCGGAAACCGGTCATTGCAGAATCAGATCGTAAAAGACGGGCTAGTGCTCAGCCAGTTCTGGCCAGAGGCACCACCGGGCAAGCATACTTTCCCCATGCGGAACGCAGTCATGAGCGGCTATGCCGCCGCGACAGTCGTTGTCGAGGCGGCATATCGCAGCGGAGCGCGGATGCAAGCCCGACTTGCTCTTCAGCACGGACGACCTGTGGTTCTTGCTGATTCGCTTCTCCAGCATGACTGGGCACGTGAGTACGCCAAGCGACCGGGCGTGTATGTCGTGTCAACGGCTAACGAGCTGGTTGCAACGGTTGACCACATCGTGCGACAGATACCTGATTCGCCTCAGGCACTTGAGGGTTTGCCGCGCCTTGTCGATCTTTAGACAATGGGCGGAGGCCCAGCATGACGAGATGCAGGTGGTCGAGCGACAGCGCAACTATCTGCGCAACCCGCTGCCACCAGGAGATGGCATCTGCGCTGTCTGTCGCAGCAATGCAGGCAATGGCTTCGAGGTGTGTTACCAGTGCGGCCAACATCGCTCGGCATCTGGCGGATTCCAAGCGGACATCGTTGCTCCGATCGCCTACTCGGTCAAAGGCTCCCAGCACGATCACAGCCTGATCGCCTACAAGGCCATGCAGAGGTCGGCCATGGCGATGCAAAACCTCTCGTCACTGGCGGTTCTGTATCTCGCCTATCACTGGGATTGTTTCTCAGCCGCTCTCGATGGCGCGTTTACCCATATAGTTACGGTCCCCTCCACGCGGGGGCGGCAAGGTGAGCACCCGCTGGAGACCATCGTCGCTAAACGTTTGAACCTCCCCGCTCTCCACGCCGTCTCAAACTCCGCCTACAGCGCGGACGATCGCAGCTTCCACGCCGACCGCTTCTACCTGCCGGAGGGCAGCGCAGCCGGCGGCAGAGTGCTTCTTTTGGATGACACCTGGACGACGGGAGGGCGGGTGCAGTCGCTGGCATTCGCTCTGAAGGCGGCCGGCGCAGTAGCCGTTGCAGCGGTGGTCATCGGCCGGAGAGTCAACCCCGACTTTGGCCCGTCGAAGCCGTTAGTTGATCGGCTGCGAACCGCGCCCGAGTTCGACCTCACCCGCTGTGCACTAGACGACGGGTAGTTAGCGGCTACCCGCAGGCGTCTACCTCTGATTGACGCCCGCACCGGGGCCTTCCCATACCGCCCACTCGGCCTCGCGCCGAGTGGGCGGTGTGCCTTTGCGTGCCGAAGGCTTCCCCCGTAGCGGGCTGCTACCTGGCCACGCTCGCATCGAGGCATCAGCCGACAAACCCCCAAACGGCGCGCTTCGCGCGCTCACTTCCCGGTGGCCATTGCCGCGCGGCGCTGGTCAGAGGGCATTTGTGCTGCTCGGGACGCGGAGGGTGTGGGATTCGAACCCACGAAGACATCGCTGCCTTACCGGTTTTCAAGACCAGCGCCATCGGCCACTAGGCGAACCCTCCCGGACCGCCACCCGCGGGTGTACGGCCGTGGACAGTCTGCCACGTCACCCACCGGTCGGCTCGGCGTCCCTCCCTGAATGCGCCGGCCAGGCGGGTGACGAGGCGTCCACAGTGGCCGCCGCGGGGCCACGCCTGCGGCGCCGGCGCCCCGGCACCGGGGTGCGCCTGCGTCCCCCCGGGGCATCGGGTAAGACTGAGGCCATGCGAGCCATCACCGTTCCGCAGCCCGGTGGACCCGACGCGCTGGTCTGGGCCGAGGTCCCCGACCCGGAGCCCGGTCCGGGCGAGGTGATCGTCGCGGTGCGGGCCAGCGCGGTGAACCGCGCTGACCTGCTGCAACGGCAGGGGCAGTATCCGCCGCCGCCGGGTGCGCCCCCGTACCTCGGGTTGGAGTGCTCCGGGGTTATCGACGCGATCGCCCCGGAGGTGACCGGTTGGGCCGTCGGCCAGGAGGTCTGTGCGCTGCTGGCCGGCGGCGGGTACGCCGAGCGCGTCGCCGTGCCCGCCGGGCAGCTGCTGCCGGTACCGGCCGGCGTCGACCTGGTCGACGCCGCGGCGCTGCCGGAGGTGGCCTGCACGGTCTGGTCGAACCTGGTGGGGGTGGGCCGGCTCGGCTCGGGTGACACGCTGCTGGTGCACGGCGGGGGCAGCGGGATCGGCACGTTCGCGATCCAGTTCGGGGCGGCCCTCGGCGCCACGGTCCTGGCGACCGCCCGCGCGGCCAAGCACCCCCGCCTGCGCGAACTGGGCGCGGCGGACACGATCGACTACCGGGAGCAGGACTTTGTCGAGGAGGTCCGCAAGGCCACCGACGGCCACGGCGCGGACGTCATCCTCGACATCATGGGCGCGTCCTACCTGGGCCGGAACGTCGCCGCGCTGGCGACCGGCGGCCGGCTCGTGGTGATCGGGCTGCAGGGTGGTCGCAAGGCCGAGCTGGATCTCGGTGCGCTGCTGACCAAGCGGGCCAGCGTCGCGGCGACCACGCTGCGCTCCCGACCGCTGGCCGAGAAGGCGGAGATCGTCCGGGGCGTACGCGATGAGGTGTGGCCGTTGGTCGAGGCCGGCGCGATCCGCCCGGTGGTGGACCGGCGGCTGCCGATGGCCGAGGCTGCCGAGGCGCACCGGCTGATCGAGTCGAACGACCACGTCGGGAAGGTGCTACTCACCATCGGATGAGGCGCGGGGCAGCATGAGCCGGGCACCGGGGCCCTCGCCGGCCAGCGCGTCCCCCGGGTTGTAGAGCGTGCAGCGTTGCAGGGACAGGCAGCCGCAGCCGATGCAGCCGTCCAGGTCGTCGCGGAGTTTGGTGAGCAGCCGGATCTTCTCGTCCAGCCGGCCGCGCCAGCTCGCGGAGAGCCGCTCCCAGTCCTGTGGGCTGGGGGTACGGCCGCCGGGCAGCGACTCCAGCGCCGCGCGGATCTCGTCCAGCGAGACGCCGACCTGCTGGGAGATCCGGATGAAGGCGACCCGTCGCAGTTCGGTGCGGGCGTAGCGGCGCTGGTTTCCGCCGGTGCGATTGGCGCGGATCAGACCGAGCCGCTCGTAGTAGCGCAGCGCCGACGGCGCGACGCCGGAGCGGACGGACAGCTCGCCGATCGTCAACGAGTCCTGCATCACCGGGTCCTTGAGTTGAAGTGGACTTCAACTCAAGGCTAGCCCGAACGGATGAGCGCTCAGCGGGTCGCGGCGGCGGGACGGCGGCGTGCGCGCTCGCGACCGAGGATCCAGATCGCCTCGACGCCGTCCTTCCAGGTGATCTTCTTGCCCTCTTCGCGGCCGCGCGCCCGGTAGCTGATCGGCACCTCGTACGGGCGGATCCGGCGGCGCAGCAGCTTGCCGGTCACCTCGGCCTCCATGCCGAAGCCGCGCGAGCGCACCTCCAGCGACCGGTAGAGCTCCACCGGCATCAGCTTGAAGCAGGTCTCCAGGTCGCCGATGTACGAGTTGAAGAGCACGTTGGCCGCCATCGTGACGCCCTTGTTGCCCATCACGTACCAGAAGCTGTAGGCGCTGTGGCTGCCGAAGGTGCGATTGCCGTAGACCACCGTGGCCCGCCCGTCGAGCACCGGGGCGAGCAGCTTGGGGATGTCCTGCGGGTCGTACTCCAGGTCGGCGTCGAGGATGACCATGTATTCGCCCTCGGCGCTGTCGACCGCCGTCTTGATGGCCGCGCCCTTGCCCGCGTTGCGCTGGTGGGTGATCACCCGTAGGCGGGCGTCGTCGGCGCGGCCGAGGACCTCGCCGGTGCCGTCCCGGCTGCCGTCGTCGACGACGACCAGCTCGATCTCGCAGGGGTAGTCAACCGCCAACGCCTGCTTGAGGGCATCCGCGATGCGTTCTTCCTCGTTGTAGACCGGCATGAGGATCGAGAGCTTCACGGGAATCTCCACGGTGGCGACAACACGTCGGGCCTAGCCTAGCCTGGCTGGTCAGCCCGACGGTGGCCGCCACCGTCGGACAGTCGGCGTGGCGGGCTCAGCGCGATGGTGTTTACTTCCCGCCATGTCGGCTGCCGGCTCCCTGCTCGCGGTGCTCCCCGCCGCCTCGGTGCTCCTGCTCACGGTCGCGACGAAGCCCCGCGGGGTCGACGCGGTGTCGCCGTCACGGCTCGCCGCGGTGCGCGCGGCCCTGGTCGCCGGGGCGTACGCCGTGCTCGTCGTCGAGGTGCTCGGCGCGCTGCACGCGCTGACCCGGCCGGCGTTCGTCGCCGCCTGGCTGCTCTTCCTGCTCGCCACCGCGACGGCGGTGGGCCTGCGCTGGCGCCGGGAGACGCCGGCCGCCGAGGTGCCCGCCGCGACGTCCCGGCGGGTGCCGGTCGGCGCGGCGGTGACCGCCGGCGGCGGCCCGGAGACGTCCGTCCCGCTCGCCGACCGCGGCCCGGCCGGCGGGCGCGACGCCACGCCGGTCCCGACCGGTGAGGTACGCGCCGGCCTGCGCAGGGCAGCCGAGATCTGGCGTACGGCGAGTCGGGGCGAGCGGCTGCTCGCCGGCGGCATCGGGGGACTGGTGCTGCTGGAGTTGCTGGTCGCGCTGCTGGCCGAGCCGAACAACTTCGACTCGCAGACCTACCACCTGCCCAAGGTCGAGCACTGGGTGGCCCAGGGTGATTTGGACTTCTGGCCCACCGCCATCCACCGGCAGGTGACCATTCCACCCGGCGCGGAGTACCTGCTCCTGCACCTGCGCCTGCTCACCGGCGGAGACGCGCTGCACAACCTGGTGCAGTGGGCCGCCGGGGTGCTCTGCCTGCTGGTGGCCGCACGGATCACCGCGCAGCTCGGCGGCGGCCGGCGGGCTCAGTTGATCACCGCATTCGTGCTGGCCAGCACCCCGATGGTGGTGCTCCAGGCGACCAGTACGCAGACCGACCTGGTCTGCGCGGCGTGGGTGGCGTGCGCGGCGACCCTCGTCCTGGACGGGCTGCGTCGGCGGACCGGTTGGGGGACGCTGCTGGGCCTGGGCGCGGCCACCGGGTTGACGGCGGTGACCAAGACCAGTGGCCTGATCGCGGTGGGTCCGCTGCTGGTGCTGTGGGGACTGGCCCAGCTCCGGCTGGCCCTGGCCGACCGGGCACCGGCCGCCCGTCGGGTTCGGCCGGTCGCTCCGGTGGCCCGCGTCGTCGGTGGCTCGGCGCTGATCCTGGTGGTGGCGGCGCTGGTGGTCGGCCCGTTCCTGACCCGGGTGACCGCCGAGTTCGGGCATCCGCTGGGCCCCCCGCGGCTGCGGGAGTCGATCCCGATGGAACGGCACGATCCGGCGTCGATCCTGGTCAACGCGCTGCGGATCGGGCACACGGCGTTCGACACGCCGCTGGCGCCGCTGCGCAGCGCCAGCGCGGACGCGATCATCGAGGGCGCGGACGTGATCGGTGTCGACCCTCAGGACCGCGCGATCACCTTCGGTCGGGAGGTCTTCCCGGTGCCCGCCTGGTATCCGGACGAGGACCGGGTGGCGTTCCCGATCGCCGGGGCACTCGCGTTGCTCGGCGCGCTGGCCGCGCTCGTCCGCCCGCGCCGGCTCGACCCCGGGCAGGTGGGTCCGCTGCGCTCGTACGCCGTGGTGGTGCTGACCACCGTGCTGCTGCACACCGCGATGCTCAAGTGGCAGCCGTGGGGTAACCGGCTGCTGCTCTACGCCCTGGTCCTCGCCGTGCCGCTCGCCGGTTTGTGGCTGGACGCGCTCCTGCGCCGCCACGCGAGCCCGGAGCCCGGGGTGACGGCACGGCGGCGGTCGGTGGCCACCGTGGCGACCGTCGCCGTGTTGGCCACCTCGGCGCTGGCCGGGGTGCTGGCGCTGTCGTACGGCTTCCCGCGCCGGCTCGTCGGCTCCGGCTCGGTCTTCACCACCTCGGACTGGGACACCCGGTTCGTGCGCCGGCCGCAGTGGGCCGACGAGTTCCGCTGGGCCGCGGCGGCGGTCCGCGACAGCGGCGCCCGGCGGATCGGGCTGGTGGAGCAGAACGACAACTGGGAGTATCCGTGGTGGCTGCTGCTGCGCCAGCCGGACGGCGGCCCGCCGGAGCTGGTGTCGTTGCAGTCGGTTCTGCCGGAACGGCCGCCGGCCGACCCGGCCTCGGTGGACGCGATCGTCTGCACCGGCAGTCAGCCGGCCTGCGCCAAGCTGGTTCCGGCCGGCTGGCGGTTGGAGTTCCGCGGCTACGTGGGCTACGCCCTGCCGCCCGGCCGCTGATCGCCGGATGCTCGGGCCGAGCCGAGCCGAGCCGAGCCGAGCCGAGCCGAGCCGAGCCGAGCCGAGCCGAGCCGAGCGCCCGGATCGTCCGATCCGGGCGGTTCTGCATCCCGCGCGCAAGGATCCGAGGCGCATTCACATCTGTTGATCCGCACGTTACCGTCTGGTAACTCAATCGACCTCCCACGATTGAGCCGAAAGGAGTGTGTCGATGCCTGCCACCCCCGCCAGGCCCAAACGCGCGACCCGACGACGGGCCACCACCGTCGCCGTCGCCGTCGCCGCTCTCGTCCTGCCGATGCTCGCCGGACCGGCCGCCCCCGCCACCGCCGCCGACCGACCCGCCGTTGCACCACTCCCGGCCAACCTGGAGGCCATCCGGGCCGCCGAGGCGACCGCCCTCTACGGCAGCCCCGCGATCCGCCCGATCGAGCAACGCCGCACCGCACTGATCACCATGGGCGACAGCGAGATCTCCGGCGAGGGCGTCGGCAACTATGTCCCCGGCACCCACCAGGCCGGCAACTGGTGCGACCGCTCATACGACCAGGCGGTGTTCCGCACCGGCATCCCGTCGGACGCCCAGTACAACCTCGCCTGCTCCGGCGCCACGCCGTGGAACCTCATCGCCGGTGGCCCGACGCAGCACAACGAGCTGAACCAGGGCGACTACCTTGGGATCAAGGCGCGCAACACGCACGTCAAGCTGATCTGGGTGGTGGTCGGCGCAAACGGCGACGGCACCATCCAGTTCGGCCCGGTCGCCACCGACTGCGCCATACGCCGGGTCTTCTTCCAGGGCGCCTGCTACCCCACCTACACCGACCAGTGGACGATCCGCACCGACGGCAGCCGCCAGGCCGTGACCGACGCGCTCAACGACATCCGGCAGACCATGACCAACGCCGGCTACCTGCGCTCGGACTACGAGCTGGTGCTGATGTCCTACCCGAGCCCGGGCAGCCCCGACGTCGAGGACAACCCGAACTTCCCCGGCTGGTACTCCGGCGGTTGCCTGCTCTACCTCGCCGACGCCGCGTTCGCCCGGAACAAGGCGGTGCCGCTGTTCGAGTCGGCGCTGCGAACCGCCGCGGCGAACACCGGCACCCGCTACCTCGACGCGAGCCGGCTCTTCCACGGCCACGAGGCGTGCACCGACAACACCTCGGTTCGCGGGCTCTACATCGAGGTGGGAATCTGGGACGAGAACGCCGCCCGGCAGTCGTTCCACCCCAACGCCCGCGGGCACGGCATGTTCGCCCAGTGCATCACGCAGTTCTGGAACTCCGGGCAGCAGCGGGCCAGCTGCGTCGACCCGGCCAGCACCGGCAGTGGTGTGCTCTACCCGGGCCTGCTGGAGTTCAAGCAACTGCGCAACCTCGCCACCGGCACCTGCGTCGACGGCAAGGGGTACGACTCCCGCAACGGCACCCCCCAGCAGCCGTACACCTGTCACGGCGGTCGTAACCAGGGCTTCTGGTACGACTCCGCCCGGCGCTCGCTGCACTCGGAGCTGTCCCACGACCGGTGCCTGGACGTCTCCAACAGCTCGATGACCGCCGGCACCGCGGTCAACGTCTACGACTGCAACGGCACCGCCGCCCAGCAGTTCGTGTTCGCCGGCAACCAGCTCAAGCCGGCGAGCGCCAGCAACCTCTGCGTGGCGTTCGACAACCCGTGGCTGGGCACCCCCCGGTTGCGGTTGGCCACCTGCTCCAGCAGCACCCGCCAGCAGTGGTCGTACGAGTCGCGCAGCTTCGCCAACCCGGTCGGCTACGGTCACGACGACTTCATCGGCTCCCGCGTCTACTGAGACAGTGACGGGCCCCCGGGCGTACACCCGGGGGCCCGTCGCTCACTTGTCGCGCGGGATGAGGATGAGGCGGGCGACGCCCTTGTCGCCGTCCTTCGCACCGGCGACGCCGAGCTTCGCGCCGACCTTGACCTCGCTCGGCTGCACCGTCGCGCGCCGCTCGACGACCCGCAGGTCGTCGCCGAAGGTCCAGGTCATCGTGAAACCGTCGGTGGACTTGACGGTCATCGAGTCGCCGTCGATGGCGGTCACCTCGCCGCGCTGCACGGCGACCGTCTGCGTACCGTTGTCCTTGGTCTGCACCACCGCCTCGCCGTGCAGGGTGTTCTTGCGCAGCTGCACGCGGGCCTGGTGGCGCTTGCGCCACTCCTCGCCGCGCTTCTGCCGGTCCTTGTCCCGAGCCGTCGGGGAGGCGCCCGGCGTCGGGGTGGCCGGGGCGGCGACGGTCTGCACGTCCAGGTCGGTGGCGTCGAAGCCCATCGCGGTCAGCGCCTGGCCCTCCACACCCATCGCGGCGGCGACCTCGACCGCGGCGTCCCGCGCGGGCTGGCTGGCCACCTCGGCCGCGCCGCAGCCGCTGACGCCGAGCGCGACCGCCGCGAGCAGCGCCGTGGTGCCGGTGACGAATCCCCAACGTGGCATGACTCTCCCTCTCGTCCGTGGAGCCCTCAGCCTTCCCCGCGAGGACGAGCGGACCGTCAGGCCGATGTTCGGGTCAGGTAAGGATCACCGGGCAGCCGGACCGTGAAGGCGGCGCCGCCCTCGGGCGCGTGGCCCGCGACGATCTCGCCGCCCAGCCGGCGGACCAGCCCGGCGGCGAGTGCCAGCCCCAGCCCGCTGCCCACCTTGCGCACCCCTCGGTAGCGCTCGTGCAACGCCCCCCGCTCGAACGCCACCGCCAGGTCGTCGTCGGTGAAGCCGGGTCCGCCGTCGCGGACCTCCAGCACACCGCCGGCCGCCGGGTCCGCACCGACCGGCCGGACCGCGAGCACCACCGGCGCCCCCGGGGGTACGACCCGCAGCGCGTTCTCCAGCAACCCGTCCAGCACCTGTCGGATCCGACCCGGATCGGTGTACGCGGACACCGGCTGACCGGGCGTCTCCACGCGGAACGACACACCCACCGCGGCGCACCGACCCGACCAGGTCGGCTCGGCCTCGGCGGCCAGCCGGGTCAGGTCGACCGGCACCGGTTCCAGCGGAAAGTCGGCGGCCTCCAGCCGGGCCAGCGCCAGCAGATCGCCGATCAGCCGGTCCAGGTGCTGGGCCTCGGCCAGCATGGTCCGGCCGGTGCCGGCGGCGTCGTCCGCGTCGATGACGCCGTCGGCCAGCGCCTCGGCGTACCCCCGGATCGCGGTCAGCGGGGTCCGCAGCTCGTGCGAGACGGAGAGCAGGAACTCCCGCTGCCGGCCCTCGCTGGTGGTCAGGGCCGCGGCCAGGCCGTTCAGCGCCTCGGCCAGGTCGGCGACCTCGTCCGGCGATTCGACCGGCACCCGGACGGCACGGTCTCCGGCGCGCAGTCGGGCGGCGGCGGTGGCCGCGACGCGGATCGGTCGGGCCAGGCGACGGGCCAGCAGGAGGCCGGCCACCACGCCGGCGGCCAACCCGGCCAGCAGCGGCAACCAGAGGCTGAGCAGCACCTGCGCCCACAGGCCGTTCGACGTGGCGCGGGACAGCACCACCCCGTTGCCGCCGGGCAGCGCCCGGCCCTCCACCAGGGCACGGTGGCCGTTGACCGGACGGCGGGCCGACACGTTGCGGCCCTGCCCGATCCGCTGCACCACGCGGGCCGGCAGGCCCGACCGGTCGACGGTCCCGCGCCGGATCAGGTACGCGTCGATGCCCTGGTCGCGCAGTTGCTGGATGAGCCGCTCCTCGTCGGCGGTGCGACCCCGGTCCAGTCGGGTGCGCAACACCTCGGCGGCGAGTCGGGCCTGCGCGGCGAGCGCCTGCTGGTCGCGTCGCTCCGCGCCGCGGATCGCCAGTGGCACCGCGACGATGGCCGTGACGAGCACCGACACCAGTGCCACCGCGCAGGTGACCAGAACCGCGCGGGCGGTCAGCGTCCGGCCGAGCCGCCTGCGCCGGGGTGCGGCCGGCGGGCGGGCGCCGACCACCGGCAGAGCCATGGTCGGCGACTCGGAGCGCACGGGCTGCTCAGGCATCGACCGCGTACCCCACGCCCCGGTGGGTACGGATGACGCTTGCCGGGCCGAGCTTCGCCCGCACCTGGGCGACGTGCACGTCCACCGTGCGGGTTCCGGCGTGCGCGGCGTAGCCCCAGACGCCGGCCAGCAGCTCCTCCCGGGTGAAGACCCGGCCGGGCCGGCCCATGAGATGCGCCAGCAGGTCGAACTCGGTGGAGGTGAGCTGCACCGGTACGCCGGCGGCGGTGACCGTCCGTCGGGCCGGGTCGAGGGTCACCGGGCCGACGATGCGCGGTCGTTCCGCGCCCTCGGGGCCACCGGCGGTACGGCGCAGCACCGCGCGTACCCGGGCGACCAACTCGCGCGGGCTGAACGGCTTCGTGACGTAGTCGTCGGCGCCCAGCTCCAGGCCGACGATCCGGTCCACCTCGTCGTCGCGGGCGGTGAGGAAGATGACCGGCGTCCAGTCACCGGCCTCGCGCAACCGGCGGCAGATCTCGGTGCCGGGGAGACCGGGCAGGGCGATGTCCAGGACGCAGGCGACCGGGCGCAGCCGGCGGGCGGCGCTCAGGCCGGCCTCGCCGTCGCGTTCGAGGTGAACGCCGAACCCGTCGCGGGTGAGGTAGAGGCGGACCAGGTCGGCGATGGCCGGCTCGTCCTCGACCACGAGGACGAGCCCGCGGTGCGGGGGTTCGAGGGTCACCGGCCCATGATTGCCGACCCGGTCGGCTCGGCGCGATCGGTGCGTGTTCGAGTTCGGTAAAGGAGACGTGAAGGGCGACCGGCCCGCCGGGCGTCAGCGCGCCACGGCGGGGCGGAACACGCTGGGTCGGACGGCGGCCGGCGTGTCACCGATGGTGGCGACGATCCGCTCGCGGGGTGCCCGCAGACGGGTCCGGAACGCGTGGTTGAGCAGCGCGTCGAGCTGCCACACCTGCTTCGGGTGGCTGGTGCGGATGAGGAACCGCTCGCGGATCCCGTCGATCGCGGTGGCGGCCAGCTCGACCGACCCCAGCCGGGGGTCCGGGCTCCAGGTGACGTTGCTCAGCTCGCGCAGCTCGGTGTTGAGGTGCAGGCGCAGCCGGTGCAGGAGCCTCGTCTGCTGGGTCACCACCAGTCGGCGGTGGGTGAGCAGCAACAGGTAGTCGCCGGTGACCGGGCGGTCGGGGCGGCTGCAACGGGTGACCAGGATGGTGGCGTCACCCGAGCCGACGCAGCGGCGGAAGACCGGCATGTGCCGACTCACGGTCTGTACGGCCAGGCCGGCCTCGGTGGCGGCCGGGAGGAACGTTCGGGAGAAGACGTCCATGACCTGCCCAACGACCTCCCCGGCACCGGTGATGTGGGTCACGTCGGAATTTTGGAAGTTCCACGCGGCACGTCGCACCGCCTGTCCGACTTCCGACCTGGACGGATGTCGGTCAGTGTTCGGGCTGAAGTGGGGTGGCGGCGAACAGCTCGGCGAGCCATCCGGGCACCGCCTCGGCGTACTCCGCGCGGGCCGGGTCGGCCGTGTCCAGGGCCCGCCGCCAGGAGAGCGACCGGCTCACCGCGCCCAGGTTCATGGCCAGGTCAGCGGCCTCGACGAGGGTACGGCGGTCATAGCGATCGGTCCACGCCTCCAGGTAACCGTCGCGCAGCCGGGCCAGGCTGGCGTCGTCCGCCGACAACGCGGTGGCGTACCGGATGGAGCGCAGGGTCACCAGCAGCGTGCCGAACGGGTGCGCCACCGAGGCGTCGCCCCAGTCGAAGTAGCGGTACCCGGCCGGGCCGGCGAAGACGTTTCCGTCGTGCAGGTCGTCGTGCTGCACGGTGGCCGGGATGCCGATGTCCGCGAGCCGGCGACACCGCTGCGCGTACGCCGGAAGCTCCGCCCGCAGCCGCTCGTACGTCGGGACGGCGAGCCCGCCCTCCGCGCCGACGCGCAGGGACTCGCGATCGTCGAGTAGTTCGGCGAGCAGTCCGGGCAGCACCTCCGGGCGGTGGTCCGGTACGCCGAGGGCGACCAGTTCGTCGGCGCGCGGCGCGGTGGCGAGTTGGAGTGCCGCGTACCCGGGCAGCGCCCGCTCCCAGTGCGCCAGGTCGGGGTCGCGGCCCAGCACGTCACGCAGTGACTCGCCGCCGTCGGGAAGCAGCGCCCAGCCCCGCTCCCGGTCCACCCCGATCGGGGCCAGCACCCGCTCGGGCGCCAGCCCGGCCAGCGTCGCGATCAGGACCGCCTCGTGGGTCGTGCCCCGGTTGTTGGCCTTGAACCAGACCGGCCCGCCGTCGGTCGGCACCCGCCAGACCAGCGACCACGGCCGGACGCGGGGCTCCACCGGCCCGGTGACCCGCCGGCCAGCCCGACTCAGCTGCTCGTCCACCCAGGATCGGGCCTGCTCCTGCCACTGCACGCTGGACCAGTCGGGGGCGCGCTCGTCGGGAATCGTCGTCACGATGGGCACCCTAGGCGGCGTGCCCGACGCGGGGCGAGAGCATTTCCCGAGGTGCTCCTCGGCTGGCCGCGAGCGGCGAGGTCAGACCAGCTCGACGATCGTGGCGTTGGCCATGCCGCCGCCCTCGCACATGGTCTGCAGGCCGTAGCGGAGCCCGTTGTCCCGCATGTGCTGAAGCATCGTGGTCATGAGCCGGGCGCCGGAGCCGCCGAGCGGGTGCCCGAGGGCGATCGCGCCACCGCGCGGGTTGAGCCGCTCCGGGTCGGCCTCGGTCTCCGCGAGCCAGGCCAGCGGCACCGGGGCGAACGCCTCGTTCACCTCGTACACCCCGATCTCCTCGATGCCCAGCCCCGCGCGGCGCAGCGCCTTCGCGGTGGCCGGGATGGGCGCGGTGAGCATGGTGACCGGGTCGTCGGCCGCGACCACTGCGGTGTGGATGCGGGCCAGCGGGCGCAGTCCGTGCCGGCTGGCCCACTCGGACGTGGTCACCGCGAGCGCGGCGGCGCCGTCGGAGATCTGGGACGCGGACCCGGCGGTGACCACGCCGTCGGCGCGGAACGGGGTGGGCAGTTCGCCGAGCTTGTCCAGTGAGGTGTCCCGGCGGATGCCCTCGTCGGCCGTGAACTTGCCACCATCGGCGAGCGGCACCGGGGTCAGCTCCGGGTCGAACGCCCCGGCGTCCTGCGCGGCGGCTGCCTTCTCGTGGCTGGCGAGCGCGAACTCGTCGAGCTGCGTACGCGAGAGGCGCCACCGGCGGGCGATCAGCTCGGCCCCGACGCCCTGGTTGAACGGCAGCGGTGCGTCGTCGGCGAAGCCCTCGACGCCCCGGTAGCGGGCGCGGAGCTGATCGCTGAACGGCATGCCGCCCGCCACACTGGAGCCCATCGGCACCCGGGTCATCGACTCCACCCCGCCGGCGACCACCAGGTCTGCCTGGCCGGAGAGGACTGTCGCGGCGGCGAAGTGCAGGGCCTGCTGGCTGGAGCCGCACTGCCGGTCCAGCGTGGTGCCGGGCACCGTCTCGGGCCAGCCGGCGGCGAGCACCGCGTTGCGGGCGATGTTCCAGGACTGCTCGCCGACCTGGGACACGCAGCCCCAGAAGACGTCGTCGACCTGCGCCGGGTCCAGGCCGGTGCGCTCGGCGAGAGCGCGCAGCACGTGCGCCGACAGGTCGACCGGGTGGACGCCGGCGAGGCTGCCCTTGCGCCGCCCGACCGGGGTCCGCACCGCGCCGACGATGACCGCGTCACTCATGTTTACTCCCCGGTAACTTGGGCTGCCCCGATCCTACGTCGTGCGTGGACCCCTCGTCCGCCCGCGGGGCGAGCTGCCGCGACTCCCAATAGCCGCGGACCGCTGGCATGCTGGGCGGGTGGACGAGACCTCCCCGGTGCGGCAGTGGCGGGTGCCGACGAACCTGCCGGTGGCGAAGCTGGCCGGCGCGGTGCTGCTGGTCGCCCTCGGTCTGCTCTTCGCCGACGGCGATCCGATCCGGCTGGTCGTGGCCGGTGTGGCCGCCGTCGCGCTGGCCGCCTGGGCGGTCCGGGACCTGGTGGCGCCGGTCCGGTTGGCGGTCGATCCGGCGGGGCTCACAGTCATCCACGGCTTCGCCGGCCGGCGGCTGCTGCCCTGGCCGACGGTCGAGGCGATCACCGTGGACCGCCGGCAGCGGTGGGGGGTGAGCGGCGAGGTCCTGGAGATCGACGCGGGCGAGTCGCTGCACCTGTTCGGCAGGTACGACCTGGGGACCACCCCGGAGGAGGTGGCCGCCGAGCTGCTCGCCGCCCGGCGGCACCCCTGAGCCGTCAGCTCAGCAGTTGCGCGGTGCGGAACAGGACCAGGCCGAGCAGGATCAGCAGGATGATCGCGCCGCCCACGGCCTGCACCAGCGTGCGCCGACCACGTGGCGCGTACGCGAGCACCGCCGCCATCGCCCCGCCGACCACCAGGCCGCCGAGGTGCCCGGGGATGGAGATGCCCGGCACGGTCAACGTGAACACCAGGTTGATCACCAGGATGGGGATGATCCGGGAGATGTCCCGGCCCAGCTTGCGCTCGATGATGAGCAGCGCGGCGAAGAGACCGTAGACGGCGGTCGACGCACCGGCGGTGGGCGCGTTCTGGGCGCTGAACAGGTAGGCGGCCACGTTGCCACCGAGGCCCGCGACCAGATAGAGCGCGCCGAAGCGCAGCGGCCCGAGGTTGGCCTCCAGCGACCGGCCCAGCACCCACAGCACCCACATGTTGAGCAACAGGTGGATCACGCCGTAGTGCAGGAACATCGCGGTGACCAGCCGATACCACTGGCCCTCGGCGATGCCGCCGAGCGTGCCGTCGGGGAGGACCGCCAGCCCGAGCACCGAACCCCAGTTGGTCAGCGGGGTGCCGCCGCCCATCAGCCCGCCGAAGCCGGAGCCGCCCAGGGCCGCGTCCCCGCCCCGGTCGGAGGCGATGGACAGCAGCATGACCAGCACGTTCAGGGCGATGATGCCCTTGGTGACGTAGCCGTGCCGGCCGGCCGTACCACCACCGAAGGCGGTACGTGCCGGCCGGACGGTGCGACGTCCCTCGTTGACGCACTCCGGGCACTGGTGCCCGACGGACGCCTCCCGCATGCAGTCCGGACAGATCGGCCGGTCGCAGCGGGTGCACCGGACGTAGGTCTCCCGACCAGGGTGCCGGTAGCAGACCGGGGTGGTCGGCGGGGACTCGCTCACCGGGCCGATCCTCCGTCCGCCATCGCGCGGCTCACCGACGCTGGCCGGCGCGGTGCTCCGGAGCGCTCAATCATGCGAGCAAAGGTACCTCGCGGGTTCGTCAGGCGGCAGACCGCTCGATCTCGACCCGCTCGATGACGACGTCCTGCAGCGGACGGTCGCTCGGGCCGGTCGGGGTGTTCGCGATCGAGTCGACGACCTTCACCGACTCCTCGTCGGCGACCTGGCCGAAGATGGTGTGCCGGTTGTTGAGGTGCGGCGTCGGGGACACCGTGATGAAGAACTGCGAACCGTTGGTGCCCGGTCCGGCGTTCGCCATCGCCAGCAGGTACGGCCGGTCGAAGCGCAGCTCCGGGTGGAACTCGTCGGCGAACTTGTAGCCCGGCCCACCCCGGCCGGTGCCGGTCGGGTCGCCCATCTGGACCATGAAACCGCTGATCACGCGGTGCGAAATGGTGCCGTCGTAGTACGGCCCGCTGCCCGGCTGACCGGTGCGCGGGTCGGTGTACTCCCGGTTGCCCTCGGCCAGGTCGACGAAGTTGCGGACCGTCTTCGGAGCGTGGTTTCCGAAGAGCTCCAGCCGGATCGGGCCAGCGTTGGTGTGCAGGGTGGCGTAGACAGCCTCGGCCACGGGTACTCCTCACTCGTTGGTCAGTTCCATGCGGATCCTCCCATGTGCCCGATCTGGCAGTGCGGAGGCATCCGAAGGTGGAGGATGACGAAGGAACAACTCCCAGGAGGTAGGACCGTGTTTGGATTCGGGCGGCGTCAGTCCCAGGGCCAGCTCGCCAAGGCAGAGCTGAACCAGAGCATCAGCCACCTGATGCAGGCAGCCAACCACGCGGCCAAGGGCGCGGGCGCGACCGTCGGTCCGCGGGTCCAGGTGGCCCGGGGCTACGTCGGGCCGGCCGCGGTGAAGGTGCGCGACCGCGCGTCGACCGGCTGGGGAACCACACTCACCACGCTGGCACCGCTGGCGGCGGCGGCCCGGGACGGCGCCACGCAGGCAGGGCCGCTGACCAGGAAGGCCAAGTCGAAGACCATGCGGATCACCGGTAAGAAGAAGCAGCCGCGCCGTCGCGGCTCGATGATGACCGGCCTGCTGGCCGCGGGCGCCATCGCCGGCCTGGCCGGTGCGGTCGCCCTGCGTCGCCGCCGGGAGCAGCAGGAGTGGGCGGAGTACGACCCGACCCGCACCCTGGAGCCGATGCGCGACGAGGTCGAGTCGATCGAGGTGCAGACGCCGGCCGCGCCGGGCGCGACCAAGGGGACCGACGGGTCCGCCATGGCCGGGATGACCGGCGCCGGCAGCTCGGCGGTGGCCGGCGGCGACAGCGCCAGCACCACCGGCACGGCCACGCCGACCAGTGTCCGCCCGACCGGCAAGGTCCCGTCGGTCGCCGAGGGCGCCACGGACGTCTCCGGGCGACCGACCGACGACCTCACCAAGGCCCTGGGCAAGGACACCGCCCGCACCAACGGCCGCCGCTGACCCCGGACACAGCAGCGCAGCGAGCGCCGGCGACGCGGGTTTCCCCGCTCGCCGGCGCTTTCGCGTCTCAGAGCCTTTCGCGCCGGCCCGCGCCGTCGCGGGTCAGAGCCAGCCGTTGCGGCGGAACCAGCGGTAGAGGGCCAGGGAGACAGCGAGCATCAGAGCCAGGGCCACCGGATAGCCGTACGTCATCTTCAGCTCGGGCATGTTGTCGAAGTTCATGCCCTCGACGCCGGCGATGGAGGTCCAGACCGCGGCGATGGCCGCCCACGCGGCGATCTTGCGCATGTCGTTGTTTTGGTCGACGGTGACCTGGGCCAGCCGCGCCTGCAGGATCGAGTTCAGCAGGTCGTCGTACGAGTTCACCTGCTCGACGGTGCGGCTCAGGTGGTCCTGCACGTCCCGGAAGTACCGCCGGATCTCCTTGGGCACATCGCGGTTGACCTGGGAGGTCAGGTTCATCAGCGGCCGCTGCAACGGGATCACCGCCCGCTTGAACTCCACCAGCTCCCGCTTCATCTGGTAGATCCGCTGAATCCGGCCGTGGCTGTTGCGGTCGAAGACCTCGGCCTCAAGCTGATCCAGGTCGTCCTCAAGCTGCTCGGCCACCTCCAGATAGAGGTCGACCACCCGGTCGGTCACGCCGTACGCCACCGCCCACGGGCCCTGGAGCAGCAACTCCTGCTTGGTCTCCAGGTCGGCGCGGACCGGGGAGAGCCGGCAGGCGTCCCCGTGCCGGACGCTGATCAGGAAGTTCGGGCCGATGAAGAGCATCACCTGACCGGTCTCCACGACCTCGGAGGTCTCGGTCAACTCGGTGTGCTCGCAGTACCGGGCGGTGCGCAGCGCCAGGAAGCTGACGTCGTTGAACCGCTCCAGCTTGGGCCGCTGCTCGGCCTTCACCGCGTCCTCGACGGCCAGCTCGTGCAGGCCGTACGTCTCCGCGATGGCGGACATCTCGGCCAGCTCCGGCTGGTGCAGCCCGATCCAGACGAAGCCGTGCTCCTCCCGGCGTGCCGCCTCCAACGCGTCCGCGTAGTTCCAGTCGCCGGGCTGCCGCTTGCCGTCGATGTAGAGCGCGCAGTCGACCACCCCGCTGCGGCCGGCGCCGGTGGGGGCCGGAGTGGGCGGCGATCCGTCGGCGTTGAGCATCCTGGTCACCGCCCGGACCGGGGACGGCCAGGCCCGGGGTCGCAGCACCCGGGACGTGTTCAGCGGGACCGTCCGGCCCCGCTCTGCCCGATCCGTCATCGCGACACCTCCCCGCGCTCGCCTGCGGCTTGCAGGCTACGCCGGTGGTCGCCACCGGCAGGTGTGACGGCGGTCGCGGGTGCGGCGCCGGGCGGGCCGGGCCGCATCGGGGGGTGAAGGACGACACGGCCCACCCGGCGCCCGTGGGGGCGGGGGTTGTGCTGCACGCGTGCCCGAGGTGGCGGCGGGGTGACCCCCGCTACACCTGACGGGTGACGCTCGCAGCATTGTGAGCCGCCGGCCGCCCGCTGGGGAGTCCCGGGACGGCCGGCATTGTCGTTCTGTCGGGAACCCGACAGAAATCAGCTCCGGACAGCCTCGACGGCCGCCGCGAGCCGCCGGACACCCTCGTCGATCTTGTCGGCCGTCACGGCCGAGAAGGCCAGCCGCAGGGCGTGCCGCCCACCGTCGAGAACGAAGTCGCTGCCCTTGACCACCGCGACACCACGCTCGGCCGCCGCCGGGGCGAGCCGGTCCACCAGCACGTCCTCGGGGAACTCCACCCACAGGAAGTAGCCGCCGTCGGGCTCCACGAACCGCGCCTGCGGCAGGTGCCGGCGCAGCGACTCGGCCAGCACCCGGGCGCGTTCGCCCAGCGCCGCCCGAACGGTCTCGATCGAGCGGTCGATGTCGCCGGAGACGCAGAACTGGTGCACGATCGCCTGCGACACCATGCCGGGCGAGATGTAGAGGCTCGTCGCGTTCTTGGCGATGTCGGCGATCAGATCCGCCGGACCGACCAGATAGCCGACCCGCACGCCCGGGCAGACGGTCTTGGTGAAGCTCGACGCGTGCACGACCACGTTGCGGGTGTCCAGCGAGAGCATCGACGGCAGCGCCTCGCCGCGGAAGCGGATGTCCGCGTACGGGTCGTCCTCGAAGATCGTGAACTCGTACTCGGCGGCCAGGTCGAGCAGTTCGCGGCGCTTCTCCAGCGACAGGGTCATGCCGGCCGGGTTCTGGTAGTTGGGGATGACGTGCGCGAGCCGGGGGCGGACCCCGGACTCCAGCAGCTTGCGCAGCTCGGCGGTGTCCAGACCGTCCGGCTGGACCGAGATGCCGTGCAGCTCACTGCCCATCCGCTGAAGGTTGAGCAGCGTGCGGTCGTACGTCGGACGCTCGACCACCACCGCGTCGCCGGGACGGACCAGGTGGTCGAAGAGGAAGGCGTCGGCCTGGAGCGAGCCGTTGGTGACCAGCACCTGGTTGGCTTCCACCCCGTGCTTCTCGGCGATCCACTTCCGCAGCGGAAGGTAACCGACGGAGGTGCCGTAGGCCGTGACCCCCGCGGGGTCGGCGTCGAAAGCGCGTACGGCGGCGGCCTTGAGCCCCTCGACATCGACGATGTCCAGCGAGGGCGCCCCACGGGCAAAGGAGATCAGCTGCTCGGCGGTCATGGATATTGAGCGTACGGGCGGCGGCGGGGGACGCGCGGACGGCACGGCGATGTCCGCATCCTGAGCCACCGGGACGGGTGACCCGGGTCGGCCGGTCGCCGTCAGATCAGACCGGAAGTGCGAGCGAGTCGTGCTGCGTCGCCCGGGAAAGGCCCTCAAACTGCACGCCGAGCGCGTCGAGGAGCTGGCTCCAGTCGAAGTAGGAGCGCCACGCGACGATCCGACCCCGGCGTGCCCGGACCACGTCGGCAACCTCCCAGCTCACCGAACGGCCGGTCGGAGCGACGGTGCCGTACGGCGAGTGCAGCGTGCCGGTGTGGGTGCCGGTGAGGCGCAGCTCCACGGCCGCGCCGCCGGACGTGCGCACCACGCCCAACGGGTCGACCCGCAGGTCGGCGAAAGCGCCCGTCCAGGTGCGCAGCAGCGCGGGCAGCTCGATCGGCCGGACCGTGACACCCGGCATGGCGTAGAACGCCTCCGGGGCGTACAGGTCCGGCAGCCGGGCCACGTCCCGCCGCAGAAGCATCGCGTACTGCTGCTCGATCAGGCGCTCCGCGTCACGCATCGGGCCCTCCCCCGCGGGCCACGGCATCTCCGCGCCCGCGAGGGATCCTTACCCGTCGATCCGGCCTGGCACACCTGCGCGGGTCAGGTCGTGGCGGCCACCTGACTCTCCGCCCAGACCCGCATGATGTCCCGGACCGAGATCACCCCGGCCACCTCCCGGCCGTCGAGCACCACCAGGTGCCGGAAGCCGCCCCGGGCCATCGCGGCGGCGGCCTCGGCAACCGTCCACTCCGGCCCCGCGTAGACCACGTCCCAGGTCAGGTGGGCGCCGGTGCGTTCGGTGTCGCAGTCGAGGCCCGCGCCGATGGCCTTCAACACGTCGCGTTCGGTCATGATCCCCACGCCCTCGGAGTCCGGGTCGATCACGACCGCCGACCCGACACCGCGGGCCGACATCATCCGGGCCGCCTGACGCAGCGTGTGCTCCGGACCGACGACGAGGACCTGGCTGGACATCGCTTCCCGTACCTGCATCACACATCACCCCTTTGGGACGGTGGCATTCGGTACGCACATGGTCGTCGGTGGATGTTTCCGGGACAAGACCGGGCATCGTCGCGATGCCGGGCCGCTCGCTACTGTCGAAGCGTGTCCACCGAGCCCCTGCGCTGCGCCGGCGCGCTGATCGTCGACCACGACGGCCGAATCTTCTTCCAGCGCCGCTCACCCCACCGACGCCTGTTTCCCAATTGCTGGGACGTCGTCGGCGGCCATCTGGAACCGGGCGAGGAGATCGACGAGGCGCTGCGCCGGGAGGTCACCGAGGAGACCGGGTGGCTCGTCTCCGACGTCCTCGGCCAGGTGGGCGAATACCACTACGTCGGCGACGACGGCCTGGCCCGCATCGAGTACGACTTCCTGGTCCGGGTGGACGGCGACCTCGACCACCCGACGCAGGAGGCGGGCAAGCACACCGAGTACCGCTGGCTGGCCGAGCACGAGGTGACCGTGCTGGACGAGAACCGCGACGTCAACGACGGCCTGATCCGGCGGATCGCGGAGGAGGGCTTCGCCGTCCTGCGGTCGATCGATCCGTGAACACCGTCGAGCTGGCGCCGCACCGGATCGCCGGGCTGCTCGCCCCGGCCGTGGACCGGACGTTCCGCGCCGGCATGCTGGCCGGCCGCGACGGTGGCGGGGCCGAGCTGAGCCAGCGGTACGGCGGGCCGACGGCGAACGGCTTCCTGGTGGACCTGCGCACCCGCCTCGCCGCGCCGGGCGGCACCGTCGACGGGCCGGGTTTCGCGGCGATCACCCGCTACGCCGACCCGGTCACGGTCCGCCGGGCCGTGGACAAGCAGGTGGCGTACGGCATGCTCCACCGCCGCCCGGACGGGGCGCTCTCCGCCACCGAGCGGGGCACCGCCTTCCTCACCGAGCTGTACCAGGTGCACGCCGAGGTCACCGAGGAGCTGTGGGCCGGGCACGACGAACGGGTCACCCGGCTCGTGGCAGCGCTCGGCCGGCTGCTGACGTACGCCCTGGTGCTGGCCGACACCGAAGGCGACCGGAACGGGTCGGCGTTCGCGGCGCTGGCGCCCCCGCACGAGCCGTACGGCACCCCGCCCGGCGTGCTGCTGCTCAACCGGCTCGGCACGCTGCGCTACCACCGGGCCGACGCGCACGCCGCCGCCTGGACGGCCGCCGGACACACCGCGTCCAGCGTCGCCGCCCTGCCCGCCGGCCCCGAGCGGCTCGCCATCGAGCTGGAGACCGACCGCCGGGCCGCCGGGCCGTACGCCGCGCTCGACGCCCAGGAGCGGCTGACCATGCTCGCCGACCTGGCGGCGCTGCCCGGCTGACCCGGTTGGCCGGAGCGGCACGGCCGGCCGGCGCTATCCTCCACCGGTGACGGGGAGCAGGACGAGGAAGGATGTCGCGATGATCGGAATGGTGCTCGCGGCCGGAGCGGGACGACGGCTGCGCCCGTACACCGACACCCTGCCCAAGGCGTTGGTGCCGGTGGACGGCGAGACGACGATCCTGGACATCGCGCTGGGCAACCTGGCCGAGGTCGGGCTCACCGACATCGTGATCGTGGTCGGCTACGCGGCGGACGCGGTCCGCGAGCGGCAGGCCGACCTGGAGAAGAAGTACGGGGTCACGCTCACCCTGGTGCACAACGACAAGGCCGAGGAGTGGAACAACGCGTACTCCCTCTGGCTGGCCCGGGAGTACTTCGCGCGCGGGGTGCTGCTGGTCAACGGGGACACCGTGCACCCGGTGAGCATCGAGAAGACCCTGCTGGCCGAGCGCGGCCCGGGCATCCTGCTCGCGGTGGACACCCTCAAGCCGCTGGCCGAGGAGGAGATGAAGACCACCTTCGACGCCGCCGGCCAACTCACCCGGATCACCAAGATCATGGACCCGGGCGAGGCGTACGGGGAGTACATCGGCGCGACGCTGATCGAGCCGCAGGTCGCCGACGCGCTCGCGGACGCGCTGGAGGCGACCTGGCGGCGGGACCCGAACCTCTACTACGAGGACGGCTACCAGGAGTTCGCCGACCGGGGCGGGGAGGTGCGGGCTGCGCCGATCGGCGACGTCCCCTGGGTCGAGGTCGACAACCACGCCGACCTGGCCCGCGCGCGGGAGATCGCGTGCCGCTACTAGCTCGGAGCGTCCTCACCCCGCTGCACATCGACGTGCGACGCGGGGCGGTCGCCGACCTGGGCGCGATCCTGGCCGACGGGCGGATCTCCTCCGGGGGCGACGTCGCGGTGGTGGTCGGTCCGGGTCAGGGCGCGCAGATCGCGGAGCTGATCCGGCCGTCGCTGCGGACGGCCGACGTGTTCACGGTCGCCGGGGCGACCCTGGACGCCGCCGACGACCTCGGCGGCAAACTTCGCGCCCGGTCGTACGACGCGGTAGTCGGGATCGGCGGCGGCAAGACGATCGACGTGGCCAAGTACGCGGCCACCCGCCGAGGGCTGCCGATGGTGTCGGTGGCGACCAGCCTCGCCAACGACGGGATCGCCTCCCCGGTGGCCAGTCTCATCACCGAAGGGATCAAGGGCTCCTACGGAGTGCACATCCCCATCGCGGTGATCGTCGACCTGGACTTCGTGGAGAGCGGCCCGGACCGGCACAACCGGGCCGGCATCGGCGACGTGATCAGCAACATCAGCGCCCTGGCCGACTGGGAACTGGCCCGGCAGGTACGCGGTGAGCCGGTCGACGGGCTGGCCGCCTCGCTGGCCCGGGCGGGCGCCGAGGCGGTGCTCAACCACCCGGGCGACATGACCGACGACGCCTTCGTCACCGTGCTGGCCGAGGCGCTGATCTCCAGCGGCCTCGCGATGGCGGTCTGCGGCAGCAGCCGACCGGCCAGCGGCGGCTGCCACGAGATCATGCACGCGGTCGACTCGCTCTTTCCGGGCACCGCCTCGCACGGCGAGCTGGCCGGGCTGGGTGCGCTATTCTGCACCTGGCTGCGCGGAGACCTGCGCCGCTTCGGGGAGATGTCGGCCTGCCTCGCCCGGCACGGCCTGCCCCGACTCCCCGCCGAGGTGACGCTCACCGACGACCAGTTCATCGAGGCGGTGCAGTTCGCTCCGCGTACCCGACCGGACCGGTACACGATCCTCGAGCACCTGGCCTTGTCGCCTACCGAGACGCGGGAGCGGCTGGCAGACTACGCCGGTGCAATCCGCGACCAGCTTGGCTGACCCCCGTCCCACCGTCGCCGACTTCCACCGGGTGAACCGGGGCGGCGGCCTGTTCAGCGAGTCGATCAGCCAGTGGCTGGGGGCCGTCTTCGCGCTGGTCGCGCAACGCCTCGGGCTGCGCCCGACCGCGCTGACCATCACCAACCTGGTGCTCGGGCTGGCCACCTCCGTCACCGTGGTGGCGCTCGCCGGGCCGGTCGCCGACGGGGACGTACCGGCCTGGGTGGTCGGCCTGCTCGCCCTGATCGGCTGGCAGGTCGCGTACTCCCTGGACTGCGCCGACGGGCAGCTCGCCCGGGTGACCGGCCAGGGCAGCGCGGCGGGCGCCCGCGTCGACGTGCTCTGCGACGTGGCCGCGCAGATCGCCCTGGTGGCCGCCCTGGCCGCCACCGCCGTGGCACAGGAGCCGTCGACGCCGACCTGGCTGGTGGCGACCTTCGCCGGCACCTGGATGGTCAACCTGGTGACGTCGGTGATGCAGTCCGGCCCGAACGCGGCCAGCATGGTCACCTCGACCTCGCTGCCGGTACGCCTCGTGAAGCTGGTGCGCGACTACGGCGCGGTGGTCTTCGTGGCGGCCCTGGTGCTGGCCGTGGCCCCCGCGCTGGTCCTGTGGGTGATCATCGCGTTCACGATCGTCAACGGTGGCTTCCTGCTCGCCAGCATCGCCTTCTCCGCCCGCGCCTCGCTGCGCTGACCTCCCGCCCGCGCCACTCCCAGACCGGTGCCAAGGGTGTTCGAGTCCTCCTTTGCTCTGCTTCAGCCCAGGAAACACGTGGCGTCCGATATCCGGACACCGGGTGTTTCCTCCGCTGAAGCAGAGCAAAGGGAGCGAACAGTAGGTGCTCTCCTCCCGCGCTCCGGAGTTACGGCGTTACGGCGTGGGCCATCCCCGCGTAGATGTCGATGAGCTGCTTGGTGACCACGTCCGGGTGGAAGGTCCGCTCGTAGCGGGCGCGGGCGGCCAGGGTGAGCCCGGACGCGCCGGCCCGGGCCACCGGCAGGGCTGCCGCCAGCGCGGCCGGCTCCGGAGCCACCACCCAGCCTGCCTCGCCGAGGCCGATCCCGGCCGGCATGACCGGCCCGCCGCCCCCGGCGACCGCCGAGGCGGTCTCGGCCGGGCCGGTGCCGGCAGGCTCGTGCGGGGCGTCCGCTCCGACGAGGTACGGAATGCCGCCCAACGCGGTGCCGAGCACCGGCCGACCGCTGGCCAGCGCCTCGATGATCACGGTCGGCAGCACGTCGTGCCACATCGAGGCCGCGATCACCACGGCGCTCGCCTCGACCGCGGCGCGTACCCCGACGCGGTCGAGCTGACCGAGGTAGACCACGTCGGGTCGCTCGGCGGCGGCGGCCTCCACCAGCGGGCGCAGCTCGCCGTCACCGGCCACGCGCAGCGTGCCCAGGGTGCCCACCGGATGGCGACGCCAGGCGTCCAGCAGCAGGTCGACACCCTTCTCGGGCGAGAGCCGGGCCATGTAGAGGAAGCCGTCACCCAGCGGGGCCGGCCGGCCCGGATCGGGTACGGCATTCGGCTTCACGACGATCCGGTCGTCCGGAATGCCGTAATCGCGGAGGTGGTCGGCGATGGCAGTGGTGAGCGCGATGTACCGGTCCACCGAGCGCCAGGTGCCCCGGTGCACGGCCAGGGTGGTCGCCATCAGCGCGCTCTGCGCCGTCGAGTCGCGGTAGCACCGGTGCTTGATCGCCGGCACGCCCAGCGCCCGACCCTTGCAGTCCTGGCAGATCACCCCGTCGCGGAAGTAGATCCCCGACGAGCAGACCTGCCGGTAGTTGTGCACCGTCTGCACCACCGGCACGCCGTGCCGGTGCGCGGTCCGCACCACCCACGGCGAGATCAGAGGGTACGGGTTGTGCAGGTGCAGGACGTCCGGGCGGTGCTCGGTGAGCAGCCGGCTCAGGTCCTGCTGAGCACGCGGCGCCCAGATCGGCGAGATCGGCAGCAGCGCCTTGGCCGCCTTCGACATCGACGGGATCTCGTCCGAGCTGCGGATGAAGGGCAGCACCTCGACGCCGGCAGCGGTGAGCTGAGCGATCTCCGAGTCGACCATCGTGTTCTCGCCGGAGGGCTGAGCTTCCCGGTACCGGTTGTGCGCCACCACGATTCTCACGGGAAAGAAGGCTACCGTTGGCTGGTGCCCGAACTACCGGAGGTTGAGGCGCTCGCGGGTTACCTGCGGCAGCGCGCGGTGGGGCGGCGTGTCGACCGGCTGGAGATCGCCGCGATCAGCGCCCTGAAGACGTACGACCCGGCACCCGCCGCGGTCGCTGGTCGGGCGGTGGTCGACGCCCGCCGGCACGGCAAGTTCCTCGACGTGGTCGTCGAGGGTGATCTGCACCTCGTGGTGCACCTGGCCCGGGCGGGCTGGCTGCACTACCGGGAGGCGTTCCCGGCCACCACCCCGCTGCGACCCGGCAAGGGCCCGATCGCGGTGCGCGTCCGCCTCGACGACGGCTCCGGCTTCGACCTCACCGAGGCCGGCACCCAGAAGAAGCTGGCCGCCTACCTGGTCACCGACCCGGCCGCGGTGCCGGGGGTGGCCAAGCTGGGCCCGGACGCGCTCGCCGCCGACCTGCCCACCTTCGCGGAGCGGCTGCGCAGTCGGCGCGGACAGGTCAAGGGGGTGTTGACCGACCAGTCGGTGCTGTCCGGGGTGGGCAACGCGTACTCGGACGAGATCCTGCACGCCGCGAAGCTGTCCCCGTTCGCGATCACCGACCGGCTCACGGACACCCAACTCGCCACCCTGCACGCGGCGACCCGCCAGGTGCTCGGTGACGCGGTCGAGCGGTCCCTCGGCCAGCGTGCCGCCGAGCTGAAGGGTGAGAAGCGGTCCGGGTTGAAGGTGCACGCCCGCACCGGGCTGCCCTGCCCGGTCTGCGGGGACACCGTGCGCGATGTGTCGTTCGCCGATTCGAGCCTGCAGTACTGCGCGACGTGCCAGACGGGCGGCAAGCCGCTCGCTGACCGAAGGTTGTCCCGACTTGTACGGTGAGTAATTGCACTCGGCGACTACGGAGCGGAATCGGCCAGACTGAGCCGAAGCTCCCGTCCACCGTTCTCGCCACACGCGCATCCATCGGTATAGTGGCCCGGTCCCCGGCTTCTGAAATGGTGCGGAGCCGGCCAGATCCCGCCGGCACCATCGGTCGCCAATCTCCTTCGGGGCGACGACCGGTCGGAGCCCGCGTGGGAGACTGGGACGGTGGGCGACCCGGGCCCTCACGCCGAGTGAGCGGCCCGTGTCATGCGGGAGGACATGGGTGAGGTGACGGCAAGCCTCCAGCGCCCGGTATCCAACGAAGGCCGGAGCAGACTCGTGCGGCACGTCGACAGCTTCGAGATCCAGCCGCCGACGCCGCCGTCACACAACGGCGTCCCTCGGTCGGCGTGGGCCAGGGCGCGACGCCGTGTCTCCCGCTGGCACCGCCCCTACACCGCCATCCTGCTGCTGCTCGACTTCGGCGCGGCGGCGTTCGCCAGTTGGATCGCGATCCAGCTCTTCGACCAGGCCGCCTCCGGCTTCTCCGGCACCAACCAGGATCCGACCTGGTTCCACACCGTCTCCTACCTGCTGTTGCCGCTCGGCTGGGTGGTCATCCTCTGGAGCAACCGGGCGTACGACCGGCGCTATCTGGGGCTCGGGCCGGACGAGTTCAAGCGGGTCATCCGGGCCGCCGTCACGGTCGCGGCCAGCGTCTCCTTCCTCGCGTTCGCCACCAAGACCGCGCTGTCTCGCTGGACGGTCGGCACGGCACTGCTCGGGGCGCTCCTGCTGATCCTGTGGGGCCGCTTCGTCGCCCGCTGGGCGCTGCACTACATCCGCCGGCGGGCCGGCCAGGCGGCACACCGGATGGTGCTGGTCGGCACCCTGCCGGAGTGCCTGGAGGTCTACGCGGCGGTCACCCGCAGCCCGAACGCCGGGCTGGTCCCGGTCGCGATCCACATCACCGACGGGTACGCGGCGGCCCGCGGGGTGCCGACCCCGGTGCCGGTGCACGCCGGCCGCGACGTCCTCGCCCTGGTCCGCGAGGTCGGTGGGGACACCATCGCCGTCTGCGGGTCGGCCAGCGCCGAGCCGGGCGAACTGCGCCGGCTGGCCTGGCAGTTGGAGGGCTCCGGCGTCGACCTGGTGGTCGCACCGCAGTTGACCGACATCGCCGGCCCTCGGGTGCACATCCGGCCGATCGAGGGTCTGCCGCTGCTGCACGTCGAGGAGCCGACCCTCTCCGGGCCGGCGCTGCTGGCCAAGAACCTGATGGACCGGGTCGCCGCCGGCCTGGGCCTGCTGCTGTTGATCCCCCTCTTCGTCGCCATCGCCGTGGCGATCCGCATCTCCGACCCCGGGCCGGTGTTCTTCCGCCAGCCCCGGGTGGGGCACGAGGGGCGCACCTTCCGGGTGTGGAAGTTCCGGACCATGTACGTCGACGCCGAGGACCGGCTGGCCAGCCTCACCGACCAGAACGAGACCGACGGCATGCTGTTCAAGATGAAGCAGGATCCCCGGGTCTTCCCGGTGGGTCGCTTCCTGCGGGCCTCGTCGCTGGACGAGCTGCCGCAGTTGATCAACGTGCTCTGGGGTGAGATGTCGCTGGTCGGGCCCCGCCCGCTGCCGGCCGACGACGGCGACTTCCTGGGCGACGTGCGGCGTCGCCTGCTGGTCCGCCCCGGCATGACCGGTCTCTGGCAGGTCTCCGGCCGCTCCGACCTGTCCTGGGACGAGGCCGTCCGGCTGGACCTGTACTACGTCGACAACTGGTCGCTGGCGTACGACCTGAGCATCCTGTGGCGCACCGTCGGGGTGGTGCTCGCCCGCAAGGGCGCGTACTAGCGCGGAGGGCCGCGAGCCGTCAGGATCGCTGCGTGGGTGGCAACCTCTCCGCCGTCGTCGGCGTCGTCTCGCTGGTCACCGCGCTCACCGCGGCCCTGCTGGCGGTGCTGCGGCTGCGCGCCCGGCGCGGCATCGCCACCGCCACCCAACGGGCCACCTACGAGGTGCTGCACACCGCCGGGCTGGCCGCCGAGCCGTTGCGGGCGGGGCTGAGCGCGGCGGGCGCGACGAAGGCCGTACGCCATCTGCGGGCCCTGGTGGGCGCGGTCGGGCTGGCGCTCACCGACGCCGACGAGGTGCTCGCCCTCGACGGGCGCGGCACGCACCACGGTGAGCAACTGCTCGCGGCGGCCCAACGCTCGGTGGCCACCGGGCGCTCGACGGTGCTCGGGGAGTCCGACCTGCGGTGCGACCGGGTCGACTGCCCGATCCGCGGGGCGGTGGTCGCGCCCCTGCACGGGGCGGACGCCCGGGTGGTCGGCGCACTGGTGGCGATCGCCGACGGCGTGCCGGCGCCGGGACTGGTCCAGGCCACCCTGGAGACGGCGCACTGGGCGGGCAACCAGCTCGCCCTGGCCGAGCTGGACTCGTCACGGGAGCGGCTGGCGAGAGCGGAGGTCCGGGCGTTGCGGGCGCAGATCAGCCCGCACTTCATCTACAACGCGTTGACCGCGATCGGCTCGTTCGTCCGCACCGACCCGGAGCGGGCCCGGGAGTTGATCCTGGAGTTCGCGGAGTTCACCAGGTACTCGTTCCGGGCACACGGCGAGTTCACCACGCTGGCCGAGGAGTTGCGGTCGATCGACCGGTACCTGACGATCGAGCGGGCCCGGTTCGGGGACCGGTTGCAGGTGCGGTTGCAGATCGCCCCGGAGGTGCTGCCGGTGACGCTCCCGTTCCTCTGCCTTCAGCCGCTGGTGGAGAACGCCGTCCGGCACGGGTTGTCCCGCAAGCCGGGCACGGGCATGGTGAGCATCGAGGCCCGGGACGCGGGCGCCGAATGCCACATCACGGTGGAGGACGACGGGGTGGGAATGGATCCGACCACGCTTACCGCCGGCATCGCCGAGCTGGCCCGCAGCACCGGCGACCCGGGGGACGACCCGGGTCAGCACGTCGGCCTCTCCAACGTCGACGAGCGACTGCGGTCGGTCTTCGGGGACCGCTTCGGTCTGGTCGTCGAGACCGGGCTGGGCTCGGGCACCCGGGTGAGCATGCGGGTGCCGAAGTTCCACCCGGGCGTACGGGCCGGCTCGTGACCACCGGCTTCCTGCGGGTGCTGGCGGTGGACGACGAGCCGCCCGCGCTCGACGAGTTGGCGTACCACCTGCGGGCCGACCCCCGGGTGGCCCGCCTGCACACCGCCGGGGACGCCACCGAGGCGCTGCGGCTGCTACGCGACGGTGACGTGGACGTGGTCTTCCTGGACATCCGGATGCCCGGCCTGGACGGCATGGAGCTGGCCCGGGTGCTGCGCCGGTTCGCCCGGCCGCCGGCGATCGTGTTCGTGACCGCGTACGACGACGGGGCGGTGGACGCGTTCGACCTGGGTGCCACGGACTACGTGCGCAAACCGGTACGCGCCGAACGGCTGGCCGAGTCGCTGCGCCGGGTGATCGGCTCGCGGGTGGTGCCGTCGCATCCGGCGGCGCTGGCCCGGGCCGAGGAGGACCCGACCATCCCGATCGAGTTGGCCGGCACCACCCGGATGCTGCCGCGCTCGGCGGTGCGCTGGGTGGAGGCGCAGGGCGATTACGCCCGGCTGCACACCGCCGAGGGGTCGCACCTGGTGCGGGTTTCGCTGGCCACGCTCGCCGAGCGGTGGGCGGACGCCGGTTTCGTCCGGGTGCACCGGTCGTACCTGGTGCAGTTGAAGTTGATCGCGGAGCTGCGCCTGGTGAACTCCGGGTACGTGGTGGTGGTCGACTCCACCGAGCTGCCGGTGAGCCGACGGCACACCCGGGAGCTGAAGGACAAGCTGGTCAGGGCGGCGAAGCAGGACTGGAGTCGCTGAGGCGGGAAAGCTCCCGGCCCTCCCGTACGTTGTACGATAGCCGATACGACAACCGGGAGGCCGCCGTGCACGAGACTCCGTTCGACGCCGAGACCGAGTTCGACCGCCAACTCGACCACCTGGTGCGACTGGGCTATCCGGCCCTGGCCGGGATGCCCGAGAGCGCCTTCCGTGACCTGGTCGCGCCGCTGCGGGCCCGCGCGGTCGACGGCGCCGCCGGCCTGCCCGCGCCCACCGACGCCCGGGTGCCGTTCCTGCTGGTCGTCACGCGGGACCTGGTCGGGGTGGAGCCCCGGCTCGCACTCACCACCCTGGCCGGCAAGCGCAAGCCCGGCTTCCTCGACCGGCACTACGCCGAGGGCGACCTGCCGCGCTTCGACCCGATCAAGGAGCTGGAGGTGCCCGCCGGGCCGGCGTACCTGCTCTTCGACGTCGACCGGGGCGAGGAGTTCCGCAACCTCGCCCCGGCCGCGGCGATGGAGGGCATGACCGCCCAGGATCGGCTGCCGCTCACCATCGACGAGGGGCTCGCCTTCATCACGCTTCATCCGGAGGCGCTGGCCAGCAACAGGTGCTTCTCGCTGGTCGGCTCCCGGTGCGGTGACAAGCGGGTGCCCGCCCTGTGGATCAGCCAGGGCGCCCCGAAGCTGGGCTGGTGCTGGTACGGCAATCCGCACACCTGGCTCGGCTCCGCCTCGGCCCGCCCGGTACGCGTCGGCCTGGAGTAACCGGCGCACGGGCCACCCCGACGGCTCGCTCGGTCGTCCACAACGAGGCTCGGGGGTTCGCCGAGGCCACCTGTCATGGCCCTCGGGTTATCCACAGGGGTGAACCGTTCTCCACAGGTTATTCACAATGCCACCCACTGATCTCCACGGTGGCTCCCTACAGTCAGACCCCATGAAGGAACGCCGGGTCCTGGTCGTCGAGGACGAACGCACCATCGCCGAGTCGGTCGCCGCCCGACTCCGCGCCGAGGGTTTCGCCGTGGAGATCGCCACGGACGGCCCCAGCGCGGTCGAGCGGTTCCGGACCGGCCAGCCGGACCTCGTCGTCCTCGACGTGATGCTGCCCGGCTTCGACGGCCTGGAGGTGTGCCGGCGGATCCAGGCCGTCCGGCCGGTGCCGGTGCTGATGCTCACCGCCCGCGACGACGAGACCGATTTGCTGGTCGGGCTCGCGGTCGGCGCGGACGACTACCTCACCAAGCCGTTCTCGATGCGCGAGCTGGCCGCCCGCGTACACGTGCTGCTGCGCCGGATGGAACGGGCCGCGACCCCCGCGGCACCCGCCATCCGGCTCGGCGACATCGAAATCAACGAGGCCGAGCGGCGGGTTCGGCGCTCCGGCGCGGACGTGCACCTCACACCGACCGAGTTCGACCTCCTGATCCACCTCGCCGGTCGGCCCCGCACCGTGCTTCCCCGGGAGCGGCTGCTCGCCGACGTGTGGGGCTGGGCCGAAGGCACCGGCACCCGCACCGTGGACAGCCACGTCAAGGCCCTGCGGCGCAAGCTCGGCGCCGATCTCATCCGGACCGTGCACGGCGTCGGGTACGCCCTGGAGGTGCCCGCGTGACCAACCACCGAGTGGTGGACTGGCTGGACCGGGCGCTGCCTCGCCCGCTGGACCCGGTCCGCTCGATCAAGATGAAGCTCGGCGTCCTGCTGGTCGCCTCCTGGGCGGTGGCCATCGGCTACTTCTGGTACGGCATCGGCTGGCTCCCGCCGGGCACGTCGATCACCGTCATCTGCATCGCGCTGGTCACCTCGCAGGTGCTCGCCCACGGGATGACCTCGCCGCTGCGCGAGATGACGGCGGCCGCCGGGGCGATGGCCCGCGGCGACTACACCCGTCGGGTGCGCGCCACCTCCCGCGACGAGGTGGGTGAGCTGGCCCAGGCGTTCAACAAGATGGCCGAGGACCTGCACGCGGCGGACCAGCGCCGACGCGAGCTGATCGCCAACGTCTCCCACGAGCTGCGTACGCCGATCACCGCCTTGCAGGGCGTACTGGAGAACATGGTGGACGGGGTGGCCGAGCCGGAGCCGGCGGCCCTGCGCGCGGCGCTGTCCCAGACCGAACGGCTCGGCCATCTCGTCGCCGACCTGCTCGACCTGTCCCGTCTCGACGCCGGGGTGGTGCCGCTGCGCCGGGTCCGCATCGACGTGGGGGACTTCCTGGACGAGGCGGTGGAGCACGCCACCGCCAGCGCCGCCGGGGCGGGGCTCGACGTGGACTTCCGACTCCGCGAGTTGGCGGTGCCGCTGACCGTGCGCGCGGACCCGTGGCGGCTGCACCAGGTGTTCGCGAACCTGCTGGACAACGCGGCGCGGCACAGCCCACCCGGCGGCACCGTGCGGGTGAGCGCCGAGGAACACGCCGGCCAACTCCACGTCGAGGTGAGCGACGAGGGGCAGGGCATTCCAACGGCCGAGCGTTCCCGGGTGTTCGAGCGGTTCACCCGCGGCGACCGGGCGGCCGGCGGTGGGACCGGCCTGGGCCTGGCCATCGCCCGCTGGGTCGTCGAACTGCACGGCGGTCAGATCGGGGTCCTCGACCCGGCCGGAGCCGCCAGAAACTCCCAGCCCGGTTGCCGCATCCGGGTCACCATCCCGAGCAACGGGCCACACCGAGAAGAGGCCGCATGACCAGCCCCGGCAGCACGTCCGCACCGGCCACCGGACCGACCGGACCGACCGGACCGCAGCCCACCCCGCCCGCCCAGGCCTCCCAGCCCGGCCAGCCCGCTCAGCCCGGCCAGGCCGCCCAGCCCGGCCAGGCCTGGGCCGGCCCCGGGCCGACGCCCCCGTCGACGGCCGGCCGGCCCCAACCCTGGCCACCGCAACCCTGGCCGGCCCAGCCCGTCCGACCACGGCCACCGTCGCTGCTCGCGCGGTGCTGGCCGGGGCCGACCGGCACCGCCCATCCGCTGCTCCTGGGCGTGTTGACGGCGGCGGCGGTCGTCGGCGCCTCGGTGCTGACTGTGGTCCGGCCCGGACTGGGCTGGCTGGTCGCCGCATTGGCGGCCACCGCCGCGCTCGCCACCGCCAAAGTCGTCGTCCGGTCCGGCACGCCGTCCGCCGCAACCGACCTGACCGAACGCGCCGCGTCCCCTGCACCGGATCCCCGACCGGGACTGCCGCCCAGCGCACCGGGCGCGCCGCCGCTGACCACTGCGCCCGCTGCGGCCACCGCCGAGTCGACCTCCGCCGGCACGCCAGCCGCAACTGCGGGAGCCACCACCCTCGCGTCGACTCCGGACGCCGCCACGACGGCCGCCACCAGCGCCGCGCGGCCACCGGCGGCCACGCCGGCCCCGCCAGCCGCGACGGCTGCGGCAGCCGCGACGGCTGCGCCGACTCCCACCGCCGCCACGCCAACCGCTGCACCGGCTGCAACCGCCGTGCCGGCTCCAACCGCTGCACCGGGTCCAACCGCTGCACCGAGTCCAACCGCCGTGCCGGGTCCGACCCCGGCGGCGGCTTCGCCAGCGGCCGCGACCACCGTCCGTCCCGGTGCCACGGGGGCACCGGGGCGGGCGGCGCAGGTCGCCTGGGCTGCCGCGACGGTCGCGCTGATCGCCGTCGGCACGGTCCGGGCCGCCGGTTGGCTCTTCGTGCTCTGCCTGCTCGCCGCCGCGGTGACCGCGACGCTCGCGGTGACCGGTGGCCGGACCCCGTTCGGGATGCTGCTGGCCGTGACGCTGCCGCCGGCCGCGACGGTCCGAGCGCTCCCCTGGGCGGTACGCGGGCTGCACCGCACCCGCTCGTCCGGGCCCGGGATCGGGCGGATCGTGACCAGCCTGGCGATCTCGGTCGGTCTGCTGACGCTGTTCGGTCTGCTGTTCTCCTCCGCCGACGCGGTCTTCGCCGATCTGCTGGCGGGCCTCCTGCCGGACATCTCGCCGGGCGGTGTGGTCGGCTGGGTGGTACGCCTCGGGCTGATCGGCCTGGGCCTGCTCGGCGGCGCGTACCTGGTCAGCCGGCCGCCCGACCTGGACAGTCTGCGGGCGAAGCCGGGCCGGCCGGTGCACCGGCTGGAGTGGGCCCTGCCGCTGGTGCTGCTCGACGCCCTGTTCGCCGCCTTCGTACTGGTGCAGTTGACCGTGTTCTTCGGAGGCGCGGGGCACGTGTTGCGTACGGCCGGCCTCACCTACGCCGAGTACGCCCGAAGCGGGTTCTGGCAACTGCTCGCCGTCACCGCGCTCACCCTGCTGGTGATCGCCGTCGCGGCCCGCCGGGCACCGAAGGCCACCGGTGCCGACCGGCTGCTGGTCCGGGTGCTGCTCGGTGTGCTCACGGCACTCAGCCTGGTCGTCGTCGCCTCGTCGCTCTACCGCATGCAGGTCTATGCCGACGCGTACGGCGCCACCCGGCTGCGGCTCTTCGTGGCGACCGTCGAGCTGTCGCTCGGAGTGCTCTTCGTCCTGGTCGGCGTGGCGGTGGCGCGGCTACGGGCCGACTGGTTGCCCCGACTGGTGATCGGCACCGCGGTGCTGGCGCTGCTGGGGTTGGCCCTGGTCAACCCGGACCGACTGATCGCGGACCGGAACGTCGACAGGTACCTCGAAACCGGCCGCCTCGACCTCACCTACCTCTCCGGGCTGTCGGCCGATGCCGTACCGGCCCTGGCCCGGCTGCCCGAGCCGATGCGGACGTGCGCGCTTCGGGGGATCGCCTTCGAGCTGCCCGAGGACGGCTTCTGGGCGACGAACCTCGGCCGGGAACGGGCCCGGTCCGTCCTGGACGCGACCCAGGTGACCAGCAGCGCGGCGAACTGTGCCGCTCAGCTGCGCTGGTGAGCGCGAACGCTTGACAATCGCGCTGGGCGGGCAAGACTGCCGGGGTGGCCGAGCAACTGTCTGACGTGGGGTCGGGCGGTGCGGTACCGCCGCCCCGGCGGGCCCGGATCGTGTTGGCCGACATCACCCGGCGGGACACCCGCTCCGAGCGGACCCGCGCCGAGTTGGCCCAGCAGACCCAGGTCGGCGAGGCGCTGGTTCGCGGCCTGGTCCGTGCCCAGCTCGCGCTGGCGTTGCGGCTGTCGCTGGTGGTCGTCATCGGGCTGGGCGGGCTGCCCTGGCTGTTCGCCATCGCACCGTCGCTCGGCCGGACCACCGTGGCCGGCGTCAACCTGCCCTGGCTGCTGCTCGGCTTGGTCTCGTTCCCGTTCCTGATCGCGGTGGGTTGGGCGTACGTGCGGCTGGCCGAGCGCAACGAGCAGGACTTCACCGACCTGGTGCAGCGGCCGGAGCGCTGACGTGGGCAACGACTACGTGGTTCCGGCCATCGTCGCGGTCACGCTGGTCACCGTCGGGATCGGCTTCTACGGGCTGCGGCTGGCACGGACCACTTCCGACTTCCTGGTCGCGTCCCGGGCGATCAGTCCGACCTGGAACGCCGCCGCCATCGGCGGGGAGTACCTGTCGGCCGCGAGCTTCCTCGGCATCGCCGGCCTCGTCCTCAAGTACGGCGTGGACGTCCTCTGGTATCCGGTCGGGTTCGCCGCCGGCTACCTGGCCCTGCTGCTGTTCGTGGCCGCGCCGCTGCGCCGCTCCGGCGCGTTCACGCTGCCCGACTTCTGCGAGCTGCGGCTGGGGTCCCGTCGTCTGCGCATCCTCGCCACGGCTTTCGTGATCTTCATCGGTTGGCTCTACCTGGTGCCGCAGTTGCAGGGCGCCGGGCTCACCCTGGCCACGGTGGCCGGCTCCCCGTACCCCGTGGGCGCCCTTCTGGTGGCCGCCGTGGTCACCGCGAACGTGGCGCTCGGCGGGATGCGGGCGATCACCTTCGTCCAGGCGTTCCAGTACTGGCTCAAGTTGACCGCTCTCGCCGTACCGGTGATCTTCCTGGCGTTGCAGTGGCAGGCCGACGGCCGCCCGGCGGTGACGCCGCCCGACGGGCCGACGTTCCGGGCCGCGACCACAGTCGTGGTCGAGCACCGCGCGACCCTCACCCTGGCCGACGGCGACATCCGAGAGGTACGCCCCGGCGACGAGCTGACCTTCGCCGCCGGTGACCCGGTGCCGGAGGTGTCCGGGGTGGCCACCGACGCGGGGGACTGGTTGCTGCCCAGCGCCGCCGGCGACGACGACCGGGGCCTGTTCGGGACGTACTCCCTGATCCTGGCCACGTTCCTCGGCACGATGGGCCTGCCGCATGTGCTGGTCCGCTTCTACACCAACCCCGACGGCGCGGCGGCGCGGCGGACGACGCTTGTGGTCCTGGCCCTGGTCGGTGCCTTCTACCTGCTGCCCACCCTGTACGGGGTGCTGGGCCGGATCTACACACCGCAGCTGCTCGTCAGCGGGCAGACCGACGCGGTGGTGGTGTTGCTGCCCGGCGCGGCCCTCGGTGACGGGCTGGTCGGGCGGCTGCTCGCCGCGCTGGTCGCGGCGGGAGCGTTCGCGGCTTTCCTCTCCACCTCGTCGGGGCTGCTGACCAGCGTCGCCGGGGTGATCTCGACGGACGTGCTCGGCCGGGGCTCGGTGCGCGGCTTCCGGCTGGCCACCATCATCGCCGGGGGCGTGCCGACGGCGCTGGCCCTGCACGTCTCCGGGCTGGACGTGTCCCAGGTGGTCGGGTTGGCCTTCGCGGTCGCCGCGTCGAGCTTCTGCCCGCTGCTGGTGCTCGGCATCTGGTGGCGAGGGCTGACCGACCTGGGCGCCGCCGCCGGTGTGCTGGCCGGCGGTGGGGCGGCGATCGGAGCGGTGCTGGTCACCGTGCTCGGCCCGCCGCTGTCGGGCTGGCCCGCCACGCTCACCGCGCAGCCGGCCGCCTGGACGGTGCCGCTGGCGTTCACCGTGATGGTCGCGGTGTCCATGGCGACCCGCCGACGGGCGCCGGCCGACGTCGCCGCCACCATGCTGCGCCTGCACACCCCCGAAGCGTTGCGCCTGTGAGGCAGCGCGCGTAGCTGATTCCAGATCGGCGATGTGGGGGCATCCGGACGTCTGCACAGCCCCACCTCGGCGATATGGCGACGGCAACGCTCACCGGGGCGGGGTGGCGGCGCTGTAAGGCTACGAACTCCGACTCGGGGATGACCCCGGGTCCATCCGCCGCTGGACGGCGGAACTGGCGATCGACGGATAACGTCGGGCCCATGACTGGTGAGCACCCCGCGCTCGCGCTGCGTGGCCTGGCGAAGCGGTTCGACGGCACGATCGCGGTGGCGGGCGTCGATCTGGACGTACCGGCCGGCTCCTTCTACGGTCTGCTCGGCCCGAACGGCGCCGGCAAGACCACCACCCTGTCGATGGCGGTCGGGCTGTTGCGGCCGGACGCCGGTTCGGCGTGGGTGCTCGGCCAGGACGTCTGGCGCGATCCGGTCGCGGCCAAGCGGCTGCTCGGCGTGATGCCCGACGGGGTACGGCTGTTCGACCGGCTGACCGGTGCGGAGCTGCTGGCGTACCACGGACTGCTGCGGGGGATGGACCCGGCCGTGGTCGACCAGCGGGCCGCCGAGCTGCTCGACGTGCTGGCGCTCGGCGACGCCGGCCGGACGCTGGTGGTGGACTACTCGGCGGGCATGAAGAAGAAGATCGGCCTGGCCTGCGCGCTGCTGCACGGCCCCCGGGTGCTGGTGCTGGACGAGCCGTTCGAGGCGGTCGACCCGGTGTCGGCGGCGCTGATCCGCGACATCCTCACCCGGTACGCGGCCGGCGGTGGCACGGTGATCTTCTCCAGTCACGTGATGGAGGTCGTCGAGCGGCTGTGCTCGCACGTGGCGATCCTCGCCCAGGGGGCCATCAAGCGGGTCGGCACGATCGCTGACGTCCGCGGCGGCCGGTCGCTGGAGCAGGTCTTCGTCGAGGTGGTCGGCGGGCGCACCGCGACCGGTGACGAGCTGTCATGGCTCTCCCGGTGAACGTCGCCGCCGCGCCCGCCGGTCCGGCGCGGACGGTCTCCGCCCGGCACTTCGTGCGGCTCAAGCTGCGGGTGATGGGCAACAACTTCCGGGGTCAGGGCTGGCGGATCGCGCTGTTCATCGGTGGCGCGCTGGTCGGGCTGTGGTTCGCGGCCAGCGCCTTCTTCCTCTTCGCCGCGCCGGGCCTGGCCGGCAACGGCAGGTACGCGGTGTTGGTCGCGGCCGCCGGCGGTGGCCTGCTGGTGCTCGGTTGGCTGCTGCTGCCCCTGGTCTTCTTCGGCGTGGACGAGACCCTGGACCCGGCCCGGTTCGCGCTGCTGCCGCTGCCGCGCCGCACGCTGGTCACCGGCCTGTTCGCCGCCGCGCTGGTCAGCGTGCCGGTGCTGGCGATGTCGGTCGCCGTGCTGGGGCTGGTGCTGACCGCCTGGGCGTTGGGCGGCTGGTCCGCCGGCCTGGTGGCCCTGGTCGGCGTACTCGCCGGGTTGTTGCTCTGCGTGGCCGCCAGCCGGGCGGTGACCAGCGCATTCGCCAGTATGTTGCGGTCCCGCCGGGTGCGGGATCTGGCGGCCGTGCTGCTGGCGGTGGCCGCCGCGCTGCTCGGTCCGTTGCAGGTCTTCGGCCTGGCGGCGCTGCGCGAGACGGACTGGACCCGGCTGACCGGTGCCGCGACGGTGCTCGGGTGGACGCCGTTCGGGGCACCCTGGACCGCCGGCATCGACGTGGCGCAGGGACGGGTGTGGGCCGCCCCGCTCAAGCTGCTGATCACGGTGGCGGCGATCGTCGCCCTGCTGGCCTGGTGGTCCCGCTCGCTGGAGTCGGCGATGGTGGGCACGGCGAGCACCGGCAAGGCCCCCGCCCAGCGCGGCGTCACCGGTGGGGCGGTCGCCCAACTGTTTCCCCGGGCCGCGGGCTGGGCCCGACGGGACCGGTTCGGCGCGCTGGTCGCCCGGGAGGCCCGTTACTGGTGGCGGGACGCCCGTCGCCGGGCCAGCCTGATCACGATCGCGGTGGTCGGCATCTTCGTACCCGTGTTGATCAATGTCACGGGCGGGGACTTCGCGGCCGAGGACGGCGCGGGGTTCACGGCGGCCACCAGCGACAGCTCGCCGGTCGTGGTCACCATCTCGCTGCTCTTCGTCGGCGTGCTCGCGTCGGTCACCCTGGCCAACCAGTTCGGCTTCGACGGCAACGCGTACGCGGCGAACGTCGTGGCGGGCGTGCCCGGCCGGGTCGAGCTGCGCGCGCGGATGACCGCGTTCTCGCTGTACGTCCTGCCGATGCTGGCGGTCGTCGCGGTGGTGCTGTCGGCGCTGCTCGCTCGACCGGCATGGATCGGGCTGATGGTGGGCAGCCTGGCCGCCACCTACGGTGTCGGGTTGGCGGTGAACAGTTTCGTGTCGGTGCTCGCGGCGTACGCGCTGCCGGAGACGAGCAACCCGTTCGCGATGAACAGTGGCGCGGGCGTGGCGAAGGGCCTGCTCACCCTGCTGTCCATGATCACCACGGCGGTGGTCGCGGTGCCGATGGTGGTGGCCGCCGCGCTGCTCGGCGACGCCTGGCTCTGGCTGGCCCTCCCGGTCGGCGCGGCGTACGGGCTGGGGGCGGCGCTGCTGGGCGCGTACCTGGCCGGTGACGTGCTGGACCGCCGTCAGCCGGAACTGCTGGCCACGGTCACCCCGCGTCGTTAACCGGCGTTTCGACCGGTGCCGTGGGCCCTCTGGGCGGCCTGGGCGACGAAGTCACGCCAGGCGGCCGGAGCGAAGGTGAGCGCCGGACCGGAGCGATCCTTGCTGTCCCGGACCAGCACGACTCCGGGCAGATTGTCCGCCACCTCGACGCAGGCACCACCGGTGTCGCCGGATCTGGTCGACGTCCGCCAAAGCGGTTGAGCAACGGTCATGGCGTCACCTTCAGCTTCCGGATCAGATCCAGCGAAGCGCCAGCGGACAGCGCCTCGCCGAGCAGGCTATCCCATTTCCGACCAATCAGACGAACGACGTCCGGGTCGTCAATGACGTGTCCACGAGCGACGTCCTCCACGTAGGTGACCCGTTCTCCATCGGGCAGTTCAGCGAGCAGAAATCCACCGGTCAGGCCGACGTGCGCCCCGATATCGAGCGGCACCACGTGCAACCTGACGCTGGGCAGGACGGCGAGTTCCAACAGGCGACCGAGCTGAGCGTCCAGTGCCGCCGGCCCACCCACCGGGCGTCGTAGGGCGATCTCGTCCAGGACAAACACGCACTGGGGCGGCTCTGCGCGCTGCCACAACTGCTGCCGATCCAACCGGACCGCGACCAGGTCGTTCACCACGTTGACCGGGTTCAGGCCACCGGCCGAGATCACCGCTCGGGCATAGGCCTCGGTCTGGAGCAGGCCAGGAATCAGGCACGGCTCGAATTCACACAGCCGGATCGCCTCCTCCTCGTGGTGGCGCCACGGAACGAACCAACTCGGCAGCCTCTGTCGGTCGGCGGCCCTGAGGAGTTCGGCGAGGAGGCCGCCGGTGGCGAGAGCGTCGTCCGCGGCGACCGCGAACTCCATGGTCGGCCGGCGTCGGCCGGTCTCGATGGCGGCCACCGTGGACGGACTCCACCTGATCACGGTCGCCAGTGCTTCCTGGGAAACCTCGGCACCCGCCCGGGCGGCCTTCAACGCCCGTACCCACATCTCGATGTTCATCCTTACCTTCCCGGTAAGTACGTGACCGCGCTGCGTAGTAAGCCCTGGAATCCTCCCCTGCCCACAGCCGGGAGTCCAGGGTGGAGAACGCGCGGCCCGGCCGGTGGAGGCGACGTCCCGGCGGTCGGTCCTGCGTCGGGCCGCCCCGGTCATCCCCCGATCGGGGCGGCCCTCGTCGACTGGGAGGGGATCGCTCATGATCGGGTCAGTCCTCGGTGGGAACGGGGCGCGGTGGTCGTACCTCAGGAGGAAGGCCGCGGTGTCGACGGCCGTGCCGGGTCGGCCACCGGCGGGCGCGCGGCCGACGGGCGGCGCCCGGGACGGCGCGGGCCGGGGCGCGGCATGTCGCGCCCGGACGCCGGACACCACAGCGAGCCGCCCTCCGCCCAGAGCGCGCGAAGGCCGGCGGGTGCTGCCGGTACTGGCGAACGGAGGGCCGTGGTGAGCCGGCCGCACGTGCCGATGCGGCCGCTGTGGCGGTGTCGGGGCTGCGGCGCGCCCTGGCCGTGTCAGCCGGCGCGGCTGGCGCTGCTCGCCGACTACCGGCACGACCGCACCGCGCTGCTGGTCTACCTGGGCACCCTGATGGTGGAGGCGGGCGATCAGCTCGCCCGGCTCAACGGGCGACCCGCCGACCTGCACGAGCGCTTCCTGGGTTGGGCGCGGGGCCGGGGCGGCACAATGTTTCACGTGAATCATGAGCCGGGTGCCGAGATCCACCACACCGACCCGTTCGCGGTGCCGACCGGGCAGCGGTCGCCGGTCCGCCGGCTGCGGGGCCGGCTCGCCGCGCCGGTGACCCTCTGGACGGCGCCCGGCCCGGCGGGCCTGACCGTCTCGTCCACCCTGGTCGCCGAGGGGGAGCCGGACCGGCTGCTCGGGTTGATCGACGCGGAGTCCGACCTCTGGGCCGCTGTCGAGGAGGCGGGCCGGTTCGCGGTCGCGCCGCTCGGCCCGGCGCACCGCCAGCTCGCCGACCGGTTCGCCGGCCTCTTTCCCGCCCCGGGTGGGCTGTTCGCCACCGGCACGTGGACCGACACGCCCTACGGGCCGGTGCCGACCGACGCCGGCGGCTGGGTGGGCTGCCGCCTGGACACCGCCCGGGAGTACGGCTGGGGTCTGCTGGTGGAGGCCACCATCGAGGTGGTCGACCTGGCCGAGGAGGCCACGCCGCTGCTGCACTACCGGGGGCGCTACCACGAGCTGCCGGGCTGACCTGGGCGGCCCGTCCGGACCGACCGGTCACCGGAGTGACCTGGGTCACTCGGCGCAGCCAGCCAACCGCTCGGCGCACTCGACGACCAGGGTCGATCTCGGCCTTCCCCGTCGGGGAGCCTGCTCTCTACGGTGCGCGAAACTACCCCCGACGCCTGTGAAGGTGGTGATCCACAGATGTCCACGGACACACCCGCGCCGACCGCTTCCCAGCCGGACAAGTACCTGGCCGTGCAACGGTCGGACGAGTTCGCCGGGCTGCGCCGCGCGCTACGCGGCTTCGTCTTCCCGATGACCGTCGCGTTCTTCCTGTGGTATGCGCTCTACGTCATTCTCTCCGCGTACGCCCGGGACTTCATGGGCACGAAGCTGTTCGGCAGCAACATCAATGTCGCGCTGGTCTTCGGCCTGCTCCAGTTCGTCTCCACGTTCGTGATCGCCTGGCTCTACTCCCGGTACGCGGACCGGAAGATCGACCCGGTCGCCGACCGGATCCGTGCCGAGATCGGGGAGGTGACCCATGAAGACGGTCCTCGCGGCTAATCCGCTCCTCGCGGCCGAGGCCGGCAACCACACGGCCCGCAACCTGACGATCACGCTGTTCCTGGTGTTCGTGGCGGTGACCCTGGGCATCACCATCTGGGCCAGCCGGCAGACGAAGACGGCGACCGACTTCTACGCGGGCGGTCGTTCCTTCTCCGGCTTCCAGAACGGCATGGCGATCGGCGGCGACTACATGTCCGCCGCCTCGTTCCTCGGCATCGCCGGCATCATCGCCCTCTACGGCTACGACGGCTTCCTCTACTCGATCGGCTTCCTGGTCGCCTGGCTGGTGGCGCTCCTGCTGGTCGCCGAACTGCTGCGCAACTCCGGCCGGTACACGATGGCCGACGTGCTGGCCTTCCGGATGCGTCAGCGTCCGGTGCGGACGGCGGCGGCGGTCTCCACCATCACGGTGTCGATCTTCTACCTGCTGGCCCAGATGGTGGGCGCCGGCGCGCTGGTCGCGCTGCTGCTCGGCATCAAGCCGGGAACGACCTTCCTCGGCATGGACGCGGCCACCGCCAAGGTGGCGACCATCATCATGGTCGGCGCTCTGATGATCATCTACGTGACCGTGGGTGGCATGAAGGGCACCACGTACGTGCAGATCGTCAAGGCGTTCCTGCTGATGACCGGCGCGCTGCTGATGACCATCCTGGTGCTGGCGAAGTACAAGTTCAACCTGTCGTCGCTGCTCGGCGACGCCGCCGCGTCCTCGGGCAAGGGCAGCGCGTTCCTCGAACCGGGGTTGCGCTACGGCGTCGAGGTGGCGGGTAACGCGACACAGACCTTCTACAACAAGGTCGACCTGCTGTCGCTCGGCATCGCGCTGGTGCTCGGCACGGCCGGCCTGCCGCACATCCTGATCCGCTTCTACACCGTGCCGACCGCCAAGGCGGCCCGCAAGAGCGTGCTCTGGGCCATCGGCATCATCGGCACCTTCTACCTGCTCACCCTGGCCCTCGGCTTCGGTGCGGCGGCGCTGGTGGGCAGCAAGGCGATCACCGCGCAGGACAAGGCCGGCAACACCGCCGCGCCGCAGCTGGCCGAGGCGCTCGGCATCGACTTCTTCGGCGGCGACCTCGGTGGAGCGGCCCTGCTCGCGATCATCGCGGCGGTCGCCTTCGCCACCATCCTGGCGGTGGTCGCCGGGTTGACCCTGGCCTCCTCGTCCAGCCTGGCGCACGACTTCTACGCGAACGTCCTGAAGAAGGGCGAGACGTCGGAGCGCCAGGAGGTACGGGTCGCCCGGATCTCCGCCCTGGTGATCGGCGCGATCTCCATCCTCCTGTCGATCTACGCGCAGAACCTCAACGTGGCGTTCCTCGTGGCGCTGGCCTTCGCGGTCGCCGCCTCGGGCAACCTGCCGGCGATCCTCTACAGCCTGTTCTGGCGGCGGTTCAACACCTCCGGCGCGGTGTGGGCGATCTACGGCGGTCTGCTCTCGGCCGTGCTGCTGGTGTTCTTCTCGCCGGTGGTCTCGGGCGCGGCGACGTCGATGTTCCCGGACCACGACTGGCAGTGGTTCCCGCTGTCCAACCCGGGCATCCTCTCCATCCCGTTCGGCTTCCTGTGCGGGTGGATCGGCACCCTCATCTCGAAGGAGAACGACGAGGCGAAGTACGCGGAGCTGGAGGTGCGCGCCCTCACCGGTTCGGGCGCCCACTGACCCGCGGCACGGGCCCCCTGTTGACGCCACGCGTCAACAGGGGGCCTCTTGCGGTAAACAGGGGTCGGTAGGCTGACCGGCATGAAGGTTGCTGAGCGCTTCGGTTCCGGTCACCGCGTTCTCGTCACCGGCGGCGCCGGTTTCGTCCCGTCGCACCTGGTCGACTCCCTGATCGCCCGGGGCTGCACGGTGGTGGCGCTGGACAACTTCGTCACCGGCTCCAAGGAGAACGTCGCCCACCTGCTCGACCGGCCAACCTTCACCCTGGTCGAGGCGGACCTCTCCGACGGCCTGCCGACGCACCACCCGGCAATGGCCGAGCGGTTCGACGCGATCCTGCACATGGCCTCGCCGGCCAGCCCCACCGACTTCGCGCAACTGCCCGTGGAGATCCTCCGGGTCGGCTCGGTGGGCACCCTGCACCTGCTGGAGCGCGCGGTCGCCGACGGCGCCCGGTTCCTGATGGCCTCCACCTCCGAGGCGTACGGGGATCCGAAGGAGCACCCGCAGCGCGAGACCTACTGGGGCAACGTCAACCCCATCGGCGTCCGCAGCGTCTACGACGAGGCGAAGCGCTTCTCCGAGGCGGCCACGATGGCGTACCACCGCTACCGCGGGCTGGACGCGGCGATCGTCCGGATCTTCAACACGTACGGCCCGCGGATGCGCCCGGACGACGGCCGGGCCATCCCCACCTTCATCTCCCAGGCGCTGCGCGGCGAGCCGATCACCGTGCACGGCACCGGCAACCAGACCCGGTCGATCTGCTTCGTCGAGGACCTGGTGCGGGGCATCCTGCTGCTGCTCGACTCGACCGAGACCGGCCCGGTCAACTGCGGCACCGAGCACGAGATGTCCATGCGTCAACTCGCCGAGTTGATCGTGTCGCTCTCCGACAGCAGCTCGCAGGTGACGTACATCACCCGCAGCTCGGACGACCCGGAGATGCGCCGCCCCGATCTGACCCTCGCCCGTGAACTGCTCGGATACGAGCCGACCGTGACGCCCGAAGACGGCCTGCGACGCACGATCGAGTATTTCCGGGCGCGGCTAGGGTAACCAGCTCACGGCGGAGCACCGCGAGCTGAGTGTCGCCTGAGGGCGGTAGTGGCTCCCGCTACGTACCCTGAGTTACATGTCAGCGACCTCTGCCGGCGTTCCTCACCCGCACCTGCACCGCAGCGCCGGGCGCGCCTCGGTGCCCAGCCCCGACCGGGGCGCCTCCGGACGCGCGCGTCCCGCCGAGGCGCGCTGGTACCCGCCGTACGACGAGCAGCAGCCCGGTCCGGGCGGCCCGGCGGGGCCGACGGGACCGGGCGGGCCCGGTGGGCCCGGCGGGCCGGGACGGCGTGGCCCCCGGCCGCGCTGGGGACGGATCGGCCTGGTGGCCGGGATCGCGGTGCTGGTGCTGGCGCTGCTCGGCGGCCTGGGCGCCTGGCTGTACGCACGCAACCTCAACAACGACCTGGCCCGCACGGACCCGTTCGCGGAGATCACCGGCGGTCGGCCGGCGAAGCCCGTCGACGGCGCGTTGAACATCCTGCTGGTCGGCAGCGACTCCCGGGACCCGGACGCGCCGGTCGACACCAAGAGCCAGTGGCGGGCCGACACGGTCATCGTGATGCACATCCCGGCCGACCACCAGTCGGCGTACCTGGTCTCCATCCCGCGTGACCTGTACGTGCCGATCCCGCAGAGCGCCGGGGCGGACTGCGGCTCCGGCCAGCGCGCGAAGATCAACGCGGCGTTCGCGTTCGGTGGCCTGCCGCTGGCGGTCCGCACCGTGGAGTGCTTCACCGACGTCCGGATCGACCACGTGATGGCGATCGACTTCGGTGGTTTCAAGGAGGTCACCGACGCCCTCGGCGGAGTGGACCTGAAGGTGGAGCGGACGATCACCTCGATCCACAAGCCGTACCGGACGTTCACCAAGGGCACCAACCACATGGACGGCGCCGAGGCGCTGGACTGGATCCGGCAGCGCAAGCAGTTCCCGGACGGCGACTTCGCCCGGATGCGGCACCAGCAGGAGTTCCTCCGGGCGCTGATGGACAAGGCGGCGAGCACCGGCACCCTGGCGAACCCGAAGAAGCTCAACGATTTCCTCAAGTCGGTGACCGCCGCGGTGACCGTCGACCAGGGCTTCTCGGTGACGGACATGGCGGTGCAGTTCCGCAACCTGCGTGGGCAGAACCTCACGTTCCTGACCAGCCCCAACTCGGGCAGCGACACCATCAACGGCGAGTCGGTGGTGGTGTCCGACCGGGAGAAGGCGCTGGCGATGTACCGGGCCATGTCGGCGGACACCATGGCGGACTGGGTCAAGGCCAACCCGCCGAAGAGCACCGACGGCGGCTGAGCGCAGGGGTGGACCGCGTCGGCGGCGACGCGGTCCACCCTGAAGCGAGCCGACCTCGCCTTTACGGTCATCGAATGGGGACGATCGCCCGGTTGACGGCACCTGTCGTCCCAATTGAGTCCAGATGAACTCGCAAAGTCGAATTGATGTACGTACAGTGGGGCGGCCCCCCTCCTGATCACGAGCTGGAGCACGCATGCCGGTTCAGGCCAGCCGTCGCCCTTCGTCCGCCGGATCCGCCGCGCCGAGCGGCCGGATCGCCGCGTCCATACCGGTGCAGCCGGGCCCGTCGAACGGTGGTCCGGGCGGTCGCCCGCCGGGTGGCGGCAACGGCCGGACAGGCGGGAAGGGGCCGGCGAAGAAGCGGCCCCGCCGCAAGGATCCGCTCTGGGCCCGACTGACCGTGATCTTCGGCGCGGTGCTGATGCTCAGCAGCGGGGTGGCCATCGTCGGCACCAAGGTGCTGATCGGCCAGGCGACCGGCGACATCGCCCAACGCAACCTGCTCGGTGATGCCGGCAAGACCGACGCGGAGGGCGGCGCGAGCCTCGACGGTCCGATCGACATGCTGCTGCTCGGCGTGGACGCGCGCGAGCGTTGGGCCGCCGACGACGTCCGCTCGGACAGCATCATCATCCTGCACATCCCGGCCTCGCACGACCAGGCGTACCTGATCTCGATCCCCCGCGACACCGAGGCGCAGATCCCGCCCTTCAAGAAGAGCGGCTTCACCGGTGGCACCGACAAGATCAATGCCGCGTTCCAGGCCGGCGCCCGCAACGGCGGCGGCTGGGAGGGCGGCGCCCAGCTGATGGCGCAGACGATCAAGCGGCTCACCGGGATCAGCTTCGACGGCGCGGCGATCATCAACTTCGGTGGCTTCAAGAACGTCATCGACACCCTGGGCACCGTGAAGATCTGCGTCAGCTACGAGGTCAAGTCGAAGCACATGTCGTTCGTCGACGGCAAGCCCATGTGGAACGCGGACGCCAAGAAGACCGGCAAGACGATGACGCCCGTCGTGCACAAGAAGGGCTGCCAGGAGATGGAGGGCTGGGCCGCCCTCGACTACGCCCGGCAGCGCTACGGCCTCCCCGGCGGCGACTACGACCGGCAGCAGAACCAGCAGCAACTGATCAAGGCGATGGCCCGCAAGGCCACCGACGGCGGCATGCTGACCAACCCGGCCAAGCTGAACCAGCTGATCAAGGCGGCCGGCAAGGCGTTCGTCCTGGACACCGGCGGCGTGCCGATCGAGAACTTCATCTTCACCATGCGTGGGGTCACCGCGAACGAGCTGACCATGCTGAAGACCAACAACGGCAGCTTCAACGGCAACGGCAACAACCGTGAGGCGTTGAACGAGGAAACAATGCAGATGTTCCAGGCGGTCAAGCAGGACAAGCTCGCCGAGTTCGTCTTCACCCACCCCGAGGTGATCTCCGGCCGCAAGTGACGGCCGCCGCGTCGCTTCAGGCCGCCTCGCCTGAGGCGGCGCCGCCTCGGGCCGCGTCGCCTCAGGCCGCGTCGTTCGAAGTCGCGGAAAGCCCGACGACCGGTTCGCTACCGCCCGTAGCCTGACGTGAGCAGGTTTCACGTATCGGCTGCGGGGAGGCGGTCACGTCCAGGTGGGGCCGGAACGCAGCGGACCGGGCACGCCCGGCCGCGCCCCGCCGCGCCCGCTGGTCACGCCTCCTGCTCGGCGTCGGTCTGGCCCTCGTCCTGCTGGCCGGGCTCGCCCAGATCGGGCTCAAGACGCTGACCCACCGGTACGACCGTACGGTGGCCAAGGAGCAGCTGCTCGACGCCGACGCCCGCACCGACCGGACCGACCTGGACGGGCCGCTCAACTACCTGCTCATCGGCACCGACCGACGCGCCGGCAGCAGCGAACCGGACCAGCGCTCGGACACCATCCTCATCGTGCACGTGCCCGCCGGGCGGCGGGAGGCGTACCTGGTCTCCATCCCGCGTGACCTGCTGGTCTCCATCCCGCCCGCGAACGGCTTCGGCGGCGGTCCAGACAAGATCAATGCTGCGTACGAGCACGGCGGCGGCGGGCAGGCCGGCACCCGACTGCTCTCCGTCACCCTGAACCGGCTCACCGGCATCCGCTTCGACGGCGCCGCGCTGATCGACTTCTCCGGCTTCCGGAAGGTGATCGACCTCCTCGGCGGGGTGCAGATGTGCGTGGACACCCAGGTCCGCTCGATCCACACCAACCGCGTCTTCCCCACCGGCTGCCAGCGGATGGACGGCGCGCAGGCGTTGGACTACGTACGGCAGCGCTACGACCTGCCCAACGGCGACTTCGACCGGCAGCGCCACCAGCAGCAACTCCTGCGGGCGATGCTGGACAGCGCCGGCAAAGCCGACCTGCGCAACAACCCCGTCAAACTGGACCAGGTGCTCCGCGCGGTAGGCGGCTCGTTGACCGTCGACACCAACGGCGTACCCCTGGAGGATCTGCTCCTCGCGCTCCGCGCGCTGCCGCCCGACGGGATGCGCGGCGTTGAGGTGCCCTCGTCGCCGCAGACCATCGACCAGGTTTCGTACGTGGTGCTCGACAACGGCGGCAACGGGCTCTTCGAGGCCGTCCGGGGGACCCGCGTACCGGCCTGGGCGCAGGCCAATCCCCGCTGGGTGACCCGGTTGTGACCGTACCGACGGCCGGGGTCGGTGCCGATCCGGCCCGCGAGGATCTAGTGTTGCTTCCTGTGTTCGGACCCCAGGTTCCCACCGTGCCCGTGACCCAGATCGCCGACGACACCTACCTGCTCGACGTGCGGGAGGCCGACGAATGGGCGGCCGGCCACGCACCCACCGCCCACCACCTGCCGATGATGGAGCTGCCGGCGCGGCTGGCCGAGGTGCCCACCGACCGGGACGTGGCCGTCATCTGCCGCTCCGGTGGACGTTCCGCCCAGGTCGTTGCCTACCTGGTCAACAACGGCTGGGAGCAGGTGCGAAACGCCGACGGCGGGATGCGCCAGTGGGCAGCGGTCGGCCGTCCGGTGGTCGACGCGAACGGGCAGCCCGGCCAGGTCATCTGAGGCGGCCGGGATGGGCGGTCCTCTGGTCTTCGCGCACCGCGGCGCCTCGTACGACCTTCCGGAGCACACCCTCGCCGCGTACCTGCGCGCCCTCGACGAGGGTGCCGACGGGCTGGAGTGCGACGTCCGGCTGACCCGCGACGGGCATCTGGTCTGCGTCCACGACCGGCGACTGGACCGCACCAGCAACGGCCGCGGTCTGGTCAGCGCGCGCACCCTGGCCGAGCTGGACGTCCTGGACTTCGGTTCCTGGCATCCCGGCAGCGCGCCGAGCGGTGACCTGCCGCCGGACGAGTCGCACACCCGGCTGTTGACGCTGGCCCGGCTGCTCGACGCGGTGCTCGCCGCCGGGCGGCCGGTCCGGCTGCTGGTGGAGACGAAGCATCCGTCCCGCTACGGCTCGACCGTGGAACGGCGGTTGGTCGAGCTGCTGCGGCGGTACGGGCTGGCCGACCCGGCACCGGACGACCCCGTCCAGCTCACCGTCATGTCGTTCTCCCCGCTGGCCGTCCGACGGGTCCGGGAGCTGGCCCCGGCGCTGCCCACGGTGCTGCTGTTGGAGGTGCTGCCGCCCTGGCTGCGGCTGGGCCGGCTGCCGTTCGGCGCCCGCATCGCCGGGCCGGGCATCGGCCTGGTCCGGGCCCGCCCGCACCTGCTGCCCGCGCTGCGCGCCGCCGGCAACCAGGTGTACGTCTGGACCGTCAACGAGCCGGCCGACGTGGAGTTGGTGCTGGCCGAGGAGGTGGACGGGATCATCACCGACCGCCCGGCGCACGTCCTGGCCCGGCGGGACCGCTGAACGGGCCCCCACGCCGAGCTGGCCGTCCAGCGTGCCGACCGCCGGCAGCGCCTGCACCTACGCGACAACCGGGGGTGCCGAAAGCCGGGCCGGCGGGGCAGACTCGGCACATGCCGGAGCGTATCGATTTTCCCGCTCTTCTCGCCGGCCACACCGTCGCGATCGAGTCGATCAATGCTGGGGACGCGGGCCTGCCGGTCCTCACCCAACTGCTCCGGGTAACCCAACCGGCGCTGGGCGCGACCGGCATGGCGTTCGTCGAGTTCGGCCCGACCGGTGGCCGGGTGATCGCGGCGACCGGCGCGGCGGAGTGGGCGCTCGGCCGACCGCTCGCGGCGGACGACCCGGACACCGTCTGCCTGCTCTCCGGGCCACGGGTGGCCCAGGTTCGGGTGACCGACCTCAACGGCAAGCTCGCCGCTGAGCTGGCCGGCAGCGGGTTACGCCGGATGGTGGTGGCCCGAGCCGAGATCGGCGGTCACACCGTCGGCAGCCTGCACGCCCTCTATGCGGCAGACGACGAGCCGGACGCCGAGCAGCGGGGGGTGGTCGCCTACCTCGCCTCGTGCGTCGGGCACATGTACGGCGACCAGAGCGGGTTGCCGGTGCACGGCGACGGGCCGGTGGTGGCGGCACTCGCCGACGGGCTGGCGGTGGTCGACCGGGACGGCCACGTCCGGCTCTGGAACCCGGCCGCCGCCCAGGTCACCGGCCGGACAGCGGAGCAGGCGTTGAAAGGCCCGCTGCCGTTCCCGTTGCCGCCCTCCGGGCAGGTCCGCGACCACCGGCTGCCGGACGGGCGCTGGCTGCGCATCACCTCCGGCGACCTGCCCGGCCCGGGCGCGCTGCGGGTGGTCACCTTCCGCGACATCACCGACCAGCAGCGCCGCGATCACGACCGGGAACTGTTCGTCGCGGTCACCAGCCACGAGCTGCGCACGCCGGTCACCGTCATCAAGGGGTACGCGGACACCCTCACCGACCACTGGGAGTCGCTGACCGAGGGAGACCGGCGACAGGCCGCCCGGGTGATCGGGCAGCGCGCCAACGAGCTGGCCCGGCTGGTCGACCGGCTGCTCTCCTCGGCGGCCGAGGCGGGGCCGGGGGACGACCCACCGACCCCGTTCGACCTCGCTGAGGCGTTGCGCGCCGCCATCGTGGACCTGCCGGCGGAGCTGCGGCACCGGCTGACGCTGCGCCTCCCCGCCGACCTGCCCAAGGCGCTCGGCCACCGGCCCAGCCTGGCCACCGTGCTGACCGAGCTGGCGACCAACGCTGGCAAGTACTCGCCGCCGGGCTCCCCCATCGAGATCACCGCCGGGGTGGACGGCCAGTTGGTCGCGTTCCGGGTCAGTGACCGGGGCATCGGCATCCGGCCGGAGCACGTGGAGCGGGCGTTCGACCGGTTCTGGCAGGGCGAGTCCGGCGACCGGCGCGGTTACCCGGGAGCGGGGCTCGGCCTCTATCTCGTCCGCCGGATCGTTGAACAACAGAATGGATGGGTATCCCTACGTCCGAGGACCGACGGCGGTACGGTCGCAGAGGTGCGGCTACCGCGCGGTTGACCGACGGTGGCGCGACGTGGAGGCGACGGTGGCAGCGGCAGTGAGGGATCGGGCGTGGTGCGTGGTGGTTCCCCACCATGCCGCCGGCGCACGACTGGCGCGACACCGGCTCGCCGACGACCTGGCTGACGTCGTGACGCCGGCGCTTCTCGCGGATCTGATCGCGGTGCTCGCCGAGCTGGTGGGCAACTCGGTCCGGCACGCCCGGCCGCTGCCCGGCGGCGTGGTCCGGGTGGCGTGGCGGCTGCGAGCCTCGGCCGAGGGCCCGCGGATCCAGTTGCGGGTGACCGACGGCGGCGCGGGCACCAGCCCGCGGATCCGCACGGCCAGCCCGGACGCCGCGGACGGGCGGGGTCTGCACATCGTGGCCGGCCTGGCGACCCGCTGGGGCGTCGAGCGCGACGGCATGGGCCAGCGCGTGTGGGCGGAGTTCGACCCCACCCCCGCCTCCCACCCCGACCTGGTACCAGCCGCCTGACATCGTTGATCATGAAGTTACTGCCACGACACGCCGTGCGCGGTGACAATAACTTCATGATCAACAAGCGGCGGGGTGGGTGGGTCCGGCCCACGGCGGGACGGGCGGGGCCTTAGGCTGTGACGCCGTGAGCAAGCGTCGAAAGAGCCAGCGAACCGCCGCCGAAACCGCGCCCCGGAAGGACAAGGTGCGCGACGTCTTCGTGCCGCGACCGTTCGAGGGGCTGGCCGACGAGTCCGAGTGGATCGCGCTGCGCGAGCTGGTGCCCGCCGCGTCCGCGCCGCTGCGGCTGGCGCCCGCCCTCGTCGAGGAATTCGGGGACCGGTCGGCCACGCTGGCCACGGTGCTGCCGATGGCCGCGCCGGCGGTGAGCAAGCCGGACGGCCGGGTGCTCATCGGTCTGCAACGCCACCAGCAGTCCGGCGACGTCTCCCGGGACCTGGCCGAGGCGCTGCTCTGCGCGCTGCGGACCGAGCCGGGCGGCCAGGTGTCCGTACCACCGCTGCCCGGTCCCGGGCCACGACTGCAGGACATCCTGGTGGACGGCCCGCTGGAGATCACCATGCACGACGGGTTCGAGTTCTGGCTCGACCCCGGCGCGACCGACGACCCGAGCGTCCAGGCGTCGCTGGAACGGGCGAACGCCGCCATCTACCCGACCGTGCGGATGACCGCCGCGAAGGCCGCGTACTGGTGCCAGGTCCCGGAGAAGGCGCACGTGCGCTGGGTGCTCCCGGACGACGAGGACGCCGCCCTGGACGCGCTGGCCCGCCTCGGCGCGGCTGGCACGCTGACGCTCGGCGAGCAGACCAAGTTCGCCGGGATGTTCCGCGCGCACGGCCGGCTGGTGCCGGTGTGGGACCTGCCGGAGGAGACTCCGGCCGACGACTGGGAGGACCCGGTCGCGCAGTTCGCCAAGCGGTACGCGGAGGCGCTCGCCACCACCGAACCGCTGGACGCCGCCGGCCGGCGGGCCCGCCAGGGGCTGCTCGGCCGTCAGCTCACCCTCCGCTGACCCCGAAGCGCGGCCCGTTCACCCGTTGACCGGCAGCGGGTCGCGCACGATCGGGCAGGACATGCAGCGCGGGCCTCCCCGGCCGGAGCCCAGCTCCGAGCCGGCGATCGGGATGACCTCGATGCCGGCCCGCTCCAACTGCGCGTTGGTCTCGGTGTTGCGCTCATAGCCGACGCAGAGCCGGGGCGCCAGGGCGAGGGTGTTGTTGCCGTCGTCCCACTGCTCGCGTTCCGCGGTGACCGGGTCCAGGCCGGTGTCGATGACCCGGAGCTGGTCCAGGTCCATCGCGTCGGCGGCGGCCCGCAGGAAGGGCGCCGGGCCGTCCACGCGCGGGTCCTCGCCGTCCGCGCCGGCGATCACGGTGTACGCCGAGAGCGTGCTGGCGATGTTCGGATACATCAGCACGGCGTCGGCGTCGACCATCGTGCACACGGTGTCCAGGTGCATGGTGGCGCGCTTCTGCGCGATCGGCACCACCAGGATGGTGTGGGCCAGCCCGGCGGCGAAGACCTGCCGGCCGAGGCGTTCGGCGCCGGCCGGGGTGGTCCGCTCGCCCACCCCGACCGCCAGGACGCCCGGTGCGAGCAGCAGGACGTCCCCGCCCTCCAGGTGCTCCAGATTGGGGCGGTAGACGAACTCGGTGCCGGCGAAGCGCGGATGGTGGCGGTAGATGGCGTCGGTCAGGGTGGTCTCCCGGCGGCGGGCCGGCATGGCCAGGCTGGTGACACCGACCCGGTCACCGATCCACAACGACGAGTCCCGGGTGAAGAGCAGGTTCGGCAGCGGGTCGATGACGAAGTCGTGCCGGTCCATCAGGGTGTAGACCAGCCCGCCCGGCCGCTCCGAGCTGATCCGCAGCTCCTCGTGGGCGAGCCCGGCGGTGAGCACGTCGGCCAGCGCGGCCGGGTCCAGATAGGCGAGGTGGTCGGCGACCCGGGCGCGGAGCGTGTCGCCGAGTCGACGGGAGCGCAGCACCTCCTCGGTCAACTCGGCGCGGGCATCCTCGACGGCCAGCGTCTCGGCCAGCAGGGTGGCCAGATAGAGCACCTCGACCCCGCGCTCGCGCAGCGCGGCCGCGAACGCGTCGTGCTCCTCCTGGGCGCGGCCGACCCAGGGGATCGCGTCGAACAGGAGTGAGTCGTTGTTGCGAGGGGTGAGCCGGGCCAGTTCCGGGCCGGGCCGGTGCAGCAACACGGTGCCGAGCCGGCCGACTTCACTGTCGACGTAGTGGGTCACCCCCGCAGCGTAGGGCAGGGTTTGGCGGCATCCGACAAAAGAACTGTGGATGAATATGGCATTCATCCACAGTCACTCCGGCGCTCCGGCTTGCCGAACACCGGGAGTGGCAACGTAGGGTAGTGAGGACATAACTTCGAGGGACCTTTTGCCGGAGGTCGACGACGATGACTGTCTTTCCCGCACGACGAGCCGTACCGACCGCCAGGGCACTGCCGCCCATCGCGGTGCCCCACCCCCGCGTCGAGTCGCCCGGGGCTCTGGAGCCGGTCCGTCCGACACCGCTCGAATGGGCCCGCCGACGCCGTGCCGAGCGGGGAGCCCGTCGACTGGAGGCGGCCGGAGCCCGCGCGCTCGGCCAGCTCGACCATCTCGGGCCGGCCTGGCACGTCATCGAGTGGCCCCGCACCGACGTGGCGGACGTCCTGCTCGACCGCACCCAGGAGGACCGCGCCGGGTTCCTCGCCATCGGGCCGAGCGGCCTGTTCGCGGTGACCATCGCCGACCACGGCCGGGCCCGGGTGCTCGTCGCCGGGGACGTCGTGCAGATCAACGGCAAGCGGCCTCCGTACGTCACCGAGGCCCGGCGGGACGCCAGGCGGGCCAGCAAGGCCCTCTCCGACGCGGTGGGGCTGACCATCCCGGTGACGCCGGTGCTGACCTTCGTGGGCTCCGGCGTGATCAGCGTCTACGGCCTTCCGAAGGACTGTCTGATGGCCACCCACCGGGAACTGGATCGGCTCCTCGTGGCCGGTGGCAGCCGGATCAGCCCGGCCACGGCCGAGAAGCTGTCCCGGGTGGCACAGCACCCGAGCACCTGGCTGAACGGCACCTACCGTCCATCGGCCGACTACCGGTGGTACGACGAGGGCCGAACGGCCGCTGACAAGCCGGCCCACCGCCGGTAACGTCACCGGCGACGCCACGCGGCCCCGGTCCCCCACCTACCCACCGGCTCCCGCGCCGTCGCCGGCCGCCCCGGTTCGAGCTGTGCGGTCCGGTGACCTGGTGCGCTCGGTGATTCCGTCGGCGACCGGCTAGCGTGGACAGTCCGTCGGTGGACATAGGAGGCGCGGTGGCCCACGTCGAACTCTCGCTCTCGGAAGTGTTCGTGCCGTCGGCGCGGGCCTCGACAGAGCTGGAGTCCGACAACGTCGGCCAGTGGTCCTCGACGGTCGACCGGGCCGATGAGCCCTGCCTGCTGATCGACGCCGACACCCGGGTCGTGGCCATCTCCGCCGCCGGCTGCGAGCTGCTCTGTCTGGGCGACCCGGCCGGCCTGATCGGGCGACCACTGCTCGACGGCGGCCTGCGACTGCTGGATTTCACCGCCAACCGGGGCGAGCTGACCGAGGCCGAGATCGACAAGATCCCGCCTCTGCTGGCGCTCTCCTCCGGCCGGCTCGCCCGTGGGCTGCTGCGGGTGCAGGCCGCCTCGCCGGACAGCTCCGACGCGACGGTGGACGCGATCTCCACCCCGGTGCTCACCAACGGCGCCGTGGCCGGCTCGCTCACCTTCTTCTCCGAGGTCTGACCTGCGGCGCAATATGTCGTTCGCCGCCTGACCTGCGGCGCAATGTGTCGTTCGCCGTCTGACCTGCGGCGCAATGTGTCGTTCGCCGCACGCGGCGATGGCGGGATGGGCCCACACCCACGCCGTAAGGTGCCCTCATGCTCGATATCGCTCTGCTGCCGGGGGAGTACGCCGTGTGCCGGTTGCGGGCCGACACCGCCCTGCCGGCCGCGCTGTCGAGTGGGCTGGGCCGCGCCGACGTGGTCACGGTGAGCTGGACCGCCGACGGGATCTCGGTGATCTGCCCGACCGACCGGGTGCCCGCCCAGGCCGTGGTGGAGACCACCTGGCGCTGTCTGCGCGTCGTCGGCCCGACGGGCGTGGACGCCACGGGAACACTGGCGGCGCTCGTCGACCCGCTCGCCGCGGCCCGGGTCAGCGTGGTCACGTTCTCCACCTTCGACACCGACTACGTGCTGGTGCCGACCGTCCGGTTGACCGAGGGCACGGCCGCCCTGGAGCGCGCCGGGCACCGCGTCCTCGGCTGAGCTTCACCCCGCCGTCAGCTCGCCCTACGATGGGCTCGGCCACCCCGGCCGCGATGACGTTTCCCAATGTCCGAGGATCGGCCCGTGCCGTTCGACCCGCCCCGCCACCCGGCTCCCCCGCCCCGGGCGACAACCGCCATCACACCCGTGGCGGTTCGCGCGCTGCCCGTGGCCGGGGCCCTGCTGGCGCTCCTCACCATCGGGGCGCTGACCGGCTGCGGCGCCCCTCCCGAGCTGCGCGACCCGGCCGGGGTGCCCACCGGCGCCGGCACCCCGACGGCGACCGGCCCGACCGGCGTCCCGACGGGCACGCCGTCCACCGTGCCGAGCGCCCCACCGCTCTCCACCCCGTCGGCCACCCGGGACCCGGGTCTGGTCGCGACGGCCTGCCGGAACGGTCCGACCGGGCAGCGGGTGGTGCAGCTGCTGCGCGGCCGGGCCTCGGTGCTCCCGGACAACGTGCGGGTCCGGGTCCGCACCGGGCCGCTGTGCGCCGCCGACTGGCAGTACACCGTGCTGGAGGTGACCGGGCACGAGGAGCTTCAGGTCGTCACCCGGGGTCGGCCCACCGCCCCGGAACTGGTCACCGCCGGCACCGACGTGTGCACCATCGAGGTCCGCGCCACCGGGCCAGCCGGGATCCGTACGCTCGCCTGCGATGCTTCTCCGGCGGTCCAGCCGGGTGCGTAGTCTGGTCGACATGCCCGGAACACCGCCCACGCGCTTCGTCTACCTCGGCCCGGAGGGCACCTTCGCCGAGCAGGCCCTGCGCACCGTCCCCGCCGCCGAGCGTGGCACCCGGACGCCGGCCCGCAGCGTCGGTGAGGCCCTGGACAGCGTCCGGGCCTCAGATGCCGACGCGGCGCTGGTGCCGCTGGAAAACTCGATCGGCGGGGCGGTCGGCGTCACCCTGGACGAGATGGTCGAGGGCGACCCGCTGGTGATCACCCGAGAGGTGATCCTTCCGGTCGAGTTCGTGCTCGCCGCGCGTGCGGGCACCGCGCTGTCGGCGGTCCGCACGGTCGCGGCGCACCCGCAGGCGTCCACCCAGTGCCGGGGCTGGCTGCGTGACCACGTACCCGACGCCGTGGTCGTCGACGTGCTCTCCAACGGCGCGGCAGCCGCCGGCGCCGGGTCCGGCGAGTACGACGCGGCGATCTGCGCCCCGATCGGGGCCGCCCGACACCGACTCGCCCTGCTCGCCGACAAGATCGCCGACCATCCCGACGCGGTGACCCGTTTCGTCCTGGTCTCCCGCCCCGGGCCACCCCCACCGCCGACCGGCGACGACCTCACCTCGCTGGCCGTCTACATCGCCCACGACCGGGTCGGCGCGCTGCTGTCGGTGTTGATGGAGCTGGCCGTCCGCGGCGTCAACCTGACCCGGATCGAGTCCCGCCCGACCGGCGAGGCCCTGGGCCGGTACGTCTTCTTCCTCGACTGCACCGGCCACGTGGCCGACGTACGCCTGGGTGAGGCGTTGCAGGGGCTGCGCCGGGTGTGCGCCGATGTCCGTTTCCTGGGGTCGTACCCGCGGCATCGCTGGGTCGACGCGGCGGGCCAGCGGCCCGTGCCCGCGCCGGCCGGCCTCTCCGACGTCGACTACGCCGACGCGGCGGCCTGGCTGGCCCGGCTGCGCACCGGCGAGTTGAGCTGACCGGCCGAGCAGGCGAGCAACACGCGTACGGGCGCTCCGGTGCGACCGGGAGCGCCCGTACCCGCGTCGGTGCTCAGCTCAGCAGACCGCCGAGCAGACCGCCCTCCTGCTGCTGCTGACCGCTGCCCATGACCGGCGGCTCCTCGGACGGCTGCACCACCACGAAGCCCTGACCGGCGAAGCTCATTGTGAACGACTCGCCGGTGCGCCGGCCCAGCAGCGTGCCAAGACCGAGCTGCTCAGCCCGGTGGTAGCCGGTCTGGAGGTTGGCCGACCAGCAGACGGCGGCCTGCGGGTCGACGTACGTCGGGGCGTCCACGTTGAGCACCACCGGGGTGCCCTTGGTCGTGATGGCGATCCTGCCGTACCCGCTGAACACGCAGTTGAACAGGCCGGACGAGGAGGCCATCCCGGCGCCGCCGACCATCCTGATGTCGTACTGCAGGGTCGAGTCGAAGGCCAGCACGCTGGAGCCGTTGATGGACAGGGCGTCGCCCGGCTCCAGGTCGATGATGTGCACGTCCTTGGCCAGCTCGGCGAGGAAGACGTCACCCTGGCCGGTGACCTTCATCAGCGGGACACCCTCGCCGGTGAGCTTCTGCTTGAGGAACTTGCCGAGCCCACCCGAGCCCAGCGCCTGGAACTGCACGTTGCCCTGGTAGGCGACCATCGACCCGACCCGGGCCATCGCCTCGCCGTTGAGCTCGATCTTCAACATCTTGGAGTTCTGCAGCCGCATGCCGGCCTGCGCGGACTCCTTCTCCAGATTTTCCGCCGAGAACAGCTCGCTGCGCATGAAAGGTGCCTCCTGAAACGGTCGCGGTCGCTGCACCGACGGTAGGCGACCACGGCAACCAGGGGCCATCGGCGAAGCGGCGTGCCGCGCTCTGACCTGGCGGTGTGCGGCCGGGTCAGCCCCAGCCCAGCGCGTGCAGTCGCGCGTCGTCGATGCCGAAGTGGTGGGCGATCTCGTGCACCACGGTCACCGCGACCTCGTCGACGACGTCCTCGTCGCTGTCGCAGATCCGCAGGATCGGACGGCGGTAGATGAAGATCCGGTCCGGAAGCACGCCGGCGTAGTCCCAACCCCGATCGGTGAGCGCGTGCCCCTCGTAGAGGCCGAGCAGGTCGGGGTCGGTGTGCGGTGGGTCGTCCTCGACCAGGATCACCACGTTGTTCATCAGGCCGAGCAGTTCCTCGGGCACCTCGTCGAGGGCGTCAGCCACCAGCTCCTCGAAGCGCTCGCGAGTCATGTCCACCGGCACGGCGTCCATTCTGCCCGACGCCGCACCGATCGGCCGGCTCACGCGCGGCCACCCCGGCCGGGGCCGCGCGTTCACGAAAGAGAGCGGCCGCCCGGGACCGGGCGGAGGCTCCTTCCGTGAACGTGCGGCGTGCGTCGCCGGGTCAGGAAGCCAGGCGAGCGGTGAGGGTGATCTCGGCGCCCGGCGAGAGCAGCCGGGAGATCGGGCAGTTGGCCTTGGCGGCCTCGGCGAGCTTCTGGAACTCCGCCTCGTCGACCCCGGGCACCTGGCCGACGGTCTCCAGGTCGATCCGGGTCACGCTCATTCCGGCGTCGGTCTTGTCCAGGTGGACCTTGGCGGTGGTCTCGACCGAGGTGGGCGTCGAGCCGGCGTCGGCGAGGGCCTTCGAGAACGCCATCGAGAAGCAGCCGGCGTGCGCGGCGGCGATCAGCTCCTCGGGGTTGGTGCCCTCACCCTCCTCGAAGCGCGACTTGAAGGAGTAGTTGCCGGACAGGCCGCCCTTACCGGTGCGGACGGTGCCGGAACCCTCGGTGAGATTGCCCTGCCATTGTGCGGAAGCGGTACGGATAGGCATGAGGAGAACGCTAGCGGAAAGGTGCCTCCCGAGCGACCGACCGGCACCGACGCCTGCCGTGCGATTCCCGTCACCCCTGGCGGAGGCGCGACGCGGGCGGTTTCGGCAGCGGCACCAGCACGACCCTCTGTGCCATGATTCGACGCAGGCCCGCGACCGGCGGAAGGATGGCCGATGTCCGAGGAGCTGCCCATCCCACGGCAGGGCGACCCGTCCGACGGGCCGGCCGTGATCGAGTGGGGTGCCGACGAGCCCGCCACCGGACGCCGTCGCCTCGGCGGGTCCCTGGCCGGCATCACCCGGGATCCCCGCCTGCCCGTGCTGCTCGCCGGGCTCGGGGCGGTGGCGGGGGTGGCCTCGCTGCTCGGCGAGTGGCTGGTGATGACTCTGCCGAACGGCGGCCCGGCCGGTGCCACCTCGATCGACGTGCCCGCCGGGGTGTCCGACGTCGGCGGCTTCGGCATCGGCTACCTGGTCGGTCTGCTCGGGCTGGTCTGCACGGTGGCACTGGCGCTGCGGGGCACGGCGGCCGTCCGGCCGAACGCCCGACTGGTCGGGTTCACCCTGAGCGGGGCGCTGCTGGCACTGCTGGTCGCGGCGACGGCGACACTCGACGACCCCGGTCAGCGCAACTACTTCTACGAGCCGGAGGACAACTTCCGGGTCGAGTACGGTCGCGGCCTGGTGATGGCGTTCGTGGCCTGCGTGCTGCTCGCCGCGGCCCTGCGGCTGGCCCCGAACGCGCCGACGGAGGACAACCGTTCCGGGGCCGCGACGGGGCAGGGCTGGCGCCGTCGGCACCTCGACCCGGTCGAGAAGGAGGACGGCCCGCCCGCGCCGGCCGACCTGACCGTGACCGCGGTGGCGCCGTTCGCCCGCCCCGAACACCCCAACACCTGAGCCGGCCAGGCCGACCCCGACCCACCGATCTTGCACTTTCTGCAGCGACAGAAGGCGCATTCCACCGCGTATCGGCGACCGGAAGTACAAGATCGCGGAGGTTGGGAACGGGCCTGGAGTTGGTGCCCGATTCGCCTGGAAGACATGGTTCGGGCCCGTTTCCCGAGGTACGGTTGCTGCCCGCCGTCACGCCGGGCCTCGCTTTCCCTGGCCTCGGCAGGTGCGACGGCGGCGGGCGAAGGAGGAACGATGACCCGCCCGGGACTGCCCAAACTGATCGCGACCGACCTCGACGGAACGCTGGTCCGCAGCGATGACACCGTCTCCGCGTACACCCATGGGGTGCTCGACCGGGTGCGGGCCGCCGGAATTCCGGTGGTCGGCGCGACCGGACGCGGCCCCCGCCTGACCGAGCTGACCCGCAACGACATCCGGGCCGCCGACTTCCTGGTGATGGCCGGCGGTGGACGGGTGGTCGACCAGAGCGACCCGACCGGCCCGGTGGTGCTCCGCGACGAGCGGCTGCCCGCCGAGGTGCTGGCCCGGCTGCTCGCCGACCTGGAGGCCGAGGTCGGCCCGCTGACCGTGATGGTCGAGGCGTCCGACGAGCACGACGCCCCGCTCTGGGGTGACTACCACGAGAGCTGGCCCTACCAGGACCGGTTCGAGGCGCGCAGCCGCGCTGAGTGCCTCTCCTGTGACGTGATCAAGGCCTTCGCCCGGACCGCCGACCACCACGTCGACGAGCTGCTGGCGGTGGCCCGCCGGATCGTCTCGCCGCAGGTTGCCTCGCTCACCCAGGCCGGGCTCGGGTTCATCGAGATCTGCCCGCCCGGCGTGGACAAGGCGACCGGGCTGACCGTGGTGGCGCAGAGCCTGGGGGTCGACCCCGCTGACGTCCTGGTCTTCGGCGACATGCCCAACGACCTGCCGATGTTCGAGTGGGCCGGCTGGTCCCGGGTCGCGGTGGCCAACGCGCACCCCGCGCTGCGTGCCGCCGCCGACGAGGTGACCCTGCGCAACGACGACGACGGGGTGGCGGTGTACCTGGACCGGCTACTGTCCCGGTGATGCGAGACACCCCTGCGCTGGTCGCCACCGACATCGACGGCACGCTGATCCGCGACGACCGCACGCTCAGCCCGCGCACCGCCGACGTGCTCGCGCGGATCACCGCGCGAGGCACGCCGGTCGTCCTGGTCACCGGCCGTCCGGTCCGCTGGCTCGAGATGGTGTACGACCAGCTGGCCGAGCCGCTGCCGGCGGTCTGCGCCAACGGCGCCGTGGTCTACGACCCGGTGCGGGACGAGGTGCTGCGGGCCGACCCGCTCGCGCCGCAGCACCTGGCCGAGGTGGCCGAGCGGCTGCGGGCCGAGGTGCCCGGGATCAGCTTCGCCGTGGAGATCATGGACAGCCGCCAGATGCGGCACGAGACGGACTACCCGCTGCGCTGGGACGTCGACCCCGACGGGATCCGGCCGGTCGAGACACCGGAGGAGCTGCTCTCGCTTCCCGCGGTGAAGTTGCTCGCCCGCGCCGGCGAGCAGGACCCGGACGCGTTCGTCGCACTGGTGGCGGCAGCGGTGGCGGGCTTGGCCGAGGCGACGCACTCGTCGTCCTCGGGGCTCGTGGAGATCTCCGCGGCCGGGGTGACGAAGGCGGCCGGGCTCGACTGGTACTGCGACCGGCTCGGCGTGGCGGCCGCGGACGTGCTGGCCTTCGGCGACATGCCGAACGACGTGCCGATGCTGAGCTGGGCCGGGCGCGGGGTGGCGGTGGCCAACGCGCACCCCGCCGTCCTCGCGGTCGCCGACGAGGTGACCGGGGCGAACTCCGAGGACGGCGTGGCGGCGTACCTGGAGAAGATCTTCGGGGTGGACTGACCGGCCAGGTCAGAGGTACTGGCCGGTGTTGTGGCCCTCACCGCCGCCGGGCTGGCCGATGCCCGGCATTCCGGGCACCACACCGCCGGGGCCGCTGGGCAGCGCCTGCCGGCCGCCGCGCATCTGCTCCAGCTGGACCCGCGCGGCCATCTGCTGGGCGACCAGGGCCGCCTGGATGCCGTGGAACAGGCCCTCCAGCCAGCCGACGAGCTGGGCGTGCGCGATACGCAGCTCGCCCTCGCTCGGGGCCTTGTCCTCCGTGAAGGGCAGCGAGATCCGCTCCAGCTCGTCGCGCAGCTCGGGGGCGAGACCCTCCTTGAGCTCGACGATCGACCGCTCGTGGATCTCGCGCATGCGGTGCCGGCTGGCGTCGTCCAGCGGGGCCGCCTTGACCTCCTCCAGCAACTGCTTGATCATGCTGCCGATCCGCATCACCTTGGCCGGCTGCTCTACCAGACGGGTCGGGTCCTCGCCCTGCCCCTCCTCGGTCTGCATGGTGCCGATCGGCCGGCCGTCCGGACCGACCACCACCACCGTGCCGGAGTGGCCGGAGTCGTCGGGGCCGGGCTGGTCGTTCTGCTCAGCGGAGCGCGCTTCGGTCATGGGGTCCATCTTTACCCAGTGGGCGCGACCCATGCCGCCCGGGACCGACTCCCAGGGCCGAACCACCCGGGCGGGGCGCGCTACCGTCGCGCCATGCCTGCCGACCCACGCGCCGTGCTGACCCGGCCCGCGCCGGAGCCGGACCTGACGGTGGCCTACGGCGACCACCCGGACCAGATTGCCGACCTGCGCCGGCCGGCCGGTGTCGGTCCGGCCCAGCCGCTGGTCGTCGTGGTGCACGGTGGTTTCTGGCGCTCCGAGTACGACCGCCGCCACACCGGCCCGCTGGCCGCCGCGCTCGCCGCCGAGGGCTACCCGGTGGCGCAGCTGGAATACCGGCGTACGGGGCAGCCGGGCGGCGGCTGGCCGGGCACGTTGACCGACGCGCTGGCCGGGATCGCGGCGCTGCCCGAGCTGGCCACCGAGGCGCTGCCCGGTCGGGTGAGCAGGGCCGCGCCGATCGTCATCGGTCACTCCGCCGGTGGCCACCTGGCGCTGTACGCGGCGGCCACCGCGCCGTCGACGGTGGGCGGAGTGCTGGCCCTGGCCCCGGTGGCCGATCTCGCGGCGGCGTACCGGCTGGATCTGGACGCGGGTGCGGTGGCGGCGCTGCTCGGCGGCGGCCCACTCGACTTCCCGGACCGGTACGCGGCGGCCGATCCACGATCATTGGTACCGATCCGGACACGGACAGTAGTCGTGCACGGTTCGGCGGATCTGCAGGTGCCGGTGGCGATGAGCCAGGACTTCGTCGCGGCGGCTCGTGCCGCAGGATCCGATATTTCCCTTGTCGAGCTGCCCGGATGTGAGCATTTCGGGCTGATCGACCCGGAGTCTTCGGCGTGGCCCCCGGTGCTGGCTGTGTTGCGGTCCCTGCACGATGATCACTAACCATTGACGCAGCGTCGCGGAGCAGGTAGAACGCCGGAGGGGCGGTGTTCTGCCCTGCAACGCTCCTGGAAGGAACTCGGTGTCGCAGATGAATCGCAGGCGGGCGCTCCAACTGTTGGCCGCGCTCGGAACGACCGGGTTCGCCGCCGCGTGCGGCTCCGACACCGAGGGCAAGCCGGCCGCCGCCAAGAGCCCGATCAAGATCGGTCTGATCGCGCCGAAGGCCGGCGGCTTCAAGTCCATCGGTGACGACATCACCAACGGCTTCCAGCTCTTCCTCGACCTGCACGGCCAGCAGCTGGGCGGGCATCCGGTCGAGCTGCTGACCGCCGACGAGGGTGACAACGCCAAGACCGGCAAGGCCGCCGTCGACCAACTGCTCAAGCAGAACGTGCTGGCGCTCACCGGCGTGGTCAACTCGTCGGTGATGGTCGGCATCCGCGACACCGTGGAGGAGGCCCGGGTCCCGCTCATCGGCTCGAACGCCTCGCCGAGCAGCCTGCAGAGCGTCGTCTACATCTGGCGTACGTCGTACGTGCTGGATGAGGCCGGCCGGGCGCTGGGCCGCTACCTGCGCGACCAGCTCCCGGCGAACGGCCGGATCGCGATCATCATGCCGGAGAACGTGGGTAGCCCGGACGTGGTGCGGGGCTTCAGGCAGGAGTTCGGCACCTCCGACCCGCGCATCGCCGACCCGGTGACCAACACCAACCCGACCCCGAACCCGGGCAAGGGCACCTACGTGGCGGACATCGAGAAGGCGCTGCGCAAGAAGCCGACCGCCGTCTTCTGCTTCTTCGCGGGCTCGGCCGCCGTGGAGTTCATCAAGCAACTGCGCGACCAGTTCAGCGGCCCCGTCTACGCGCCCGGCTTCCTCACCGAGGGCACCGTGCTGGAGAGCCTGGGCCGGGACGCGCTCGGCATCCAGACCGCGCTGAACTACTCGGCCGACCTCAACAACACGTCGAACCGGGTCTTCGCCTCCGCCTACCGCAAGAAGCACCAGACCACGCCGACGACCTACGCGATGGCGTCGTACGACGCGGCGCAGGTGCTCGACCAGGCGATCCAGCTGACCGGTGGGTCGCCCACCCCGCAGCAGGTCAACCTGGCGCTGGGCCGGATCGGCCAGATCGACAGCCCGCGCGGCATCTGGCAGTTCAACCAGCCGCGTACCCCCCAGCAGAAGTGGTACCTGCGCGAGGTCCAGCGCGACGGTCAGGTCATGTCGAACGTGCTGATCAACGAGCTGGCCACGCTCGGCTGAAACGCCCACCACAAGCAGCAGCAGGGGCCGGCCTCCGACGGGAGGCCGGCCCCTGCCGTACGCGGCAGTGTTCGGGTCAGTGCCGCAGCTCGGCGATGCAGCACTTCACGCTGCCGCCACCCTTCTTCAGCTCGGCCAGCTCGACCGGCACCGGGTTGTAGCCGGCGGCCTTGAGCTTGCCCGCCAGCCGGGTGGCCTCGCTGTTGAGCACCACGTTCGCGCCGTCGCTGACCAGGTTCAGCCCGAAGGCCATGGCGTCCTCGTCGTCGGCGATCACCGCGTCCGGGAAGAGCTGGGTCAGCACCCGCTGGCTGGCGGCCGAGAACGCGCCGGGGAAGTAGACGACGTTCGAGTCGTCGATGGAGGCGAGCGCCACGTCCAGGTGGTAGAAGCGCGGGTCGATGAGGCGCAGCGACACCACCGGGCGGCCCAGCGCCTCCTGCGCCTCGGCGTGCGCCGGGATCTCGGTGCGGAAGCCGTGCCCGGCCAGGATCAGCCCGCCGTGCGCCTCCGGCACGTACGCGAAGTCACCCTCGCCCTCGTTGGTCTCGCTCGGGGCGATGAACCGCCAGCCCTGCGACTCGTAGAAGGCGTGGTGCGCGGCGGCCTCGGCGGCCCGCTGCTCGTGCTTGAACCGGGCGCCGTAGACGCTGCCGTCCACCACGAACGCACCGTTGGCGGCGTAGACCATGTCGGGCAGGCCCGGCTCGGGGGTGAGCAGATGCACGTCGTGCCCCAGGCCGACGAGCGTCTCGCGCAGGCGGTCCCACTGCTTGACGGCCAACTCCCGGTCGACCGGGGTGGTCACGTCCATCCACGGATTGATCGCGTACTCGACCGCGAAGTGCTCGGGCGAGCACATGAGATATGTCCGCTTTCGCGAGACTCGCTGCTGGTTCACGGTCACCAAGAGTAGGTACCGTTGAACTTTGGTAACAGCCACAACCATTGCTTCCCAGAGGCGGAACGTTGCAGATAGACGCCGTAGACCAGCGGATCATTGCGTTGCTCGTCGCTGACGCCCGCGCGTCGTACGCCGACATCGGCGTCCGGGTGTCACTCTCCGCCCCGGCGGTCAAGCGCCGGGTGGACCGACTGCGCGCCACGGGCGTGATCAGGGGATTCACCGCCGTCGTGGACCCGGCGGCCGTCGGCTGGACCACCGAGGCGTTCGTCGAGCTGTTCTGCGCCGGTCGGACCACCCCGGCGCAGATCGGCGTGGCCGCCCGCCGGCACCCGGAGGTGGTCGGCGCGTACACCGTCTCCGGCGAGGCGGACGCGCTGGTGCACCTGCGGGCCGCCGACATCGCCCACCTGGAGGCGGCGCTGGAGCGGCTGCGCGCCGAGTCCTTCGTGACCTCCACCCGCAGCACCATCGTGCTGTCCCGGCTGGTCGAGTCCCCCGGCGTCGGGCCGTCCAACCGGGCTTGACCTCAAGCCCGGTTCAGGTGTTGGACTCGTTGCGGCCTGGGCACGACACGAGGGGGACTCCATGCGGGCGATCTGGTTACGTGAATTCGGCGGTCCCGAGGTGCTGACGCCCGGCCCGGCGCCCGACCCGAGCCCCGGCCCTGGCCAGGTGCTCATCGACGTCGCGCACGCGAACATCACCTTCGTCGAGACGCAGCAGCGCTCGGGACGTCCCGGCCCGTTCCAGGTCACTCCGCCGCTGATCCCCGGCAACGGCGTAGGCGGGGTGATCGCCGCCGTCGGGCCGGACGTCGACCCGGCCCTGACCGGGCGGCGGGTGGTCAGCGCCACCGGCGGCTCCGGCGGGTACGCCGAACGGGCGGTGGTGGACGCGTCCGCGCCCATCGAGGTGCCGGCCGGGCTGGCGCTGGACGCGGCCGTGGCCATGATGGCCGACGGGCGTACCGCCACCATGCTCGTCGAGGCGGTCGGCGTCCGCCCCGGTGATCGCGTGCTGATCGAGGCCGCGGCGGGCGGCGTGGGCAGTCTCCTCGTCCAGCTCGCGGCGCGGGCCGGCGCGCGGGTGATCGGCGTGGCCGGCGGGCCGCGCAAGGTGGACCTGCTGCCCGGCCTGGGCGCCGAGGTGGCGGTCGACTACCGGATGCCGGGCTGGGCCGACCGCATCCGGGACACGGTGGGCGGGGTCGACGTGGTGTTCGACGGCGTCGGCGGCCCGGTCGCCCGGACGGCGTTCGAGCTGCTGGCCCCGGGCGGCCGGATGATCAGCTTCGGGTTGGCCAGCGGCGAGTGGTCCCCGGTGGCACCGGAGGCCGCCGCCGAACGTCAGGTCACGCTGGTCCGGCCGGACGTGCCGCCCGCGCGGCTGCGGGCGTACACCATCGGGGCCCTGGCGGACGCGGCGGCCGGCCAGCTCCGGCCGCTGATCGGCCAGCGCTTTCCGCTGGAACGCGCCGCCGACGCGCACGCCGCCATCGAGGCGCGCGCGACGGTCGGCAAGACCCTGCTGGACGTGGTTTAGAGGTACATGCCGGTGCGGTGCTCCGACTCGTCGCGCCGGACCGGCTTGTCGCCCTCACCGAAGAACCGCTTGCCACCGAACTCGCCGTGCAGGCGGTCGTCCAGCTCGTCGGCGAGGCCGGTCATCACCTGCACCGCCAGCATGAGGTGGGTGGCCTGGAAGTTGCGCCCGAAGACCGGGATGGACGCCCAGACCGTGTCGTCGGCGCAGTAGAGGCGACCGATCGGCATCCGGTTGGTCAGCTCCGACAGCTTGACGTAGAGCCGTTCGGTCGGCTCGACCTCGGTGAGCACCGGGGAGAAGACGTCCACCAGGGATGGATTGTCCCGCACCCGCACGAAGACCATCGCCGAGCCGGCCCGGATGGTGATGTCGCCGTCCGAGTCGATCTGCAACCGCTCGGCGTCGGACTTCAGCATCGTGGACACGACGGTGCGGACGCGGTCCGCCAGGTCGAGCACGTCGTCCCGCTCGGCGGCCGCCTCGGCCAGCGCCTCCTGGAGGTCACCCTCGACGTCGGCGTCCGGGCCGAACTCGCTGCGCGCGGTGCCCAGCGGCTCCACCGTCAACGGCTCACCCTCGGCGTCGTGCACCAGGTAGACGAGGAAGGCGGGATGCGGGGCGCCGTACACGTCGCGCAGCGTGCGGGACAGCAGCGGGGCGATCCGGGCCGCCTCCGCCGTCGTACCGTCCAGCCCGAACGAGCCGCCGGAGCCGGCCACCACCCCGGGCGGGGACCAGCCCAGCGCCACCATGTCCGCCACCGCGGCACGGTCCAGCCGGTAGCCCTGCGGCAGGGCGGCGTTGCCGACGGCCCGAGCCGACAGCCCGCCGTCGCCGGTCACGTCGACGCTGATCGAGTAGACGGCATCCCCCGTACCGGAGGCGGTGGGGTCGAGGGTCAGTTCGAGGTGCGCGCCGGCGGGCAGCTCCCGCAGCCGCAGGGCGAGCATCCGGGCGAACTCCCGCCACGCCTCCGTCACCTTGGCACGCAGGTCGGTGGTGCTGGGCTCGTCGAGCAGGATCGACTCTGCCGGCTCGGATGTGCCGCCGGGCTCACCGTCCGGCGCCGAGGGGTGGTCAGCCGTCATGATCGCCTCCGTCCGTTCCGATCACCCTACCCACGCCGTCCGGGCGTCGAATCAGCCCGGACCGGGATCGGACACCGCCGTCCTCTCGCCGTGGCGACGGCCTGGTGGCGGGGGCGCGGCGGGTCAGGAGGTGGGGTCGTCGGGATCGGCACCCAACCGGACCGGCCAGTCGGCCGCGAGGGCGCTGAGCCGGGCCGCGGCGTCCGCCGGGTCGGCACCCCTGCCGACGGCAAGCCCGAGCAGGTACGCGGTGACCGGCGCCCCTGGCCGCAGCACCTGGTGGGCGACATCGCGGGCCAGGTCCAGCACCGCCGACACCGGCACCTCGGTCGAGTCCAGACCCACCTCGGCACAGGCTGCCGTGACCCAGTCGTCCAGCACCGTCATCGCACCCACTCCTCCGCCCGGCGTACGTCCTCGTCAGTGTCGCAGTCGAACCAGGGCGGCGGACCGTCACCGGCCCACGGCACCTCCCGGACGGCGAGACCGGCCAACAGCGCCCGTACCGGAGCACCGGCCAGGCTGCCGCCCCGCTCGGCGGCCAGCCGGGCCAGCCCGGTCCGCAGCGCGGCGACGCGCCACACCCCGCAGAGCGACTGCCGACGGCCGTCCGCGTCGACGAAGCACACCCCGTCGACTGGTCGCTCCCCGTCGAGGTGGGTCAGCAGGTCGCCGATCGCGGCGCGGGTGAGCAGTGGAAGGTCGGCGGCGAGCAACGCGACAAGCGTCGTGTCGGGATCGAGCAGTGCCAGCCCGGCGGCCGTCGCGGCGACCGGCCCGCCGCCGGGCGGATCCTCGCGGGTGATCCGCACCCCGTCCGCGACACCGTCACCCGGACCGACCAGCACACGCGGCGCGGCATCGTCCACGGCGGCCAGCACCCGGTCACGCATCGACCGGCCACCAACCGGAAGCGCGGGCTTGTCCACCCCGCCCATCCGTCGGGCAGCCCCACCCGCGAGCACCACTGCGGCGTACGTCCCCACCCGGTCACGGTAGCCGGGCCGGTTGCCCGGTGGCGGCGTGCGCTGCCGGGTGCTCGGTGGCGGCGTGCGCTGTCCGGTGCCCGGCGGGGCCCTGCCGGTTGCCCGGTGGCGGCGTGCGCTGCCGGGTGCCTGATGACCGGCGGCCGTGCGGGTGTGCCGGGCCGGGGTGCAGGATGGCGGGATGGGACGGGCGACTGACCGACGGGGCGTACTACGGATCGACCTGGACGCGGCGGCCGACGGACGCGCAGCCGTCCGACGGCCGGACACCCTGGCCGTGGAGGAGCCGCTGGAGATCCGGGTCGGCGCAGCGGGCCCGGGCCGGCGCAAGCCGCTCGCCGTCACCATGCGCACCCCCGGCGACGACCTGGACCTGGCGATCGGGTTCCTGCTGACCGAAGGGCTGATCCGGTCGACCGACGACGTGCTGACCGCCCAGCTCTGCGCCGGCGCGGAGACGCCGAACACGTACAACGTGGTGGACGTGGTGCTCGCCCCCGGCGTGCCGGAACCGACCACCGACCCGTCCCGGAACTTCTACACGACCAGTTCCTGCGGGGTGTGCGGCAAGGCGAGCATCGACGCGATCCGGACGCGGTCGCTGTTCGACGTCACGGCGGACCCGCTCACCGTGCCGGCCGCCCTCCTCGCCGAACTGCCCGACCGGTTGCGCGCCGTTCAGCGCGGCTTCGACCGCACCGGCGGGCTGCACGCGGCAGGGCTGTTCAGCCCGGCCGGAGAGCTGGTGGTGCTCCGCGAGGACGTGGGCCGGCACAACGCGGTGGACAAGGTGATCGGCTGGGCGGTGCGGGAACGCCGGCTGCCGCTGACCGGGCACCTGCTGCTGGTGTCCGGCCGGGCCAGCTTCGAGCTGACGCAGAAGGCGTGGATGGCCGGCCTGCCGCTGCTGGCCGCGGTGTCCGCGCCGAGCACCCTCGCCGTCGAGCTGGCCGAGGAGGCGGGCATGACGCTCGTCGGCTTCCTGCGCGGCCCGACCATGAACGTCTACGCCGGCCCGCAGCGGATCACGGTCGACCAGTCAGCCTGAACCTCAGCGGCCGGTTTGACCAGGTCCAGCCGTGGTCGCCGGGCCGACCCCCGAGGTGGCCATGGACCCCGCGCCGAGGTGCGGGCTACCGGGCCTGGGTCCAGCCGATGAAGCGCTCAGTCAGGCCAGCCGGTGGCGTGCCACCGTGCAGCTCGGTGAGGTGTTCGGTCGCCTCGGCCTGTAGCGCCGTCAGGTGCTCGATCAACTCGTCACGGCGACCGCGGTACTTACCGAGCAGGCGCAGTTTCGCGGCCGAGCAGGGCCACGCGATCCCGCAGGTGCGACAGCGCCACGTCGGCTTGAGCATTTGGTGTTCGGTCATCTGACAGCCCGCACCGGGTCACGCCGAGTCACCTGGCGGCTGGTCGGCCCGGACGTCAGCAGGTCGACCCCTTCGCGGAGCACGAACAGCTCCCGCCTAGCCCGTGCGGTGCCGTCCGATCCCAGCTCGTACGCCTCGATCCAGGTCCAGCCGTGGTAGGTGTGGCGGTCGGTGAGTTCGCGGATGACCCGGACCGTGATCGGCCGGATGAACTGCGGGCTCGCGGCGCGGGTCAGGCGAACAAGGTCACCGGCCTTGAGCGGTGGCGGGTTCGTGGGCTTGGGCGGCATGGTCCCCCTCCTCGTTGGGAGGGGCCGCCCCGGAGTGCTCGCCCGCGGGGCGGCCCCGATACGAACGCGACCGCCGGGTCTCGGGGGGTCCCTGCCGGCCGCGCCGTTCGGAAGGAACACTTCCAAGGGTTGCTATCCGAATACACTGCGTAGCAATATCTCCTGTGGACGTCTGGGACGTACGGGAGGGGTCGCGGATGAACCGCGCAGTCGCCGAGGCGATGTCAGCATCCGGCCTGACAGCGGACAGCCTCGCCGCCGAGATCGGGGTGGATCCAAAGACGGCGGCCAAGTGGGCGAACCCGGGACGGATTCCCCAGACGCGCCACCGGTCGAAGGTCGCGGCGGTCCTTGGCCGCGACGAGATGGACCTGTGGCCCGACCTGTTCAAGCGGCGCGAGCCAGCATGGCTCCGGCCCTGGACGGACATCGAGCGCGAGGCCGTCGGCTTGCGGTGGTACGAGTCCACCGTGTTGCCCGGTCTCCTGCAGACCGAGGCGTACGCGCGCGCCGTGCTGAGCAGCGGGCTCTGGGCCGACGACGACCTCGCGGCGCACGTGGAGACCCGGCTGCGCCGGCAGGCCGTCGTCTTCGATCGACCCCGTCCACCGCTGACCGTCTTCGTCATCGACGAGGCGGCGCTGCGCCGGGGAAGACCCGACATCATGGCCGAGCAGCTCGATCATCTGATGGTGCTCGCCGAACGGCCGGCCGTGATGATCCATGTGCTTCCCCTGACTGCTGGGTTCCACCCCGGCCAGGCCGGACCGTTCGTCATCGCCAGCACACCGGACGGCGGCGACGTCGGCTACCTCGACGATCAGGCGGCCGGGCGCCTCAGTAATGACGTTGCTCCATTCTGGGCGGTCTGGGATAGCGTGAGGTCGTTAGCGCTACCGCGAGACCTGACCATCGACCTGATGAGAGCGCGAGCATGGATGACGTGACCGGCGCCCGTTGGCGCAAGAGCACCCGCAGCAGCTCGAACGGTGGGGCGTGCGTGGAGGTGGCCGACAACCTGCCGGGCGTCGTGCTCGTCCGCGACACGAAGGACCGGGCCGGGGGCACGCTGGCGTTCGGCCCGGTCGCCTGGGCGAGCTTCGTCGATCTGGCGAAGGAGATTGGTCCGCTGGCGTGATATCCACTCCAGATCGCCGATGTGGGGGCATTCGGGCGTCCCGACGCCCCCACATCGCCGACCTTGAGTCGATCAACCATGGGAGTGCTCGGCTGCCCCTCCGCGATGCCCACTCGTCCGGCGTGGCCGCCACGGTCAAGTGACCCGCGGGTCGGCGGCTTATGCGGCCACGATCTCGGCAGCCCCGTGCGAGATCTTGACCTCGAACGCCATGCCGGTGCCCTTGGAGAGTTTGGCGAGTGTCGCGATCGACGGCGGCTGGTCGCCAGACTCCAGGCGCGCGATGACCGACTGGGTCATGCCCACCTTGCGAGCAAGCGCGGTCTGCGTCAATTCGTTCGCGGTGCGGTACTTGACGATACGGAGAGCGACGTCGCGAGCGAAGGCTGCCCGGTCCCACTCTGCGCGGAAATCCGGGTCCTGATGACCACACTCATCGACGACCTGCTGTGCAGTTTTGAGGTCGGAACGCTTTATCACTCCTCCTCCACATCCTTGATCCTTCGCTCCGCGGCCTTGACCGCTCGCCTGAAGTCTCGCTGACTGACAACGGCCTCCGGACCGATCGCGCCAACCATGCCCGATTACTACGTGTTCGATGGCGGGTACGGCTTGCAGCTCGGTCAGAGCCTGCGGGTGATAGAGGACTGACCAGGGGCGTCGCCGACTATAGCAAAAGTGCGATACTGCTGCTGCGCAATCTACGGCGGCTGGGCGACGACCGGCCGCGCGCGGGTCAGCGGCGGCCACGTCGGCTCCGCTTGCGGGGGCGGACCACGCCGGGCATCCCGACCGACGGCCAGCCGTCCAGCTCGGAGGGCGGCACACCGCGCCGGAGCAGGTCGTCCAGGAGCAGGGCCAGCGAGTAGTCGGGGTGCAGGCTCAGCGTGCGCTCCAGCGCGACCGCCGCCAGCGCCCCCTGCCCCGCTCGCCAGGCCGCGAACGCCAGCAGCGCACCGGGGGCGGCGGTCAGCTCCGGCTCGGCCCGGCGCAGCACGTCGGTCCAGAGGGCGATGTCCCGGTCGCGGCCGTCGGTGCGTTCCCAGGCGTGGTCACGGATAGGCAGGTGGGTCAGCAGCAGGCTCAGCCAGGCCACCTCGTCGTCGTCGAGGCGCTCACCGCGCCGCTGCCGGCGTTGCGCCTCGCGGACCGCCGCCACCCCGGCGGAACGCAGTGCCCGGCCGCCGAGCAGGTCGCTGGCGGGCGCCTGCTCGACCAGCTCGACCAGTCGCCGTTCCGCCCGGACGGTGGCCGCGTGCAGCGCGTCGCGGGCCGGGCCGTCCACCGGCGACACCTGCGCCACGAGGGCCGCCCGATCGGGAAGGGCGACCTGACCGGCGAACACGGCCGACGCGGTCACCGGGTTGGCCGTCGGGTCGTAGCGCCGACCCTCGGGTGGGCAACAGTCGGCCTCGGTGCACAGGTAGGACCACCACCGGCCGTCGGTCACCCGCAGCGCGTCGAGCACCTCCAGGCCGGCGCCGGTCAGGGCGGCGCGCACCGCGTCCACGCTCGGGGTCACCCGATCAGGTGGCCCGTAGCCCACCACGGTGGCCGCCTCCGCGCCCTGCCGAGAGATCACCCCGGCCAGGTGTCGGGCACGCTCGACCGGGTCCGTGGACGGTTCGGGCAGGTCGGCGCGGGCGGCGAAGATGATCTGCCGGCCGCGCAGCGCCACCGCGACCACGCTGTCGGCGGGATGGAAGCCGAGCAGGTACGGCACGGCGGCGATCAGGTCGGCGGGCGAGCGGACGGAGAGCTTCGCACGTTCGGTCGAGGTCATGCAGGAAGGCTGCGTCCGTCCTGCGAAGCCTTCCAGGCCCTGTGGATGACACGCGGCTTATCCACAGTTACCGAGCGTATTCATGCAGGTGGACGCGTTTCGATGTGCTCACACGACACCCCGGTGTCATGGGCAGCGGCTACCGTGCGCTGATGGACCTGGCGTACCTGCGCGCGCATCCGGCACACCTGCCGACGTTCCGGACCCATCAGCGACTCCGCGAGACGCCGGTCGCCGGAGGGAACATCTGCGCCGCCGCCCGGCTCACCCTGGACGACGGCCACTCGGTCTTCGCCAAGTCCTGGCCGGAGCGGGCCGACCGGCCGGTGCCCGAGGGCTTCTTCGCCGCCGAGGCCGCCGGGCTGCGCTGGCTGCGCGAGGCCGACGCGATCGGCGTACCCGAGGTGATCGTGGCGTTGCCCGACCTGCTGGCGCTCGACTGGGTGGAGCCCGGCGAGCCGACGCCGGACGCGGCCGAACGCCTCGGTCGGGAGCTGGCCGCCCTGCACCGGGCCGGCGCACCGACCTTCGGTGCGGCCTGGGCCGGCTTCATCGGCGCGCTCGGGCAGGACAACACCCCCGACGACGGTCCCTGGTCGACATGGTTCGCCCGCCGCCGGCTCGCCCCCTATCTGCGGCTGTCGGTCGACGGCGGTGCGCTCAGCAGCGCCGACGCCGCGCTGGTCGAGCAGGTGATCGGCCGGGTCGGCGAGTTCGGCGGGGACGAGCCGCCGGCCCGGGTCCACGGCGACCTGTGGCCGGGCAACGTGCTGTGGGGCGTCGACGAGCGGGCCTGGCTGATCGACCCGGCGGCGCACGGCGGGCACCGCGAGACCGACCTCGCCCAACTGGCGCTCTTCGGCGGCGTCGCGCACCTGGATCGGGTGCTGGCCGCCTACCGGGAGAGCTGGCCGCTGTCCGACGGTTGGCGCGACCGGGTGCCGCTGCATCAGCTGCATCTGCTGCTCGTGCACACCGCGCTGTTCGGCGCGGGCTACCGCGATGCGGTCGTCGAACTCGCCCGAGCCGCCCTGGGCAGCGTCGAGCGCGCTACGGTCGACCGGTGAGTGTCGCCCCACGGACCGACGGCGTCCTCGTCGACCGGTACGGCCGCGTCGCGCGGGACCTGCGCGTGTCCCTCACCGACAAGTGCAACCTGCGGTGCACGTACTGCATGCCGGCCGAGGGGCTGCCCTGGTTGGCCGGCCCGGAGCTGCTCACCGACGAGGAGATCGTCCGGCTGGTCCGGGTGGCCGTCGAGCGGCTCGGCGTGACCGAGGTGCGGTTCACCGGCGGGGAGCCGCTGATCCGGCCCGGGCTGCTCGGCATCGTGGCCGCGGTCGCCGCGCTCTACCCCCGTCCGCGGATCTCACTCACCACGAACGGCATCGGTCTGGACCGGTTGGCGCCCGCGCTGCGTACGGCCGGCCTGGACCGGGTGAACGTTTCGCTGGACACGCTGGCCCCGGCCCGGTTCACCCAGCTCACCCGCCGTCCCCGCCTCGACGCGGTGCTGGCGGGGCTCGCCGGGGCGGCAGCCGCCGGGCTCGACCCCGTGAAGATCAACTCCGTGTTGATGCGCGGCGTCAACGAGGACGAGGCGCCGGCCCTGCTCCGCTTCGCGCTCGACCACGGCTACCAGCTACGGATCATCGAGCAGATGCCGCTGGACGCGCAGCACGGCTGGGACCGCAGCACGATGGTCACCGCCGAGGAGATCCTGGCCTCCCTGCGTACCCATTTCGATCTCAGCCCTGACCCGGCCGAGCGCGGCGCGGCACCGGCGGAGACCTGGTTGGTCGACGGTGGCCCGGCCCGGGTCGGCGTGATCGCCAGCGTGACCCGGCCCTTCTGCGGCGACTGCGACCGCACGCGGCTGACCGCTGACGGCCAGGTCCGCGCCTGCCTGTTCGCCACCGAGGAGTCCGACCTGCGGGCGGCGCTGCGCGGCGGCGCGACCGACGACGAGGTGGCCCAGCGGTGGCGCACCGCGATGTGGGGCAAGCGCGCCGGGCACGGCATCGACGACCCCACCTTCCTCCAGCCGACCCGGCCGATGTCCGCGATCGGGGGATGACCGTGCAGCCGAGACCGCTGACCGTCCGCTACTTCGCCGGTGCGCGCGCCGCAGCCGGCCGCGCCGAGGAGGTCACCCCCGCCGGTCGGTCACTCGACGACCTCACCACCGAGCTGGCCCAGCGGCACGGCGACCGGCTCGCCGCCGTGCTGCGGGTGGCCAGTTTCCTCGTGGACGGCGTCGCCTGTCATGATCGTCGGGCACCCCTGCCGGGCGGGGCCACGATCGATGTCCTGCCCCCGTTCGCGGGCGGCTGAGGGGGGCGCACACATGTTGGCGGTTCTGGGGTTCATGGGCGTCCTGGCGCTGGTCACCGGGCTGATCCACCTCTACCTGTGGAAGCGCCTCATCCGGGACACCACCACGCCGGGTCGCTGGCGGCGGATCGGCGGGATCGCCGCCCTGGTGCTGGCGGTGCTCGTGCCGGCCACCCTGGTCGGCACGCAGGCCGGCCTCTACTGGCTCGCCTGGCCCGGCTACCTGTGGCTCGCGGTGATGTTCTACCTGCTGGTCACGCTCGTCGTGCTGGAAGTGCCGATGCTGGTCGTCCGGCTGGTGCTGCCCCGCCGGGTGACCGCCGCCGAGCCGACCACCGCCGCGCCCGAGCCGGTGCTGGTCGGGGCCGCCGGGCCCGCCGATCCGCCGGCCACCGGCGCCGTGACGGCACCGGACCACGACCCGGCCCGCCGTCTGCTGCTGGCCCGCGGAGCCGCCATCTTCGCCGGCCTCACCGCCACCGGCATCACGGGGTACGGCGTCCGCACGGCACTCGGCCCGCCCCAACTCGACCGGGTGCAGATCCCCCTCAGCAAGCTCCCGCGCAGCATGGACGGCCTGCGCATCGCCACCGTCTCGGACATCCACCTCGGCCCCCTGCGCGGGCGGGCGCACACCGAGCGGATCGTCGCCGCGATCAACCGTCTCGACGCGGACCTGGTGGCGGTCGTCGGTGACCTGGTCGACGGCTCGGTCGCCGAGCTGGGCCCGGCCGCCGCGCCGCTGCGTGACCTGCGCTCCCGGTACGGCAACTTCTTCGTCACCGGCAACCACGAGTACTACTCCGGGGTGGAGGAATGGGTCCAGGAGGTGGACCGCCTCGGCCTGCGGGTGCTGCAGAACCGTCGGCAGGAGATCCAGGCCCGGGGCGGTGTGCTCGACCTGGCCGGCGTGAACGACCTGGACGCGGACCCGGCGGGCACCGGCCTCGCCGCCGGTCCGGACTTCGCCGCCGCCCTCGGTGACCGCGATCCGAGCCGCCCGGTCGTCCTGCTCGCGCACCAGCCCCTCGCCGCGAAGCAGGCGGCCCGCTACGGCGTCGACCTGCAACTCTCCGGGCACACCCACGGCGGGCAGGTGGTGCCGTTCAACCTGGTCGTCGGCCTGGCGCAGCCGGTGGTCAGCGGTCTCGGCGAGGTCGACGGCACGAAGGTCTACGTGACCAACGGCGCCGGTTTCTGGGGCCCGCCGGTGCGGGTGGGCGCCAAGCCGCAGATCAGCCTCGTGGAGCTGCGCTCGGCATAGCGGACGTCACGTCCGCGCGTGGCGGAGGGCGGGCGGCGCGGCGGGCGTGACAGGATGCGGCGTGCCCCCGTTCAGCGCCGTACCCCCCGGTGGCCTCCCGCCCTTCGTCGCGGACCTGCACATCCACTCGAAGTACTCACGCGCGTGCAGCCGTGACCTGACGTTGCCGACCCTCGGGTGGTGGGCGCGGCGCAAGGGCATCGCCCTGCTCGGCACCGGCGACTTCACCCATCCCGCCTGGTACGACCATCTGACCGAGACGCTGCGGCCGGCTGAGCCGGGGCTCTACCGGCTCGCCCCGGAGGCGGAGCGCGACATCGCCCGCCGGCTGCCGCCGCGACTCGCCGGCACGACCGACGCGGACGCGGTCCGGTTCATGTTGAGCGTGGAGATCTCCACCATCTACAAGCGGGACGACCGGACCCGCAAGGTGCACCACCTCATCTACCTGCCCGACCTGGAAGCGGTGGCCCGGTTCAACACCGCGCTCGGCCGGATCGGCAACCTCGGCTCCGACGGCCGCCCGATCCTCGGCCTGGACTCGCGGGACCTGCTGGAGATCACCCTGGAGGCGAGCCCGGACGGCTATCTCGTCCCGGCGCACATCTGGACGCCGTGGTTCTCCGCGCTGGGCTCGAAGTCCGGCTTCGACGCGATCGCCGACTGCTACGCCGACCTGGCCGAGCACATCTTCGCCGTGGAGACCGGCCTCTCGTCCGACCCGGCCATGAACTGGCGCGTCGGCAGCCTGGACGGCTATCAACTGGTCTCGAACTCGGACGCGCACTCGCCGCCGGCCCTGGGCCGGGAGGCCACCGTGCTGACCGCCGAGCGGGACTACTTCGCCGTCCGGGAGGCGCTGCGCACCGGCGACGGCCTGGCCGGCACCATCGAGTTCTTCCCGGAGGAGGGCAAGTACCACGCGGACGGGCACCGGCTCTGCGGGGTCAACTGGTCCCCGGAGCGCACCCGGGCCGCCGGGGGGCGCTGCCCCGAGTGCGGCAAGCCGCTCACCGTGGGCGTCCTCAGCAGGATCGAGGAGCTGGCCGATCGACCCGACGGGCACCGTCCTGCACACGCCCGAGAGGTCACCCACCTGGTGCCGCTCGCCGAGATCCTCGGCGAGATCAACAAGGTGGGTGCCCGGTCGAAGAAGGTCGAGGGGCGACTCAACGAGCTGCTCGCCGCGCTCGGTCCCGAGCTGGAGATCCTGACCACGAGGCCGTTGTCGGACATCGCGCAGGCCGGCGGCGAACTGCTCGCGGAGGGCATCGGGCGGCTGCGGCGGGGCGACGTACGCCGGGTGCCGGGTTACGACGGCGAGTACGGGGTGATCACGCTGTTCGATCCGGCGGAGCTGGGCTCGCAGGAGACGCTGTTCGACGTACCGGTGCCGGCGCAGCGGCGCCCCGCGGAGCCGGCGGCCAAGGCCACGGCCAAGCGCCCGGCGACGGCCAAGGCGGAACCGAAGCGCAAGCCGGCCCCGGCGCCCGCGCCGCCGATCGCGTCGCCGCCGTCACCGCACGAACCGTTCGAGCCGATGCTCTCCGGCATGGAGGAGGTCGGCACCGGCCTGCTGGACCGGCTGGACGCCATGCAGCGGGTGGCGGCGTCCGCGCCCGGTGGGCCACTGCTCATCGTGGCCGGCCCGGGCACCGGCAAGACCCGGACGCTGACCCACCGGATCGCGTACCTGTGCGCGGAGTTGAACGTCTTTCCCGAGCGCTGCCTCGCGATCACGTTCACCCGACGGGCCGCCGAGGAGCTGCGGCACCGCCTCGACGGTCTGCTCGGCCCGGTCGCCGAGGACGTCACCGTGGGCACGTTCCACGCGCTGGGGTTGACCATCCTGCGGGAGAACGCCGGCGCGGCGGGCCTGCCGGACGGATTCCGGATCGCCGACGACGCCGAGCGGGCGGCGGCGAAGTCGGAGGCCGGCGACGATCTCGCCGGCTACACGGCGCTGCTGCGCAAGCAGGACCTGGTCGACCTGGACGAGCTGGTGAGCCTCCCGGTGGAGCTGCTGCGGGCCGACCGGAAGCTGGTCGAGCGGTACCGGAACCGCTGGCAGTGGATCTTCGTCGACGAGTACCAGGACGTCGACGCGGTGCAGTACGAGCTGCTGCGGCTGCTCAGCCCCGCCGACGGCAACCTCTGCGCGATCGGTGACCCGGATCAGGCGATCTACTCGTTCCGGGGCGCCGACGTCGGCTACTTCCTGCGCTTCTCGCAGGATTTCACGGACGCCCGACTGGTCCGGCTCAACCGCAACTACCGCTCGTCCGCGCCCATCCTGGCCGCCGCCGTGCAGGCCATCGCACCGTCCTCGCTGGTGCGGGGCCGGCGGCTGGACCCGGCCCGACTCGACCCGGAAGCCCCACTCGTCGGGCGGTACCCGGCGGCGTCGGTGGCCGAGGAGGCCGACTTCGTGGTGCGTACCGTCGACGAGCTGGTCGGCGGCCTGTCCCACCGTTCGCTGGACTCGGGCCGGATCGACGGCCGGTCCACCTCGCTGTCGTTCTCCGACATCGCCGTGCTGTACCGCACCGACGCGCAGGCCGCCCCGATCGTGGACGCCCTGACCCGGGCCAACATCCCGGTCCAGAAGCGCTCGCACGACCGGCTGCGGGACCGGCCCGGCGTGGCGGCCATCGCCCGCGAGCTGCGGCACGCCGACGGGCTGGCCGGCTCGCTCGCCGCCCGGGTGCGCCTGGCCGGTCAGGTGGTCGCCGAGCGGTTCGCGGTGCCCACCCTGGACGGCGCCGGCAGCACGGTCCGCCCCGACGACGTCCGCTCGGCGGTGGACCTGCTGACCCCGCTGGCCCGCCGCTGCGGCGACGACCTGGAGACGTTCCTGTCGCAACTGGCCACCGGCGCGGAGGTGGACGCGCTCGACCCGCGCGCCGAGGCGGTCACCCTGCTCACCCTGCACGCCGCGAAGGGCCTGGAGTTCCCGGTGGTCTTCCTGGTCGGCGTCGAGGACGGGCTGCTGCCGTTGCGCTGGCCGGGCTCGACGCCCGACGAGGACGCGGTCGCCGAGGAACGCCGGCTCTTCTTCGTCGGCCTGACCCGGGCCCAGGACCGGCTGTACGTCAGCCACGCTGCCCGCCGGACCCGGCACGGCGTGGAGCGTGACTGCGCACCCTCGCCGTTCCTCACCGCGATCGACCCGGGCCTGTTCGAGCGGTTCGGTGAAACCGAGCCGCGTCGCCCCAGGGATCGCCAACTCCGCCTGATCTGAGCTACCCGGGGGCTGGGTGCCGTCGGCGTGGCGCGCTCGGGCCTAGTCACGCCGACGAGCGGTATACCTGAAAGTCATATTTATGACTTTCAGGTATACCGCTCGTGCGGACGACCGCTACCGGCGATGTCACTAACGGTGATTGCCCGCCGCTGAGCCCGGCAGTCGCGGCAACCGGCGCGTCGGCCACACGTTCAGCCCTGGTCAACCGATGAGCACGGCGAGCCAGGTGCCCGTCAGCAGGGCCGGTCCGAGGGGCAGCAACGTTTCGCGGTGGATTTTTCGAGCTGCTAGCAGGGCAAGAACCAGGACACCGTGCAGCAGGTGCGGCAGGAGCAGCCCGGCCAGCACGGCATCGCGGCCCAGCCAGCCGAGCGGCAGCCCGAGGACCGCTGCGAGTTTCACGTCCCCGAAGCCCAGCCGGGACCTCGGCAGCAGGGCCAGCAGCACGTGTGACGCGCCCGCGACCGCCGCACCCCCCAGCGCGCCAAGCAGCCGGCCAGGAGTGCCGGCCAGCAGCGCCGCCCCGGTCAGGCCCCCGAGGGCCACCGTGCCGGCGACCGCGACCAGCGGATCGGGCAACCGCAGGCACGCCAGGTCGACCACGGCCAACACCAGCCCCACCGCCGCCACCGCGAGCAGGACCGGCAACGCCGGGTCGTCACCCCGCGCGACGGCGAGCCCCACGAATACCACGGCCGCCACCGGTGGGCTCAGCCAGGCGCCGCGCCGCAGCCGGGCCGGGGTGGTGAAGCGCCGGGCCAGTGGGGGTACGACGAGACCGGCCGCCCCACCGAGCAACGCCACCCCCACCAGCCCAGCGGCCGACATGAGCCGGAGGTTACCGCCGGTCCGCCGTCGATGCGGTCCCCGTTCGTGATCCCGTGCCCGCCCGACGCGGGCGTTCCGTGCTCACCACCAGGGCCACCCCGGCGACGATGACCGCCCCGCCGAGCAGCACCCGCCCAGTGATCGGCTCGGCCACCAGCAGCGCCCCGAGCGCCACCGCGACCGCCGGGTTCACGTACGCGTACGTCGAGACCAGCGAGATCGGCGCGTTCTGCAGCAGCCAGACGTACGCGGTGAAGGCCACCAGCGAGCCGGCCACCATGAGGTAGCCCAACGCCAGCCAGGACCGGGTGCTGACCGCCGCCGGGTGGAACTCGCTCAGCTCGCCCCGGCCGGCGGCGACCACGGCCAGCGCCACCGCGCCGGCCACCATCTGGTACACCGTGCCGACGAACGGGTCGGCGGGCACCCGGATCCGTCCCGACAGGAACGACCCGACCGACCACGCGATGGCCCCCGCCACCACCGTCAGCGCGCCGACCAGCGGCACCGCGTCCGCGCTGCCGGCGGGCAGCACCAGCAGGACCAGACCGACGAAGCCGAACGTGACCCCGGCGAACGTCCAGACCGGGGGCCGGTCACCGGTGGCGGATCGCAGCAGCACCACGAGCAGCGGCACTGTCGCCACCAGCAGCGCCGCGATTCCGGACGGCACCGCCACCCCGGGCGGCCCGGATTCGGCGAGCACCACCAGGCCGTTGCCACCGGCGAGCAGGAGCACACCGACCAGCGCGGCGGAGCCGAGCTGCCGACGCTGCACGCGCAGCGCGCCCGGCCCTCGGCGCAACCGCAGCACCACCGCCAGCACCAGGCCGGCGACGGCGAACCGCAGGGCGGCCGACAGCAGCGGCGGCAGCGTCTCCACCGCGACCCGGATGGCCAGATAGGTGGAGCCCCAGAGCAGGTAGACCACGATCAACGCGGTCCAGACCAGGGTTGGCTTGGCGGCGGCGCGGCGGCCGGGCAGGGCGGCGGCGCTCGGTGGAGATGAGCTCATCGGTGGACCACGCTACGGTGACCTCGGAGTCGGCGTCGCGCATTGGTGGCCGGCCTCTCACCAGATGTGCAGGAGGGCGGCATGACGAACTACGGACCACCGGGTGAGGGCTTTCGAGGCCCGTGGCGTGGGCAACGGCCCGACGAGACGCCCGGCCGGCCGCCGCAGCAGCCCTATCCGTCGGGCCCCGAGCCCTACCCGCCGACGGTCCAGGCCTACCCGCCCGCCCCTGCGGAGCGCCCCGGGTCCTACGGCGACGGTCCGTACGGCGGCGTACCGGCGAGGCCCTACGGTGCGGGGCCCTCGTACGGCGGGGAGCGCGGGACACCGTACGGGGCTGAGCCGTCCGGCGCGCCCTACGGCGGCGGACGGTACGGCGGGGAGGCCGGAGCGCCCTACGGTGGCGCGTACCCGCCGGCCGCGGCGAACCCCCCGTACGGCGGAGAGCCGTACCGGCCCGACGACGGCCCGTACGGCGGTGACCCCGCACCCGACCCGTCCGGACGCGGCAGAGGGCCGCTGATCGCTGTGGTGGCCGTCGTGGTGCTGCTGGCGCTGGCCGGTGGCGGCGCGTACTGGTTTCTCGGCCGGTCCGACGACCCGGCCGCCCCGGTGGCCGCGCCGACCGTTTCGGCCGGTGTCGGGGCGCCAAGCGCGGACGTGACCGAGCCGGCCGAGCCGGTGCCGAGCGCCGCCGCACCGGAGTCGTCGGCCGACCCGCGGTTCGTCAAGGTCGGCCAGTGCGTGCGCAACGACGGGGCGGCCGGCGGCAAGCCCAAGCTGCTGATCAGCGGCTGCACAGCGAAGTCGTACGAGGTGCTGCGCCGGATCGACGGCGCGACCAGCGGCGAACGCGACGCCGAGGCCAAGTGCGCCAAGGTCGACGGCTACACCAACTGGTACTTCTTCGACAGCGAGCTGGACACCCTCGACTTCGTCCTCTGCCTGAAGCAGCGCTGACCACCCACCCCCTGGGGATGACATGACGACCTACGGACCATCGGGTTCCGGGCAGCCGGACGACCCGTACCAGCGCCCGCCGACCGGCCCCGATGGCCCGCCCCCGGTCGACCCGACCGTCCCCCAGTGGGGTCCGCCGCCACCGCAGCCACCGCAGTGGGGCCCGCCGCCGCAGCCGGCGCAGTGGGGTCCGCCGCCGCAGCCCTCGGAGTGGGACGCACCGCCGGGCCCGTTCCCACCCGCCGGGCCCGCACCCGGCGAGACGGCGGCGCCGTGGCCTCCGCAGGCGCCCGGCGGGTACGGGATGCCACCCGCCCCGCCGGCGAGAAGGAGCGGCGGGAAGATCGCCCTCATCGTCGCGCTGGTGGTCCTGCTCCTGCTCTGTCCCTGTCTCGGCCTCGTCGGCTGGGCGGCGTGGAAGGTCGCCGACAGCGACAGCGACTCTGCCGCACCAGCCCCGTCGCTGAGCGCACCCGTCGTCCCGCCGGGCCTGCCCAGTGACGCCCCGAGCCCCGTCCTGCCATCCCCGGACGAGGAGGAGTTCGCCAAGGGGGACTGCGTGGTCAACGACGGCAGCGAGGACGACGCGGACCTGCGCAAGGTGCCGTGCGGCCCGAACACCTACCAGGTGCTGCTGCGCATCCCGGCGACCACCGACGGGGACCGGTGCGAGACGCTCGCGCCGCAGGCGACCGCGAACTACGTGCACGACAACGCGATCGACGTGTTCGATTACGTGCTCTGCCTGAAGAAGCGGTGATCCTTGCGCAAACTAGGGCTGTCTAGCGTGGACGCTAGACAGCCCTAGTTTTATCTCGACGGCCGCAACACGCCGGTAGCCTCATCTATCCATATCTAGCTTCGCAGCTAGAGGGCCCGATACTCTGCGATGCGTGGATCCGGTCCGCAACCCGTACGCCCCGGGCGCCGGCCAGCGCCCGCCCGAACTCGCCGGGCGGGGGCGGGAACTGGACGTCTTCGACATCGTGCTGGAGCGCATCGCCCGCGGTCGGCCCGAACGCAGCCTCATGCTCACCGGCCTGCGCGGCGTCGGCAAGACCGTCCTGCTGAACACCCTGCGTTCCCAGGCGATCAACCGGCTCTGGGGCAGCGGCAAGATCGAGGCCCGGCCGGACCAGTCACTGCGCCGCCCGGTCGCCGCCGCGTTGCACATGGCGGTCCGCGAACTCGCCCCCCGGCACCGCGCCCCGGACCGGATCGACGCCTTCCTCGGGGTGCTCAAGGCGTTCGCCCAGCGGTCCACACCGACCGGCCGCGCCGGGACCCCGTCCAAGCTGCGCGACCGGTGGCAACCCGGCATCGACGTGCCCGCCGCCAGTGGCCGGGCCGACTCCGGAGACATCGAGATCGACCTGGTCGAGCTGTTCAGCGACGCCGCAGCCGTGGCCAGTGACGTGGGCACCGGCGTCGCGCTCTTCATCGACGAGATGCAGGACCTCGGGCCGGAGGACGTCTCCGCGCTCTGCGCCGCCTGCCACGAACTGTCCCAGATCGGCGCGCCGCTGATCGTCGTCGGCGCCGGGCTACCGCACCTACCGGCCGTGCTCAGCGCCGCCAAGTCGTACTCGGAGCGGCTCTTCCGCTACCAGCGCATCGACCGGCTCGATCGGATCGCCGCCGACCAGGCGCTCTGCGCGCCGGCCGAGCGCGAGGAGGTGGAGTACGAGCAGAAGGCGCTCGACCTGCTCTACGAGAAGTCCGGCGGCTACCCGTACTTCGTCCAGGCGTACGGGAAGGCGACCTGGGATCATGCGCCACGGTCGCCGATCACCGCCGCCGACGTCCGGGTCGCCGCCCCCGAGGCCGAGGCCGAGCTGGCGGTCGGCTTCTTCGGCTCCCGGTTCGAGCGAGCCACCCCGGCCGAGCGCGAATACATGCGGGCGATGGCCACGCTGTCCCTGGTGGAGGGCGAGTCCGGCGGCGTGGCCCGTGACGACATGGACGCCGCGGTGCCCACCGCCGAGATCGCCCGCGCTCTCGGCCGGAAGCCGGCCAGCCTCTCCCCGGCCCGCGACGCGCTGATCAAGAAGGGGCTCATCTACTCCGGCGAACGGGGCACGGTGGCCTTCACCGTTCCGCACTTCGGCCGGTACCTGCGCACCCAGCCAACCTGACCGCCGCGCCCGCCAGCGCGTTCAGACCCTGGACCAGGGCGCCGGGAAGACCACCTCACCACGCGGCGGTGGACCCTCCTCGCTGGTGGACGGCGGCAGCACCAGCGCCTGCCAGGGCTCCCCGAGCCCGGCCCACGGGCTGGTGAGGCCCAGCTCCGCGGCCGGCCCGAAGCCGAAGCGGCGATAGAACGCCGGGTCACCGAGGACCACGACCAGCCGCTCGCCCAGCTCGGTGGCGGCGTCCAGCGCGGCCTGCACCACCGCGCTGCCGTGCCCGACCCGCTGTCGGTGCGGCGCGACCGCCACCGGCCCGAGCGCCAGGGCCGGCGCGACGGCACCGCGATCGGGCCGCACCCGCACCCGGGTGAGCAGCGAGTATCCGACGACCTCGCCGCCGTACTCGGCAACCATGGCCAGCTCGGGCAGCCAGGCGTCGGTGCCGCGCAGGTCGTCGACCAGCCCCACCTCCGGCGGCGTCTGCACCTCCGGTCGGGCGAACGCCGAGGCCAGCACCCGACGCACCGGGCCGGTATCGGCCGGACCTTCGGGGCGGAGCCGCAGCGTCGTCACCCGCGCGACGTTACCCGTGACGGCCCGTCCATCAGCGATGGTCGCTCGAATCGGCGTGGCGCACGTGCACATCGGCCGATCCGGATCCGGCGGTTGCCGGGGTAGCAAACGCCCCGACGGGGTATGACTGATCCATGACGCCCGTACGCTCCCTTGCCCGCGCCATGCTGAGCGGCATCTTCGTGGTCAGCGGGTACCGCAATTTCCGCAACCCGCACCGGCTCGCGGAGACCGCCAAGCCGGTCACCGACCGGGTCGCGCCGCTCCTGCAGAAGGCGCACCCGAACTTCCCCACCGAGACCGAGACGTTGATCCGACTCAACGCGGCGGTGCAGGTCGGCGCCGGGCTGATGCTGGCCACCGGGCGGTTCAGCCGGCCCGCCGCGCTGGTTCTCGCCGGCACGTTGGTGCCGGTCACCCTCGCCGGGCATCCGTTCTGGAAGAACGACGACCCGATCGCCAAGAACAACAACGAGATCCACACCCTGAAGAATCTCGGGCTCTTCGGCGGCCTCCTGCTCGCCGCCGCCGACACCGGTGGCAAGCCGGGCATCCGCTGGCGTACGGGTCACCGCATCGGCCACTCTCGACGTTCCATGCAGCGCGCCGTCCGCACCGCCCGCCGCGAGGCCCGGATCGCCGTCCGGTCAGCGGCCACCGCGCGTCGACTTCCCGGCTGACCTGCCTCGATCTGCTTCGGTGTCACCCCCACCCCCCGCTAAGGCGACGAATTACCTGAACCACCCGGTAGGCGTTAACGCGGTGGAAATGTCAAAAACATGTGTGGGATCGGACACGGTCGCATAACGCGGGAGGCACTGACGTGAGGCGCCGTTCTAGGCTCCGTGCAGGACCTGGACGGGTAGGACGACCTTGGTACGGGGGTGGCCACGCCATGCCGACGGCTGTCGGTAGACGGGCGGACCGCGTCGCCCCAGTTCAACGCATGACGCGGGGGATCGATCGCAGGAACGTCGTACGGGGCGCCATCGTGGCCGCCGTCGCCTATGCCGCATGGCTCGCCATCGGTGAGTTCGGGCGACCGTACAACTTCTTCGACATGAAGATCTACCACGGTGCGGTGGTGTGGTGGGCGAGCGGTCATGAGCTCTACGAGTTCATCGCGCCCGGCACCACGCTCGGCTTCACCTACCCGCCGTTCGCCGGGCTCGTCATGCTGCCCATGGCGCAGCTGCCGATCGACGCGGCGGGGATGGTCAACGCCCTCGCCAGCATCGCGACGCTGACACTGGTGCTGGCCGGACTGCTGCGCCCCATCGTGGACCGGTTGGCCTGGCCACTGTGGTTCACCGTGGCCCTGGCGGTGCCGCTCGCGCTCGCCATCGAGCCCAGCCGGGAGACGCTGGGCTACGGCCAGGTCAACCTCCTGCTGTTCGCACTGATCATGGCGGATCTGATCGGGCTGCGGTGGCGCTCGCGCCGAGGCACCCACTACGCCGCGACCGACGGCCCGTTGCTGCGCTTCCTCTACGGTGGCGCCTGGGCGGGTGCCGGCATCGGCCTGGCCACGGCGGTGAAGCTCACCCCGGCCTTGTTCATCGCCTACCTGCTGATCACCCGCCAGTGGCGGGTGGCGGCCACCGCGATCGGCACCACGATCGGCGTGACGATCGGGACCTTCGCGATCGTCGGCGACGAGTCGCGGACGTACTTCGGCAGCGTGCTCTGGCAGACCGAGCGGGTCGGCGCGGCCGACATGACGCCGAACCAGTCGCTCGCCGGCCTGCTGGCCCGGCTGTACGACTCGATCGAGACTCCCGGGCTGCTCTGGCTCGCCTTCTCGGTGCTGATCCTGGCGGTGGGTCTGTCCCGGGCGGCCAGCTCGCGCGCCGACGGTGACGAGCTGACCGCGTTCACGCTTGTCGGCCTGACCGCCAACGTGATCAGCCCGATCTCCTGGACGCACCACCTCATCTGGGTGATCCCGGCGATCATCGTGCTGGCCGACGCCGCCGTCCGTCGACGGGAAGCGAGCAGGGGTCTGGGGCAGCGCACCGGCCAGGGCGCCGCATTCGGTGGCCTGAGCGGGCTCAACGGTCTTCGCCCGCCGATCTGGTACCCCACGCTGACCGGGTTCCGGCACGGCGTCGCCGCCCTCGGCCTCTACCTGCTCTTCCTGATCTCGCCCATCTGGCCGTACGAGCACCAACTGCCGGAGGTGTCGCACTACCAGGACGGTCTGTTCGGGGCGCTGATGGAGAACTCGCTGGCTCTCGCGCTGATCGTGCTGGTCGCGGCGCTGCCCTGGCGGCCCGGCGCCGAGCCGGCGTTCTACGGCGAACGGCTCGCTCGGGCCGTACTGGTCAACGGCCGCCGCTGAGCGGTCAGGGACAGTTGACCCATTCCTCGGTGCCGTCGGCGAAGACCTGCCGTTTCCAGATCGGCAACCGGGCCTTGGCCTCGTCGACCAGCCGGGCGCAGGCCGCGAAGGCCGCGGCGCGGTGCGCGGTGCTCACTGCGGCGACCAGCGCCACGTCACCGATGGCCAGCGGCCCGACCCGGTGCGAGACGGCCACCGCGTAGACGTCGGGATCGGCGGCGATCTCGGCAGCCACCTCGCGCAGCACCTGCGCGGCGCTCGGGTGCCCCTCGTAGTCCAGGCTCACCACCGGACGCCCGTGGTCGTGGTCGCGTACGACGCCCTGGAAGGAGACGACCGCGCCGGCCCGGCGGTCGGCGACCGCCGCCTCGTGCGCGGCGAGGTCGAGGGGCTGGTCGGTGACCTCGACGACGGTGATCGCCGGCGCGGTCACGACACCCGCTCCCCGGGCAGCAGCGGCAACGGCACGATCGGCACCCGATCACCCTGCGCACCGTTGGTGCCCGGTCGGATGACGGCGAACCCGTCGGCGCCCGCGAGCCCGCGCAGCATCGCCGACCCGACGTGCCGCACCGGGTACGCCGTGCCGGCGGCCCGGTCCAGGCGGACCAGCGCGAGATGGGTGTGATCGCCGCGCCCGGGCACCGCCTCGGCCAGCGTGGCCTGGGGCAACACCGGCATCGAGCGACCCTGGAGCCCGGCGAGCAGCGGCGCGACCAGTGACACCAGCGCGACGATGGCGGACTGCGGGTTGCCCGGCAGGCCGGCGACGAACCGGACCCGCCCGTCGTGATCGGCCAGCCGGGCCAGCAGCATCGGGAAGCCGGGCCGGACCGCCACCGTGTTGACCACGTAGTCGGCGCCCAGCGCCTCCAGGGTCGGATGCAGGTGGTCGACCGGGCCGTACATCGTGCCACCGGTGGTGCAGACCAGGTCGGCGCTGGTCAGCGCCGCGCGCACCGCCGCCACGTGCGCGGGCAGCGTGTCGGCGACCGGGCCTACCACGTCCGACGGGCGGACGTGGCAGCCGTACCGACGTAGCCATGCGGGCACCGCCGGGCCCAGCGCGTCGCGCACCCGGCCCGCCCCGGGCGGACCAGCCGTGAGCAACTCGTCACCGAAGACCAGCAGCGCGGCGCGCGGCGCCCGCCGGACCCGCAGCGTGTCGTGCCCGCAGGAGGCGGCCAGGCCGATCACCGCCGGGTCGACCGGCGTGCCGACCGGCAGAAGCTCCTCATCGGCGTACGCCTCCTCGCCCGGCTGCCGCCACTCCGGCGTCGGCCGGGGCGTGCCGCTGACCAGGCCGCCCGTGACGGTGGACTCCTCGATGCGCAGCACGGCGGTGGCGCCCTCGGGCACCATGGCCCCGGTCGCGATCTCGACGGTCGTGCCGTCCTCGGCGAGTGGCGTGGGGGTGTTGCCGGCCAGCACCCGCCCGACGACGCGCCACGGCCCGGTGCCGCGCACCGCCCAGCCGTCCACGCTGGAGGTGGGGAACGCGGGCAGGTCGGTGCGGGTGGTCAGCGGCTCAGCCAGGGTCAGCCCGTCGGTGTCGACCAACGGCCGGGCGACGGCAGGCAGCGCGGCGGCCAGACCCACCGCGTACACCCGGGACCGTGCCTCCTCCCACCCTGCCGGCGGGGGCGCGGCGACCCGGCCCGCGGTTGGTGCGGTTTCCGTGCTCACCGACCGAGCCTATCGGGGCGGACCGACGCCCGCCGGGCCTGGGCGCGGACCGGCCGGTGGTCGCCGGCGCGGACCGATCAGTGGTCGCCGCCGCGAAGCTGGTCGACGGCGTGGCCGAGGATCGGCCCGAGCACGGCCAACCCGTCCCGGGCGCCGCCGGTCGAGCCGGGCAGGTTGACCACCAGCATCCGGCCGGCCACCCCGGCCAGGCCCCGGGACAGGACCGAGGTGGGCACCCGCTCGCGACTGTGCGACCGGATCGCCTCGGCGATGCCGGGGATCTCGTAGTCCAACAGAGCCCGGGTCACGTCCGGCGTCCGGTCGGACGGGGTGATCCCGGTGCCGCCGCTGGTCAGCACCACGTCGACACCGTCGCTGAGGGCGTCCCGCAGGGCGGCGCCGACCGGCTCGCCGTCGGGCACCACCACCGGCTCGTCGACCTGACAGCCCAACTCGCGCAGGCCGGCGACGAGCAGCGGGCCGCTGGTGTCGGCGTAGACGCCGGCCGCGGCCCGGTTGGACGCCACGATCACCCGGGCCTGGATCACGGCCGATCCTCCGGCCGGACCCACTCGCCGGTCTTGCCGCCCTCCTTGCGCAGCACCCGGACCGCCTCCACCGAGGCCGCCGGATCGACCGCCTTGACCATGTCGATCAGCGCCAGGCCGGCGACCGCGACCGCGGTGAGCGCCTCCATCTCGACTCCCGTCCGGTCCGCCGTGCGAGCGGTGGCGGTGATCTCCACGGTGTCCGCGGTCAGCCGCAGGTCGACGGTGACACCGTGCAGGGCGATCGGGTGGCAGAGCGGGATCAGCTCCGGAGTGCGCTTGGCCCCCATGATGCCGGCGAGCCGGCCGACCGCCAGCGCGTCACCCTTGGGCAACCCGTCGCGGTGCAGCAGGTCGACGACCTCGGGCGTGGTGCGCAAACGGCCCGCCGCGACGGCCACCCGGCCGGTCACCGGCTTGGCGGAGACATCGACCATGCGGGCCGCGCCGGCACGGTCGACGTGGCTGAGCTGCGCGGGTTCGGTCACGGCCGTGAGCCTATCGTCGCGGTACGACGCACCGGGGCTCGGAAGGGGCGGCGGCCCGGCATTCGCCGGGTGCGACAGCGCTCACCGGGCCGCGCCCCTTCCCTCGCTGGACCCGCCGCCGAGGTCGCTGGGGGGACCTGGCGGCGGGCGCGTGTCGACGACCCGGTTCTGCCCACGGGCAGAACCTCCCCCGTTCGCCGATACGCTCCAGAAGCTACCGGGCCCGGCGATAAGAAATCGATAAGCGACGTTCGCGCAGGTCAGCACCCCGCATCGACGACACTGGCAGCCAGTTCGGCGAGGCGGCGCTCGACATCGAGGCGTTCCGGTACGCCCATCCGACGGAAGATCGCCAACGCCCGCTCCCAGTGCCGCCGGGCCTCGGCCGGGTCGACAGCCTTGAAATGCTCCGCGAGGCCCGCCAGTGCACGCCCCTGCTCGTGCGGGTGTGCGATCCGCGTCGCCAACCGCAGGGCCTCGCGGTGCATCTCGGCTGCCGCACGGTCCCGCCCGCGTGCCCGCAGCGTGCGGCCCAGTTCGTTCAACGCCGCGGCCTCGACATGCCGCTCGCCCGAACCGACCGCGAGGGTCCGAGCCAACTCATGCTCCTGCTTGGCCTCCGCCAAGCGACCAAGACCGCGGTAGGCGATGCCGAGGTCGAGGCGTACCTCTGCCTCGCCGTAGCGGTGGCCGGTGCGGTCGCGAAGCGCCAGCGAGGCCCTGAGGATCCTGATCGCCTGATGGAAATCTCCCATTCGGGTGCGTACCGATCCGATATGGCTGAGAGCGTTGAGCACGTGGAACTCGTTCGAGTTGGTTCGGGCCCAGGCCAGGTGACGCCGGTGAATCCATAACGCCTCTTCGTAACGGCCCAGTGACGTGAGGGCGATACCAACGTTCGGTAACGCGTTCGGCGCTCCTGCGTTGCCGTAGCCCCGGTAGTCACGCAGATGTTCCATACCGAGTGCCACCGCCTCGGTCAGATTGCCGCTCCAGTAGTGGACCGGGGCAAGATTGGCCTGGTAGCGAGCCGTGTTCAGCACGTCCCGGGATTCCTTGGAAAGCTCGACCGCGCGGGTCAGATGTTTCAGGGCTTCTCGGTTGTCGCCGGTCCGGACGTAAGCGGAGGCCAGGTAGTTCTGCATCAGCGCCGTCGACTCGGCGTTGCCCGTCGCCTCTGCCGCTGCCAGCCCCTGCTGGTGGGTCACGATGATGTCCTCGAAGTATCCGCGGATGTAGCAGAATCGCCACAGGGCACGAGCCAGCCGCCAGGCGTGCTCGTGGAAGCCCGCCTCATGTGCCGACGCCACCATCGTCACCAGGTCCGCCCGCTCGGCTTCCAACCACTCGGCGCTCGGCTCGCCAAGAGCCTCCAGCAATTCAGGCCGACCGAACGGGAGATGACTGACCTGGCTTTCGATGACAACGGGCTCGATAATCTCAGCAATCCGCAGTGCCGCTGCCAGGGTGAAGTCGAGCAGTTGGGCCAGGGCTGACCAGCGGTCCTGCGCCGAATCGACGTACAGGCATAGCTCGACGGAGTACTGGCGCATGAGGTCGTGCAATCCGTATTGCCTGGAGTTCAGATCCTCCACCAGGTGCCTGTCGGTGAGGTCGTCGAGAGCCGCGTGAGCTTCCGCCACCGTCAGCCCGGTCAGTGCCGCGACCGCCGTTGGGCTGAACCGGCTACCGGGGTACAGACCCAGAAAGCGAAAGACCCGCTTGGTCGACTCGGGGAGAGGTTCGTAGGAGGCGGCGAACGCACCGGTGACTGTGCTGTTCTCCCCGGCCAGATGAGGGAGAACCGACGCCGCGCCGGCCATCTGTGCCGCGAGATCCGCCAAGCGCCAACCACGTCGGTGCGCCAGCCGGGCGCCGGCCAGCCGAATCGCCAGAGGAAGATGGCCGCACCGCCGGACCACCTCGACCGCTGCTTCCGGCTCGGCGTCGACCCGTTCCCGCCCCACACTCGCAGCCAACAGGTCGACGCCCTCTCCAGACGACATGACCGGCAGGGACTGCGACGCGCCGAGGTCCGGGTGGGTGAGTCGGCGTCGAGACGTCACCAGCACGACGGCGGTGGGCTCGATCGGCAGAAGCGGCAGGATCTGGTCGCTGCTGGCGGCGTTGTCCAGAATGATCACCGACCTCCAGCGGGCCAGTTCGCGTCGCCAGAGTTCCGTCCTGTCGTCGAGGTCAACCGGCACCCGCTCAGGCGGCACCCCAAGCTGGCGAAGCAGGACGACAAGAGCCGACGCCGGTCCAATCAGGTCCTTCTCGCCATGCCCCCGCAGGTCGACGTACAAACGGGCATCCGGGTACCGATCGCTCAGCCGGCGGGCCAGGTGCACGGCAAGTGTTGTCTTGCCGCTGCCGGCCATTCCGTCGATGACGTGCACGGCCGGTACGCGATCCTCGACACGCCGCGTCTCCGCCAACAGCCTGGCCACGACGGCCTCCCGACCAACGAAGTCGGTGACCGAACGAGGCAGATGATCCACCGCTGCGACTGTGGGCATCTGCTTCGTCGTCGGGTCACCCGCCGGTCCTGGTGGGGACCCAGCAAGGCGCCCAGCCGTGCCTTTGCTCAGGCCGGTGACGACGGGTTCCCGGCTCGGCGCCTCGGTGAGGATCCTGCGCCGCAACTTTTCGAGGTTGGCCCCCGGGCGCACCCCCAGCTCCGTCATCAGATGCCTGCGAATCTCGTCATACGCGACAAGCGCCTCCGCGTTGTCACCGCGCTCGTGCAGGGCCCGCATGAGAAGGAGGTATGTCGGCTCTCGGAGCGGATGAAGGGCAGTCACCGCGCGCAGTGACGGAATTGCGAGATCATCCCGCCCGGATCGCAGATGAACCTCGGCGAGGAGTTCCACGGCCAGAAGACGCTCCTCCTCCGCAGCGACGGTTCGAGCCGTCAGGACGGGCCCAAGCGGGATGCCGGCGAGCATGGGACCCTGCCACCGCACCAAAGCGCGGCCCAGCAGTTCCGACGCACGCGACAGGTCGCCGGCGCCCAGAGCATCCCGGCCAGCGTAAAGCTCGTCCTGGAAGCGGAAGACGTCGATCACATCCGGCCGCAAGGCGAGGCGATAGCCGTTCCCCTGCCGCACGAGAGTCGCGTCCGCGAGCGCTAACGTCTCGAACTCCCGGCGAAGATTGGCCGCATAGGTCCGCACATTCGCCACAGCGGAACGCGGAGGACGGTCGGCCCACAGCTCGTCTATGAGGCCGGACAACGTCACCAACTGGCCTGGCTGGACCGCGAGCATCGCGAAGATTACCCGTTGTTTGGGCGTACCCAGGTGCAACTTGTGGTCGGCAAGCAGCACCTCCAGGCCACCCAGCAGGTTGATCTCCACCGGCCCTCCGAATTCGCGTCTATCGGTGTCTAGCTGATCACACTGGGGAAGGTTAACGGTGGTCAGAATGCACGCCAACCCCCCAACGAGACACCCCAAATCCACACCGACCAGGCGACGGAGAGCAGATTCTGTCCGACCGGATTGACCCTGAGCCCAAACTGACGGATGAGGCCAGGCGCACATCCTGGCCACACTAGGGAGGAGGCGACAACGCCGATAGCCTCTCAGCAGCGCGCAAGCTGCGGATCGCGAGTGCAGCACGACCGCGCTCCGCTCAGGTGGCATGGACAGACCGTCACAAAGGCCGCTGGCTTGGCTAATGTTGCGTATACCGACATTTATCGCTACTAAAACTGCCTAACTCCTCTTAGGCTCCCATCACGAGAACGGATCCGGAATACGGAAACGGCCGGACGAGTGGAGGGAGCATGCAATGCGCGGCAGCGACTGGTTCTGACATCGAAGTAGCACTGAGCGGTAAGCTCCTGTCGTCAACAGGTAACTGTGGGCGACGACAGGAGCTTCATGAGCCAGGTGTCACCGCAGAGTCCCCGGGCAGATCGGTCGCTTCTGCTGCTCGTCGGTCTCATCGTGGTCATGGCAATCGTTCCCACAGTCATCGCTGGGGCCAACGTGTTGACCCGTCGCCCCGTCTCGGTAGGCGACGGTGCGACATTCGTAGCGCTGACCTTCATGACTGCGCTTGGCACGATCGTCATGGCACCTATCCGAATTCGCTCGACCACACACGGCATCACCTGGGTCGAGACGGCGATCGTGATAGGGCTTGCCGTGGCACCACCCGCCTGGGTGGTACTGGCGACCGGGGCTGGCGTCGGTATCGCATCAGCCATCATGAAGCTGCCGATGATCAAGGCGGCCTTCGGAGTCAGCAAGAACATTTTGGTGGCTGGTGGAGCAGGCATCACCACTTTGGCCATCCCCTGGCAGTGGCCGCCGGCCGGCGTGGTCGAGCTGGCCACCTTGCTCGGGGCGATCTACCTGGTGGCGGCACTCCTCGACGACCTGCTGGCCATCCCGGTGATCGCGCTGGCCACCGGGACACCGGTCTCCCGTCAGTTCTTGAACAACCTTGACCTGCGGATCGCCGGCTTCGGCGTGCGATTCATCGTGGCTGTCTGCACGCTACTCATCCTCCGCGAGGACCCCCGACTGCTGCTTGCCGTCCCCCCACTGATGTTGAGCCTGCACCTGGCCTACTCCGCGCGCATCCGAGGTCGCACCGAGCAGCAGGCGTGGCAGCGGCTCGCCCGCACCACCGACGCGCTCAACGTGGTCGACCTGGACAACGTGCTCACCACCGCCGTCACCCAGGCCGCCGAGTTGTTCTCCGCCGACGAGGTCGAGATCGAGCTGCGCGACGGTGGCCGCACCGTTCGAGGCGGCACCGGCGGCATCACCTTCGACGGACCGACCGGCACGCCCACCGACGTGGACGGCACCGTCGTGCCCACCCCGCTGGAAGGCCACGACCGCTCCGTCGACGTCGGCGTCCTGCGCCTGCGCTTCCGTGGGCCGGTCCAGCTCTCCGAGCGGGAGCAGTACACCCTGCGCACCTTCGCCTCGGCGCTCTGCACGGCGGTCCGCAACGCCCAGGCGTACGCCGAGCTGGCCCGCGTCGCCGACGAGCACGCGTACGCCGCCACCCACGACGCGCTCACCGACCTCGCGAACCGGCGGCACCTCCTCGACCGGGGCACCGAGCATCTCAGTGCCCGGCACGCCGACGGGGTGACCGCACTGGTGTTGATCGACCTCAACCACTTCAAGGAGGTCAACGACACCCTCGGCCACGCCGCCGGTGACCAGGTGCTGGTCCAGGTCGCCGATCGGCTGCGCGGGGCCGCCCAGTCCAGCGATCTGGTGGCCCGCCTCGGCGGTGACGAGTTCGCCGTACTCCTGCGCGGGCTGCCGGCCCCCGCGGTGGCCGCGCACCGGGCCGAGACGCTGCTCGCCGCCCTGCACGAGCCGTTCGAGCTGGACGGCATGCGGATCAGCGTCGAGGCCAGCGGCGGGATCTCCGTCGCCCCGGCCAGCGGCGGCATGGCCGAGCTGCTGCGCCGCGCGGACGTCGCGATGTACCAGGCGAAACGGGCCGGGCAGCGGATCTCCACGTACGCCCCGACCCGGGACACCGCCGACCTGAGCCGCCTCACCCTCGGCGGCGACCTGCCCCGTGCCGTGGCCGACCACGAGTTCATCGTCAACTTCCAGCCGATCGTCGACCTGGGCACCGGCGAGGTGACCAGCGCGGAGGCCCTGGCCCGCTGGCACCACCCCACGCACGGGCTGATCGATCCGCTGCGTTTCCTGGAGGCGGTGGAGCGTTCGGGAATGCTGCCGGCCTTCGCCGAGGCGATCCTCGACCAGGCCCTGATCGCCGCGGCCAACTGGCGCGACGCCGGCTTCGACGTACCGGTCGCGGTCAACGTGTCGCCGCGCAGCCTGCTCGACGCACGCTTCCCGGGCTCGGTGCTGGCCCGGCTGCGTGCCCACGACCTTCCGCCCGACCGGCTGGTGCTGGAGCTGACCGAGACGTTGACCCTCAGCCAGCTCGACGTGGTCGACCGGGTGCTCAGCCGGCTACGCGACGAGGGCGTGCGGTTGGCGCTGGACGACTTCGGCACCGGCTACTCCTCGCTCTCCCTGCTCTCCCGGATCCCGGTGCACGAGCTGAAGATCGACCGCAGCTTCGTGACGACCATGGAGAGCTCGGCCGAGGCCGCCGCCGTCATCCGCTCCACCCTCGACCTGGGCCGCAGCCTCGACCTGGCGGTGGTCGCCGAGGGCGTGGAGAGCGAGCCGCAACGACGCGCCCTCTGGGAGTTGGGCTGCGTGGCCGGCCAGGGCCACCTCTTCGCCCGGCCGATGCCCGCCGGCACCCTGCTCGCCGCGTTGCAGCGCGGGTCGGGTGGCCAACCCGGCACTCTGGCGCCACCGCTGCACGACACCGGCGCGGTGATCCGGCTGAGCCAGACCCGCCGCCAGGCCGGGCGCTCCCGCCCCGACCGCCTTCCCCACCTCCCCGCCTGAGCGGGGCACGAGCACGACACGGCGAGCAGAGGCGCCGCCGCCGGTGTGACCGAGGCCGGCCGGAGCCCCGCGGACAATCGGGTGAGCAGCGAGGTCTGCCAGACTGGCGCTCGTGATCGCCGACGCCCCGACCGCCCGCCGCCACCGCTGGCGGACGCTCGACACCGCCGCCGGTGGGCTCGCCCTCGACCTGGGCCTCTACGCCGTGTCGGCCGTCTTCGCGGCGATCACCGCGGTCACGTCGACCCTGCTGCCGCACCGGGCCTGGGGTGCGGTCGCCGCCGTCGGCTACCTGGTCGCGACGGTGGCGGTGATCGTTCAACTCCTCCTGCGCCGGCGCAACCCGGCGACCCGACCGGCCGGCCTTCCGGCCCGCTGGGCGGTGACCGGTTTCGCGTGGGCGAGCACCGCGCTGCTACCCGTGCTCTGGCAGAGCGTCGAGCGGGCCACCGGACGCACCGACCGCGCGCAGGAGGAGGTGCTGGTCGTCGAGCAGGCCGGCATCCGCCTGCTGGAGCACGGCACGCCGTACCTCGGCCGAGACGCCATCGCCGCCCTGCCGGCCGGTGAACAACTGCTCGGATACACGCCGTACCAACCGGGCATGGCGTTGTTCGGCCTGCCCCGGGCACTCGCCGACACCTGGTGGACCGATGCCCGGGTGTGGTTCGCGGTGGGCACCGCGCTGGCGCTCGCCCTGGCCGTGGCCACCCTGCGCGCCGCGCGCGGCACCGTCGGCGGCCCTCTCGTCGGGGCGCACCGGTCCGATGCCGCGCTACTGCGGGGCGTGCAGGCCGCCACCGTCCTGCCGATCTGCGCGCTCACCCTCGCCACCGGCGGTGACGACATGCCCGTACTCGCGCTCTGCCTGCTGGCCCTCGCACTCGCCGCCGCCGGTCGGCCCGGCCGGGCCGGCCTCGCGGTCGGGTTGGCGGGCGCGCTGAAGCTGTTCGCCTGGCCGATCGCCCTGGTCCTGATCGTCTGGGGTCTGACCCGGCGAGCCGGCGCCCGGGTCGCGGCCGGCGCGATCGGGTTACCCGTCGCCGCCCTGCTCCCGGCCCTGCTGGTCGACCGCGACGCGCTGACCGAGAACGTGCTGCGCTTCCCGCTCGGGCACGGCCTGGTCACCAGCCCGGCGCAGTCTCCGTTCCCCGGTCAGCTGATCGCCGCCACGCTGCCCGGGGGCCGGCTGATCGCCGCCGCCCTGCTGGTGGCGGCCGGCGTGGCCATCGCCGTCCGACTCGCGCGCCGCCCGCCGGGCACGGCCGCCGCCACCGCGCTGATCTGCGGGTACGGACTCCTCGCCGCGATCGCGCTGATGCCCTCCACCCGATTCGGGTACCTGCTGTACCCGCTGGCCCTGCTCGCCTGGGCACCCGCCCTGCACAGCCCGGACGCCGCACCGACCACCCCGACGCCCGACCGCCTGCCCGGTCGGACCACATCGGTCTAACCGGCGGGCGAAACGCCGCCGCACGGCGTACACCTGGAGGCATGACCACGTACCGCGACCGCGCCGAGGCGGGCCGGGTGCTCGCCGAGCGGCTCACCGCCCTCGTCGGCGAACCGGACACGGTCGTCCTCGGCCTCGTCCGCGGCGGCGTACCGGTGGCCCGGGTCGTCGCCGAACGGCTCGGCGCCCCCCTCGACGTGCTGGTCGTCCGCAAGCTCGGTATGCCCTGGGCCCGGGAGGTCGCCTTCGGCGCGCTCGGCCCGGGCGGGGTGCAGGTGCTCAACGACGCGATCGCCAGCCGCCTCAGCAGCGACGACATCGCCGAGGTCAGCCAGCGCGAACAGGTCGAGTTGGAGCGCCGCGAGCGGCTCTACCGGGGTGGTCGCCCACCGCTGGACCTCACCGGGCGCGTCGCCGTGATCGTCGACGACGGTCTGGCCACCGGCGCCACCGCCCGCGCCGCCGTCGAGGTCGTCCGCCGACTCGGCGCGCGCCGGGTGGTGGTGGCCGTGCCGGTCGGCGCGCAGGAGGCGTACGAACTCCTGGCGGCCGAGGCCGACCAGGTCGTCTGCGCGCAGCGCCCGTCGGATTTCGGCGCGGTGAGCGTCTACTACGACGACTTCCACGAGGTCTCCGACGACGAGGTCACCGACGCGCTCACAGCAACCGCTTAGCTCGACCAGGTACCGTCGGGTGATGAATAGCCTCACCTGTCCCAAGTGTCACGGCGAGATGCGTCAATACGAGCGCAGCGGTGTCGTCATCGACCAGTGCGGGGAGTGCCGGGGCATCTTCCTCGACCGCGGCGAGTTGGAGAAGCTGTTCGAGGCAGAGGCCAACTGGAGCCGCCAGCAGGCCGGCGGCCCGCCGCCGCAGCCCGTCCAGCAGCCGGGGGGCTACCCGCCGCCGCCCGCCCCGGCGCAGCACCAGCCCGGCTACGGCGCGGTCCCCCCGCCGCCGCCCCCGCCGCCCGTGCACGGCTACCCGCCGGCGCCTGCCTACGGTCAGCAGCACCAGGGCTACCACGGCCACTACCGGCACAAGAAGCGCAAGGGCTTCCTCGACGAGATGTTCGGCTGAGCCCGACCGCGGAGTCATCCCAGGTGACATGCCTCTGAGTCGCGGCTGTGACTCAGAGGCACGTCACTCGTGGCCCAGCCACCCACGCCGTCGATGGTTGGCGGCCGAGGTGCGTCATGCGAGGCTGCATCGCATGACCGAGATCCGGCCGGACGAGGCTCTCGCCCAGGCGTACGACGGCATCACGGCGGTGGTCGACGGCCTGGACGACGCGCGCCTGCAACGAGCGACCCGCTGCCAGGGCTGGCTCGTCGCGGACCTGCTGTTGCACGTGCTCGGCGACGCCCAGCGGGCACTCGTGGCCCTGGCCAGACCCGTCGACGGTCCCGCCGACGTGGACGACGTGTCCTACTGGCGCGGCTTCCCGGGCGGCGATGACCAGGCCGCTCGGCACGCCTGGTGGGTCCGCCGGTCGGCGTCCGCCTTCGACCGACCGACCGGCATCGTCCGGCTCTGGGAAGAGACCGCCCCGGCGGCGGTCCGCGCCGCCGCGTCGGCAGACCCCGAGGGGTACGTCACCACGCAGGGGCACGTGCTGCGCGTACCGGATTTCCTCGCCACCCTGACCACCGAGGCCGTCGTGCACCACCTCGACCTGACGCCGGAGCTGTCGGACGCGCCGCCACCCGGCCCAACGGCGGTACGCATCGCCGTTTCCACGATGGACGGCCTGCTGAGCGACGACGCGGTCCGCCCCGCTGGATGGGACGACCAGGAGTTCCTGCTGAAGGCCACCGGGCGAATCCCGCTCACCGACCGGGACCGGGTGGAGCTTGGTGAGGCGGCGGGCTGGTTCCCCCTGCTCGGTTGAAGCCCTCGCCGCCGACGGCTCAGGACATCAAGCGGATCAGAAATCAGCGACCCAACATTATTTTCGCCTGCCTGCTGACTCCGTACGAATGCGCAATTCGGGTTAGAGTCTCACCCGCTCCCGCACGTTCAACAACAGCCTGGATTTGCGCCGCCGACAGACGAGAAGCCGTAGTGCTCATCCGATAGCCATGTCCACGAAACGTGAGAGATGCAGCTGGGCCGCGACCGTCACCGTGTCGGTTGGCCCATTCCGATGCTTAGCAATTATGAAATCCGCCTCCCCCGCCCGCGGCGACTCCTTGTCGTAGTAGTCGTCGCGGTGCAGAAGGATGACAACGTCGGCATCCTGCTCAATTGAGCCAGATTCACGCAAATCAGACAATTGGGGGCGCTTGTCGGTGCGCTGCTCGGGGCCACGGTTCAGCTGACTCACCGCGATGACCGGGCACTCGACCTCCTTGGCCAGCAGCTTCAGACCACGGGAGAGGTCGGCGACCTCCTGCTGCCGGCTCTCGGTGCGCTTCGGCGAGGTCATCAGCTGGAGATAGTCCACGACGATCATCTTGAGGTCGTGTCGCTGCTTGAGCCGGCGGGCCTTCGCCCGGATCTCCATCAGGTTCATGCTCGGCGTGTCGTCGACGAAGAGCGGCGCCTCGCTGATCTCGCCCATGCAGCGGGCCAGCTTGGTCCAGTCGTCGTCGGAGAGCTGCCCGCTGCGTAGCACGTGCAGCGGCACCCGCGCCTCGGCCGAGAGCAGTCGCATGACGATCTCGACCTTGCTCATTTCGAGCGAGAAGATGGCGGCGGCCTGGTTGGCACGAATGGCAGCATTTCGGGCAAAGTCCATGCTGGCAGTGCTGTTGTGGGTCGGGATCATGGACCGACCGGCCAGGTACAGGTGGTCGTCGTTGTCGACCGTCACGCACCGTACGGGCACGCTGGGAACCGGCCGGACGTCCACGATGAAGCGGCAACCCGTTCGAGCGGGTCCCTCCCCCCGCCGTCGCGCCACGTGCGCATCCCGCTTTCGGGCGAGCCCGAAGACCTCGTCCGTGGTCGTGAAGTTCACGTTGTACGCGACCGACGTCTCCGGCTTGCGTCCCTCGACTGCCTTGAGACTGATTGAGCAGCGGTAACCGAGACTGACGATCAGCTCGTACACATCTGCGGCCAGCCGCTCCGAGGTGCTGGTGAACTGAACATTTCCCGTACCGGTGACAGTCCCGTCGGTGTCGAGTAGTCCCGCAAGTAGGGCGCGGCGCTGCCCTTCGGACGCGCGCAGGTAGGCCTCGGGTATGTGCTTGACGTTCAGCACGCCCGACTCTCGCAGGCTTCGTACCAGGGACGAAGGACGATTCCCGCAGGCCACGCAGCCATTTCGACGCCTGTCGCACACCGGGCAACTCTTGGGCAGGATCGTGTAGAGAGTCGAGACAGAGCGTGACTGCCTGATCTCGAAGCCGTCCTCCTCGATGCGCCGGAGGATACCGGGGTCAACGGTGGTGATCCGGCTGTCGGCGCTGCTGCCGTCACCCAACCAGGCACCAAGGGTGTACGGCGGGATAGGAAGGAGTCGATCGGGAAGGTTGAGCGGGGCTGCATTCGTGACCGCGTGATTGAGACGACGGTCTGCGGTCTCCGTGCGAAGTGTCGCCCGAATCTGCGCGGTGGTGAAGACCCCCGGCTGCACGCTGTCAGCCAAACTAGCGGTCCACCGCTCCACGCGGTTGAGTAAACCCCCATAAAGCGCTCGGGCGGGATAAGCGCGCGCGGGGCGTGCACCCGGCCTGCCGCGCATGGTGGGGGAAGCCCCTCGCGGTATGTCACGGGTGACCCGCTGGGCGGTGTGCACGAGTTCCGCTCCGACAGAGCTGGCCAACTCGTGGATGGTGACAGTGTCCGTGCTCGTTGCGGCAGCGACGCGGAGTCGCTCCACGGTCTCCGGACGCCAGTGGTTGCGGCGCCTGACGTCACCCGCTCTGCGGCTCGCGCGGGTGGTGGTTTTCCACAGATGCTCGGCGTCGGCTACGAGGACCGACCCGTCGGAAAACTCGACCTCGTAGCACGGGCGATCGTGACGTACTTCGAAGGCGTGCGTGACAGTGGTGGGATGCCCGTCGGCGCCGATCAGCCGGTCGCCGACCTTGACCTCGCCCATCGTGGTCCAGCCATCCGGCGTCGGCAGCGGGGTGTCGAGCGCCAGCGCCTTACCCAGACCGGGCCTACCCGCGACAATGATCAACTGCCCGGCGTGCAGGCCGTTGAGCAGCCGGTCCAGGTCGGTGAAGCCGGTCGGCACACCGGTCATCATCCCGCCCTGCGCACCCACCGCCTCGATCTCGTCGAGCGTCGGCTGAAGCATGTCGGCCAGGACCGCGAAGTCCTCGCTGACCCGCCGTTCGGTGACGTCGTAGACGGCCTGCTGCGCGAGGTCCACGACATCGTCGACGTCGCGGCTGCCGCCGCTGGCGGTGCCGTAGCCCAGTTGCACGATCTTGGTGCCGGCCTCGACCAGCCGGCGCAGCACCGCCCGCTCGCTGACGATCCGCGCGTAGTACGCGGCGTTCGCGGCGGTGGGCACGCTGGCGATGAGGGTGTGCAGGTAGGGCGCCCCGCCAACGCGGACGAGGTCGCCGGAGTCGGCGAGTGCCGCCGCAACGGTGATCGAGTCGGCCGGCTCACCCCGGCCGTAGATGTCCAGGATGATGTCGAAGATGGTGGCGTGCACCGGCCGGTAGAAGTCGTTGGTCTTGAGGATCTCGACGACGTCGGCGATGGCGTCCTTGGAGAGCAGCATGCCGCCGAGGACGCACTGCTCGGCCGCGACGTCCTGGGGCGGGGTCTTGTCGAACTGGCCGTCCCGCTGCACGGGCGGCTGGCCGCCGCCGGGCCGTGACTCCGCCCGCCTGTCGTCGGTGACCGACACGGGTCCCCCCTCCACTGCGTCGGATCCGGTCCCAGCTCTACCGCCGGGGTACGACAGTTCTCCTCCGACCAGGCCGGTCGATCGGGGGCCATCGCGCCGGCGGTCGAGGGCCAACCATACGGACCCCGAGGTCAGCGACTCAACAAGCCCGGTGGACGAGCCTCGGGACAACCTGTGGACACCGGTGCACAAGCATGTGCGCAGGGTGTGCACAGGCTGTGGACAACGGTTGGGGAATTCTCGACCACAAGCCGCTGAGCTGCTGAAACGTGGTCCCCAGCCTGTGGAGGAGAATATTTTGGTCGGTTCTGTGACACGATCTTCCCGTACTATCTCCAGCGAACGGCTACACCTGGACAGCGGATTACGCTTTCGGTTCAGAAGGGTCACACTCCGGCCGTGAGTTACCGGGACTGGGGACGCGGGGAGGGCAGCCCGCGCGAGCGCCCGCCGACCGCCTCGTGGGGTGAGCCCATGCTGCCCGCTCCGGTCGAGCCGTACGACGAGGACGCGCGCTATCGCACCTCCAGTCGGCGGCGCGCGCTGGACCGTGGGCAGGACGAACCGGTCGACGCCTACCTGCCGCGGTGGGCGCTGGAGTCGGGAGTTCGGCACGCCGACGGCGGCGGCCGGCACGCCGCGCCCGACGAGGACGAGGACGCGCCCGAGGACGCGCCCGAGCCCGAGTTCGAGGTCGAGCGTCCGAGTTCCGGGGGCGGCTGGCGAAGCACCGAGACGACGGGTGCCCGACGGCGTGCCGTCGAGACGGGTTGGCGTGAGCGGCCGGCGATCGGCGCGGGCCCCGATTCGGACCACACCCGGGAGTGGACGCTCGACCGACCGCAGGATGGGGGGTACGCCGGCCGTCGGCGTGCCAACGCGGCAGAGGAGGAGCCGGTCTCCGGCGCGGTCCCGGACCGTCGTCCCCGCCGTGCGCCCGTCGGCCGGCCCCAGGTGATCTGGTCCGGTGGGGACCTGGAGTCCGACCCGGCCGACGGGACGTCTCGTCCGGAGCCGAGCCGGCCGACGCGGCGCAGCCGACGGGCGGCGGAGGAGTCCTGGACGCGTCCGGCGGTGGATCCGTGGGAACGCGGATCGGAGCGGGCGGCGGAGCCGGACCCGTCGTACGCGCCCGCGGTGGACCCGTGGGACGCGTCGGGTGTGCACGCCTGGCCGCCGGCCGGCCCGGACGGCGCCGACCTGAGCGAGCAGTGGTCGCAGGCGGAGAACATCGGTGGCTGGGAGCGGTCGGACCGCACCGGCCAGTGGGAACGCTCGGCGGTCGAGGACGACCAGTGGGACCGGACACTCCCACCCCGTTCCGACCGGTTCACGGCGGCCGAGGGGTGGTCAAGCCGGGACAACGGTTTCTGGTCCGGCACGCGGTTGTCCGGCGACGATCCGCGCTGGATGGATACGACGACGTCGGCACCCCGGTCGCCGGTGGTGGGTTACACGGCTCCGCGACCGCGCAGTGCTCCCGTACCCCCTGATGGCGCCCGGCGTCGGTCGGACCGGCCGCCGGTCGGCGCGGCGTCGGTCCGACGGCGGGTGGAGTCGGTGGCGACGGGCGGTTGGGCGCGTCGTCTGGAGGACGACCTGCTCGACCCGGATCCCGGTGGGTCCGTCCGGCCGCTGCTCTACACCGCCGCCTGCTACCTGGTGCCGGCAGTGCTGATCTTCCTGTGGTTGCTCACGCTGGACGGGCAGGCGCCGGCCGGGTGTGTCACCGACATCAGCGGGGGTGGCTGCGACTCCGCCCGGTCACGCGCGTTGGAGTCGCTGCTGGCCGGCTCGCCGCGTTTCGGGTTGGCGCTGGTGAGCAGTCTGGTGGTGGCGGCCCTGCTGCGGCGGGTCGGCACGACGTGGCGGTCGGCCACCATCGCGCTGGCCGCCGCGGTGGTCGGCGGTGGCCTCTCCACGGTGCTGATCAGCGCGGTGACCGGTCAACCGATCGGCTGACGGCGAGCCGGGCACGCCAGGGCATGCGCGAGGGCCCGCACCGATCGCTCGGTGCGGGCCCTCGTCGTGGTGCAGCTGGTCGTCAGCCCTGAACGACGTTCAGGTTGAACGACGCGGTGACCTCGGGGTGCAGCTTGATCTTCACCGGGTAGGTGCCGGTCGACTTGATGTGACCGGGCACCTCCAGCCGGCGGCGGTCGAGGACCGGGCCGCCGGCGCCCTTGACGGCGTCGACGATCTCGGCCGAGGTGACCGAGCCGAAGAGCCGACCGCCGTCGCCGGCGCGGGCCTTCAGGTTGACCTTGAGACCCTCGAGCTGACCCTTGACCTCGTTCGCGTGGTCGAGGTCGCGGATCTCGCGGGCCGAACGGGCCCGCTTGATGACCGTGACCTGCTTTTCCGCGCCCTTGGTCCAGGCGATCGCGAAGCCCTGCGGCAGCAGGTAGTTACGGCCGAAGCCGTCCTTGACCTCGACGATGTCGCCCGGGGCACCGAGGCCGGACACTTCCTGAGTCAGGATGATCTTCATATCGGTGCCTCCTCTCAGCGGGCCGTTGCGGTGTACGGCAGGAGCGCCATCTCGCGGGCGTTCTTGACCGCGCGGGCGATCTGCCGCTGCTGCTGCGAGGTCACGCCGGTGACCCGCCGAGCGCGGATCTTGCCGCGGTCGGAGATGAACTTGCGCAGCAGCGCCGTGTCCTTGTAATCGATATAGGTGATCCCGTCCTTGTCGAGCGGGTTCACCTTCTTCTTCGGCTTGCGAAGTGCCGCAGCCTTGGCCATTGACCTTGCTCCTGGTTTGCGATCGCGGGCGCTCGGCGCCATTAGAACGGAGGCTCCTCGTCGAAGTTGCCGCCCGAACCGGCACGCGCGGGAGAGGGTGCGGCCGAAGCCCAGGGGTCGTCGAAGTTGCCTCCGCCGCCACCCTGGCCACCACCGCCGCCACCACCGAAGCCGCCGCCACCGCCACCGGAGCGGGACATCTTCTGCACCTTCGCCGTGGCGTAGCGCAGCGACGGGCCGATCTCGTCGACCTCAAGCTCGATGACGGTGCGCTTCTCGCCCTCGCGGGTCTCATAGGACCGCTGACGCAGCCGGCCCGAGACGATCACGCGGGCGCCCCGCTGCAGCGACTCGGCGACATGCTCCGCCGCCTGACGCCACACGGTGCAAGCCAGGAAGAGCGGCTCGCCGTCCTTCCACTCATTGGTGGTCTTGTCCATGAAACGGGGCGTCGAAGCGACCCGGAACTTGGCGACCGCCGCACCGGACGGGGTGAACCGCAACTCGGGGTCATCGGTCAGGTTGCCGATGACCGTGATGGTGGTGTCTCCTGCCATGACCATCTCCTCGCGCACTCAGCGTCTCGTCGTACAGGCTCTCAGAGCCGTACGACAGAGTCGCGGAGGCTGATCCGGGCGAACCGGGTTGAATGCCGGACTGAATGCTTAGCGCATCTCCGGCCGGATGACCTTGGTGCGCAGCACGGACTCGTTCAGCCGGAGCTGACGGTCCAGCTCGGCCACGGCAGCAGGCGTAGCCTGCAGGTCGACGACGGCGTAGATGCCCTCGGCCTTTTTGTTGATCTCGAACGCGAGGCGCCTGCGGCCCCACACGTCCGTCTTCTCAACCGAGCCACCCGCGGTCCGAATCACGTTCAGGTACGTGTCGAGCGACGGGGCGACGGTGCGTTCCTCGAGGCTGGGGTCGAGGATCACCATGATCTCGTAATGACGCAAGACGTGCTCACCTCCTGTGGGCTAAGCGGCCACGGTCCTTCCGTGGCAGGAGGTCGTGCGTCGCTGCCCGCACGTGCCGGGGGAACCCGGCCGGACGCGGACAACCTGACCAGGATACCCGGTCCGGACGATCATGCCCGGGGCGGTCGGGCCAGTGCCCCGGGCGTGCCGACGGGGACCCACCACCCGACCGTCACTGGTCGGTGGCGAGCCCCCGTCAACGAGGCCGCGGAGCGTCCCGTCCGCATTCCTTGGGTGGGACCTGGGGAGGAACGACCACACCGATGAGGTTGGACCGAAGACGCCCCGCGGAGCTTTATCGTGTTGTTATCCGACGATACAACGGCTCTCGTCCCTTGTCGGGGCAAAAGGCAGAATTTTCCGAGATTCTGCAACGGCGGAGATCTGGTACGTCGAGGGGTCGCCCCCGCGGTGCCGGGCCGCGCCGCGGGGATGACCTCGCTCTCGGGCCGACGAGCGCCGACTGCCATGCGCGGCGGACCCGCCACGCGCAGCCCCGGGCCGTGCTCGCCGGGTTCCATCCCATCAACGATCGTCGAGCAGCCGGGGTGACGCGACGAGCGACGACACCGCGCCAGCCGTCGCCGCAGCCGTCGGGGTCGCGACGTAGGCTCGCTGCCATGCGTATCGGAGCCCACGTCGATTCGACCGACCCGCTGGCGGAGGCGGCCGCCCGGTCCGCCGACACCGTGCAGTTCTTCCTCTCCGACCCGCAGGGATGGAAGGCCCCCAAGCCGCGGGAGGACGCCGAGCGGCTGCGCGCGGCCGAGGTCGACCTCTACGTGCACGCGCCCTACGTCATCAACGTGGCGACCCTCAACAACCGCATCCGGATCCCCAGCCGCAAGCTGCTGCTCGGGCACGCGACCGCGGCGGCCGCGATCGGCGCCAAGGGCCTGATCGTCCACGGCGGGCACGTCAACGCCGGGGACGACCTGTCGGTCGGCTTCGACAACTGGCGCAAGACCTTCGCGTACGCGGCGGACTCCGGCGGCTTCGGCGTCCCGGTCCTCATCGAGAACACCGCCGGCGGCGACAACGCCTGCGCCCGCCGGCTGGACGCGCTGGCCCGGCTCTGGGACGCCATCGGCGACCACGAGGTCGGCTTCTGCCTCGACACGTGCCACGCGTACGCCGGTGGCGAGGAGTTGCTCGGCCTGGTCGACCGGGTGAAGGCGATCACCGGTCGGATCGATCTGGTGCACGCCAACAACTCCAAGGGCGCGTTCAACTCCGGCCAGGACCGGCACGACAACCTGGACGGCGGGACGATCGACCCGGAGCTGGTGGTGGCCGTGATCCGGGCCGCCGGGGCGCCGGTGGTCGTCGAGACCCCGGGCGGCGTGTCCGGTCAGGTGGCCGACATCGACTTCCTCCGCCAGCAGCTCGGGACGGAGCGCCCGGCCGCATGACCACCGGACAGCCCGGGAGCCCCCGGCCCACTCCGACCGACGACGCCCCGAGCCGACCGGCGCCGACGCGCGCCGGGGACCCGCCCGTCCCGCCGGCTTCCGCCACCGCCACGTCTTCCACCGACGCGACCGCCAACACCGACGCGGACCGCCCGACCCGCGCCGATGACACGCCATCCGGCGCCGCTGGGGCCGAGGGCGCCACCGCCCCGAACGGCCGACCAGAGCGCGACGCCACGAAGAACGACATCGCCAAGGTCGGCGGCAGGAAATCCGCCGCGAAGCGCGGCAGCACGAAGGGCGCCGCAGTCAAGGGCGCCGGGGTCAAGGGCGCCGCGGTCAAGGACGTCGCGGTCAAGGACGTCGCGGTCAAGGACGCCGACGAGGCCGAGGGTACGAAGGCGGATGACGCCGACGGTCCGCAGAAGGCCGACGGTGACGCGAAGCCGGGCGACGCGAAGCCGGTCGAGGCCGAACGCTGGGAGGCGTTCGCCTCGGCGCCGGAGCCGCGGCCCAGCCGACTCAGCCGAGCCGCCCGCGCCGTCGGACGGTTCCTGGTCCACGAGTGGACCCTGGCCACCCTCGGCGCGCTGGCGCTGGCCGTGCTGATGACCTGGCCGACGCTGCGCTACCCGCGCTACACGCTTCCGCAGGACACCTGGGACCCGAGCCTGCAGGCGTGGCAGATGGCGTGGTCCGGGCACATCCTGCTGGCCGACCCGGCGCGACTGTGGCAGTCCAACACGTTCTTCCCGGAGCTGTGGAGCTTCGCGTTCTCCGACACGCTGCTCGGCTACGCCCCGGCCGGGATGCTCGGCAGCGGCCCCGAGGACGCGGTGCTGCGCTACAACATCGTGTTCGTGCTGGCGCACGCGCTCGCCACGCTCGGGGCGTACGCCCTGGCCCGGCAGCTCGGTGCCGGTCGGATCGGCGCCGCCGTGGCCGGGGTCGGCTACACCTACGCGCCGTGGCTGCTGGCCCAGGCCGGGCACCTGCACGTGCTCTCCAACGGTGGCATCCCGCTGGCGCTCGCGATGCTCGCGCGGGGGCACGGCTGGTCGCTACGGCACGGCTACCGGCCGGAGCGGCGGCATGACGGCTGGGTGTACGCCGGCTGGCTGGTGGCGGCCTGGCAGGTCAGCCTCGGCTTCGGCATCGGCCTGCCGTTCGCGTACTTCCTGGCCGGCGCGGTGCTCGTCGTCGCGGTGCTGTTCGGAGTTCGCCGGCTGAAGTCCGGCCGGGCGCTGCCGTTCGGCCGCCGCCTCCTCGTGGCCGATGTGGTCGGTGGGGTGTTCTTCGCCGGGGTGGGCCTGCTGATGGCGTTCCCGTACTTCAAGGTGACCGAACTGCACCCGTACGCCGAGCGGACGATCCGCGACATCAGCATCTTCTCGCCGCCGGCGTCCGGCTTCGTGACCGCGCCGGCCGAATCACGAGTCTGGGGTGGGTTGCACGAGGGCGCCCGCGCGGCGCTGCCGTGGCATCCGGAGATGACGCTGCTGCCGGGCTTCGTGCTCTACGCGCTGGCCGCCGGTGGGCTGTTCTTCTCGGTCTGGCGGCTACGGCACCGGCTGCTGTTGCTCGTCGGGGTGCTGGTGACGATGGCCTTCGCGATGGGCACCCGCTTCTTCGACGGCACGTTCACCTACGTGCCGCTCTTCGAGCACGCGCCGGGCTGGAACGCGCTGCGTACCCCGGGCCGGTTGATGCTGTGGACCACGTTGCTGCTCGCGTTGCTCGCGGCGGGCGCGGTCACCGCCCTCACCGACCGGGTCCGTGAGCTGGCCGCGCAGCGGATCCCGTCCTGGCCGGGGCCGTGGCTGCGGATGGCCACCCTGCTGCCGCTGCTGCTGGTCACACTCGAGGGCCTGAACGCCACCCCGCATCCGGTGGTGCCGGCCCAGCCGGCGGCGATGCGCGCGGCAGAGGGACCGCTGCTGGTGCTGCCCAGCAACCAAAGCATCGACCAGCACGTGATGCTCTGGTCGACCGACGGGTTTCCGGACGTGGTGAACGGCGGCAGCGGTTTCACGCCTCGGCAGCTCGACGACGTCCGTCGGGTGAGCCAGTCGTTCCCCGACCAGACGAGCGTCGACTACCTGCGGACGTTCGGCGTCCGCACGGTGGTGCTGCTCCGCAGCCAGGTGCCCGGCACGCCGTGGGAGATCACCATCGACGCGCCGGTCGAGTCGCTCGGCATCACCCGCCAGGACGTCGGCGACGCCGTCGTCTACCGACTCTGACGCCTCTCGCTACCTGAGGTTTGCCTGGCAACACGTCCGCCCGCCGGACCAGTGCCATGGCGTGGTCACCCAGCGGCCTGCCGATGGCGTCGGTATCACGGCGGAGATCCATCGTTGGCAGCCAATGGGGTCGACGCACCCCGGGCCGCGCACCCGGATCGGCCGCAGCCACGCTCAGCGACGGCGCGTGACGGTCGGCCGATGTGACGGCGATGAGATAGCAATGACCACTCACCCCACCCTGAGGGCTCCCTGATCCCCCGGTGCCATCCGCGCGTTCTTCAGCCACCACGGCCCTTACGTTCCGGCCTTTCGCACGGCATCTGAAGACGAATGCGGCCGCATCGAGTCCGAGAGGAGTCCGATGGCTCGTCGACGTTCCCGATCTCCGGCACTACTCATCGCCGCGGTGGCCTGTGCGGTGCTGCTTCCTCAGTCGGTGCACGGCGTGGCATTCGCAGCAGCCGCGCCGGTTGCTCCGCCACCCCCGGCGGACAGCCCGTCGTTCACTGTCGATCCGCAGCGTCGGGCTGATCTCCTGACCGAAGGCTATAAGGAGTCGCAGGACGTCGCGTGGACGACGTCGGGAGACGGCGACGGCTTCCACGTGCTCGCCGCGACCGCCAGCAGCGGTTACACGTGGCGGACCGTGGCCAGTCTTTCCGAGCCGGGCTTCGATGCGGACCAGTGGATCGGCAACGCCTGCCTGACCGGTTCCGGTCGTCGGCTCGTTGTCGTCTACGCGCCGCGCGCCTTCACCAACAAAGCTGATCTTTTCGATCGCGGCGGCTTCACGGCAACTGTCGACCTGGTGACCGGCTCGGTGCGCAAGCTGCCGGTGCAGTCATCGCTGGCCTACTTCAACCCGGGCTGCGGCGCGGACGAGACGGCGGTCCTCACCCAACTGGGCGGCCAGCTACCGAACGACCAGGTCGACGGGCCCACCCGTACTCGACTGTTCCGCCTCGATGCCGGCAAAGGCGAGCTCTCACGACCGATCGTGGTCAATGCCGAGGTCACCTCTGCCCTGCCGGTGGGGCGCACCATCGTGGCCGCCGGGAGTTCGCGCCTGGTGCAGGTGCGGGGCGACGGCACGCTGACGCCCGTCGCCTCCACCTCGGGAACACCGTTCCAGCTCAAGGCGGACGGCGGCGGCGGTGTCGTGTTCATGGACCGCACGGGTGACCGGGTACGGGTCCGGCTTGCCGTTCCTCAGTCGAAGAACGAACCGCGAACGCTCGCGGAAGGGCAACTGTCCAAGCTGAGCGTCACGCCTGGCGCTGGTGGCCGGGCCTTCATCACCGGTCGAGCGGACCGGACGCACGCACTACCGAAGAACGTGTCGAAGGTCGAGGTGGCAGCCGGATCCCAGCTGTCTTCGCACGGGCAGTTGGCGTTGACCGAGGTCCGCTGGGCCGGTCAGGCCGACCCACGGGTTGCGGTCCCGGACCCGACGTCGCCGCGGCAGGTGAAGATTCAGGCCACCGTGTTGACCAACGGCAAGAAGGTCGATTTCCAGGTGCGACCCGGTGACGCTTCGGACGCCCAAGCCGCCGAGGGCAGGCGCATTCATCCAAAACTCTCGTCGGCCGGCGGGGGTAGCCGGGCCTCGGCAGCCGCCGCAGGCTCACCGACCAACCCCGTGGAGGCGGAAGCCTACTGCTCGGTCCCGCGCAACGATCCGCGCAACCAGGCATTGCAGCCCAAGCCGCGCCAGGTCGAGTGGGCAATCGACCAGGCAATCACCAATTCGCTCTACGTGCAGCGGGAGGCCAACTGGAAGAACCTCGGCATGTCTGCCTACCGACCTCAGGATCTGTTCCCGCCGATCCAGTTGGTAGGCGGCGGCCGCGTTCCGGCCCAGGTCATGCTGGGCATCGCAGCGCAGGAGTCGAATCTCTGGCAGGCGTCCTTCCACGCTGTCCCGGGCGTCACCTCCAGTCCTCTGATCGGCAACTACTACGGCCGCGACATCTACAACAACACCGACGTGGACGACTGGGACATCAGCTGGAAAGACGCAGACTGCGGGTACGGGGTCACGCAGGTCACTGATGGTATGCGGCTGGCGGGCCGGGAGAAGGATGGCGAGGTAGCCCTGCCCGCGTACAAGCAACGCGCCATCGCTCTGGATTTCGCCGCGAACATCGCTGCCGGGCTGCAGATTTTGCAGTCGAAGTGGAACCAGACCCGAAATGCCGGGTTGATCGTCAACAGCGGGGATGCCGGCGGGCTTGAGCACTGGTTCTTCGCTCTCTGGGCGTACAACAGTGGCTTCCACCCGGACCTGGGCGACGGATCCCCGTGGGGCGTCGGTTGGGGCAACAACCCGATCAACCCGAGGTTCCGGGCGGACCGCGAGCCCTTCCTGGAGTACACGTACGCCGACGCGGCGAACCCGCAGTTCTGGCCGTACCAGGAGAAGGTGCTCGGTTTTGCCGGCCACCCGCCGGAGTTGCTGGAGGGCCCAGATCAGTTGGTCTCGGGCTTCCGTGCCGCTTGGTGGAACGACACTCGGCAACGGATCACCGTCAAGCCGCCGATCGATCAGTTCTGCGACGACTCGAACGACTGCCACCCAGGGGAGTTGCACCTTCCGAATGATCCGGACGTGGTGGGCGAAGCCGCAGGCCCCTGCGCCCACAAGAACTCCGCAGGCCTGTATGACCTGAGATGTTGGTACAACCGGCCGGTGAAGTGGAAGGAGGGCTTCGAGGCCGGCAATGAGGTGCTCCGATTCGATCCCGGGTACGCCTACCAGGAGGATGCCACCAGCTACGCACCAAACTGCAGCCTGTCGGGCTTGCCGAGCGGCGCTCTTGTCATCGACAACGTCGTCGACGGCACCCCGTCGGTCCGGCCGGGCTGCGGACGGCCCTGGACGAACGCCGGAACCTTCAATCTGGACTTCGCCGCAGACAGCACCGGCCACTACCCATCCAAGGTCGATTTTCACCAGATCGGTGGCGGATTCGGGGGGCACTTCTGGTTCGCGCACACCCGCCGGCCCGATGACCTGGGGGGCAAGTTGCGGGTGTCCGGGACGTGGTCGCTGAGCCAGCAACTCCAGGGCTGGGCCCGGGTGATGGTGCACATGCCCGACCAGGGCGCGCACACCCGGCAGGCCGAGTACGAGGTAGACCTCGGACAGGGCTTCGACAAGGGCAAGAAGCGGGTCCTGCTGCAACGCACCCAGGAGCACCGCTGGGTGTCCCTGGGTGTCTTCAAATTCGCCGGCACTCCCCGCGTCCGGCTGTCGACCGACACCCAGGACGGCACCGGGGTGGAGGACGTGGCGTGGGACGCGATCGCGGTGCAGAAGCTGAACGCGAAGCCGCGTCACCAGGTGGTGGCACTCGGGGACTCGTACTCCTCCGGCGAGGGAGCCTCGGAGAACCGTGGTGCCGACTACTACCGCGAGACCGATTTCAAGCAAGTCAACGGCGATGTCGCGCTGTTCCAAAACGACTGCCACCGCTCCAAGTACTCCTGGTCACGGCAGGCGGTGCTGTCGGACAACTCGGCATCGATCGGCAGCCGGGCCGATTCCTGGGATCCGCAGATGGATTACCAGTTCCACGCCTGCTCGGGCGCCCGGACTCACAACCTGCTGCCCTTCCGTACCGTCCCCGCCGGGCAGTCACCGCCGGCGAACGCGTTCAACAAGACGGGCAGCGGCTCGTACGGCGAGGTGTCCCAACTGGACAAGGGTTTCCTCGATGAGAACACCACCCTGGTCACCCTGTCTATCGGGGGTAATGACTCCGAGTTCAGCAAGGTGATCCAGGAATGCATCTACGGGTCCGGCCTCCAACTCTGCCAGGACAGCACGTTGAAGGGCGACACCGAGCCGGTGAGCACGGCCACCAGAAAGCGCATCGAAGGGCCGGTCAAGGAATCACTCAAGATCGTGCTCAGAGAGATCCACAAAAAGGCGCCATCGGCCAAGATCCTGCTGATGGGCTATCCCAAGCTGGTCGAAGGGTATTGCGTCCTCGGTATCGGCGCCGCCGAACTGCCCTGGCTCAACTCCACAGCCGAACTCCTCGCGACGAAGATGGAGGAGGCGGTCAACGAGGTCAGGGCCGAGGGGGTCCAGGTGTGGTTTGGCAACCCGATCCAGCGCTTCTCAGGCAAGGGCATCTGCGGTTCACCGGAAACGGTGAACGGTGTCATCAAGGACCTCACCGCCGGTGAGGAAGGACCGCTCAAGAGCCCGATACCGGACTCGTGGAACGTCTACGGGGTGTCACAGCAGTCGTTCCACCCGAAGATCAGTGGCGCCGGTATCTACGCTCAGGTGATGAACGACGTCACGCAGGAAAAGATGGGGCTTTGACCAGACCTTCATCATCCGTGCCCGCGAGAAGGCTGCTCGGCCTTCTCGCGGGCACGGCCCTGGCCGCGTCGAGCCTCGGCTGCGGTGCCCCTGACCAGGAGCAGGAGGCCACGGATAAGGCCACGGCTGTGGTCCGCGACAAGGCGGAACGGTCCCGGCAGGCGATGGCGAACGCGCTGGCCGACCCGTCGGCCCCGCGCCAGGAGGCGCTGCTCGGTGCGATCGCCGAGTTGGTGGAAAGCGGGGAGCGCAACGGGTTCGTCTTCGATCGCCGGTCTGAGCCGGGTGATCGGATCTGGCTGGACGTAGCCTTTGACGGCACCGGCAACGCCGGAGGGCTCGCGCCCGCCGAGGTGACGGTGCGGCTCTGTGTACGGTTCAGCGGCGCCCGGAGTGCAGAGCCCGAGGTGACGATGTCAGACACCGATTGTGACACCGGCCTCGACCGGACACTCGGCCAGGCGGACACGACGGTCGGCCTACGGAAGTGATCGCTCCTCCGGTACGGCTCCGGTCAGGCGAGCAGGTGCTCACCGTCGGAACCGACGCCGTGCCATTCGCTCCCGGCGGCGGCACGTAACGGAGGTGCCGCATCCCAGCGCGGTACGGCACGCACAAGCCACAGCGTCAGACCCGCACGTCCCCCTCGGTGACAGTCGTCGGGGTGCTGGAGCGTAGGCGGAAGCGGTCGATCCAGCCGGCGTCGGGTGCGCCGTCGAGCACGCCGCCGTCCGGGTCGTCGGCATAGGTGGTCCGTACCGCGTCCTGCTCGGGGTGCAGGATCTCCCGGATGACCAGCACGCACAGGGTCACCACGGTCGCCAGCCGCAGCGTCGAGGCCAGCACGAACACGCCCTCCGGGAAGACCGGACGGCTGGTCGCCGCGCCGAGCAGCTCCCCGTAGAAGGCGACGAAGTAGCAGACCTCGGCGAGCTGCCAGGCCAGGAAGGCACCCCACTTCGGGCGGGCCAGCACCACCAACGGCAGCATCCAGAGCACGAACTGCTGGGACCAGACCTTGCTGAAGATGAGGAACGCGGCGACCACCAGGAAGGCGAGCTGGGCGAGCCGCGGCCGGCGCGGCGCCCGCAGCGCCAGCACGGCCACGCCGAGGCAGGCCAGCCCGAACAGGGCGTACGAGATGGTGTTGAGGGCGGGGATGTTGGCGTTCAACCATTCGAACGGGCCCTGCTGGCCGGGGTCGTTGCCGACCTTGCCGTCGAGGTAGCGCCCGATGTACCAGAGCGTCCCCCAGTCGATCGGCCGGGTGGTGTTCAGCTCGAAGAACCGACCCCAGTTGTCGGGGTTGGCCCGGTAGGCGGGCAGGTTCACCAGCACCACGGCCACCACCGCCGCGCCGAGCGCGGTGAGCGCGGCGCGGAGCCGGTTGGCCCGCAGCGCCAGGATGAGGATCGGCCCCAGCAGGAACAGCGGCCAGAGTTTCGCCGCGCCGGCCAGGCCCAGCAGTACGCCGGCCACCGCTGGTCGTCGTCGGGCCCAGGCCAGCAGACCGAACGCCGCCAACCCGACGGCGAGCAGGTCCCAGTTGACGGTGGCGGTGAGCACCAGCGCCGGGGCGAGCGCGAACAACGCGGCGTCCCAGGGTCGTCGGCGGCGCAACGCCAGGATCACCGCCACGGTGGCCACGGCGAGCGCACCGAGCACGAGCGCGTTGAGGTTGTAGAACCACTGACCCTGGTTAATGCTCGGGTCGCCGTCGCCGATGGCGTGCACCGGCAGACCCAGCGCCCCCATGAAGTAGCCGGTCAGCACCGGGTATTCCACCGGGTGGTCCCGGTAGGGCACCTTGCCCTCGTTGAGACCCTCTGCGTAGTAGAGGGCGAGCACGTCCGTGTAGCAGAACCGGGTGTACTGGACGTTCTTCTGCCAGGCGCCGTCCTGGCACGGGGATTTCTGCACCCAGTGCAGCGCGAGCGTGAGGCAGGCAAGCGCCAGGACGATCCGGACGGCGGTCCAGAACCGGCGTTCCTGCCCGGCCGGCCGATCCAGGGCCGTCGCGTGGTCGCCCAGCGGACCGCCGATCGCGCCGGAGAGGCCGCGGACGAACCCATCGGAGCGGGACGGGTGGTCGGTGGTTCCGGCGTCGTCGATGCCGGGCGTCGACTGGGTGCTCATAGAGAGGCATCCTGCCGTACTCGCAGTAGTACGTCATGTGTCCCGAGCCGTCCATTCAGGTGGCAACCCAGCGTGATCAGGGCCCGAGACCCGCCGGCCGCCGCCCGCACCCTGACCTGCTCCCCGCGCTCGGACTGTCCGAGCTGTGATCGATTGATGAGACAGCCGGACAGACTTCGCGCCAATCGGGCCACAGCATCGACTCGTTTGAGCCCTGCGAGCCCGTCATCACGGTGAGGGGATCGGATTGAAGGGTTCGGTAAGAACCATGGGGTGGCTGGTCACCGCCGGCGTGGCCAGTGCAGCACTCGCCGTACTGCCAGTGTCAGCGGAGGCAGCGGGAAGTACCGACAAGCCGGGCAGGGCGTCACGGACGCCTGCGGCCGCGGACAAGCTGTTCTCGGCTGACACCCAGGGCGCGACGCCGGCACAACGCGCGCGGATGGCCGCCGAGGCACCGCTGGCCGCAGCGGCGGTACGTATCCGCACTGCCGGCGAGGCGAGGCAGTCAGGCTTCGCGGGAGTGGCGCTTCGGCAAGGAACAGTGACTGTCTATTGGAGGGGCAAAGTCCCGGCGGACGTGCGCCGCGTGCTTGATCAGGAGGGTGCGCGCGTTCCGGTGAAGGTGGAGCCCGCCCGCTACGCGGCCCACGAACTCGCTCGAGCTGCCGAGAAGATCAGGGCCAGCGGCAACCGGTCGATACGGTCTGTCGCCTACACCGTGCGGGGCGACGGAATTACGGCCACCCTGTCGAGCGGTGCCAAATCTTCTCTCCAGCTGCCGGACGTCGGCGTGCCGGTCACGGTGCGGCGCGAGCCGGATCTGCCCGCGCTCGGCGGGAGGACCGGAACGTCAGATGGCCGCAGCACCTCTGCTGGAGTTGCTGCCGCCGCAGTCACCTGGCCCAGTCCGAGCCGCCAGGATGACACGACGCCGGCATGGGGAGGCGCACACATCATCAACTCGAGCACTAACCGCGGCAATGGCGGTTGGAGTGTTCGACTTGATTCCGGCGAGGTTGTCGATGCCGACACGAAATGGCACTGCACCTCAGGCGTCCCGATTCTGGACGACGCCACGAACACCGAACTGATGGTCGGCCCGGCGAGTTGTGGTACTCCCGGTCAGACCTACGTCGACCCCAGCGGGGACGTGGTGAACGAGACGGCGGGCGTCAACGCAGCCTGGCATAAGCCAATCCGCGGCGTCACCTTGACCAAGCCGAAGGGTGGTGCCGATCCGGCTGTTTATGACGGCACCGGCTGGACGCAGGACGGTTGGCAGATCGATGCCTGGGAGTCGCCGATCGCCGGCCAACAGGTTTGTGTTTCGGGCGCCGAAACCGGCACCTTCTGCGGGGTGGAGATGACCGAGTTCGTCGGCAGCAACACCGTATGGATTGAGAGTTACCAGGGAGAACTGGAGGAGACCAGGGGTGTATCGGTGATCAAGGCCGACATCAACGAGCCCGGCACCCTGTGGCCTGATCGCCGCACGTACATCCTGAAAGATGGAAGCCCATGTAATGGTTTCCCGTTCTACAAGGATTTCGATTCGATCGGGTGCAGCTCCATCGCGTTCGGCGATGGAGACATGGGTGGAGCCGTCTACACCATACCCAGGGAAGGACCCGAGTCCGGAATTCTGATCAAGGGGATCATCGTGCGGATTCACAGTGGGCGTGACGAGAACCCATTCAACTACGACATGGTGGGTGTCGACAAGATTGCGGCTGCGTACCCCAACATGACCGAACTGACCGTCCGCAACGACCGACGATGAAGGAGACTGGCATGACAGTTGACCCCATCAGGAGGGGGACCTCCCTGCGGTTGGCGCTGATGACTGCGGGTGCGGTGGGCCTCACTCTGGTGCAGGTTCCGGCGGCACAGGCCCGACCGGAGACAGAACCGAAGGCCGGAGCCGGTGTGCCGGCCGAAGCGGTTCCCAGCGCCGATCGGGACAAGTTGCTGGGCGCGTCGTGGCGCACTTCAACGGACCGGGCATGGACCACGGCGGGCGACGCCGAGGGCCTTCATGTGCTGGTGGCGGATGCCGCCGACGGCTATGCGTGGCGTACCGTTGCGACGCTGCGTGAGGGTGGCTTCGACACCGACCGGTGGATCGGCAATGCCTGCGTCACGTCGTCCGGGCGCCGCGCGGTCGTCGTCTACGCCCCACGCAGCTTCACCAACAAGACCGAGTTGAGCGGGCGGGGCGGTTTCACAGCTGTCGTCGATCTGCAGACCGGAAAGGTCACCAAACTTCCGGTCACGACGAGCCTCGCGTATTTCAATCCGGGCTGCGGTGCGGGTGAGTCGGCTGCACTGACGCAAGAGGGCGACGAAGGGTTGCCCGGCACCCAACTGCTGCGGCTTGACGCCGAACGCGGCACGCTGGGGTCCAAGGTCAAGATCAACGGCCAGTTCACCTCGGCGGTGTCGACGCGGGACGGCTTCGTCGGCGGACTGAGCGACAGGCTCGCCGCAGTCGACACTGCGGGCCGGGTGCGGATGGTGACGAAGAGCCGAGGCGTGCCGTTCGCGATCCGAGCAGACAAAGACGGCGGGCTCAACTTCCTGGAGGCGGATGGAACCGCCATGCGAGCACGTCGGCAGATCGACAGCAGGGTCACCACTCTCGCCGAGGGTCCGATCGGCACATTCGGCCTGGAGCGCGGCGACAGCGGTCGGGTATTCCTGACGGGCACTCCGAAGACGGTGAAACCGCTACCAGCGGCGGTGCGCCGACTGAGCGTGCCAGTTCAGGCAGAGATCTCCACAAACGGTGACCTGGCCTTCGAGCGGACGATGACGGCGGAGGAGAGCCTGCCCGGGTCGACAGTGTCAGTCGGCACCCCGGCACCTCTCCGGCTGGGTGCCCGCGTCATGAAGTCCGGCCGTGAGGTCGCCTTTCAGGTGAACCCTGTGGAGACGGCCCCCACGTCGGACAGTCCGGCCATCGGCGCGTCCCGACCGTCGTCGAGTGGCAGATCGATGGGGCCCAGCGCGGCCGATGACGTGCTGGAGCCGTACACGCCACAGGACCCGGACCCGTGGTGTTCCGTGCCGCGCAACGACATCGCCACACTCGCCTACCATCCGCGCCCTCGTCAGATCGAGTGGGCCGTCGACTACGGCATCTTCGGGGCGTTGACCCAGAGCCGTCCCGCCAACTACCGGGGCTTCGGCCTGCCGGCCTACTCGCCCCAGGGGATGTTCCCGCCCCGGGCGCTTGCCGGCGGCGGCCATGTTGCTGCCCAGGTCATGCTCGGCATCCTGGCTCAGGAATCCAACCTGTGGCAGGCATCCCAGACGGAGTCCGGCGAGTATGGCAACCCGCTGATCGGCAACTACTACGGCCGCCGCTACTACGACTCCGACACCAGCGATGACTGGCGGATCCACTGGGACGAGGCCGACTGCGGCTACGGCGTCAGCCAGGTGACCGACGGTATGCGCAAGGCCGGAAAGGAGAAGCCGGGCGAGACCGCCAGACCGGCCACCCACCAGCGGGCAATTGCACTCGACTACGCGGCGAACATTTCCGCGGGCTTGCAGATCCTGCAGGACAAGTGGAACCAGACGTACAACGCAGGACTGAGGATCAACAACGCCGACCCGACCCGGATCGAGAACTGGTTCTTCGCTGCCTGGGCGTACAACAGTGGTTTCTACCCGGACAAGGGTGATGGCTCACCCTGGGGAGTGGGTTGGGGGAACAACCCCATCAACCCGCGGTACGACCCGACGCGACACCCGTTCCTGGACGTGCGGAACCCGCTCGACCCAGACGACAACGTGCCGGTGTTCAGCGACGCGGCACATCCACAGGACTGGCCCTACCAGGAGAAGGTCATCGGATGGGCTGCTCAGTCGATCGATACCGGCGACGACGGGGTTGGTTTTCGCACGGCGTACTGGAACGGCGAACCGATCGAGGCGCGGCTGCGGCGCTCTGAGGCCAAGCCACAGATCTGGACGTTCTGCGATTCCACCAACAATTGTGACCAGCTCCAGCGGGTGCAACCGAACGAGCCGGGTTTGGAGGGCGAGAAGCCGGGGCCCTGCCTACACAAGAACAGCGCTGGCCAGTATGACCTGAAGTGCTGGTACCACAAACCCGTGACCTGGAAGAGCGATTGCGAGGAGACCTGCGGTTACGAGGGCATTCGCTACGACGTACCGGACAACTACTCCGAGCCGGCAGATGGCACGCACAATCCACCACGGTGCACGGCCAGTCAGCTGCCGTCTGGCGCGATCGTGGTCGACTACGTTCTATCCGGAACCAGCATGCCGCGTTGCGGCGGCGTCGGACCACGCAATGACGGGTCGGTGAAATTCGAGTTCGGGAGTGGATGGCCGAACGAGTACACGGCGAAGATCGACCTTCACCAGGTGGACAACGGCTTTGGGGGTCATCACTGGTTCACCAGAGCACGCGGGTCGGTCAAGTTCCAGGTGATCGGAACGTGGCGACCGCCGGCGTCGTACTCCGGTTGGACCGGAATCTATGCCTACATCCCCATGACCGGGGCTCGCGTGAATGACGCGATCTACGAAGTCCAGACGGGCGACGGCCGGACCCGTCAGGTACGGGTGGACCAGGACTACCACAAGGGCGGCTGGGTGTGGCTCGGCAACTTCAGCCTCCGCTCCGGTGCCAGCGTGAGGCTCGACTCTTTCAAGTCAGCACCCACCGAGAAGACCATCGGGTTCGACGCCGTGGCGTTCGTTCCCGGCGGCGGCTCATAAGGTAAGTGCCGCATCGGGCTGCTGCGAAAGTGCAGCCCGATGCGGCACCCCGCACGGCGATGGAACGGCAGAATCAGTACTTGGACGTCCACCAGGTGGTGGGGCCCGCAGAGGCTTCCGCTCTCGCGAGAAGCCCGGCGTCGTTCACCATCTGGGTGTAGTAGGCGTCAGCGAAACCGCTGTACGACGTACGGACGCGACCGTCGGAGTAGTAGCTGCGGACGGTCGGGTAGTAGAAGTCCGACCCGACCCGAGCCCAGGCGGTGCGGCAGCGGGGACTGTAGCGCAGCTCGAGGTTGATGCCGCTGGTGTTCGACGCGACAGTCGTCGCATCGTCCGCGCAGTAGTGGTAGCACGACGTGCATCCGCTGTAGTAGATCTTGTAGGTGGCCGGGTTCTTCCCGTCGCACGTCGATCCGCAGCCGGCACTGGCCAGCTCCGCGGCCGGGATCATCGTGGCGGTGCTGGGGTCCAGATCCTGCGCCCTGATCGTGGTGGCCGAGCTGTCAGTCGCCGACGGTGCCGACATCGCGGCTTGCGGGGCGACGACGGCACCCCCCAGGCAGATCAGCAGCGTGGCGCCCAGTCGGACGAGATTCCTCTTCAGCACGGCAGTACCTCCAATGTCGATGGAATGAGTGGAGGATCCAACCGTCGGCCATCAAGCCGTCACCAGCTCTCCACAGTTCGGCCAATCGACCTGATGGCGTCACCCGACGCAGCGCCGGACGACCAGCGCGTGCCGCGCCGCCGAGCGGCCGTTAGCCGCAGCGTCGACGCCAGCACGAAAGCGCCCTGCGGGAAGACCGGACGGATGGCTGTACCCAGGCAATCCATCCCCTCGGTACGGGGCTGTGGACCGCGCCGAGCCATTCGGGCATGAGGCCTATATCAGGCGTCGAGCTTCCACTCAGATGATCTTGAGAGACGCTTGACGGACATCCAGGACCGACTATGCTGAGTCACAACTTGCTACGGCAAAAGCACCGAACGCAACACGGGGGCTCAATTGGAAATCTCGTTTTTAGGGCCATTAACCGTTAAATCGGGCTTAATGGTTCTACCTCTAGGTGGGGACCGGAATCGCAGACTTCTCGCCGCTCTTCTGATCGATGCCAACCAACCGGTACCGATCGACCGGCTCATCGATGTCTTATGGGGCGAGCAGCCACCTAGCACCGCACGCCAGCAGGTTCAGAATCGGCTCGGCAAGCTTCGGCGCCTCTTCGGGCAGACGCATGACCCACAAATCAACCGGGTCGGGCGGGGCTATTCCCTTGAAGTGAGCGAGCATCAGGTCGACGGCCTCACGTTCCGCAAGCTCTGCGCCGAAGCCGAGTACGCTCAGCGACTCGGGCAATTCGATCGCGCGGCCAGCCACCTCAACGCGGCCCTCGGCCTCTGGCGGGGCTCCGCCTTGGAGGGCATCGATTCGCCCGCCTTGAGCGCAGACGCTCTCCGTTGGGAGGAATCCAGACTCAGGGCCATCGAGACGTTGGTGGAGCTGGAGTTCAGCTGCGGCCGACACAGCGCCGTCACCGCCGATCTCCGCACCTGGGTCCAGCGCTACCCCTACCACGAGGGTCTGCACTGCCGGCTCGCCGAGGCTCTGCATCTAAGGTCTCGCACGGGTGAAGCGCTGATGCTGCTACACCAGTTGAAGATGCGGCTCGCCACCGAGCTGGGCATCAATCCGGGCGCCTCGGTGCAGGAGATGCACCTTCGCCTGGTCGGCGCATCGCCGGATCCCGAGACGCCTCAGTCCGACCGAGCAGTTGAAGCGCTCCGCCGGGCACTGACTGAAACGACACAGTCTCTGAAGGTGCTCACCAACGCCTTGGAGTTCCTCAACAACTGAGTTGTACGCACATCCGCACTTGGAGGGGAGCGCACCGGTCGGCGCGTTCCCCTCCAAGTGGACATCTGCTCGACTCACCACCAACTGGTGCAGGTCCAGCCTTCACCCGGGCCGGTCGGGTCGAAACAGGCCTGCGCCTCCAGCCCTGCGTCATTGACCATGTTCGTGTATTCGGACGGGTAGAAGGCGCTCATCGACGTCCGCTGCGTGCCATTGGTGTAGCGGCTGACCACCTTGAAGATCACGTCGCTCGCGGCGGTCTTCGCCCAAGCCGTACGACAACGAGGGCTGTAGCGCAGGCTGACGCTGCCGGAGGAGTTCGAGACGCTGTACTGGGTGATCGCGTCGTCAGCGCACTTGTAGTAGCTCGAGCCGTTGTAGTAGATCTTGAAGTAGGGATCCTTCCCGTCGCACGACGATCCGCAGCCGCTCGTGGCGAGCGTCGCCGCGTCGATCCGGGTGCCCTGCCCCGCCGCGATCACCGCCTCGACGTCGGATACGGACGCGGGCTGGGCCGGCGCGGCCTGGGCCGGGGTGGGACCGGCGAGGAAGCTCAGGGCGAGAGCCGAGGCGAGGCCAGGGAGGAACAACAGTCGCTTCATGATTCTCCTGATCAGGTGAAGGGGACAACGGCAGCCTGGCATCCGCCGTCATCGCGGCCCCATCGACCACTCATCAGTTCTGGATAGTCATCATCAACGTCCTACTCAGGACGGTGAGCAAAGCAAAACGCCGCCGCCGGCCGGACGAGTCGTCCGGCCGGCGGCGGCGTCATGCGTGGTGCGGGTCAGTCCCGTGTGGTCGGTGGCAGGCCGGGCAGCAGACCACCGCCGTTTCCGCCGTTCCCGGGGCCGCCAGGGCCGCCGGGGCCGTTGCCGCCGGGGTTGCCGTCGGTACGTGGGCAGAACGGGTTGGTCAGCGGGTCACAGGGTGCCCCCGGCCCACCGGGCTGGCCGCCGGGCTGACCCGGAACGGTCGGCGGCGGCGGTGGCGCCTCCTTGCCGTTGCCCTTCGTGACGTCGCCCTCGCCGGTGACGGTGGGCAGGGGAATCTCCTCCTGGCCCTTGAGCGCGGTGTTCATGTACTTCTCCCAGATAGGACCGGGCAGCGTCGAGCCACCGATGTCCTTGCCATTGGCGAGACGGATCTGCGGCTTCTTCGGGTCCCGGCTACCCACCCAGACGGCGGTGGCAATCTGCGGGGTGTACCCGACCGTCCACGCGTGGGCGTTGTCCTTGTCGTCGTACTCCCAGGTGCCCGTCTTGGCGGCGGCCTGACGGCCGTCTTCGAGCGAGAGATGGTTGGGGGCGGGAATCTGCTTGAGGACGCCGGTCACCTCATCGGTGATTTTCTTGTCGATCCGCTGCTCAGGCTTGATGCGCTCGCTGCCGACGACCTTCCACTTACCGGTGTCCTTGTCCTGCTGCTCCACCTTGATGACGAAGTGCGCCTTGATGTACTTGCCGTCGTTGGCGAACGTCGCCATCGCGTTCGCGTGGTCGAACACGGTGAGCGGGTACTTGCCGAAACCGGTGTAGTTGTCGAACGGGTTCTTCTCCTTCTTCGACAGGTCGTAGGCCCGCGGTGGGTTGACGTCCCACATGGTGGTCACGCCGGCCTTCCGGGCCATGTCGACGACCTTGTCGGCGCCGATGGTGTCGGCGACCCAGTAGAAGGGCACGTTGTACGACTGGACCGTCGACTCTTCGAGGGTGCAGTACTTGCCGCACTTGAGGTTGGTCCGGCCGGCGTTACCGATCGGGTCCTTGGAACCCTCGGGCTTGTACGGCGTGGGGTCCCAGTGCGACTTGACGGAGATGCCGGCCTCGATCGCGGCGGCGAGGGTGTAGACCTTCATCGAGGAGCCCGGCGGGTGACCACCAGTCAGGTCGCCGTTCTTGTCGATATTCTTGCCGGCGTAGTCGAAGTCGGCACCGCTGTCACCGCCGTAGTACGCGAGTACGCGGCCCTTCTTGGGGTCGATCGAGACCACCGCCGCCATCAAGTTCTTGGGCTGGTCGTTGAGCTCCGAGCCCTTCTTCGACTGCATGGCGACGTTCTCGGCGGCCGTCTGGAGCTTCGGATCGATGGTCGTGGTGATCCGGTAGCCGCCGTCCCGCAGCGCGTCGACACAGCTCGTCTTGCCCTCCGCGCCGGTGTCGGAGCAGAGGCCCATCGCGTCCATCTCCTGACGGACGTAGTTGATGACGTTGCCCCGGGGGGTGTCGACGCCGAAGCCGTTGCCGCCCTTCTTCGGTGGCAGCACCTTCGGGTATTCGATCGGGGTGGCGGGGTCCAGCCACTTCTCCTTCTTCATCCCGTCGATCACGTAGTCCCACCGGGTCTTGGCGTCGGTCGGGTTGACCGCCGGGTCGTAACCCTTGTGGGTGTCGGTCGCGACCGGCTGCTTGATCAATGCAGCCAGGACCGCGCCCTCGGCGGGGGTCAGCTTGATCGCCGACTTGCCGAAGTACGTCTGTGCCGCCGCCTCGATGCCGTACGCGCCGCGTCCGAAGTAGATGACGTTGAGGTAGTGCTGCATGATCTCCGGCTTGCTGTACGCGTCGTTCAGCTTGGAGGCGAGGATGGCCTCCTTCACCTTGCGGCCGTACGTGTCATCCTGGAGATTCTCGAACGCGTTGCGGGCGTACTGCTGCGTGATCGTCGAGGCGCCCTGCTTGTCACCGTTGGAGACGTTGTTCCACGCGGCCCGGACGATGCCCTTGTAGTCGACGCCCGAGTGCCGGTAGAAGTTCCGGTCCTCGGCTGCCGCCACCGCGTGCTGCACGTGCTCCGGAATCTGGTTGATGGTGACGAAGGTGCGGTTCTCGCTGCCCAGCTTGGCGAGCGTGGTCTTGCCGTCCTTGGCGTACACGGTGGTGGACAGCGGCAGCGGCAACTCGTTGGGCATGACGACGTTCGTCGAGTAGTAGGTGAACCCGACCACACCGACGCCAGCGAGCATGATGAAGACGGCGAACCCGGCGATCAGCAGGTTCATCCGCTTGCGCTTCTTGGCCCGAGCCGCCCCCGCCGGGTCACCCGCGCCGCGACCGCCCCGGCCACCGCGACCCGGACCGTTCGGTCCGCCGGGGCCTCCGGGGCCGCCCGGTCCGCCGGAGACCGGCGAGACGCTCGCCCGGGCCACCGCGGCACGGCCACCCACCGACGCGGAACCGACGCTGGCCCGGCCCGCCGAGGCGGCGCCGACGGCGGCGGTGCCGACCCGCGCCCGACCTGCGGGCGCGCCCGGCGCCGGGGACACCGGAACAGAGGCCCGGCCCGCGCCGGCACGGCCCGCGGCCACACCCGGCTCCGGCGACACGGGCACCGAGGCACGGCCGCTCCGGCCCGGCGTGGCCGAGCCCACCGATGCGGACCCGGCCGCGGCACCGCCGCGCGGCGGCACGGCAGCCGAACCGCCCACCGACGCGCGACCGCCCGCTGCCGGCGGTGTCACCGAGGCACGGCCGGGGGGCGCCGCAGGCTCCGAGGCGGACCAGCCGCCCGCGCGGGAGTCACCGCCGGGTCGGCGGTACGCGTCGTCCGCGCCCGGTCCGGGGTCGCCGTTCGGGCCCGGGTACTGGGCCCGCCCACGCGCAGAACTGGGATCGCCGTACGAGTTCATTCTTCACACCCTGCCGGTCGCGGTGGAGCGCGACTGCGCCGCCACCGGGTTGCCGTGAGTTGCTTCACCCGGGACGCCGGCACGGGGGTGCCGGCTCGCCAAGGTCATTGCTGTATCAATCGGGCCAATCGGACCAACGATTGGTCGGCCGTCCCGGGTCATGTCCACAGCCCCGGGGCCGGTCGAACCAACTGAGATCACCGTTGCGCCTCTCGCCTCCGCCGACCCGCGCCTTCGGCGCCCGCCGCGTTCTGTTCGCCAGCGCCAGCACCGTCGCCGTCACCCGTGAGACCGTCCCGGCCGAGCAGGTACTGCTCGACGAGATGGTTCCAGTCACAGCCGAGGCACACCTCCACCACGAAGACCTGGAACTCACGTAGCGTCATCGCCAGCACGGGCAACTCGGCCAGTGTGCGGGCCTGTCCGGCGGACTGCTTGAGTTCGTCCCCGTAAATGTAGTGGACGAGGGTCAGGTTCTCGCTGCGACAGATGGGGCAGCGGCGGTCGGTCGGTTCACCGTGAAACCGGGCAGCGTTCTTCAGGTACGGCGAGGCGTCGCAGACGTCGTACGTGCCGACCCGGCCGGCCAGGAGCTCACGCAGCACCGCTCGCTTCTGTAGCGAGTAGTCGACGACCTGGCGCTGCGTACGCATGCGGAGAAGGGTACGCGGTCCGGCCCGACGAGGCGACCACGGTCACGATCCGTGACGGCGGGACCCCGGAACCGGGTTTGCCCTGGCCCACGCGACCCGCTAACGTGCGATGTATCGGTCCGATACATCGCGGCGGTTACCGCTCCGCGCCGGAGGGTAAAGAGAGGGTGGCTCGTGCTCGAATTCGCCATCCTCGGCCTCCTGCAGGAGTCTCCGATGCACGGCTATGAGCTGCGCAAGGAGCTGACCGCCAAACTCGGCGCGATCCGGGCGGCGATCAGCTACGGCTCGCTCTACCCGACCCTGCGCAGGTTGCAGGCGGCGGGATGGATCACCGAAGCTGCCGAGACGCCCGCCACCGCCGAGGAGGTTCCCGCGCTGACCAGCCGACGTGGTCGGGTGGTCTACAAAATCACCGCGGAGGGCAAGGAACGCTTCGCCCAGCTGATCGCACAGGCTGGGCCCGAGACCTACGACGACACGGGTTTCGGTGTGCACTTCGCGTTCTTCGCCCGGACCGACCAGGCGACCCGCCTCCGCATTCTGGAGGGTCGCCGCCGCAAGATCGAGGAACGTCGCGAAGGGCTTCGCGACGTGCTGGGCCGGGCGGCCGAGCGCCTCGACGCTTACACCCTGGAACTGCAGCGCCACGGCCTGGACGCCTGTGAGCGTGAGGTCCGCTGGCTGGAGGAGCTCATCGCCAACGAGCGCTCCGGCCGAGCCCCGACGGTCCCGCACGGGACGGCCGGTGGCCGACGAGAAGACAACAGCCCGCCTCCACCTGGAGAGACCAGGAAAGAGCGGCCGTGACAGAAAAGAAGGAGGCAGACGCTATGGGCTCCGTCCGCGTCGCCATCGTCGGTGTGGGTAACTGCGCCTCGTCCCTGGTTCAGGGCGTCGAGTACTACCGGAACGCCGACCCGAACGACCGCGTCCCGGGTCTCATGCATGTCGCCTTCGGCGACTACCACGTCAACGCCGTGGAGTTCGTCGCGGCATTCGACGTGGACGCCAAGAAGGTGGGCATGGACCTCGCGGAGGCGATCGTCGCCAGCGAGAACAACACCATCAAGCTCTGCGACGTGCCGCCGACCGGCGTGTCCGTGCAGCGCGGTCCGACCTTCGACGGTCTGGGCCAGTACTACCGCGAGATCATCGAGGAGTCCGACGCCGCCCCCGTCGACGTGACGCAGGCGCTGCGCGACGCGCAGGTCGACGTCGTCGTCTGCTACCTCCCGGTCGGCTCCGAGCAGGCCGCCAAGTTCTACGCCCAGGCCGCGATCGACGCCGGCTGCGCGTTCGTCAACGCCCTGCCGGTCTTCATCGCCTCCGACCCGGAGTGGGCCCAGAAGTTCACCGACGCGGGCCTGCCGATCGTCGGTGACGACATCAAGAGCCAGGTCGGCGCCACCATCGTGCACCGCGCCCTCGCGAAGCTCTTCGAGGACCGCGGCGTCGAGCTGCTGCGCACGTACCAGCTCAACTTCGGCGGCAACATGGACTTCATGAACATGCTGGAGCGCACCCGCCTGGTCTCGAAGAAGATCTCGAAGACCCAGTCGGTCACCTCGCAGATCCCGCACGAGATGAGCAAGAGCGACGTGCACATCGGCCCGTCGGACCACGTGCCGTGGCTGGACGACCGCAAGTGGGCGTACATCCGCCTGGAGGGCCGCTCGTTCGGCGACACCCCGCTCAACGCCGAGCTCAAGCTCGAGGTGTGGGATTCTCCGAACTCGGCCGGCGTCATCATCGACGCGGTCCGCGCCGCGAAGATCGCCCTGGACCGCAAGATCGGCGGCCCGATCCTGTCGGCCTCGTCGTACTTCATGAAGTCCCCGCCGGTGCAGTACGCCGACCACGACGCCCACCAGGCCGTGGAGGAGTTCATCGCTGGCGAGGTCGAGCGCTGACCCGCTGAGCATCAGCACGGCCGAGGGCCGGGTCCGTCAGGGACCCGGCCCTCGCCGCGTTCCGCCCACCGTCACATACGGGCTCAGGACCAGGCGTGCCGCAGCGCGACGCTCGCCTCCAGCTCCAACAGCTTGACCTTGCGCGGCAGGCCCCCGCCGAAGCCGACCAGCTTGCCGCCCGCGCCGACGATCCGGTGACAGGGCACGATCACCGGGATCGGGTTGCGGTTGCAGGCCACCCCCACCGCCCGCGCCGCCCCGGGATCCCCGACCAGCCGCGCCACCTCGCCGTAGGTCAACGTCTCGCCGTACGGGATGCGCGTCATCTCCCGCCACACCGCCCGCTCGAACTCGGAGCCGGGCGGAGGCGACACGGGCACGGTGAACGCGCTCAGCTCACCGGCGAAGTACGCCCGCAGTTCGGCGACGGTCTGCCAGGACAGCGGGTCGTCGGGCTCGTCGGCCGCCCCCTCGACTCGGCCGAAGTGGGCTCCGCGGACACCCGTGCCGTCGGTGGCCACGGAAAACTCGCCGATCGGTGAGTCGAGCACGGTCCAGCGCATCAACCCATTGTCCCTGTCGCGGACCCCTTCGCCGGCCCGGCTACCAGCGTCGAGCCGAAAGCCACTCATCAGCCGCCGGACCGCGGCGGCAGCGACCCGCATCGGTAGCTCATCATCGCGCCTTGGTGACTGTTGAACCTTGCACCACGTCGATACCGTGCGGGTCGTGGCCACGGGGACGCTCATCTTTCTGATCATCGGTGCGGCGGGTGTCGGGGTGCTGGCACTCGCCCTGCTCGGCAGCGAGCTGCTGCACTTCGGGCACGCCGACGTGGACGGGCCGATCTCCACCGAGACGGTCGCCGGGTTCGCCGGCGCGTTCGGGTTCGGCGGGGCGATCGTCAACGAGCTGCTCGGCGCGCGTACCCCCGCGCTGATCGCGGGTGCGGCGGCCGGCGGCCTGCTCGCGGCCGTGCCCACGGCGTGGTTGGCGTCGCGGCTCAGTCGGGCGGCGCGCAACATGCGCACCGACCCCACCCCCACCCGCGACGACATGGTCGGCGCGCTCGGCCTGGTGGTGACCCCGGTGCCGGTAAACGGGTACGGCGAGGTGCGGGTACGCGTGGCCGGCCAGCCGGTCAAGCTCAACGCCCGCGCCGACCAGCCGATCCCGGTCGGCGCTCAGATCTTCGTCGTACAGGCGCTCAGCGAGACCAGCGTGCACGTCGAAACCTACTGATTTCCTCCTCGCAGACGGGACTTCCCCTCCATGCCCCTGTTGATAGCTGTCGGCGGCGCGGTTCTCCTCGCGCTCGTCCTGGTGTTCTTCGTTCTGTCCCGGATCAAGGTGGCCGGGCCGAACGAGGCGTTCATCGTCACCGGCCGTAAGGGCCGCACCACGCAGACCGCCGACGGTGCCCGGTCGACCGACAATTCCGGGCAGAAGGTGGTGCTGGGCGCCTCGGTCTTCGTGCTCCCGGTGGTGCAGAAGCTCCAGTCGCTCGACCTGTCCAGCCGGCGGATCGACGTCGGCATCCGGGGCGCGGTCAGCAAGCAGGGCATCCGCGCCGACCTGCACGGCGTGGCGATCGTCAAGGTCGGCGGCACCGAGGACGCGATCCGCGCGGCCGCCCAGCGGTTCCTGCACCAGCAGGACGAGATCGACAACTTCACCCGGGAGGTGCTGGCCGGCGCACTGCGTTCGATCGTCGGCCGGCTCACCGTCGAGGAGGTCATCCGGGACCGGGCGGCCTTCGCCAGCGCCGTGGCCGAGGAGGCCGAGCACTCGATGACCAACCAGGGTCTGGTGCTCGACACCTTCCAACTCCAGGACATCCTCGCCGAGGGCTCGTACCTGCAGGATCTGGGGCGACCCGAGGCGGCCCGGGTGCTCAAGGACGCGGCGATCGCCGAGGCGCGGGCCCGGCAGCAGGCCGAGCAGGAGCGACTGCTCGCCGAGGAGGCCATCGCCGAGGCGAACCGGAACCTGGCCCTCAAGCAGGCCGGCATCCAGGCGGAGATCGACGCGGCCAAGGCCAAGTCGGCCGCGGCCGGGCCGCTCGCCCAGGCGGAGCGGGACCAGGCGATCCTCTCCGAGCAGCAGAAGGTGGCGGAGCGCAACGCCGAGCTCAAGCAGCGTCAGCTGGACACCGAGGTGCGCAAGCCGGCCGACGCCGCCCGGTACAAGGTGGAGCAGGAGGCCGAGGCGGCCCGCAACGCTGCGGTGCTGAGCGCCGACGCGCAGCGACAGGCGGTCATCGCCGCCGCGCAGGCATCCGCCGAGCAGGCACGGCTCACCGGTGAGGGCGAGCGGGCCCGGCGGGCCGCGCTGGCCGAGGCGAACGCGATCGAGGGCGCCAAGGAGGGTGAGGCCGAGCAGCGGCGGCGCTCAGCGATCGCCGAGGCGGTCGAGCGGGAGGGTACGGCCGAGGCGGCGGCCATCCTGGCCCGAGGCCAGGCCGAGGCCGACGCGATGGCCCGCAAGGCCGAGGCGTTCGCGGCGTACGGCGAGGCCGCGGTGCTGGACCTCCTGGTCAAGGTGCTGCCGCAGGTGGTCGAGGCGGCGAGCGCTCCGATCGGGGCGATCGACAAGATGACCGTCATCTCCACCGACGGCGCGTCGTCGCTGACGAAGTCGGTGGCCGGCAACGTCGCCCAGGGACTGCAGCTCGGCAGCGACCTGACCGGCATCGACCTGGCCGGCCTGCTGGCGCGGCTGGGCTCGGCGTCCACGCCCAGCGGCAACGGCACCCCCGCGGGCAAGAGCCCGTCCGTGGACGGAACGGCCGTCGAGACGCGCTAGTAGGTAACGCCGATCGGGGCGTCGCTCTCACTCCGGGAGCGACGCCCCGGCCGCGCCAGCCAACGTCAGGGGATCAGGCCTTCGGCGCGGGCCCAGCGCAGCAGCTCGGCCTCGGCGGCGTCGCGGTCCAGCGGGCCGTGCTCCAGGCGCTGTTCCTTGAGGTGCTTCCAGGCCCGCCCCACGACCGGCCCCGGCGGTACGCCGAGCAGCTCCATGATCGCGTTGCCGTCCAGGTCGGGGCGAACCCGGGCCAGGTCCTCCTCGGCGGCGATCCGGGCGATCCGGTCTTCCAACGCGTCGTAGTCGGCGGCGAGCTGGGCGGCCTTGCGCCGGTTGCGGGTGGTGCAGTCGGAGCGGGTCAGCTTATGTAGCCGGGGCAGCAGGTCACCGGCGTCGGCGACGTAGCGGCGCACCGCCGAGTCGGTCCACTCGCCCCGCCCGTACCCGTAGAAACGCAGGTGCAGCGCGACAAGCGCGGTCACCTTCGCGGTGATCTCCTTGGGGTAGCGCAGGGCCTTCATCCGGGCCTTGGTCAGCCGCGCGCCCACCACCTCGTGGTGGTGGAAGCTGACCCGGCCGTCGGGCCCGACGGACTTGGTCGCCGGCTTGCCCACGTCGTGCATGAGGGCGGCCATCCGCAGGATGAAGTCGCAGCCGTCCTCCTCGAAGGAGACCGCGTTCTCGACGACCGTCAGCGTGTGCTCGTAGACGTCCTTGTGCTGGGCGTGCTCGTCGATCTCCAGCTTCAGGCCGGTCAGCTCCGGCAGGAACCGCTCGGCCAGCCCGGTGTCGACCAGCAGCCGCAGCCCGGTGATCGGGTCGGCGCCGCAGAGCAGCTTGGTGAACTCGTCCCGCACCCGCTCGGCCGTGATCCGGTCCAGGTCGGCGGCCATCTCGGTCATCGCCGCGTGCACGTCCGGGTGCACGGCGAAGCGCAGTTGAGCGGCGAACCGGGCCGCCCGCAGCATCCGCAGGGGGTCGTCGCCGAACGACTCCCGCGGGGTGCTCGGCGTACGGATGACCTTGGCCGAGAGGTCGTCCAGCCCACCGTGCGGGTCGGTGAAGCGGTGCTCCGGCAGGCTGACCGCCATCGCGTTGATGGTGAAGTCGCGCCGCTTCAGGTCCTCGTCGAGGCTGGTGCCGTACACCACCACCGGGTTGCGGCTGACCTGGTCGTACGACTCGGCGCGGAAGGTGGTGATCTCCAGTCGGAGGCCGTCGCGCTGAGCGCCGATGGTGCCGAACTCCCGGCCGGTCTCCCAGATCGACTCGGCCCAGCCCTTGATGATCCGCAGCGTCTCGTCGGGGTGGGCGTCGGTGCAGAAATCCAGGTCGTCACCGAGCCGGCCGAGCAGGGCGTCCCGCACCGAACCGCCCACCAGGTGCAGCTCGTGACCAGCGCGGACGAAGCGGCGGCCCAACTCGTCGGCGACCGGAGAGACCCGGAGTAGTTCGGCGACGGCGTTGCGCTGCGCGGCGGTGAGTTCGCGGCGGTCGGCGGCGTGAGGAGCGGAGGCTTCGGACATGGGATCGCCAGCTTATCGGGCCGGGGTGTGATCCGATCCGCCGGGCGCGGGTATCGGGCAGGGGTTGACTATGGTCTGTGACGTGCGGGTCGGCGCCCGGCTCGACGTACCCCTGGGAGGCTGGAGATGAGCGGCGGGCTCTACCGCAGCGCGAACGCCGCGCAGGACGGCGGTGCGGGAGCCAACGTCCGCCCCTCCGACGGCGCCACGTTCATTTCGGCCGAGCCACTGAACCAGCCGGCCATGGAGTCGACCGCCCCACCGCAGGAGCAGGTGGGCGAGGCGAGCGCCGCGACCAACAGCGCGGTGATGGCGGTCGGCAGCCTGGTCAGCCGGGGTACGGGCTTCCTGCGCAACCTGGTCATCGCGGCGGCGCTCGGCGGCGCGCTGGTCGGTGACGCGTACACCACCGCGCAGATCCTGCCCGGGATGGTCTACGAGTTCCTGCTCGGCGGCGTGCTCACCAGCGTGTTGATTCCGGTGCTGGTGCGTCGCCGCAAGGTCGACGTCGACGGCGGCCAGGCGTACGCCCAACGGCTGCTCACCCTGGCGGTGCTCGCCCTCGGCGTCGCGGCGCTGCTCGCGGTCGCCTTCGCCTCGACGCTGACGTGGCTCTACGGCAGCGGCCCGGCGAGTGGCGATTATTCCCAGCTGGTCACGGGGCTGGCCCGTCTCATGCTGCCGATGATCTTCTTCTCCGGACTGAGCGCGCTGATCAGCGCGGTGCTCAACACCCGGGGGCACTTCGCCGCGCCGATGTGGGCGCCGATCCTGAACAACCTCGTGGTGATCGGGACGGCGGGTCTCTACATCGCCGTGTTCGGCGCGGAGATCGTCCGCCCGGAGGAGATGACCACCGGGCGGATCCTGCTGATCGGCGGCGGCACCCTGCTCGGCGTCGCGGTCCAGGCGGCGGGTCTGCTGCCGGCGCTGCGCAAGGTCGGCTTCCGCTGGAAGCTGCGCTTCGACTTCCGCGCGCTCGGCCTACGCGAGCTGGGCCGACTCGGGGCGTGGATGATCTGCTACGTCGCCGTGAGCCAGGTCGGCCTCATTGTGCTGTTCAACCTGCTGAACCGGGCCGGCAAGGAGAACGCCGCCGGCCCGCTGATCTACAACAACGTCTTCCTGCTGCTGATGACCGCACACGGGATCATCGCCGTCTCGATCATCACCGCGCTGATGCCCCGGATGAGCGCCGCCGCCGCCGACGGCCGGTACGCCGACGTCGCCGCCGACCTGTCGCGCGGCACCCGCACGGTCACGGCGGTGCTCGCCCCGATCGCGGTCTGCTACGCCGTCCTCGCCACTCCGATCGCGTTCACGCTGTTCCGGTTCGGCGCGTTCAACGAGAACAACGCCACCGCCACCTCCGTCGTGCTGCTCGCCGCCGCGCTGGCGCTGGTTCCGTTCGCGGTGAGCCAGCTCTTCACCTTCGCCTTCTACGCCCTGCCGGACACCCGCACCCCCGCGCTGATCAACATTCCGGTGGTGGCGCTGCGGATCGGCGTGCAGATCGTGCTCTTCGTCGCGTTCTCCGCCAGCTTCGCCGGCGCCGGGATGATGATCGGCAACGCGGTCTCCTACCTGGCGGCGGCGGTCGGCTCCGCCTGGCTGCTGCGCCCCCGGGTCGGGCGCATCGGCCTCGGGGAGATCATGCGTACCGGCGGTCGGGTCCTGGTCGCGTCACTCGGCGCGGCGCTGGTCGGCCTGCTCGTGGTCAAGCTGTTGCCTGGCGACGACACGCCGACCCGCCTGGAGGCCATCGTCCAGCTCGTGATCGGTGGCGCGGCGATCGGTGGGACGTACCTCGGTCTCGCCATGGTGCTGCGGATCGGGGAGATCACCGAGGTGGTCGGCATGGTCCGCCGCCGCCTCGGTCGCTGACCGCAAGGATCCGGGCACCGAAAGTCGTAGCCACACGGAACGTGACCACGGATCACCAGGCTGGGGATGCACCTGTGGATAACTCCGCGATTCGCCGGTCAACAACCGGATCGACCTGTGGATAACCAACCGTACGGCTGAGCGTGGTCGCCCGATCGGCGGGAACAGGCGGTTGGCGAGGTCACCACGCCAGGCCCGGCCCCGGCGTCGGTCACTTGCGGTGAAGCCGTAGATTGGCTAGTACATGTGCCAGCAACGTGGCTGACAACGGTCGTAACCGGACGACTTCCCCGACTCCCGGCACCCCGCCGGGTACGGCAAGAAGATGACATGTCGGGGAGACGGGCAACCCGGGTAAGGTCGCTCTCGACGGGTACGGCAGGCGCCGACGCTGCGCGTCGACACCGGTTGGCCGGTTCCTTCGACGGCAGAGCGGGAAGCCACATGCCCAGCAGTGCGGGTCCATCGATCGACACGATCACCGAGGGAGGACGGGTGACCCAGGTCGGCGAGGGTCAGGAGGCGGACGAGAGCGCTCCTCCGGTCATGACCTTCGGTGCTCCCACGGCCGGTGAAATCCTCGCCGAACGTTACGAGCTGGTCGAGCACATCAACAACGACAGCGCGGGTCGGCTGGTATGGCGGGGAGTCGACGTCATCCTGCGCCGCCCCGTCGCGGTGGTGCTGCGCTACCCGGGTGGCGACTCCGCCACCGAGATGCTCCAGGCCGCTGTCGCGGCCAGCCGCGTCATCCACCCCAACCTGGTCGGCGTCTACGACGCGATCGACGAGGCCGAGCGGGCGTACGTGGTCCGTGAGTGGGTGGACGGGCAGTCGTTGCGCGACCTGGCCGCCGATGGTCCGCTGGACCCGGCGCGGGCCACCGCGATCGGCAACGCCGTCGCCAGCGCGCTCGCCGCGGTGCACGCCACCGGGATGGTGCACGGCAACGTCCACCCCGGCACCGTGATGATCAGCGACGAGGGTCGCGTGGTCCTGGCCGACGCACGCACCGACGGTGACGACAGCCAGGAGAGTGACATCCGGGCGGTCGGCGGCGTCCTCTACTTCGCACTGACCGGTCACTGGCCGCACGCCGAGGCGCCGCTGCGCGGCGCCACCGCCGGCCATGGTCGGGCCGCCATCCCGGACGCGGTCCGGGACGCCGGGGGCGCCCTCGCGGCGCCCCGCCAGGTTCGGGCCGGGGTGCCCGCGTACCTGGACGACCTGACCATGGATCTGCTCGACGCCGAGATCGCTCCGCCGTCGTCCGACGTGCTGGCGGCCGAGTTGGCCCGGCTGGACGTGCCCGCCGAGGAGGAGCACTACCTCGACAACGGCGGGCCGCTGCGGTTCGCCGCCGACACCGAGGACGAGCCGTCGCCGCTGGCCGCGGCCGGTGGTCGCAAGGTCGCCATCGGCATCGCCGGCCTGCTGGCGGTCGCCCTGGTCGGTCTGCTCATCGGCATCAGCGCGCTGGGCGGCGACGACAAGGACCCGCAGAACAGCGCCGGGGCCACGCCCACCGCCAGCGCTCCGGCCGGCGAGGCCACCCCGGCCGCCGCCACGGTCCGCAACCTCGGCGTGCAGGGCATCCGGATCATCGACCCGGACAGCAGCAAGCGCGACGAACTCGGCGGCGCCGACAAGATCATCGACGGCGACAACGACAAGGGTTGGGAGACCGACCGCTATCCGAACGCCACGTACGGGAACCTCAAGGCCGGCATGGGTGTCTGGCTGGACCTGGGCTCGCCGCACACGGTGAAGTCGGTGCAGGCCGTGCTCTCCGGTCGAGGCGCCACCGCGAAGCTGCTCGCCGGCACGTCCGGCTACCCGTCGACCTCCAACGGCGACAAGCAGATGGTGGCGAACTACAAGACCGAGATCGGTGTCCTGAAGGAGCACGACGGCACCACGATGACCTTCAACGGCTTCAACGCCGACGAGAAGTACCGCTACCTGCTGCTCTGGTTCACCGAGCTGCCGGCCATCGGCGACGAGGACGGCTTCCGGCTCGGCGTGCAGGAGATTACGGTCCAGGGTTCGTGATCCGGCCAGCACGACCCGGGCACCGCATCCGCTGGACGTGGTGATGGACGGGCGCGACGCGGCAACGGACCTCGAGCTGCTGCGCGCCCACGTCGCCGGTGACCGGGACGCCTTCGCGGTGCTGTTCCACCGGCACCGCGACCGGCTCTGGGCGGTGGCCCTGCGGACGCTCGGTGACCGCGAGGAGGCCGCCGACGCTCTCCAGGACGCCCTGCTGTCGGCACACCGGGCGGCCGGCCGATTCCGTGGCGACTCCGCCGTCACCACGTGGCTGCACCGCATCGTGGTGAACGCGTGCCTGGACCGGATCCGACGCCGGCAGGCACACCCCACCGTTCCACTGCCCGACGGCAACCGGTCCGGCGACGGATCGGGCACCGGCGGGGTCGAGCCGGCCGCGCCGGCACAGGACCATGACACGGCGCTGGTCGTCCGCGCCGCGCTCGCCGCGCTGCCGATCGAGCAGCGGGCCGCCCTGGTGCTGGTGGACGTGCAGGGCTACCCGGTGGCCGAGGTAGCCCGCATCCTCGGTGTCGCCGAGGGGACGGTGAAGAGCCGCTGTGCCCGGGGTCGGGCACGGTTGGCGGTGCTGCTCGGGCATCTGCGGCCGGCGACGCCATCGCAGCCGGCCCCGGCCGGCCGGAACGCGGACGTGCCCGGCGTCACGCCGGGGAACCTGCGCCCGGCCGAGGGCGTCGGATCGGGGTCGGTTCGGTACCGGCAGGACACCAGCCAGGAGGACGCGTGACGAACGAGGGGTTCAGGGAGGTCGACACCGACCTGCTCGCTGACTACCTCGGCGGCGCGTTGGACGGCACACCACAGCAGGCCCAGATCGCCCGGCTGGTCGACGCGGACCCGGCCTGGGCCGAGGCGTACGCGCTGCTTGCTCCCGCGGTGACGCAGGTCCGCGCCGAGCTGGCCCGCTGGGCCGAGCCCTCCCCGGAGCTGCCCCCGGCCGTCGCCGAACGGATCGCCGCCGCGCTGGCCGCGGCCGACACCCCGACGGACGACGCCTCGGCCACCCTCACCGGCGCCACCGGGTCGCCCGAGCCGGGTGCTCCCGCGACGCCGGTCAGTGTCCCGGCACAGGGCGGGCGTCGCCCCGGCGGCCCGTCGCCGACCGAGTCGGGTCGCGGCAGAGCCACCGGCCCGGGTCGCCGGCAGCGCCGCTGGGCTCGGACCGCCGCTCCGGTGGCCGCCGCGGCGGTCGCCGTCGTCGCGGTCGGTCTGGGCCTGCACCAACTCTCGACGAACACCACGGACAGCGGTGCCATGGACCGTCCGGCCAGCGCACCCGATGTTGCGGCAGCGGCCGGGGCAGCCCGCACCTCCGGGCCGGCGTTGCACAGCGGAACCGACTACACCCCGCAGACCCTCGGCCAGACAGCGACCACACGGCCGTCGCCGCTGCTGGGGGAGAGCAGCGGCGGCCCCCGCGAGCAGCACGGGGTGGACGCCGAAGGGGGTCGACGGCCCGCCCCCGACGGGTCGGACCAGCTGGCTCGGCTGAGCGGCGAGGCGGCGTTGACCGACTGCCTGTCGGCAGTGGCGGCGGAGCACGGCTCGGCCCCGCTGGTCGTCGAAGTGATCGACTACGCGCGGTTCCAGGGCGAGCAGGCGCTGGTGATCCGGTTCACCGACGCGACCGGGGCCCGCTGGGCCTGGGTGAGCGGCCCCGAGTGTGGCGTACCCGGGTCCGGCTCGGACAGCCGGTATTCGGCGCGGGTAGGGTGAATCCGCGGTCGTCGGTGCGATGAGCGTCCACGTGACCTGACCCACGCCGATACCCGGCTCGGGAATCCCCGCTTCGTACGATGACGTTCTGGAAGTCAGCTGCCGGCACCCCCCAGGCGTCGGCACTCGGATCAGCATCGGTGCGCGCGCCGACGCCGAACACACACAACTCGGGAGACGGCAGTGGACGAGGTCCGCAACCTGATCATCATCGGCTCCGGCCCGGCCGGTTACACGGCTGCGGTCTATGCGGCGCGCGCCAACCTGAAGCCGCTGATCATTGAGGGCGTGCAGTCCGGTGGCGCGCTGATGACCACGACCGAGGTGGAAAACTTCCCCGGCTTCGCCGACGGCATCCTCGGCCCCGAGCTGATGGACAACATGCGCAAGCAGGCCGAGCGGTTCGGCGCCGAGTTCCTCACCGACGACGTGACCCGGGTCGAGCTGGTCGACACCGGCGACTCCGGCGCCGGCGCGGTGAGCACCGTGTGGGTCGGCGAGACGGCCTACCGGGCCCGCTCGGTCATCCTCTCCACCGGTTCGGCCTGGCGTCCGCTGGGTGTGCCGGGTGAGCAGGAATACCTCGGTCACGGTGTCTCCTCGTGTGCCACCTGTGACGGCTTCTTCTTCCGCAACCAGCACATCGTCGTCGTCGGCGGTGGTGACTCGGCGATGGAGGAGGCCAGCTTCCTCACCCGCTTCGCCGACTCGGTGACCATCATCCACCGGCGCGACTCGTTCCGGGCCAGCAAGATCATGGCCGACCGGGCGCTGAGCAACGAGAAGATCAAGGTCGAGTGGAACAGCACCGTCGAAGAGGTCCTGGGCGCCGACGGCAAGGTCACCGGCGTACGGGTCCGCAACGTGCACACCGGCGAGACCAAGGTGCTGGACGTGACCGGTGTGTTCGTGGCCATCGGTCACGACCCGCGCAGTGAGCTCTTCCAGGGCCAGGTCGAGCTGGACGACGAGGGTTACGTGAAGGTCCAGGCCCCCAGCACCCGGACGAGCGTGCCCGGCGTCTTCGCCGCCGGTGACGTGGTCGACCACACCTACCGCCAGGCGATCACCGCGGCCGGCACCGGCTGCGCCGCCGCGCTCGACGCCGAGCGGTTCATCGCGACGCTCAGCTGAAACAGGAAACACATCCCGGAGGAGGGCAATAGTGGGAAATACCAAGGCGGTCACGGACGCGAGCTTCGTCGCTGACGTGCTGCAGGCCGACAAGCCGGTGCTGGTGGACTTCTGGGCCGAGTGGTGCGGGCCGTGCCGCAAGGTGTCGCCGCTGCTCGAGGAGATCGCGGGCGAGATGGGCGACCAGGTCACCATCGTCAAGCTCAACATCGACGAGAACCCGGAGACCGCCCGCGCCTACCGGGTCATGTCGGTACCGACCCTCACCGTCTTCAAGAACGGCCAGCCCGTGCAGTCGATCGCCGGCGCCAAGCCGAAGGGCGAGCTGGTCCGGCTCATCGAGTCGGCCCTCTGATCCGCAGAGACACCACCGAACCCCGTACCCGCCCGTCGGGTGCGGGGTTCGCTGTCTCCCGGCCGGCACGAACGGCGTTTTTCCAGGCCGAGCCACCTGGTCGCCCCGGAACGCATAACCTCAAGCCGGGGCCGCCCGGCCAGCCAGATTCGTGCAGAGGGGGTCGTGCGTGCGTCCGATCCGAGCCGGAGACCGGGGACCCGCGGTCACGGAGATCCGTACCATCCTCACCGGCCTCGACCTGCTCGCCGCCGCCGGTCCGCACACCGACGAGTTCGACCTGGACACGGAACGCGCGGTCCGGGCGTTCCAGCAGTCCCGTGGGCTCAGCGTGGACGGCCGGGTCGGCTCGGAGACCTGGGGGGCGTTGGACGCCGCCCGCTGGCGGCTCGGCGCCCGCACCCTCTATCACGCGATCCCCGAGCCGCTCACCGGCGAGGACGTCCGGTCGCTGCAGGAACGACTGCTGGAGATGGGGTACGACGTCGGCCGCGCCGACGCCATCTACGGCATCCGGACCTCCCGTGCGGTGGCGCAGTTCCAGCGCGAGGTCGGGCTCACCCCCGACGGCTCCTGCGGGCCGCACACCATGGACGCGCTGCGCCGGATCGGTCGCAAGGTCGTCGGCGGCCGCCCCCAGTGGCTTCGCGAGTCCGACGCGATCCGCCAGTCCGGGCCGGCGCTGGTCGGCAAGACGGTGGTCATCGACCCCGGCCACGGTGGCACCGACCCGGGCATGGTGGTGCCGGACGGGCCGCTGCGCTGGACGGAGGCGGATCTCGTACACGACCTGGCGAGCAGGCTGGAGGGGCGGCTCGCCGCGTCCGGGGTGCGGGTTCAGCTCACCCGCGGTCCCGCGCCCGACACGTGCCTGCCGGACACCGACCGGGCGCTGCTGGCGAATTCGCTCGGCGCCGACGTCTTCATCTCGCTGCACCTGGACGGGCACGCCAATCCGGACGCGGACGGGGTGGCGACGTACCACTACGGCACCGACAACGGGGTGACGTCGGCGACCGGTGAGCGGCTGGCCGGGTTGGTGCAGCGGGAGATCGTGGCGCGGACCGGGCTGCGGGACTGCCGTACGCACGCCAAGGCGTGGGACCTGCTGCGGCTGACGCGGATGCCGGCGGTCCGGGTCGAGGTCGGCTACCTCACCTCACCCGTGGACCGCGCCCGGCTCGTCGACCCCCGGTTTCGGGACCGGGTGGTGGAGGCGATCGTGGCCGCGGTGCAGCGGATGTACTACCCGATCGAACGGGACGTGCCGACCGGCTCCCTCGACGTCAGCGAGCTGCGGGCGGTGGTGACCGCCGGCACGGTGGTCGACTGACGGCGAGCGCGTCAGCCGCTGGTGGAGCGGGTGGCCGGGGCGGGCCGGACCGGCCGGAGCAGGGTCTCCGGGCTCATCGACCCGAGCAGCTTCTCCAGGGCGTACTCGACGTCGGACTTCCAGCTCAGCGCCGTGCGCAGCTCGAGGCGCAGCCGGGGAAACCGGGGATGCGGACGTACCGTCTTGAAGCCGACGGAGAGGAAGAAGTCGGCCGGTGCCACGCACCCGCCGGCCGGATCGTCCGCGTCACCGAACTTGGCGTCGCCGAACGCCTCGATCGCCTTGATCCCCCGCTTCGTCAGGTCCCGGGCGACGCCCTGCACCAACATGCGGCCCAACCCGCCGCCGGCGAACGCGGCGACCACGTTGGCGGTCATCAACAGGGCGGCGTCGGCGGAGACCGGCGACGTCGGGAAGGCCATCGAGCGGGGCACGTAGGCAGGCGGCGCGTACATCACGAAGCCCGCCGGCATGCCGTCGACGTACGCGAGCTTGCCGCAGGAGCCCCACTCCAGCAGGGTCTGGGAGACCCACGCCTCCTTCTCCAGGCCCGGGTCACCGGCGGCGCAGGCCCGGTCGGCCGAGACCGGATCCAGCTCCCAGTAGACGCACTGGCGGCAGGGGCGCGGAAGGTCCTCCAGCGTGTCGAGGGTCAGGCTGACCAGACGTCGCGACATATGGCGCATCCCCACAATAGGCTCGGTGGTGAGGCCGGCATGGAACGACAGCGCCGCCTTCCTGCCCCCGACGAGCGATCGTACGCCGCCGATCGACCGGACGGGAGGGGACGCGCAAATGCCCACCCCACCGGGGGACGGTCCGCCATGTGGTCGATCCGTCCCGGCGCGGAGGCAGGCTGGCCTGGGCGGACTAGGATCGACATTCGGTGTCCCGTCCGCCATGGTCAGGAGCGTGCGGGGTACCCGGGGCGGGAGCCACCCGAGCTGCGATCGAGGTGAGGTCATGACCGGCACGACACTCGACGACTACACCGACCGGTACGCCCGGCGGGTACGCGGGATGACCGCCTCCGAGATCCGAGCACTCTTCGCGGTGGCCAGTCGACCCGAGGTCGTCTCCCTCGCCGGTGGCGCCCCGTACATCGCCGCGCTGCCGCTCGACGCGGTCGGCGAGATGCTGGGTCGGCTCGGCTCCGAGCACGGTGTGACCACCCTGCAGTACGGCATCGGGCAGGGCACCCTGGAGCTGCGCGAGCGGATCTGCGAGGTGATGTCCCTCTCCGGGATCGACGCCGCGTGCGGCGCCTCGCCCGAGGACGTGGTGGTCACGGTGGGCGGGCAGCAGGCGCTCGACCTGGTGGCCCGGCTCTTCCTCGACCCCGGTGACGTGGTGCTCGCGGAGGGCCCGACGTACGTCGGCGCGCTCGGGGTGTTCCAGGCCGCCCAGGCGCAGGTGGTGCACGTGCCGATGGACGCCGACGGGCTGATCCCCGAGGCGTTGGAGACGGCCATCGCCGACCTCGCCCGTGCCGGTCGGCGGGTCAAGTTCCTCTACACCATCCCCACCTACCAGAACCCGACCGGCGTGACGCTCAGCGAGGAGCGCCGGGAACGCGTGCTCGACATCTGCGAGCGCGCCGGCCTGCTCGTGATCGAGGACGACCCGTACGGCCAGCTGGGTTTCGAGGGTGAGGCCCCGGCACCGCTGCGGGCCCGGCGGCGCGACGGTGTCTTCTACCTCAGCACCTTCTCCAAGACGTTCGCGCCCGGCCTGCGGGTCGGTTGGATCCTCGCGCCCCACGCGGTCCGCGACAAGCTGGTCATCGCGAGCGAGGCGCAGATCCTCTGCCCCAGCGGCTACGCGCAGGCCGCCGTGGCGACCTACCTCGGCACCATGCCGTGGCGGCAACAGCTCAAGGTCTACCGCGAGGTCTACCGCGAACGCCGCGACGCACTGCTCGACGCGCTGGCCGATCTGATGCCCGAGGGCACCAGCTGGACGACCCCGGCCGGTGGCCTCTTCGTCTGGGCCACCCTGCCGGACGGGCTCGATTCGAAGGCCATGATGCCGCGCGCCATCGCCGCCCGGGTCGCCTACGTGCCCGGCACCGGCTTCTACGCCGACGGCACGGGCACCGGCGCCATGCGACTGAACTTCAGCTTCCCGCCCCCGGAGCGGATCCGCGAAGGCGTCCGCCGACTGGCCGGCGTCATGGAGCAGGAGATCGCGACGCGCCGCGTCTTCGGCGCCGTGGGCGGTGCCGCCGGCCGGCGGGGCCGGCCCGGCTCCGACGTGCCGGGTCCCGACTTGGCATGATGCCGGCATGGGTACGACCGCTGCCGAGCGCTTCTCCGTGACCGATTCCGCCGTCGCGGCCGACCTGCGTGTGCTGGTGCTCGCCGGCGGGCTCTCCTACGAACGGGACGTGTCGTTGCGCTCCGGTCGTCGGGTGCTCGACGCTCTGCGTGCCGTGGGCGTCGAGGCCGAGCTGCGGGATGCCGACGTGGCACTCCTGCCCGCCCTCGCGGCCGACCCGCCGGACGCGGTCGTGATCGCCCTGCACGGCGCGACCGGGGAGGACGGCTCGCTGCGGGGAGTGCTGGACCTGTGCGGCATCCCGTACGTCGGCTGCGACGCCCGGGCCTCCCGGCTCGCCTGGGACAAGCCCTCCGCGAAGGCGGTCCTGCGCGAGGCGGGCATCCCCACGCCGGACTGGGTGGCCCTGCCGCACGACCGCTTCTCCGAACTGGGCGCGGTCGCCGTGCTGGACCGGATCGCCGACCGGCTCGGTCTTCCGCTCATGGTCAAGCCGACGCAGGGCGGCTCGGGTCTGGGCGCCGCGGTGGTCCGGGACGCCGCGTCACTTCCGGCCGCGATGGTCGGTTGCTTCGCGTACGACTCGACGGCACTGGTGGAGCGGTACGTGCCCGGCATGGACGTGGCGGTCTCCGTGATCGACCTCGGGGACGGCCCGCAGGCGCTGCCGCCGGTGGAGATCGTGCCGCGTAACGGCGTGTACGACTACGCCGCCCGCTATACCGCCGGTCGGACCACGTGGCACGCTCCGGCCCGGCTGGAGCCGGAGGTGGCCGCCTCGGTGGCCGAGGTCGCTCTCGCCGCGCACACCGCGCTCGGTCTGCGGGACCTGTCCCGGGTCGACGTGATCGTGGACGCCGCCGGCCAGCCGCACGTGTTGGAGGTCAACGTCTCGCCCGGCATGACGGAGACGTCGCTGCTGCCGCTGGCCGTCCAGGCCGCCGGCCTGGACTTCGGCCGCCTCCTCGGCTCGCTGGTGACCCGGGCCGCCGCCCGCCGCACGGCCTGACCCTGACCTCGACCCATCGCACTCCCGCCGGCCGTGCGGTCGGCGGGTGCCGCATCCGCGGACCTCTCGCCAACCCACGGCCGAACCGGCGGTCAGCGTGGCGCGCGTACGTCGGGTGGGATGCGCCCGTCGTCGGTGACGATGGTGGGGGCGCTGTGGGGGGACGGAATGACCGGGCCGCGTTGATCGCCTGCCGACTCGGGGGCGTCTTCGGGGGCCGTCGCGGATTCGGCCACGGCTTCGGCAATCGAGCTGTCGGAGTGCGTTGACGCGGCAGCGGACGCTGCCGTGGCGCCGGTTACCGTGGCGCCGGGGGACGCGGCCCCCGGGCTGGTGTCCAGGGCCGGGGTCTTCGGGCCGCCGTCCCCGTCAGCGCCAGGGTCGGGGGCGTCGGCGTCGCTCTCGACTGCTGGCTCCGGGATCTCCTCGGCCGCCTCGATGACCGACACGACCTCCTCCTGGGCGGCTGCGGCATGGGCAGCCGCCGCAGCGGACTGGGCCAGCAGGCTCGACGGCGCCTGCCACTGGATGCGGGGCGGCTCGGCCAGCGGCCGGCCACCGAACTCGGCGAGCCAGGCAGCGACGAGCGCCAGATTTTCCCGCCACTGCGCCTCGGAGATCGGCGGCAGGATCGAATCCCACAGGGACAGGAAGGTCCCTCGCAACTGAAGCCGGCCGTACGGTCGAGCCAGGAACCACATGTGCAGGTGGGCGGAGCCGTCGCCCCATCGGTTGACGTGCACCCGCGCCACGCCGTCCAGCGACCGGATGGCCCGCTCCAGACGTACGGTCATCACGCCCAGCTCGGCGGCGAGCAGGTTCGGCAGGTCACCCAGGTCGAGGTGGGTCCGCGATTCCAGAATGAGCACCATCGGCAGGCCGGTCGGCCGGTCCATGGCGCGGACCCGCCACCGCTCTCCCACCCAGATGTAGGCGTCGTCCGGAGCGTTGCAGGCGGTGCATTCCCGGAGGCCCTCGCCCTTGCGTGGCGGTTCGACCGGGACCGGGTCGTCGAGCTGCTTCACGCGGAGGTCACCCTCGAAGGGAAACGAGGGCCACTGGGTGAAGTCCGGGACTGAGGGAGGGGTGTCGTGCACGACGCTGACCCTAACCGAGTCTGGCACCGCTGTCCCCTACCTGTTCGACCGGTCCCGACCCTCCCGATCAGCGTTCATCGTCGATCGCTGTTCCCGTCAGCGCTGACCACCGGAGCGATATCCACAGGCTGCCGAGAACGTGAACACAGGCCGTCATCCACAGGCCGGCACCCGCTTTCACGCGGGGTTTCACGTGAAACGAGGGGTGCCTGTGGACAACGGGTGTGGATAACTTTTCGGCCCCTCAGTCGTTGCCGGCGTACCCCGTCGTCGCCGTGTTGGTACCGGCGGCACCGAGGTCGCCTCGCCCGGAGGGTTGGGGCCTTGGCGGTGTGCCATGTGCCGGCGGGGCCGGTGCTTGCGTGGTCGCCGTTTCACGTGAAACGGGTGGCTCTGGCTCAGCCCCGCGACGGAACGCCCTTCAGGGCAGACGAACAGGTGCCCCGTGCGGCCCCTCAGCGAGCCGCTGCCGTCCCGAGGACGGAGAGGGGTGCCTCGGGTCGACCCGGTGCCCTGCGAACGCCCCTCGGCGCTCGTGTAGGTCATCCGCCATCCGGTCTGCCCCTCGCGGGTCTCGCGCGCCGTGGGCTGGTCGGTTCCGTGCTCTGCTCCAGCTGACTCGGTGCTGCTGTCCTCGCTGACTCTGCACGGCTGAACCCGCACGGACATCGCGCGACCGTCGGCGCTCACTCCGCGCCACGCTCGCCAGCTTCGCGAGCGTGGGCCCACACTGACTTCGCGGTCGACCCACGCTGCGCTTCGCGCAGCCGGCGCTCGGCCTCTCGGGCCCGTCGACTCCCCAGGATCCGACAGCGCCCCGTCGAGGGGCCGACCGTCCCGGCCCAGTTCTGGCACCGCGCCACCGAGGGCCGACCGTCCCGGCCCGGTTCTGGCGCCGCGCCGCCCAGGGGCCGACCATCTCGGTCTAGGTCTGGGCGCCGCGCCACCGAGGGCCGACCGTCCCGGCCTGGATCTGGCACCGCGCCGCCGAGGGGCCGACTATCGCGGCCCAGTCCTGGCACCGCGCCGCTGAGGCGTCGACCATCCCAGCCTAGGTACGGGCAGCGCGTCGCCGAGGGGTCGACCACTTCGACTTACCGAACTCTCGTGTGCCGCACCGAGATGGCACCGGTTCATGCGCTCGCCGCCAGGCACCTGCGGCCGAGCCGGCACCCGGGGCCGGGGGCTGGCCAGCCGAGAGCGAACAGGTTCTGACCGCTGAGCGCGTGGTGCCGTTTCACGTGAAACGAGGACGGATGCGGAACGGCCGCGCACCCCGAGGGGACGCGCGGCCGTAATGGGAGACGGGACGCTCAGTCCTCCGTCTCTTCCTCCTCCTGCGGCACGCCGATGATGCCGACGATCCGCTCCAGGTCGTCCACCGTGGCGAACTCGATCGTGATCTTGCCCTTGCTCCGGCCGATGTCCACCTTCACCCGGGTGTCGAAGCGGTCCGACAGTCGATCGGCGAGATCCGACAGGGCGGGCGCGTGCGGCTTCGGTCGCCGCTTGGCGGCCTGGCCCTTCGCGGGGCCGTCGTTCAGGGCGAGAGCCACGATCTCCTCGGTCGCCCGCACCGACAGCCCTTCGGCCACGATGCGCAACGCCAACTGCTCCTGGGCCTCCGAGTCGTCGAGGCTCAACAGCGCGCGGGCGTGGCCGGCAGACAGGATGCCCGCGGCAACCCGGCGCTGCACCTGGGCCGGCAGGTTCAAGAGCCGGATCGTGTTGGAGATCTGCGGCCGGCTGCGGCCGATCCGGCGGGCCAACTCCTCGTGGGTGGCACCGAACTCCTCCAGCAACTGCTGGTACGCGGCGGCCTCTTCCAACGGGTTCAGGTTGGCCCGATGGATGTTCTCCAGCAGCGCGTCGCGGAGCATGGCGTCGTCGCGGGTGTCCCGGACGATCGCCGGGATGTTCTCCCGGCCCACCGCCTGGGCAGCCCGCCAACGGCGCTCGCCCATCACCAGCTCGTACTTCTCGTCGTCGAGCTGACGCACGACGATCGGCTGGAGGAAACCGACCTCCTGGATCGAGGTCTTCAGTTCCTCCAGCGCCTCCTCGTCGAAGACCTGGCGGGGCTGCTTCGGGTTCGGCACGATCGCGTCGACCGGGATCTCCGCGAACCGGGCACCCGGCACGGGACTGAGCGTGGGCTCGGGCTGGTGGACTGTCGACACGGCGGGAGCCGTCGACTGGGTCCCGGCCGTCGCACCGTCGTCGACGTCAACGTGCCCGTTCTCCGGCTCGGCCGTCACGGTGCCGGCGGCACCCGGCACCGGCCCGGTCGGGATGAGCGCCCCCAGGCCCCGTCCCAGACCGCCCCGAGGACGGTTCTTCATGCCACGCCTCCCAGCGACTTGTCCCCACTACGCATTCCGACCCACCGGCTCCTTGACGCCCCGCTCGGCGATCTCCTGGGCGGCCTCGAAGTAACTCGTGGCGCCCCGCGAACCGGGATCGTAGGTCATCACCGACTGGCCGTAGCTGGGTGCCTCGGAGACCCGCACGTTGCGGGGGATGACCGCTTGGAGGACCTTGTCGCCGAAGTGGTTCCGGACGTCCTGCTCGACCGCGTCCGCGAGGCGGGTACGCCGGTCGTACATGGTGAGCAGGATGGTGGACACGTCGAGCTTCGGGTTGAGGTGTTGCCGCACCAGGTTGATGTTGTTGATCAGCTGGTTGAGCCCCTCCAGGGCGTAGTACTCGCACTGGATCGGGATCAGCACCTCCTGCGCGGCGACCAGAGCGTTGACCGTGAGCAGGCCGAGCGAGGGCGGGCAGTCGATGAAGACGTAGTCGAACTGGCCCGGGTAGGCGGCGATCGCACGGTCGAGGCGCGACTCCCGCGCCACCACCGACACCAGCTCGATCTCCGCGCCGGCGAGGTCGATCGTGGCCGGTACGCACCACAGGTTGGGGATGCCCTCGACCGCCTGCGCCACCTCGGAGAGCGGCACGCTGTTGATCAGACAGTCGTAGACGTCGGGGATGCCGGTGTGGTGCGGCACGTTGAGGCCGGTCGAGGCGTTGCCCTGCGGGTCGAGATCGACCACGAGCACCCGGTTGCCATGCAGGGCGAGTGCCACCGCGAGGTTCACCGTGGTCGTGGTCTTACCCACGCCGCCCTTCTGGTTGGCGACGCACATGACCCGGGTCCGGTCCGGTCGAGGCATGGTCACCTCGCCACTGGGATTCAGGATCTGCACGGCGCGCATCGCCTCCATAGCCAACGGTGGGTCATCCTCTTCGCGCGTCGGGGTTTCACGTGAAACGTACGTGGGATCGGCCGCGACCGCGGCCAGCGACTCGGTCGACGTGACCGGTACGTCCGGGACCACCGGCGCCGCATCGCGTGCCGCCGCTGCGGTCGGCTGGTGCGGCACTGCCGGCTCGAAGCGAACCGCCGCGGCCGTGTTCCGCCGGCCGAGCGGCTGTCGCACCTCGGCGGCGTTGACCGGTCGACTGGGTCCGTCGGATGCTCGACGACCAGCCGTCGGCTCGGGAGTCTCCAACCCGGCGAGGTGAACCGCCGGGTCGTCCCGCGATACCAGCGGATCGCTGTCCGCCGGAGGGGTGGACGCCCCGGTGGCACCGGGCGACCAGCTGGGGTAGTCGGTTTCACGTGAAACAGGGTCGCTGGTTGACCCGGTCACGCGTGGATCGTCGTACCTGCCGTCGTCATGCACCTGTCATCCCTGCCCGCTTCGGATGGTCGGTCCGCGCCCCGGTCAACTTGGCCACACCCGCGCTCGCGCTCGCACCCCGGAGCGTACGGCCCCTCGGGAGCGGTCGGAGTCCGCGACGTCCGTCGGCCGCTCCACATTATCGACGCGCGGTCAGCCTACGGCGGACGGGCGCGGCCGGTCCACGTCGGGTTCTCATTCCCTCGTCCATCCGTACCGGTACAACGAGGCAACCCTCCGACCGGACGCCCGATGGCGCGATGGTCAGCGGCGGCGAGCTCGCCCGCCGCGGGAGCGCTTACTGGCAGCCGGCCGGGCCGGACCGACCATCCGCTCACGGACGATCTCCACCACGGTCGTGGGCGGGTCGATCACCCCAACACCACAGAGGTGTACGGCGGCTTCCCCGCCACCGAGCCGCGCCACGACGTCGGCGTGCTCCTCGATCTCCGCAGCGGCGGACGATCCCTTGAGCGCCAGCAGCCGCCCACCCCGCACGGCAAGCGGGAGGCACCAGGCCGCCAACCGGTCCAGCGGTGCGACCGCGCGGGCCGTCACCACGTCGCCGCTGATCGGTTCCCGGCCACTCGATCCGCTGGCGGCTTCGTCGGCGCGGCCGCGGAACACCCGTACCGACCTGGTCAGGCCGAGCCGCTCAACGACCTCGATCAGGAAGGACGTCCGCCGAGCCAGCGGCTCGATCAGGGTGACTGTCAGGTCGGGGCGCGCGATGGCCAGCACCAGACCGGGCAGACCGGCGCCGGAGCCCACGTCGAGCACGCTCGCCCCGGTCGGAATGCGCTCGACCACCGCGGCACAGTTGAGGAGATGACGGTCCCAGATCCGGGGCGCCTCGCGCGGGCCGATCAGACCGCGGACCACACCGTCGGTGGCCAGGATTTCGGCGTACGCGGCGGCCAGGTCGAGCCGGTCACCGAAGAGGGTCAGTGCGGCCGGGGCCAGCTCGGGCGGCAGCGCGACGTCCGACGGCGACGGTGTGCCGTCGGCCGAGGCGGCCGGTGGCGCCGAACCGTCGGCCGAGAGAGCCGAGGACGGGCCGGCGGCAGCCTCGTCGTACCCCGTCGGGTCGGTGTCGGCAGTGGCACGCCGGACAGCGGACGGCCCGGACGGCGTGCCGCCCGGGCCGGTCACGGCGTCAGCCGTGGTGTCGTCGTGGGTCACCCGGTCAGTCCGCCGGTCGCACGACGATGCGCCGGTTGGGCTCGACGCCCTCCGACTCGCTCTCCACGCCGGACATGGCGTTGACGACGTCGTGGACGCACTTGCGCTCGAACGCGGACATCGCCTCCAGGCGCACCGGCTCGCCGTACTCCTTGACCTTCTCGACGGCGTTCTTGGCGACGGCGGCGAGTTCCTTGCGGCGGTTCGCCCGGTAGCCGCCGACGTCGAGCAGCAGGCGGCTCGGCGTACCGGTCTGCCGGAAGACGGCGAGCCGGGTCAGCTCCTGGAGCGCCTCCAGGGTGGCGCCGCGCTGGCCGACCAGGTTCTGCAGTCGAGCACCGACCACCTCGACCACCGGACGGCCGCCAGCGACCAGCTCGTCGATGTCGCCGTCGTAGTCGAGGATGTCGAGCAGCCCCTCGACGTAGTCGGCCGCGATCTCGCTCTGCCGGAACAGGTCGGACTCGCCCACGGCCTTCTTCTCACGACCACCGGCGGCGGCCTCGGTGTCGTCGCCGTCGGCCTCGGTCTCGTCGTCCTCGGTGTCGTCGCCGTCGACCGCGAGCGTCGCGGTCTCCTCCTCGTCCAGGGACTGTTCGGCGCGGGGGATGCTGGTCTCGGTCACGGTCTCATCTCCGTACTCGCTCGGCCGGACCGTCGGGTCCGCTGGTTTCCCGGGGGCCGGCGGGAGGTCGCCGGTGCCCACGGGCACGTCTGTACGGGCAGTGTCGCCCGTGACCGCGTCGTGCGCGGCCGGTTCCGCCCGGCGCCGGCCGTACGGCGGCTGCGCGGTGCGGGGTCGGGCCGCCGCCGGTTGCCCGGCGACGAGCCCTACGGGGTTCAGCCCTGCCGCTTGGCCGGGCGGCTCTTCTTCGGGTTGGCCGGCTTGGCGCCCGGCTTCGGGCCCGCCACCTTCGGCGCGGTCGCCTTGACCGGGGCCGTGGGGGCGGCCTTGCCGCGCCCGAACAGGCCGCCCGACTTGGCGGGCTGCACCGGGTTGCGAGTGGCCGCGGGGGCGGTGGCCTTCTTGGCGGTCACCGGCGGCGGGAACTTCCGCAGCACCCACTGCTGCTGCCCGAGAGTGAAGAGGTTGTTCGTGACCCAGTAGATGATCACACCGATCGGGAAGATCGAGCCGGAGATCAACAGCGAGGCGGGGATGCCGTAGAGCATCAGCCGCTGGATCATCCGCTGCTGCGGGTCCTCAGCCCACCCGGTCTTGAGGATCATCTGACGGCTGGTCAGGTAGGTGGTCGCGATCATGACCAGGACCAGGATACCGGCGATGATCTTGACCGTGGTGCCGTTGGCGCCGAGACGGGCCAGCTCGTCGGCGCTGGAGCCGAACTTGCCGGCGATCGGGGCGGTGAACAGCTTGGCGTTCGACGCGCTGTCGAACTGTTCGACCGTCCAGCCGTAGAGGGTCTTGCTCTGCTTGGCCGGGTCGAGGCGGCGCAGCACGTGGAAGAGGCCGAGGAAGACGGGGATCTGGAGGAACATCGGAAGGCAGCCCATGAGCGGGTTGGCCTTTTCCTTCCGGTAGAGCTCCATCATTTCCTTCTGGAGCGTCTCCCGGTCACCCTTGTGCTTCTCCTGCAGCTCCTTGACCTTGGGCTGCAGTGCCTGCATCGCCCGCTGAGACTTGATCTGCTTGACGAAGACCGGGAACAGGATCACCCGGACGGAGACCACCAGGAAGACGATGGCCAGGATCCAGGCGAAGTTGGTGCCGATCACCGCGTCGATGGGCACCCCGATGGCGTCCCAGGCGGAGTGCCAGGTCAGCAGGATCCACGAAATCGCGTAGTAGATCCAGTCGAGACTCAATTCGGTGCTCCAGTCACATCGGCACGGCGGCGACCGCCCGGCTCCGGCACCGGGTCATGTCCACCAGGGTGGAAGGGGTGGCAGCGCAACAGCCGCCGGACCGCCAGCGCGGCTCCCCGGAGCGCGCCGTGCCGGGCCACCGCCTCCTGGGCGTACGCACTGCACGACGGGTAGAACCGACAGCGAGCCGGCAGTGCCGGACTTATCCACCGACGGTACGCGATGATGGGCGCGATCAGCACCCTGGCACCGGTTGACGTCGGGCGCGGGGCGGTCGGGTCGGTGCTCACCGGGACCGCCTCTCCCGGGGCGTGCGGGCAACCGCGATGGCGGAGTCCAGATCCGCGGCGAGCCGGGGATACGACGCCTCGGCCGCGGCGGGCAGCGCCCGGACGACAAGGGTGCTGCCGGCGGGCAGCGCGTCCAGCCGCTCCCGGACCAACGCCCGCAGTCGACGCCGGACCTTGTTGCGGACCACCGCGTTTCCGACGGCCTTGGATACGACGAAGCCGGCGCGGGCCGGAGCGGAGGGCTGCTCCGCAACGGTGTCCCGCGCCGGCTCCGGCGAGGTCGTTGTGCTGGTCCCGGTGGCCGACGGCATGGTCAGGTGGACCACGACCGCGCCCCGGCCGACGCGACGGCCACCGCGAACCGCTGCGGCGAAGTCAGTGCTACGCCGCAGTCGCTGTGCGGCGGCCAGCACGACTGCCCACGTCCCCCGGACCGGCCCGGTCGGCTCAGGCCGACAGGGTGGTGCGACCCTTGGCGCGGCGGCTCGAGAGGATGGCACGGCCGGCACGGGTGCGCATGCGCAGCCGGAAGCCGTGGGTCTTCGCGCGCCGGCGGTTGTTCGGCTGGTAGGTGCGCTTGCTCACGTCAGGCTCTCCGTTTTCGTACGCGCCCCGCGCGACGGGATCGCCGGGGTCGTGGGGTGGTCCAGGCCACCTCGACGGTGGCCACCGATCGGTGCTGCCCTGCGGAGCCGAACCTCGGCGGTGCGGGGATGCGACCGCGGACAGCAAGCACCCATCACCCTAGCAGAGGACGAGAGAGCAGCCGCTCCAGCCTACGCAGGGGTGCAATGACCGTCAAACACCCACAGCGGGGGACATCGGGACGCGCCCGGGACCGAAGGGGCGGTTTTCGCTGATGCCGACAAGGCCGCTGCCGCGTCGCCGGTTGATGGGGCAGGGACAACGCTGTTACCGTGCCCGATTGCGGTGAGCGTCGGAAGCTCCGGTCGTCGCGCGCAGGCAAGACCGGACACGCTGGTGAATCGTTCGGCACGGTGAACCCGCTTCAGCGCACGTCCAGGCAGGGGGCAGGTCCCACCCGCGCCCGGCGGGCGGCCACAATCGGTCGGTACACAGGCTGTGGATAACCTGTGGACGACCGCTGGTCAGCTGTCCGGGTGGGTGTTGTTCCACCCGCGCACGCGGCGGGCCCGGGACGGCCGGCTGGCAGACAGCGGCGGCCGGGAGCAGAGGCGAGGGGGTGGCACGACGGTGGCCGGTACGACCGACCTTGCCGCGGTGTGGTTGGCGGCGACCGACGAGCTCGCCGACGAGATCATCTCTGCCCAGCAACGTGCCTACCTCCGGCTGACCCGGCTCCGGGCGATCGTCGAGGACACCGCGCTGCTCTCCGTACCGGACGCGTTCACCCGGGACGTGATCGAGTCGCGGCTCCGCCCGGCGATCACCGAGGCGCTGACCCGCCGGCTCGGCCGGCCGATCCAGGTGGCCGTGACCGTGCGGGTGGCCGAGGACGCCACCGGGCGCCCGGCCGGCACCGTCTACCGCAGCACCCCCGAGCCGGGGCTGCTCGACGTCGAGGATCCGCCGTCCGCCCCGCTCGGCGACGAGTACACCGGGCGAGGTGTGGCCGACGAGGCAATTGGTGAGCAGCAGCGCCCACCCGCGAGCGCCGTACCGCCGGCGCCGGCGGGTCCGCCTCCCGCGTCGGCCGTCGACGGGCACCGGTCCGGCCTGATCCCCGCCAGCCGGGACGGGCAGGAGGCCCTCTTCAGCGCGGCCTTCGTGGAGCCGATGCGGTCGCCCCGACCGGCGCCCGAGCGGCGCGGGTACGACGAACAGGCGGCCCGCCTCGACCCGCCCGGCCCCGACACCCGGCCCTACGAGCCCCGCTACCGCGAGGACGCCGCGTCCCCCCGGGACCAGCACGTGATCCGTTCGCTGCCCCGTGACGGTGCGACGGACAGCGGTCCGGGCCGCAGTGGGATGGAACACCGCGCGGGCGGCCGCGACGACCGCCGACTGCCCGGCACCGACACCGGCGGCAACCGGCTGAACCCGAAGTACATGTTCGAGACGTTCGTCATCGGCTCGTCCAACCGGTTCGCCCACGCGGCGAGCGTGGCGGTGGCCGAGTCGCCGGCGAAGGCGTACAACCCGCTGTTCATCTACGGCAGCTCTGGGTTGGGCAAGACGCACCTGCTGCACGCCATCGGGCACTACGCCACGACGCTCGGCAACGCCCGGTCGGTGCGGTACGTCTCGACCGAGGAGTTCACCAACGACTTCATCAACTCGCTGCGGGACGACAAGACCAGCGCGTTCCAGCGGCGCTACCGCGACGTCGACATCCTGCTGATCGACGACATCCAGTTCCTGGAGAACCGCGAGCGTACGCAGGAGGAGTTCTTCCACACCTTCAACACCCTGCACAACGCCAACAAGCAGATCGTCATCACCTCGGACCGGTCGCCGAAGCAGTTGGCCACGCTGGAGGACCGGCTGCGGACGCGCTTCGAGTGGGGCCTGCTCGCTGACATCCAGCCGCCGGATCTGGAGACGCGGATCGCGATCCTGCAGAAGAAGGCGGCGCAGGAGCGGCTGTACGCCCCGCCGGACGTGCTGGAGTTCATCGCCTCCCGGGTGTCGAACTCGATCCGGGAGCTGGAGGGCGCGCTGATCCGGGTGACCGCGTTCGCGAGCCTGACGCGGTCGACCGTCGAGCTGTCGCTGGCCGAGGAGGTGCTGCGGGACTTCATCCCGGACGGCGCCGGCCCGGAGATCACGGCGGACCAGATCATGGTCTCCACGGCCGACTACTTCGGGGTGAGCCTGGAGGACCTGCGCGGCCAGTCCCGCTCCCGGGTGCTGGTCAACGCCCGCCAGGTGGCCATGTACCTGTGTCGGGAGCTGACCGAGTTGTCGCTGCCCCGGATCGGGCAGGCGTTCGGCGGCCGGGACCACACCACGGTCATGCACGCGGACCGCAAGATCCGCCAGCAGATGGCCGAGCGGCGTTCGCTCTACAACCAGATCGCCGAGCTGACCAACCGAATCAAGCAGAACACCTGAGGGATACGTCGCACGACGCGGCGGACACGCCCGGCCGGAGATCCGGCCGGGCGTTCTTTTTTTCGACTCCGGCGGGCCTCGGCTCGCCTCCCGGGCGGCTTCGGCTTGACCCTCGACATGGTGCAGACCACAGGATCGACGCCGTGTCCACCTTGATACTCACTCGTTGTCCACAGCTCGTTATCCACCGTCGGTGGATAACTACGGTCCGTCCTCCGCCAGTTACCCACAGGCTGTGGAGAAACCCTGTGTACGACGCTGTGGACGGCTGGGGACAACGACGAGGTTGTCCACCGATGATCGTCGACCTGTGTACGAGCTGTTGAAGGTTCTGGGGACAACGGCAATGGTGATCTTCTCGGTCGTCCACAGGCATGGGGAGAAAGTCGGTGGATTACCGGTGGACAACCGGTGGACAACGGTGGACAACCGGCCGTCGTCGCCGGGCTGTGGACACCCGAGGCAGTTGTACCCCCGGTTCTCCACAGCCAACTCACCGGTGGATAACCTGTCTGAGCTGCGCAGACCCGAGTTCTCCACAGTTTGCACAGGTGCGATGAAGACGATGGGTTATCTCTTCTAAGAGAACAAAAATCAATCATCACCGTTGGGCTTTCTGTGGATCGGGCCGAATGCTGCCGGACAGGCCGGTCAGCATCGACACGATCCACGGGGTCGGGCGCACAGCCGATGTCCCTGCGCCCTAAGGTGCGATGGGTACCCGCACGGTCGGGCGGGACGGTAGGCAGCGGTCGGCATGAGAGAGTTGTCGCTGACGTCGACGCGGAGGCATTGATGAAGTTCCGAGTGGAGCGCGACGCGCTCGCCGAGGCCGTGGCGTGGACCGCGAAGAGCCTGCCGAACCGGCCATCCGTACCGGTGCTCGCCGGGGTGATGCTCCGCGTCACCGACGGCAACCTGCGGGTCTCCGGCTTCGACTACGAGGTTTCCAGTCAGGTGACCGTCGAGGTGCAGGGTGACGCCGACGGCGCCGCGCTGGTCTCCGGTCGCCTGCTCGCCGAGATCACCAAAGCGTTGCCGGCCAAGCCGGTCGACATCGCTGCGGTCGGCGCCCACCTCGAACTGGTCTGCGGCAGCGCCCGGTTCACCCTGCCCACCATGCCGGTGGAGGACTACCCCGCCCTGCCCGAGATGCCGCAGAGCGCCGGCACCGTCGACGCCGCGGCGTTCGCCACAGCGGTCTCCCAGGTGGCCATCGCCGCCGGCCGGGACGAGACGCTGCCGATGATGACCGGCGTCCGCGTCGAGCTCTCCGGCAACACGCTGTCGATGCTCGCCACCGACCGGTACCGGCTGGCGTTGCGCGAGATCCAGTGGCGGCCCGACGACCCCGAGGTCAGCATCAACGCCCTGGTCCCGGCCCGCACCCTGAACGACACCGCCAAGGCGCTCGGCCCGCTGGGCGGCGAGGTCACCCTCGCCCTCGCTCAGGGCGCGGCGGGCGAGGGCATGGTCGGCCTCGCCGGCGGCACCCGTCGCACCACCAGCCGGCTGCTCGACGGCGCCAACTACCCGCCGGTGCGCTCGCTCTTCCCGGCCACCCACAACGCCGAGGCCCGGGTGTCGGTCAGCACCCTGATCGAGGTCGTCAAGCGGGTCGCCCTGGTGGCCGAGCGCACCACCCCGGTGCTGCTCAGCTTCAGCGCCGACGGGCTGGTGGTCGAGGCCGGCGGCTCCGAGGAGGCACGGGCGAGCGAGGCGATGGAGGCCACCTTCACCGGTGACGCGCTGACCATCGGCTTCAACCCGCAGTACCTCATCGACGGCCTGGCGAACCTGGGCTCGCAGACCGCCGTGCTGTCGTTCGTCGACGCCTTCAAACCCGCGGTGATCTCACCCGCCGGCGAGGATGGCGAGACCATTCCGGGGTATCGGTACCTCATCATGCCGATCCGCGTGTCTCGCTGATCGCGCCCAGCAACACCCAGATCCACGGAGGTAGGAACAAATGCAGCTCGGCCTGGTAGGACTCGGCCGGATGGGCGGCAACATGCGCGAGCGGTTGCGGGCTGCCGGCCACGAGGTGGTCGGTTTCGATCACAACCCGCAGCTGAGCGACGCGGCAAGCCTCGCCGAGCTGGCGCAGAAGCTGGAATCGCCGCGGGCGGTCTGGGTCATGGTGCCCGCCGGCGTCACCGACGCCACGATCGACGAACTCGCCGGGGTGCTCGGCGAGGGCGACATCATCATCGACGGCGGCAACTCCCGCTTCAGCGACGACGCCCCCCGGGCCGAGCGGTTGAACGAGCGCGGCATCGGCTACGTGGACGTCGGCGTCTCCGGGGGCGTCTGGGGCCGGCAGAACGGCTACGGGCTGATGGTCGGCGGCGCCCAGGAGCACGTCGACCGGCTCATGCCGATCTTCCAGGCGCTCAAGCCGGAGGGTGAGTTCGGTTTCGTGCACGCCGGCCCCGTCGGCGCCGGGCACTACTCGAAGATGGTGCACAACGGCATCGAGTACGGCCTCATGCACGCCTACGCCGAGGGCTACGAGCTGTTGACCGCCTCCGAGCTGGTGACCAACGTCCCGGGCGTGTTCAAGTCCTGGCGCGAGGGCACCGTGGTCCGCTCCTGGCTGCTCGACCTGCTGGACCGGGCCCTCGACGAGGATCCGGAGCTGGCCGACCTGAGCGGCTACACCGAGGACACCGGCGAGGGTCGCTGGACCGTCGACGAGGCGGTCCGTCTCGCCGTCCCGCTGAACGTCATCACCGCCTCCCTGTTCGCCCGGTTCGCCTCCCGGCAGGACGACTCACCCGCCATGAAGGCCGTCGCCGCGCTGCGCCAGCAGTTCGGTGGCCACGCCGTCCACAAGCGCTGAGCGGTATCCACACCCTGTGTACGTCCAGCGGCTGGAACTGGTCGACTTCCGCTCGTACGAGCGGGTCGCCGTCGACCTCCAGCCGGGGGCGAACGTCCTGATCGGCGCCAACGGCGTCGGCAAGACCAATCTCGTCGAGGCGCTCGGCTACGTGGCGACCCTGGATTCGCACCGGGTCGCCACGGACGCGCCGCTGGTCCGGATGGGCGCCACCTCGGCGGTGATCCGCTGCGCGGTAATCCACGACGGCCGGGAACTCCTCGTTGAGCTGGAGATCGTGCCGGGCCGGGCCAACCGGGCGCGGCTGGGCCGCTCCCCGGCGCGCCGGGCGCGGGACGTGCTCGGCGCCCTGCGACTGGTGCTCTTCGCGCCGGAGGACCTGGAGCTGGTCCGCGGCGATCCGGCCGAGCGCCGTCGCTACCTGGACGACCTCCTGGTCAACCGGCAACCCCGCTATGCGGGAGTACGGGCCGACTACGAGCGGGTCGTCAAGCAGCGCAACGCTCTGCTGCGTACCGCGTACCTCGCCCGCAAGACCGGCGGCTCCCGGGGCGGCGACCTCGGCACCCTCGCCGTCTGGGACACCCACCTGGCCCAGCACGGCGCGGAGCTGCTCGCCGGGCGGCTGGAGCTGGTCGCCGCGCTCACCCCGCACGTCGCCAAGGCGTACGACGCGGTGGCCGCCGGACGGGGCGCGGCCGGTATCGCCTACCGGCCGTCGATCGAGCTGGCCGAGCCGACCACCGACCGGGCCACGCTGGCCGAGGCGCTGACGACCGCGCTCGCCGCCTCCCGCACCGCCGAGATCGAACGGGGAACCACCCTCGTCGGCCCGCACCGCGACGAGCTGGCCCTGTCCCTCGGTCCGCTCCCCGCCAAGGGGTACGCCAGCCACGGCGAGTCCTGGTCCTTCGCGCTCGCCCTGCGGCTGGCCGGGTACGACCTGCTGCGCGCCGACGGTATCGAGCCGGTCCTGGTGCTCGACGACGTCTTCGCCGAGCTGGACACCGGGCGCCGGGAGCGGCTGGCGGAGCTGGTCGGCGGGGCGAGTCAGCTGCTGGTCACCTGCGCCGTGGACGACGACGTGCCGGCCGCGCTGCGCGGCACCCGCTATCAGGTCGGCGAGGGGACGGTACGACGTGTCGGATGAACCGGACGCCAGGCGGTCAGGCGCCAACCGCACCGGCAGCGGCCGGCAGGCCGGTGAGGCCGCGAACGCGCGTACCGCACGGTCGGGAGCGACCGGAGACGGCGCCGGCGGTCCGGTCGTGGCCGGAAGCGGCGCGGCCGGTGTCGACGGCGGCGGGCCGGCGGACGGTGCGACCGGGCCGGAGCTGGCCCGGGCGGTGCTCGACGCGGCGCTGTCCCGCCGGCAGGCGGCGGCGCGCACCCGGCGTACCCCCGGGAGCGGCGCGGACGGCGCCAGCGGCTCGGGACGGCGGCTGCGTGGCTACTCGGGCCCCGGCCCCGACCCGCGCGACCCGCAACCCCTCAGCGCCGTGCTGAACCGGTTGGTCAAGGCGCGCGGCTGGCAGCAGCCCGCCGCCGAGGCCACCGTGTTCGGCGCCTGGGAGCGGGTGGTCGGCGCCGAGGTCGCCCAGCACAGCCGGCCGGTCAAGCTGGAGAACGGCGAACTGACCGTGGAGGCGCGCTCGACGGCCTGGGCGACCCAGCTGCGGCTGCTCGCCGGCTCGCTGCTCAAGCAGATCGCCCAGGAGGTCGGTCACAACGTGGTGCGCAAGCTGCACATCCACGGCCCGGCCGCGCCGTCCTGGCAGAAGGGGCCGCGCCGGGTGCGCGGTCGGGGGCCGCGCGACACGTACGGCTGAGCCCGGCCCTCTCAGCGCCGCCGGTCGGCTTCGCGGGCCGCCCGCTTGCGCTCGCGCTGCTCCTGGGTGTAGCGCTTGCGCTCGGCCAGGTCGCGTTTCCACGCCTCGCGGGCCTCGGCCGAGCCACCCTGCACGGCGCCCGCGACCCCGTCGGCCGGGCCGGCGAGGTTCCGGAACGTCCACCGCATCAGGCGACCACCCTCGCCCGGCGTCCTGTTCGCCGTGCCGTCCTCGCTCATCCGCAGTCCCTCCACGCGATCAGTTGCCACACCAATGATTGGCACACCAACGATAGCTACGATAGTCAGCATGCAGTCAGCGAGCAACCGATGAGCGGGCAGCCGGAGGGCGTCGATCCGTTGGCGCTGGAGCAACAGGTCTGCTTCGCCCTGTCGGTCGCCGCACGCAGCGTGGTGGCCGTCTACCGGCCGCTGCTGGAACCGATGGGGCTGACCCACCCGCAGTACCTGGTGATGCTGGCGCTGTGGCAGCACGCGCCGCTGTCCGGCCGCGACCTCAGCCGCCTGCTGCAGCTCGACCCGGGCACCCTGTCGCCCCTGCTCAAGCGGCTCGAAGCAGCCGGCTACCTGCGCCGGGAACGCGACGCCGCCGACGAGCGCAGCCTCGCCGTCACCCTCACCGCCACCGGTGCCGCGCTGCGCGCCCAGGCCGAGCGGATCCCGGCCGCGATCGTGCAACGCCTCGGGCTGCCCGTCGAGGACCTGCAGCACCTGCACGCGGTGCTCACGCAGGTGATCGCGGCGGCCAACCGGCCCGGCGGCGACCCGGCCGCCCCGCAGAGCGGGACGGCCGCTCAGGCGTCGGCGTAGACGGCGAAGCCGCGCTCGGCGCAGCGTCGGTAGAACGCCGCCAGCACGCCCAGCTCCGCACAGGTGAAGTTCCACTGCGGCGGATCACCGCGCTCGTCGCGCAGCGCGTCGAGTCGGGTCTCCAGCCAGCGCAGCTGCTGCTCGGCCAACCGGCCGTCGCCGAGCAGCGCCCGCAGCACCGTGCTCACCGAGTCGAAGGTGATTGTCTCGCCGTACTCCCGGTGGCCGGCCACGAACCGCTCGATGCCGCCGGCGATCCAGGCGCAGCCGTCCGGGTCGATCACCGGATCCTCGTCCTCGGCGGCGGCGTCTGTGGCATACAACACACCTTCGAGGCCGAGCAGGAGATCCACCAGCTCGGTGTACGCGGTCGCCCGGACGGTGCCGGTCTTCGCGATCAGCTCGGCCAGCGCCGCCGTCGGCGCGGAGATCCGTGGCAGGTCGACGATCTCGCCGAAGTCGACGAACTCGGCCGGCGCCACCGGATCGTAGAAGCGGCCGGTCCGCGGCCAGTGCACCGCGACGTTGTCCAGCCCCATCTGTCACCTCTTAGAGAGCACGTGTCGGGTCGATCGGGTCGATCGTCCCGGTTCCGGCCGGTAAAGATCAAGGCCGCTTCCGGGGCGCCGCAAACGTACGGCACGGACGGTCCGGCCGCGACCCCCGACCCGCCCGAGCGCGGGTCAACCCGTCCGGGGGCGGCGCGTCCGATCAAAGCCTGGCGTGTGGGGGGAGTCGAGGGTAATGGGGTTCTGCCGGCTACGGACATCTCAGCCGCCTCGTTGAGGGTGCCGAGTGGTGGTTCTGTCCTCCGCGCACAGTAGGATTGACAGTGAGACGAAGACCCGGTGCGGGGCGAGGGACGGGGCCGGTGGCCCCAGCATCATTCTCCACTCCGGGTTGAGCCGATCGCGATCCGCGGGCAACCGCGGCGACCGGCGCGTTCGACCCGCTGTCCGGAGGTCTCGGGCACCGGTCCACGCGTCGACGTCGCGTCCTGTCCGCCGAACCCGCGCCCGACGCGCCCTCCCGGCGCCGACGACGCGAGAAAGTGGCCGAGGGTGGCAGCGCAGGACAAGCAGGAGTACGGCGCAGAGTCGATCACCGTTCTCGAGGGGCTGGAGGCGGTTCGCAAGCGGCCCGGTATGTACATCGGGTCCACCGGCGAACGCGGTCTGCATCACCTCGTCTGGGAGGTCGTCGACAACGCGGTCGACGAGGCGCTGGCCGGATACTGCGACACCATCGACGTGGTGCTGCTCGCCGACGGCGGCGTCCGGGTTACCGACAACGGCCGAGGCTTCCCCGTCGACCTGCACCCGAAGCTGAAGAAGCCGGGTGTCGAGGTCGCGCTGACCATCCTGCACGCCGGCGGCAAGTTCGACGGCAAGGCGTACGCGGTCTCCGGCGGTCTGCACGGCGTCGGCGTCTCCGTCGTGAACGCACTCTCCACGCGGATGTTCGTCGAGATCCACAAGTCCGGCTCCGTGTGGCGGCAGCACTACACCAACTCCAAGCCGAGCCCGCTGGAGAAGGGCGAGGCCACCGACCGCACCGGCTCGGCGGTCTCCTTCTGGCCGGACCCCGACGTCTTCGAGACGGTCGACTTCGACTTCCAGACCATCTACCGGCGCCTACAGGAGATGGCCTTCCTCAACCGTGCCCTGCGCATCCACCTGCTCGACGAGCGGGTGGCCGAGGAGGAGGACGGCCGGCAGCGCGAGGTCACCTTCTTCTACGAGGGCGGCATCGCCGACTTCGTCCGGCACCTCAACGCCTCCAAGAACCCGATCCACAAGACGGTGGTCGAGTTCGAGGCCGAGGAGGAGGGCATGTCGGTTGAGATCGCCATGCAGTGGAACGAGTCGTACGGCGAGTCGGTCTACACCTTCGCCAACACGATCAACACCCACGAGGGCGGCACTCACGAGGAGGGCTTCCGGTCCGCGCTGACCAGCGTGGTGAACCGGTACGGCACCGACAAGAAGCTGCTCAAGGGCGACGAGAAGCTCTCCGGCGAGGACATCCGGGAAGGGCTCGCGGCGATCATCTCGGTCAAGCTGGCCAACCCGCAGTTCGAGGGCCAGACCAAGACCAAGCTCGGCAACACCCCGGTGAAGAGCTTCGTGCAGCGGGTCTGCAACGACCGGCTGGTCGACTGGTTCGACCGCAACCCGGCCGAAGCCAAGATGATCATCACGAAGGCGTCCCAGGCGGCCCGTGCCCGGATCGCCGCGCAGCAGGCGCGCAAGCTGGCCCGGCGTAAGTCGCTGCTGGAGTCCGGCTCGATGCCGGGCAAGCTGGCCGACTGCCAGTCCACCGACCCGCGCGAGTCCGAGGTGTTCATCGTCGAGGGCGACTCGGCCGGTGGTTCGGCCAAGCAGGGTCGGGACCCGCGCACGCAGGCGATCCTGCCGATCCGCGGCAAGATCCTCAACGTGGAGAAGGCCCGGATCGACCGGGTCCTGAAGAACAACGAGGTCCAGGCGCTGATCACCGCGCTGGGCACCGGCATCCACGACGACTTCGACATGGAGAAGCTGCGCTACCACAAGGTGGTGCTGATGGCCGACGCGGACGTCGACGGCCAGCACATCCAGACGCTGCTGCTCACCCTGCTGTTCCGCTTCATGCGTCCGCTGGTCGAGCTGGGTCACGTCTACCTGGCCGCTCCGCCGCTCTACAAGATCAAGTGGAACAAGAAGGGCGACGACGCGCAGTACGCCTACTCCGACCGCGAGCGGGACGGGCTCATCGCGCTGCGCCAGCAGAAGAAGCCGAACGCCAAGCCGGACGACATCCAGCGCTTCAAGGGCCTCGGCGAGATGAACTATCCCGAGCTGTGGGAAACCACGATGAACCCGGCGACGCGTACCCTGCGTCAGGTCACGCTCGACGACGCCGCAACCGCGGACGAGTTGTTCAGCGTCCTGATGGGTGAGGACGTCGAGGCGCGCCGGTCGTTCATCCAGCGCAACGCCAAGGACGTGCGGTTCCTGGATATCTGACGGACCTCGGCGGGCCGGTCGGGCAACCACCCGGCCGGTTCGCCGGTCCACAGAGTTATCCACAGCTTGGTCGGTATCCACAGCCGTTATCCACAGCACGAAAACGACTCTGAGTCTGATAAGGGTATACAGTGACCGATTCCCCCGAGTCCACACCGAACGAGCCCGAGGTTCCCGCCGAGGCACTCGCCGCCGTGGTCGCGCACGACCGGATCGAGCCGGTCGGCCTCGAGGTGGAGATGCAGCGCTCCTACCTCGACTACGCGATGAGCGTGATCGTCGGGCGCGCGCTGCCGGACGTCCGGGACGGGCTCAAGCCGGTCCACCGCAAGATCCTCTACGCGATGTTCGACTCCGGCTACCGGCCGGACCGCGGCTACGTGAAGTGCTCCCGGGTCGTCGGCGACGTGATGGGTCAGTTCCACCCGCACGGCGACTCGGCGATCTACGACGCGCTGGTCCGGATGGCGCAGCCCTGGTCGCTGCGCTACCCACTGGTCGACGGCAACGGCAACTTCGGCTCGCCGGGTAATGATCCGGCTGCGGCGATGCGTTACTGTATTTCGGGAAATGTCCGTATTCGTACTGCCGATGGTAGCGTGCGGATCGCGGACATGGTGGCGGACGCCGCGCCGTCCAGCGAGACCGACATCGACCTGAAGGTCCGCGACCGCAACGGCGACCTGGTCCGCGCCTCGAAGTTCTTCCACTCCGGCGAGCACCCCACCCTGCGGCTGCGGACCCGCGAGGGGTACGAGCTGACTGGCACGCACAACCACCCGGTGCTCTGCCTGGTGGACGTCGCCGGCGTGCCGACCCTGCTGTGGAAGCTGCTCGCCGAGATCGCCCCCGGCGACCGGGTCGTCCTCCAGCGCAGCGTGCCGGACGAGATCGGCTACCCGATGCTGGAGCACGTCGAGGCTGCTGTCCTCGCCGGTGCTTTCGTCAGCGAGGGCTGGGTCTCCCCGAACCGGGCCGGGTTCAACAACGTCGACCGGGAGTTCTTCGTCCGGGTTCTCGCGGCCTACGACCTTGCGGTGGGCGGTCCGCGTTACGCCAGCGAGCGGGTCATCGCCTCCGGCAGCACTCTGCACGAACTCGACGTGCAGGACCTCAGCGCGCTGCGGACGAGCCTTCTCGGCGACCTTGTGGGCGCTCGTAGCGCCGCGAAGTTCGTTCCCGAGTTCGTCTGGCAGGGGCCGGCCGCGGTCAAGCGGGCGTTCCTCCAGGCGCTGTTCGAGGGTGACGGCTCGTCGTCGCTGCTGCCGCGCAACACCATGCAGATCTCGTACTCGACCCGCAGCGAGCGCCTGGCGGCCGAGGTCCAGCAGTTGCTGCTGGAGTTCGGTGTGATCAGCCGGCAGACCCGCTACGACAATGGCGAGATCAAGGTCGTGGTGACCAACCGTCGCGACGCCCGAATCTTCGCCGCGCACGTCGGGTTCCTCGGTCGGAAGCAGGCCAAGTTGGAGGCCGAGCTGGCCCAGGTGCCGGCGAGCAGCACGGCGCTCTCCAGCGACCACGTGCCGTTGGTCGCCGACTTCATCCGTGAGCACGGCGCGCAGCGCTGGACGGAGCGGGACTGGCTGCGCCGGCACAACGTGGACCGGGTCGAGCGGTGGGAACGCGACCGCGACGAGATCGCGGCCCGGATCACCAACTCCGAGGTGCTCGACGTGGTCGAGCCGTTGGTCGACGGGCGGTTCTACTACGCCGAGGTGGCGCAGATCACGGACGCCGGCGTGCAGCCGGTCTACAGCGTCCGGGTGGACACCGACGACCACTCGTTCGTCTCGGACGGGTTCGTCAGCCACAACACCGAGTGCAAGCTCGACCCCCTCGCGATGGAGATGCTGCGGGACATCGACGAGGACACTGTCGACCTGCAGGACAACTACGACGGCCGGGCCAAGGAGCCCACGATCCTGCCGTCGCGGATCCCCAACCTGCTGGTGAACGGCTCCGAGGGCATCGCGGTCGGCATGGCCACCAAGATCCCGCCGCACAACCTGCGGGAGATCGGCGCGGCGGTGCAGTGGTGCCTGGAGCACCCTGAGGAGGACGAGGAGACCACCCTCGAAGCCCTGCTCGGCATCGTCAAGGGCCCGGACTTCCCGACCCACGGCCTGATCGTCGGCACTACCGCCATCCAGGACGCGTATCGCACGGGTCGTGGTTCGATCCGGATGCGGGCCGTGGTGGAGGTCGAGGAGGACAAGCGGGGTCGGCCCTGCCTGGTCGTCAGCGAGCTGCCCTACCAGGTCAACCCGGACAACCTGGCCGAGCGGATCGCTGAGCTGATCAAGGAGGGCAAGCTCGCCGGCATCGCCGACATCCGCGACGAGTCCTCCGGGCGTACGGGCATGCGGATCGTGCTGGTGCTCAAGCGCGACGCGGTCGCCAAGGTGGTGCTGAACAACCTCTACAAGCACACCCAGCTCCAGGAGACCTTCGGCGCCAACATGCTGGCGCTGGTCGACGGGGTGCCGCGCACGCTCAACCTGGCCCAGTTCATCCGCTACTACGTCGAGCACCAGATCGACGTGATCCGCCGGCGGACCGCGTTCCGGCTGCGCAAGGCCGAGGAGCGGGCGCACATCCTGCGCGGTCTGGGCAAGGCGCTGGACGCGCTGGACGAGGTGATCGCCCTGATCCGGCGCTCGCCGACCGTGGACGACGCCCGGCAGGGCCTGATCCGGCTGCTGGAGATCGACGAGATCCAGGCGACCGCGATCCTGGACATGCAGCTGCGCCGCCTCGCCGCCCTGGAGCGGCAGCGGATCGTCGACGACCTGGCCAAGCTCGAAATCGAGATCGCCGACCTCAAGGACATCCTCGCCAAGCCGGAGCGGCAGCGCCGGATCGTCTCGGAGGAGCTGGGCGAGATCGTCGCCAAGTGGGGCGACGAGCGGCGTACGCAGATCATTCCGTTCGACGGCGAGGTCTCGATGGAGGACCTCATCGCCCGGGAGGACGTGGTCGTCACGATCACCCGGACGGGGTACGCCAAGCGGACCAAGGTCGATCTGTACCGCTCGCAGCGGCGCGGCGGCAAGGGCGTCAGTGGCGCCACGCTGCGGCAGGACGACATAGTGAGCCACTTCTTCGTATGCTCGACGCACGACTGGATCCTGTTCTTCACGAACAAGGGTCGGGTGTACCGGGCCAAGGCGTACGAGTTGCCGGAGGCCAGTAGGGTAGCCAAGGGCCAACACGTGGCCAATCTGCTCGCCTTCCTACCCGACGAGCAGATCGCGCAGATCATCGAAATCCCGAACTACCAGGTAGCCCCCTATCTGGTACTGGCCACGAAGAACGGCCTGGTGAAGAAGACGCGGCTCGAGGAGTTCGACTCCAACCGTTCCGGCGGAATCATCGCGATCAACCTGCGCGATGAGGACGAGCTGGTCGGTGCTGCGCTGGTGGCGCCGGAGAACGACCTGCTGCTGGTCTCCAAGAAGGCGCAGGCGATCCGGTTCAACGCCTCCGACGAGGCGCTGCGGCCGATGGGCCGGGCCACCTCGGGCGTGATCGGCATGCGCTTCACGGACGACGACGTCCTGCTCGCCATGGAGGTCGTTCGGGACGGTTTGGACGTCCTGGTGGCCACGAACGGGGGATACGCGAAACGTACCCCGATCGAGGAATACCCGGTGCAGGGCCGGGGAGGTAAGGGCGTGCTGACTGCGAAGATCACCGAACGGCGCGGTGGTCTGGTCGGTGCCGTGGTGATCGACCCAGACGACGAGTTGTTCGCGATCACCAGCAACGGTGGTGTCATCCGGACTCCGGTGAAGCCTGTACGCCGTACGCGTGACCGGAACACAATGGGGGTCAAGCTGATGGACCTCCCGGACGGCGTGACTATCGTGGCGATTGCTCGCAATGCCGACGAGCCTGACGAACAGGACTAGTTGAATGACGGAGACACAGGCGAAGTCGGGGAACACGGGGACCTCGGCCAACCCGGTCGACGAGGAGGCCGCCAAGGGCGGCACACCAGCGACCGGCCGCGCGGCCGTGGGCCGGGCCACGGTTCCCGCCGACGCGCCTGCCCCGAAATTCACCCGGGCTCCCGGCATGACACCTCCGCCGGAGCAGCCCGGCGAGGACGGGGGATCGGGCGACGCCAAGGCCGAGACGTCGGCTGTCGAGGCACCGACGTCCGCCGGGGTGGCCCCCGCGGCGGCCGCCCCGACTCCGGCTCGGCCGACGACCACCCAGCCGATCAACACCCGGCCCGGTCAGGCGACATCGACCGGGGCCACCGGCACCCAGCCGCGGATCACGCCGGGCATGACCCAGCCCGACTCGGGGCGTACGGCCGCTGGCGGTCGCCCCGCGAGCGGTGGTGGCCTGCCGCCGGGGATCGGCAACGCGTCGGCCGTCGGGGCCGCTCGCGTGGGTGAGGCGGTACGCGCCGCGCGTACCTCGGTCAGCTCGGCGGCGTCCCGCGGACCGCGCCGGGCCCGGCTGAACCTCAAGCGGATCGACCCCTGGTCCGTGATGAAGTTCGCGTTCGCCGTCTCGGTGGTGCTGTTCATCGTCGTGGTGGTCGCCACGTCGGTGCTCTACCTGGCGCTGGACGCGATGGGCGTGTTCCAGAGCGTCAACGACAGCCTCAGCGACCTGGTCAACGCGGGCGGTGGGCAGAGCACCAACGGGTTCCAGATCACCGCCAAGGGCGTGATCCTCAGCTCGGCGCTGATCGGCCTGGTCAACGTGGTGCTGTTCACCGCGCTGGCCACGCTGGGAGCATTCGTCTACAACGTCTGCGCCGACCTGGTCGGCGGGATCGAGCTGACGCTCGCCGAGCGGGACTGAGTGTGACCGGGGCGCCGGGGCACCGCGGAATGCGGTCGCTCCGGCGCCCCGTACTCGGTTAGGTTTTGCAGGCGGCGACGGCCCGGCTCGCAGGTTCGGACCCCGATTTGGGGCCGGCAGAGCGGATGGGTTAATCTTGCTCGTCGCAACGCGGGGCTATAGCTCAGTCGGTTAGAGCGCAGAGCTGATAACTCTGAGGTCGATGGTTCGATTCCATCTAGCCCCACCGCACATCGTCCGACGCTAGTCGAGCGCGAGGGGTCGCCCCATGTTCAAGAAGCTGCTGATCCTGGCCGGCGTCGTCGGCGTGGCTGCCGTCGTCTTCAACAAGGTCAAGGCCGCCAACGACGAGCGTGCCCTGTGGCACGAGGCGACCACCGCGCCCGACCTGCGCTGACGTCCGGCCGGCGGCGAGCGACGCACCGCCGCCGCCGCTCACGGGGCCCTAGCTCAACTGGCAGAGCACTGCCTTTGCAAGGCAGGGGTTAGGGGTTCGAGTCCCCTGGGCTCCACCATCACTTCCCCCTCGGCCCCGCGCCCCGCATGAGCGGCATGACACGCCGAGCGTCGAGCTGCTGCGCTGTCAACGATCTGAGCCGGCGACTCCCGCGTCACCGCGGAACGGACTCCTGACCAACCAGCATGACGTCGTTGAACGCCAACGCGCCCGGCCCGACGAAGTGTCGGACCGGGCGCGTCAGATCGAGCTACGCCACGAAGCGGGAGCGGCGTCGCCGTGCGAGCACGAAGCTCGCGCCACCGACGAGCAGGAGCGCACCGCCGATGCCGGCCACGGTCGCGGTGTCGGCACCGGTCAGCGGCAGTCCGCCGCCCTCGCCGCCGGCAGCGACCGGGCTCGTGGAGGTGGCCGCGGTCGGAGTGACGGTCGTCGTGGCGCTCGGAGTCGGAGTGGGCTGCGACGAGGCCGTCGTCGTCGGCGTCGGGGTGGGCTGCGACGCGCAGTCGAGCGCACGCGCGGCGTACAGGCCCTCGTTCAGGTAAGCCAGGTAGCCATCGGTGGTCGCGTCGTCGAGCGTCGTCTGCGCGGCCTTCTTCACCTTGGGGCCGGCGCCGGTCAACGTCTGGTCCACCTTGACCCGCAGATTCACCGACCAGACGGTCTGCACGTCCTTCTTGAGGAATGCGCGGAGATCGTCCGAGCTGCCATCGAGTTTCTTCTGAATGACGTCAGGCAGGGTGGGCAGGGACTCGGTGTTCGCGGCGTACAGGATCTGGGCCGTCAGCACCCGGAGCTGGGTGGTGGTGGCGGTGTCCAGGTCGATGGTGAAGAGCTCGCGGATGTCCTTGTACGTCTTGCGCTCGACCGTCTGGCAGGTTTCGTTGAGCCCGGGCGACCCGGTCTGCGCCACCGCCGGTGCCGCCGGAACCATAAAGGCCAGCGCTATTGCCACGCCGGCCGGGATCTTCCATCGCATGTGGATCTTCCTCCCCGTTGTAGATCAAAGACTGGGGATATTACCGTCGTCTGGGGATTGGCGAGGCCCCGGAAGGCTCGCTCACTGACCGCTTCGGCAATTGCCTGTCGGGTCGGGCAGCGCACTTGTCATGATCCGTGGATGGATGAGCAACCAACCTCCGTCACCGTGCACATCTACTGTCGGGTCGAGGTGGTCGTCACCGACCCCGCAGCGGTCACCGGTCACGCGATCGCCGACCTGCGTGCGGCCGACATCGACTGGTCCGAAGAGGCGGACGATCTCGAGACGGCCGTCGAGGAACTACGGTCGGACCTCGCCACCTCCCTGGCGGCTGTGGTGGACATCAGCCAGCTCGGTGACGGCATACCGGGCGTGGAGTTTCGCGGTGGTCTGTGTTGGGCCGAACAGGGGCCGGCCCGGGACCCGTTCCGTGCCGAAGAGCGGTGACGGAGGGCGTCAGAAGCGGGAGCGCCGCCGGCGGTCCAAGCGCTGAAAGCGCGGACCGGCCCAGAGCCAGAAGAGCGACGCCGTCAACCCAGTGGCCCCCATGGCGACGATCACGCCTCGGGGCAGCTCGGTGTTGACCGGCATCGGCATGCAGCTGGCCGGGGTGTAGTCGACTGTCAGTCGCTGGTACAGCGGGGGTAGCCGCCGCTCGGGGAACGACCGCTCGTAGATGCCGCAGGTGGTCGGCCCGTCGGCCGTGTCGACGCGTACCAGCACGTAGGGGCCTTGGGCGGTCTGGGCCGGTTCCACCGCGACCACCGTCGCCGGCATCAGCACGCCGGCCGGTGGGGGCGGCTCGCGGTCGTCGGTGACACCGATCAGTACCAGCAGGCTGCACGGCACCAGCAGCGCCAGCGGTAGGGCCGGCCAGGCCTTCGGACGAGTTCCATTGGCCAAGAACGACGGCATGGCGTCAGGCTAGTCAGCGAGATCAATGAGGGTGCCCGGCCCACTGCCAATCCCACCCGCTCGCCGGATCCGCCGTTCAGGAGGGCGGGGCGAGCGACGCGGTCTCGCCGCGCGCGAGGGTGCGTACCTGCTTGACCCAGCCCCGGCGGCGGGCCTCGTCGACGAAGTGCGCCAGCGGGGAGCGGAAGACAGCCGGAACTCGCGCCGCCCGCCGCGTTCCACGTCGATCATCGTGCCCATCACGTCAGGCAGCAGCCGGTCCAGCGCGCCGGGGCCGTGCTTGCCGGGCATCGAGGTCAGCCGCAGGGTCGTACCGTCGCGGTGCAGCTCTCGTGACGACCAGGTCGGCAGGCCCTCGGCGGCGTGGAAGCCCCAGCGGCGCAGCTTGCGTTCGGCGGCGGGCGTGGTGACGATGGGCAGCTCCCGGTCCAGCTCCCGGCGGGCCACCCGGTCGAAGTGGTCGCCGTGCAGGTGGGACAGGACCACGGCGTCCAGGTGGGGAAGCTGGGAGATCCGCAGCGCAGGGTCCGTGCGTCGGCGCGACCACAGACCCTTTCCGAGGTACGCCCGCTGACCGCGGTGCAGGAAGTTCGGATCGGTCAGCAGGGTGAACCCGCCGATCCGCAGCACTGTCGTCGCGGTGCCGATGAACGTCACCTGTGGATGCTCGGCCATCGTGCCCACCTCCCCCGGCTCCGGTACCCCAGCCGGTCCCGCTCAAGCGTCAGCCGTCCGTGGCCGTCCCCTCGGTCCCGGGAGTGGGCTGCGCGAGGTCGGGTCGTGCCGACGGAAGGTGCTCCACCAGTTTGGTGAGCGCGCCGTTGGCGAAGGTGGCACCGAGCGCCGATCCGGCGCCGATGGTCCAGCCCACCGGGCCGAGCGGCGTGCAGCCGAAGAACTGACTCAGCCCCGGCGTCTGCACCACCACGACCAGCACTCCCAGCGACGCCGCCGTGGACGCCAGCACTGCCGGGCTGGTGCCGCCGGCCAGGATGGTCTGGCCGAGCTGGGTGCCGACCAGGGAGATGAGGGCGACGGCTCCGGCCCGCTGCCGGCGGCCGGTGTACCGGGCCAACGTCCAGTCGGCGGTCGCGAGTGCAGCCATCCGTACAGCCAAGCGGTCACGCTGTCTTCTCGCCCAGCACACTCGTGCCAGCCACGCTTGACCGCAGGTTCCCATCCCTGGAGTCTGTGCCGGTGGGCGAGACCGGGGAGTGCGCGGTGACGGTCGACGACGGCGCGCGTCTCTGGACACTGAGTTCCGGACCCGCCGGTGGATCGCCCGTTGTCCTCTGCCATGGAGGGCCCGGGCTCTGGGACTACCTCGGCCCGATTTCAGCCATGTTGGATCCGGCCCATCATGTCCATCGGTACGACCAGCGAGGCTGCGGCCGCTCGACCGGACCGCATGACTACAGGCTCGACCGGGCACTCGCCGACCTCGATGCCCTACGTCGACACTGGGGTTATGACCGATGGACGGTCTTTGGCCACTCGTGGGGAGCCACTCTCGTCCTCGCATACGCCTGGACATATCCCGAACACGTGCAGGCGGTGATCTACTGCGGCGGGGTTGGGCCGGGGACGGCGTGGCGGGCGCCGTACCACGCAGAAGTCGCCAACCGCCTCACCGCCGGACAGCAGGAACGCCGTGATGAGCTGGAGCGCCGGAAGCGGAGCTGGGAGGAGGAAGTCGAGTTCCGCATGCTGTGCTGGCTACCGGACTATGCCGACCCGTCGAGGGCCGAGGTGTGGGCGAGGGCCGCTGCGTCGGCCCCCTTTGAGATCAACTGGCAGGCCAACCGAGCACTTGCGTCCGGCCTGCCCGACGCGACCACGCTCGCCGCGAAGGTGACCGCTCCGACTCTGATAATCCATGGTGAGCAAGACCCACGACCACTGGCCAACACCCGAAGACTCCTCGACATCCTCCCCGGTGCCACGCTCGCCACCATCCCCGAGGCGGGACATTTCCCGTGGCTCGAGGACCCCACAGCCGTCTCGACCCGACTGAATGCCTTCCTGTCGGCGCACGGATAGTGATCTTCGACCTTCAAACTGGCGCCCCAAGACCGTCAATCAAAGAGCCTGCCGAGCAGGGCAGACTGGCCGGCGGCGAGGACGTGTCCTTGCGCCAGAGGCAGCCAGTACAGCTCGAAGCGGATCGGCTTGTCGGTGCCATCGGCGTGTTCCTCAACGATCCACCGCTTCGGAACCTCGGCGTCCTCGACGGATAGCTGAAAGAAATGCCGCACATGAACCGCATCGACGTACGGACGCATGTCCCACTCTGCTGCCCCCAGGTACCGCTCGATGCGTAGTCCGTGCAGGCCGGTTTCCTCAGATGCCTCGCGCAGCACAGCCTGTTCAGGTAGCTCGCCATAACGAACGGTGCCCGCAGGAACCTGGAGGCCGGATTGATCGAACTGTCCGTCGTCGGCATGGACGAATACCAGCAGCCGATCCTCGCGGACGATGTAGGCCACAACCTTCTGCGGTCGCTTCACTGGCAGAACCGTTCCCATGATCGCGCTCAAGCGGCGGCTGCGGCGATCGCCTCCGCCACGCACTCGTAGTCCTTTGCCTCCTGGCACCTCAACAGGCAATGTCCATGCGGATCGGCGTGGTGGGCTGGGCGCTCACCGCGTTGCACGTGTGCGGCGCGCGGCGACGTAGCGGCGCATCTTCTCCGCGGTTCCGCAGTCGTCCATGCTGCACCAGCGGCGACTGCGGTTCTTGCTCTCGTCGATGAAGATGAAGCGACAGCCTCCGCATCCTTTGATTCGGTCCAGCGCCCCCGCGGTGAGCAGTTGGACCGCCGCGTGCACAACGGGCCGTAGCGGCCGGGCAAGCGTCCGGTCCTCCCGCCAGGCCCACACGAACGTGCTCCCACGCTCAAGTTGTGCGTGGCCGAGCGCGTCTGCTTCGTCGTCCCGCAACTGGGCCAGCGCACGCGCGCTCGGACTCTTTCCGGCGGCCAGCGGTCGGAACACCTCGTCGAGGTTGTCGCGGGTTCGCAGCGTTCGCGCGAAGGCGGCGCGAGCGCCGTCTGGATCGTTGCGAGACAGCCGGTGCAACGCTGCCGTCTCGGTGTCGGTGAGGGCGCCCGCGTACGCGCCCCAGGCGACCAGCTCGGGATAGCCGGTGAGCACGTCGTCGTCCGAGGGTCCGCCGGGTGGACCGGTGCGGGTGTTGATGAAGTCCAGGGCGAGACTGCCGCCCACCAGGTGCATCCGCTTGACGCCCTCAACTGTTTCCATCAAAGCCCACTTTACCAGTTGACCCCGTGCTGGGGTACGCCCAGCCTGTTGCCGGCATAGGTCGTTTAGCCGGTAACGATGGGAGCGTTGGATGGGCCACAGGCGGGCAGTGGGAGCACTGATCGGCTTGTCCGGGGGGACGTTCCTCTACACCACCGCCGAGGCGCTGCCGATCGGGCTGCTGATCCCGATGGTCGCGGACCTGGCCGTCACACCGTCGCAAGTGGGCATGCTCGTCACCGCGTACGGCGCGGTGGTCGTCGTCGCCTCGATCCCGTTGACGGTGCTGGCCAGGAAGGTCCCTCGCCGGCGACTACTGTCTGCGCTGCTGGCCGGCTTCGTCGTCAGCACTGCGGCCACCGTGTTCGCGAGCACGTTCCCGCTGCTGCTGGCGGCCAGGATGGTAACTGCGGCGACCCATGCCTTGTTCTGGGCGGTAGTGGTCCCGACCGCGGCCGGGCTGTTCCGACCCGGACTACGCGGGCGGGTGGTCGCGATCGTGTTCGCCGGAGGCAACGTCGCTCTGCTCCTGGGGGTGCCTGCGGGCACCTGGCTGGGCGAACGGGCCGGCTGGCGGATGTCGTTCCTGGCGGTGGCCGGCCTCGGCGCGATTGTGCTCGTCGCGGTGGCCACGCTGCTGCCCTCGACGCCGCCCGACCAGGGACATGCCGCCCGGGGTGCGACGCCCGACGTCTACCGCTTCTGGCTACTGGTCGCGGTGGCCGTCCTCACGACCGCCGGGGCCATCGCCGCCTACACCTATGTCGCCCTCTTCGTCACCGAGGTCAGCGGGTTCTCCGCCACGTCGGTCGGGGCCATCCTGCTGGCGCGCGGTGTCGCCAGCGTGCTTGGGATCCTCGCTGTCGGAGCGGTGGTGGACCGCAGCCCGTGGCTCGCGCTGGTCGTGACCGTCGCGCTGCAGTCGGTGGCACTGCTCGGGCTGTACGCGCTCGGCCACCGGCCGTCGGCTGCCGTCAGCCTGCTTGCTCTGGCCGGACTGGCGTTCGCGGCGTTCACCGCAGCGCTCGGTGGCGTGGTGCTGCAGGTGGCGCCCGGGCGCTCCGACCTCGCCGCCGCCACCGTCTCCGCCGCTGTCAACGTCGGCATCACCGGTGGCGCCCTGGTCGCCGGACTCGCGCTACCGAGCCACGGCGTGCACAGCACGGTGCTGATCGGAGCCCTGCTCGGCGTCGTCGCTCTGGTGATGGTCACCGGTGCCTTCACCTGGCGGCTCATGGTCCCAGCCGGCGACGGCGGGCCACGGACGAGATCCAGACTTGTGATGATCACTGGATGTTCGAACAACCAACGCCGGTAACCATGCACCTGTACTGCCGGGTTGAGGTGATCGTCACCGATCCCGCGACGGTCACCGCTCGCGCGGTGGCCGACCTGGCCGACATCGACTGGTCCACAGAGGAGGACGACCTCGAGACGGCAGCCGAGGAGCTGCGGACGGATCTTCCCGATTCATTGGCGAGTGTGGTGGACATCGGCCGGCTCGTCGAGCACATCCCGGGGGTGGAGTTTCGCGGTGGTCTTTGCTGGGCGGAACAGGGACCGGCCCGCGACCCTTGCGCCAGGAGAGCTAGCCGCAGGTTGGCGGCTTGGCCGTGTCCCGTCGAGCGTTATGACTCTGAGGTATGAATATGACTCTGAGGTATAGCGCTCTCGGATGCAGGTGACGCCGCAGCGCCGGCGAGGTCGGGTCGGGCCGGCGGCAGGTGTTCCACCAACTTGGTGAGCGCGCCGTTGGCGAAGGTGGCACCGAGCGCCGATCCGGCGCCGATGGTCCAGCCCACCGGGCCGAGCGGCGTGCAGCCGAAGAACTGGCTCACCCCCGGCGTCTGCACCACCACGACCAGCACTCCCAGCGACGCCGCCGTGGACGCCAGCACGGCCGGGCTGGTGCCGCCGGCCAGGATGGTCTGGCCGAGCTGGGTGCCGACGAGCGAGACGAGGGCGACCGTTCCGGCCCGCCGCTGGCGGCCGGTGTACCGGGCCAACGTCCAGCCGACGGTCGCGCCCAGCGTGGTGGACGCCGCACGGAGCCCGATCTCCCTGCTGAGGGTCTCACCGAGCGACGTGTCGGGGCCCTCCCGGAGCAGACCGTCGGTGCGGTCCGAGGCGGGTGGGCGGACCGCGATGGCCAGCGCCGGCGCCAGGTCGGTGAGCAGGTTGACCAGCAGCAGTTGCCGCCCGGTGAGGGCGGAACGGCCGGTCACCGCGGCGGTGAGCACGCTGAACGCGATCTCGCCGAGGTTGCCGCCGACGAGGATGCTCAGCGCGTGGCGGACCGACGACCACATCGCGCGACCCTCGACCAGGGTGGCGATGATGGTCTCCAACCGGTCGTCGGTGACCACCAGGTCGGCGGCGGCGCGGGCCGCCGGCGTGCCGCGTTGGCCGAGGGCGATGCCGACGTCGGCCAGCCGGATCGCCGGGGCGTCGTTGGCGCCGTCGCCGGTCATCGCCACGGTCCGCCCGCACTTCTGCAACGCCTGGATGATGCGCACCTTGTGCGCCGGGGTGCAGCGGGCCACCACGTCGGTGTTGGCCAGCCGCTCGGCGAGCGCGTCGTCGTCCAACTGGTCGAGTTCGGTGGCGGTGACCACCCGCTGCTCGTTGTGCTCGCTGATGGTGGCGGCGATCGCCTCGGCGGTGGCCGGGTGGTCGCCGGTGATCATGATGGTGTGCACCCCGGCCTGCCGGATCCGGCGTACCGCCGGGGCTGCGCTCTCCCGGACCCCGTCCGCGAGGGCCAGGAACCCCACGAAGGTCAGACCTCGGACGTCGGCGTCGGTGATGTGCGCGGCGTCCACCTCGCACTCCGCGACGGCCAGGATCCGGTGCCCCGCCCCGGCCCGGTCGGCCAGCAGACGGTGCAGTTCCGCGCGGCCGGCGTCGTCCAGCGGCTCCTGCCGGCCGTCGGCACGCCGCGTCGCGCAGCGTGGCAACACCGTCTCCGGGGCGCCCTTGACGCTCAGCAGCAGGCGGCCCTCGGTCTCGCCGATGCTCGCGTGGTAGCCGCGGGACGGTTCGAACGGCAGCCCGCCGGCCGCCCGCCAGCCGGCGGCGCCGGTCTGCTCCACCACCTGAGCCGTGGCGGCGCCCCGCCAGACCGCCCGGTCGGTCTGCAACGCCAACTCCTCCGGCTTGGCCGCGGCGGGGGTGGCCCGCAGCGCCGTGGCGAGGGTCAGTCGGAGTCGGTCGTCGAGCCGGTCCACCGCGGCGTACCGGTCGCCGACGCCGTCGCCGACCCCGGCGAGCAGCAACTGGCCCTCGGTGAGGGTGCCGGTCTTGTCGAAGCAGAGCACGTCCACCCGGCCCAACGCCTCGATCGTGCGGGGGTTGCGGACCAACGCGCCGTGCTCGGCCAGCCGCCGGGCGGCGGCCAGCTGCGCGGCACTGACCAGGAACGGCAGCCCCTCCGGCACCGACGCGACGGCGAGGTTCGCGGCGGTCGCCGCCGTTTCGGCCAGCGGTACGCCCCGGAGCAGCCCCGCCCCGGCCACGGCGATCGCCGAACCCGCGGCCAACGGAATGGCGGCGCTGGTCAACGAGCCGAGCCGGGCCTCCACCCCGCTGGTCGGGGGTGCCTGCCGGACCAGCGCCAGGCTGCGTCCGGACTCGGTGTCGACGCCGGTCGCCACCACCACGGCGGTTCCTTGGCCGGCGGCGACGGTGGTGCCCTCGTACAGCATCGAGTGCCGGTCGGCGATGGCCGCGGCGACGACCGCCCGGTTGCTCTTGGCGACCGGCAGCGACTCGCCGGTCAGCGACGACTCGTCCGCCTCCAGCCCCACCGATTCGAGCACCCGGCAGTCGGCCGGCACCGAGTCTCCCGATTCGAGGGTGATGACGTCTCCGCGGACGAGGTCCTCGGCCGCGACGATTCGCTCGACGCCGTCCCGGCGGACCCGGGCCGTCACCGCCGAACGCGACAGCAGCTCCGCCAGCGACCGTTCGGTGTTGCGTTCGTGCACCGCCCCGATCAGGGCCGACCCACCGATGACGCTGCCCACCAGCGCGGCGTCGACAAGCGAGCCGAACGACGCGGAGAGCACCGCCCCGGCGGCCAGTACGGGGGTGAGCGGGTTGGACAGCTCGTCCAGGAACGCCCGCAGCAGGCCACCACCGGCGGGTGTGTCGCCGCCGCCCGCCCCCTGGCCGTCGTGTCGGCGCTGCGCCTCCGCGCTGGCCAGCCCGTCCGGCGTGGTGCCCAGCTGGTCGAGCACGGTCCGGACCGGCATCAGGTGCCAGGCGGTCGCCACCGGCACCGGCGTGTCCGACCGGTCGGGCAACCGGCTGGCCCGCCAGACCCCGTTCGCGAAGGCCAGGCCGGCCGCGCCGTTGACCGCGACGAGCGACTTGTGGGGCAGCTGGGTCGGTGGGGCGGTGAACGCGCCCAGCGCCCCGAGGCCGGTGCCCGCCATGGCGAGCCGGATGTTCTGCCGCGTCATCCGCCGGGCCGCCCCGGTCGCCTCGATGACCAGGGCCACCACTCGCAGGTCGGTGCCGACCAGCAGGTGCGCTCCCCACGGCGGCAGCTCGTCCGGAGCGGACATCCCGAGGCCGCAGTCGGACGCGCCGAGCGCCGCCCGGTCCCCGGAGACCAGCATCACGACCGCCCCGTCGCGCTGCAACGCACGTACCGTGTCGGCCAAATGGTCCCCGCCGGGCAGCAGCGCGTCGGCGAAGCCGTACCGCTGCTCGTCGCCGCCGGCCACGATCAGCTTCAGGCCGGCGTGGCGGGCAGCGGCCGGCAGGCTGTCGACACCCGGCGCGGGTTCGGGTTCGACCCGCAGCAGCGCCGTGAGCCGACCCGAGTGGGTGAGCCCGAGCAGTTGCCCGCCGGCCGCGCGCAGCCGCTCGCCGTCCGGCACGTCGCCGGGATCGCCCGCCGGGAACTGGTCCAGGGGTGCCAGCCGCCAGCCGTCCAGCTCCGGTGAACCGGTCGGGTCGCTCGGGTCGAACAGCGCGAACGCCCGCTCCGCCACCTCGTCGACGTCCACCTCGGCCGCCGGAGCCAGGTCGGCGAGTACGCCCCGCTCCGATCCGAGCACCGCCGCGTCCAGCACCAGCGTGTCGATCCGGTCCAGCTCGCGCAGCACGCCACGGTCCATCGCGATCACCCCGCGCCGGGCGAGGATCCGGCCGAGCTGTGCCGCGTACCCCTCTCGCCCACTGCCCGGCGCCTTGGGCAGCGCGGACAGGCCCAGCGCGGCGGCTCGCTTGCGCCCGGCGATCGGTGTCGCCGCCGCGGCGGCAGCCACGCCGGCGGTCAACATACGGTTGATGTAGTGCTCGACCGGGCCGTCCGGTTTCGGGCGGGGACGGTCGACCGCGGGCCACCGCGCGGTGGCGCGCTCGGGGTCGCCGGTCAGCCGCGGCTCGGCCTTCTCCCACGCGGCGAGTTGGGCCCGCGCCTCCCCCCACTGCACCATCCGTTGGGCGCCGTCGAGCACTATCCCCGTCCACCGGCCGGTCAGACCCTGCACCACCGCCTCGGCCAGCGGAAAGATGACGTCGGCGCGCGGGTCGGAGCGCAGCCGCCTGCCGACGAAGGCGTGCAGCTTCGGTTGCAGGTCCGCAGCGGCCAGCAGGCCGGCGACCTCGCCGGGCAGCGGCGCGAACGGCAGGAGCCGGGTGGCCGCCGTGATGGTCAGGCCCAGTGCGTCCGAGGCGAGGGCGCCCAGGGTGCGCGGCGTACGCGGCCCCTCCTCCGGCGGATGCGGGGGCGGGATCTCCGGATCCGGTTCGTGGTCGCAGGTTCCCTCGATCCGCCCGATCGTGGCGATGAGGTCCCGCAGCCGCGGCTCGGGCGCCTGCACGGCCACCACCACCCGGCCGGACGGGGCGTTCACCCGGGCCCAGGCCACCCCGGGCAACCGCTCCAGCGCGGCCTCCACCTGCCGGGCCAACCGGTCGCCACCGTCCTGGCAGACGCCGTGCACCTCGATGTGGTGCCGGCCGGGGCGCGACCAGACCCGACGCCGGGTCAGCCCGACCGTCCGGGCCAGCCGGGTCGCCGCCGACCCGACGGTCCGGGACGCCTCCCCGACCAGGTGCGGCACGCCGATGGACGGCAGGAGGCGGCCGGCGGCGCGACCCGCCGCCGTCATCGAGGCGTACGGCCGGACGGACGCCGACCCGACTCCCCGTTGTCGCTTGTGCCGTCGGTCATCTCGCCCTCCCACCGCCTCACGTCCGGCGGCCTGGCTTCCCGACCTGGCGTCCGTTATGCCCCTCGGACCACCGGAACTTTGCGGGGCTGGCCGCGCATGGACGGGGTGGACGGTGGAATCCGACGACCATCACCGGACACGGGGAGGCCGGAATGAGCACGCTGACACGACACCTCAACGGTTCACACGAGAACGTTCGGATGTACAGCCGACGGGTGGAGCTGCCGATGGTGGGCGAGGTGGCGGTGCCACCACCGGACAAGATCGCCTACTACGCCGGGCTCGGTGTGCTGGCCGCGTTGCAGGTGATCGAATGGCCGCTCGCCCTGGTGATCACCGCCGGGCATCTCCTGGCGGACCAGCACTTCTCGGGACTGGTACGCGGCGTCGGGGAGGCGCTCCAGGACGCCTGACGAGAGCCGGGTCACCCCCGGTTGACATGAATCCGGGTTGAGGTCGCAGGCTCGGTGCATGTCGAGCCGAAACGCCACCCCCGTTCCGGTCCCCGCCGGGTTGTTCGCACCCCGGCTGCGGGCGATGACGGTGGGCAGCGTCGCGCTGGTGTCGCTGCTGGCGTTCGAGGCGTTGGCGGTCGGCACGGCCATGCCGACCGTCGCGCGCAGCCTGGACGGGCTGGCGCTGTACGGCATCGCGTTCGGTGGCCCGTTCGCCGCCGGTGTGCTGGCCATGGTCGTTTCCGGGATCTGGTGTGACGCACGGGGGCCCCGAGGACCGATGTGGCACGGCGTCGGCTGGTTCGTGGTCGGGCTGCTGATCGCCGGGACCGCGCCGACGATGACCGCGTTGGTGGTCGGACGGGTCGTGCAGGGGTTCGGCTCGGGGTTGCTCTCGGTGGCGCTCTACGTGATCGTCGGGCAGGCGTACCCCGAGGAGTTGCATCGGCGCATCTTCGCCGCGTTCGCTGCGGCGTGGGTCGTACCGTCGCTGGTCGGGCCGGCGCTGGCCGGCCTGATTGTCGAGTACCTGGGCTGGCGGTGGGTCTTTCTCGTGGTGCCGGCGGTGGCCGTCCCGGCGGTGCTGCTGATCCATCCGGGCCTGCGGTCGCTCGACGGGACCGTGCCGAGCCGGCCGCCGGCCGGCGCGATGGCCCGCATCGGCTGGGCCTGTGGGGCGGGCGTGAGCGCCGCACTGCTGCACATCGGGGGACAGCAGCGCGGCGTCACGGCCCTGGCGGTGATCGCGCTCGCCCTGGCCGGCCTGCTGGTCTGCGCTCCGCGCCTGCTGCCGCCGGGGTTCCTCCGGGCGGCCCGCGGGCTGCCCACCGTGGTCGGTCTGCGCGGTCTGGCGTCGGCGGCGTTCGTCGGCGCGGAGGTGGTCATCCCGCTGATGCTCTCCCGGGAGCGAGGGCTGTCGCCGACAGCCGCCGGGCTTGTACTCACGGTGGGCGCGTTGGCCTGGTCGGTGGGCTCCTGGGTGCAGGGCCGTTTTCCCGTGCCGGCCTCCCGGGCCAGCTTCCCCCGCGTCGGGTTGTGCTGCATCACGGCCGGCACCGCGACGGTGGCGTTGGCCGTCCGACCCGAGCTGCCGGTGGCCGTCGCCGTGCTGGGCTGGGCGGTGGCGGGGCTCGGTATGGGACTGCTGTACCCGTCGTTGTCGGTGCTCACCCTGGAGCTGTCCGCGCCCGGCGAGCAGGGGCGCAACAGCTCGTCGCTACAACTGGGCGACTCGCTCTTCGCGGCGATTGTGCTGGCGCTCACCGGTGCCGTACTGGCTGCCGGGAGTGCGCCCGGCCCCGCGAGCTACGTGGTGACCCTGGCGGTGGCGGCCGGTCTGGCACTGGTCGGCGCGCTGCTGGCCGGCCGGGTGGTGATGGACGCAGACCACACGGCCGGGCGGGTGATCGGCTGAGGATTCGACGTGTCCGCACCGGGCGGGCGCGAGGATGGCAGGCGATGAACCTCCTGACCGTCCTGCCGCTGGCCGTGGTGATGGTCGCCGGGACGCAACTGGTCGTGGCGGTCTTCCTCGCCTCGTCCGACCGGCCCCGGGCCGCGTCGCTGGGCTTCCTCGCCGGCGCCGGCCTGGTGGTCGCCGTCGGGGTGACCGTGAGCTGGTTGTTGACCCGGTTGCTGGGCGGGTTGGCGACCGACGCCAGCGCGGCCGCCAGCAGGATCGATCGCGGTCCGGTCATCGACCTGGTGGTGCTCGCGCTGCTGGTGTGCCTGGCCCTGGTGGTCTGGCTGCGCCGCAACCGGTCCGGGCCGCCGCGCTGGTTGGGCAGCGTGAGCCACGCCGATCCGCGCTGGGCCGCACGGATGGGCGCCCTGCTCTTCGCGGTGACACCCACCGACGACCTCACCATGGCGACGGTCGGCGCGACAGTGGCCCGACACAACCTCCCCTGGTGGCACCTGGTGCCGTTCGTGCTGCTCACCGTGCTCCTGCTCGCGGTGCCGCTGCTGGCGTTGGTGCTGCTCGGGCAGAAGGCGGCGCGGGTGCTGGCCCGGATGCGGGAGTGGGCCGAGGGGCACTCCTGGATCGTCAACGAGATCGTGATCGCGTTCTTCGCGCTCCTGACCGTGTTGGACCTGATCCATTCGGGGTGAGGCAGCCGGTCACGTGTCCGGTCGCGGTGTCGTCATCAGCCCGACGGCGCGGTACGTGCGAGGGCGGAACAGGAGGAGACGATGAGGGTTCTGGTCACCGGGGCGGGTGGTCGACTGGGGAGCCACGTGCTGGCGCGGCTGCGCGACGACGGGATGAGCGTCCGGGCCAGCAGCCGCCGGCCGCGTATTGGCTCGGACGTCGAGTGGGTCGTGGCCGACCTGGCCACCGGCGACGGGCTGGCCGAGGCGGTGACCGGGGTGGACGCGGTGGTGCACCTGGCGTCCTCGCCCCGGGGGCGTACCCACCAGGTGGACGTGCTGGGCACCCGTCGGCTGGTGCTCGCCGCCGGCGCGGCCGGCGTCCAGCACCTGGTCTACATCTCGATCGTCGGGGTGGACCGGGTGCCGATCCCGTACTACCGGCACAAGCTGGCAGCCGAGCAGGTCGTCGCGGCCGGCCCGGTGCCGTGGTCGGTGCTGCGCGCCACCCAGTTCCCCGAGTTCCTCGACGATCTGCTGGCGACCAGCGCGCGGCTGGGCCCGGTGTTCGGCGACCGGGCGGTGCTCGCCCAGCCGGTCGACCCGGGTGAGGTGGCCGCCCGGCTCGCGGCCCGGGTGGCCGCCGGCCCGCTCGGGGGCATCGAGGAGTTCGGTGGGCCGCAGGTGCTCCGCTTCGACGAGGCGGTCCGTGCCTGGCGGGAGGCGCGCGGGTCACGCCGACCGCTGCTGCCGGTACGAATCCCCGGCCGCCTCGGGCGCGAACTGCGCGCCGGTGGGTTGGTCACCGAGGCGCTGCCTCGCGGTGTGCGTACCTGGGCCGACCACCTCGCGGACACGTACGGGGGAACCGCGCGGAGATGAGAGGGATACCGGTTCACGTTCGCCTTACGGTGACGTCATGTTCGTTGTCGTCACCACGGTGATCCTCTACGTTTTCGGTTTCGTCTTCCTCTACGGCGTGATCCGGCTGGGTGTCCGGCACGCGATGGAGGACCTGGAGCTGCAGCGGGCCAAAGCCCGACGCGAGGAGGAGTTGGCGGCCGCCCGCGACCGTTCCTTCCTGCGCGACAACGCGTTCCTCGCCGGCAGTTGAGCCGCGACGTGGAGGTGGTGTCGCGAGACGGCTCGGGAGTCGGCGGGCGATCCGGCGGCGCGGGTGCGAGGATCGCACCCGTGATGGGAACGCTGAAGACCGAACCGGCCCGTGCCCGCCTCGATCTGCTCGCCGCGCCGGTGGCGGAGGCCATCGCCCAGTGGCCGGCCAACGCGCCGGTGGACGTCGACGACGTCCTGGTCGCGCCGATCGACGCCGATCTCGCCGACACGGCGGCGTTCTGCGAGGCGTACGAGGTGGGGCTGGACGTGTCGGCCAACTGCGTCGTGGTGGCCGGAAAGCGCGAGGGTGTGGTCCGCTACGCGGCCTGCATCGTGCTGGCCACCACCCGGGCCGACGTGAACGGCGTGGCCCGGCGGGCGCTGGACGTGCGCAAGGCGAGCTTCGCCCCGATGACCGACGCGGTCGAGTTGACCGGCATGGAGTACGGCGGCATCACCCCGATCGGGCTACCGGCCCAGTGGCCGATCCTGGTGGACGCGCGGGTGATCGCCACCCCACACGTGATCATCGGGTCCGGCGTACGGCACAGCAAGATCGCGCTGCCGGGGCCGGCGCTGGGCGCGCTGCCCGGCGCGCAGGTGGTCGAAGGGCTGGCCAGGCCGGCCTGACCAGGCACCGACATCGATACCGTTGCACGTGAAACATCGACCTGGTCGATGTCTAGCGTGCTGCGGCCTCCCGCTGCTCGACCTCGGCCAGCACGGCGAGGAGGGTGGACGTCTCCTGGGCGCCGCTGACCGCGTACTTCCCGGCAAGCACGAAGGTCGGCACGCTGGTGATGCCCAGATCCCGGGCGGCGGCCAGTTCGGCGGCGATGTCGGCGGTCCGCTCGTCGGAGTCGAGGAACCGGCGTGCGTCGGCGGCGTCCAGGCCGATCGAGCCGGCGATCGTCGCCAGCACCTCCCGGGAACCGATGTCGAGGCCCTTCGTGAAGTGTGCCTGGTACAGGGCGTCCACCATCTCGGCCGCCCGGTCGCGCTCGGCGGCGTAGCCGACCAGCCGGTGCGCGTCGAAGGTGTTGGCGGCCACCGCACGGTCGTAGTCCAGCCGAAGCCCGTCACCCGCCGCGGCCTGGGTCACCCGCGCGACCATCTGCCGCGCGCGCTCCGGGCCGCCGAACTTGTCGGCCAGCGCGTCGATGACCGGGCGCGGCTCGGGTACCGGTGACGGGTCGAGCTGGAACGGCCGGTACCGGACGGTCACCTCGCCGTCGTAGCGGGCGAGCGCCTCGTCCAGGCGACGCTTGCCCAGGTAGCACCACGGGCAGACGACGTCGGCGTAGATCTCAATCTCCATGATCGGTGCCAACTGCCGGCTCAGTCGAGTTGTTCCCGGACCTGCCGCTTGAGCCGGCCAAGGATCGCCGTGCCGCCGCGGACCCGCAGCGGGCTGATCGCCTGGGCCAGGCCCATCCGCTGGTAGAGGTCGTCCGGCACGGCCAGCACCTCCTCGGCGCTCGCGCCGGTCAGACCCTCGGCGAGGATCCCGGCGAACGCCCGGGTGGTGGGCGCCTCCGGCGGGCAGTCGAAGAGGGTCTCGACGGTCCCGTCCGGCGTCACCCGGGCGCGCAGGAAGAACGCGGTCTGGCACTCGGGCACCTGCTCCATGCCCTCGTGCCCGGCGGCGTCGGCGGGCAGCGGCGGGATGACGTCGGCGTACTCCAGCAGCATCTCCAGCACCAGGTCGCGTGGCGCGGCGGCGAACTCGTCGACGATCTCGGCCAGTCGGGCCGGCATGTCAGCCATGTGTCGAGGCTACCGCTGGCGCCGACGGCTCACGTGGTCGGAGACTGTTCGCTGATCTCGCTCAACGCGCTGGTCGGGTCGAGCTGCATGGCCAGGTCACCGAGCGAGACGATTCCCACCAGCTTGCGGTCGCTGTCGCAGACGAGCACGCGGCGGATGCCGCGGTCCCGCATGAGCGCCGCAGCCTCACCCGCCGTGCAGTGCTGCTCGATCATGACCACCTCGCGGGTGACGATCGAGCCGATGGTGGTGGCCGCCGGTGAGCTGTTCTCGGCCACCGCCCGCACCACGATGTCCCGGTCGGTGAGCATGCCGGCGAGGGTGGCGCCGTCGGTGACCACCACGTCGCCGATGTCCGCCTCCTTCATCACCCTGGCCGCCTCGTCCAGGGTGGTCTCGGCCGACAGGTACACGACCTGTTTGGTCATCACGTCGCTGACCCGGTAACCGGTCATGAGATCCTCCGAAGACGTATCACCCGATCCGACTGCACTACCCCGTGACGCGGTGGCTACACCAGGTTCGCACGCTCCCGGCGGGCCGCGTCAACGATCCGCTCCACCACACCGTTCACCGGCAGCTCCGCGCGCCCGTCGCCGGCCCGCTCGCGCAACTCCACGTACCCGTCGGCCAGTCGGCGGCCGACCACGACGGTGCGGGGGATGCCGATCAGCTCCGCGTCGGTGAACTTCACCCCGGCCGAGACGTGCGTCCGGTCGTCGACCAGCACCCGCAGGCCGGCGGCGGCCAGGCGCCCGCCGAGGTCCAGCGCCGCGTCGAGCTGCGGGCCCTTGCCGGCGACCACCAGGTGTACGTCACACGGCGCGATTGCCGCCGGCCAGATGAGTCCCCGGTCGTCGTGGTGCTGCTCGGCGATGGCCGCGACCGCCCGGGAGATCCCGATGCCGTAGCAGCCCATGGTGGGCCGGACCGGCTTGCCGGCGGGCCCGAGCACGTCGACCGCGAACGCGTCGGTGTAGCGGCGACCGAGCTGGAAGATGTGCCCGATCTCGATGCCCCGCCGGATGGCCAGCTCGCCGTCGCCGCAGTCGGGGCACGGGTCGCCGGCGCGCACCTCGGCTGCCTCGACCGTGCCGTCGGGCGTGAAGTCCCGCCCGCAGACCACGCCCGTCGCGTGGCGACCCGGCTCGTTCGCCCCGGTCAGCCACGCGGAGCCGGTCACCACGCGAGGGTCGACCAGATAACGGATGCCCAGCTTGCCGAGCATCTGCGGACCGATGTAGCCGCGCACCAGCTCCGGATGCCCGGCCCATTCGTCGAAGACGGCCACCTGGGCGGGCTCCAGCGCGGCGGCGAGCCGCTTCAGGTCGACCTCCCGGTCACCGGGCAGCCCGATCACCAGGAGTTCGGCCCGCTCGGCGCCCGGCTGACGCACGGTCAACACGACGTTCTTCAGGGTGTCGGCGGCGGTCCAGTCGTCCCGGTCCCCGAGCCGGCGGGCGTTCGCCACCTCGACCAGGCTGGCGATCGTCGCGGTTTCGGGGGTGTCGTGCACCTGCGTCGCGGGTGCGGTGGCGAGGTCGCTGGCGGCGGGTGCCCGGGTGACGACGGCCTCGGTGTTGGCCGCGTAGCCGCACGCGGTGCAGCCGACGAACGTGTCCTCGCCGACCGGGGTCGCGGCCAGGAACTCCTCCGACGCCGAGCCGCCGATCGCGCCGGACATCGCGTGCACCACCGTGTGCTCCAGGCCCAGCCGGTCGAAGATCCGCTGGTACGCCGCCCGGTGCCGCGCGTACGCGTCCCGCAGCCCCGCCTCGTCCAGGTCGAAGGAGTACGCGTCCTTCATCAGGAACTCCCGGCCGCGCAGCACACCGGCGCGGGGCCGCGCCTCGTCGCGGAACTTCGTCTGCACCTGGAACAGCGTCACCGGGAAATCCCGGTACGAGGTGAACAGGTCCTTGACCAGCAGCGCCGCCATCTCCTCGTGGGTGGGTGCCAGCAGGTGCTCGGCGCCGCGCCGGTCGGCGAGGGTGAAGAGGAGGTCGCCGTACTCCGTCCACCGGCCGCTCGTCCGGTACGGCTCGGCGGGCAGCAGCGCTGGGAAGTGCACCTCCTGGTCGCCGATCGCGGTCAGCTCGGCACGCACCACCTCGGTGATCCGGTCCAGCACCAGCTTGCCCAGCGGCAGCCACGTGTAGCCGCCCGGTGCGGCGCGACGGATGTAACCGGCGCGCAGCAGCAGCCGATGGCTCGGCACCTCCGCGTCGGCCGGATCCTCGCGCAGGGTCCGCAGCAACAGGGTCGACATGCGTAGCAGCATTCGGGCAGCCTAAGACCGCCGGTCCCGGTGCGGCGATCCAATTCGGTCCCGGGTCACGTGTCGCCGGGAAGGCGGCCCTCGCAGCGGACGTCCGGGTCGGCCACCGGCCGCCGGGGCATCATCCAGTTGAGCGCGGTCTCCTCCACCGGCCAGCCCCGCACCGACACCAGGCTGTACGGAACCGCCGCCGGCTGGGGGCAGAGGACCTGCGACTCGACCCACCCGTTCGGCAGGAACCGCACGGTGGCGGTCCGGTCCAGCATGATCGTCGACGTGTCGGTAACCGTGATGAGCGCGCCGAGCACCACCTCCGGGCCGCCGTTGGCCGTCGGCGGGCCGTCCCCACCGTCCAGGCCTGCCGTGCCGCCGTTCGTCGGAGCAGCCGACGCGCTCGAGGCCGGGCCGCCCGGGGCTGCCGAGGCCGTGACGTCCGGGGCCGGCGAGGCCGATTGCTTCGGGACCACCTCGACCGCGGCGGTGGGCAGCAGCGGCACCCGGAGGAAGACCGCGCCCATCACCACCGGGAGCACGGCGGCGACCGTGAACGCCAGACCGTGGGTCAGCGTCGGGGCGATCCAGCCGGGGATCGGGCCGGTGAGCAGCACGGTGGCGGCGGGCGGCACCGCCAGCAGCGCGGCCGTGGCCACCTCGCCATCCTGATACGCCGTCCAGATGGCCGGGCCCAGCACGGTGTACGCCAGGACCGCCGCGGCCAGCGGCAGGGCCACGCTGACCAGCAGGATCCGGGTCGGCTGGTCAGGATGCAGGTAGCGGGTGCGCAGCGCGAGCAGCCAGAGGCCGAGCATCAGCAGCGACGGCAGGAAGCGGAGCTGCCAGGTGAGGGCCCCCAGCGCGACCGCCGCGCTGATCACCCAACCGGGGGTACGTGCCGTCCCGGAGGCCAGTAGTGACCGTTCCGGGTCGAACCGGTCCGGAGCGCTGAGCCGGAGCAGTCGACCGAGGACGCCGAAGGTGAGCACGACCACGGGGAACGCCCACACCAGGGCGATCAGCAGCGCGCTGAGCAGGCCGAGCGGACTGACGTACTGGACCAGCAGCAGCATCGTGGACATGTCCTGTTGGCTGAGCTGCCACAGTCGCAGCACCAGGAGCAGGACGGGGAAGGTGGGAAGGAGGGTCAGCAGCCACTGCTGCGCCTGCCGCGCCCCCGCCATCCGGCGCGGGCGGACCGCCTTGGCGGAGCTGGTGGTGATCCGGGGTACGCCGGGGGCGGTAGCGCGATCCTCTCCCACGGCCACTGTCGCACCTCCACCTTCCTCGGATCGGGTTGCTGCTGTTCCGCGACCGGCTGCGGGAGGTTGTATCCCTGCTGCCAACGGAGGTTGGCGTTGTACGCGTTCTCCCAGGCCGAGTCGTTCTCGTCCTTGGCCGACTTGTAGAGCGCAAGGTCGACCAGGTCGAGCAGGGCCTGGTTGGGGCCGGTGTTGACGCCCCAGCGCTCCTGGGGCGACGAGCCTATGTCCCAGTGCCGCAGCGGTTTGACGTTCTTGAGGGTCACCGGGAAGTGTTGACCGTCGCCGTCCGGCTGGTCGCCGGTGACGAAGCCGGCGAGGATCGCCGCGTCGGTGGTGACGGCCTGCACCTTGCCGTCGTACAGCTCCTGGATGCACTCGCTGATCCTGTTTCGACCCACCGGCGAGGCGCCGGCCTCGGCGAGGCGCTGGATGGACGTCGAGGTGGTCAGCGAGCAGACCGTCAGCCCACGCAGATCCTCCAGGCTGCTCACCTGCTTCTGGTAGCTCTTCAACGTCACCACCGACTGCTCGGTGTTCAGGTACGCGGCCGAGAAGACGGCACCCTCCTCCCTGCGCTTGTCGTTGATGCTGTACGACGCGATGACCAGGTCGACGATGACGAACCCCTCGCCGTCCTGGGCCTGTCGACGGGCCCGGTCCTCGCTCTCGATCGGCACGAAACGCACCTGGGAGTGGTCGAACCCGAGGTAGCTCGCGATCATGTACGCGATGTCGACGTCGAAGCCCTTCCAGACGTTGTTCGGGAGGCGCTGCGAGATGCCCGGCTGGTCGTCCTTCACGCCGATGACGAGCTGCTGCTTGCCCTTGAGGCCGGCGTCCTCCAGCAACTCGTCCCGGGTCGGCGGGCCCATCGCGAGGACGATCGGGACCAGGGCGGCGGCCAGGACGGCCAGCGCGACGATGAGCCCCACGAGTCGGATCTGGCGGGTCCGCGTGGTGCGCGACGATGGGGGCACCGCCGGGGCCGGCCCGGTGGGGGGGCTCGGCTCGCTTGCCTGACTCAACTGGGCCCTCCCCACTGCGCGGTCCGGTGACCGGCCCCTCATTGTGCGGCCTCAATGCGAGCCACGGCACTCCACCACCAGCCGGATTGGCGACAGCGTTCAGTGGGTCTCTAGGTCCGGTCCGAACGATTGCCGGTGAGGCGGTACGCCTTGATCCGATCCCGGGCCCAACCGAGCGCCCCGCAGTCTCGGCCCGCCCGTGGCACCGTTCGCAAGAGCCCAAATTCCAATGCCGCCGGATGATCTGCTTGGCCAGCATCGGCACCCACTCTGACCGGGGTAGTTCGCGCTCGATCACGGCACCCTCCCGCAAGATGGGCAGGCCCGGCCACCGATCTCAGATCTGGTGACCGGACCGCTATCCGGCACCCCGTCAGTTGCCGACCGATAGGGGCGCTACGGGAAACCTGCCATGGCTAACCATTGCTAGTCAGGCACTCGCCATGGGTGATTGAGTGGGAGGTGCCGACCGATAGGGGAACCGCCAGTGCCGCCGCAGTACGCCTACCAGCGCGTTGCCGAAGACTTGATCAAGCGGATCCAGTCCGGGGAGTTTCCGCCGGGTTCGCGCCTGCCGAGCCGGGCTGAGCTGTGTGAACAGTACGAAGTCTCCAGTTTTGTCGCGGACCGGGTCTTCCTCATCTTGAAGATGCAAGGCCTCACGGAGTCGCTGCCCGGCGCCGGCGTGTACGTCAAGGAGAACGCGCCGGGCCAGTGATGTCAGAGGCCCGACGTTGCGTTTGATCGACACGAGTTCGCCGAAGTCGGGGTATTAACTCGACTCCGATGCCGCCATATCAGCGACCCCGTGTCGATCAAGGCGCTCGAGCCCGGCGCTCGGCTCGATCACGGCGCTCGATCATGCGCGCGCATGACCTCCGCCACGTCGGCCCGTCGGGGCACCGGCCGTGGTGCCTCCGGTGAAAGACTGGTCGCCGCAGGCAACGGGTGGCGTGAGGGGGCGCGGGTGCGCTGGCGCAGTTTCGTCGCGGTCGGGGACAGCTTCACCGAGGGTATGGACGACGCGTACCCGGACGGCACCTACCGGGGCTGGGCCGACCTGGTGGCCACCCGGCTCGCCGCCGAGGCGGGCCCCGACTTCCGGTACGCGAACCTGGCCATCCGGGGCCGGCTCTTTCCCGGTGTCGTCGCCGAGCAGGTGCCCTCCGCGGTGGCGATGAAGCCCGATCTGATCAGCTTCGCGGCCGGCGGCAACGACGTGCTGCGGCGCACCTTCGACCCGGACACGTTGGTCTCCCGCTTCGACGAGGTCGTTCGGCAGCTGCGCTCGGGCGGCGCGGACGTGCTGCTCTTCCGATTCGCGGACGTGATGGCACGGCTGCCCGGTCAACGTCTCGTCGCTCCCCGGGTGCAACTGCTCAACCAGGCGGTCGGTGAGACCGCCGAGCGGCACGGCGCCATCCTGGTCGACCTGTACGCCGACGACACGTTCCTCAACCCGATGCTCTGGAGCACCGACCGGCTGCACCTCTCCCCGGCCGGGCACCGGCGGGTCGCCGGGCAGGTGCTGAACGCGCTCGGCGTGGGCTGCGACGAGGAGTGGCTGATGGTCCCGCCGCACCCGGCGCCGTCGCCGTGGCTGGCCGCCCGCGCGGCCGACCTGCGCTGGGCCGGGCAGTACCTGGCCCCGTGGATCAGGCGGCGGCTCACCGGCCGGTCGTCCGGTGACACGGTGACCGCGAAGCGTCCGCTGCTCGGCCCGCTCGTCGACTGACCGTGCGCACCCTGCACACCGCGCCGCTGCTGCGCCGTGAACGGGACGGCGAGCCGGTTCCGGAGCACGCCGTGCTGGTGGACGGCGACCGGGTCGAGGCCGTGGGTCCGCTGGCCGAGCTGAGCGAGACGTACGCGGGGGTGCGGGTCCGCCGGTGGGACGGCGTGCTGGGTCCGGGCCTGCTGCACGACGGCCCGCTGCCGGCGGCACCCACCCCGCGCGAGCGGGTGCACGCGCTGCTGCGTAGCGGAGTGACGGCGGTGCTGGCGGAACACCTGGCCGAGCCGGCGCTGCGGGCCGCCGTCGACCGGAGCGACCTGCTGGTGCTGCCGGCGCCCGTGGTGCCGAGCCTGCATCCGGGTGGACGCGCCGACCTGTCGGCGCACGACGCCGACGGCGCCTGCATCGCGACCGTGGCCGCCGGCCGGATCGTCCACCGGCGGGCGTGAGCACGCCTCACGTGGGCCGCGTCGCATCTGATGGCCGACCGTCGGGCGGTGTTGCGGCGTAACTTGGGGATCATGTCTGTGCCGAACGATCCTGATCCCCGCCTCCAGTCGTACGCCGACCCGCAGCGGCTGGTCACCACCGACTGGTTGGCCGAGCACCTGGGCGACGAGGGCCTCGTCGTGGTCGAGTCCGACGAGGACGTCCTGCTCTACGAATCCGGTCACATCCCCGGTGCCGTCAAGGTCGACTGGCACCTCGACCTGAACGACCAGGTCACCCGGGACTACCTCGACGCGACGAGCTTCGCCGAGATGTGTGCCGCGAAGGGCATCGGCCGGGGCGACACCGTGGTCTTCTACGGCGACAACTTCAACTGGTGGGCCGCGTACGCCCTCTGGGTGTTCTCGCTCTTCGGCCACGCCGACGTGCGCCTGCTCGACGGCGGCCGGCAGAAGTGGATCGCCGAGGGGCGCGAGGTGACCCGCGACAAGCCGACCCGGCCCCGCGCCGACTACCCCGTGCCGCTGCGGGACGACGCGCCGCTGCGGGCGTTCCGTGAGCAGGTGATGGCGCACATCGCCGTGGGCCGGCCGCTGGTCGACGTCCGGTCCCCGGGCGAGTACACGGGCGAGATGCTGCACATGCCCGACTACCCGCAGGAGGGCGCGCTGCGCGGCGGGCACATCCCGGGCGCGGTCAGCAAGCCCTGGAAGTCGGCGGCGAATGAGGACGGCACGTTCAAGTCCGCCGACGAGCTGAAGGCCATCTACGCCGACCAGCTCGGGTTGAGCCCGGACGACGACGTGATCGCGTACTGCCGGATCGGTGAGCGGTCCAGCCACACCTGGTTCGTGCTGCGGCACCTGCTGGGCTACCCGCAGGTGCGCAACTACGACGGCTCGTGGACGGAGTGGGGCAACCTGGTCCGGGCGCCCGTGGTGAAGGGCGACCAGCCCGGCGGCATCGCCGCCTGACCGGTTCTGCGGAGCTAACCGGCTGAGGGCTCGACGACTCTCAGCCGGCCAGCGCCAGCACGCCGGGTAGGTCCCGGATGATCCCGGTGATCTCGCCGGTCTCCGGGTCCCAGCGAGCCAGGGCGGCCGGTTCCAGGCTGAGCAGCACCGCTCCCTTGTTGTCCCAGCCCAACACCGGGCAGCAGCCCTTGGCGCGATCCCGACCGAGGTCGAGCAGGTGGGTCACCGCGCCGGTACGGGAGTCCAGCACGGCCACCCCCTCGGCGCCGTCGATGTCGTTGTTGGTGATCATGGCGGCCCTCGCCAGGCGACCGCCGTGCAGCCAACCCCGGCCGTAGAACTCATTCACCTCGTACGGTGACGGCAGCACGCCGTCGGTTATCCGCTGCTCGGAGCGGATCGTGGCCTCGCGGGCGGACCGGTTGCGCAGCGTCAGGCTGCCCCGTTCGCCGATCATCTCGATCAGCGCCGCCTCGCGGCCGGCTTCCGGGTCGGGTGCCACCACGTTCCAGGCCGACACGTCGATGGTGCCTGCCGCCTCGGTGTCGCGCTCCACCGCGTACGTCCGGTTGCCGCCGCCGACCAGGACCCGGTCGTGCGCCCACACCACCAGCTCCAGGTAGCCGTCGAGCGGGATCCGGCGTACGCCCGCCGCGGTGAGGTCAACCATGATCAGCTCGTTGGTCTGCGGGAAGGCCGCCCAACGCCCGTCCGGCGACAACACTCCCGGCTGTACGGCGGTCGCCTCGTTGCCGTCCGCGTCCCGGGTCGGCGCCAGCGTCACCACGTCGAGACCGCGCACGACGCCGTCGTCGCCGAGGATCCGGACCGGGCCGTCCGCGCGGTTCTCCTCGTCGACGGGCTGAAACAGCGCCAACGCCCGCTGGACCGGTCGCTCGGACAGCGGCACGGTCGCCGGGCCGCTCAGCCTGTTCAGCGGATCGGGTGGGTACGTCAGCTCGGTCGGCGGACGCTGCACGGGATCGGCGTGGGTGGGCTCGACGGTCGGCGCCACCGTGTGGTTCAGGGGCGGACCGGGGGACGGCCGGCGGACGGCGACCGTGCCACCGCCGACCAGCACCACGGCCAGGACTGCCGCGCCGAGCACCCGTCGGGTACGACGCGTGCGCCGCGCCCGGTCCCAGCCGGCCGTCGCGGGCTTGCTGGGCAGCACGTCCTCCACGCTGACGGCGAACAGTTGGCGCAGATCCCGCTCGTTCACTGGTTCACCTCCAGGTCGGCGGTCGGGTCGCCGGAGCGGGTCGCGCCCCGGCTCGATCGGCCATCTCCGGTGAGATCGGGGGCCACCTCGCGAAGCCGGCGCAGCGCCATGTGGCACTGGCTCTTCACGGTGCCGACGGTCACCCCGAGCGCCTCCGCCGTGGCGACCTCGGTCAGGTCCTCGTAGTAGCGCAGCACCAGCACGGCCCGCTGCCGGGGCGGCAGCAGCCCCAGCGCGTCGTGCAGGGTCAGCCGCAGCGCGCCGTCACGGTCGGGGGCCACCTGTTCCGGCGGTGCGGGGCTGAGCCACTCCCGGCGTCGACGCCGCCACCACGACACCGCGTCCCGGTAGAGGATGGCCCGCACGTAGGCGGCGGGATCGCCGTCGCGGACGGAGGTCCAGCGCAGCGCCAGCTTCAGCAGGGCGTCCTGGAGAAGGTCCTCGGCCTGGTGCCGGTTGCCGCAGATCAGGAAGGCCGCACGCAGCAGGCGGTGCTGGTTGCTCTCCACGAAGGCGAGGTAGCCGTCGCGGCCGTCGTTCGCCGTCGATCCCATCCGCACCCCTTCCGGCCGCCACGGTGCGCGTCACCCGACAGACGCATGGGGAGGGGAAAAAGGTTGGGTCAGGTCTGCGGCAGCCCGGTCAGGTAGCGCTGGAGGGTCGGCGCGACCCAGGAGACCAGCTCCTCCGGGTCGACGTCCACCATCGGTGGGAGCCGGACGACGTAGCGGGTGAAGGCGAGGCCCAGGATCTGGCTGGCCACCAGGCCGGCACGCCGGGCGGTCAGCGCCGGGTCGGTGCCGAACGTGGCCACGGCCGCGGTGAGCTGGTCGGCGAAGATGCCGCGCATCCGTTCGGCCGCGCCCGGGTTGGTGCTGGCGGCCCGCAGCAGCGCCACAAGCGTCTCGTCGCCCTCCCACCGGGCGAGGAAGTGCCGGACCAGCACCTCGCCGAGCTGCTCGGACGACACGGCGGCCAGGTCGGGCAGGCGGAGGTCGAACTCGGCCGCCGCCGCGAACAGACCCTCCTTGCTGCCGTAGTACCGCATGACCATCGACGGGTCGATCCGGGCGTCGGCGGCGATGGCCCGGATCGTGGCGCGCTCGTATCCGTCGGCGGCGAACCGCTCGCGGGCTGCTCGCAGGATCGCCGCGCGGGTGGCGTCCGATCGGCGGGGGTGGGTCGGGTGGGCGGGCGCGGTCATGTCAACGACCGTATGCCAACGGTTGTTGACACACAACGACCGCCGTCCTAGCGTTGCCAACAACCGTTTGCCAACACCCGTTGGCAACAGTCGTTCCGGAGGTGGCCATGCTGCCCACGAGCACCGACGTCCTGGTGGTGGGTGCCGGCCCCACCGGCCTCGCCACCGCACTGACGCTGGCCCGTCGCGGGATCGACGTGACAGTGCTGGACCAGCAGGCCGAACCGCCACAGACGTCCCGCGCGGCCGTCGTGCACGCGTACACCCTGGAGGTGCTGGACCGGATCGGCGTCGCGGCGCCACTGGTGGCCCAGGGGGTGCGTGCGCCGCGCTTCACGGTCCGCGACCGGGACCGGACGCTGCTGTCGGTTCCGTTCCACCGGTTGCCGTCCCGTTTCCCCTACGCCCTGCTGGTCTCCCAGGCGGTCACCGAGGCCGTGCTCGTCGGGCAGTTGGCCGACCTCGGCGTCCGGGCACGACGGCCGTGCCGGCTGACCGACCTGAGCCCGACCGCCGCCGGGGTGCTCGCGCGGGTCGACGGTGTGGACCTGCGCGCCCGGTACGTGGTCGGCGCGGACGGCCTGCACAGCACCGTCCGGCAGGCGGCCGGCATCGGCTTCGCCGGCCCCAGCGACGAGGAGTCCTTCGTGCTCGCCGACGTGCGGGTCGACAGCGCGCTGCCCCGCGACGAGGCCGCGCTGTTCCTCGCCCGCCCCGGGCCGCTGGTCTGGGCGCCACTGCCGAACGGCGTGGTCCGGCTGGTCGCCGCCGTGCCGACGGCGCCGCCCGAGCCGGATCGGGCGTACCTTCAGGCGCTGCTCGACGAGCGCGGCCCGACCCGCCGACCCGACCGGGTGACCGAGGTGCTGTGGGGTTCCCGGTTCCGGGTGCACCACCGGATCGCCGACACCTTCCGGGCCGGGCCGGTGCTGCTGGCCGGGGACGCCGGGCACGTGCACAGCCCCGCCGGCGGGCAGGGCATGAACCTCGGCATCTGCGACGCGGTGGCCCTCGGCACCGCCCTGGCCGAGGTGCTCGCCGGCAGCCCGGAGACGCTGCTCGACGACTACACCGCCCGGCAGCGCCCGATGGCCGAGGACGTGATGAGCTTCGCCGCCGGGCTGACCCGGCTGGCCACCACCTCCCCGGCCCGCCGACCGGCCCGGGACGCGCTGCTCCGGCTGCTCGGGGCCGTACCCCCGGTCCGGCAGCGGATCGCGCTGCGCCTGTCCGGGCTGTCCCACGCGGAACGCGGCGCGGGCTGAGGTGCACGACGTGCTGCTCAGCGCGACGGCTGGGGTGCTGTGCTGTCGTCGGTGGGGGCGACCACCGGCGACACCGACGCGACCGGCCGCAGCGTTCGCCACGCCGCCAGCGTGACCAGCGCGAACGTGCCGGCCGCGGCGCCCGCCACCGGCACCGTCCCGTACGCGGCGGCGGCCAGCCCGGCGACCGCCGCGCCGACGGGTGCGGTGAGCAGCCCGACCATCCGCTGCGCGGCACCCACCCGACCGAGCAGCCCGCCCGGCACGTGCCGCTGCCCGTACGACGCCGACAGGCTGTTCCACACGACGGTGCCGGCGGCGAAGACGGCCAGCGCGATCCCGCCCGGCACCGGTTGCCGGGCCAGCGCGAACACGACCAGCGCGACGGTCTGCACGGCGAGCACCGCCCGCAGCGCGGGCACCGTGCCGAGCCGGGCGGCGAGCCGGCCCGCCCCGAGCGCCCCGCCCACGCCGCCGACAATGGCGCCCGCCGCGAACAGTCCGTATCCGGCCGGCGGCACGCGCAGCACGTCCAGCGCGTAGAGCACCATCACCGCCATCAGACCGCTGATCGCCAGGTTGCTCGCGGCGGCCAGCAGGGTGACCCGCCACAGTGTCCGGTCGCCGCGCAGCCAGCGCATCCCCTCGGTGATCTCGCTCCACACCGACAGGCGTCCAACGGTCGGCCCGGTGACCACGGCGGGCGTCGGAGTGAGGGCCAGCACGAGCAGGGCCGCCACCGCGAAGGTGACGGCGTCCAGGGCGAACGGCAGCGCGGGGGCGGTGGCGAAGAGGACACCGGCGGCCGGCGCACCGAGGAAGCCGCCGGCCACCGCGCTCCCCGCCTGGAGCCTTCCGTTCGCCCGGGGCAGCGCGGCCGGCGACACGACCGTGGGCAGCAGCGCGAACGAGGCCGAGTCGAAGAGGGTGCCCAACGCGGCGAGGAGGAAAGCGGCCGCCAGCAGCGTCACGACGGCAGCCCGGTCGAGGACGACCGCCACGGCCAGCGCCGCCACCACCGCCGCGCGTACGCCGTCGATGCAGGCCATCGTCCGTCGGCGGTCCCAGCGGTCCGCGTACACGCCGCCGAGCAGGCCGAAGAGCAGCGGCGGAAGCTGCCCGGCCACGGTGACCGCCGCGATGATCCGAGGGTCGCGGGTCAGTGTCGCGGCCAGCAGGGCCAGCGCCGGCGTGCGCAGCGCGTCCCCGAGCCGGGACGAGACGGCGGCGGACCAGAGCAGCCGGAAATCCCGGCCCAGAGCGGAGGAGGTCATGCCGCCGAACGTGCCCTCTCGACCGGGTCGAGGGTCAAGCCGCCGGGCGAAAGGGGGACGCGGGCCGTCGGTGATCATCGGTACGGTGGGCGCCGGCATCGGGACCGGGGAGAACTCAGGCGTGGACCACACTTTCCAGGTCGACCTGCGTGGCGTGGTCGACCTGCTCAGCCATCACCTCTACGGCAGCCCACGGGTCTACGTCCGTGAGCTGCTCCAGAACGCCGTGGACGCGATCACCGCCCGGCGTACGACCGAGCCGGACGCACCGGCGCTGGTCCGCATCGAGCCGCCGGAGATCACCGGCGACGGCACCCTGCGGGTGCACGACACCGGCGTCGGCCTGACCGAGGCGCAGGTGCACGAGCTGTTGGCCACCATCGGCCGCAGCTCCAAACGCGACGAGCTGGGCTTCTCCCGGCACGAGTTCCTCGGCCAGTTCGGCATCGGCCTGCTCTCCTGCTTCCTGGTCGCCGACGAGATCCAGGTGCTCACCCGGCACGGCGACAACCCCACGGTCCGGTGGACCGGGTACGCCGACGGCCGCTACGCCGTGACCGTGGCACCGCCGGAGGCCGCCCGCGTCGAGCCGGGCACCACTGTCACGCTGGTGCCCCGCCGCGACGCCGACCAGTGGTTCGCCACCCCGACCGTCACCGACCTGGCGCGGCTCTTCGGCTCGCTGCTGCCGGTCACCGTCCGGGTCGGCGACACGGTCACCACCACCGGCGAACCCCCGTGGGCGACCGCGCCGGGGGCACCGCTCGACCGCGCGGCGCTGATCAGGTACGCCCGGGAGACGCTCGGCGTGGAGCCGTTCGACGTGCTGCCGCTGGCCGTGCCGGAGGCCGGGCTGACCGGTGTCGCCGTCATCCTGCCCACCCCGGTGAACCCGGCGGCCCGGGCCGGGCACCGCGTCTACCTCAAGCGGATGCTGCTCACCGAGAACGCCGACAGCCTGCTGCCGGACTGGGCGTTCTTCGCGCACTGCGTGGTCGACGCGACCGAGCTGCGCCCGACGGCCAGCCGCGAGGCCCTCTACGAGGACACCCTGCTCACCGCGACCCGGGAGGCGCTCGGCGACCAGGTACGCGGCTGGCTGGTCCGGCTGGCGCGACACGACCCGCACCGGCTGGCCGAGTTCCTCCAGGTGCACCACCTCGGCGTGAAGGCGCTGGCGCTGCACGACGACGAGATGCTCCGGCTGGTCGACAGGTGGTGGCCGATGGACACCAACGTCGGCACGCTCACGCTCGCCGAGTTCCGCGAACGCCACGGGGTGCTCCGCTACGCGGCCAGCCTCGACGAGTTCCGCCAACTCGCCGCCGTGGCCGCCGCACAGGACCTGGCGGTGGTGAACGCCGGCTACACGTACGACACCGAGCTGATCGAGCGGCTGCCGGCGGTGGACCGGTCGGTGCTTATCGAACGGCTGGAGCCGAGCGACCTCACCACCCGGTTCGAGGCTCTCGACCCGCAGGTCGAACTGGCGCTGCGGCCGTTCCTCACCGCCGCGCAGCGGGCCGTCGAACGGTCCGGCTGCGAGGTGGTCATCCGGGCGTACGACCCGGTCTCGCTGCCCGCGCTCTACCTGGTCAGCCGGTCGGCGGCGTTCAACGACCAGCTCGCCGCCAGCCGCGACCGCGCCGACGAGCTGTGGGGCGGAGTGCTCGACGCGCTCGCCGCCACCGCCCCACCGGACCGCCCGCAACTGGTGCTCAACCACCGCAACCCGCTGGTCCGGCGGGTCACGATGCTTGGCGACCCGGAGCTGGTCGGCCTCGCCATCGAGGCGCTGTACGGGCAGGCGCTGCTGCTCGGCCACCATCCGATCCGCGCTGCCGACGCCGCGCTGCTGAACGATTCCTTCCTCGGCCTGCTCGGCCGGGCCGTGCCGGGACGGGAGTGACCATGAGCGACGAGGACCTGTGGCGGGTGCTGCGTGGCATCGCCGACATGCCGTACGGGGCGGGGCAGATCGCCGCGCTGGAGCAACTGCTGCGCCGGGTCGACGCCGCCGACGACCGGCACCTCGCCTTCGTCACCCGGATGCAGGCCACCACCGGGTACGTCTACGGCGGTGAGCCGGCGAAGTCGTTCGTGACCTTCTCCTGGTGCCTGTCCGAGTTCGACCGCGACCCGCAGCCCTACCACCAGCGCCACCTGCACCAGTTGCTGTGGCACTTCAAGTACATGGTGTCCGGCCTGCTGAAGTTCCCCGAGGTGCCGCTGGACCGCACGTACGCGGTGCTCGACGACATGGAGCGGCGTTACCGGGCCGGCGGGCACAGCCTGCAGACCGTCCACAAGCACCGGTTCCGGGTCGCCGACCACGTGGGCGACGCCGAGGCCGCCGCGCACTGGTACCGGCTCTGGCAGACCACACCCCGCGACGAGCTGTCCGACTGCGCCGGCTGTGACCCGACGAGTCAGGTGGGCTACCTCGCCGACACCGGGCGGGACGCCGAGGCGGTGGCACTGGCCGAGCCGGTGCTCGCCGGCAGACTGACCTGCACCGAGCAGCCGCAGGCGATCCTCACGGCGCTCCTTCTGCCCTATCTGCGTACCGGCCGAGGTGAGTCGGCGCGCGACGCGCACCGGGAGGCGTACCGCAAGCTGCGCGGCAACCTCGCCGACCTGTGGGACATCGGCGACCACATCGAGTTCTGCACGCTGACCGGCAACGAGGCGCGGGCGGTCGAGCTGGTCGAGCGGCACCTGGACTGGCTGGACCGGCCGCCGTCGCCGGCCGCCGCCATGCACTTCGCGGCGACCGCCGCGGCCGCGCTGCGTCAGGCTGGTGCGGCGACGGTGTACCGCCGGGCCGCCGAGGGCCGGCCGGCCGCCGAGGTGCCCGCGCCGACGCTGGCCGACGAGCTGGCCGGGACCGCGACCGCGCTGGCCGCCCGCTTCGACGCCCGCAACGGCACCACGCACCAGTCGGAGTGGATCGCCCGCCGGCTCGCCGTCCGGCCCAGTGGCGAGCACCTGCCGCTCTCCGCGAGCGTCCGCCGCCGTCCGGCCGATCCAACCGTCGCGCTCGGTGCGGGCATGCCCGCGTCCGTCGACCGAGGTGGCCGGGATCGGGCCGAGGCGCCCGCCGTCACCCTGCCCGCCGAGGCCGACGCGGACGAGCTGCTGACCCTCGCCGAGGAGAGCTGGGGCCGACACGACCGGGCCACGTTCCAGGCGGCGCTGGCCGCGTGCGACGACCGGTTCGGCTCCGCCGACCTGCCGGCGCGTACGGTCGCGCACCGGCTGGCGCTGCGGGCCGCCGAGCGCGGCGACGAGGACGACATCGAGGGCGCGGTCGAGTTGAACCGGGCGGCGCTGGACCTGTACCGCTCGGCGGGCGAGGAGGTGCCCGCCCAGGTGGTCGCCGGGCGGCTCGGCGTGCTGCTGACCAGGGACGACGAGCACGCCGAGGAGGGGCTCGCGCTGGTTCGGGAGGCCGCCGAGGTGCTGGACCGGCTCGGTGACGCCCGGCAGCGGGCCGCGGGGCACGACCGGCTGGCGTTGGCGCTGCTGCACCAGCAACGATGGGCGGACGCCCTCGCGGCGCTGGACCGGGCACCGGCCGACGCGGGTGGCGACCGGCACCTGGCGGCTCGGATCGCGCTGCACCGGGCACACCTGCTGGAGCAGTCCGACCGCGTCGACGAGGCCCGCGCCGCCGCCGAGGAGGCTCGCGGCATTGGTCGTGAGCTGGGCATCGGTGAACTGCTCACGGCGGCCTGCCTGGCCTGGGCGCGGACGGTCGACGACCCGGCGGAGGCGGTGGCCGCCTGCGACGAGGCGCTGCGGGTGGCGCCGGCGGACGCGGAGCTGCCCGTCCGGGTCGCCCGCGCGCGGGCGCTGCTCTCCGCCGGTCGGCCCGCCGACGCGGTGGACGATTTCGTCGAGGCGGTGACGCTCTGCGTGGAGCGCGGCGCCGAGGGGGACGCGTTCCTGCGCTGGGAGCTGGCGAACGCGTACCGGATGGTGGGCCGGCTCGCCGAGGCGGCCGAGGTCGCCGAGGAGGCCGTGCTCGGCCTGGACCGGCTGGGCGCCCAGGCGGAGGCCGACCGCTGTCGGCACCTGCTGGCCGGCGTGTACGCCGGGCTCGGCGAGATCGATCCGGCGCTGGCCCTGCTGGAGCAGTTGTCCACCAACCTGGACGGCCCGGACAACCTCCCGCACCGGGCGCAGGTGCTGGAGGAGGCCGGCGGGATCCTCTACGACGCCGACCGGGACGCGGTTGCCGCCGAGCGGTTCGCCGCCGCCGCCACGGCGTACCGGCTGGCCGACCTGCCGTTGGACGAGCTGCGTGCCCGCCGGAGGGAGGCGTACGCCTGGTTCTGGTCCGACGACCGACCGGCGGCGGTCCGGACCATCGAGCTGGTGGACGGGTTGGCGGCCGCGTTGGCCGGGCAGCCGGAGCCGGAGCCGCCGGTGACGTACGAGCTGGCGATGGCGGCCGAGGCCGGTGCGCGGGTGTTGGTCGGGGAGGGGCGGCCGGACGAGGCGCTGAACCGGCTCGCCGGGGTGCCGGACCGGCTCCGGTCGATCGAGGCGTTCGGCGAGGCGGCCCAGGTCGAGATTCTCGTCGGTGAGCTGCTGCTGCGCCTGGACCGGCCGGCCGAGGCGGAGCCGCTGCTGCGCCGCGTACTCGGTGGGCTCCCGGCCGGCTCGCGGCCGGTCCGCCAGACGGCCTGGCTGCTGGCCCGCGCCCTGGACCTGCTGGATCGACCCACGGAGGCCGCCGCGCTGCGCGCGGAGCACGACCTCGACCCGGACGAGTAGACCTCTTCCCCGACCGGTCGGCCCCCGCCCGAGCGGGGGCCGACCGGTGGCGTGGCGCACGCAACCGACCGGTAACCGCCGCCCCACCGCGGTCGGCTCGCGGTCTACGCTTGCCCCGTGACGGTGGAACAGCAGGCACGGGGTGCGGCGGGTGCGGGCCGGCGCCGGTCCCGCAAGGACGAGATCCTGGAGATCGCGGTCGGTCTGTTCGCCGCCCGTGGCTATCACGGCGTGTCGATGGACGACATCGGTGCGGCAGCCGGGGTGACCGGCCCCGCGCTCTACCACCACTTCGCCGGCAAGGAGGCCATGCTGGCCGCCGCGCTGATCCCGGTCAGCGAGGGGCTGTTGGCCGGCGGCCGGGAACGCGCCGCCGGGCATCCGGACGACCCGCGCAGCGCGCTGGAGTCGCTGATCGACTTCCACGTCGAGTTCGCGCTGGCCAACCCGGCGGTGATCGCACTGCACCTGCACGAGCTGGACCGCCTGCCGGAGGAGCCGCGACGACGGATCCGCCGCCTGCAGCGGATGTACGTCGAGGAGTGGGTGACGGTGCTGACCGCGCTGCACCCGGGCATGCCCGACGGTGAGGCGCGGGTGCTGGCGCACGCCGCGTTCGGCCTGATGAACTCGACCCCGTTCCTGGGCGGCGAGGTGGACCGTCGGCGTCGCGCCGAGCTGCTGCGCGGCGCCACCCTGGCCGCGCTGCTCGCCTGAGCCCTGGCCGCGCTGCTCGCCTGAGCCCCGGCTCGTCAGGAGTGGGCCGGTCGTGGTTCCCTGGCATCGTCCCACCATCCGGACGCCGGGAGGAAACATGATCGAGTCACTGCTGGTCGCCAATCGGGGCGAGATCGCCCGCCGGGTCATCCGGACCGCCAAGCGGCTCGGCATCCGCGCGATCGCGGTGTACTCGGAGGCCGACGCCGACCTGCCCTTCGTCGCCGAGGCGGACGAGGCCGTTCTCATCGGCCCGCCGAACCCGGCCCAGAGCTACCGCAACGTCGAGGCGATCCTCGCCGCCGCGAAGTCGACCGGCGCACAGGCCATCCACCCCGGCTACGGGTTCCTGTCGGAGAACGCCGAGTTCGCCCGTACCGTCGAGGCGAGCGGGCTGATCTGGGTCGGGCCCGGCGCGGACGCGATCACCGCGATGGGCGACAAGATCAATGCCCGGAACCTGATGGCGGCGGCCGGCGTCCCGGTCGCGCCCGGCACCACCGACCCGGCCGCCGACCTGGACGCGGCGGTCGCCGCCGCTGCGGAGATCGGCTACCCGGTGATGGTCAAGGCCGCCGCGGGTGGCGGGGGCATGGGCATGGGCGTGGCCGTCGACGAGGCAGCGCTGCGCTCCGAGTACGACAAGGTGCGCGCGTTCGCCGAGCGGATGTTCGGTGACGGCTCGGTGTTGATCGAGCGGTACTTCCCCCGGGTGCGCCACGTGGAGGTGCAGATCCTCGGCCTGGCCGACGGTCGGGTGGTGGCGCTCGGCGAACGGGAGTGCTCGGTGCAGCGGCGCAACCAGAAGCTGGTCGAGGAGTCGCCGTCCCCGGCGGTCTCGCCGGAGCTGCGGCAGCGTTTCCTGGCCGCGGCGGTGCGCGCCGGTGAGGCCGTGGGTTACCGCAACGCGGGAACTGTCGAGTGTCTGCTCGACCCGACCACGAACGAGTTCTTCTTCCTGGAGATGAACACGCGGTTGCAGGTGGAGCACCCGGTGACCGAGTACGTCTACGGGATCGACCTGGTGGAGGAGCAGTTGCGGGTGGCGTCCGGGCTGGCGCCGACGTTCGACCCGGACGCGTTGACGCCGAGCGGGCACGCGATCGAGATGCGGATCAACGCGGAGGATCCGAAGCGCTTCCTGCCCGGCCCCGGCGTGGTGAAGACCTGGGTGGAGCCCACGGGTGCGGGCGTCCGGGTGGATTCCGGCTACACCGGCGGCAACACGGTCACCCCGTTCTACGACAGCCTGATGGCCAAGCTGATCGTCAGCGGCGACACCCGCGAAGAGGCGTTGGAGCGCGCGAAGGCGGCGGTGGCCGCCTTCCAGATCGAAGGCCCGAAGAACAACCTCCCCTTCTTCGCCGAGCTGCTGGAGAACGAGGAGTTCCTCAGCGGCGCGTACGACACCGGCATCGTCTCCCGCATGCGCTGACCCCGACGTCATCGTTGATCAAGAGGTTCGCGTCAGGATTTCGGTCCCGGATGACGCGAACCTCTTGATCGACACTGGGGGGTGGCATGCTGGGAGAACCCCAGCACAGCTCTGTCACAGTGAGGTGACCCCTTGGCTGAACTGCCAGATTTCGTGTCGATTCGTGAGGTCGGGCCGCGGGACGGGCTGCAGAACGAGGAGCCGATTCCCGTCGACGCGAAGGTGCGGCTGCTCGACGCGCTCTCCGGCACCGGCGTACGCCGGATCGAGGCGGTGTCGTTCGTGCACCCGTTGGCGATCCCGCAGATGGCCGACGCCGACGAGGTGTGGCGGCGGGCCACGAAGGCCGACGGGGTGCGCTACTCGGCGCTGGTGCCGAACACCCGGGGCGCGCAGCGGGCCCTGGCCGCCGGGTTCACCGAGATCGAGGTGGTGGTGTCGGCCAGCGACACGCACAACCGGCGCAACGTCAACCGCTCGACCGACGAGTCGTTGGACGACATCGCCGAGCTGATCGACCTCCTGCACGGGGCGTCCGCGCGGGTCGAGGTGATCGTGGCGACCAGCTTCGGGTGCCCGTACGAGGGGGACATCGACCCGTGGCGGGTCGCCGGCATCGTCGACCGCGTGGTCCGCGACGGCGCGGACCGGGTGGCGTTCGGCGACACGACCGGCATGGCCACTCCGCGTCGGGTCCGTGACCTGCTGACCGCGGTACGCGACCGCAACGCGCACGTGCCGGTGCTGCTGCACTTCCACAACACCCGGGGTACGGCGCTGGCCAACCTGCTGACCGCGCTGGAGCTGGGGGTGACCGAGTTCGACGCCAGCGTCGGCGGCCTGGGCGGCTGCCCGTACGCCCCGGGGGCCAGTGGCAACCTCGCCACCGAGGAGGCCGTGCACATGCTGCACGACATGGGCGTCGACACCGGCATCGACCTGGCTGCCCTGATCGAGGTGGCCGAGCTGGCCGAGGAGCTGCTCGGCAAGAAGCTTCCGTCCGGTGTGCTGCGGGCGGGCCCGCGTACCCGGCTGACGCCGACGCCGAGCTGAGGACGCGACGAAGGGGCCGGCGAACACGCCGGCCCCTTCGTTCGTGCCAGGTCGGTCAGCTCACCGGGGTGAGCACGCTCGGCCAGCTGTCCCGGAAGATGTCCGCGCTGCGGCCGGCGCTGCGCTCGGTGGCGCTGAGGGTGCCGGCGAAGAGGCTGCTCACCCGGTTCGCCTCGGCGGTGCTCGGGTACGGGTTGGTGCAGCTGGTGCCGGCGCTGCCGCCGGACATCAGGATCGCGCAGTTGCCGTTGTAGTTGTCCGGCAGGCCGAGGATGTGCCCGATCTCGTGGGTCATGATCCGCAGCGGGCTGTACTGCGCCGCCTGCTGGGTGTCGATGTAGACCCGGCCGTTGCCGAGGCTGGTCCGCACGGCGTAGGAGCCGCCGCCGGTGATCTGGTAGATCCGCAGGTTGGAGCCGCAGTTCGCGGTAAGCGTCAGGTTCGTGGTGGCGTTGTTCCAGATCGAGGCGGCCTGGTTGGCGGTGCCGGCGTAGGCGCCTGCCTGGCTGGTGTTGTAGCAGATGGTCATCGCGGCGGACGCGGGCGCGGGGTTGGCGACCGTGACGCCGAGCGTGGCAACTGCCGTCGCGACAAACGCGACGGCGAGCCGACCGAGTCGTGAGGTCATCGCTGACTCCTTATCCGGGAGGGGGTGCCAGGAGCCTATCCACAGAGATTAATAGATTTCAATGTTTCGTTCGAAGAAGCGTCGGCCGGTCGTGGGTCGCCGGGAGGTGCGCGAATGCGATAGCCTAACGATCGTTCAGGTCAGTACGGGCGAGGGAGTCGGCGTGACGCTCGACGGTGAGGCGCTGGAGCAACTGCGCAAGCGGGCCCGGTCCGGCGGCGCGGACAAATACCACGCGGCCAACGAGGCCAAGGGCAAGCTCTTCGCCCGCGAACGCGTCGCGCTGCTGGTCGACGAGGGTTCGTTCGTCGAGGACGGCCTCTACGCCAACGCGCTCGCCGACGGGCTGCCCGCCGACGGCGTGGTCACCGGCACCGCCACCATCGACGGGCGGCAGGTCTGCCTGATGGCCAACGACTCCACCGTCAAGGCCGGCAGTTGGGGCGCCCGGACCGTCGAGAAGATCATCCGGATCATCGAGCGGGCGTACGGCGCCGGCGTGCCGATGGTCTACCTGGTCGACTCCGCCGGCGCCCGGATCACCGACCAGGTCGACCTCTTCCCCGGCCGGCGTGGCGCCGGCAAGATCTTCTGGAACCAGGTCCGCGCCTCGGGTTCGATCCCGCAGGTCTGCGCGCTGTTCGGCCCGAGCGCCGCCGGTGGGGCGTACATTCCGGCGTTCTGCGACGTGGTCGCCATGGTCGACGGCAACGCGAGCATGTATCTCGGCTCCGACCGGATGGTCGAGATGGTCACCGGGGAGAAGACCACCCTGGAGGCGATGGGCGGCGCCAAGGTGCACACCGCCGAGTCCGGCGTCGGGCACTTCCTCTGCAAGACCGAGGCCGACGCGCTCGACGTGGTGAAGACCTACCTGTCGTACCTGCCCGCGAACTGGACCCAGGCGCCGCCGGCCGCGCCGGCGGTCGCCGCGCCCGCGAAGGCCGACCTGGCCGCGCTCGTGCCGGCCAGCGAGCGGCAGGCGTTCGACATGCGGCGGTACGTCAAGGGCCTGCTCGACGAGGGCTCCTTCTTCGAGATCCAGGCGCTGTGGGCCAAGGAGCTGACCATCGGGTTCGGCCGCCTCGACGGCCAGGTCGTCGGCGTGCTCGGCAACAACTCGATGTTCAAGGGCGGCGTGCTCTTCGTCGACTCGGCCGACAAGGCGACCCGGTTCGTGCAGCTCTGCGACGCGTTCAACGTGCCGCTGCTCTTCCTCAGCGACGTACCCGGCTTCATGGTCGGCAGCGCCGTGGAGAAGCAGGGCATCATCCGGCACGGCGCCAAGATGATCACCGCGATCTCAGAGGCGACCGTCCCGAAGATCTGCGTGGTGGTCCGTAAGGCGTACGGCGCCGGCCTGTACGCGATGGCCGGCCCCGGCTTCGAGCCGGACGCGACAATCGCGCTGCCCACCGCGAAGATCGCGGTGATGGGCGCCGAGGCCGCCGTGAACGCCGTCTACGCCAACAAGATCGCGGCGATCGAGGACGCGGACGAGCGGGCCGCCTTCGTGGCCGCCAAGCGGGCCGAGTACGAGCAGGACATCGACGTCGTCCGGCTCGCCAGCGAGCTGGTGGTGGACGCCATCGTCGAGCCGCACGACCTGCGTGGCGAGCTGGTCCGCCGCTTCGCCGCTGCGCGTACCAAGGACCGGCACTTCTCCCGGCGTCGGCACGGCGTGACCCCGGTCTGACCCTCGCCCCACCCCCACAGCGATCCGCCTGCGGCGTCACGAGCGCCGGGGCGGCCGTCCACACAGGAGGATGAGATGGACTTCCGGCTCACCGACGAACAAACGGCGCTGCGGGAGAGCGTGCGGGACTTCGCCCGCGAGGTGGTCGCCCCGGTCATCGCCGAGCACTACGAGCAGCACACCTTCCCGTACGAGGTGATCCGGCAGATGGGCAAGATGGGCCTGTTCGGCCTGCCCTTCGGCGAGGAGCACGGCGGCATGGGCGGCGACTACTTCGCGCTCTGCCTGGCCCTGGAGGAGTTGGCCCGGGTCGACTCCAGCGTGGCTATCACGCTGGAGGCGGCGGTCTCACTGGGCGCGATGCCGATCTACCGCTTCGGCACCGAGGAGCAGAAGGCGACCTGGCTGCCCAAGCTGCTCAGCGGCGAGGCGCTGGCCGGTTTCGGTCTCACCGAGCCGGGCACCGGATCCGACGCCGCCGGCACCCAGACGCGCGCCGTGCTGGACGGCGACGAGTGGGTGATCAACGGGTCGAAGGCGTTCATCACCAACTCGGGGACCGACATCACGGCCCTGGTCACCGTCACCGCCGTGACCGGCATGAACGCGGACGGCTCCAAGGAGCTGTCGACGATCATCGTGCCCACCGGTACGCCCGGATTCACGGTGGCCCCCGGTTACTCCAAGGTCGGGTGGACCGCCTCGGACACCCACGAGTTGACCTTTGACGACTGTCGGGTGCCCGCCGCCAACCTCCTCGGTGCCCGCGGCCGAGGGTTCGCCCAGTTCCTGCGGATCCTCGACGAGGGCCGGATCGCGATCGCCGCACTGGCCGTCGGCCTCGCGCAGGGCTGCGTCGACGAGTCGATCAAGTACGCGCAGGAGCGGGAGGCGTTTGGCCGCCCGATCGGCGCCAACCAGGCCATCCAGTTCAAGATCGCCGACATGGAGCTGAAGGCGCACACCGCCCGGCTGGCCTACTACGACGCCGCCGCCCGGATGCTGGCCGGTGAGCCGTTCAAGCGACAGGCCGCCATCGCGAAGCTGCACGCGAGCACCATCGCGGTGGACAACGCCCGGGAGGCGACCCAGATCCACGGCGGGTACGGCTTCATGAACGAGTACCCGGTCGCCCGGTTCTGGCGGGACTCCAAGATCCTGGAAATCGGCGAGGGCACCAGCGAGGTGCAGCGCATGATCATCGCCCGCGACCTGGGTCTCTGAACCACCCACACCACACCTGGACGCGGCCCGGTCCCGCTCCGCCTCTCCCTGCCCGCCACCGGCCGGCCGTCTGCCACCGGCCGGCCGTTCGACGCCGGCTTGCTGTCTGACGCCGGCTTGCCGTCGTGGGCCGGCCAGCCGTTCGGCTGTCGGATTTTCGGCGAGCGGACGTCGGCAGACCGACGTTCGACTGCCGATGGTCGGAGTCGATCCGTACTCTTCGTGGCCATGACTCCGGAGCATGATCGGTCGCGGAGCCCGGCCGGTCGTAGCGGGCTGCCGGAACTGCTGCGTGCGCACCGGCGCGCGGCCGGCCTGACTCAGGCGGAGCTGGCGTCCCGTGCCGGGGTCGGCGTGCGGACGGTGCGGGACCTGGAGCGCGGCCGGTCGGTCCGGCCGCAGCGCACCACAGTCGAGTTGCTGGCCACGGCGTTGGAGTTGGCCGGCGCGACCCGGGCGGCGTTCCTGGCGACGGCCCGCGGCGCCGCCGGCGGTGAGTCGCCCCGGCCGGACGTCATCTCGGGCACGCTCGGGGTTGGCGCCGGTGTCACGTCCACAGCCGGAGCCGCCCGGGCCGCCGCTCGGGTGGCCCTCCCCCCACCGGTAGCCCTGATCGGCCGCGACCGCGACGTCACCGAGCTGGCCGGAATGCTGACCGCGGAACGCGGCCCCCGACTGGTGAGCCTGGTCGGGCTGGCCGGGGTCGGCAAGACCGCGCTCGCGCTCGCCGTTGCCCACGCAGCCGCCCGCGCACATCCGGGCGGTGTGGCCGGCGTGCTGGTCGGCGAGGGCTCGGACGGACCGGACGTGCTCGCCGCCACGATGACCGTCCTCGGCGCGGCCCGGCTGCCGGAACTCGTCGCCCGGCTCGCCGGACGGCCGGCACTGCTGGTCATGGACGCGGTCGAGCGCGCCCCCGGCCCGGTGGCCGAGACCCTGCACCGGCTGGGCATCGTGCTGCCGTCGTTGCGGGTGCTGGTCACCGGACGGCACCCGGTCGGGCTGCCCGGTGAACGGGTCTGGCCGTTAGCCCCGCTCGAGGTGCCGCCGCCGGACGCCGAGCACTCCGGGCCGGCCACGCTCGGCTCGTGGCCGGCGGTCGCGCTGTTCACCGCGCGGCTCGCCCAGGTCCGTCGGGAGCCGCCGACTCCGGACGAGCTGCCGGCGTTGGCCGCCCTGGTCCGTCGGCTGGGCGGCCTGCCGCTGGCCATCGAGCTGATGGCCGCCCGGGGCCGGTTGCTCGACCTCACCGAACTGCTCGATCGGTACGGCGATCGCGTGCTCGACCTGACCACCTCGGCCGACCCGGCGGCCCGTAACCGCTGGGACGGGCCGGAGGCGGCCACCCGCCGCCCGTATGCCACCGATGCCACCCGGGCGGCGGTGGCGGTGACCCTGCGGGACGCGGTGGCGACCAGCTACCGACTGCTCGCGCCGGATGAGCGCGACGCGCTGCGGCGGCTTGCCATGTTCGGCAACCGGTGGTCGGTGGAGCTGGCCGAGGAGATGCTCGCCGACGAGGCCGACCGGGACGGTACGGTCGCCATCGATCCGGTCCCGCTGCTGGACCGCCTCGTCGAGCTCGGCCTGCTGAGCGTTCGCGGCACCGGGCCGTTCCGGTTCCGCCTGCTCGACGCGGTTCGTGACTTCGCCATCGAGCAGGCCGTGGGCAGTGGTGAGCTGACCTGCGTACGGCGTCGGCATGCGGAGGTGGTCGCCCGCCTCGTGGCGCGGACCGCCTCCGACCTGGCCGGCCCCCGGATGCTCGACGCCGTGCACCGGCTCGACGAGGTGAGCAGCGACATCAGCACGGCGCTGGCCCACGCGGCCACCGACGACCCGCTGACCGCGCTCCGTCTGGCGGCCTGCCTGCCCCGCTGGTGGCGCTTCCGGGGGCGCGATGTCGCCGGGCGGCAGTGGCTGCGGCGGTTGCTGGCCGACCCCCGAACCGCGGACGCGGACCCGATCCTTCGCGGCTGGGCCAGCCTCGGGGTGGCCCGGCTCGCCGCCGAGCACGGTGCCGAGGTCGACGAGTTGCCGACGGCGCGGGCCGCGTTGGAGGCGTTCCGACAGGCCGGCGACGTGACCGGCGAGCTGGAGGCGCGCAGCGTGCTCGGCGCGCTGCTGACCACCGTCGGCGGGCACGACGAGGCCCGGGAGCAGGCCGAGGCGGTGCTCCGGCTCGCCGCCCGCAACGGGCGGACCCGGGAGCTGGCGGTGGCGCAGAACAGCCTCGCCTGGCACGAGATCCGCATCGGTGACCTGGGCGCGGCACGCCGTCGGCTGGCTGCCGTGGACCGGCTCGCCGCCGAGGGCGGTGAGCAGCGGTTGCGGGTGTTGGCCTGGGCCAACCGGGCCGAGGTGTCCCGCCTGGAGGGCCGGTACGCCGATGCCGTCGACCAGGGCCGGCGCGCGGCGTCGGCACTGTTCGAGTTGGGTGACCCGGGGCATCGACGGCGGGTGCTCGGGACGGTCGGATTGGCGCTCGCGCAGGACGGGCGTGCCACGGAGGCGACCGAGGTGCTGACCGAGCTGCGCGCGGGGGGCGCCGAGGCGACAGTTGTCGTGGCGGGCCAGCAGTGGGTGGAGCGGGTCGGACTCCCGCGACCGCGCTCGGACGACACGGTGTTGTCCTGGGGCGGGCCGGAGGCGGGTATCTGTGCGCTGATCGAGGGGAACCTGGCACTGCACCGGGGTGACCGGGAACTGGCGGCGGAGTGGTTCGCCGCCGCTGCCGAGGCCGGTCACGATCGGCGGGACGTGGTGGAGGCGCTGGTGGGCCTCGCCGCGAGCACGTCGGACCCGGCGGTTCTCGATCGTCTCGACCGGGTCTGCGAGGAGAGTGGCATCCGGTTGCTGCCGCAGGAGTCCGGGCTGCTCTATGCGCTGATGGCCGCGCGGGGCGGGTCCGTCGAGCGCTAGTTGGGCGCCCGTCGGTGGCCGGCCCGATGGAGAGTGGCGCGAGCGAAGAGCCCCCTTGGTGCTACCCCTCGCTGTTCGCCCGCGCCGTCACCCCCCGGTGATTCCCCGGTGGACGAAAGCCTGCCACCGCTGCCGGGGTGGAAGGTGCTCTTCAAGAGGTTTGTCCGGTCTGCAAAGTCAGTTCTGCCGGTCTTTCTGCCGGTGCTGCCGGCACCCGCCGCACGCCTCGGTCGACCGCCCGGACGTCGCCCCGACACGGCTCGACCGCCGCTGGCGACACGGGTGGCCGCCGTCCGGTGAGGTCGGGCGGCCACGGTCGGTCAGGCCCGGGTGTCAACGGTCAGGCCGGGTCGCAGTCGTCGGCCACTTCCTGGTCGGTGCTGCCGGCGGTGGCACCGGGATGGACGGCGTCCCGCACTCGGCGCAGGCCGTCGAGCAGTGCCGCCAGAGCCTCGGGGTCGAGCTGGCCGGTGAACCACTGCTCGATGATCCGCAGATGGCCGGGCAGCGTCTCGTCGAGCCGCTGCATGCCGGCCGCGGTGACCACCGCGTACGAGCTGCGGCGATCGTTCGGGCAGGCTCGGCGGGTGAGCAGCCCGTCGCGTTCCATCCGGTCCACCACACGGGTCACCCCGCTGGTGGACAGTGACGTCTGCGCGGCGAGGTCGGTCATCCGCAGCTGGTTACCGGGTGAGCGGGCCAGTCGAGTGATCACCTCGAACTCGACCGTGGAGAGGTCGTGCTCCTCGAGTTGGGCGGCGAACCGGGCCGAGAGCCCGGCGTGGACCTCGTAGAGGAGGCCAACCGCGGTGATCCGGGGGTCGTCGAACACGTTGGTCACTCGTTAACCCTACCAGTCCTTGACAGAGGGAATGTTGTTGCGGTTATATTTGCTCAAGCAGTCGTTGGGCTACTAAACAATCTTCTGGAGGACACCAGCATGACCAGCAGCATCGATGCGGTTACCCGCGACTGGGACGGCCTCACCATCCCGACGGCCGGCACCTACGTGCTGGACGCGGCGCACAAGCGGGTCGGCTTCGTCGCCCGGCACATGATGGTGAGCAAGGTCCGCGGTGAGTTCAAGGAGGCGACCGCCACCATCACCGTCGCCGAGGACCCGCTGCAGTCCTCGGTCGTCGCCACCATCCAGGGTGCCAGCATCGACACCACCCAGGGCGACCGGGACGCGCACCTGCGCAGCCCCGAGTTCCTGGACGTCGAGAAGTACCCGACCCTGGAGTTCCGCAGCACCGGCGTCAAGTCCCGCCGCGGCAACGAGTTCGTGCTCACCGGTGAGCTGACGATCAAGGACGTCACCCGTCCGGTGGAGCTGGAGGTCGAGTTCGAGGGCGTGGGTCGCAGCCCGTTCGGCCAGGACATCTTCGGCTTCTCCGCGAGCACCGAGATCGACCGCGAGGAGTTCGGCCTGACCTGGAACGTCACCCTGGAGACCGGTGGCGTGCTGGTCGGCAAGAAGATCAAGATCGAGATCGAGGGCGAGGCCGTCCGCCAGGCCTGATCCCACGGATCACCGGTACGCCGGGCCCGCGCCGCACGTCGGCGCGGGCCCGGCGTCGTCCGTACCGAGGGCGTGTGAATTGTCACGACTTGTTGGCACCGCCACGGGGTCCGGCGCGGCAGCGACGGGGTAGAGATGGCGCCACGAGCGCATCCGCTCCGGCCAGCGTCGGATCACCGTCGTCGGCCTCTGGCCCTGGCCAGGCGAGCGCTCTTAACGTGGATGGTTCACAATGCGCTTTCCGGGACGGCAGGATCCCGACCGCGCCGGTTGTCGGGAGGACACATGGGCAGGGACGTCTCGCAGGGCGCCTTCACCCGGGAGGACCGCGTCCGCTACCGGCAGAAGGTCCGGCGGTGTCTGGACGTCTTCGCCCTGATGCTCGACGACTTCGGGTTCGACGCCGACCGGCCGATGACCGGCCTGGAGATCGAGCTGAACCTGGTCGACTCGCGGGCCGAGCCGGCGATGCGCAACGAGGAGATCCTCGCCGACATCGCCGATCCGCTGTTCCAGACCGAGCTGGGGCAGTTCAACCTGGAGTTGAACGCCGAACCCCGACTGATCGAGGGCGCCGGTCTCGCCGACTACGAACACGACCTGCGTAGCAGCCTCACCCGGGCCGACGAGCGCGCGGCCAAGTCCGACGCGAAGATCGTCCTGGTCGGCATTCTGCCCACCCTCACCGAGGGTCACCTGGTCGAGGACAATCTCTCCACCAACGAGCGCTACCGGGTGCTCAACGACCAGATCGTCGGCGCCCGGGGCGAGGCCATCGAACTCGACATCCGTGGCGTCGAGCAGTTGCAGACGCACACCGACTCGATCGCCCCCGAGGCGGCCTGCACGAGTCTCCAGTTCCACATCCAGGTCGCGCCGGACAGCTTCGCCGACTACTGGAACGCGTCCCAGGCCATCGCCGGTGTGCAGGTGGCGGTCGGAGCGAACTCGCCCTTCCTGTACGGCCGCCAACTCTGGGCCGAAACCCGTATCGCCCTGTTCAAGCAGGCCACCGACACCCGCCCGGAAGAACTCAAGGCTCAGGGCGTACGCCCCCGGGTCTGGTTCGGTGAGCGGTGGATCACCTCGATCTTCGACCTGTTCGAGGAGAATGTGCGGTACTTCCCGCCGCTGCTGCCGATCTGCGAGGACGAGGACCCGGTGGAGGTGCTGCACGCCGGCGGAGTGCCCCAACTGGGCGAGCTGCGGCTGCACAACGGCACCGTCTACCGCTGGAACCGCCCGGTCTACGACATCATGAACGGCCGCCCGCACCTGCGGGTGGAAAATCGCGTGTTGCCCGCCGGTCCGACGGTGGTGGACATGCTTGCCAACGCGGCCTTCTACTTCGGGCTGGTCCGTGGTCTGGCCGAGGCGGACCGGCCGATCTGGAGTCAGCTCACCTTCAGCTCGGCCGAGGAGAACTTCCACGCGGCGGCCCGACGTGGTCTGGACGCCGTGCTGCACTGGCCCCGGTTCGGTGACGTACCGGTCACCAAGCTGGTGCTGGAGCAGTTGCTGCCCGTCGCCGCGACCGGCCTGGACGGGTTCGGCGTCGACCCGGCGCAGCGGGACCGGCTGCTCGGCATCATCGAGCAACGCTGTCGTACCGGCCGCAACGGCGCCGTCTGGCAGACCGAGGCGGTCTGGGCGGCGGAGCGCCACCGGGGCATGGACCGCAGCGCCGCCCTGCACCACATGGTGCAGCGCTACGCGGAACTCCAGCGCTCCAACGAACCGGTCCACACCTGGCCCGTCGACTGAGCGCAACCCGCCGGCGGGGTCGGACCGGGAGTCAGTCGGTGGGGCGGGTGCTCCTCCGGGGCGGACGGGCACGCCGGGGTGCCGGGTCCTCGGTCGGCCCGGTGGTGGCGGGTTCGGCCAGAGCCGTGTCGTCCGGGGACGGCCGAGGCGTCGGTACCCGGGGTGCGGCGTTCGCATCGCCCGACCGGGCCTCCGACCTGGTCACCGGCGACGTGGTCCTGCCGCGCCGAGGCGCCGTACCGGTCGAGGTGTCCGTCGCCGGCCCGTCGCCGTCCGGCCCAGCGCCGGTCGCCCGGCCACCGGGAGTCGGTACGGTCGCGCCGGCCGAGGTGCTGCCGATCCGAGCGCCCGGGCGGGTGGTCGGATCGGGCTCCATCGGGGCGGTCGGTGCGGGCTGCGTGCCGGCGGCGGCTGACCGTCGGTGGGCAACGCGCCTGCGGCCGGCCCGCTCGGCGAGGACGGCGGCCAGCACCGAGCCGCCGACACCGGCGATCACCGCGTACGGGGCGATGAGCTGGGTGGAGAACTGTGCGGGCCCCAGCGTGACCCAGCGCGGCACCGTGGTCAGGTAGGCGAGCGCGACGAGCAGCGGACCGGCCGCGCCGGAGGCCGCCGCGCCGATCCGGTGCCCGTCCGACCGCGCGGCGCCCCGAGCGGCGAGCGCACCGATCAGGAGCGCGGGTACGAGCGCCAGCAGCGCGCCGGGCCAGTAGAGCTGGCCCCCGATCCAGTACCGCGCGTGGTCCGGGTCGAGCTGCCAGGTGCCGAGCTGAGCGCCGGTGAGCCCGCGCCCGACGCGTACCCCGTCGATGACCGAGACCACCGCGAGCAGCCAGAGCCAGGCGGCCGTCGCGGTGACGTTCAGCGCGGCGGTGCGGGAGCGCAGCGCCCAGAGCGCGACGAACACGCCGATCAGAATGCCCAGCACCGCGTGCAGGGCGGCGACCCGTTGCGGCGTGCCGCTGTCGGCACCCGCGGCGACCCGGGCCGGTACGGCGACCAGCAGCACGGTGACCAGTCCACCGAGCCCGGCGCCGAGCGCCAGCGACAGCCTGCGGAACAGGCCGCCGGGCTCGTCGGGCGGCGTGTCGGCCACCGGTGCCGATCGATCGACCGCCGAGGTCGGCCGGGCCCGCGCCGCCTCGGCGCCCTCGACCCGGGCCGGCCGTCCCTCGTCGGGCGCCGCCGGCTGCGGCAGCGCCGTCTCGGTCGCCGGGGCGGGTGCCGTCGGCTCGGCGCCGGTGGCCGGCTGGTCAACCGCTGGGGGTACGGCACGCTGGTGCAGTCGCTGCGCGCAGACCGCGCCGAGCACTGTCGAGCTGGCGGCGAGCCAGCTGGCCCAGGCGAGGCCATCCGCCCAGGCCGTGTCGTTGGCCCCGGCGTCGGTGGGCGTCCAGGTGATGACGCCGAGCCCGTAGCCGAAGCCGAGCTGCGCGGCGCCCGCGCCGGCAGCGACCCCGATCGCCGTCACGATCGATACTCCCCAGCCCCGTCTGGCCATGCCGGGCAGCGTAACGTCCCGTCGTCGGTGCGGCGAGTCGTGGTGACCCGCCGGTATGGACCGTCGGCACAACGTGATGGGCGGCTAACGGTACGGTCGCCGGTGATGAGGCGGTGGGCGGTATGACGGACGCGAACACGGGTCGGCAGGATTCCGCCGGCGGCCAGGCCGGCGGCGGTGGAAGCCGGGCCAGCGTGCTGCTCGGTGGCGGGCTGGTCGCGGTGCTGCTGGCCGTGGTCGGTGCGACAGGTGGCTGGCTGCTGGCCGGCGACGATGGCGAATCTCCGGCGAACCCGCAGGCGGTGGCCACCACGGCCGGTACGCCGACCGGCCGGGCCACCTCGTCCCGGCCGACCACCGGCCGGACCACGCCGTCCGCCCCACGGACGACCGCCTCCACGACGAAGGGGACCGGGCTGACCGTGCCACCGGTGGTCGGCGCCGACTTCGTGCAGGCCCGCGAGATGCTGCGTAAGCAGCGGTTGGGCTGGCGTCTGGTCTTCGGCGGCGGCACCGGCCGCACGGTGGAGAGCGCCTCGCCGGCCGTGGGCACCGAGGTGGCCCGGGGCACCACTGTCCAGCTCCAGGTGGCCGGTCCGGCCCCCGCCGCCGAGGTGCCGGACGTGGTCGGCGACGACTGCGCCGAGGCCGCCGATGAGCTGGTCGAGGAGGGGCTCTACCCGCGTTACCGCAGTGGGCGCAGCGGGAAGGTCAGCCGGCAGGAGCCGGCCGAGGACGGCCCGGCCCGCTGGAACGACGAGGTGAGCATCTGGTGCGGGGCGGCGCCCCCGCCGAGCCAGCCGACCGTGAAGCCCACCCTCTGACCCGCACCGCTTGCGGCGTCGACGCACCCGGCCTGGCCCGTCGGACACCAGCTGACCCGACTGCGGCACGCGGCTCGCGGCACCGATACCGGCCGATGTCGACGTGGGCGGTTAGGTTGACGGTCGAGGGCCACGGCGCCCGCCCGGTTCGGGAAAGGACGTGCGATGAGCGACGACCGCCAGGAGCCGCCCGCCGGGGAGCCCGAGGACGACCGTACGCGCCCCCTGCCGCCCCCCGGCGGCAACCGGCCGCAGCCGCCGGACCGCACCGCGTCGCCGGACGAGACGATGCCGATCGACCGGGCTGTTTCGGTTGGTCGTGGTGGGTCGCCGGACGAGACGATGCCGATCGACCGGGCCGCCGCGGAGCCGTCGGGTGACCGGACGGCGCGGATGCCGGTGGAGCGGTCGACGCCGCCGCCGTGGTCCGGGCGGGCCGAGGTGCGCGCGCCCCGACCGGCCGAACCGACTGCGGACTGGTACGTCGAGGAGCAGGGTGGCCGGCGTTGGTGGCTGCCGATCCTCTGGGGCGTACTCGCTCTGCTGCTCGCCGGGCTGCTCGGGGCGGCTCTGTGGGTGGTGCTCAACGCCCGGGACGACGACCCCGACAACCCGGCGACGCCGTCTGTCCCGCCGGCCAGTGCCAGCGCCCCGCCGAGCAGCAGCGCCCCGACCTCGGCGGCGCCCAGCAGCGCGACGCCGAGCAGCCCGGCGGCGACCACCGAGGAAGCGCGGCTACCGGTGCCACCGCTGGCCGGCCTGCCGCAGGCCACCGCCGAGAGGCTGCTGGACCGGCTCGGCCTGAGCTACCGAGTGGTGTACCGCCCGTCCGAGCTGCCGCCGGGGACGGTGGTCAGCACCGATCCGGAGGCCGGCGCGACGGTGCGGACCGACGAGGAGGTGCTGCTGGTGATCTCCCAGGCGCGGCCCTCGACCGCAACCAGCCCGACCAGCCCGAGCCCGACGGTGACGACCACGCCGTGACCGATGTTCACCACATCCGGCGGCGGGTGCCGACGAGGCCGAGGCCGGCGAGCGAGATGGTGAGGCCGAAGATCCCGGACCAGAACAGCGAGCGGCGGACGTCCGTGGCGGTGTGCCCCGCCGGTGCGGCGTCGCTGAGTTCCTGCGGTCCGTCGGACTGACCGCCGGCGCCGGCCCCGGCGGCCGGGCCGGCCGGGTCGGACGCTCCGACGCGTCCGTCGGGGGCATCGGCGCTGATCCAGCCGGGTTCGTCGGCGGGCGGGTCGGCGTCGACCACGGTGATCTCCGGAGCCGGCACCGGAACGGCCAGCCGGGTGGACGACAACGCCGGGTCGCGGACCAGGACCACGATGGTGGTCACGGCGCCGAGGAGAGCGAGCAGTCCGAGAGCGTAGGTGATACGGGAGCGGTGGTGCCGCCGCACGGCGGGCTGATTGACCATGACCATCCCAGGCTCAGGGTCCTGGACGTGCGGTGGAACATGCCGGGGTGGGCGTACCGATTCTATGGCGACGGCACGCCTACCCGCGGCGGTTCGCGCTGGTCAGCCGACTCTGACCGGCGTACGGGCGACCGGTCGTCGGGTCCGTACGGTGTGCGGGCGGGGCTCCGGCGCGGCCTGCACCTGTCGCAGCCCTTCCCGCTGTACGAAGATCGACCGTCGGTTGACGGCATCGCCGGCGGCGTTGAGTTCGTAGCCGTCGAGCCAGAGCCAACCGTCGTAGGTCGGCCAGTCGAGCACCCGGATCACCCGGAACATGATCGGCCTGAGGAACTGGACACTCGCCGCGCGAGTCACGTGCAGAACGTCACCGGAGCGGGGAAGCACATGGGCTCCTGGGGAGGGAGAGCCGGCGTCGTGCCGGCGGGTGACTGGTCTGGGATGTCTCGGCCCGGTGACGGGATCGCGCCTCGTGGACCGGTTGGTGCGTGATGGTGGTCGGGCCGTACCCGCTGGTGGCGTGCCGCCACCCGACCATCACCTGACTGCTTCCGGGAACCGCGCCCACCGCCGCAGTCAGCTGGCTTGCAGCGGTGGGGTCATCACCCCGGCGCAGGTCTGAGTGGCGCCGGCCGGGCCCGCGCCCCGCCCGGCCATCCGGGGTCGGTGGGGTCACCACACCCGGAGAGCAGACGGAGACGCTGAGTGATCCGTGCCATACGGACAGACTGCATCAGCGACGTGCTTCATGCAAGTTGCACGTCGACTTTTGCCGATACGTGAGTCCGCCACGCAAAGCGGCGCTTGAAGCCATCCGCGTACGGACGGCACACTGAGGGCCGGTTTCGCCCGTCGCGGCCGGCCGATGACCGGCACCACCCCTCGTCGCGAACGCTCGCCGGTCGACGGTCGCGCCCCCGGTGAGCGGCAGCCAGTGGCGCGTCGACCGGAGGTAGCCCGAGAGTGGGGTCGAGCAACCAGCGGCGAGGACCAGAGACTCCGAGGCCGCGCAATGAGTGAGCGGCGCAGCCCGACGATCCGACGGCGGCGGCTCGGCGCCGAGCTGCGCCGGCAGCGGGAGTCGGCCGGGATCACCATCGAGGTTGTCGCCGAGCAGTTGGAGTGCTCGGCGTCCAAGATCTCCCGGATCGAGACGGGGCACACCACGGCCACCCCGCGCGACGTGCGGGACATGCTGAGGATCTACGGCGTCGTGGGTGCCGAGAGCGACGAACTCGTCCAGATCGCCCGGGAGGCGCGGCAGAAGGGCTGGTGGCACCCGTACAGCACGGTGCTGGTCGGGGCGTACGTCGGGCTGGAGGCGGCGGCGAGTTCGATCCGGGCGTACGAACAGCAGGTCGTTCCGGGCCTGTTGGAGACCGAGGAGTACGCCGGGGCGATGATCCGAGCCGCCCGTCCGGACTTCACCGCCGATCAGGTACACCAGAGGGTGCGTGTCCGTCTGGGCCGTCAGTCGTTGTTGACCCAGGACGATCCGGTCGATCTGTGGGTGGTGCTCGATGAGGCGGTGGTAAGTCGGCCGGTGGGCGGGGACGAGGTGATGCGCGGCCAACTCAGGCGGTTGGTCGAGGTGGCCGAGTTGCCGAACGTGACGCTCCAGATCCTCCCCTTCGAGGTGGGTGCGCACGCCGGCATGGACGGGACCTTCACGATCCTCAGTTTTCCCGAGCCCGGTGATCCGGATGTCGTGTACGCGGAGAACGCCACGGGTGGGCTTTTCCTTGAGAAGAGCGACGAACTGCAGAAGTACAGCTTCATCTTCGATCACATCCGCGCTGCGGCCATTCGTCCAGAGGAGTCCATCGCACACATCGCAAAACTGGCAGAGGAGCCGAGATGGCGACCAAGGGGTTCCCCGTGGACCTGACGCAGGCGACGTGGTTCAAGAGCTCGAAGAGCGGGCCGAACTGCGACAACTGTGTGGAGGTGGCGTACGTGACCGGGGCGGTCGGAGTGCGGGACTCGAAGGACAAGGCCGGCCCGGCCCTGGTCTTCGCTCCCGGCGACTGGCACGCCTTTGTCGCCGGCACCAGGGATGGTGTGTTGGGCTCGGTCTGACCGAGTGAGCAGTCGAGGTCCCCGTCCGGTCCCGACCGGGCGGGGACCCTCCGTGTCCCGGAGCGCCGCCGACCCGCAGCGAACGGCCGGGCCCGGTGAGGTTCCGCCGGGATTCCCGTCGCCACAGCGGGTCCGCCTCGTTGAACCGGTCGGTACGGCGCTGGTCGACGACCCGCCGCACCGACCCGCACCCGAGCGAGGCAGGCGAGACGGATGACGACGATCGGTTCAGAGAACCTCACCAACGGTCCGGGCAAGCCGGAGCGGTTCGGTGGCAAGTACCGCGGGGCGCGTCGGGACACCGTACTGACCGAGGTGGTCTCGACCGACCAGGAGCTGGACGGGCGGGAGGCGACGGCCCAGGAGGTGGCCGACGCGCCGCTCTCGCTGCCGTCGCTGGACCCGAACCCGCTGGTCGAGCCGTCGTTCCCGCCGACCGGCTGGCCGATGGAGCCGGCCGGTTCGCTGGCCGACCACCCGCTGCTGCGCGGCCTGCTGCTGGAATTGCCGCCGAAGGGCAGCATCCCGCCGCCGGGCTGGCTGGACCGCTGGTTCGAGGCGACCCGGGCGATCCTCGAGCTGCTATACGTGCAGGGGTCCGGCCGCTCGCGCTGACCGGGGCGCGGCGGGCTGAGCCCGCTCGGTGAGCCGGCTGTGCCGCAGCGCGTGCCGGACGCCGATCGCGGCCACCGCGAGTGCGCCGACGGTGATCGCCGGCCCGGTGACCCCGGGCTCGGCGCCGAGGTCCGCGCCGGCCGCCGCGATCACCGCCGGCACCGTCGCCAGGGCGGTCACCTGCAACGGCAACCCGATGAGCGGGTGCGCCGCGGCGGCGCGCAGCCCGTGCGGGGCGGGTGTCCCGGGTGCGGTGTCGAACGCGCCGGCCCCGGCCCGCAGGCGGCGGATCCGTCGTACGGAGCAGACGGCCACCACGAGCGCCGGGCCGGTGGCGAGGGTGAGCCCGACGGCGGCCCGGTCGACCGGCGCGGTGCCGGCGCTGAGCAGCCCGCCGATGGACACGGCCGCGACCAGCGCCACGCCCGCCAGCGCGAGCGCCAGCAACCATCCGGTACGCCGACGCAGCGCACGCGCGTCGCGCAGCCGGGGCAGTCGGTCGGCCAGGACCCCGGCGGCCAGCCAGACGGCGGCGACCGGCAACACGATGGTCAGCTGACTCTCCATGTCGGAGACTCTTCCCCGTCCGGGAGCGCGGCGAATCCGGGCCGGACCCCCGTTGGCCCCGGAAGCCGGGCCCGTAGGGGACATCCCATCGACGTGATGGACGTTTCGACATGTTTATCTGCCCGGCCTCATCGATCTACTCTCGGCTCGATCGGCAAGTGTCGATCGATGTGGTACCGGTGGTCGCGTTTCGCCGCCGGTCGGAGGGAGGTAGGGAGATGGGTCTTCCACGCAGGTCCGTACTGGTCGGGGTGACCGCCGCGACCGTACTGGCCGTCGGCACCCCGGCCCTGGCCGCCGAGCCCGTCGGCGTCGTCCGGGAGGCCGGTGGAGCCACCGCCGTGCCGGACAGCTACATCGTCGTCCTCAAGGACACCGCCGTGACCTCCAGCCGGGTCGGTGACACCGCGCAGCGGCTGACCGGCCGGCACGGCGGAAGGGTCGCCCGCACCTACGGCACGGCGCTGCGTGGCTTCGAGGTCACCGTCAGCGCGGGCGCGGCGGCACGGATCGCCGCCGACCCGGCCGTCGCGTACGTCGAGCAGAACCACACGGTGTCGATCTCCGGAACGCAGGCCAACCCGCCCTCCTGGGGCCTGGACCGCATCGACCAGCGCAACCTGCCGCTGGACAGCTCCTACACCTACCCGAACACGGCGAGCAACGTGCACGCCTACATCATCGACACCGGCATCCGCTTCACCCACAACGACTTCGGCGGCCGGGCCACCTCCGGCTACGACGCCGTGGACGGCGGGTCGGCCGACGACTGCAACGGGCACGGCACGCACGTCGCCGGCACCGTCGGCGGATCCTCGTACGGGGTGGCCAAGGGCGTCCAACTGGTCGGCGTACGGGTGCTGAACTGCTCCGGCAGTGGCACCAACGCCGGTGTGATCGCCGGTGTCGACTGGGTCACCCAGAACGCGATCAAGCCGGCGGTGGCGAACATGAGCCTCGGCGGCGGCGCGAACAGCTCGCTGGACACCGCCGTCCGCAACTCGATCGCGTCCGGTGTCACGTACGGCCTCGCCGCCGGAAACGACAACGGCGCGAACGCCTGCAACACCTCGCCGGGGCGTACCGCGGAGGCGATCACGGTCGGCTCGACGACCAGCTCGGACGCCCGGTCGTCGTTCTCCAACATCGGCACCTGCCTGGACATCTTCGCGCCGGGATCGTCGATCACCTCGGCCTGGTACACGAGCAACACCGCGACCAACACGATCAGCGGCACCTCGATGGCCACACCCCACGTGGTCGGCGCGGCGGCGCTGGTAGCCAGCGCCAACCCGGGCTGGACCCCGGCGCAGGTACGCAACCAACTGGTGGCCAACGCGACCCCCAATGTGGTGACCAACGCCGGCTCGGGCTCCCCGAACCTGTTGCTCTACGTGGGTAGCGGCGGCACCACCCCGCCGCCGCCCACCGGCTGCACCGGCACCAACGGCACCGACGTGTCGATCCCGGACGCCGGCGCGGCGGTGACCAGCTCGATCACGATCGCCGGCTGTGGGCGCAACGCCTCGTCGGCCTCCACGGTGGCGGTGGACATCGTGCACACGTACCGCGGTGATCTGGTCATCGACCTGCTCGCCCCGGACGGCAGCGCGTACCGGCTGAAGAACAGCAGCACCTCGGACAGCGCCGACAACGTGAACACCACGTACACGGCCAACGTGTCCGGTGAGGCCGCCGACGGCACCTGGCGACTTCAGGTGCGCGACACCTACTCGGCCGACACCGGCTACATCAACAGCTGGACCCTGACCGTCTGACCTGTTCCCCAGGGACGAGGCCCCATCCGGACGATCCCGGTGGGGCCTCGTGTCGTACCCGATCGGGGGTCAGACCGCGAAGGTGGCCGGCCGCTCGGTGGCCGGGGCCGGCGGGCGGGCCTTCCACAGACCGGTCTTCTGACCGGCGAGCCGGGTCAGGTAGGCGGGGTTGAGGATCACGTAGCGGCGCCAGAGCCGTTTCGGCTCCAGACCGAGCCGCCAGAACCACTCCAGGCCGGCGCGCTGCATCCACGGCGGGGGCTGGCGCAGCAGCCCGGCGTGGTAGTCGAAGGCCGCGCCGACCGCCATCAGCGGCATGTCGAGCAGCGGGCGCATGGCGTACGTGAAGACCTCCTGGCGCGGGCAGCCGAGCCCGACCAGGACGAGCCGGGCGCCGCTGGACCGGATCCGGTCGGCGATCTCGGCGTCCTCGCCCGGCTGGACCGCGCGGAACTTCGACGGCTCCACACCGGCGATCTTCAGCGCGGGGAACATCCGCTCCAGCGCCGGGATCAGCTTGGCCAACGTCTCCTCGGTCGAGCCGTACAGGTAGACCGGCAGCCCCTCGTCGGCGAAGCGGGAGAGCACGTGCAGGGTCAGCGTCGGCCCGTAGACGCGGTCGGTGAGCCCGGCGTGGTGCAGCAGGTTGAGCGCCCAGCGCACCGGCTGTCCGTCCGGGGTGACCACGTCGAAGGAGTTGAGCCGGGCATTGTGCGCGGGATCCAGCACACCGGTCATCACGCCGTGCACGGCCAACGCGGTAAGCGCGAGTGGCCGCCGCTCGTGCGCCGCGGTCACCACGGCGTCGGTCGCCGTGGCGTAGTCGGTGGCGTCGACGAGGACGCCGAGCACGTTGCGCTTGGTCTTGGCCGTCATGACTGTGGCACCCACTTGTCCACGTTGGCCTCGTAGATCTCCCGCAGGATCATCGGCACGTCGTACGTGATCTTCCACTCCGGGTACTGCTCCTCGAACCGGGCCATGCTGCTCACGTACCACTGGTGGTCGCCGGTGCGGGCCTGCTCGACGTAGTTGATCTGCGCCTCTCGGCCGGTGATCTCCTGGGCGATCGCGAACGCCTCGATGTGCGAGGTGTTCGAGTGCCGGCCGCCGCCGAGGTTGTAGACCTCCGCGGAGCGGGGCGACCGGAAGAACGCCTCGAACGCGGTCAGCACGTCGTGGGAGTGGATCGCGTCGCGGACCATCTTGCCCTTGTAGCCGAACAGGTTGTACGTCCGGCCCTCCATCACGCAGCGCATCAGGTAGGCCAGGAACCCGTGCAGCTCGGCGGCCGAGTGGGCCGGGCCGGTCAGGGTGCCGCCCCGGAAGCAGGCGGTCTTCATGTCGAAGTAGCGGCCGTACTCCTGCACCATCACGTCCGCGGCGACCTTGGAGGCGCCGAAGACCGAGTGCAGCGAGTGGTCGATCGACATCTCCTCGGTGATGCCCTGGTACCAGCGGTGGTCCTCGGGCAGCTCGTACCGGGTCTCCAGCTCGATCAGCGGCAGGCTGTTGGGCCGGTCGCCGTAGACCTTGTTGGTCGAGCAGTGGATGAACGGCGCGTCGATCGCGTGGCGGCGGGTGTTCTCCAGGATGTTGAGCGTGCCGCCGGCGTTCACGTCGAAGTCCGTGTACGGCTCCTTGGCCGCCCAGTCGTGGCTCGGCTGCGCCGCGCTGTGGATCACCACGGCGATGTTCGAGCCGTACTTCTTGAACACCTGCTCCAGACCGTCGCGGTCCCGGATGTCCACCGCGAAGTGGGTGTAGGAGTTACCCAGGTCACGGCCGAGCCGTTCCAGGCTCCACGAGGTGGAGCCGTCCGCACCGAAGAAGTACCGACGCATGTCGTTGTCGATGCCGACGACGTCCAGACCGAGGCCGGCGAAGTGCCGGACCGCCTCGGAGCCGATCAGACCGCCCGACCCGGTCACCAACGCGACACTCACACGCCACTCCTGGTCCATCGGAGGCAGAAACCATCGGAGCATAGCGTGACGCCCGGCACGCCCCGATATGACGGAAGGGCCCCGCATTCCGCGGAGCCCTCGTCTTGTGGTGGGGATGGGGGGAGTTGAACCCCCACGCCCTTTCGGGCACACGGACCTGAACCGTGCGCGTCTGCCATTCCGCCACATCCCCGTGGCACGACCCGAGACACTGTAACCGCCCCGGACCCGCTGTCTCCAACAGGCCCCGGGAATACTACGCTGTCCCAGACGCTCGCCACGAGCGGTTACCGTTCGTGGCGGACGAAAGATTAGCACGGCAGTCCCGGTCCTTCCGAACGGGCCGGGAGCAGCCGGCCGAGCGGCGTGTGAGCTGCGCGCGCGCCGGCCGGATACCATCATGTCCTCGGGACCCGAGGAGGAGCCGGTGAGCGTGCTGCAACGCTTCGAGAAGCGTCTGGAAGGCCTGGTCGAGGGGGCCTTCGCCAAGGTCTTCAAAGGGGTGGTCCACCCCGTGGAGATCCTCAACGCCATGCAGCGGGAGGCCGAGGCGCACAAGGCGATCCTGGCCGGTGGGCGCACGTTGGTGCCCAACCGCTACGTGATCGATCTCTCGCCGTTCGACCACAGTCGTCTGGCGCCGTACGCCGCCGCGCTGGCCCAGGAGCTGGCCCAGTCGCAGGCGGAGTTCATCGGCGAGCAGGCCTGGACGGTCTACGGCGACGTGATCGTCGAGATCGAGCGTGGAGAGGGCCTGGACACGGGAATGTTCCGGGTCACCGCCGAGGTCTACACCGGCGGCGAGGTCGCCCCCGTGTCGGCGCCCGGCTACGACGCCGGCCCGCCCGCCTACCCCGCGTACGACCAGGGTGGCGGCTACGGCCCGCCGCCCGGGCACGGTGGCGGCCGCAACGTGCGGCTGGTCTCCGGTGACGGACGCACCTACCCGCTCCAGATGGGGTCGACGGTGATCGGTCGCGGCGACCAGGCGAACCTGCGCCTGCCCGACGTCGGCATCTCCCGGCGACACGCCCGGCTGGATTTCGATGGCGGCCAGGTTGTGCTGACCGATCTGGGCTCCACCAACGGCACCATGGTCAACGGGCAGCGGGTCTCCGCCGTCGCCCTCAACCCGGGTGACATGGTCCAGCTCGGCACCACGACGCTGACCTTCCGCGTGGACGGCTGAGCCGCCTTGCCGGCACTGGTCATCACCGTTGCCCGGTTCGGGTTCCTGATCCTGCTGTGGATCTTCGTGTTCACGGTGGTCGGCGTGATCCGTCGGGATCTCTTCGCGGGGGCACGGTCCGGTCGCCTGGTGGCGGCACCACGCGCGGTTGGCGCCTCGACGGGGCAGGCGGCCAAACCGGCGAAGGTGAAGCGGGGCAGGGCGGCCCACCAGTTGGTGGTCACCGCAGGTCAGCTGGCCGGCACCCGCATCACCCTCGGTGAAGCGCAGATCACCATCGGTCGGGCCGAGGACTCCACCCTGGTCATCACCGACGACTACGCCTCCGCGCGGCACGCGAGACTCGTGCCGCGCGAGGGCCAGTGGTTCGTCGAGGACCTCGGCTCGACTAACGGCACGTACCTAGATCGCGCTAAGGTCACCGGACCAACCCCCGTACCCCTCGGCGTGCCGATCCGGATCGGCCGCACTTCCCTCGAATTACGGCCATGACTCTGACCCTGCGCTATGCGGCCCACAGCGACCGCGGTCTGATCCGTGACGGCAATCAAGACTCCGTCTACGCCGGGCCGCGGCTACTCGCCGTTGCCGACGGCATGGGCGGCATGGCCGCCGGTGACGTCGCCAGCAACATCGTCATCGGTGCCATGGCGCCGCTCGACGAGGACGTCCCAGGGGACGCTCTCGTCGACGCGTTGCGTTCGGCCGTGGGCACCGCCAACCAACAGCTCCGCGACACGGTGGACGCCAACCCGCAGTTGGAGGGGATGGGCACCACGCTGACGGCGACCCTCTTCTCCGGCAGCAAGCTGGGGATGGTCCACATCGGCGACTCGCGGGCCTATCTGCTGCGCAATGGTGAGTTCTCGCAGATCACCAAGGACGACACGTACGTCCAGATGCTCGTCGACGAGGGCCGGATCAGCGCCGAGGAGGCGAGCAGTCACCCGCAGCGGTCGCTGCTGACCCGAGCTCTCGACGGCCGGGACATCGACCCGGAGTACTCGGTGCGCCAGGTGCTGCCCGGCGACCGGTACCTCATCTGCAGCGACGGCCTCTCCGGCGTGGTGAGCGCCGAGACCATCGGCGAGACCCTGCGGGAGTACACCGACCCGCAGCAGTGCGTCGAGCGGCTGGTGCAGCTCGCGCTGCGCGGCGGCGGTCCGGACAACATCACGGTGATCATCGCCGACGCCACCGACCACGACATCGTCGAGGCCACCCCGATCGTCGGCGGCGCCGCCGCCCGGGACCGGGGCATGGCCACCTCCGCCGACGACTCGACCCCGGCCGCCCGGGCCTCGGCGCTCTCCGCGCCGCGCCCCGCGGCGCCCGAGGAGCCCAACGCGTCGGACGACGAGCCGGAGCGGCCGAAGCGCCGGCCGGTACGGACCGCCGCGATGGCGCTGGCCCTGCTGGTGATCGTCGGTGGTGCGGCCTTCGCCGGCTGGACGTACACCCAGCGGCAGTACTACGTGGGCGCCACCGAGGAGGGGCAGGTCGCCGTCTTCCGTGGCATCCAGGGGCAGATCGCCGGGATGGACCTGTCCACCGTGCACCGCACCAGCGGTACCCGGTTGGACGACCTCACGGTCGTCGCTCAGGACACGGTCAAGGTGGGCATCCGGGCCAAGAACGAGCCGGACGCCGAGCGCCAGCTCGCCGAGCTGACCAGCGACACCCCGACCAACCCCAACCTCAAGCCGATCTGCCCGCCCGACCCGGGCGCGGCGACCGGCACCCCGACGCCCACCCCGTCCCCGACCCCGCCCGCGACGTCCCCGACGCCGAACACCAGCCCAAGCCCCGGCGCGGCGGTGAACGGGGTCGTCAGCGCGAGCCCGACCAGCGCGGCCACCGCCGCCGGGACCGATCCGACCACCACACCCGACGCCACGCCCTCCGACTCGGCCCCGCCGGCGCTCGACCCGGCCGGCTGCCGGTCTCCCGAGTGAGCGTCGGCTGAGATCCCAAGGACTCCACCCGTGACCGTAGCGGCCACACCGGCACCCTCGCCCGCCACCACGGGCGGGGAGTCCGGCGTACGCCTGGCCCGGTCCCGACGCAACGCCGAGCTGTCCCTGCTGCTGCTGGCCATGGTGCTGGTGGCCGCGTACATGGCGACCGTCGAGGCGAACCTTCTGGACACGGTCACCCCGGACTTCTGGATGCCCGCCGCCGCCCTCGGCGCGGTCTTCCTCGGCCTGCACCTGGTCATCCGGTTCCTCGCCCCGTTCGCCGACCCGGCCCTGCTGCCGGCGGTGGCCCTGCTCAACGGCCTCGGGGTGGGCTTCCTGCGCCGGATCGACCTGGGCGAGGCCGCCCCGGTCGACCGGGAGGATCTGGCCACCTTCGCCGGCATCGGCGGCCGGCAGCTCGCGTGGACGCTCGCCTCGGTGATCCTCGCCGCGGGCCTGCTCGCCATCATGCGCGACCACCGTTCGGTCTCCCGGTACGCGTACACCCTGGGGCTTGCCGGCATCGTGCTGGTGATGCTTCCGGCGGTGCTGCCGCGCAGCATCTCCGAGATCAACGGCGCCAAGCTGTGGATCCGGGTCGGCGGCTTCTCGCTTCAGCCGGGTGAGTTCGCCAAGCTGGCGCTGCTGGTCTTCTTCGCCTACTACCTGGTGCGCAAGCGTGAGGTGCTGTCGCTGGCCAGCCGGCGGTTCCTCGGCATCGACTTCCCGCGTGGTCGGGACCTCGGCCCGGTGGTCGTGGTCTGGCTGATCAGCCTCCTGGTGTTGGTCTTCGAGAAGGACCTGGGCACCTCGCTGCTCTACTTCGGCATGTTCGTGGTGACGCTCTACATCGCCACCGAACGGGTCAGTTGGCTGCTGATCGGTCTGCTCCTCTTCTTCGGCGGCGCCTACCTCGCGTACGTCCTCGGGTCGACTGTCGGCGGGCCGTTCGCCAACTTCTACCTGCGCGCCGAGATCTGGCTGGACCCGTTCGCCGACCCGACCAACAAGGGCTACCAGCTCGTCCAGGGTCTGCTGGCCCTCGGTACGGGCGGCCTCTTCGGCGCCGGGCCGGGCGGCGGCCAGCCGGACATCCTGCCCGAGGTGCAGAACGACTTCATCTTCGCCGGCATCGGCGAGGAGATCGGCCTCTTCGGCCTCTCCGCGCTGCTGGTGGTCTACCTGCTGATCGTGGAGCGGGGCCTGCGCGCCGCGCTCGCGGTCCGTGACTCGTTCGGCAAGCTGCTCGCCGGTGGCCTCGCCTTCACCCTGGGCCTGCAGGTCTTCGTGATCGTCGGCGGCATCAGCAAGCTCATTCCGCTGACCGGCCAGACCACCCCGTTCCTGTCCGCCGGTGGTTCGTCGCTGATGGCGAACTGGCTGCTCATCGCGGTCCTGCTGCGGGTCTCCGACGGGGCCCGGCGACCGGTGACGGGCAGTGCCGGCAAGGCGAGCCGGCCCTCGGGCGGCCCGCCCGAGCAGTTGCATGGTGCTCCCACGGAGGTGATCAAGCCGTGAACGCACCCCTGCGCCGTGTCGGCATCGTCGTCATGGTCCTGTTCGGTCTGCTCTTCGCGAACCTCAACTGGATCCAGGCGTACAAGGCCGACGAGTACCGCACCAGTGACTACAACGGCCGGGTCCAGGTCGCCGACTACAAGCGCAAGCGCGGCAACATCGAGGCCGGCGGCACGGCGGTGGCCACCAGCAAGGAGACCACCGGCAAGCTGAAGTTCCAGCGCACCTACCCGGGCGGGGCCAAGTACGCGCACGTGCTCGGCTACAAGCCGGTCAACCTGGCCGACACCGGCATCGAGCAGGTGGAGAACGACTTCCTGGCCGGCACCAGCGACCAGTTGATCGGCGACCGGTTCAAGGACATGTTCACCGGCGACGAGACCGGTGGCGGCAACGTGCTCCTCACGCTCTCGAAGCGAACGCAGGACGTGGCGTACGACCAGATGCGCAACAACCAGGTGGATGCGAAGCGCGGCGCGGCGATCGCCATCGACCCGCGGACCGGTGCGGTGCAGGCCCTGGTGTCCATGCCCAGCTTCGACCCGAACCCGCTGGTCAGCCACAACACGACCGAGGCCGCGGCGGAGATCAACAAGCTGGAGCAGAACCCGGACGGCCCGCTCAAGAACCGGGCCCTCTCCGAGACGCTGCCCCCGGGCTCCACCTTCAAGATCGTGGTCGCCGCGGCGGCGCTGGAGAACGGCGTCACCAAGACGACCCCGATCCCGGCCGGCTCCAGCTACACCCCACCCACCTCGGGCAGCCCGATCCGCAACGCCGCCCCGTCGATCTGCCCCGAGCCGCAGGTCACCCTGCTGGAGGCGGTCACCGAGTCGTGCAACACCGGCTTCGCGCAGCTCGGCGTACGGCTCGGCGCCGACAAGGTCAAGGAGAAGGCCCGGCAGTTCGGCTTCGAGCAGGAGGACCTCACGGTCGGGCAGCTCGGCGAGGGCGGTCTGCGGACGGCGGCCAGCCGGACCGGCGACATGCTGAACCCGGACGGCAGCACCGACCCGGCCGCGTTGGCCCAGTCCTCGATCGGTCAGAACAACGTCCGGATGACGCCGCTGCAGGGCGCGATGATCGCCGGTTCGGTCGCCAACGGTGGCAGCCAGATGCGGCCGTACCTGGTCCGGCAACTCCTCGCCCCGGACCGGACCACCAGCTACTACACCGCGAAGCCGCGGGAGCTGCGTCAGCCGGTCAGCGGTCAGGTCGCCAGCGACCTGCGCGACATGATGGTCAGCGTGGTCCAGAAGGGCACCGGCCAGAAGGCGGCGATCAGCGGCTACACGGTCGGCGGCAAGACCGGCACCGCGCAGTCCGCCCCGGACCGGCCCGACCACGGCTGGTTCATCGGCTTCGCCCTGGACAAGAACGGCAACCCGGTCTCCGCGGTGTGTGTCGTGCTGGAGCAGGCCGGCAGCGGCGGCAGCGCCGAAGCGGCCCGGATCGGCGGCCAGATCATGCGGGCCGCCATCGCCGACCCCGGGGGCCGCTGACATGCTCAGCCCCGGCGTCCAGCTCGGCAACCGCTACCGCCTCGACGAGCGGATCGCCAGCGGCGGCATGGGTGACGTCTGGCGCGGCACCGACCAGGTGCTCGGCCGGACGGTCGCGGTCAAGAGCCTGCTCCCCGCGCTGCTCGACGACCCCGACTTCGCCGAGCGGTTCCGGGGCGAGGCGCGGACCATGGCGACCATCAACCATCCCGGCGTGGTGGACGTCTACGACTTCGGCAGCGACCAGCAGATCGCCTTCCTGGTCATGGAGTACGTCGAGGGCGACGCCCTGTCGTCCACGCTGAGCCGGGTCGGTCGGCTCACCCCGGCCCGGACGATGGCACTCGTCGCGCAGGCCGCCGACGCGCTGCACGCCGCCCACGAAAAGGGCATCGTGCACCGCGACGTGAAGCCGGGCAACCTGCTGGTCCGTCCGAACGGCACGCTGGTGCTCACCGACTTCGGCATCGCTCGCTCCGACATCGTCGGCCAGCTCACCGCCGCCGGCTCGGTGCTCGGCACCGCCTCGTACATCTCCCCGGAGCAGGCCACCGGTCAGGTGGCCACCCCGGCGTCCGACGTGTACGCGCTCGGCGTGGTCGCCTACCAGTGCCTCGCCGGGCGGCGACCGTTCGAGGGCGACAACCCGCTCGACATCGCCATGCGGCACGTCCGGGAAACGCCCCGGCCGCTGCCGTCCGACATCCCGCCGCAGGTCCGGGCGGTGGTGGAACGGGCGCTGGCCAAGGATCCGGCCGCCCGCTGGCCGAGCGCCGCCGCGCTCGCCGGAGTCGCCCGCCAGCTCAAGGCCGCGCTGTCCCAGCAGGCCCGGGCCGGCGGTCACACCGGCCCGGTCTCCGGTGCGCCGTCCTCACCCGCCGCGCCCGGCCGGGCCCAGGTGCCGCAGTCGCAGCAGCTCCGCCCGCCGAACGCCCCGCACCGGCAGCCTCCCGTCGGGCAGCGCCCGACGACTGTCGCGCCGGCCCAGCAGCCCCGCCCCACAGCTGTCGCACCGGCCGTACCGCACGCGCGTCCGCCGGTCGCCCCGGCCGGCTACCCGCGCGGCGCCGCGGCGGTGCCGCCGGCAGAGACCCGGCAGGAACAGCCACCGGCGTACGCCCGGCAGGCCGTCCCGGGGCTGCCGGCGCCCGAGCCGCGTCGGTCCCGGCCCGGGATGGTGCTCCTCGCCATCCTGCTGGCCTTACTGGTCCTGCTCTGCTCCGGCGTGATTTCCTACAACCTGCGGAAGCAGTCGCAGACCGGTGCGTCCGGGGCGTCGGCTTCACAGACCGTGACGTCCGGCGCGCTGCGGCTCGACGGACGCGACGATGCGACCCGGACGTCGTACCGTCGTGAGGTACGACTCCGGCCGGGTGACGGCGGGACGACGACGAGCGAAGGACGACAGACGCGATGACAGCGCAGGCCCGCCTGCTCGGTGGCAGGTACCAGGTCGGCGAGCTGCTCGGCTACGGCGGCATGGCCGAGGTGCACCGCGGTCGCGACCTCCGGCTCGGTCGGGACGTCGCGATCAAGATGCTCCGCACCGACCTCGCCCGGGACGCGACGTTCCAGATGCGGTTCCGCCGGGAGGCGCAGAACGCCGCATCGCTCAACCACCCGGCGATCGTGGCGGTCTACGACACCGGCGAGGAGACCGCGCCGACCGGCGAGACGCTGCCCTTCATCGTCATGGAGTTCGTCAACGGGCGGACGTTGAAGGAGGTCCTCGGGGCCGAGGGCCGGTTGCAGCCCCGCCGTGCGCTGGAGATCTGCGCCGACATGTGCGCGGCGCTGGAGTTCAGCCACCGGCACGGCATCATTCACCGGGACATCAAGCCGGGCAACGTCATGCTCACCCAGACCGGCCAGGTCAAGGTGATGGACTTCGGCATCGCCCGGGCGCTGGCCAGCGGCGCGACCACCATGACGCAGACCAGCGCGGTGATCGGCACGGCCCAGTACCTGTCACCGGAGCAGGCGCGCGGTGAGGCCGTGGACGCCCGCTCCGACGTGTACGCGGCCGGCTGCGTCCTGTTCGAGCTGGTCTGCGGGCACCCGCCGTTCGTCGGGGACAGCCCGGTAAGCGTCGCGTACCAGCACGTGCGGGAGACTCCGCCGACGCCGAGCGACATCAACCCGGACGTCACCCCGGCGGTCGACGCGATCGTGCTCAAGGCGCTGTCCAAGAACCCGCTCAACCGCTACCAGAGCGCCGGCGAGATGCGGGCCGACCTGCTGCGCGCCGCCGCCGGCCGGCCGGTGCTGGCCACTCCGGTGCTGCGCGAGGCCGAGACGGTGGCGATGGCCCCGGCCGGCGGCGGTGGCGGCTACCCGCCCGCCGCCACCGGGCCGCAGACCCGGCAGATCCCGGCCCGGGTCGGCGATCCGCGCCAGCGCAAGGCGTCCTCCTGGCTGATCGCCCTGTTCAGCGCGGTCGGCGTGCTGGCGGTGATCGCCCTGGTCGCCGCCCTGCTGTGGAGTCAGCAGCAGGACAAGGACCTGAAGTCGGTGCCCACCCTCGCCGGAAAGACACGGGATGCCGCGTTCACCGACATCACCAGAGCCGGCCTCAATCCGGTGGTCGGCGAGCCGGTTCTGAACAGCACCTGCGCCGAGGGCACGGTGGTCGGCCAGAACCCGCAGCCGAACGCTCGACTGAAGGAGGCCAGCACGGTCACCATTCAGCTCTGCGGCGGCAAGCCCGAGGTGGCCGTCCCGACCGGCCTCAAGGGCAGCAAGGAGGAGAGCGCCGTCGCCCGCCTCGAGGAGGCGAAGCTCGACTACACGGTCAAGCCGGTCGACAGCCCGGAGAGCGAGGGCATCGTCGTCAAGGTCAACCCGCCGGAGGGTCAGAAGGTCCCCGAGGGCACGAAGGTGACCCTCGAGGTGTCGAAGGGCAACGTCCGTGAGGTGCCGGACGTCGTCGGGCTGAGCGAGGACGAGGCCACCCGCACCCTGCGCAACGCCGGCTTCGTGGTGAACGTCCAGGATGGCCCCGATGTGCCGGCGGCCCAGGCCGGCAAGGTCACCGACCAGAGCCCGAACGGCAAGGAGAAGAAGCCGAGCGGCACCAGGGTGACCATCAAGGTGAGCCAGCCGGAGGTCGTGGAGGAGACGCCCAGCCCGCCGGTGACGCCGACGCCGACGCCGAGCGGCACGCCGACCACGCCGGGCATCGGTGGTGGCTCCGGCCAGCCCATCTTCCCGCCGCCGGTCCGACTTCCCGAGGAGTAGCCGTCCGCGCCTGGGTGCGGAGCCTCCGGCCGGGCTCCGCCGTCGATCGTCCGAGGACGGGCCGGTGGCGTCGGCATCTGCTGCGCGGGGTTGCCCTGGGCGTGGTCCTGCTCGTCCTGAGCAGCGTCCCGTGGCTGTGGACGACGTTCGGAGCGCGCGGGCACACCTACGGCGAAGCGGACGCTCCCGCCGCCGACGTCGTGATCGTCCTGGGTACCGCGGTGACGGCGGACGGGCGGCAGCCGGGCGAACGACTCGTCGGCCGTCTGGAGACCGCCGCCGAGCTGGTGCGTACCGGGCGGGCCCGGGTGGTGCTGGTCTCCGGCGACGGGGGTGGCACGTCCGGCGACGAGCCGACGGTGATGACCGCGTATCTGACCGAGAAGCTCGGCGTGGATCCCCTGCGGGTGGTGGCGGACCCGTTCGGCCTGGACACGTACGACAGCTGCGTCCGCGCGAGAGACGTGTACGGCGTCCAGCGGGCTCTGGTCGTGACGCAGTCCTATCACCTGTCCCGGGCGGTCACGCTCTGTCGGCACCTCGGCCTCAATGTCGACGGGGTCACCGCTCGATGCGATGGTTGCGGGCCCGGCCTGCTCGTCCGCAAGGCCGTTCGCGACTACTTCGCCAGCGGCAAGGCGGCCTGGGACGCGTTCCGGGGCCGGCCGCCCGCGGTCCGGTCGTCGGTGAGCCCCGCCGTGCGGGACGCCCTGAGAAGCTGACCGGCCGGTGCCGGTCTACGCGGTGGCGAAGGCGGCGAGTCGCCGGGCGTCGACCTCGGCGGCCAGCGCGGGGGCGCGCTCCAGCGCCTCCGGGTGACCGCAACCGGCCAGCCAGTTGGCGAGCATCAGGTGACCGCCCTCGGTGAGAACCGACTCCGGGTGGAACTGCACGCCCTCGATGGGCAGCGTCCGGTGCCGCATCGCCATCACCACACCGGAGCCGGTCCAGCCGGTGACCTCCAGCTCGTCGGGCAGCGTCTCGGGGAGCACGGCGAGCGAGTGGTAGCGGGTGGCGGTGAAGGGGTCGGGTAGGCCGGCGAGCACGCCGACCGAGTGGTGCCGCACCTCGGAGGTCTTGCCGTGCAGCAACTCGGGGGCCCGGGTCACGGTCGCCCCGAACGCCTCGCCGATGGCCTGGTGGCCGAGGCAGACGCCGAAGATCGGCAGCTCGCCCGCGTACTCCCGGATGACGTCCAGGCAGATGCCGGCCCGGTCGGGGCTGCCCGGCCCTGGTGAGAGCAGGATGCCGGCTGCGCCCACCCGGCCGACCTCGGCGACGTCGATCTCATCGTTGCGGCGGACGTCGCAGTCCACGCCGAGCTGGCCCAGGTACTGCACCAGGTTGAAGACGAACGAGTCGTAGTTGTCGATCACCAGGACGCGCATGGTCACCTGCTCGGAGTGGACGGCGCGGGATTGTTCTGGTCGGTGTCGTACGGCAGCTCGTGCTCGTCACCGGCCGGAGTCTCCCCGGTCACCGCGTCTCCGCCGCCCGGCTCCCCCGGAACGCCGGAGTCCTGGGTGACCTGCACGTCGTCGAAGGGCAGCAGCGGCTCGGCCCACGGGAAGGCCACGTACCAGAGCAGGGCCACCGTGGCGGCCGCGAGCAGCACCGAACCGACCAGCTTGCCGGCCAGGCCGAACGGGAGCTTACGCCAGATGAAGGCGTACATCGGGTCAGCCTCCCAGCTCCGTCGGGCGGCCCGCCGACTTGGGCTGTGTCCGGTCCAGCTCGGCGTGGATGATCAGGCGCTGGTAGTTGTCGAACTTGGGATTGCAGGTGGTCAGCGTGAGCATCCGCTTGGTCGGCTTCTTGTTCGGTTCGCCGGGCACCGGGGCCACCACCTCGACCTGCGTGGGCTTCACGATGCGGGTCCGCGCCACCCGGTAGATGTACCAGTCGGTCTTGCCCTCGACCACGATCGCGTCGCCCTCGTCCAGCTCGTCCAACCGCCAGAAGGTGGCCCGGTTGCGGTGACCCGCCACGGAGAAGTTGCCGACCTGACCAGGCAGTGCGCTGGTCGGGTAGTGACCCGGGGCGTATCGGATGTCTTGCTGCGTGACGCCCTCGACCACCACCCAGTTCTTGTCGAGCTTGGGGATGTAGAGGCCCGCGATCGGCTTGCCGTGCACCGGCGGGGACGGCTTGACGCTCGGGGTGGCCGACGGGGCGACCGTGGGGTCGTCGGTCGCGCCGCCCCATTCCTGGGCGAGTTGGCTGTTGAGGTCGTTCTGGTGGGCGTCGACGATGGCCGACTTGCCCCACACCTCGTAGCCGGCGAAGAGCAGCACGACCAGGCCGAAGGTGATCAGCACCTCGCCGGTGACCCGGATGCCGGTCCGCAGCCGGGAGCCCAACGACGGGCGGGTGAGCTCCGAGTAGACGCTCTTGTAGCCCTCGCCGGTCTGGTGCGGCCGGAGTTGGACCACCTGCTCGCCCCGACGGGGTCGGGGAGGCTCGCCGGCGCTGTCGTCCGCGCTGGCCGGCTCATCCGGCGTCGACGTACGGGGGACGGCGCCCATCAGCGCCGTGGCGTCCATGGCCGGAGGCCGGGTTGCCGGACCGGACGGTACGGCGGGGATGAGGGCTGTGGCGTTCGGGTCGGCGGGGCGGCCCGGCCCGGCTGGAGAGACCGGGGCACCCGCCGCGCTGGTCGGGCGTGCGGGACCCGCGCCAACCTTCGGGATGAACGCGGTCGGCGCATCGCCGCCGGACTGGGTCGCGCCGCTCGGAGGAGTCGAGGCGCCGGACGGGCCGCCGGCGGTCGCCGGGCGGGTCGGCGCGGTGCCGGGGGCTGGGCCGCGCGCGTGGTCGTTGCCCGGGGCGGCCGGCCGGACCGGCCCCTGCGCGGGGGACGCGGTCGGTCGGCCGGGAGCGGCGGCGGGGGGCTGGCCGGACCCGCCGCGTGGAGACGAGCCGGGCGCTGCGGCACCCGGCCAGGGCGGCGGTGCCGCCGGGCTCGGGTGGTGTGGAGCGCGCTGCGGGTCCGGTCGGCCGGCGCTGGGCGGGGCAGGGTGCTCGGCGCGCGGGCCGGCGGCGCTCGGCGGCTCGGGAGCTTCCGCCGGACGCGGTGCCCGTGGCCGGCCGGGTAGCACGGGCTCGGGCCAGTTGCCGGTCCGAGCCCGGCCCGGCGTCGGCTCGGGCCGCTCCGGAGTCGGCTCGGGTCGGTCGACCTTGGGCAGGAAGGCGGTCGGGTCGTCGGCCTGGTCCCGGTGTCGCCCGTCGCGGCGTTCGTCCGGGCTGCTCACCTGGGCACCGTCGCCGAGCGCAGCGCGGTCGAGTCCTCGAAGGCCTTGATGGTCACCGTGGAGACGGACTCCTTGTAGCCGAGTTGATAGTCGTCGACTGCGTCCTTGAACAACCGGACTCCCTCAGAGCTGGCGAGGGCCTGCTGGAGGGCAGCGGGATCGCCGATTGCTACGATCTTGAACGGTGGGGAGTACACCCGCCCATGGAGCAGCAGGGTGTTACCGACGCAGCGTACCGCGCTGGTTGCGAGCACGCGGACGTTCATGATTGACATGGCCTCCGCTCCACCCGCCCAGAGTGCGTTGACCACGGCCTGTACGTCGCCCTGGTGCACGACCAGGTCGTCGTTGGTGGCGTCGGTGTGGGCCTCGTCGTCGTGTTGGGGCGCGTCGTTCAGCTCGACAGTCACGGCCGTGCCGGTGACGGCGGTGAACCCGGCCGCCTTGAGGCTGCCCTGGGCCCGGGCCTGCTGGGCCTTGATCGGGGCGTCCGAGCCGGCAAGTGTGTCGGTGCGTTGCTGGACCTCGTCGCGCAGGGTGGCAGCGCGGCGTTCGCTCGCCTCGACCTGCTGCTCGCGCTCCTCGATGAGCTGGTTGAGCTGGGGCCGCCGGTCCTCGCGTAGAGCGGTGCCGCCCGCCGTGGTCGCGGTGGTGGTGAAGAGCAGCCCCGCTGCGGCGGCGATCAGGGGCACCCCGATCGACCAGCCTGGTCGCCGTTGGCGTGGCCGCCGGGGCAGCAGCCCGGCGACGGCCCGTCGGAGGGCCTTTTGCCAGGAGGCGGCGCCGGATGTGTACTCCACCGAGCGTTCCTTCCGCGTGTCGGGGACCGGTTCGTGCCGGCCGGGCCGGTGATGCGAACAGTCCCGCCCTTTTCGGTCACTCCATGTACCTGCCTGACCCCATTCGTGGTCCAGGCGGCCGTTCGGGACTACGCTAGCTGTCGAACATTATTGGCCATGAACCGTCGCCTCCGCGTCCGGTTGTCAGGCCGGACGAGGTCGTCACCCCCTCTGGAGAGCGCCGTGCCCAAGTCTCAGGTCCGCAAGAAGAAGGTGTACACCCCGCCGACGGACGTCCGTCCGACGACGACGGCGGCGTCGCGCAAGCCTAGCCCGGTGTGGCTGCCGATCACCGCGGTCGCCCTGATCGTCGCGGGCATCGGCTGGCTGGTCGTCTACTACCTCTCCGAGCAGGAGTACCCGGTCGCCTCGTGGCAGTACTGGAACCTCGCGGTCGGCTTCGGCGCGATGGTCGCGTCGCTGGTGCTGCTCTCGCGCTGGCGCTGAGCCGCGCCCGCTGACGCTGGGCCTGGCCTGGGCGCCGCCGCGCCGAAGGATCCAGGTCACCCGCCACGCCCCTGCCCGGCGGGACCGGGCGGGGCATCCTATGGTGTCCGCAGGCAGCGTGGCCTACTGCGAGATGACTCACGTTACTGCTGGGTAACCTTGCGCGTAGGCTGCACTGCATGACCGAGCGGAGCGAGGTCATCGACCGGTCCGGTCGCAGGTGTGGCAGCGGCGCGACGCTGGCTTCGTCCTGCCCCGGTCCCGGTTGCTGAACCGCTCGACAGGCAGCAGACCGGGGAGGCCAACTCGATGGGCAGCGTCCAGATCGTCACCACGATCCTCGCGGCCGGCATCACCGCCGTGGCGGTGTGGCTGGCGGTGCGCGCGGTCATGAAGATGACGGCCGTCATCCGGCTGGGGCAACCCGCTCCGGAGCGGTTCACCGACAAGGGCGCCCGCACGAAGAAGATGCTGGTGGAGACCGCCGGCCACACCCGCATGCTCAAGTGGGGCGTGGTGGGTGCCGCGCACTGGTTCGTGATGGTCGGCTTCGTCGTGCTGTCACTGCTGGTGCTCGAGGCGTACTTCGAGGTGGTCACCCCGACCGGCGGGCTGCCGATCATCGGGCACTGGACGATCTTCGGCCTGGCCACCGAGGTCATCGGCGTGCTGGGCCTGGTCGGCATCCTGGTGCTGATGGCGATCCGGCTGCGCAACCGGCCCACCCGCCCGGGCGGTCGCTCCCGGTTCACCGGCTCGACCATGTGGCAGGGCTACTTCGTCGAGTGGATCGTGCTGCTGGTCCTGATCTTCGGGTTCGTGATCCGGGGCTTCAAGGTCGCCACCGACCACTTCGAGTACCCGGTCTGGGCCACCCCGGTCAGCCACGCCGTCGGCGCGGTGCTGCCCGACTGGCAGGACGGCGCCAGCGTCGCCGCGCTCATCAAGATCATTATCTCGATGACCTGGCTGATCGTCATCTCGCTGAACGTCACCATGGGCGTCGCCTGGCACCGGTTCCTGGCGTTCCCCAACATCTTCTTCAAGCGTGAGCCGGCCAAGCCGGCCGGCTCCGGCCTCGGCGCGCTGCGCCCGATGATGAGCGAGGGCAAGCCGCTCGACTTCGAGGAGGCCGACCCGGAGAAGGACCAGTTCGGCGTCGCCCAGGTCGAGCAGTTCACCTGGAAGGGCCTGCTGGACTTCAGCACCTGCACCGAGTGCGGCCGCTGCCAGTCGCAGTGCCCGGCCTGGAACACCGGCAAGCCGCTGTCGCCCAAGCTGCTCGTGCTGAGCCTGCGCGACCACGCGTACGCCAAGGCGCCCTACCTGCTGGCCGGTGGCGGCAAGGACCTGACCGGCGAGGAGAAGGCCACCCAGGCGCAGCTCGCGCACCTGGACGTGCTGGCCCTGGCCGAGGCTGACAAGCCGTTGATCGGCACCGCCGAGGAGGGCGGGATCATCGACCCGGACGTGCTCTGGTCCTGCACCACCTGCGGCGCCTGCGTCGAGCAGTGCCCGGTGGACATCGAGCACGTCGACCACATCGTCGACATGCGGCGTTACCAGGTGCTGATCGAGTCGAGCTTCCCCTCCGAGGCCGGCGTGATGCTGCGCAACCTGGAGAACAAGGGCAACCCGTGGGGCGCCCCGCAGAACACCCGCGAAGACTGGACCAAGGGCCTGGACTTCGAGGTGCCCCGGGTCGGCGAGGTGGACGACTTCGAGTACCTGTTCTGGGTCGGCTGCGCCGGCGCGTTCGAGGACCGGGCCAAGAAGACCACCCGTGCCGTGGCCACCCTGCTCAACGAGGCAGGCGTGAAGTTCGCGATCCTCGGCGAGGGCGAGACCTGCTCCGGCGACCCGGCGCGACGGATCGGCAACGAGTTCGTCTTCCAGATGCTCGCCCAGCAGAACGTGGAGACGCTGAACGAGGCGTTCGAGGGCCGGGAGAAGGCCAAGCGCAAGATCGTGGCGACCTGCCCGCACTGCTTCAACACCCTGGGCAACGAGTACGGCCAGCTCGGCGGCGAGTTCGAGGTGGTCCACCACACCCAGCTGCTGGCCCACCTGGTGTCCACCGGCAAGCTGACGCCGGTGCAGCCCGTCGACGGCGGCGTGACCTACCACGACCCCTGCTACCTGGGCCGGCACAACCGGATCTTCGCGGCCCCTCGCGAGGTGCTCGGGGACTCCATCGAGGGTGAGATCACCGAGATGCCGCGCAACAGCGAGCGCTCCTTCTGCTGCGGCGCCGGCGGCGCCCGGATGTGGATGGAAGAGAAGATCGGCAAGCGGATCAACGTGGACCGGGTCGAGGAGGCCATGGCCACCGGGGCGAAGACCGTAGCCGTCGGCTGCCCGTTCTGCTCGACGATGCTCAACGACGGGGTCAACGGCAAGGGTGCCGGCGAACAGGTCGAGGTGATCGACGTGGCGAGCGTCCTGCTGCGCTCGGTGAAGCCGGAGCAGCCGCGGGGCGACAAGGAGTCCGCGCCGGTCGCCGGCTGAGGCGTACCGCGAAAATCATCGGACGGCGGCGGCGCCCACGGGGTGCCGCCGCCGCGCCCGACCGGGGCCCGGCCGTCGCGCACCCGGCGTGGCACAATCGCGGCCGAGGTGAGGCGACATCGACGGCCTGCTCTGGACCACGCTGCTGCCACTGGTCGGCTTCGTTGCGCTGACCGCCGGCAACGCGTTCTTCGTCGCGGCCGAATTCGCCCTGGTCACGGTCGATCGGGCGGAGATCGACCGCCGGGCCGCGGCCGGCGATCAGGCCGCGCTGAAGGTCCGCACCGCGCTGCGTGAGCTGTCCTTCCAGCTCTCCGGAGCGCAGCTCGGCATCACCATCACCGCGCTGCTCACCGGCTACCTGGCCGAGCCTGCCCTGGCCCGGATCTTCACCCCGCTGCTGCGCCCGGTGGCCGGGGAGAGCACCGAGCGTTTCACCCCGTTCCTGGCGCTGGCCCTGGCCACGCTCATCTCCATGCTCTTCGGCGAGCTGGTGCCCAAGAACGCCGCGCTGGCCCAACCGATGCCCGCCGCGCTGGCCACCGCCGGGCCGATGCACACCTTCTCCCGGACGTTCGGCTGGGTGATCCGGGGCCTGAACGGCTCGGCGAACCGGCTGGTCCGGGCGCTCGGCGTGGAGCCGCAGGAGGAGCTGGCCAGCGCCCGCTCACCGGAAGAGCTGGGCCTGCTGGCCGCCATCTCGGCCCGCGCGGGCGCGCTGCCCACGGACACGGCGATGCTGCTGCGCCGCACCATCCGGTTCGGCGACAAACGGGCGGCCGAGGCGATGACCCCGCGGGTCGACGTGGTCGCGCTGCGCGCCACCGCCACCGTGGCCGAGCTGCTCGAAGAGTCGCGGCGGACCGGACGGACCCGCTTTCCGGTGTACGAGGAGACCCTGGACCTGGTCACCGGTGTGGCCGGCGTGCCGGACGCGCTGGGCGTGCCGTTGGCCGCGCGGGCGTCGACCATGGTCGGGTCGGTGGCCCGGGAGCCGGTGTACGTGCCGGAGAGCCTGGACCTGGACGGCGTGCTGGCGGCGTTGAAGGCGGCCGGGGCTGACCTGGCCATCGTGGTCGACGAGTACGGCGGCACGGACGGCGTGGTGACGATCGAGGACCTGGTCGAGGAGTTGGTCGGGGAGATCGCCGACGAGTTCGACCCGGCCAGTGTGGACGACACCGGGCCGGTCGAGCTGACCGTGCCGGGCGGGGAGCGCACGGTGCTGGTCGACGGGGTGCTGCGCTCCGACGAGCTGGCCGAGCAGACGGGCTTCCGGCTGCCCGAGGGGCCGTACGAGACGCTGGCCGGCTTCCTGATGGCGCGACTGGGGCACATCCCGCTGGCCGGCGAGACCGTCGACGCGGACGGCTGGGAGTTCACCGTGGTGGAGGTGGAGCGGCACCGGATCGAGCAGGTCCGGGTGCTGCGCCCGGCGGAGCCGGACACTGATGACTGAGCTGCTGGTGACCGTGCTGCTGCTGCTCGGCAACGGGTTCTTCGTGGGCAGCGAGTTCGCGCTGATCGCGTCCCGGCGGACGGTGATCGAACCGTTGGCGGTCGGCTCGAAGCGGGCCCGCTGGGCGCTGTCGGCGATGAACCAGATCCCGCTGATGATCGCCGGTGCGCAGCTCGGCATCACGGTCTGCTCGCTGGGCCTCGGCGCGATCGCCGAGCCGGCGCTGGCTCATCTGCTGGAGTCGCCGTTCCACGCGGTCGGCCTGCCCGAGCGCGCGGTGCACCCGGTGGCGTTCGTGCTCGCGCTCGGCGTCGTCGTCTTCCTGCACACGGTGGTCGGCGAGATGGTGCCGAAGAACATCACGCTGGCCGGTCCGGAGGTCTCCGCCCTCTGGCTGGGCCCGGCCATGCTGGCCTTCTGCGTGGCCACCAAGCCGTTGCTGCTGGCGATGAAGTGGGCGGCCCGCCGGGTGCTGGCGTTCTGGCGGATCGAGGCGACCGAGGCCGTGAAGACGGTGTTCACCGCCGAGGAGTTGGCCGGGCTGGTGTCGCAGGCGCGTACGGAGGGGCTGCTCGACGCCGAGGAGCACGCCCGCATCACCGGTGCCCTGGCCCTGCACACCCGGACGGCGGCGGACGCGTTGCAGCCGTGGTCGACAGTGGTCACGGTGGCCGAGGACGTCTCCCCGGCGTCGCTGGAGGTGCTGGCGACCCGGACCGGCCGGTCCCGGTTCCCGGTGGTGCAGCGGTCCACCCGGCGCGTACTGGGCTTCGTGCACGTCAAGGACGTGCTCGGGTACGCCGGGCAGGGTCGTCGGGCGCCGGTGCCGGCGGAGGTCTACCGGCCGCTGGCGGTGGTGCCGCCGGAACGCACGCTGGCCGATCTGCTGCTGGCCATGCGCCGCGAACGGCGGCACATGGTGCTGGTCAGCGACGGTCGGCGTCCGCTCGGGGTGGTCACGCTCGACGATGTATTGACCGCAATCGTTGGTTAATTGACCAACACCCTTGGTGTGCAAGCGGTTGCGTGACAGTGATGGTGACTCGGCTCGCCTTGATTCCGGTCCAACGCTTCCCTAATGTGGGGCACCGACCGCTGTGGGTCGTCTGCCTCGGCCCTTCCCTCACGCGAGGCGCCCGGCGGTCGGTTGCAAAGGAGTCGGTGCCGGTGGCAACCATGCCCCCTCATCGTCACGCCCCGGGACTGTCCGCTCGGCCGGGCGGTCTACGCCGGGTCGCCCATCGTCTGCTTGTGCTGGTCGCCGCCGCTGCGGTCGGTGCCGGAATGCTCGCCGTGCCGGCGCAGGCCGAGCCCACGGTCGACGAGATCGAGGCGCAGATCGACAAGAAGTGGGAGCAGTTGGAGCCCACGATCGAGCAGTACAACAAGGTACGGGCGCAGCTCAAGGTCAACCGGAAGAAGTCGACCGACCTGCAGAAGAAGATCGAGCCGCTGGCCCTGCAGAGCGAGTTGGCGCTCAACCGGGTCGGTGACCTCGCGTCCCGCTACTACATGTCGGGCCCGTCGCAGGAGATCGGCGCGCTGCTGATCAGCGCCAAGCCGGACACCCTCACCGAGCAGCTCACCCTCCTGGACCGGCTGGCCGCGCAGGAGCGCAAGCAGGTCGAGGGCGTGCTGGCCGTGCGGGCCAAGTACGACAGCGAGAAGCAGAAGCTCGACGCGCTGATCGCCACCCAGACCAAGCAGCAGAACGAGCTGGCGGCCAAGAAGAAGCAGATCGACGCCGAGATCAAGAAGCTCGAGGCGTCGATGCCCAAGACCACGGTCAAGACCGTCGGCTGCCCGACCATCAACGGTGTGCTCGCCGTGGCCGCCCAGAAGGCGATCAAGACCGCCTGCCAGCAGGTCGGCGACCCGTACGTCTGGGGCGCCACCGGCCCGAACTCGTTCGACTGCTCGGGCCTGACCCAGTACGCGTACAAGTCGGCCGGGATCTCCCTCACCCACCACACGGGTGACCAGTGGAACGAGGGCAAGGCCGTGTCGCGCGCCGACGCCCGTCCCGGTGACCTGGTCTTCTTCTTCTCCGGCCTGAGCCATGTCGGGCTCTATCTGGGTAACAACCAGATGGTGCACGCGCCTCGTGCCGGCAAACCGGTGCAGGTTTCCAGCATCACCACCATGCCGATCGCCGGGTTCCGCCGACCCGGCTGATCCAGCGGACGCCACGAGGGCCCTCGGTCGGATGACCGGGGGCCCTCGTCGTATGTCGTTCGTCAGCGGGGAGCGCCCACCGGGGACGGCAGGAGCTGCACGTCGGCGAGGTCGACGTACATGATGCGGTGGCCGAACTGGATCTGCGCGTACCGGTTCTTGCCCCGGATCACCGTCCAGTCGCCGGGCGAGGAGCCGTCGAACGTGCTGGCCCGGTAGTACTCGCCGGCCAGCACCGCGCCGACGGTGTAGCGCTGACCGGCGGCCAGCGTGTACTGCAGCGGTGAGATCGCCTGGTAGGGCACGCCGGCCGGGTAGGCCGCCTGCTCCGGGTAGGCCCGCCCGTACACGGGGATGGTCGCCCGGCCCGGCTTCGGAACGGCCACCACGCCGACGGTCCAGGTGGCGGTCGGCGCGGACGCCGGGTTGTGGAACCAGGCCCGTTGCCCGAGGTACCAGATGGCCGTCCAGTCGCCCTGCCGGCCGGCCAGCGCGTACGTCTGGCCGGCGGAGGCCCGCGCCCCGTGGTCCGACACGTCCATCGTGTTCGGGGTGCCGTCCGGGCGGAGCGCGATGTCGTTGACCAGCGGCGCGTCCGCGGACGGCGCGGTGTGCAGCACCACCGACGAGGAGCCGCGCGGCGCGCAGGGTGTTCCAGGGGTGACGCACCCGGTGAACGCCGGTTGGTTGGTCGCGTAGTCGGGGTCGATCCGGACCAGCCCGGTGGCGGGGGTGCCGGTGTCCAGTCGCGGTGCGTGCAGCAGGTCGAAGTAGTGCGTCCAGTCCCAGTAGGGCCCCGGGTCCCAGTGCATCCCGCGCACGGTCGACGCGACGGTGCCGGGCACGTTGTCGTGGCCGATGATGTGCTGGCGGTCCAGCGGGATGCCGTACCGCAGCGCGAGGTGCCGGACGAGCTTCGCCGAGGTCCGGTACATCGCCTCGGTGTACCAGGTGCCCTGCGCGGCGAAGCCCTCGTGTTCCAGCCCGATCGACTTCGCGTTGACGTACCAGTTGCCGGCGTGCCAGGCGACGTCCTTGGTCTTGACGTGCTGGGCGATGTGCCCGTCCACCGAGCGCAGCGAGTAGTGCCAGCTCACGTAGGTCGGGTCCTGGACGAGTTTCAGCGTGGTCGCCCAACTCGCCTCGGTGTCGTGGATGACGATGTACTCGATCTTCTGCCGGGCGGGCCGGTCGGAGAGATCGTGGTTGCCGTAGTCGCCGTCGCCGAACGCCTCGTAGGGTGCCGGGATCCACTCACAGGAGACGGTCCGCGGGCACTCCAGGCCGTCCGGGCGGGCGAGTCGTCGCAGGCCCAGCCGGTCCAGCCAGGAACGCTGGGGTTGGACCGCGCGGGCCGGCAACGTGACCCGCTGGCCGTCGTCGGTCACGCGGGTCTCGCCGTCGCCGATGGTGGTGAAGACCTCGTCGGCGAAGGCCGCCGCGGCGTCGGCGCTGTCCGCGCCGGCGTAGCGGGCCACCGCGCCGTACCAGGTGGCGGGGTCGGTGCCGGCGCCGACCGGGGCGCCCACCTCCCGTTGGTACGCGGCCAGCAGCGCCGCCCCGCCCCGGATGTTGGTCGTCGCGTCGCTGCGCAGCGCCTCGGGGGCGGCGCCGGTCAGCGCGGCGGCGGCGTCGACGGTCTGCATCGCGGCCGTGGGCGGCGCGGGATCCGTGGCCGGCGCGGGTGCCAGGACGGCACGGGAGTCGTCGCCGCGCGGATCCTCGGTGCCGGCGTCGTGGTGGCCGCGCGCGGGTAGGGCGGCCACGTGGCGGGCATCGGTCAGGTGCATCGGTCCGTAGCCGCCGCTGGTGCTCGGGGTGCCGGCGTTGCTGTCCCAGCGGGACTCCAGGTAGGAGACCCCGAGCAGCACGGCGGTCGGCACGCCGTACTCGGTCGACGCGGCGGCGTACTGCTGCTGACGGTCGGCGGCCGGTGCGGCGGAGGCGGGGCCGGCGCTCAGCGGTACGGCGGCCGTGGCGATGACCACGGCGACCGCGAGCGATGCGCGCCGGCCGGCGGACAGGGTTGGACGTTCCATCGAACCCCCTAGATTTGACTGGTAACGGTGTGGTCACCTTCGCGCCGGTCGGGAGTCCGCGTCAATACCTTTCCATATATCAAACTGCATCGAAAGAAAGCTTCACGCACGCTCGGTGACCTCCTCCAATCGGTACGGAGTGTCACGGCCGCACGGGTTGCGGATCGGTAACGGCCGTCTCTACTCTGGTCATTTGTCGGCCCGGTAGCAGGTCTGCCCATCCCGGGCGGTAACGGACCGACACCGCCGAGTCGCTTGCGAGCGAGCCGGGGACCCAGGTTCCCCCGGGGTGAATCCGCAGCCAATGCGGTAGGGCGCCAACTTCCCGCCCGAACCCGTCAGCTAACCCGGTAGGCGGTCAGGAAGAAGGAGTACGGAACCCCGGTGGCCCTCCATGCCCCGCGGCCGTCGTCCGAACGGTCGGCCTCGGCCGACCCGACGTCGACAGTGCCGCGTCCACGCTGGTCCCGCTTCACCACCGCCCTCGCCGCCCTGGTCGGCGTAGCCGTCGTCCTGACGGGCAGCGCCACGGCGGCTCACGCGGATCCGTCCGTCGCCGAGATCGAGCGCCAGATCGACGCCGACTGGAACAAGCTCGAACCGGTCATCGAACGGCACAACGCCACCCGCGCGGACCTGGCCGTGAAGCGCAGGCAGGCCGACGCGCTCGCCGCCCGCATCGCGCCCCTGGAGCGCCAGGTCGACGCCGCGATGAACAAGGTCAGCGCGCTGGCCGTGCGCGCGTACATGGGCGAGAACCTGTCGACCGTGAACACGATGCTCGGCAGCCGGTCGCCCGGCGAGGTGGTCGGGCAGCTCGAGATGCTCGACCGGTTCGCCCACAACCAGCAGGAGGACGTCCGTCAGGTCGCCGACCTCCGCGACGAGCTGGCCCGGCAGAAGGCGCCGCTGGACGAGATGGTGGCCCAGCTGACCCGGACCGAAGCGCAGCTGGCGGCGAAGAAGAAGCAGATCAACGACGAGATCGACCGGCTGCAGAAGCTGCGCCTCAAGGTGTACGGCAATGGTGGCGGCGGTCCGCTGCGTCCGGCGCCCTGCCCGGCCAGCTACCCCGGCGGCGGCGCGGGCACGGCGGTCAAGTTCGCCTGTGCCCAGATCGGCAAGCCGTACGTGTGGGGTGCCGAGGGTCCGAACTCGTACGACTGTTCCGGGTTGATGCTCGCCGCGTGGGCGAAGGCCGGTGTGTCGCTGCCGCACAACGCCGCCGCGCAGAGCCGGGTGACCAAGAATGTCAGCAGGGGCGATCTGCGCCCCGGCGACCTGGTCTTCTACTACAGCGACATCCACCACGTCGGCATGTACGTCGGCAACGGCTGGGTGGTGCACGCCTCCCAGGCCGGTCAGCCGATCAAGATGAAGAAGGTCGACGACGGGCCGATCCACAGCTACGGCCGTCCCGGCTGACCAACGCGGGACGCAGCAGGGCCCGTCGCGATCTCGTCGCGGCGGGCCCTCGTCGTCCGCTATCTATCGCGTCGGCCAGGCACGCCAGTTCTGCCAGGAGCGGCTCGGCGTCGGCCCCCGCTGCCCCTGGTAGCGCGAGCCGTAGACCACCGAGCCGTACGGGTGCTCGGCCGGCGAGGAGAGCCGGAAGATGCAGAGCTGGCCGATCTTCATGCCCGGCCAGAGGGTGATCGGGAGGTTCGCCACGTTGGACAGCTCCAGCGTGACGTGACCGGAGAAGCCCGGGTCGATGAACCCGGCGGTGGAGTGGGTGAGCAGGCCGAGGCGGCCCAGTGAGCTCTTTCCCTCCAGCCGGCCGGCGAGCTGGTCGCCGAGCGAGATCACCTCCAGCGTCGAGGCGAGCACGAACTCCCCCGGGTGCAGCACGAACGGCTCGCCGTCGGGCACCTCGACCACCGATGTCAGGTCGTCCTGCTGCATGGCCGGGTCGATGTGGGTGTAGAGATGGTTGTTGAACACCCGGAACAGCCGGTCGAGTCGTACGTCGATGCTGGACGGTTGGACCAGGGTGGGCTCGAACGGTTCCAGGCCCAGCGTGCCGGCCTTGATCTCGGAGACCAGGTCACGGTCGGAGAGCAGCATCGGACCACCATAGCCGCGTTGGCCGGACCGGCCGGATTCGGTGCCGGTGACCAGCGCGTCGAGGTCGCTGCTCGTACATTTGTTCGATAGAATGTCGGCATGGCTTCCTGGTCCGAATTCGCCGCCGACGAGCCCCGCCTCGCCGACGGGATCCGCGTTCTCCTGCAGCAGTACGGGCCGGGCTTCGGCTACCTGGCCACGGTCCGCGCCGACGGCGGGCCCCGGGTCCATCCGGTCTCCCCGGTCATCACCGACGAGGGTCTCTTCTGCTTCATCATCGACTCGCCGAAGCGCCGCGACCTCGAACGGGACGGCCGCTACGCGCTGCACTCGTTCCCTCCGGAGGAGAGCGACGACGAGGCGTACGTGGCGGGCCACGCCTGGCCGGTCACGGACCCGGTCCAGGTGGCCCGACTGGCGCAGAGCGCCCGGGCCGAGCCGCAGGTCGACTGGCGGCTGTTCGAGTTCACCGTCGACGTGGCGATGTTGACCCGTCGCGAGCAGCACGCCGCCGGCGTTCCGGGTGTCACCCCGAGCCGCCCGGCCGTGCGGGTCTGGCTGGACCCGCAAGCCCCGCCCGCACCGGCCGCGCCTGTCGCCGTACCGCAGACACGCCCGACCCGCCGCAGCCGTGACGTCCAGTGCACGGCCGCCTGACCACGGCCCTGCTCTGCAAAAAAACGCCGGTGCCGGCTCCGTCGTGACGGAGCCGGCACCAGGTGTACGCGAGGAGAGCTACGCCGCGCGGTACGCGTTCCACGCGGTCAGCATGCGGCTCGCCTGCCCCGGGGTGAACTGGTACATGCACGAGTCGTAGGTGTAGTCCATGAAGTTGGTGATCGGGTCCAGGCCGGTCGCCGAGCAGGTGTTCCGCCCGGTCGGGCACTCGTACGCCGGCGACGCCTCGGCCGGGGTGTCGCTGACGCTGTCACCGGAGCCGCCGCAGCCACCCTGGAAGGTGTGGTAGAGGTTCAGCCAGTGACCGATCTCGTGGGTGCCGGTGTCGCCCTGGTTGTAGTTGGTGGCGGTGCCGCCCGGCAGGGACTCGTTCAGCACGACCACGCCGTCCATGGTGCTGAGGTTCTGCTGCGGGAAGGTCGCCCAGCCGAGCAGGCCGCCGCTCAGCTCGCCGAGGTAGATGTTGAGCGTGTTCTTGCCGCCCACCCGCAGCGACGACTTCATCGACCGCTCCGCCGACGAGCCGTTGACGATCGGGTACCAGGACGGGTTCGTCACCCGGTTGATCTTGTCGAGCCGGAAGGCGAAGGCGGTGGCAGCGCCGCCGGTTCCGCCCGCGTAGGCCTGGTTGAGCACGCTGATCTGCGAAGTGATCATCGAGTCCGGGATGTTGCCGCCGGCCCGGGTGCTGTTCTCCTGGATCACGTGCACCACCACCGGGATGGTGACGGTGGCCAGCGTCGTGGCGCCGGCGCCGGCCCGGAAGTTGGCACGCTCGCGCAACGCCGCCGCGAGGTCGGCGTCGCGTTCGCGGACCTGCTTCGCGGTCAGCTCGTTCGGGTCGTGCGTGGCCGCCGCGCCGGGCTTCACCCGAGCGTTGGCGTGGCTGTCGGCCGGCTCCGCGCAGGCGCCGCCCGGCGCCGCGGAGAAGGCCGAAGCAGCCGGAACGACGCCCACCGCAGCGGTGCTGAGCAGCAGCGCGAGGGTCGTCGACGCGACACCGGCGGCACGCCGGGTCAGCAGGTTGGGACGGAGTCCCATGGGCCCACCTCTTTCTGGCGGCGTGACAGGGGGTGTGTCACGCCGTGGCTGAAACGTGTGGCAGACGTTACAACCCATCGACACATTTGAGAACGCCCATATCTTGCCGTCACGAAACTTTTTCCGAGGTGACGGCGTCCCGCCGGCGCGTGGGGGTGGCTGGGTGCACCGGTTCGACGACTCGGGTACAGTGGTGCCGCCCGCGGGTGTAGTTCAATGGCAGAACATCAGCTTCCCAAGCTGACAGTGCGGGTTCGATTCCCGTCACCCGCTCCACGACCGAGGCGCTGACCAGGACGAGAGTCCCGGTCAGCGCCTTCGATGTTGCCGCGCGCGCACGTCCCTGGGCTGCCTCGCTCCTACCCGTTAGGGTCCGGTCAGGAGGTGGTCGCGTGTTCACCGAGGCTTTTCCCATCGTGACGACGCCCGACCTGCCGCGGTTGATCGCGTTCTACCGGGACGTCGTCGGCTTCGAGCTGACCTACCGGTTCCCGGAGGACGGTGAGCCGGAGTTCGTAGCCCTGCGGCTGGGCAGCAGCGAGCTGGGCCTGGCCGCCGACCCGCATGCAGGCGACCCCACCCTCTCGCGCCGCTGGGAGTTGTGCGTGTACGCCGACGACTGCGACGCGGCCGTGCACGTTCTGCGCGCGGGTGGCGCGACGGTCACCGAGGAGCCGGTCGACCAGCCCTGGGGTGAGCGGTCCGCCAGGGTCACCGACCCGGACGGCAACCGGCTGCTGGTCCTCTCCCGCCTGGCTTAGGGCATGTGTCAAGGGCCCTTTGCCGGACCGCCGCCCGGACTCCGCCTCGGCCCGACCGAAGACTTCGGACTGGCCGCTGCCATCGCAGGTCGCAGATCTTGGACAGTTTCCGTTAGCTGCTAACGGAAACTGTCCAAGATCTGTGCGCCGACGGCTCCCGCCTGTAGTGGCGGTCACCGTCTCCAGAACAGGAGATGGGTGACTCCGCTGGGGCTGGGCACCGACTCCAGGTGGAAGCGGTCGAGAAGTTCGTCGGGGCTCCCCCACAGCCGCTCGCCCCGGTCGAGGTCGACGGGCGCGACGGCGATGTGCATCGTGTCGACCAGGTCGGCCTCGAGGAACTCGCGGATGACGGCCACCCCGCCACCGAGGCGTACGTCCCGACCGTCCGCTGCCTCCTTGGCCTGGGCCAGGGCCTCGGCGGGGCTGGCGTCGAGGAAGTGGAACGTGGTGTCGGACAGGGTGAACGACGGCCGTACGTGATGGGTGAGCACGAAGACCGGCGTGTGGAACGGCGGGTTGTCCCCCCACCAGCCCTGCCAATCGTGGTTCTCCCAGGGGCCACGCTGGGGGCCGAACTTGTTGCGGCCCATGATCTCCGCGCCGATGTTGCACTCGGCGTCGCGGGTCAGGTAGTCGTCCAGGCCGCGCGTGCCGCCCGGCTCCGTGCGGTACACGAAGCTGGCGGTGGCGGAACGCCAGGAGAACAGCGGGGTGGGGTCGGCGTGGCCGAAGGGCCGTTCCAGGCTCTGCCCCTCGCCGGTGCCGAACCCGTCCTGCGAAACGTTGAAGCACTGCACCCGCAACAGTTGTGGCATGAAAAGCTCCTCGTGAGGTTGATGAATGCGCGGGTCAGTTCGTGGTCGCCGTCGGGCCGCCGCCGCGGCCCCGGTCGTCGAGCACGAGCGGGGCGCGACCGCTCACCTCGTACCGGATGTGGGTGACCTGCGGGGTGGGGATGACCCGGGTTGGCGTCAGCTCGATGGCCTCCTTGTCGCCGAGGTCGAGGTCCGCGTCGAACAGCCGCAGGCCGGTGCCGAGCACGACCGGTACGACGTGCAGTTCCAACTCGTCGAGCAGGCCGGCCTTGAGCACCTGCCGGACCAGGCTGCCGCCTCCGGCCACGGCGACGTTCCGGCCACCGGCCACTGCGCGCGCCTGCTCGACGGCGCTGGCCACGCCGTCGGTGACGTAGGTGAAGCTGGTGCCGCCACCGCGCAGCAGGGTCTCGCGGGGTCGGTGCGTGACGACGAAGACCGGCGCGCGGAACGGCGGCTCCTCGCCCCAGGGCACCTCACCGCCGTCGGCCATCCGCCGGCCCATGACGTACGCGCCGGCCGCGTCGAACGTCTCGGCCATCACGTCGGAGTTGGCGTCCTGCTCGCCGCCGGCGAAGCCCTGCCGCTCGCGCCACGCCATCGCGTCGGTCGCCCAGCGGGTGATCCGAAAGAAGCCGGCGCTCTCGGCCGAGTCGATCCAGTCGCCGTCGCCGTCGAACAGCGGGCCGGCGTAGAAGCCGTCCACCGACACCGACAGCTGTGCGGTCACCTTCGTCATGTCGCTTCTTCCCTCTCCTCGGGCGGCGCCCACCGGGTGCCTGCTCGCAACGAGGTCGGAGCCGATCGGGACGCCCCTACCACGACCAACTGTGACGTGGGACACACAGGGGGAGGGTTATGGCCTGCGGTCGATGATCGCCGCCTCGATCCGCAGACCGATGCCGGTCAGGATGAGAAAGGCGGCCAGGATCTGCGGTTGGAGCCCGCCGGTGCTGGACGGCAGGGTGAGCAGCGCCGTCATGAAGCCGGCAACCAGCGACAGGGTGCCGAAGGCTCGTACCGTGTCGGCCCGCCGTGACCGTAGGTCCACGGCCGAACCGTAGCGAAAGCCCGGCGTCCGTGGCGCCCCGCCACGGGCGGGTGGGGCTTAGCCCTCGAGTTGCCTGTTGAGCAAGGTGCCCGAGGGTGCGTAGCCGTGGCGGCGGTAGAAGCGCACCGCGCCGTCGTTGCGGTGGTGGATGCCCGCCGACAGGCTCGTGATTCCGTTCTCGGTCGCCCACCGGGCCGCCGCGTCGAGCAGCGCCGAGCCGATCCCGAGTCCCCGGGCGGTGCTCGACACCACCGTGTGGATCTGCGCCGACGGTTGCGGGCGCAGGATCTGGTGTGCGGGCGGTTCGGCCAGGCGCAGCACCTCGACCATTCCGACGACCTGCCCGTCGTGTTCCGCGACGAGAATGGCGTCCCCGCCGGCCCGGTCGCCCAGCACCGTGGTGAAGTGACGGACGACCGCCTCGCGCTCCGGCAGCCGGTAGACGTCGGGGTCCAGCGCGAGGTGCGCCTCGGCGTTGGCCCGGCGCAGCTCCACCAGCGCCGGCACATCTGACCGGGTCGCCGGTCGCACCATCGTCCCGGTCCTCCGCATCATCGGGATGCTAAAGCAGGTGCATCGGACGCGGCTAGGCTGGCGATCATGCGGATTGGCATCGTGATCCTCCCGGACCAGCGTTGGGCCCAGGCGCAGCGTCGCTGGCGGCAGGCCGACGAGTGGGGCTTCGACCACGCCTGGACGTACGACCACCTGGGCTGGCGGGACCTGGTCGACGGCCCGTGGTTCGACTCGATGACCACGCTGACCGCCGCCGCCACGGTGACGTCCCGGATCCGGCTGGGCACGCTCGTGGCGTCGCCGAACTTCCGGCACCCGGCCGCCTTCGCCCGGCAGATCACCACGGTGGACGACGTCTCGGACGGCCGGCTGCTGCTCGGCCTGGGCGCGGGCGGCATCGGCTTCGACTCGGCGGTGCTGGGCGGTGAGACGCTGCCGCCGCGCCAGCGCGTCGACCGGTTCGCCGAGTTCACCGAACTGCTGGACCTGGTCCTTCGGGAGGACGGCACCACCTGGCGTGGTGACTGGTTCGCCGCGGTGGACGCCCGCAACAACCCCGGCTGTGTCCAGCAGCCGCGGGTGCCGTTCGTCGTCGCCGCGAACGGCCCGCGATCGATGCGGCTGGTGGCCCGGTTCGGTCAGGGTTGGGTGACCACCGGCACCGACGCCGATGACGTGGAGGGCTGGTGGGGCACCGTGTCGGCCCTGTCGGCGCGGATGGACCGGACGCTGGACGAGGCCGGCCGCGACCCGGCGACGCTGGACCGCTACCTGTCGATGGACGCCGCGCCGGTGTTCTCGCTCAGCAGCGCGCAGTTCTTCGCCGACCAGGTCGGTCGGGCCGCCGAACTCGGTTTCACCGACGTGGTGACGCACTGGCCGCGAGCGAGCAGTTGGTACGCCGGCGACGAGGCCGTCCTGGGCGACGTGGCGACGCGACTGCTGCCCGAGCTGCGCGGATAGCGAGGGCTCAGGTGCCCAGGTCTCCGGTGGCCACGCCGCCCTCGCCGCCGGAGACCAGTCGCAGGCGCAGGCAGACGATCGGAGTGTCGTCGTCGACGGGGGTGCCGAGCCGCGCCCAGTAGGCCGAGTGCCCGGCCCGCCACTCCTCGATCGAGCGATCACCCTCGCCCTCGGCGCGGGCGAACTCCCAGGGCACGTCGCCGAAGCGCACCACCTCGACGCCGGTGATCTCCACGACGCCGGCCAGCGCGTCGTCGTCGTCGACCAGCGCGAGCCGTTCGCCGACCTGCTCCAACTCCTCGCCCTCTTCCGCGTACTCGGCGAGCCGGCCGGCCGTCGCGGTCTTCACGCCGGCCAGCACCAGGGTGTTCAGGCTCGCCCGCAGCTCGCCGGGGGTGCCGAGGGTGAGCGTGCGCAGGTCACCGATCCGAGGCCACATCCTGCCGAGGCTAGGCCAGCGCGGCCGGCACCGCCGCCGCAATTCGTCCGGCGCTGCTCAGATCAGCTGCCCGGCGTAGCCCGCGGCGTCGAGCAGCCGCTGGTCACCGCTGGCCGCGTGGGCGTCGAGGACCGCGTCGGCGAGCTTGACCACGTGCGCGTCGCCGTGTCGGGCCGCGCGAGCAAAGACCTCCGCCGGGGTCGCGACGGTCACCGACGGCGGGGCGATCCCGTCGGTCGGGGCGTACACCGAGGTCACGGCCGCCGTCGCGGCCCAGGCCGCGGCGAGGCTCGGCGCCCACAGCGCCCGGTCGAGAGCCGGCAGGGTACGCAGCACGGCGGTCGGCGCGGTGACCGCGTGCACCAGCATGACCGGCTCCGCGTGCCCGAAGCGCAGGTAGTCGAGGCCGGCACGGTGCACGAGCGTGACGAGCCCGCGCTCCGCCTCGGTCGGCGTCCGCGCGGGGCGCAGCGCCGCGAGCGCAGGTTCCCATCGGGGTACGCCCACCAGCCGACCCAGTCGATCCCGGATGCCCCCGGTCTGGTCGTCGATCCGGGGCACCCCGGCCAGCGCGGCGGCCACGTCCGGCCCGGCGGCGTCCGGGTGGGCCTCGGGTGGGTTCGACGTGACCGAGGCGAGCAGCCGCTCGGCGCCGGGCACCGGCTGCCAGCGGGCCGCCCAGTAGCCGAGGGCCTGACCCAGCTCGGTGAGCCGCTGCGGGTTCGCGTCGTGCAGGTGCAGGGCGCGTACGGCGTGCCCGACCCGGATCACCCCGTGCGTGGCGCCGGCGGCGATGCCGGGCAGCAGTCGGGGCCACCAGGTGCCGAGCACGTCCCGCCACGGCTGCTCGCGCAGGTGCCGGTCGAAGTACGCCAGCCAGTCACCGGCCCGCTTCGCGTCGCCCAGCGCCGCCCGCCAGTCGTCGATCGGGCGCAGCCCGCGGGGCAGCTCGTCGAGCCGGGTGAGGTAGTCGTCCAGCCAGCGGTGCACCCGTTGCTCGTGCCCGTGCCGGGCCAGCGCCTCGACGGCCATCGGGCCGTGGTTGGAGAGCCAGCCCTCGTATTCGGGTCCGTTGCGGTGCAGCCGGTCGTACGCCTCGTCGAGAATTCCGTCGCTCATGCGTCGATCGTCGAAGGTGAAGTGGACTTCAGGTCAACCCGGCAGATCCGCGCCGGCGATCAGGCCGGTGATCCGCAGTGCGGTGGCAGTCTCGGGCGGGCAGTCGACGGCCACCACTGCGGTGCCGAGCACCTGCGCGCCGCGCTTGGCGCAGATGTCGTAGAGGGCGTGCAGCTGCGCGCCCGTGCGGACCCAGTCGTCCACGACCAGAACGCGGTCGCCGGGGCCGAGGTGCCGGTCCCGGACGGCCAGGTCGACCTGCCGGCCCCGGTAGTCCGGCGGGCTCTGCGCCCAGGTGAGCGGGCCGGCCGGCAACCTTCCGTCGCCGGGCTTGTGGGCGGCCACGAAGCCGACCCCGAGGGCGGTGGCGGCCAGTGGCCCGAGCAGCAGGCCGGTGACCGCCGGGGCGAGCACCACGGTCGGCCGGGCGGCCCGGTACGGCGCCACCAGGGCCGGTCCCAGTTCGGCCAGCACGGTGGGGTCGCGCCACCAACCGGAGATGTCGCTGACCAGGTGGCTGGCGTCCGGGCCGGGGTCGATCCACCGGAACAGGGCGGCCAGGCGTTCGGTCAGCTCAGCGGGCATCCGTCCATCGTGCGGCACGGGCGCTCGGCGCGTCCGCACCCGGGCCGGTCGACCCACCCCGGCTCGGATGATCGGCTACACGTACTATGCCAAATACGGGCAGATCACCATGATCACGTTGACTTCGGAAGTGCTTCTCTCGTTACGGTCCGAACCGGTTTGTTCAGTCGACGAAAGGACCGGGCCGGTGGCAGGCAGGCACTCCCGTACCCGCATCTTCTCCTCCCCGGCGGGCATCGCGGCCACCGCTGCGGTCGGCGTCGCTCTCGCCGTCGGGGGCACCGTCGGCGCCGTCCAGCTGACCTCGGGCTCCGGGCAGTCGGGTCAGGCGACTCTCGACCTCACCCCGACCACGGCCCCCGCCAGCCTCGCCCCCAGTTCCCCGACCGCGTCACCGAGCGCCAGCGCCTCGCCGAGCGTGACGGCCAGCCCGTCCGCCAGCCGGTCGCCGCAGGCCGCCTCCCGGGCTAAGGCCCGCACCGAGTCGCCGAAGCCGCGCCCGACCGCGAAGAAGACCACAGCGGCGGCGAAGGCGCTGGAGAGCGGCTCGTGTGGCGCCTCCTTCTACTCCGACGGGCAGCTCACCGCCAACGGCGAGTCGTTCAACCCGAACGAGTTGACCGCGGCGCACAAGACGCTGCCGTTCAACACCAAGGTCCGGGTGACCAACCCGAGCAGCGGCAAGTCGGTCGTCGTGCGCATCAACGACCGTGGCCCGTTCATCGACGGTCGCTGCCTGGACCTGTCCCGCGCCGCGTTCGCGACCATCGCCTCGACCGACGTGGGCGCGCTGACCGTCCGCTACGAGGTGCTGGGCTGAGCGCAGCCGGGGCCGCCGATCCGGCCGCCAGCCTGGGCCGGCCGGACAGAACATCCTCGGACGAGGGGCCAGGTTCATTCACCGGTTCACGTGGATCAGGCATGCTGTCCCTCGTACCCACGCGACTCCTCCAGTCGGGCCGTAGCCCGCTGAGCCCCGGATCCCGCGCCGGCCTCGGCGCGGCCCTCGCCCTGCTCGCGATCGTCTCGGGGCTGGAGTTGGCCGACGGCCGTCGGGCGCACTACGTCGCGCTTCTGGTGGCCGCCCCGGTCCTGGCCGCCGCCCTGGCGGCCTGGCGGGTGGTGCTGGGTGTGGGTGCCGTGGCGACCCTGATCGGGGTGGGCTTCGCCCTGTTCGACCCGAGGATGATGCTGGTGACCTCGGTCAACGTGGTCGGCGTCGCGGTCGCGAGCGGGCTGGCCGTGGCGGTGGCCTCGATACGCCAGCGGCAGGCGGAGCAGATCGCCGAGCTGACCAAGCTGGCCTCGGTGGCCCAGCAGGCGGTGCTGCGCCCGCTCGGGCCGCAGGTCGGCATGCTCTCGGTGGCCGGTCGCTACATCTCCTCCACCGCCACGGCCGAGATCGGCGGCGACCTGTACGAGGCGATCGACACCCCGTACGGCGTCCGCATGATCATCGGTGACGTGCGCGGCAAGGGCCTGGATGCGGTTCGGCTGGCCAGCATCGTCCTCGGCTCGTACCGGCACGTGGCCTACGAGCGGGCCGACCTGCGCGCCGTCGTCGCCGACCTGGACCGCGCGGTGGCCCGCAACGTCGGCGACGAGGACTTCGTGACCGCCGCGCTGGTCGAGGAGCGGGGTGGGACGCTCACGATCGTCAACTGCGGGCACCCGTCGCCGCTGCTGCTGCGCCGGGGCGCGGTGATCCCGCTGGAGCCGCCGGCGCCGGCGCCGCCCCTCGGGTTCATGCCGGTGGTGCGCCCCCGCGTGGAACGCCTGGAGCCCGGCGACCGCCTGCTCCTGTTCACCGACGGTCTCGGCGAGGCCCGGCGGGACGGTGAGTTCTTCCCCACCGCCGACCGGGCGTGGCGGCTGCTCGGGCACGGCACGGTCGCCGACGGGCTCGCGTCGCTGGAGACGGCCCTCGTCGAGTGGGTGCACGGGCACCTGGACGACGACATCGCCCTGGTCCTGATGGAGTACGTCGGTGCCCGCACGGGCGCGACGTCGGCCGTGCCGAGCTGGGAGGTCGGCGCCGCCGAGAGCTGAGCGGGGCGTCCGGCGCGCAACTGTGTAATCGCCGTCACTTACGTGATCGGCTTGTCGCTGCCTACCCGCGAGTAATACAGTCGGGGTTACTGATCGGTAACACCTGTCCGGAAGCGGGGCCAGCGAGCATGACCCACTACAAGAGCAACCTTCGGGACCTCGAGTTCAACCTGTTCGAGGTCTTCGGGGCGGACCGGGCGTTCGGCCAGGAGCCGTACTCGGACCTCGACACCGACACCGCCCGGAGCTTCCTCGCCGAGGTGGACCGCCTCGCCCGCGAGGACCTGGCCGCCAGCTACACGGACAGCGACCGCAACCCGCCCGTCTTCGACCCGGCCACGCACACCGCGCCGCTGCCGGAGTCGTTCAAGAAGTCCTACCAGGCGTTCATGGACTCCGAGTTCTGGCGGCTGGACCTGCCGCCCGCGCTGGGTGGCACCAACGCCCCGCGGGCCCTCTGGTGGGCCCTCGCCGAGCTGGTGCTCGGCTCGAACGCGCCGGTCTGGATGTACGCCTCCGGTCCGTCCTTCGCGCACGTGCTGCACGTCGAGGGCACCGAGCGGCAGAAGGCCTGGGCCAAGCTCTTCATCGACAAGCAGTGGGGCTCCACGATGGTGCTCACCGAGCCGGACGCCGGTTCGGACGTGGGCGCCGGCCGCACCCGCGCCATCCAGCAGCCGGACGGCACCTGGCACATCGAGGGCGTCAAGCGGTTCATCACCTCGGGTGAGCACGACCTGAGCGACAACATCGTCCACTACGTGCTGGCCCGCCCGGTGGGCGTGGAGGGCGTCGGTGGCCCCGGCACCAAGGGCCTGTCCCTCTTCGTGGTGCCCAAGTTCCACTTCGACGAGACCACCGGTGAGCTGGGCGAGCGCAACGGCGTCTACGCGACCAACGTCGAGCACAAGATGGGCCTGAAGGTCTCCAACACCTGCGAGGTGACCTTCGGCGAGCACGGCGTACCCGCCAAGGGCTGGCTGCTCGGCGACAAGCACGACGGCATCCGGCAGATGTTCATGATCATCGAGTACGCCCGGATGATGGTCGGCACCAAGGCGATCGCCACCCTCTCGACCGGCTACCTCAACGCCCTGGAGTACGCGAAGAACCGGGTGCAGGGCGCCGACCTGGTCCAGCAGGCGGACAAGACCGCCCCGCGGGTCACCATCACCCACCACCCGGACGTCCGCCGCTCGCTGCTGCTGCAGAAGTCGTACGCCGAGGGTCTGCGCGCCCTGGTCCTCTACACCGCCACCTGGCAGGACAAGGTCGCCATCGCCGAGGCGTCCGGCGACGAGAAGGCCATCAAGCTGGCCAAGCGGGTCAACGACCTGCTGCTGCCGCTGGTCAAGGGCGTCGGTTCGGAGCGGGCGTACGAGCTGCTCGGCCACGAGGCCCTGCAGACCTTCGGCGGCTCCGGCTTCCTGCAGGACTACCCCCTGGAGCAGTACGTCCGGGACGCCAAGATCGACACCCTGTACGAGGGCACCACGGCCATCCAGAGCCTGGACCTGATCTTCCGCAAGATCGTCCGGGACAACGGCAAGGCGCTGATGGCGGTCGCCGGCGAGATCCAGGAGTTCATCTCCTCCGAGGCGGGCAACGGCCAGCTCAAGGAGGAGCGGCAGGCGCTCGGCAAGGCGCTCGCTGAGATCCAGAACATCCTCGGCACGCTGACCGGCTGGCTGGGCGAGGCGCAGGGCGGCGACACCCGTGCGCTCTACAAGGTCGGCCTGAGCAGCCGGCGGTTCCTGCTGGCCATCGGCGACCTGGTCGTCGGCTGGCTGCTGCAGAAGCAGGCCGACGTCGCGCTCAAGGCGCTGGCCGGCGAGGTCTCCGCCACCGACAAGGCGTTCTACACCGGCAAGGTGGCCGCCGCCCGGTTCTTCGCCCGCGAGGTGCTGCCGCGCATCGGCGCCGACCGGCGGATCATCGAGGGCGCCGACCTCGACATCATGGACCTCCCGGAGGAGGCCTTCTGACCGTGCCACGGCACGCCTGAGCGGTTCCGGGTCGCACCACCCGGCGCTGACGTCGACGGCCGGTGGGGCAACCGCCCCGCCGGCCGTCGCTGGCTTCGCGGCCGAGACATTGGCTGAGCCCGGTCGGATAAGCCGGTGCCGTGGCGGGTAACCCGCCGTGACCACGAAAGGGAACGCCCAGAGCCACCGCACGGGGGAGTGCAGCGCACATGGGTGTAGGAAGCGGCATCTTTCTCATCGCGCTCGGCGCGATCATGACCTTCGCGATCAGGGCCAACGTCTGGTGGATAGACCTGCGCGCGGTCGGCTGGGTGTTCATCCTGGCCGGGCTGGCCGTGCTGCTGACCACCCTCTGGTTCTGGCAGGACCGGCGCAAGCGGGCCCGGACCCTCATCGTGGAGGAGAACCGGCTGTCCCATCCGACGGCGATGATGCCACCGCCGCCGGACCCCCCGCCGCCGACCGCGCCGCCGTCCTGACCCACGCCCGCCTGAGCACGTACGCCTGAGCCACCCGTCGCGCCCGACGGGTGGCTCAGCCGCGTGCGGTGTGCCGCTGCGCGACCGGCGCCCCGCCTCGGCCCCACTCCGTCCAGGCGGACACGCCGCGGTGCACCGCCAGCTCGGCGGTCCGTAAACCCTCCTCGTCCACCGTCTCCGGGTCGAGAAACGCGGACAGCAGCGAGACGCCCGGGTTGTGGGCGATCAGCAGCACGACCCGAGCTGCCGAGTCGGCGGTACGGACCAGCGCCAACAGTTCCTCGGGGTGGGCGTCGTACGCGCCGGGCTCGTAACGGACGGTCGGGCGGGGACCGGTCGGCCCTCCCTCCGGCGGCGAACCGGCCATCCCCATCGCCACCCCGTGCCAGGTCTGGCGGGTGCGCCGGGCGGTCGAGCAGATCACCACGTCGGGCAGCAGATCGTGGTGGGCCAGCCACGCGCCGGCCGCCGCCGCGTCGGCCTCCCCGCGGGCGCTGAGCGGGCGCTCGGCGTCGTCCGTACCCTCGCTGCCCTGCTCGGCCTTCGCGTGCCGGAGCAACACCAGTGTCCGCGTCTCGGCGTGGCTGTCCGTCATACCACCAGCTTGCCCGATTGGCGATCTTCCTGCCGGGGTAAGTCCAGGGATGCCGCACCCCTACCAACGGCCGCGGCGGACCGTACGCCAGGTTAGAGCCGAGGAGCGAGACATGGGCATTGGTGGCAGCATCTTCCTGATCGCGCTGGGCGCGATCTTCGCATTCGCCGTGGAGGCCGACCTGGGTTGGCTGAACCTGGCCGTGGTCGGTTGGGTGTTGATGCTCGCCGGTGTCGCCGGCCTGCTCGCCACCCTCTACTTCTGGAACAACCGCCGCCGCACCGTGGTCGCCGCCCCGGTCCGCGAGGAGCGCGTGGTGGCCGACCGGGTGGTGCCGGTCCAGGACGACCAGGTCATGCGGGAGTACCGCGAGGTGCGTCGGCCGGGTCGCCCCGTCTGATCCCTCGCTCGCACACTCCGGGGTCCCGCAGCGTGGCGGGGCCCCGGCTCGCGTGTGTGGGGGGCTGCCTCAGGCGAACAGTGCGAAGTAGATCGCGATGTGGTGGCACAGCGCCGCCAGCAGCGTGCACGCGTGGAAGAACTCGTGGTGGCCGAAGACGGTGGGCCACGGGTTGGGGCGGCGCAGCGCGTAGAACACCGCGCCGACGCTGTAGATGGCACCACCGACGATCAGCAGGACCAACGCCGTGACGCCGCCGCCGTGCAGGATGTCCGGCAGCATGGCGACCGCGACCCAGCCGAGCGCCAGGTAGAGCGGCGCGGAGACCCAGCGCGGCGCGTGCGGCCAGACCAGCTTCAGCGCCACACCGCCCAGGGCCCCACCCCAGACCAGGGCCAGCATGATGGTGGCCTGCCGGGTCGAGAGCAGCATGACGCAGAGCGGGGTGTACGTGCCGGCGATGAACACGAAGATCATGCAGTGGTCCAGCCGGCGCATCACCTGGTAGCCGCGCTCCGACCACACCCGACGGTGGTACAGGGCGCTCGTGCCGAACAGCCCGCAGACCGTCAGGCTGTAGATGACACAGCTCACCAGGGGTGCCCAGCCCGGTCGGGTGGCGGCGATCGAGCAGAGCACGATCCCGCCGACCACGGCGACGAAGAAGGCGTACGTGTGCAGCCAGCCGCGCATCCGGGGCTTACCGATGTCGACCGGCTTCAGGCGAAGCGGGGCGGAGGTGGTCACGACATCAGGTTACGGCACCGTAGGTTACTTTCAAGTAGTCAGGCCGGTGACACCGAGCACCGTCACCGTGAACACCGGGTCGGCACGGCATCGGCGAGGATGAGCGGATGCGGATCCGACCCGCCGGTGCGCACGCCCTGCTGCTCGACTGCACCGCCCCGGCCGACATTCCCGAGGCGGCCCTGGTCGAAGCGTGGCGGGCCGAGTTGTGGCGCCGCCGCGAGCAGGGTGACCTGAACGCGGTCGAGATCGTGCCGGCGGCCCGCACCGTCCTGCTCGACGGCCTGCCCGACCCCAGCGCCACCGCCGACCTGCTGTCTCGCTGGGCACCGGCGGTCACCGCCGCGGCTGCCGCCACCGAGCGCGCCGGCGTCGCGGCCGGCGCCACTGAGCGCGACGGCGTCGCGGCCGGCGCCACTGAGGACGACGGCGTCGCGGCCGGCGCCGGAGGCGGCGACACGACAATCGGCGGCGGCCACGGCGCGGAGGTCGTCGTTCCGGTCGAGTTCGACGGGCCGGACCTGCCGGTCGTCGCCGGCCACTGGGGCGTCGACGTGTCGGCCGTGCTGCGCCGCCTGACCAGCACCCGGTTCCGGGTGGCGTTCTGCGGGTTCGCCCCCGGTTTTCCCTACCTGACCGGGCTCCCCGCCGACCTGGCGCTGCCCCGGCTGCCCACTCCCCGCCCCCGGGTGCCGGCCGGCTCGGTCGCCCTCGCCGGCCCGTACGCCGGCATCTACCCCAGCGCGTCCCCCGGCGGCTGGCTGCTGGTCGGCCGGACCGACCTGCCCCTCTTCGACGTCGACGGCGACCCGCCCGCCCGGCTCGGTCCCGGCACCCGCGTCCGCATGGTGGCGACGACGTGACCCGGCCCGCCGAGATCGAGGTGCTCCGCGCGGGCGCCCTCACCACCGTGCAGGATCTGGGCCGACCCGGCTGGGCGCACCTCGGCGTACCCCGCTCCGGCGCTCTCGACCCGACCGCCCTGCGGCTCGCCAACCGGCTGGTCGGCAACACCGAACAGGCCGCCGGCCTGGAAATCACCCTGACCGGCTGCACACTGCGGCTGACCCACGCCGCCACCGTGGCGATCACCGGCGCCGAGGTGGCGGTCCGCGCCGGGGACCGGCCGGGCGACATCGGCCGCCCGCTCACCGTGCCGGCCGGGACCGTGCTGCGCGTCGGCCCCGCCCGTCGGGGCGTACGGAACTGGCTCGCCGTGGCCGGCGGGATCGACGTGCCGCCGGTGCTCGGCAGCCGCGCCACCGACACCCTCGCCGGGCTCGGCCCGCCCGTGCTGCGCGACGGCGACCGGCTGCCGCTGGGCGTGCCGCCGGCCGAACCCGCGCCGGTGGACGTGACCATCGGCCCGGCACCCGCGCCCGAACTGCACCTGAGCGTGCGCCTCGGCCCCCGCGACGACTGGTTCACCCCGAGCGCGCTCGACCTGCTGTTCGGCACCGCGTACACCGTCAGCCCGGTCAGCAACCGGGTTGGAGCGCGGCTCGCCGGCGCGGCCCTGCCCCGCGCGGTCGCCGGCGAACTGCCCAGCGAGGGCATCGTGCTCGGCGCGGTACAGGTGCCGGCGGACGGCCAACCCCTGATCTTCCTCGCCGACCATCCGACCACCGGCGGTTACCCGGTCATCGGGGTGGTCACCGACGTGACCCCGCTCGCGCAGGCCCGGCCAGGTACTACCGTCAGGTTTCATGGACCTCAACGCTGACCTGGGCGAAGGATTCGGCATCTGGCGGCTCGGTGACGACGACGCGCTGCTGGGCCTGGTGACCTCCGCCAACGTGGCCTGTGGCTTCCACGGCGGTGACCCGTCCACCATGCGGCGGGTCTGCGAGGGCGCGGCGAAGCGCGGCGTCGCGGTGGGCGCGCAGGTCGGCTACCGGGACCTGGCCGGCTTCGGCCGGCGGCACATCGCGTACGACTTCACCGAGCTGCGCGACGAGATCACCTACCAGTTGGGCGCGCTGGACGCCTTCTGCCGGCTGTTCGGCACCCGGGTCCGCTACCTCAAGCCGCACGGGGCGCTCTACCACGCGGCCGCCACCGACGAGTCCCAGGCGGCGGCGGTGGTCGCCGCCGTCGGCGGCCACGACCCCGAACTGCCCGTGCTCTGCCTACCCGGCTCGACGCTCGCCCAGCTCGCCGTCGGCGCGGGCCTACCCGTGGTCGCCGAGGCCTTCGCCGACCGCGGCTACCTGCCCAACGGGTCGCTGGTGCCGCGCGGCGCACCCGGCGCGCTGATCATCGATCCGGAGGAGGTGGCCACCCGGGCGGTACGGATGGCCACCGAACGGACCGTCGTGGCGGTGGACGGCACCGTGATCCCCTGCCCGGTGGAGTCGATCTGCGTACACGGGGACACACCGGGGGCGGTCTCCGCCACCGAGCTGGTCCGCGCCTCCCTGATCGACGCCGACGTCCCGCTCGCCCCGTTCGCCGCTTAGGCGTCCAGGCCGCGCAGGACCAGCGGAAGCCGGGACGCCGCGCCGTCGACCACCCGCACCGGGACGCCCCAGTCCTGCCGGGTCAGGTGGCAGGCCGCGTGCTCGACGTCCGCGTCGCAGGTCGCCGCCTGGGCGGTCACCTGGAGCACCCCGCCGGTCGCCTCGCTGTTGAGCACCAGCCGACGGGACAGCTCGGTGCCGGTGCCGGCGCCCTCCACCAGCAGCTCCGGTGGGGAGGCGGACACCACCAGCCGGGTCGACGGCCCGAACGTCTCGTCCAGCTTCTGCCCCGGCGCGGGCGTGAAGACGATGTCCAGGATGACCTCGCCCGTCGCCACGTCGGTCGGCTTGCGCTCGGTGCGGTGCCGGGGGCCGTCCACGGTGCTCGCACCGGCCGCCGACAACGCGCCGGGCGCCAGCCGGGTCAGGCGGTGCGCGGCGGACTCCACCACCAGCACCTCACCGGCCGGGGTGAGCACCAGGTCACTCGGCTCGGCCAGCCCGTCCGCGACCGTGGACACCTGGCCGGTGGCGGGGTCGAAGCGGCGCACCGCGCCGTTGTAGGTGTCCGCGATCAGCACCGAGCCGTCCGGCAGCGCGCACACCCCCAGCGGGTGCTGGAGCAGCGCCGACTCGGCCGGCCCGTCCACGTGCCCGAAGTCGAAGAGCCCCTGCCCGACGGCGGTGCCCAGCACCCCGTTCTCGACGTACCGGACGGAACTGGTCTCGCTGTCGGCGATCCAGAGCCGGGCGCCGTCGGCGGAGACGGAAAGCCCCGACGGCTGCGCCATCCACGCCTCGGCCAGCGGGCCGTCGCGCAGCGCCTCCACGGTGGTGCCCGCGTACATGCCGGCGGTCCGCTTGATCGGGTCGAACCACCAGAGCTGGTGGATGCCCGCCATCGCGATGATCAGCTTGTCGTCGTACCAGGCCAGGTCCCACGGGGACGACAGGTCCACGGAGAGCGCGTCGTGCGCGTGGTCGTCGACCGAGGCACGCCACTGCCGGCCGCTGCCGGCCACGGTGACCACCTCGCCGGACTCCAGCCGTACGCCGCGCAGCAGGTGGTTGACGGTGTCGGCGACCACCAGGTCGTAGCCGGCCACCTCGGCGACGTGCGTGGGCAGCAGGCAGAGGCCCTGCGGCTCGGAGAAGGTCGCCGCCTCGGCCGGCCCGTCGGCCCGACCCCGCTCGCCCGAGCCGATGCGGCGAACCGGCGTCTCGCCGTCCGGAGCCACCTCGACCAGGGAGTGCCGGGCCGAGTCCGAGACCAGCAGGTTGCCGTCCGGCAGCAGCACCGCCTTGCCCGGGAAGCGCAGCGCGGTCTCCGGGGCCGGCGGAGGGACGTACGGACCGGTGCCCCGGTGCAGCGTGCCCTTCGCCTCGTGGGTGGCGATCAGCTCGTCGATCAGCCGACCCAGCCCTTCGGCGTGGCCCTCGCCGGCCATGGTGGCCACCACGTAACCCTCCGGGTCGATCACCGACAGGGTCGGCCAGGCCCGGGCCGCGTACTGCTGCCACATGTCCAGCTCGGGGTCATCGAGTACGGGGTGGTGCACGCCGTACCGCTCGACGGCGGCGGCCAGCGCGTCGGGGTCCTTCTCGTGCTCGAACTTCGGCGAGTGCACGCCGATCACGACGAGTACGTCGCCGTACTTCTCCTCCAGCGGCCGCAGCTCGTCCAGCACGTGCAGGCAGTTGATGCAGCAGAAGGTCCAAAAATCGGCGAGGACGATCTTGCCGCGCAGATCCTGCAAGGTCAGGTCCTTGCCGCCGGTGTTGAGCCACTGCCGGCCCCGTAGTTCGGGTGCCCGTACGCGCGCTGTCGTTCCCATGCCTGTCAGCCTGCCACGCCTCGCGGGCCCGCCCGCCGTGACCCGGGCGACAGAGCTGTCAGCCAGGCGATCGGTGGCAGCTCAGCAAGGCGATGCTCGGCGTGTCTAGTTGCTCAGCCGCCATCGATCAAGGAAACGGGTCCCGACATCGACCGCCATCTGGATTTCGGGTCCGGTCGGCCGAGGAATCCGACAGGGCCTAGCCGCGGCCGCCCTCGTTGCGTTCCCGGCGCTTCGCTGCGTACGCGCGGACCTCGGAGGCGTCCCAGATGCGGCCGACGGTCAGTGTCTCCATCGGCGCCGGGAAGTCTGGTCGATCGACCAGGATCGCGGCGCGCTGGCGGGAAACGCCGAGGTAGTCGGCAACCTCCGCAAGGGCCATCACGCGCATGGGCGGACCCTCCGGCGACACGGGTAGGCAACTTGTCACCGGAGGGGTTGACTACCTGTCAACAGGTCAGTCAAGGTGAGCGTATGCCTCTGCCCCGCGCAATGGAGCCGATAACGTCCGATCTGGTCCGCCGCTCCCGCGGTTGGGCGAGCGAGCCGACACGGACCGACGCCCAGCCGGTCCGAGCGCCGTGTCTGCTGCGCCCTCCGGCGAATCGGACCAACGTGGGGTGGCGCCGGTGAACGCGCACTGGCCGCAGCGCCCGTCGTGGGACTGCGAGGCGTGTGGACAGCCGTACCCCTGTCCTGAGGCTCGGGCCATGTTCGCGGTCGGTGACCCCTGGGCGGCGGCGACCTACCTCGCGAGTCAGTTCGTGGCTGCCGTGAACGACCTTCCGACGGTGCCGGTGGTCGACCTGTACGCACGGTTTCTGCTATCCGTGCCCCTACGCGCGCGAAGAGGCGGTGGCGCAGGGCCGAGTGCCCGCCGAAGTCGCCGTCGAGGTGGCGGCCTACGTGACTCGTCATAATGCGACGACGAGCCTGCGCAGGCATCTGTTGACCACCCGAAGGCCAGACCGGGTGGGTCAGCGGCCGAGCGCGCCGACCTCGCTGATCTCGGTGGCGAGGGTTGGACAGACCCAGATCGCTCGGCCGGTGCGTACCACCGCCGTCAGAGGGTGACTCACCGGATGCTCGGGACAGGGTGGCCAATTGGTGGCGCGGCCCAGAGACCACAGCGCCTCAATCGCCCACTCCTGAACCTGGGCGGCGAGCGTGACGAGCTGGGTAACGGTCGGTTGGCCAAGGTCGACCGAGACTCCCTGGCCAGAACCATCGGCAGCGTAGAGAAAGGCGCTGGCGGTATGGGGGTCGTCTCGCCACGGTTCGTCACGAAGGTCAGGCTGCACCCCGCCGTGCGTCTCGAGATCGGACAGAATCAGCTCCAGCGCCGCCGCCAGTTCGCGTTCCACAAGCGGATTGTGCCCGAGTTTGAGTTTGGTGAAGCGGGCGGGAACGACGACGGCGGAGCCACGGTTGCCCGTGGCTCCGCCGTCGATGCGTTCTACTTGGTGGCCGGCTTGAGGCAGAGCACCCGGTTGGTGCCCTCGCCGGGCAGCACCACGTGGGGCTGAGCGGGGTCGGCGCACTTGTCCTTGGCGTCCACCTTGGAAACGATCGTGAACGCGCCCGCCTCGCCGCAGTCCACCGCCGAGGCGCCCTGGCCGGCCTGCTTCACGCAGGTGCCGACCGCCGGGTCGAAGGCCGGCGAGTCGTCCCCACCGCCGAACTTGCCGAGCAGCATCAGCAGGCCGAGCGGCACCGCCAGGATCAGCACGGCGGCGATCAACACCGCGGCCAGGACCCGACCGTTGCGCACCTTCGGCACCGGAGGCTCCGCCTTGGGCTCCTCCGCGTCCGGCTTGAACGAGTCGAACCGGCCCTGGTCCGATTCGGTGGCCTCCTGGCCCCAGGACGGCCCTGGCTGCTGGGGCGGCGGGAAGGCCGGGAACTGACCACCCGGCGCCTGCTCGATGGCCGGCGCACCGAAGCCCGGCGCGCCGTTCACCGCGGCGGTGCCGGCGGCCGGCGCCCCGAAGCGGTCGGCTGGGCGCTCACCGCCGGACTGCGGTCGAACGCCGTTCACCGGCCGGTTGTTGCCCGGCGCGTCGACGAAGGACGGCACACCGGGTGGGAACGCCGGCGGCGCGGCAGCGGCCGAGGGGGGCTCGCCGAACCCGTTGGGCGCCGACGACCGTTCCCGGTCGTCGAACTGCGGCTCGGACGGCGAGTCGTCGCCCCAACCGGGGAAGCCCTGCTGCCGATCCGGCCCGTTCTGCCAGTCCGGCGGGCCCTGGCGCTCCGGCGCCTGCTGCCAGTCCGGTGCGGCCGGGCGCTCAGGCGCCTGCTGCCAGTCGGGCATGGCCGGGCGACCAGCGTCCTGCTGCCAGTCGGGCGCGCCCTGGCGGCCGGCGTCCTGCTGCCAGTCAGGCATGCCCGGACGCTCGGGAGCCGGGTCGGCCTGGAACGCCTCCGGGGCTGCCTGCTCCGGCTCGTTGTCCGACTCGGGTCGGGCCGGGCGGCCGTACACCCGGGGTTGTGGCGTGGCGGCGCTGGTCGGCCGCATGGCCTGGTCGGCCGGGGGCATCACCCGGCTGGCCAGCGGCACCGAGGCGCTCGCCGACGCGCGGCTCGCCGCGCTGGCGGCCGACTCGGCGTCCGAGACCGGTACGACCGCGCGGCCCGCCCCCGACTCCGGGGAGGTACGCGGAGCGGGCACCGCGGCGGCGCTCGCCGACGCCTCCTCGGCCCGGCCCCAGCCGGCCGGCTCGGCCTCGTACTGTGCCGCCGCTTCCGGGGCGTCCCGGTCGGCATACGCCGGCTGCTCGGGGATCGGGGGGTACTGCGTCGACGGCGCGTAGTCGGCCGGCGGGGCGGCGGCGAGGCTGGCGCCCGGCACGCGCTGCTCCTGCGGCGGTAGCGGCACCGCGTTGGCGGGTGAGATGCCGGGCGCGGGCGCCGGCTGGTAGGCCGGCGGCTCGTCGGCCCGGTCGGCGTCCCAGCCGCCTCGCGACTGGGCTTCCGCCTCGGCGCGGCCCCACACCTCGCCCGGCGCCCACGGCTGAACCTCCGCGACGCCGGGGTTGGCCTGCACCGGGTTGTCCGGGCCGGCGGCGGCCCAGCCGGGCGTCGCGTCGCTGCCGGGCACGCTGACGCTGGCCCGGGCGGCCGCAGGGCCGGCCTGCTCGGCCTGGGGCCAGGCGGTCGGTTCCGGACGCTCGGCCGGCTGGTCCTGGGGTGCGAGCACCCAGTCCGGCTGCTGCGGGCGGCCCTCGGCGGCACCCCAGGCGGCGGGCTGCGGGGCCTCTTCCTGCGCGGGCCAGTTCGCCGCCGGGACCTGGGCCGCGCCACGGGAGCCGGCCGACTCGGCCTGCCCCCAGCCGGGGGACGGCTGCTCGGCCTGCCCGGCGGGCTGGCCCCAGGTCTGCGGGGCCTGCTCGGCTGGCGTCCAGACGGGCTGGTCGTCCCGCGCGGCGGCGGCGCCGACGGCCCAGCCACCGGACCCGGACGGGTCGTCCTGCGGGCCGGCTGCGCCGGATCGGCCGGCGGGCTGCGCCGGATCGGCGTGCCACTCACCGGCGGGCGGGCTGGTCTGCCCCGACCCAGCCCATCCGCCGGAGCGGGACGGGTCGTCCTGGGCGGCGGGCCACGCGGCGGTGGCCGGGGGCACCTGCGCGGCGCCCCGGGCGGCCGGCTGGGCCGGTGCCCAGTCGGGCTGCTCCGCGGAACCGGCGGCCCAGGCGGGCGCGGCCGGCTCGGGCGGCGTCCAGCCCTGCTGCGGGGGAGTCCATGCGGCGGGCTGCCCCTGCTCCGGCGCGGCACCGCCGGTGGCCCACGCGGGCTGCGCCGGGTCGCTGGACTGCGGTGCGGCGGCGGCACCCCAGGCGGGGTTCGGCTGCTGCTCGGACTGGGTCGCCCAGGCCGGGGCGGACGGGTTCGGCCGCGCGGGTGGCGGGGGCGCCCAGCCCATTTCGGGGCCGGTGGCGTTGTAGCCGTTGTCCGGCTGCGCCGGGCGGTCGCCGTACGGCGCCGGTCCGCCGGCGCCCGGTGACACCTCGTCCGGCTCCTGGCCGGGGCGGTGCGGGCCCTCGGACGTCATGGGTGCGCCTCCTCCATCACATGTCGGCCGCCGGTGCCGATCGGTCTCCTCGGCATGGCTGCCGGCGTCACCGGCGTACCGCCGTGCCGGCTCCCCGCACCGTATCCGGTGGCCGCACGAGGCGTCCAAGGAGCACCGGTCGTCACTCCCCGTCGCCGGGTGGTGTCGAGCAGCTTCTATCGGCTCGGCGTCGGCCGGGCCGGCGGGCGGCGACCGAAGCCCACCGTACCGGGCGCTGCGGCAGCACGGAATCCCGGTGTCAGGTGCTGGCGCAACGCCGATGGCCCATCCGGTGAGCCGGATGGGCCATCGATCTGGAGGAGGTGAGGAATGTCGTGGAGCGTCAGCTCATGTGACGCTGGGCGATGACGAGGAGTTCCTCGCGAACGGCCGGCGAGTTGGCCGAGCGCAGCGCGTGCTCGATGGCACGGGCGCGGCGGTTGGCGTCGCGGTGGTTGCGGATTCGCTCGATCATGCTCATTTGGTGGGTCCTCCTGGCTATTCGGTTGTCGGCCCCTGATGCATCTATTCAACCGCAGAACTCGGCCAACTTCCATCGATTATTAGGTGAGATGGGACACCTGCCTAACAATCAAAGGTCAAGGGGGCTTGTGGCCGACGGTTTCGTCGCTCAACGGACACGGCCGGTGTGCCGGGCGTTAACCCGTGGCACACCGGCCGTGGCTGGCGTTTCGGACCGGTCAGGTCCAGGCGAGCAGCGCCGCCTCGGGGTCGGCGAGGAAGTCGCCGATGTCGCGCAGGAACTTCGAGCCCAGCTCACCGTCGATGATCCGGTGGTCGAAACTCAGACCCAGCGTGGTGACCTGCCGCGCCTTGACCTTGCCCTTGTGCACCCACGGCATCTCCCGCACCGCGCCGAAGGCGAGGATCGCCGACTCGCCCGGCGGCAGGATCGGCGTGCCGGTGTCCACCCCGAACACCCCGACGTTGGTGATGGTCAGGGTGCCGCCGGACATGTCCGCGGGCGAGGTGCGGCCGGACTTCGCCGTCTGCACCAGGCCGTTCAGCGCGTCGGCCAACTCCCGCAGCGAGAGCCGGCCGGCGTCCTTCACGTTCGGCACGATCAGGCCGCGCTCGGTGGCCGCCGCGATGCCGAGGTTGACGTACTCCTTGACCACGATCTCGTCGCCGGCCCAGGTCGAGTTGACCATCGGGTGCCGCTTGACCGCCAGCAGCACGGCCTTCGCCACCAGCAGCAGCGGCGAGACTCGGACGTCGCGCCACTCCCGCCGGCCCCGCAGGCGCTCCAGCGCCTTCATCGCCCGGGTCACGTCGACGGTCAGGAACTCCGTCACGTGCGGAGCGGTGAACGCCGAGCGGGACATGTTCTCGGCGGTGAGCTTGCGGACGCCCTTGACCGGGATGCGCTGCTCACGGTCGGCGCCGAAGCTCGCGACGCTCGTCGCGGCCCGGGTGACCGCGACCGGCTCGGCCGCCGCCACGGAACCGCTCACCGCCTGCTGTACGTCCTCCCGGGTGATCGAGCCCAGCGGGCCCGACCCGGTCAGCGTGCTCAGGTCGACGCCGAGGTCCTTGGCGAGCTTGCGTACCGGCGGCTTGGCCAACACGAGCCCGCCCGGCACCGGACCGCCGTTCCCGTTACGGACCGGCTCCGGCGTGACCGGCTCCGGCGTGACCGGCTCCGGCGTGACCGGCTGCGGTGCGACCGGTGCCGGCGCGACCGGCGCCTCGGCCTGCGCCGGGACGGCACCCTTGCGGGGCCGGCGCTTCGCGGCGGTGGTACGCGGGCCGTAGCCGACGAGCACCGCCGTCCGCCCGCCCGGGGCGGCACCGCCGATCAGGCCCGGCTCGATCATGCCCTCGGCCGGGGCCAGCTCCACGGCCGCCAGCGAGGCCGCCGACGGGGTCGGCAGGTCGCCGATGGGCGTGGCCGTGGTCGACGCGGTGGTGTCCAGCGGGCCCGCGCCCGGGTCGGTGTCGATCGCGATGATCGGCGTACCGACCTCGACCGTGGTGCCCTCCGGGTGGTGGATCGCCTGCACCTGCCCGGCCCACTTCGCCGGGATCTCCACCGCCGCCTTGGCCGTCTCGACCTCGACGATCGGCTGGTTCAGCTCGATGGTGTCGCCGACCTTGACCAGCCAGGTCAGGATCTCGCCCTCGGTCAGCCCCTCGCCCAGGTCGGGCAGGTTGAACGTCTTGATCCGGGACATGTCGCTCACCAGCCGAAGGTGCGGTCGACGGCGTCGAGCACCCGGTCGAGGTCGGGCAGGTACTCCTCCTCCACCCGGGCGGCCGGGTAGGGGGTGTCGAAGCCCGTGACCCGCAGCACCGGCGACTCCAGGGAGTAGAAGCACTCCTCGGTGATCCGGGCGGCCAGCTCGGCGCCGAGGCCGATGTTGGACGGCGCCTCGTGCACCACGACCGCGCGGCCGGTGCGCTTCACCGACTCGTACGCGGCGGCGAGGTCCAGCGGGGACAGCGAGCGCAGGTCGATGACCTCCAGCTCCCGGCCGTCCTCGGCGGCGGCCGTCGCGGCCTCCAGGCAGGTCCGCACCATCGGCCCGTACGCCAGCAGGGTCACGTCGGTGCCGGGCCGCACCACCCGTGCCGAGTGCAGGGGGTACGCGCCGGACAGCGGCGCGTCCAGGTCGACCTGGCCCTTCTCCCAGTACCGCCGCTTGGGCTCCAGGAAGACGATCGGGTCGTCCGAGGCGATGGCCTGCTGGATCATCACGTAGGCGTCCTGCGGGTTGGCGCAGGTCACCACCTTCAGGCCGGCGGTGTGGGCGAAGTACGCCTCCGGCGACTCGGAGTGGTGCTCGACCGCGCCGATGCCACCGCCGTACGGGATCCGGATGACCATGGGGATGCTGAGCCGGCCACCCGAGCGGTAGTGCATCTTCGCCACCTGCGACACGATCTGGTCGTACGCGGGGTAGACGAAGCCGTCGAACTGGATCTCGCAGACCGGCCGGTAGCCACGGATGGCCAGGCCGACGGCGGTGCCGATGATGCCGGACTCGGCCAGCGGGGTGTCGATCACCCGCTGGTCGCCGAAGTCCTTCTGGAGCCCGTCGGTGATCCGGAAGACGCCGCCGAGCTTGCCGACGTCCTCGCCCATGATGATGACCTTGGGGTCGGTCTCCAGGGCGCGGCGCAGGCCGGTGTTGAGGGCCTTGCCGAGGGTGAGCGTCTCCGTGGCCATCAGTGGGCGCTCCCCTCGAACGACTCCATGTAGCGGTTGAACTGCGCACGCTGCTCGTCGAGCAGCGGCGACCCGTTGGGGTAGACGTGGTCGAACATCGTCACCGGCTCCGGGTCGGGCATGGTGAGCACCCGCTCGCGCAGGTGCACCGCCTCGCGGCGGGCCTGCTCGTCGACCTCGGCGAAGAAGGCCGCGTCGGCGATCTGCTGCTTTTCCAGGAAGGCCTTGACCCGGATGATCGGGTCCTTGGCCTGCCACGACTCCACCTCGCTGGCGATCCGGTAACGGGTCGGATCGTCGGAGGTGGTGTGCGCGCCCATCCGGTAGGTGTACGCCTCGATCAGGCTCGGCCCCTGCCCGTGCCGGGCGTTGTCCAGCGCCGTGCGGGTGACCGCGTACGACGCCAGCACGTCGTTGCCGTCCACCCGTACGCCGGGGAAACCGAAGCCGGCGGCCCGCTGGTAGAGCGGGACGCGGGTCTGCCGCTCCAGCGGCTCGGAGATCGCGTACTGGTTGTTCTGGCAGAAGAAGACCAGCGGCGCGTTGAACACGCTGGCCCAGACGAACGCCTCGTTCACGTCGCCCTGGCTGGTCGCCCCGTCGCCGAAGTAGGCGATCGCGGCCTCGCCGTCGTCGGTGCCGACCTTGCCGTCCATGGTGATGCCCATGGCGTACCCGGTCGCGTGCAGGGTCTGCGCGCCGATGACGATCGTGTACATGTTGAACTTGAACTCGTTCGGGTCCCAGCCGCCCTGGTCGACGCCGCGGAACAGACCGAGCGGCATGATCGGGTCGATGCCCCGGCAGTAGAGGACGCCGTGCTCCCGGTAGGTCGGGAAGGCCATGTCCTGCGTCCGCAGCGCGCGCCCGGAGCCGACCTGGGCGGCCTCCTGGCCGAGCAGGCTGGCCCAGAGGCCCAGCTCGCCCTGCCGCTGGAGCGCGGTCGCCTCGGCGTCCAGCTTGCGGACCAGCACCAGGTCGCGGTAGAGCCCGCGGTACTCCTCGTCGGTGAAGTCGACACGGTACTCGGTGCCGTCCGGCCCGGTGGCGCTGTCGATCCGCTCGCCTTCGGGGGTGAGCAGCTGCACCAGCTCGGGGTCGCCGGTCGCGCCCTTCTTGGAGCGGGGAGCTGCCCGCCTGCTGCGGGTGGTGCCCCCGGGGTCGCCCTTTGCCATCGGTCTCTCCCTGTCGTGTCTGCGTCGGCACCGGGGGATCACCCGGCCACGCAACTCGTGCGCCTGCCCGGCTGCTGCCGGACCGGTTCCTGGCGGCCGCGCCTAGCCCCGGTGGGGGTTGCCGCGCGGCGTGAAGCCGGGTTCTGGCCGAACCCGGTTCGGGAGCGCCGGCGCCGGGCCGCGCCTGCCGCGAGGGTGCGCGGAGGTCACGGCTGCGTTGCCGTCGTGCTCCATATTCGCAGAGCAGGTGAGCGGGCCCACAGTACGCCTGCCTCGCATTCCGACCGCCTACGGTTTGATGTTCTTTGTCGCCATCGTGCCGCCCTGCGCCCACCGGGCAATCCGGTGATGATTCGTCACCGTTCGGCCAGTGTCGCGTGTCGACACGCGGTGGATGTTGGCTGACGGAGGGTGACTGGGCGAGGCTGATTACCGCAGGAACGTGCCGATCGGGTGATTAGCCGGATTCCCACCGGTGAACGCCCCCGGCGTGCCTCGGACGGCGACGACAAGGGGTGTGCGGTGGACGAGCCAGGTGACGGTCCCGGCACACCCATGCTCGGACGCCACCGGTCGCCAGGCGGCTACCGCCGGGTGATCGGGTCACACCGGGCACCCGGCGCGGGCGGCCCCTCCCGGGGTTACCTGCTCACCGTCGCACTGTTGGCCGGCACCGCGTCGATGCCCGTCCTCGCCGCGGTCAGCGCGGGCTCGGCCACCCCGGGCAGCAGCGCGCTACCGGACACCAGCACCCCGTTCATCCCGACCCCGTCGGTCGGGCCGGTGGTCATCCCGATGCCGGTGACCAGTCAACCGCCGCCGGTCGCGCTGCCGGCACCGGGCACACCCAGCGCCGGCCCGACCGCGACCGCCGACTGGGTGCCCGCCGCTCCCTGGCGTCTCCCGGACGAGTCGTGGTCCGGCCCGACGGCCGACGACCGGCTGCCCGCCCGTCGGATGGTGCCCGCGCCACCGGCGCCGCGACCCACCCGGAGCGCCCCGCCGGCCGCGCCCCCGCCCCCGCACCCGACCAGCCCGTCGCCGTCGCCGGCGCCGACCGGGTCACCGGACCCGGACCCGACCGAAACGCCCCCGCCGAGCCCGACGCCGACCGACTCGGCGACACCCACCGCGACCGGTTCGTCGACCGCCACCGCCGTCCCCACCAGCACCCTCCCCGCACCCGCCAGCACATCCCCGCCGTCGGCCACGCCCGGCCCGTCGGCCACGCCCGGCCCGTCGACCATGCCCGGCCCGCCGACCACCCGGCCCGAGCCGACCACCCCGCCGTCGCCGCACGCGCCGACCTCCCGGATGCCGTCGTCGGTCACCGCGCGACCACCGGTCACGCCGCCCACGTCGGCCGACCCGGCGACGCCAACCGGGCGTCCGTCGCCGGCCGGACCCACGCGTCCCACCCAGTCCCCGGCGGTACGGTGACGAGCAGGCGTCGCCGAGACGGCGGTGGTCGGCGGTAGGCGCGTACCGGAGGGGGTGGCGTGGGCGGCGGTGTGGAACCCCGCCCGGTCGCCGCCCGGCCCGGTCCAGGGCTGCGGGTCGCCCGACTGGTCACCGAGCTGACCGCCCCGGCCGTGCTGGTGTCGCTGCTGATGGTCGCCGTGAGCTGGCACAGCACCCGGGGCAGTGCCCGCGGCCTGCTCTGGGGTCTGCTCGCGACGCTCTTCGTCACCGGCATCCCGTTCGCCTACATCGTCGGCGGGGTCCGCCGCGGTCGGCTCACCGACCATCACATCGGCCGTCGGGAGCAGCGCCGGGTGCCGCTGCTGGTCGGCCTCGGCTCGGTCGCCGCCGGGCTCGCCCTGCTCGTCGTCCTCGGCGCGCCCCGGCCGTTGCTGGCGCTGGCGGTGGCCGGGCTGGTCGGACTGGTGGTCGCCGTGTCGGTGAGCCACTGGTGGAAGATGTCGATCCACTCGGCGGTCTCCGCCGGCACCCTGGTCATCCTGGCGCTGACCTTCGGGCGCGGGTTCCTCGTCGCCGCGCCGCTGTTGGCCGTGGTCGGCTGGTCCCGCGTACGCCTGCGGGATCACACCGTCTCGCAGGTGCTCGCCGGCGGTGTGCTCGGCGCGCTCATCGCCGCGGTCGTCTTCGGTCTGCTGCGCTGAGCGACCGTCGCCGGGCGGGCGGCGTGGTGCCGCCCGCCCGGCGGCCGTCAGGCGCCGTCGTCGGCGAGGCGGTGCCGGTTCGCCTCGATCCAGGCGTCCAGCGCGGCCGGGTCGTCCGGGTCCACGCCGTCGGCCATCAGTTGCGCGACCGCGGCCGTGGCCGGGCTGCGCCGCTCGCCGGTGGAGTAGAGCCGGGCGAACTCCGGCACCATCTCCTCGATCGCCTCGTCGGTGCGTGTCGCGGCCGCCTCGGGCAGCCCGCGCTGCCGCGACGCGTACCGGGCCCAGGCGCGCAGCACCCGGGGCAGCATCGCCGCGTCGTCCATGTCCAGCACGGCACGGCGGTGCACCCAGTCGAGCAGGAAGAGCCCGGCCACGGCCGGGCTCCACCGCATCGGGTCGGCGTCCGGGAAGCTCGCCGAGTGGTCCAGCAGCAGGCTCAGGCAGAAGTGCAGCGAGGCGAGTTCCGGGCCGTCGACGCTGTCGAGCCCGAACCGGGCGGCCTCCGGCGCCGCCAGGAACCGCCGGACCAGGTCGGTGCGCTCGGCGGCGGACAGCGGCTCGACCTCCGCCGGGCCGGTCGGGTCGGCGGCCGTGGGGAGCAGCGCCAGCCGGGCGCCGACCAGCGCGCGGTCGGTGGCGAGCGAACCCTCGCCGGGCAGCTCGGTCAGGTCGTCGGTGACCGACAGGTGCCGGGCCACCTCACCCCGCAGCCGGGACGGGTCCTCGGTGCGGAACCAGGTCAGCTCGTCGTCGGCGCACATCTGCCGGACCTGGTCCAGGATCCGCTCCGCCGGCCCGCCGACGAAGATGTCCTTGGTGATCCCGATGTTGTGGTCGACCAGGGCCACCAGGGCGTGCTCCGGGCCACCGGCCGCGTCGTCGTACGCGAAGGTGGCGAGGTAGGAGGTCTGGTCGCCGTAAACGTCGCCGTACGCCCAGCTGCCGGTCAGGTGCACCCGGCCGAGCTGCCCGGACCAGCCGGGCGCCTGGCTGCCCGGACGCACCCGCTCGGTGCCCTCGGCGGTCGGGACGAGCGTGGCGAAGACCTGCCGGATGGTGGTCGCCGCCGCGATCCGGCGGCGGGCGGTGGCGGCGAGGAACCCGGTGACGAACTCCCGCACGGCGGTGTCGCGGTCGGTCTCCGCGATCGCGTAGACACTGCCCAGCAGCGCGCTGCCGAGCATCTCGGCGTCGAGGGCGGACTCCAGCTTGGTCACGTCGCGTGCGGCGTGCAGCACCGCGTCGTAAGGGGTCTGAGGCGTGGCCATGCTCCGACCCTACGCCGGTCGGGGCGTACCAAGCGGCGTCAGCGGCGGGCGGCGTCCCGCAGCGCGTCGCGTGCCTGCGCGTAGGAGGCCAGCACGATCCGCACCGGGGCGAGCACGTACTCCGCGCCGACGTCGGCGACCTTGGCCGTCAGGCGCTGCTCGGCGCGGGCGCGGGCCCGCCGGGCGGCCCAGCGCACCACCGGGCGGGTCACCGCCGCCACCAGCAGCCCGGCCAGCAGGCCGCCGAGCAGCAGCAGGGTGGGCAGCGGCACCTGGCCGACCATCGGGTTGTCCAGCGCGGGCAGGCCGAGCGCCCGCAGCGCGTAGCCGAGCACCAGCCAGCCCAACCCGACCACGGCGGCCAGGGTGACCAGCCACTGCACACCGCCGACGACCCGCCACCAGAGCGGTCGCCTGTCCAGGCCGAGGTCGGTGCCGGCGATCGTCCGGTCCAGCGCGTCCGGCAGGTCGCCCAGGCGGGACCGGGCGGCGGAGGTGACCGCCGCCGGCCAGGCGGCGGGCAGGTCGGCGGCGGCCCGGTCGGCCACCGCGCGGATCGCCAGGCCGAGCGCCGAGCGTTGGGTGGCGGTCGGATCGGGCACCGAGGTCGCCGCGACCAGGCTCTCCGCCGGGTCGGCCGCGCCGCCGGTCGGGCCGGGCAGGTGCAGCCGGCGCAGCGGGTCGGGTCGGAGCCGGCGCCAGCCCCGCACCACCGGCCAGCCGGTGGCCGCGCCGGCCCGATGCCGGTACGCCTGCTCCACCGCCTCGGTCACCGCCGGCACACCGGCCGTGCCGGCCAGCGCCCGGTTCAGCGCGGCGACGGCCGTTCCGTCCGGGCCACCGGCCGGTCGGGCCGAGCCGACCAGCTCGTCCAGGCCGGCGACGACCGAGTCGACGTCGCCGGCCAGCCGACGCAGGGCGGCCTGCCGCTCGGCGACCGTACGCTCCAGCGCGGTGCGCAGCCCGACCATCCCGGCCGGGTCGATGGCGGTGGTGGCGAGCAGTGGCACGCCGGTCAGCCCGTCGGAGTCGAGCAGCCGGCGCAGGTCGTCCAGGACGCGGGGTAGCTCGGTCGGTGGCAGCCGGTCGGCCTGGTTGAGCACGACCAGGGTGACGTCGCGGTGCCGGTGGAACTCGCGCAGGTAGCTGTCGTGGATGACCCGGTCGGCGTACTTCTGCGGATCGACCACCCAGACCACCTGGTCGACCAGGCCGAGCAGCCGGTCCACCTCCAGGCGGTGGGACCGCTGCACCGAGTCGAAGTCGGGCAGGTCGAGCAGGATCAGCCCGTGCAGCGCCGTCTCGTCGTCCGCGTCGAGCGCGCTCTCCCGGACGAAGCGGTGCCGGGGCAGCACCCCGGTCCAGTCGAGCAGCCGGTTGGCGCCCTCCAGCGGCCCCCACACGCACGCGTGCGTCACGCCGGTGGTCGGCCGGCGGACCCCGACCGGGGAGAGTTCCAGCTGGGCCAGCGCGTTGAACAGGCTGGACTTGCCGCTGCCGGTGGCGCCGGCGAGGGCCACCACGGTGTGATCGCGGGACAGGGCGAGCCGGGTGCCGGCCCGTTCGACCAGAGTGTGCGCCGGCACCAGCTCGGAGTCCGGCAGCAGGCCGTCGACGGCGGTCAGGAATCGGCGTACGGCCTCCAGGCGGGCGATCAGCGCGTCGGGGTCGACCCGCTGGTCGCCGCGGAACGCCTCGCGTACCCGGCCGGCGATGTTGGTCACCGCGAACCCTCCTCGTCGCCGACCGGCAGGGTGCCGTCGCCGGTGGCCAGGCCGCTGCGGTGCCGGGCCAGCTCGACCCGGCCGGCGGCCCGCCGCAGCGCGTCACCGGCCGCCTCGGCGGGTCGGGCTTCGGCGGTGCGGGTCAGGAAGCGGTCCGCCTCCGCGTCCAGCAGCGTCCGGACCCGCGCCACCAGGTCGACCCGGGCCTTCGCGGCGAGGGTACGCACCGCCTGGTCGCCGAAGATCGCCTGGAGGACAGCCTGCGCGGCGACCGTCGTACCGGCCCCGGTGGCCAACTCCAGCCCGGTGGGGATGAACGCGGTCGAGGCGAACACGGCGATCATCACGGCCAGCCCGGTGGCGTTCACCGCGTACGCGGCGGTGCGGGCCACGAACCGCTTGTCGCCGCCCTCGACCCGGACCAGCTCCAGCACGCCGCGTTGCCAGTCCCGGACCATCCGTTCGGCGCGTTCGGGCAGGTCGTCGCTCGGGTGGGCGAGCCCCGGCTCGAGCAGGTCCGCTCCCGCCGGGTGTGCCTTCCACCCGGTGTACGCGGATTCGGCGGCCTCGGACGCGACGCCCCGCAGCAGGGTGACGAGCTGCGACTCGATGGCGTTGCGCAGCTCGGCGGCCGGCGCGGGCCGGCCGGTGACGGCGGCCACCACCCGGTCGCGGAGTCGCCCGATGCGGGCCTCCAGCGTGCGGAAGAACTCGCCGGTGCCGACGAACTCCTGCCAGCGGGCCAGCACCTCACCGCGGAGCAGTCGGCCGTCCTGCAGGCCCTGCTCGACGGTCCGCTCGGCACCCCGGTACGCGGCCCGGACCCGTTCGTCCAGCCCGTCGGCGGCGGTGACCTGCTCGTCGGCCGCGTCGGCCAGCTCCTCGACGGCGGGGTGCAGGGCTGCCAGCGCGCCGTCCAGGGTCTGCCGGACCACCGCCGCGCGGGCGTCGGCGTCGGCGGCCAGCCGGGCGAACCAGTCGGCCAGCGGCGCCGTGACCCCCTCGGGCAGCAGCCCCTGACCGTCGACCCAGGTCTCCGGGAGGACGAACAGCGGCGCCCGGCCCAGATCCTGCGCGGCGAGCATCTCGGCCAGGTGCGCGGCGATCTCGTCGCTGGCCTCGGCGGGCACCCGGTCGAGCACCATGGCGATCACTGCACCCCGGGCCCGCGCGCTGCGCAGCAGCTCCCACGGCACCGCGTCGGCGTACCGGGCGGCGGTGGTGACGAAGAGCCAGAGGTCGGCGGCGGCGAGCAGCTGGCTCGCGAGCGCCCGGTTGGCGTCGACGACGGAGTCGATGTCCGGTGCGTCGAGGAAGGCCAGACCCGGCGGCAGAGCGGGGGCGGTGACCAGGTGCAGGGAGCGTGGATCGTCGCTCGGCTCGGTGGTGCGGGTCAGCCCGGGCAGCAGGTCGCCCTGCCGGAACCAGGACGCGTCGGCCGGGTTGCAGACAAGCACCGGGGAGCGGGTGGTGGGCCGCAGCACACCGGCGGCGCTGACCCGGGCCTTGACCAGGCTGTTGACCAGGGTCGACTTGCCCGCGCCGGTGGAACCGCCGACCACCACGAGCAGCGGGGCGTCCAGTCGGGCGAGCCGGGGCAGCAGGTAGTCGTCGAGCTGGTCGGTGAGGGCGCTCGCGGTGTGCCGGGCGGCCTTGGCGGAGGGCAGGGCGAGCGGATAGCGGGTCGCGCCGATCGCGGCCTTCAGGCCCGACAGCGCGCCGGGGAGGCTGTCGTCCCCGGTGGTGGCGGGCGGCTCCTCCGCGGCGTCCGGCGGGCCGGTGCGGGCTGCGACGGCGGGCGCGCCGGAACGGGTGGCGGAATCGCCGTGCGTCGTCACCGCTAAAGCGTGCCCGACCGATGCAAGGGAAGACAACCGGACGGTAATAACGGCTGGGTTGCGTCGGGTCGGCTCAACTCAACTTGACGATTCGCCAGCGCGTGGCACTATTGAGTCCAGTTCACTCAACTTGTGGTGGGGTCCGCTGCGGGCGGTGCCCGCCGAGCATTCGCGGGCGATGCCCGCCACCTGCACAACCTTACGAAGTGAGGAAGCGAAGATGGCACGTGCGGTCGGTATCGACCTCGGCACGACGAACTCCTGCGTCAGCGTTCTCGAGGGCGGTGAGCCCACCGTCATCGCCAACGCTGAGGGCTCGCGGACGACCCCGTCGATCGTCGCGTTCGCCCGCAACGGCGAGGTGCTCGTCGGTGAGGTCGCCAAGCGCCAGGCGGTGACCAACCCGGACCGGACGATCCGCTCGGTCAAGCGCGAGGTCGGCACGAACTGGTCCGTCGACATCGACGGCAAGAAGTACACCCCGCAGGAGATCTCGGCCCGGACGCTGATGAAGCTCAAGCGGGACGCCGAGGCGTACCTGGGCGAGCAGATCACCGACGCGGTGATCACCGTTCCGGCCTACTTCAACGACAGCCAGCGCCAGGCCACCAAGGAGGCCGGTGAGATCGCCGGCTTCAACGTGCTGCGGATCGTCAACGAGCCGACCGCGGCCGCCCTGGCGTACGGGCTGGACAAGGGCTCCAAGGAGCAGACCGTCCTGGTCTTCGACCTCGGCGGCGGCACCTTCGACGTGTCGCTGCTGGAGCTCGCCGAGGGCGTCATCGAGGTCAAGTCGACCAGCGGTGACAACCACCTCGGTGGCGACGACTGGGACCAGCGGATCATCGACCACCTGGTCAAGACGTTCCGCGGCGAGCACGGCATCGACCTCAGCCAGGACAAGATGGCCCTCCAGCGCCTCCGTGAGGCCGCCGAGAAGGCCAAGATCGAGCTGTCCGCCGCCACCACGACCAACATCAACCTGCCGTACATCACCGCCGGCGCGGCCGGCCCGCTGCACCTCGACGTGACGCTCAGCCGCGCCGAGTTCCAGCGGATGACGCAGGACCTGCTGGACCGCTGCAAGGGCCCGTTCGAGCAGGCCGTGAAGGACGCCGGGATCAAGATCTCCGACGTCGAGCACGTCATCCTCGTCGGTGGTTCGACCCGGATGCCCGCCGTGACCGACCTGGTCAAGCAGCTCACCGGCCGCGACCCCAACAAGGGCGTCAACCCGGACGAGGTCGTCGCCGTCGGCGCCGCCCTGCAGGCCGGTGTGCTCAAGGGTGAGGTCAAGGACGTCCTGCTGCTCGACGTGACCCCGCTGAGCCTGGGCATCGAGACCAAGGGCGGCATCTTCACCAAGCTCATCGAGCGCAACACCACCATCCCGACCAAGCGCTCCGAGGTCTTCACCACGGCGGACGACAACCAGCCGTCGGTGCTGATCCAGGTGTTCCAGGGTGAGCGGGAGATCGCGGCGTACAACAAGAAGCTCGGCACCTTCGAGCTGACCGGCCTCCCGCCGGCGCCGCGCGGCGTGCCGCAGATCGAGGTCGCCTTCGACATCGACGCCAACGGCATCGTCAACGTGCACGCCAAGGACCTGGGCACCGGCAAGGAACAGAAGATGACGATCACCGGCGGCTCGTCGCTGCCGAAGGACGACATCGAGCGGATGCGCCGGGACGCCGAGGAGCACGCGGAGGAGGACAAGCGCCGCCGCGACGACGCCGAGACCCGCAACGTGGCCGAGGCGCTCCAGTGGCAGACCGAGAAGTTCCTCGCCGAGAGCGGCGACAAGCTGCCCAGCGAGAACCGGGAGCAGCTCAACGAGGCGCTCGGTGAGCTCCGGGGTGCCCTGGGCGGTCAGGACATCGAGAAGATCAAGTCCGCCCACGAGAAGCTGGCGCAGGTCTCCCAGCAGGCTGGTTCGCTGCTCTACTCCCAGCAGGCCGAGCAGGGCCAGCAGCCGGGCGGCGAGGCCGGCCCGGGTGCGACCGGTGCGACCGGTCCGCAGGCCGGCGCCGCCGGTGGCGCCGACGACGTGGTCGACGCCGAGATCGTGGACGAGGACGGCAAGAAGTGACCATCGGCCTCCGACACGTATCCACGGCGAAGGGGATGAGGTAGCCGCATGACGCAGAAGCCACGAGCCGCCGACCCGGGCGACACCGGGTCGACGCCGGGTGGCTCCGCGCCCACGGAGCCGGCCACCGGCGACGGGGAGCGGGTCGTCATCCGCAACAACCGCAAGCTGACCGACACGTCGGAGCCGGCGGGCACCGCCACGGACGCGGGCAGCGACGTACCCGCCGAGGGCCTGGTCGAGGACGCCGAGATCGTGGTCGACGAGATCGAGGCCGAGGTCAACTCCACCGACGGGCCGGAGCCGTCCGGCCCGCCGGTGGTGGACGCCCCGGCGCAGCCGGTGGACGGCGGTGGCACGTCGCTCGGCGCCGAGCTGGAGGCGCTCCGGGCCGAGCTGGACGAACGGACCAGGGACCTGCAGCGGGTGTCGGCGGAGTACGCCAACTACCGCAAGCGGGTCGACCGGGACCGCAGCCTGGTCCAGGAGCAGGCGACCGGCTCGGTGCTGGCCGCGCTGCTGCCGATCCTCGACGACCTGGACCGGGCCCGGGAACACGGCGACCTGGTCGGGCCGTTCGGAACGGTGGCGGAACAGCTCACCACCGCGCTGGGCAAGTTCGGCCTGAACGCCTTCGGCGAGCAGGGCGAACCGTTCGACCCGACCCGGCACGAGGCGGTCGCGCACCAGACCTCGGCCGAGGTCAGCGAGCCGACCTGCGTGCAGGTCATGCGACGCGGCTACCAGCTCGGTGAGCGGCTGCTGCGCCCCGCGCTGGTCGCGGTCGCGGATCCGGAATAGTGCGAGACAGTGACCGGGTCGTCCCGTCCCCCGCACAGCGGTGGACGGGACGGCCGGGCCACAACGGTCGGAAGGAGGTGGTGGACCGGTGAGTTCGAAGGACTGGCTCGAGAAGGACTTCTACGCCGTGCTCGGCGTGGACAAGGCCGCCTCCGCGGATGACATCAAAAAGGCGTACCGCAAGCTGGCCCGGGAATCGCACCCGGACCACAATCCGGGCGACCCGAAGGCCGAGGAGCGGTTCAAGGCCGTGTCCGAGGCGTACAACGTGTTGTCGGACGCCGGCCGTCGCCGGGAGTACGACGAGATGCGTTCGCTGTTCAGTTCGGGCGCGTTCCGGCGCAACGCCCGGGCGGGCGGCCAGCCGGGCGGGATGCCGTTCGACGTCTCCGACCTGTTCGGCGGTGGCGCCGCCGGTGGCGGTGACCGCCGCTTCGGCGGGGCCGGCTTCCAGGACCTGTTCAGCTCGATCTTCTCGGGTGGGCAGGCCGGTGGGCAGGCCGCTCCGCGTGGGCCCGCTCGCGGCCGGGACGTGGAGACCGAGGTGGCTCTGGACTTCGGCGACGCGGTGCGCGGGGTGACCCTGCCGCTGACGTTGCGCGCCCCCGGCGTCTGCGACACCTGCCACGGCAACGGCGCCAAGCCCGGCACCCAACCGCGTACCTGCCCGGTCTGCCACGGCGCCGGGGTCACGACCCGCAACCAGGGGTCGTTCAGCTTCTCCGAGCCGTGCGGCAACTGCCAGGGCGTCGGCACCGTGGTGGAGGAGAAGTGCCCGGAGTGCCACGGCAGCGGCGGGGTCACCAAGACCCGCACGATGAACGTGCGCTTCCCGGCCGGTGTGGCCGACGGCCAGCGCATCAGGCTGGCCGGGCGCGGTGAGCCCGGTGAGCGTGGTGGCCCGGCCGGCGACCTGTTCGTGCACGTCAAGGTCCGGCCGGACGAGCTGTTCGGGCGTACCGGAGACGACCTGACGTTGACCGTGCCGGTGACCTACGCGGAGGCCGTGCTCGGCACGGACCTGCGGGTGCCCACGCTCGACGGCGCGGTGACGCTGCGGGTTCCGCCCGGCACGCCCAGCGGGCGGGTGCTGCGGGCCCGGGGCAAGGGTGTGGTCCGTCGCGACGGGCAGGCCGGTGACCTGCTGGTCACCCTGGATGTGGTGGTGCCGGCCCGTCTGTCGGACGAGGCGCGGGCGGCGCTGGAGGCGTTCGCCGAGCAGAGTCCGCCGGCGGCGCGGGAACATCTCGACGCCCGGGTGCGTCGGGTCGGATAGTCCGGTGGGATGGACGCGGAGGTGAGCGGGATGTCGGGCGAGTTCCTCGGTTCGGGTGACCCTGCCTACGAGGCCAAGGTGCTCATGATCTCGGTGGCGGCACGGATGGCGGGGATGCACCCGCAGACCCTGCGCCAGTACGACCGGCTGGGGCTGGTGCAGCCCGGCCGGGCTGCCGGAGGTGGCCGTCGATACAGCGTCCGGGACGTGGTGCTGCTGCGCGAGGTGCAGCGGCTCAGCCAGGACGACGGGATCAACCTGGCCGGCGTCAAGCGGATCATCGGGCTGGAGCGGTTGCTGGAGCAGGCGCAGCAGCGGGTCGCACGGCTGGAGGCGGAGCTGGACGCCGCGTACCGCCGGGTGGCCGAGCTGGAGTCACTGGCCCGTTTCCCGGGCCGGGATCTGGTGCCGACCAACCGCACGTCCACCGCGTTGGTGGTCTGGCGTCCCCGCCGTACACCCGACCGCTGACCCTGCTCCTCGGCCTGGCCCGCGCCGGATTTTCCGGCGCGGACCAGGCCGTTTCCGTTAGCCTGTCGATACGGGTCCTATCGCCTTAATTCGGGCCTATCGGCGCGGTTGGGGGAGCGATGACGGAGCAGGCGAAGAGCCTCGCTCAGCAGACGGAGGAGCGGTTGGAAAGTCTGGCCGACACCGTCCGCGAGAAGTTCGACAAGGTCACCGAGGCAACCTTTCGCGACCGGATCAAGGAGGGACGGTTCGCCGACCAGGACGACCACGGCGTCGACCCGGCCCGAGCCGAGACCGAGCGCAAGCAGGACTGATCCGGTGACCGACGTGCGGGCCGGGACCCACGGGGGGTCCCGGCCCGTTCGCCTTGCCGATGCGGGCCGGGACGCGGTGACGCTGCGTCCCTGCGCTACCCGGTCATCGGCGGGCCCGATGTCCCGCCGTCGTGACCCGGCGGACGTGATCGTTGGCGGCTGAGCGACTCGACACGCCGGGCAGCCGACTGCTGAGCTGCCAACGATCATCGTGAAGACGGCCCGGTGGCGATTCTGCTCAGCCGAGGCGGCGGTTTTCGCGGACCAGGCCGCCCTCGCACCAGTCCCGGTAGACGAAGAGGTCCGGCCGGGCCAGCAGGACGCGGCCGTTGTGCGCCCAGATCCTCATCAGCTCGTCGCCGTCGCGCTCGGCCTGCTCGACCAGCTTGCGGAAGCGGCGCTTGGGATGGGCACGAAAGTTCGTCCGGATGCCGTCCGCGGCGTAGATGTAGAGGCAGTGCAGCGCGAAGCGCCGCGCGGGGCAGGTCGCGTCCATCGCCAGCTCGAAGAGCGTCAGCACCAGGCGGTCGCCGGAGACCAGGAGGTCCCAGTCGGGTGGCATGGAGGACAACGGCACCGAATCGGGCTGGAACGCCCAAGCTCGCAACTCCGCCGGCGTCGGATCGACGGGGTTGGCAAAACCGTGGAACGTCGACTCCTGCACGCTCACCGGCCAACCTTCCGCTCTCGCCCGCGTCTGGCAACGCTGCCTGCGGACCGTGGCTGCTGGGGCGAAACGGTAACCCGCCGTCGAGTGCTGCGGTAGTACCCGCAGGGAGCAATTCGGCATCCGTCGGCCGGCCTGGCCCGAACGGCCGTTCGGGTGTCCTGGCCAGCGCCGCTGCCGCGCCGACAAGGGCACGGCAGCGGGCTGAACGTCAGTCGTGGATCGGCACCGGCTCCCGCCGCTGGGCCGCCGCGCGGTTGCGCAACCACCGCTTGAACCACGGGAAGTCGGGCAGCCGGGCCAGGATCGGCCCGGTCACCACGGTGATCAGGACGTACGTCGCGGCGAGCGCGGCCAACCGCGGCTCGACGCTGCCGGCCGCGACCGCGAGCCCGGCGATGACGATCGAGAACTCACCTCGGGGTACGAGGGCCAGGCCGGCCCGCCAGCGACCGGGTTCGGCGATGCCGACCCGGCGGGCCGCCAGGTAGCCGGTGAGCGTCTTCGTGCCCATGGTGACCACGGCCAGGGCGAGCGCCGGCAGCAGCACCGGCGGGATGTCCTGCGGGCTGGTGGTCAGGCCGAAGAACACGAAGAACACCGCGGCGAACAGGTCCCGCAGCGGCGAGAGCAGCTCGGTGGCGTGGTGTGCCACCGGGCCGGAGAGGGCGATGCCGACCAGGAATGCGCCGACCGCCGCCGACACCTGCAGCTTCGCCGCGATGCCCGCGATCAGCAACGTCAGGCCGAGTACGCCGAGCAGCAGCGCCTCCGGGTCCTTCGCCGACAGGGCGGACGAGATCAGGTGGCCGTACCGGATGGCGACCACCAGAACGATCAGCACCGTACCCACCGCGACGGTGAGCGCGATCCCGCCGCCGACCAGGCCGCTGCCTAGCAGCACGGCGGTGACCAGGGGCAGGTAGAGCGCCATCGCCAGGTCCTCGATGACCAGCACCGAGAGGATCACCGGGGTCTCCCGGTTACCGAGCCGACCCAGGTCGGCGAGGACCTTGGCGATCACGCCCGACGAGGAGACCCAGGTGATGCCGCCGAGCACCAGGGCGGCCACCCAGTCCCAGCCGAGCAGCAGGGCGAAGATGGCGCCGGGCAGGGCGTTGAGCAGCCCGTCGATCAGGCCGGCCGGTGCTGCCGAGCGCAGGTTGCCGACGAGCTCGTTGGCCGAGTACTCGAGGCCGAGCATCACCAGCAGCAGGATCACGCCGATCTCGGCGCCGACCGCGAAGAATTCCTCACTGGCGTCCAGCGGCAGCAGCCCGCCGTGCCCGAACGCGAGCCCGGCGAGCAGGTAGAGGGGGATGGGAGAGAGGCCGATGCGTCGGCTGAGCCGGCCGAGGAGCCCGAGCAGCAGCAGGAGCGCGCCGACTTCGATGAGCAGCGTGGTGAGATCGTGCATCCGCCTCAGCCGTCCGGGTCACTGTCGGCGAGGATGGCGGATACGCCGTCGAGACCCTGACGGGTCCCGACGACGACCACCACGTCACCGGCCGCGAAGCGGAAGGAGGGCTCGGGCGACACGTTCACCGTGCCATCGCGCAGCACCGCCACGATCGAGGCGCTGGTGCGGGTGCGAGCCTTGGTGTCGCCGAGCATCCGGTTGACGTACCGCGAACCGGCCGGGATGGCGATCTGCTCGGTGAGCAGACCGGCAGCCTGCTCGCGCAGCCCGGAGAGCTGACCGAGCATCAGCGACGCGCCGAGGATGTCGGCCAGCGCCTCCGCCTCGTCGTCGGTCAGCGGAATGTCCGCCTGGCAGGAGTCGGGATCGTCCGGGTCGTAGAGGACAAGATCACGGCGGCCATTGCGGTGGGAGACCACGCCCAGGCGGCGTCCGGACTCCGTCACCAGATCGTGGCGTACCCCGATCCCCGGTAAGGCGGTCTGCTCGACACGTACTCGCACCCGCCCAGGCTACCGCTAGGTGAACAGACGGCAGATCTTGGAAGCCACGTCCCCCGCCCGGCCATGATCAACACGGGATCGCCGATATCGCGGTATCCCAGTCGGCGGGACACCCCCAGATCAGCGATCTCGTGTCGATCTAGAGCGCGCGGCCGCGAGTCGGGGGGTCTACGGCTTCCCCGCCACGAACACGCCGACGCCTTCCAGCGTCTCGGTCAAGCCGGTCGCACGGAGGATCATCATGGCCTTGCCGACCACGGTGTCCGACACGCCGTACTCCTTGCAGAGCTGCGACCGGCTCGGCAGCTTCGCGCCGGGCGGCCACGCGCCTGATTCGACAGCGGGTTGATCGACTCGGTTTCGGTGATGTCGGGGTGTCCCGTTAGCCCGGATACCCCGATTTCCAGGACGTCGAGTCGATCTACCGGCGCGGTCAGCGGAGGGTGGCGAAGAACTCGCGGATGTCGCCGACCAGGGCATCGGTGGCCTGGTGAGCGGCGTAGTGGCCGCCGACGTCGCCGCGTCCCGCGACGTCCGTCTCGTACGCCGTCCAGCGGACGATGTTCGCGTGGTCCCGTTCGGCGAAGCGGCGGATGGACTGGAAGTCGCCGGGGAACATGGCCAGCGCCGTCGGTGCCGTGGTCGGCTCGGACGGCTGCTGACCGGCGTGCGCGTCCTCCCAGTAGAAGCGGATCGCCGAAGCGGCCGTGCCGGTGAACCAGTAGAGCGCCACGTTGGCCAGGACGAAGTCGTCGTCCAGGCTCTCGTCGAAGAGTTGGGCGTTCCAGGCCAGCAGCCCGACGGGCGAGTCGGCCAGCCCGTACGCCAGGGTCTGCGGCTGCTGGCTGTGCACCTGGTTGAAGGAGAACTTGTTCTCGTAGAACCACTGGAGGTGCCCGAGCGCCGCCTGGTCCGCCTCGGACAGGCCGGCGAACTCGGCCGGGTCGCCGGACGGGAACGAGAAGAGTTGGGTGACGTGTACGCCGAGGACGTGCTCGGCGTCGATCCGGCCCAGCTCCGGCGCGACCATCGAGCCGGCGTCGTTGCCGACCGCGCCGTAGCTGTCGTACCCCAGTCGGTTCATCAGCTCGGCCCAGGCGCGGGCGGTGCGGAAGCGGTTCCAGCCGGCGCTGCGGGTGGGGCCGGAGAACCCGAAGCCGGGCAGCGACGGGATGACCAGGTGGAAGGCCGGCGCCGCGGGGTCGCTCGGCTCGGTGAGCGGGCCGATCACGTCCAGGTATTCCAGCACCGAGCCCGGCCAGCCGTGGGTGAGCACCAGGGCGGTGGCGTCCGGCCGGGACGACCGGACGTGCAGGAAGTGGATCTGCTCGCCGTCGATCTCCGTGACGAAGTGCGGGTGGGCGTTCAGCCGGGCCTCGACGGCCCGCCAGTCGAACCCGTCCCGCCACCGGTCGGCGAGCGCGCGGACCCGGTCGCCGCTCATCCCGTACGCGTCGCCGACGCCGGGCAGCTCGGCGGGCCAGATCGTGCGGCCCAGGCGGGCGGCCAGGTCGTCGATGGCGCTCTGCGGGATCTCGACGCGGAACGGGCGGATCGCGGTCATTTCGAACTCCTCCGGAACGGAATGTTTCGTTCTGCAATCACGCTATCAGACCGGAACGATCCGTTCCAGTGCTAGTCTCTGGTCATGTCGACGACGTCCCCCAAGGCTCTGGCCGGCCGCCGCGCCCAGGCCGCCCGCAACGACGAGGTGATCCTCGAAGCCGCCCGCGCCGTCTTCCTCGACGACCCGAAGGCGCCGATCGCCGCCGTCGCGGACCGCGCGGGCGTCGGCATCAGCGCGCTCTATCGGCGGTACGCGGGCAAGGAGGCCCTGCTGCGCCAGCTCTGCCACGACGGGTTGCGCCGCTACATCGCCGTGGCCGAGGAGGCGCTCGCCGAGCCGGACGACTGGAACGCGTTCGCCGGGTTCCTGGCCGCGGTGGTCGACGCCGACGTGCACTCGCTCACCGTCCACCTGGCCGGCACCTTCACGCCGACCGAGGAGATGGGCCGGGACGCGCTGCGCGCCAGCGAGCTGGCCACCGCGCTCGTCGAACGGGCGCACGCCAGCGGGCGACTGCGCCCCGACGTGGTCGTACAGGACCTGGGGCTGGTGCTGGAGGCGTGCGCGGCGGTGCGCGTACCCGATGCGGAGCGGACCCGCCAGCTACGCCGCCGCCAGCTCGCGGTGCTGCTCGGCGGCCTGTCGACGGCGCCGGACTCCGACCCGCTGCCCGGCCCGCCCCCGGCGACCGGCGAGTTCGACTGGCGGTGGCGGCCCCGGGAGTGATGACCGTCACAGCGGTAAGGTTGAGCGGAATACGCTCAACTCTGGTTGTGTCCAACCCAGTGGACAACGCCGATCCGGGGGAGCCCATGAACACCGAGAAACTCACCACCAAGAGCCGCGAGGCCATCACCGGCGCCGTCGCGCTGGCCAACCAGCGTGGCCACGCCACCGTCGAGCCCTGGCACCTCCTGCTGTCCCTGCTGGACACCGACGGCTCGACCGCCGCCGGCCTGCTGCGCGCCGTCGGGGCCGACCCCGCCGAGCTGCGCCGGGCCGCCCAGCGGGCGGTCGACGCCCTGCCGGCCGCGCGAGGCTCCAGCATCGCCGAGCCCACGCTGGCCCGGGAGTTCGTCAACGCCATCGGCGCCGCCGAGCAGATCGCGCGGCCGCTGGGCGACGAGTACACCTCCACCGAACACCTGCTCGCCGGCCTGGCCCAGGTCGGCGGCGCGGTGTCCGCCGCGCTGAAGTCGGCCGGCGCCACCGAGGAGGCCCTGGTCGCGGCCTTCCCGACCGTCCGGGGCGGAGACCGGCGGGTCACCACCGCCGACCCGGAGCAGACCTACCAGGCCCTCAGCAAGTACGGCGTCGACCTGACCGCCAGCGCTCGCGACGGCAAGATCGACCCGGTGATCGGCCGGGACTCGGAGATCCGCCGGGTCATCCAGGTGCTCTCCCGTCGTACGAAGAACAACCCGGTGCTGATCGGCGAGCCCGGCGTCGGCAAGACCGCGATCGTCGAGGGCCTCGCCCAGCGGATCGTGGCCGGCGACGTCCCCGAGTCGCTGCGCGACAAGAAGCTGGTCTCGCTGGACCTCGGCGCGATGGTCGCCGGCGCCCAGTACCGGGGCCAGTTCGAGGAGCGGCTGAAGTCCGTCCTGGAGGAGATCAAGAACTCCAACGGGCAGGTCATCACGTTCCTCGACGAGCTGCACACCGTCGTCGGCGCCGGCAAGGGCGAGGGCTCGATGGACGCCGGCAACATGCTCAAGCCGATGCTGGCCCGCGGTGAGCTGCGGATGGTCGGTGCCACCACGCTGGACGAGTACCGCGAACACATCGAGAAGGACCCGGCGCTGGAGCGGCGCTTCCAGCCGGTGCTTGTCGGCGAGCCGACCATCGAAGACACCATCGGCATCCTGCGCGGGCTCAAGGAGCGCTACGAGGTGCACCACGGCGTCCGGATCACCGACGCCGCGCTGGTCGCCGCCGCGACGCTCTCCGACCGGTACATCACCGACCGGTTCCTGCCGGACAAGGCGATCGACCTGGTCGACGAGTCCGCGTCCCGGCTGCGGATGGAGATCGACTCCCGCCCGGTCGAGGTGGACGAGATCGAGCGGGCGGTCCGCCGGCTGGAGATCGAGGAGATGGCGCTGGCCAAGGAGCCGGACGCCGCGTCCGCCGAGCGGTTGGCGCGGCTGCGCCAGGAGTTGGCCGACAAGCGCGAGCAGCTCACCGTGCTCTCCGAGCGCTGGCAGACCGAAAAGAGCCACATCACCAAGCTCTCCACCGCCAAGGAGGAGCTGGAGCGCCTGGGCGGCGAGGCCGAGCGGGCCGAGCGGGACGGGGAGCTGGAGCGTGCCGCCGAGCTGCGCTACGGCCGCATCCCCGCCCTCAAGGTCGAGCTGAAGCAGGCCGAGGAGGAGCTGGCCCAGCTCCAGGCCGACGGCGCGATGCTCAAAGAGGAGGTCGGCGCGGACGACATCGCCGCGGTGGTCGCCTCGTGGACCGGCATTCCGGCCGGCCGCCTGCTCGAAGGCGAGACGGCAAAGCTGCTGCGGATGGAGGAGTCGCTGGGCGGCCGGGTGGTCGGCCAGGCCGAGGCCGTGAGCGCGGTGTCCGACGCCGTACGCCGGGCACGGGCCGGTGTCGCCGACCCGGACCGCCCGACGGGCAGCTTCCTCTTCCTCGGCCCGACCGGTGTCGGCAAGACGGAGCTGGCCAAGGCGCTCGCCGAGTTCCTCTTCGACGACGAGCGGGCGATGGTCCGCATCGACATGAGCGAGTACGGCGAGAAGCACTCGGTGGCTCGCCTGGTCGGCGCCCCGCCCGGGTACGTCGGCTACGAGGAGGGCGGGCAGCTCACCGAGGCGGTGCGCCGTCGGCCGTACTCGGTGATCCTGCTGGACGAGGTGGAGAAGGCCCACCCGGACGTCTTCGACGTGCTGCTCCAGGTGCTCGACGACGGTCGACTCACCGATGGCCAGGGCCGCACGGTGGACTTCCGCAACGCAATCCTGATCCTCACCTCCAACCTCGGGTCGTCGGTGATCAGCGACCTGACGCTGGCCGAGGAGCAGCGCCGGGAGGGCGTCCTGGCCGTGGTCCGGTCGCACTTCAAGCCGGAGTTCCTCAACCGGCTGGACGACATCGTGGTCTTCGCCGCGCTGCGCGGGGATGATCTGCGCTCCATCGTCGACATCCAGCTGGACCGGATGCGGCGGCGGTTGGCCGACCGGCGGCTCGGCCTGGAGATCACCGAGTCCGCGCGTCAGTGGCTGGCCGAGCACGGCTACGACCCGATCTACGGTGCCCGCCCGCTGCGCCGCCTGGTCCAGACCGCCATCGGCGACCAGTTGGCCAAGGCCCTGCTGAGCGGATCAATCCGAGACGGCAACACGGTAAAGGTAGACCTGACCCCCGCCACCAACTCCCTCACGGTAACCCCGGCCTGACCGCGGTGATCAAGAGGTTTGCGTCATGGGGACGTCTTCTCATGACGCAAACCTCTTGATCAACAGGGTGAGAGGTGGGCGGGGAGGGAAAGGGTTGGGGCATGTTCGGGATGCGTAAGGCTTGGGAGCGGGACCTTGGTGCGGCCGTGGACGAGTTGGTCACCGCCGACACGCTTGCTTTCGGTGGGGTGGGGATCGCCGGTGCGACCCTGCCGGTGACCGAGGCGTACCAGCGCGTCGAGGCTGCGCTCGACGACCACCCCGAGGAGGTACGCCGGCAGCTCGACCGGCTGCTCGCCGAGGGTTCACCCGCCGGCCGGGCGTACGCGGCGACGCTGCTGGAGCGTGCCGACCCGGCGGCGGCCCGAGCGGCGTGGACGTCGCTGCGGGACGACCCCACCGAGTTCACCACCTTCGTCGGCTGCGTCATGGGGCGTTCCACCCTCGGCGACTACGCCACCCAGCGACTCGCGGCGGCGTGACCCGGCCGCCGCACCGGCCGGTCGCGCACCCGACACCGACCGCTGGCCGCCCCGGCACGGGAGAGCGGCCCGCATCCGGGTATCCACAATGACCACGGCCGGCGACACCCCGGCTGCCGTCGGTAGCTGAGCTTTCGGTCACGACGCGACTCAATTCGGTGCGCGAGGTTGTTACCGTCTGCGCCGACGTACCTGGGGAGGTGGTCGGGTGGACGGGTCGCTGGCGTACCTGATGGCGGCGGTGGTCGTACTCATCGTGGTCGTGCTCGTGTTCGTCGTGCGGGCCCGGCGGCGGGCCGCCGCCCGGCCCACCGGCGTGCCGCCGGCCGCCCGGCCCACCCTTGACGGCGCCCACCGACTGGCGCCGGGTGATCGCGTGCGGATCGGCCAGCGGGAGTACGTCGTGAGCGGCACCATCCGCCTGGTCGAGGGGGACTGGAGCTGGGTGCAGCACCTCCTCGACGACGCCTCCGGCACGCCACACCGGCTCTCCGTCGAGGGCGACGGCGACCCCGAGTTGGAGTTGGTGCTCTGGACCGCCGAGCCCGGCGCGACCGTCACCCCCGGCGCCCCGACCATCGACCTCGGCGGGCTGCGCTACACCTGGGCCGAGACCGGGCAGGCCCGCTACACCGCCACCGGGGAGACCGGCCTGCCGCCGGCCGGGACGATGCGCTACCACGACTACCAGTCGGGCCCGAACGCCCGGCTCTCCTTCGAGGCGTACGGCGAAGAGGGCTGGCGGGTCGCCCGCGGCGACCTGCTCGATCCCGCCGACCTGGCGATCCGCCCCACCGACGACGGGCGCTGAGCGACCCGACGCGCCGCCGCATTCGGCACGGCATGCCGGAGTGGCCGGTTGCCGATACGGTGTGGGCCCGATCTAGGGAAGGAGAATCGTGGTCGAATCCCAGAGCACGCCGGCCCGCCAGCGGCCATCCACCGTGACGATTTCCAGCTACCTGCTCTTCCTGTTCCTGGCGTGCCAGGTGATCAGTCTCATCCTCACCCTCTCCACCATCGGCAAGACCCGCGACGTGCTCCGCGACGCCTACTCGAGCAGTACCGCCGAGGGCGCGGACCAGGTGGCGAACTTCGTCTTCGCGTTCGCCCTCGGCGCCGGCATCCTCGTGCTCCTGCTCGCGGTCGTGCTGGCCGTGCTGGCCATCTTCAACAACCGGGGTAGCAACGGTTCGCGCATCACCACCTGGATCGTCGGCGGCATCATGGTCTGCTGCACGGGTGGCACCGTGCTCAACGGCGTGGGCGGCGGCTTCACCACCGGTGGGAACAGCGGCGGCGACATGCCGAGCAGCGAGGAGGTCCAGCGCCGTCTCGAGGAGGCGCTGCCGTCCTGGATCGCCCCGGTCACCATCACGCTCGGCGTGATCAGCCTGCTCGCGCTGCTGGCGGCGCTCATCCTGCTGGCACTGCCCAAGTCGAACGAGTTCTTCCGCAAGCCCGCCGCGGCCTGGGAGCCCCCGACCCCCGGCACCAGCTACCCGGGCTACCCGCAGGCGTCCGGCCAGCCCGGTTACCCGCAGGCTCCCGGCCAGCCGGGCTACCCGTCCAGCGGCGAGCCGAGTTACCCGTCGAGTGGTGAGCCGGGCTATCCGTCGACGCCGGGCCAGGCACCCGGGTCGGAGCAGCCGGGCACTCCGCCGTCCGCGCCGCCGTCGGGCCCGTCCGGCACCGACCGGCCGGACGACACGCCGCCTGCGGACCGCCCCGGACCGACCCCGCCGTCGACCAGTTGACCGCTGGATAAGCACGACGCCGACGATCCCTCCGAGTAGGTTGCAACCCGACGCCTACCGGAGGGATCCGTCGTGTCGTACCCCGAATCGGCACCGCCCCGCCGGCCCGCCGTGGTCCTGGCGGCCTCGGCCGTGCTGCTGGTGATGGCGGTGGGCGCGCTCGCGTACGCCGTCGTCGACCTGGCGGTGCTGGGCCGGACCGTGGACGCGTTCCGGGCTGCCGCTCGGGACACCTCGGCGAGCCCGCAGCAGATCGACGACGTGGTGACCCTCTTGCGGGCGTCGGCGGTGCTGACCGCGGTGGTGGCGGCCCTCTCCGTGCCCGTGCTCGCCGGCCTGGCCCTCGGGCTGCTGACGGGTCGGCGTGGCGCGCGGGTGGCCACCTGGGTGGTCTGTGGGCTCGGCCTGCTCGCGGGCTGCTGCAGCGTGGCGGTGCTCGTCGGCGAGCGGGCCGCGCCGCTGCGGCTGGGCGCCGACGAGCGGGCCACCGCCGAGCTGCTCGGCCTCATCTCGGACGCGTACCCGTCCTGGTGGATCCCGCTCAACGCCGGGCTTTCGGTCGGGCAGGCCCTCGGTTACCTTGTGGTAGCAACGCTGCTGACCCTGCCGGCGGCGAACGCCTGGTTCGGTCGACACCGCCCCACGTCACCCACCGCGCCGTCCGCCCCACCCGCGTTTCCGCCCGCACCGCACCAGCCCCCGCCGGCGTCCGCCGCGCCCCCGTACCCGCCCAGGTGAGGACCCGCCCGTGACGCTCGATCCCACGACCACCGAGCGACGGGCCCTGATCACCGGCGCCACCGCCGGCATCGGCGCGGCGTTCGCCCGACGCCTGGCGGCCGACGGCTGGCATCTGGTGCTGGTCGCCCGGGATGCTGACCGACTGGGCGAGATGGCCGCCGAGCTGGGCTCCCGGCACGGCCGTGCCGTGGAGACGTTGTCGGCGGACCTGTCCACCGACGACGGCTGCGCGACCGTCGAGCAGCGGCTGACGTCCGACAGCCCTGTCCACCTGCTCGTCAACAACGCCGGCATCAGCCTGAACAAGCCGTTCCTGCGCTCCACAGCGGAGGACGAGGCACGGCTGCTCCGGCTCAACGTGCACGCCGTCATGCGACTGACCCTGGCGGCGCTTCGGCCGATGACCGAACGGCGCGACGGGGCAGTGATAAATGTCTCTTCGGTTGCAGGGTTTGGCGCGGTGATGCCCGGATCGACCTACTCGGCCAGCAAGGCGTGGGTCACCAATTTCAGCGAGTCCGTCGGCCAGTCGGCACGCCCATTCGGTGTCCGGGTGATGGCTCTCTGCCCCGGCTACACCCGCACCGAATTCCACGAACGGGCCGGCATCAACATGTCGAAGACGCCGGAGTGGCTGTGGCTGCGAGCCGAGGATGTCGTCGACGAAGCCCTACGTGACCTGCGAAAAGGCAAGTTGGTAAGCATCCCCGCCTGGAAGTACAAGGTGGCGGTCGCCGGTCTGCGACACGCGCCGATCCGGCTGCTCCAGGCGGTCGCCCGCGACACCCGCAGCCGGATCGGTCGCGACGAGAACTGAGCCGTCGGTGCCCGCTCGCGCCGAAAGCTCCGTCGTCGGGCGTTGGCGCACCGCCTCCGGGTCGGTCGCTGAGCGTAGTCGAACATCGCCAACCGTCGGTTCCTCGCGGGGCTGATCAGGGAGGGCCGTGCACACGCCGTTCAGACTTGCGCAGTAATCTCTATCGCCATGGGGGACCACGACGACCTGCGTAAATTCATTACCGACCTGGCTGTGGTCCACGGACGGGTCGTGCTCTCCTCGGGGCGCGAGGCAGACTGGTACGTCGATCTCCGGCGTGTCACGCTCCATCACCAGGCCGCTCCGTTGGTCGGTCGGGCGCTGCTCGATCTCACCGCCGACTGGGAGTACGAGGCCGTCGGTGGGCTCACCCTGGGCGCGGACCCTGTCGCGCTCTCGATGCTGCACGCCGCCGCTCCGACCGGCCGCGCCCTCGACGCCTTTGTGGTGCGGAAGGCGGGCAAGGCGCACGGTCTGCAGCGACGGATCGAGGGACCGGAGGTGGCCGGCCGCCGGGTGTTGGCGGTGGAGGACACGTCCACAACGGGCGGAAGTGTGTTGACCGCTGTCGAGGCGCTTCGTGAGGCCGGAGCCGAAGTCGTGGGCGTGGCGGTTATTGTTGATCGAGGCGCCGGCGACGCGGTGCGAGCCGCCGGATTGCCGTACAGGGCGGCCTATACGTTGGCTGACCTCGGCCTTGTGGCGTAAAAGTTTGCCGATTCGGATCTGCTGATATGCAGGCGGATCGATGCTGCTGGTGGAAGGATGGAATACGTGGGAACTGCGTTGGCCGAAATGACAATGCCTCAGATCTCGCCGCTTGCCGGTGAGCCGATCGAACGTGCCGATGCCGAGCGTCTCGCGGGGGTCCTCAAGGCCCTTGCGGATCCCGCCCGGTTGCGGCTGCTCAGCCTGATCCAGTCGGCCCCCGAGGGCGAGGCGTGCGTCTGTGACTTGACCGCGCCGCTCGGCCTCTCTCAGCCGACGGTCAGTCACCACCTGCGTATCCTCACCGAGGCCGGCTTGCTGGAGCGGGAGAAGCGCGGTGTCTGGGCGTACTACCGGCTGGTCCCGAGTGCGATCGCGACGATCGCCGACCTGCTGACCCCGCCGCGTAAGCGGGCCACCAAGAAGGCCCGCTGACATAGGCGCTGCGCACCGTCCCATGCCGGGGCGGTGTCCGGTGGCGAACCAGGGGTGGCGCCACCGGTAGGTGATACCTGCTCGTCCTCGGCCGCACCGCCGGAGGGCGGGCCTGACATGCCGACGGCCGACCCCCTCACCAGGGGGCCGGCCGTCGTCGTATCTCGGATCAGCGCTCCTGGCCGTGCCCCGGGTGCCGACGGTCGTGCGGGTGCTCGTCGTGGTCGAACTTCTCGCGTACCGCGTCGACCGCGCCCGCGGCGCTGGCCGCCGCGACCACCGCGACCGCCTCGCCGCGCTTGCGCGCCCGCCGGTCACGCAGGAACTCGAAGAAGATCGGCAGCACCGAGATCAGGATGATCAGGGCGACCACCGGCAGGATGTAGTGGTCGATCTTGTCGCCGATGGCCTTGTAGATCCGGTCGGCCAGCAGATAGCCGATCAGCAGGATGCCGTCCACCCAGAGCACCGCGCCGACGATGTTCCACATCAGGAACTGCCGAGCCGGCATGCCCAGCGCCCCGGCGACCGGGTTGAGGAACGTCCGCACGATCGGGATGAAGCGCGCCAGCACCACGGCCTTCGCCGGGCCGAACTTCTGGAAGTAGTACTCGGCCTTCTCGACGTACTCCTTCTTGAAGAGCCGCGAGTTGGGCCGCTCGAACATCCGCCGGCCGTACCGCGCGCCGAGCCAGTGCCCCAGCTGGGCGCCGAGGATCGCGCAGATCGGCCCGCCGATCAGCAGACCGGCCAGCGAGAGCCGGGTGCCGTCACCGAAGATGGCGTCCGCCACCGGCGAGGCTGCCACGCCGGCGAGGAACAGCAGCGAGTCGCCGGGGAAGAAGAAGCCCACCAGCAGGCCGGTCTCGGCGAAGAGGATCACCCAGACGCCGACCAGCCCGAAGGTCTGCAACAGGTCCTTGGGATCGAGCGGGTTCAGGGCGACGCTCTCCGTGAGAGCACGGGTCTTCTCAGCTGTGTCCACGGCCACAAAGGGTACCGAAGCCCGGTGCCCGCACCGCGCCGGACCGGGCCCTACCACCCGCTGGCCGTAAACGACGGTGCCCCGCCGACCTGTGTGGTCGGCGGGGCACCGGTGGTGCGGGGGTTGATCAGGCGACGAAGCGGGTCCGGCGGCGCTTGGCCACCAGGTAGCCGCCGACGCCCGCGGCGAGCAGCAGAGCGCCGATGCCGGCGATCAGGCCGGTCGACTGGCCGGTGATCGGCAGCGCGCCACCGTCATCCTCGCCGCCGCCCTGACCGCTGGCGGCGTTCACCAGGATCTTGGCGGTGTCGTTGGCCGGCTTCAAGTCCTCGTAGAAGCCGCCCTCGCACTCGCACGGCACGTTGACCTTGACCGTGCCGGTGGCGTTGGCGATGACCTTGTCGATCCGGAACTTGAACTCGCCGGTCAGCTCCTCGCCGGCCGGGGCGAACGGACCGGGGTAGCAGCGGTAGGCGGCGGCACCCGGGGTGCCCGCCTCCTCCCACTCGGCGTCGTTGCCGGTCCGCGGTGCGCACTCGAACGGCACCTCGACGGCGGTGGTGCCCTTCGGGACCGTCACGTCGACGTAGGTCACGTCGGACCCACTGCGGAAGTGGTCCAGCGTCGCCGGACCGTTGTTGCGGAAGCCGAGCGGGGCGGTCACCACCGCGCCCTTCTTGCCGGTGAGCGTGGCGCCGATGGCCTCCAGGTCAGCCCCGTTCTTGCCGGTGACCTGCACATTTACTGCGCCCCAGTTGTTGGACGGGTCGACGTCCGTCTGGAGGGCGCGGGCATTGCGCTTGCCGGGCATCGGGGCCAGTTCCAGGGTCTTGCCGGTGCCTTGGCGCGCTGCCGCGACGCCGGCCTCCCTGCGCGCACTGTTGAGTGCGTCAAGGTCTCCCGGGACCACCCACCGGACGTTGCTTTCCTGGCTCCCCGGTGCGTAGGTGTCCTTGGCGAGCTCGTAGTTGAAGGTCGCGGTCCTACCCTCGCCTGCCGGAATCTTCTCGTCGAATTCGCAGGCGAGCAGGTAGTCCTCTACATAGAAGCAGTTGTCGAACCGCTCCTTACTGCGGATGCCGTAGTCGGGGTCGAAGATCGCCACGACACCGTCGACAGTCGTCGTGCCGACGTTCTGGACCGAGAAGGGGGCCTTGAACGAGCCGCCCGGCGCCGCCTTCACCTCGACGTTGGGGCCAGCCGCGAGGTCCACGCCTTCGGCGATCCGGATCTGGGAGGTGGAGTCCGCAACCTCCTTGCCGCCAGCCCGGAGGCTGATCTTCAGCTCGCCGGTGTCCCCCGCGGCTGCCTTGTCGGTAGGGGCGATGACGACCCTCGACGGGAACCCGCCGAATTCCTCATCGACGACGAGCGGGGAATGTTCGATGCAGACCAACACCGCGTCGCCGTCGGCGGAACAGTCGTTGCCGGTGTCACCGGCCAAGGTGACCTTGCCGGCCAGCGAGCGGTAGTCGTAGCGGACGGTGACCTCGTTGAGCACGGCCGGCTCGGAGCCGAGCACGGTCGCTCCACGAACGACCCCGGCGGAGCCGGGGGCGACGGTGACGTTCTCGAAGAACATGTAGAACTCGGCCGCGGGCTCGGCGAGGGCCGGACTGGCGGAGGCGGCGACGAACGCGCCTGCGACGCCCAGGCCGGCGAGCCAGCGCCGGGTGGAGTGGGTGAGCATGAGGGGGATTCCTCCAAGTGGGGGATTCAGGTGCAGCCTGCGGATCTTAAGGAATCGCTAAGGTTCAGCGCCGCCCCTGATCACCGCCTGGTCGGCAAGACGAACCGAAAGGTTGATCGTCGTCACCGCAACGTTCCACCGGCCCGCTCCCGTCATCTGAGGCAGGACCCCGGGAGGTGCAGTGACGTACGAGGAGTTCGCGGACACGCGACTTGCCCCGCTGCTGCGGTACGCGGTGATGCTCACCGGCGATCCGCACCAGGCGCAGGATCTGGTGCAGGAGACGATGGTCCGGGTCCAGCTGAACTGGCGGCGGGTCGTCCGCGCGGACTCACCCGAGCGGTACGTGCGCCGGATGCTCACCAACCAGTACGTCGACTGGAAGCGCGGCTCGTGGATGCGCCGGGTGCTGCTGCGCGGGGAGCCCGACGAGTCCCTGCCGGCGTCGGCCGACCACGCCCAGTCCGCCGTGGACCGGGACCAGATCTGGACCTGGCTGTCCCGGCTGCCACGCAGGCAGCGCGCCACCCTCGTGCTGCGCTACTACGAAGACCTACCCGACGCCGAGATCGCCGACATTCTCGGCTGCGCCGTCGGGACCGTACGTTCGTCCATCTCCCGGGCCCTGGCCACGCTCCGGGCCGAGTATGTGGAGGTTCGCTCATGATCGAGGATGACCTGCGGGCCGCCTTCGCCCGGCACGAGCCGCTGACCCCGCCGACCGGCCCGCTGCGGGCCGCCATCGACCGGCTGGCGATCGGCCGACGTCGGCGCCGACGCCGCTGGCAAGCCGGTGGCATCGCGCTGGCCCTGCTCGGGGTGCTGGGGCTCGGGGTGCCCCTGCTGACCCCGGAGCGCGCGGGGCCGCCGCCGACCGCCGAGCTGCTCGGTGAGTCGGGTCGGACGACACCGACCGGCGCGCTGAACATTCTGCTGCTCGGCATCGACGGCGACGGCCGGACGGCGGCACACGCGGACGCGGTCCTGTTGGTGCACATCCCGGCCGACCGCAGTCGCCCCTACCTGGTGTCGCTGCCACGTGACCTGGGGGTGCCGATTCCGGGCCAGGGGACCGACAAGCTGAACGCCGCGTTCCCGTTCGGCGCCGGGTTCACCCGCCCCGAGCTGACCAAGGGGTACGAGCTGACTCGGCGTACGGTGGCCGAGCTGACCGGGGTCCGGGTGGACGCTGGCGTGGTGCTGACGTACCGCGCGGTGCGCTCGCTGACCGACGCCCTTGGCGGGGTGCCGGCCTGCCTGCCCGAGCGGGTGCGCTCCGTCCACACGAAGCGGGTCTTCCCGGCCGGCTGCCAACGTCTCGACGGCGCCGCGTCGGTCGACCTGCTCCGCCAGCGCTACGGTCTGCCCGAGGGGAGCCAGGACCGGGACCGCAACGCCCGGCTCTTCGCCGCCGGGCTGGTCCGCCAGACCACCGACCAGGGCGTGCTCACCGATCCGGTACGCCTCGCCAAGCTGCTGACCACCGTCGGCCCGGACCTCGTCGTGTCACCCGACCGGGCCGCCATGCTGGACCTGCTGCGGCTCGCCTCCACGCTGCGATCGGTGGAGCCGGTTGGGATCGGCCTGCCGGTCGTCTGGCCGACCGGGAAGGACCGCTACCTGCGTACCGACCCGAGGCTCGCGCCGGAGTTCCTGACCGCGCTGCGGGAGGACCGGCTCGGCGACTGGGCGGCCCGTCACCCGAAGCTGGTCGACGAAGCTCGCTGAGCCGTCAGCGGTAGTCGTCCTCGTCCGCAGTGACCACCCGGGCCTGCTCCATGGCGTCCCAGTCGTCGACCTCCATGCCGCGCTGCGGCTCGACGTCGACGTGCGCCGGGTCGACCACGGTGGCCTGCTCGACCGCGTCGGCCGGCTCCGCCTCGGGGTCGCGTTCGTCCGCGGCGAGGTGGTCGCCGGGGGTGAAGTCCTCATCGGGCTGACTCATGGTCCCTCCCGGGTTCTCGGGGCACGATTCCCACCACCGTACGGGCTGCGTCGGCGGCGCGCGCGGAAGCCGAGTCGGCGGAATCAACCCATGATGGCGCGAGCCGATGCCAGGATGGTGCCGTGGGCTTCCTCATCCGACTGGCGATCACCGCGGTCGCGTTGTGGGTGACCACGCTGATCGTGCCCGGCGTCGACGTGCACGGCCGTTCGGGTGGCAACACCGTGCTCACGCTGATCGTGGTGGCGCTCATCTTCGGCGTGATCAACGCGGTGCTCAAGCCGATCATCCGGGTGGTCGGCTGCGTGTTCTACCTGCTGACCCTGGGCCTGTTTGCGCTGGTGGTCAACGCGCTGCTCTTCCTGCTCACCGACCGGATCGCCCGCGGGCTCGACCTGCCGTTCCAGGTGGACGGCTTCTGGGCGGCGTTCTGGGGAGCGATCGTGATGACAGTGGTCACCTGGCTGATCAGCGTCATCGTGCCGGACCGTCTGGACACCCGGTGAGCGGCTGACACCCCCCTCGGTTGGTCCTGCGCACCACACCTGCGGGATACTGCCGGGCGGAGGACAGCGCGGTCCGGCGCACAAGTGAACAACAGCGGCCAGCACGGCCGAGAGTGGTAAGTAAGGAGCGCATCACATGCCCATCGCTTCCCCCGAGGCCTACGCGGAGATGCTGGACCGCGCCAAGGCTGGCCGGTACGCGTACCCCGCGATCAACGTGACCTCCTCCCAGACGCTTAACGCGGCGCTCAAGGGCTTCGCCGACGCGGAGAGCGACGGCATCGTCCAGGTCTCCACCGGTGGTGCCGAGTACCTGTCCGGTCCCTCGATCAAGGACATGGTGACCGGCGCGGTGGCGTTTGCCGCGTACGCGCACGAGGTGGCCAAGAAGTACCCGGTCAACATCGCGCTGCACACCGACCACTGCCCGAAGGACAAGCTGGACAAGTTTGTCCGGCCGCTGCTGGGCATCTCGCAGGAGCGCGTGAAGCGCGGCGAGCAGCCGCTGTACCAGTCGCACATGTGGGACGGCTCGGCCGTGCCGGTCGCCGAGAACCTGCAGATCGCCTCCCAGCTGCTCGACGAGGCCGCCAAGGCCAAGGTCGTCCTTGAGATCGAGGTCGGCGTCGTCGGTGGCGAGGAGGACGGCGTCGAGAACGCCATCAACGACAAGCTCTACACCACCACCGAGGACGGCCTGGCCATGGTCGAGGCGCTCGGCCTCGGCGAGAAGGGCCGCTACATGGCGGCGCTGACCTTCGGCAACGTGCACGGCGTCTACAAGCCGGGCAACGTCAAGCTCCGCCCGGAGATCCTGAACCAGATCCAGGAGGCGGTCGGCGCCAAGTACGGCAAGGACAAGCCGCTCAGCCTGGTCTTCCACGGCGGCTCGGGCTCCCTGCTGAGCGAGATCCGCGAGGCTCTCGACTACGGCGTCGTGAAGATGAACATCGACACCGACACCCAGTACGCCTTCACCCGGCCCGTCGCGGACCACATGCTCCGCAACTACGACGGCGTGCTGAAGGTCGACGGCGAGGTCGGCAACAAGAAGCTGTACGACCCGCGTGCCTGGGGCAAGGCCGCCGAGGCAGGCCTGGCCGCCCGTGTCGTCGAGGCGTGCGAGCACCTGCGCTCCACCGGCACCACGATGGCCAAGTAACGACGTTCCACCGACGGCCGGCTCTCCCTCGGGGAGCCGGCCGTCGTCGTCAGGTCGTCAACAGGCGGACGGCCTCGCGGACGTCGTCGGTGAGGTGGATCGTCGACGACAGGTCACCGAACGGGGAGGCGGCCAGCAGCGGGCGCAGCAGCGCCTCGACCGGCAGCTCACGAGTCCAGTAGTCGCGGTCCAGGAAGATGTACGCGCCGCTGGCCCCGTCGGTGCCGTAGTAGGTCTTGGTGGCCGCCTGGAACACCTCCTGCACCGTGCCCGCCCGCCCCGGCGCGAAGACGATGCCACCCCGGGCGAGCCGCAGGATGGTGTCCTCCCGGATGGCGTTCGAGAAGTACTTCGCGATCCGCCCCGCGAACAGGTTCGCCGGCTCGTGCCCGTACAGCCAGGTCGGGATGGCCAGCCCTCCGGCCCGTGCCCACCCGGCGTCCCCGGCGCGCTGGCGGGGCACGCCCGCGTACCGCTGCCGGACCGTCAACGCCACGGCCGTGTACCGGTGGTGGTCGGTGAAGTCGGGCGCGGTGGCCAGCAGGTCGATCGCCGCGGTCAGGTCCGCCGCCGGCCGGTCCGCCAGGTACGCGCCGAGGTTCGCCGCCTCCATCACCCCGGGACCACCGCCGGTCACCACCAACCGGTCGGCCCGCGCCAGCTCCCACCCCAGCACGGCCGCCATCCGGTACGCCGCACTGCCGCGCCGCACCGCGTGACCGCCCATGATGCCCACCACCGACTGCGGCCCGTACCCGCCCAGCCAGGCGCGGGTGGCGTCGGCGAGCGCGTTGTCCACGCCATGGTCGTGCAGCCGCTGACCGAGCGCCTCCTTCACGTCCGGCAGCGCGCCCCCGTGCGCCCGGTAGTGCTCGTACACCCGGGTGTCGTACATCCCGGCGAACCCGCCCTCGGCGAACCCGGCGGCCAGGTCGTCCGGGGTGTAGAGGTGCGCCGGCTGGGTCGGGTACGGCAGCCCGGAGAACGGCGGCACCACGTTCGCGCCCCGCCGGACCAGGTCGGCGCCGACCTCCCGGGAGGCGAACCGGCAGCCGACGAAGAGGGTGCCGGTGACCTCGACGCCGGTCAGGTCGGGCGCCGGGGCGAGGTCGAGGCGTAGGCCCTGCACGGTCAGCCCGGTCAGGCGGCCGGTGACCAGCTGCCGGTCGAACTCGTCCCGGGTCTGGATCTCGTCGGCGTGCAGGTGCGGCTCGATGACGTCCGTGGGAGGTGGGGTCGGCACCCGGCCATCCTGCCCCTTCGGTGGGGCCTGCCAAACCCCGGGCGGGGTGGAAGCGACAGGAGCCCGGTGGTCGTGGCCACCGGGCTCCTGCGTAACCGGGTCCTGGGGAGGCTCCGGACCATTAGTTGTAATGGAAAACACCTGGCGGCGGCATAGGCCGCAGGCGTGATGAACTCCTCAGCCGTTCAGCGGAACGTGTCGGCCGACCCGCTCGCGTGTCGCCCTGTCCAGCGGGTTGAATGGGGCGATGCAGAACCTTTTGCCGGAGCCACCGGCCACCCTCCTGCCCGCGAACGACGAGGCCGACGCCGCCCTGGCCGCCGCCCAGGAGGCCGGCACCGATGAGGCGTTCGCCGAGGTGGCGGCCCGCTTCCCGACCTACAGCGCCGCCTGGGCGGAGCTCGCGGCCCGGGCGTTCGCGGCCGGTGCGGTGGTGACGGCGTACGCGTACGCCCGCACCGGCTACCACCGTGGCCTGGACCAGCTCCGCCGCAACGGCTGGAAGGGGCACGGGCCCGTGCCGTGGTCGCACGAGCCCAACCGGGGCTTCCTCCGCTGCCTGTACCTGCTCTCCCGGGCCGCCGACGAGATCGGCGAGGCCGACGAGGCGGCCCGCTGCGCCCAGTTCCTGCGCGACTGCGACCCGGCCGCGGCGGACGCGCTGGCCAGCAACTGACACCGCCGTCGAAGGCCGGCCCGGAGTCGGGCCGGCCTTCGACGGGCTACAACCCCTCGGCGACCGCGGCGGCGATCTTCAACCAGGCGTCGCGGCTGGCCGCGGAGAGCGCGCCGTACCGGATCGGCTCGCCGCTGTCGATGAGTCGCTCGTACGGCGCCAGCAGCACCGCCCTGGTCCGGGCCGCGAAGTGCTCCTGGATGGCCGGAAGGTCGATCTCCTTGCGCGACGGCGGCATCGACACCACCGTCACCGCCTGCCGGACCAGCCGCTGCCGGCCGCTTTGCTCCAGGTGGTCGAGCATCCGGGCGGCCGTCTCCGCCGAGTCGTTACGGGCCGACATGGTGACCACGAGCTGGTCGGTGGCGTCCATCGACGCCTGCCAGTTCTGCGCCCGCACGTTGTTCCCGGTGTCCACGAAGATCAGCTTGTAGAACCGGCTGACCACCTCGCGGATCTCGGCGAACGCGGCAGCGGTCAGCATCTCGCCACCGGTCGCCGACTCGTCGGAGGCCAGGACGTCGAACATTCCCTCGCCCTGCGAGCGGACGTACTGCGACAGGTCACCGACCCGACCGTGCGCGCCCTGGAACTGCCCGAGGTCGCGCAGCATGTCCCGCACCGTGCGGGAGTGGAAGTCCTGCTGGGCCCGCATGCCGAGCGTGCCCTGGGTCTCGTTGTTGTCCCAGGCCAGCACGTAGCCGCCGCGCTTCTGCCCGAACGTCATGGCCAGCAGCAGGATGGCCACCGTCTTGCCGGCGCCGCCCTTCGGGTTGACCACGGTCACCTGCCGCAGCCCGCCGAAGTTGCGGCGCACCATCTCGATGTCCCGCTTGAGCTCCTGCTCGTGCCGCCCCGGCGAGAGCCGGAGCAGACCCATCTTGTTGACCACCGCGCGTACGCCCATGGTGGCCACCGGGTCGGCGGGCCGTACCTGCCGGCGGCGGGCGAAGTCCTCGGCCGTCGGCGCGGCCGTGGTCTCCGGAGTCCAGGTGGCGTCCGGGTAACCGGTGGCCGGCACCCGCGCCACCGGGTCGGTCTCCTGGTACTGCTGAGGCGGTGCCGGTGGAACCGCGGCCGCGCCCTGCTGCCAGGGCGGCGGATACCAGCCCGGCGACGGCGGGAACGGCCCCGGCGGCGGGGTCGCCACCGCGCCCTGCTGCGGCGGCTCGACCGGTGTCGGGCCGGCCTGGCCGGGAATCGTCGGCGAGTACGTCTGACCGGCGTAGGTCTGGCCGGCGTACGTCTGCCCCGCTCCGGTGCCCTGGTCGACGGTGGGCGGTGGCGGTGGAACGGGCGGCGCGGGAATCGGCGGCGGCGCGACGGTGGCCTGGTCCTCGGCCGACGGGGGCGGGCTGGCCGGCCGCTGCGGCGGATACGCCCAGGGCGACTCGGTTGGCGGCCGTGCCGCCCCGACGGCACGGCCGTCCTCCCCGGCGCCGGCTCCTCCGCCAGCCTGCGGCACCGGCACCGGCACCGCCGGGCCTGCGATGCTCGGACCTGCGATGATCGGCCCTGCGGTGCTCGGGCCTGCGGTGGTCGGCCCTGCGGTGGTCGGCCCTGCGGTGGTCGGGCCTGCCGTGCTGGGATCTGCCGTCACCGGACCTGTGGCGGGCGGGCCTGCCGGGGTCGGTCGGTCGGTGGGCGTGGCTGCTGCCGCCGGGCGGTCCAGGGAGAACGGCAGGTCCAGGTCGACGCCGCCCGACGCGACCGGCGGGTCGGTGACCGGACCTGGGACAGGCTCGTCGGCCGGCGCCGCTCCGGGTGCGGTGCCCGTCGCCCCGGTTGCGGTGCCCGTCGCTCCGGCTGGGGTGGCCCCCGACAGCGTGCCGGTGGCCGGAGTGCCGGAGGTCGGCGGCGACGTGTCACTTCCTGGCCCGACGAGAGCACCCACGGCCGGCGGAACCGGTGCTGTCGACGGAACGGGTGGTGCGGGCGGAGTGGCTGGCGCTGGTGGCGCGGGCGGCGTGGGTGGAGTGGCTGGCTCGTCGGCCGGCGGCCAGCTCGGCCGCGCCGGTGCCCAGCCCGTACCCGCCCCGCTCGGGCCGGTGGCCCCCCAGCCGCTCGGCGGGGGCACCGCCCCGGTCAGGGACGGGTAGTCCGACGGAGACGGCGGCGGGAGGGCTGCGGCCCCCGGCTGCCCGGGAACCGGCGGACGGCCGGTCGGCGGCGCGGTCACCGGCGGCGAGACGGCCGACGACGGCGCGGACGGCGGTGGGCCGTCCCGCCGCTCGGCGACCGCCGCCCACGGCGGCACCACGTCACCCGCGCCCCGCTCGGCCGGATCCGGCGGCCAGAGTGGTTCGATGTCCCGCTCCGGCACCGGCTGCTGGCCGGGCACCTGCGCCCGGTCGGCGTTCTTGTCCATTACGGTTCCTCCCCAGTCCTCCTGCGAGGATAGGCCCACCGGCCGATCGGGGCCGATCGGCGCAGTCGGGGTCAGACCACCCAGACCGCCCAGGCACCCGGTTCGATCCACCAGGAGCGCTTGCGGGTCAGCTCACCCTCGACGCCATCGTCGAGGTAGGGCACCTTTCCCTCCCGGGGCAGCACCGACACGGCCCGTCCCCGGGCCCGCCGCACCTCCAGGCGTACCCGCTTGCGTCCCAACGCCGAGCGGACGACCACCGGGACGGCCACCGCGACCTCGACCTGGCCGTCGGCCGGGTCCGGCGCGGCCAGCAGCGTCACGTCGTCGAGCGACGCGTACCCGCCGGCATTTCCGATCGCGCAGGCCAGCAGCGGTTCGTCGCCGTCGGTGAGGATGGCGTCGTCCACCTCCACCCGGGCCCGCCAGTGCAGCGGGCGGCCCGCGTCATCGGCGGCGCCGAGCAGAGCGCCGTCCAGGGTCACCGAGCCGCCGTCGTTGCGCAGCAGGTCCAGCCGGCGTGGCGTGCCGTCCAACACGGCGGCGGCCACGGCCGCCGGGTCGCGGGGCAGCCCGAGCTGCGCGGCCAGGTCCCGGTGGGTGCCGCCGCGCGCCGGGTCGAGAGGGAGTACGGCGACCGGAGGCAGGTCGGGCAGGGTCCGGTCACCGCGCAGGTCAGCCGGACGGCGGCTCGGCGGTGGGGCGTACCGCCGGACGAGCCGGCGCAGCACGGCGCGCAACTGCGCGTCGCTCGCCGTGGCGACGACCAGCCGGGTCTTGCCGTCCGAATCCGGCCAGGTGAGACCGTCCGGGCGGGCCGGACCGTCGAGCTGGGCCAACACCGCGTCGATCTCCGCGTCCGAGCGGGCGGTGACCGTCTGCACCCGGGCACCTCGGGCGGTCAGGGCGTCGGCGCAGGCCAGCACCGGCACGCGGGGCCGGTCGGTGGCGCACCGGTCGGCGTCACCCGGCGTCCCGCCAGGGTCGGTGCCGGCGTCGGTCGCCGTGCCAGCGTCAGCGCCCTTGACGGCGGTGTCGGTTCCGGTCGCGCCGCCGCAGCAGGCCCCGCCGCTGCCGCAGCCCCCGGGAGCGTCGCGCTCCGATGAGAGGGTGAGCAGCACCACGTCGTACACGGAAGGAGCCTCCTGCCTCTCGACGCGACCCCTGCCGGTCGCGCCGTCACTACTTGTTAACCTGACACCCCGGGCTCGCCAACCGGTCGCCACCTGGCACCCGAGCCTTCTGGAGGCGGAAAAGATGCCAGCGATCGTGCTCATCGGCGCTCAGTGGGGCGACGAGGGCAAGGGCAAGGTTACCGACCTGCTGGGTGAGCGGGTCGACTACGTCGTGCGCTACTCCGGCGGCAACAACGCCGGGCACACGGTCATCACCCCGGACGGCCAGAAGTACGCGCTGCACCTGATGCCCTCCGGGGCGCTCTCGCCGAGCGCGATGATCATCATCGGCAACGGCGTGGTGGTCGACCCGAAGGTGCTGCTCGCCGAGATCGACGGTCTCGCCGAGCGTGGCGTGGACGTGTCCCGGCTGCGGATCTCGGGTGACGCGCACCTCATCATGCCGCACCACCGGGCGCTGGACCGGGTGGTCGAGCGGTACCTCGGCTCGTCCCGGATCGGCACCACCGGCCGGGGCATCGGCCCGGCGTACGGCGACAAGGTCGCCCGGATGGGCATTCGGCTCCAGGACCTGCTCGACCCGGGCATCCTGCGCAAGAAGCTGGAACTCGCGCTGCGCGAGAAGAACCAGATGCTGTTCAAGGTCTACAACCGCAAGGCGATCGACCTTGAGGCCACCGTCGAGGAGTACCTGGAGTACGCGGAGCGGCTCAAGCCGTACATCGCCGAGACCCGGGCCATGCTCTGGGACGCGCTGGACCGCGGCGAGACGGTGCTCCTGGAGGGCGCCCAGGCCACCATGCTGGACATGGACCACGGCACGTACCCCTTCGTGACGTCGTCCAACCCGACGGCCGGTGGCGCCTGCGTGGGCGCCGGCATCCCGCCGACCGCGATCAACCAGGTGATCGCGGTGAGCAAGGCGTACACCACCCGGGTCGGTTCGGGGCCGTTCCCGACCGAGTTGTTCGACGCCAACGGCGCGCACCTGCGCAAGATCGGCGCGGAGTACGGCACCACCACCGGCCGGGAGCGCCGGTGCGGGTGGTTCGACGCGGTCGTGGCCCGGTACGCCTGCCGCCTCAACGGCGTCACCGACCTGGTCATCACCAAGCTGGATGTGCTCACCGGGCTGCCCAAGGTGCCGATCTGCGTCGGCTACGAGATCAACGGCAAGCGCGTCGACGACATGCCGATGAGCCAGACGGACTTCCACCACGCCACGCCGGTGTACGAGGAGCTCGACGGGTGGTGGGAGGACATCACCAAGGCCCGCACCGTTGACGAGCTGCCGGAGAACGCCCGTCGCTACATCGCCCGCGTCGAGGAACTCTGCAACACCAGGGTCAGCGTCATCGGCGTAGGCCCAGGCCGAGAAGAAAACGTAGTCCAACACCCCCTCCTCCCCTAACCCCCCACCCCACCCACCCACCCCCGGGCCCCGACCCCGCCTGGCGTCCCCGCCCCCTTCGCCCTGTTGATCAAGAGTTTTGCGTCAGATTCGCGCGAGATTTTGACGCAAATCTCTTGATCACCGGCGCGATGCGGGGCGGTGGGTGGGGTGGACAGTAGGATGCTCGGTTGTGCGGGTTCTTTTGGTGGGTGGTGGTGGGCGGGAGCATGCGCTCGCGCTCGGGTTGGCACGCGATCCGGCTGTTTCGGCGCTGATTGCCGCGCCTGGTAATCCGGGGATCGCCTCGGTTGCCGAGGTGCGGGCCGTGAACGCCTCCGATCCGGCCGCTGTCGCCGCGCTCGCCGTGGAGACTGCCGCTGACCTGGTGGTGATCGGGCCGGAGGCGCCGCTCGTGGCCGGTGTCGCCGACGCGGTACGTGCCAAGGGCATCGCCGTGTTCGGCCCGTCGGCCGAGGCCGCCCAACTGGAGGGCTCCAAGGCGTTCGCCAAGGACGTGATGACCGCCGCCGGTGTGCCGACCGCCCGGGCGTACGTCTGCACCGACGAGGAGACCACCGCGCGGGCGCTGGACGAGTTCGGCGCCCCGTACGTGGTAAAGGACGACGGTCTGGCCGCCGGCAAGGGCGTGGTGGTGACCGACGACCGATCCGCCGCGTTGGCGCACGCCGCGGAGTGCGGCCGGGTGGTGGTCGAGGAGTTCCTCGACGGTCCGGAGGTCAGCCTGTTCGTGGTCACCGACGGCGAGGCGGCGCTGCCGCTGCTGCCCGCGCAGGACTTCAAGCGGATCGGCGACGGCGACACGGGCCCGAACACGGGCGGCATGGGCGCGTACGCGCCGCTGCCCTGGGCCCCGCCCGGCCTGGTCGACGACGTCATGCGCGACGTGGTCCACCCCACCCTGGCGGAGTTGCGCCGTCGGGGCACGCCGTTCGCGGGCCTGCTCTACGTGGGCCTCGCGATGACGACCACCGGCCCTCGGGTGATCGAGTTCAACGCGCGCTTCGGCGACCCGGAGACCCAGGTCGTGCTCGCCCTGCTGGAGACCCCGCTGGGTGGGCTGTTGCACGCGGCGGCCACCGGAACGCTGGCCGAGCACCCGCCGCTGCGCTGGCGCGACGGCGCGGCGGTGACCGTGGTGCTCGCCGCGCAGGGCTACCCTGCCGCGCCGCGCACCGGCGACGTGATCACCGGCGCGGACCGGCCGGGCATCATCCACGCGGGCACCGCCCGCCGGGCGAGCGACGGCGCGTTGCTCTCCGCCGGCGGCCGGGTCCTCTGCGGTACGGCCACCGGCCCCGACCTGGCGGCCGCCCGGGATGCGGCGTACGCGCTGGTGGACGGGGTGGAGCTGGCCGGCTCGCAGCACCGCACCGACATCGCCACCGCCGCGGTCGAGGGCCGGATCACGATCCCGACCTGAGGGTCCCGCCTCAGCCGTAGTAGCGGCGTAGTTCCCGGGTGAGCACCTTGCCGGTGGCGTTGCGGGGCAGGTACTTCACGAAGACCACGTCCCGGGGTACGGAGAACCGGGCCAGGTAGTGCCGGACGTACTCACGGACCGCCTCGGGGTCGAGGGTCTCGCCGGGGTGCAGGGCGAGGAATGCGGCCAGTCGCTGGCCGTACTCGGGGTCGGGTACGCCGATCACGGCGGCCTCGCGTACCTGCGGTAGTTGGGCGAGCAGGTCCTCCACCTCGGACGGGAACACGTTCTCGCCGCCGGAGACGATCATGTCGTCGGCCCGGCCGTCGACGAAGAGCAGCCCGTCGGCGTTGAGCCGGCCGAGGTCGCCGGTGTCGAGCAGGCCGTCGCGGGTCTCCCGGCTGGCACCGGAGGTGTAGCCCTCGAAGAGCATCTCGTTGCCGACGAAGATACGGCCGACCCGACCCTCGGGTATCGGCTGACCGTCGTCGTCGAGAATTTCCAGGCGGGTGCCGTGCGGCGGCCGGCCGGCCGCGGTGGGTGCCTGGCGCAGGTCCGGGGGACCGGCGATGGACGCCCAGGAGACCTCGGTGGACCCGTAGAGGTTGTAGAGGACGTCTCCGTACACGTCCATGAACTTCGGGGCGAGCCCGCCCGGCAGAGCCGATCCGCTGACCGCGACGACCTTGAGCGGGGGGCGCGGGTCCGGTGGGGGCACCTCCAGCAGCCGTTGGAGCATCACGGGTACGGCGAAGAGGGCGTCGCAGCGGTGTGCCACCAGGGCGGCGATCGTGGCGGCCGGGTCGAAGCGGCGGTGCAGCACGATGGTGGCCCGCAACGCGAAGCAGACCTGCAGGGCGGCGAATCCCCAGGTGTGGAAGATCGGGGCGGCGATCAGCACCCGGTCCTTGGCGTGCAGCGGGATGCGGTCGATGATGGACACGAGCGGCCCGAAACCGCTGGGTGTGGGCCGGCGGGCGCCCTTGGGCGCGCCGGTGGTGCCCGAGGTGAGCACGATGATCCGGCCGTCGCGCTCCGGTGGGTGCAGCTCGCCGGGCAGCGCTCCGGCCACCAGCTCCTCGCGGGCGCGTTCGTCGAGGCGGGGCAGCTCGGCGGGGAGGCCGAGGACCCGTTCGGCGAACTCGTCGTCGTGCACCAGCAGCCGCAGCCGCTGCTCCTCGGCGACGGTGGACAGTTGGGCGGCGGAGAGCCCGGTGTTGACCAGGACCGCGTCGACGCCGAGCAGGGTCGCCGCGACGATGGTCTCGATCAGCCCGTGGTGGTTGCGGCACAGCACGCCGATCCGGTCGCCGGCCTGTACGCCGAGCCCGGACCGCATCGACCGGGCCATGCGTTCGGCCCGGTCGAGGAGCGCCTGGTAGGTCAGCTCGACGCCGTCCTCGTCGATGATCGCCGGCCGACCAGGGTCTCGGGCGGCTGCCTGGCGCAGTTCGCCGGCGAGACTCCACCCCCAGGTGCGCAACGCGTTGAGCTGTGAGGCGATCCGGATCGGGCGGCCCGGGGTGAGCAGGCCGCGCCGGGTCAGCGTGGCGACGACGAACGGCAGGTCCATGCCGCAGACCTCCTTGAGGGTGGTACGCGGACGGGCAGTGGGACTCCCATCCGGCAGGGCGTCTTCCTTGATCATGCACCCGACGCGGCATCAGGCCCAGCCGGCGTCGGCATGGGGTGACGAAGACGGCACGGATAGGTAGGACGCCGCCCCTGGCCCGACCGGCAGTCGGGCCAGGGGGTGGCTGACCGGAGGCTCAGCGGATCTGCATGCCGGAGATCGCCCGGGAGATCACCAGTCGCTGGATCTCGGACGTACCCTCGAAAATGGTGTAGATCTTGGCGTCGCGGTACCAGCGTTCGACGGGGTGGTCGCGCAGGAAGCCGGCCCCGCCGAGCAGCTGCACCGCCTTCTCGGTGACCGACACCGCCACCTCGCCGGCCTTGAGCTTGGACATCGAGCCCTCGCCCGCGGTGAACGGGCGGTTGTTGCGGCCCATCCAGGAGGCCCGCCAGACCAGCAGCCGAGCCGCGTCGATCTCCATCCGCATGTCGGCCAGCGCGAACGCGACCGCCTGGTTCTCGATGATCGGCCGTCCGAACTGGACCCGGTCCTTCGCGTAGTCCAGGGCGTACTCGTAGGCGGCCCGGGCCACGCCGAGCGCCTGCGCGCCGACCGTGGGTCGGGACAGCTCGAAGGTGCGCATCGCGGCCTGCCCGCTGGCCCGTTGCCCGGTGCGGGCGCGGTCCAGGCGTTCCAGCAGGGCGTCCCGTCCGCCGAGCAGGCAGCGGCCGGGCACGCGTACCCCGTCGAGAAAGACGTCGGCGGTGTGTGACGCGCGCAGGCCGAGCTTGCGCAGCTTGCGGGTCGCGGCCAGGCCGGGGGTGCCGGGCGGTACGACGAACGCCGCCTGGCCTCGGGAGCCGAGTGTGGGGTCGACCGAGGCGGTGACCACGTGCACGCCGGCGATGCCGCCGTTGGTGGCGTACGCCTTCTGGCCGTTCAGGACCCACTCGTCGGTGGCCTCGTCGTAGACGGCCCGGGTGCGCATCGCGCCGACGTCGGAGCCGGCCTCGGGTTCGCTGGTGCAGAACGCGGCGACGGCTGGGGAGTCGACGTCGCCGAAGCACTGCGGCACCCACTCGATCATCTGTTCGGGGGTGCCGGCGCCGTAGATGGCGGCGACGGCGAGCGAGGTGCCGAAGATGCTCAGGCCGATGCCGGCGTCACCCCAGAAGAGTTCCTCGCTGGCGATGGGCAGGGAGAGTCCGGTCGGGTCTGCCCAGCAGGTGGCGAGGAACTCGAAGCCGTAGAGGCCGACCTTGGCGGCCTCCTGGATCACCGGCCACGGGGTGTCCTCGCGCTCGTCCCACTCGGCGGCGGCCGGGCGCACGACCTCGGCGGCGAAGCCGTGCACCCAGTCGCGTAGATCCCGCTGTTCCTCGTTCAGGTCAAGCGAGAACTCAGCCATGTCAGGCCTTGGGGATGTCGAACAGGTTGGCGATGTTGGCGGCGAGGCCGAGGTCGCCCTTCGCCTTCAGCTTGCCGGTCATGAACATCATCACCGGGTTGGCGCCGCCGGAGACGATCTTCAGGAACTCCACCGGGCCCATGGTCAGGCTCAGCTTCGGGTCGTGCTGCGGAGTCTCGTTCACCTCGCACTTGCCGTCGGCGATGACCACCTCGTAGGTGTCGCTGCCGCCGTCGGGACGACCGGTGATGATCCAGTGGATGACCGCGTTGGTGGAGCCGGCCCGGTCCGCGCGGAACAGCGACGGCATCCGGCCGAAGACCTCACCGAGGACCTTGCCGCGCAGGTCACCGGACATCACCTGGGCGATCTTCTCGTCCGGGGTGGACTTGACCAGCTGGGCGAACTCCTTGGGGCCGACGTTGGCGAAGGTGGCCGGGTCGAAGTCAGTCATGAGATGCGCCTTCCGGGAAGATTTGGCTACTCGTGCGTAACCCTACGCACGAGTAGGTATGCTCGCAAGGTGTCCAGTGTCCCCGCCTTCAAGCGCCTGCCCCGCGCCGTCCGCGAGCAGCAGATGCTCGACGCGGCCGTGAAGGTCTTCTCCCGGCGTGGCTTCCACGCCGCCAGCATGGACGAGATCGCGGAGGACGCCGGCATCTCCAAGCCCATGGTGTACGCCTACCTCGGGACGAAGGAGGAGCTGTTCGTCGCCTGCCTGCACCGGGAGGGCACCCGGATGATGCAGGCCATCGCCGGTGCCGCCGCCCCCGACCTGCCGGCCGACGAGCGGCTCTGGCATGGGCTGCGGGCGTTCTTCGGCTTCGTCGGCGCGCACCGGGACGGCTGGGCGGTGCTCTACCGGCAGGCCCGGGGCGAGCAGCCGTTCGCCGGCGAGCTGGCCACCATGCGGGCCCGCCTGGTCGAGGTGGTCGCCGGGATGCTCGACCACGCGCTGCGCGCCGAGGGCCGCGAGATCGCCGCCCTCGACCTGGAGGTCGTCGCGTACGCCCTGGTCGGCGCGACCGAGTCACTGGCCGACTGGCTCGCGGACCACCCGGACGCCGACCCGGAGAAGACGGCCACCCGGATGATGAACGTGGCCTGGCTCGGCGCCGCCCAACTGCTGCACGGCGTCACCTGGCGTCCGCCGGCCGACCTGCTGTGACGGGTGTCAGGTCGATCCGCCCGGCCAGTTGCGGGCGGCGGCGCGGCGGTGCGCCCGGTGGCGCAGCCAGCGGACGGCCTCGATACCCAGCGTGACGAGCACCGAGAGGCCGATTCCGGCGAGGACGCCCTTGACGGGGTGGCGCGCGAAGGCCAGCCCACCGAAGTAGCCGAGCAGTCCGCAGTACACGGCCCAGGTGACCGTCGCGATCACGTCGTAGAGCAGGAACGACCGGCGGGGATACCGCACCGCGCCCATGGTGAGGGTGACCGCGGTCCGGCCGCCCGGCAGGTAGCGGGAGGTGGTCAGGATCAGCCCGCCGCGCCGGTTCAGCGCACGGCGGGCCCACTCGGAGCTGGCCCGCCGTCGGCTCCCGTCGGGAAACCCGGCGAGCCGGTTCGCGCCGCCACCGCGTCCGATGGCGTACGAGATGTGGTCGCCGACGCAGGCGCCCACCGCGGCGACGGCGATCACCGCCGCCAGGTTGGGGCTCCCGCCGGTGGAGAGCACGGCGGCGGTGATGACGGCCGCCTCGCCGGGTACGGCTGGAAAGAACGCGTCGACCGCCGTGAGCCCGAAGATCAGCAGGTACACCCACGGCGAGGTGATCAGCTGTCGGAGCAGGTCGAGGGCGGCGTCCATGCCCTCATGCTCGCCGGGTGCGAGCCGCCCGGTGGGCCGAGTCGGCGGATCACCCCCTTCGGTCCCGGGCGTCAGGCCGAGCGCACCAGGGCGGGTGGGGCGAGCAGTGGGCCGTGCGGGGTCTTGTCGTCGGCGGTGGGGCCGTGCGAGGCGAGCACCACAGGTGCGCCCAGCTCCGCGCCCACCGCCTCCTTCCAGTCCGTCGGCGGGTCGTCGTACAAGGGTCGGGAGCGCAGCAGGCGGTCGGTGAGCGCGGCCTGTCGGTCCAGGTCGCCGGGTGGGCCGGGGTCGAGCCGGTCGGTGGTGTCGTAGCGGCGGCAGATCCGCAGCTCGGGGCCGGCGAGGTCGAGGTGGGTCAGCGCCAGGCCGTCCACTCCGCCGGCCGCGGCGAGGGCGTACCGGTGGGCGACCGCGTCGAAGTGGCCGAACCGGAACCGGCCCTGCCAGGGGTTGGTCGGGTTGTGCGGGTCGGCCAGCGGCAGGGCCGGGTCCTCGGTCACCAGCGGGCCGGGCCCGTGTCGGGTGGTGACGATCCGCAGCACGCCGATCCGGGTCAGGTCGCCGGACCGACCGGCCTCGGCGAGCAGGCTGTCGGCGTTGGCGAACGTGGTGGTGCTCCACGTCGTGTACGGGTGGAAGCCGTGCCACTCGTCGAGCAGCACCCCCTGCGCGCCCTCGAAGACGCAGGTGCCGGCGCGCAGCGCCCCGGCGAGCCAGCTCCGGTCGACGACCGCGACCCGTGCGGCGAACCCGGTGAACGCGGGCAGGCAGTCGTCGACCGGTGGCGCGTCCAACGGGCCGAGTTCGGCGGTCAGCCGGTCCCGCAGGGCGGTCAGCCGGCGGCGCAGCAGCGCGGGGCGGTGGCAGTCGGCGACGCGGGGCGCGTCGTCGGGGTGGGCGAGGCCGTACGCGACGGCCTCACCCACCCCCAGCCCGCAGGAGCCGTGCCGGTCGGCTCCCCGGGCGATCTCCCGGGCGCGGTTGGCGGCCCGGTGGTACGGGGTGGCGAGCAGCGCGTCGGCGTCGACGGTCAGCCGGTCGAGCGCGTCGGGCACCCCGATCGTGGCGAGATGGTCGGCCTCGGCGGCCAGTGCCAGCGGGTCCACCACCACGTGCCGGGACAGGTGCGTACCGACGCCGGGATGGAACGTGCCCGCGCCGAACTGCGCGAACGTGTGGTGCCGCCCGTCGCGCAGCACGACGGTGTGCGCCGCCTGCGCGCCCCCGTTGAAGCGGACCACCGTGTGCACCGGGCGGGTGGCGCAGAGCCAGTCCACCACCGTGCCCTTGCCGGCGTCGCCGAAGCCGAGGTCGACCACCGCCACGTGCCTCACAGCCTCCTCACCCCGCCGGTGGTGTCGCGGAACGCCGGCAGGGTCGACACCTCGGCCCGCCGCCCCCGGCCGAGGCGGGCCAGGGCCTTCGAGACGGTGCCGGTGGCGCTGGAGCCGGCGTGGTCCAGGTGGCGCAGGCCCTCGTCCAGGTCGATGGCCTGCTCGCCGAGGCCGATGGTGAGCGCGATGGTCTCGCAGACGGCGTCGAGGTCATCGAGCACGACAGCGTTCTGCCCGAGCAGATCCCGCCAGAAGTCGAGCACCTTCGCGTTGCCGGCGTAGTGGCTGCCGGCGGGAAGCAGATAGTAGGTGTCCCAGCGGCGGGTCACCTCGTCGACGACCTGCCGCAGCGGCACGTCCTGCGCCAGGTCGTCGCCGATCAGGCCGGCCACCTCACGAGCCTTCACCTGCGGGTACGCCAGCTCGTCGCCGATGATGAACAGGTAGCCGCGCCGGCCGCGCTTCTCCCAGTTGTCGGTGACGGTGTGCCGGGCCATGAAGTACAGGGCCAGCTCGTACGACTCGCTCATCTGCCCGCCGCCACCGCCTTCGAGGACGATCCGGCCGAGGTCGTCGTCCATCCGGTTGTCCGACTCGAACTGGCCGACCTGCAACGGCACCCGGTCGCAGGTGGCGTCGCCGATCGCACCGAACATGATCTGCGGATCGCTGGCGTACCCCTGCCGTTGCAGCAGGCCGAGCAGCTGCGGCAGCTTGGTCTGCAGGGCGCGTGGCACCCTGCGCATGGAGCCGGTCACGTCGAAGAGCACCGCGATGGGCGTCGACTGCGGGTGCTCGTCGGAGTCCCGGCTCTCCCGGCTCGCGTCGCGGGGGTCGAGCGCGGGGTGCACGGTGCGCGCCCCGCTGTCGCTGTAGGAGAAGGCGCTCCGGCCGGTGGACCGGCGGTAGCGGTCGGCGGCGTCGTACACGTCGGTGGACCAGATTCCACTGCCCATGACAGCTCCCTAGGGGGTGCGGGTGAACGGTCGGAAGGTGCGTGGCCCGTAGAGCCGGTCCAGCACCTGGTCGAGTTCGCGCAGCAGACGCCAGGCGTCGTCGGGGCGGGCGTCCAGGGGCCGCTGCCGGCAACCCTGCGCGAAGGCGTGCAGCTCGCGGGGTGCGCGCGGCCCCATCAGCCAGCTCATGCAGCGGCTGGCCATCGCGATGTCGGTGCCCGGGCCGCAGGGCCGTTTGCCGGGGACCTCCTCCGGATACCAGTCCTCCTGGCCCGGCACCAACGCCGGGATCGTGCTGCCGACGGCTGCGGAGAAGCACCAGTCGACAAGCACCACGCCGTGGGCGTCCGGCTCGATCAGCACGTGTCGCGGCAGGACCGCGCCGTGCACCACGCCCGCCCGGTGGGCCAGGCCGAGCACCACCAGCAGCCGCCGCCACATCCAGGCCACGTCCCGGGCGTCCAACCCGTCGGGGTACGCGCGCCGCACCTCGTCGAGGTCGTGCAGGCCGGGTGCGGTGGCGAGCACGGTGATCCGCCGTTCGGCACCGGAGGTGGCGTCGCGGTGCGGGAATTCGTCGACGAGCCGAGGCACGTACGGCAGGTAGCGCGGGTCGCCGCGCTCGGCGATGGTGCGCAGGGCGTGCGCCTCGCGGGCCATCAGGTCGTTGTCGGTGGGCCGTCGGGGGAGTTTGAGCAGCCGGTCGTCGCCCACGTCGTAGAGGTCGGCCAGGTCGCCCGAGTGGGCCGGCGTGCCGAGGCGGTAGTCGCCGAGGACGGTGACCCGCCGGGCCCGCCACCGGGTGGTGACGTGGATGAACGCGTCGAGGGCTTCGGCGCGTACCGCCGGGTCGGTCGGCAGGCGGTCGGGGTGCAGGGCCGCGACCAGCTCGCGGTAGCGGCGGGCCGGCTGGTCGGCGCCGAACAGATCGGCGTCGGTGCGGGCGGCCGCGACCAGGCCGATGGCCTCCGCGGCCCTCACCGCACCGTCTCCTCGCGGGCGGGGCGCAGCAGCGCCGGGTGCAGCAGGCGGGCGTCGCCGGCCCGGTAGAGCCGTGCGCGCGGGCCACCTCGGGCCCCGCCGCGCTCGGTGCTGGTGCCGGTGCTCTCCACGAAGCCCGGCACGGAGAGCACCTTGCGGTGGAAGTTGCCGGCGTGCAGCGGGTGCCCCCAGACCGTCTCGTAGACGGCGCGCAGCTCGCTGATCGTGAACTCGGCGGCCAGGAAGCGGGTGGCGAGCGGGGTGTACTCCAGCTTGGACCGGGCCCGCTCCAGCGCGTCGTCGATGATGCGGCCGTGGTCGAAGGCGAGCTGCCGGCTGGTCAGCGCGGTCACCGGCAGCCAGATCGCCTCGTCGGCGTCGGTGCCGGCGGCCGGGTCGGGCAGGTCGGGGGCGAACGCGAGGTGGGCGATCGAGACGACGCGCATCCGCGGGTCACGGTCGGGGTCGCCATAGCTGCCCAACTGCTCCAGGTGTACGCGCCGGAGCCCCTCCCCGCCGAGCCCGGTCTCCTCGGCCAGCTCCCGTCGAGCGCCGGCGGTCAGGTCCTCGTCGGGGCGGACGAAGCCGCCGGGCAGTGCCCAGTGCCCCGCGAAGGGCGCCTCGCCGCGGCGGATCAGCAGCAGGTGCAGGGCACCGTCGCGGATGGTCAGCGCCACCACGTCGACGGTCACGGCGACCGACGGGTAGGCCCGCGGGTCGTACGCGGCCAGGAAGTCCTGCTCGTTCATCTGGTCTCTCTCATCCTGAGAACATCTCGTTATGAGAACAACGTAGCGCAGACGTACGCCCCTGCCAAGCCCGAATCAGGATCGGCAGGGACGCGTCAGCGCACGAGACCCGCCAGGTGCGGTCGGCCGCGCGAGTCGTGCAGGGCGAATGCCCCGTCCGGCAGGAGGGTGAAGTCCACAGTGCTCGGCAGCGGTACGGGCAGCTTGAACGCCACCTCGACGGTGCAGGCGTCCGGCAGCCGGGTCTCCAGCGCCGCGAGGCAGCGCGCCTTGCTCCACATGCCGTGCGCGATCGGCCGGCGGAAGCCGAACAGTCGCGCCCCGAGCCGGGAGGTGTGGATCGGGTTGTGGTCCCCGGAGACCCGCGCGTACTCCGTGCCGACGCGGGGTTCCACCCGCCAGCGGGCCGTGGCCGTGGGCGCGGTCGGACGCTCGCCCCGATCGCGCCCGCCGGGTGTGCGCTCCCGGCCCAGGTACGTCGAGACGCCGCGCCAGACCTCCTCGCCGTCGACCGAGCCGACCAGCACCACGTCCACCTGCCGCCCCCGGTCGTGCGGACGCAGGTTCTCGGCGAACGTCGTGAAGTCGAGGGCCTCGTCGGCGGTGATCGGGCGGTGCACGGTGATCCGGTTGCCGACGTGCACCACGCCGGTCAGCGGGATGGGAAAGCCCGGCGCGGTCATCAGTCGCAGGGTCAGCGGAAAGCCCAGGATGTGCGGGAACGTCGCGGGCAGCCGATCGGTGAGCCGGAACCCGCAGACCCGGTCGTAGTCGGCCAGGTGCGCCCGGTCGGTCCGTACCCCGGCCACGGTGAACTCGACCGCCGGCAGGTCGGCGCCGCGCCGCCCACCGAGTCCGGGCAGCGCGCCGAGCGCGGCCCGCCGGTACAGCGCGCCGGGCGCGGGCATCCGGGGCAGCTCGACGCGCGTCCGGCCGCCCGCGCCGGCCGCACTGGCGCCGCTGAGGTCACTGGTCACCTCGGCCGCCGACGCGCTCAAGTCGTGCGTCTGCTCGATGCTCAGGTCGGCGCCGACGGCCTCCGGCCGGCGGATCGCGTCCAGCGTCTCGCGCGACAGGATCTCGGTCGGGCCCTCGATCAGCTCGTGGACCGACAGGTCGTCCGGCTCTCTCCGTTTGCCCATCACGCCCCCAGCAGGCTCTGGCCGCAGACCCGGACGACGTTGCCGCTGACCGCGCCGCTGGCCGGCCAGGCCAGCCAGCCGATCGTCTCGGCCACGTCCACCGGCAGCCCGCCCTGAGCCAGGCTGTTCATCCGCCGGCCCGCCTCGCGGACGACCAACGGGATGCGGGCGGTCATCCGGGTCTCGATGAAGCCGGGGGCCACCGCGTTCACGCTGATTCCCCGGTCGCGCAGGGCCGGGGCGAGCGAGTCGACCACGCCGATCACGCCGGCCTTGCTGGTGGCGTAGTTGGTCTGCCCCCGGTTACCGGCGATCCCGGCGATCGAGGAGACGCCGATGATCCGCCCGCCGGCCGGGATCAGCTCCCGCTCCAGCAGCACGTCGTTGATCCGCTCCTGACTGGACAGGTTGACGTCGATGACCTGGTCCCACCGGTCGGCGTCCATCCGGCCGAGCGTCTTGTCCCGGGTGATGCCGGCGTTGTGCACCACCGCGTCGACCCGACCGTGCCGGCTGGCCAGGTGGTCGGCGAGGCGGGTCGGCGCGTCCGGCGCGGTCAGGTCGAGCTGGACTGCCGTACCGCCGATCTCGTTCGCCACCGCGGCGAGGGCGTCCCCGGCCGCCGGGACGTCCAGGGCGACCACCTGCGCGCCGTCGCGGGCGAGGACCCGGGCGAGGGCCGCGCCGATACCCCGGGCAGCCCCGGTGACCAGCACGACCTGCCCGTCCAGCGGCCGGTCCCAGTCGGCTGGGGCGCTCGCCGCGCCGGCGCCGACCCGGATGACCTGCCCGGAGACGTACGCCGACCGGCCGGACAGGAGGAAGCGGAGGGTCGATTCGAGGCTTGTGCGGGTGCCGGCGGCGCTCGTGTCGCCTGTCACATAGACGAGCTGGGCGGTGGTGCCCCGACCGAACTCCTTGCCGATGCTGCGGACCAGCCCTTCCAGGGCGCGCTGCGCGGTCGCCGCACGCGGTGTCGGGCACTCGTCGGGCGGGGTGCCGAGCACGATCACCCGGCCACTGGGCAGCAGGGCCCGGGCCTGCGGGTGGAAGAAGTCGTAGAGCTGACGCAGCTGGGTCGAGTCGGTGATGCCGGTGGCGTCGTACACCAGGGCGCCGAAGCGGTCCTGTGCCTCGGCCGTGCCGGTGTCGCGCAGCTCGACCCCGGCGGCGGCCAGGATCGTGGTGACCGGCTCGGCGAGCCGGCCGCCGCTGGCCGCGCCGAGCAGGACCGGCCCGGTCAGCAGCGGGTCGCCGGGGTGGTGTCGGCGCAGTCGCGGCGGGTCGGGCAGCCCGAGGCGCTTGACCAGCGCGCGGCCGGCGGCCGATTGGACGAAGCTCGCGTACCTGTCGGTCATGGGCGTAGCCTACTGGCGAGTAAGGTTCGAGCAACACTTGTCGAGGAGGCGGATCGTGCAGAGCATCCGGCGGGTCGCGGTCATCGGGGGCAACCGCATCCCCTTCGCCCGTTCCAACTCCCGCTACGCGGACGCGTCCAACGCGGACCTGCTCGGCGCGGCACTGGACGGTCTGATCGCCCGCTACGGGCTGGCCGGGCAGCGGGTCGGCGAGGTGGTGGCCGGCGCGGTGCTCAAGCACTCCCGCGACTTCAACCTCACCCGCGAGGTGGTGCTCGGGTCCCGGCTCGACCCGCACACCCCCGCGTACGACATCCAGCAGGCCTGCGGCACCGGCCTGGAGGCGGCGATCCTCGTCGCCAACAAGATCGCCCTCGGTCAGCTCGACGTCGGCATCGCCGGTGGTGTCGACACCACCTCCGACGCGCCGCTCGCGGTCAACGAGGAGATGCGGCGCACGCTGCTCAAACTCAACTCCGCCCGGACGCTCGGCCAGCGGCTGAAGGTCGCCGCGAAGCTGCGCCCGCTCCAGCCGTTCAAGCCGGAGATCCCCCGCAACGCCGAGCCGCGTACCGGCCTGTCCATGGGGGACCACGCCGCCCGCACCGCGCTGCGCTGGCAGATCGACCGGCGCTCGCAGGACGAGCTGGCACTGCGCTCGCACCAGCGGCTCGCCGCCGCGTACGACAGGGGTTTCTTCGACGATCTGATGACGCCCTACCTGGGGCTCACCCGCGATGCGAACCTCCGCCCGGACAGCAGTCTGGAGAAGCTCGGCGCGCTGCGACCCGTCTTCGGCACCCGTGGCCCGGACGCCGAGCACGCCACCATGACCGCCGGGAACTCGTCGCCGCTCACCGACGGCGCGTCCACGGTGCTGCTGGCCAGCGAGGAGTGGGCCGCCGCGCACCACCTGCCGGTGCAGGCCTGGTTCAGCTGGTCGGAGACGGCGGCCGTGGACTTCGTGCACGGCGACGAAGGGCTGCTGATGGCCCCCGCGTACGCGGTGCCGCGGATGCTGGCCCGCGCCGGGCTGACGTTGCAGGACTTCGACTACTACGAGATCCACGAGGCGTTCGCCTCGCAGGTGCTGGCCACCCTCGCCGCCTGGGAATCGCCGGAGTTCTGCAAGGACCGGCTGGGACTGGACGCCCCGCTCGGGTCGATCGACCGCGAGAAGCTCAACGTCAACGGCTCCTCGCTGGCGGCCGGGCACCCGTTCGCCGCCACCGGCGGCCGGATCGTGGCCACGCTGGCCAAGCTGCTGGCCGAGAAGGGCAGCGGGCGCGGGCTGATCTCCATCTGCGCGGCCGGCGGCCAGGGCGTGACGGCGATCCTGGAGCGCTGAGGCGTCCCTGTCGATCAACCTGTACGTCGTCCGGTCGCAGCGGGCGGCAAACCGCGGGCGTCGCAACGAACGGCGGACGATACTGGCACGGTGGAGGAGGACCTCGTCGAACTACTGGCCTCGACCGGAGTCACCTGCCGGTTGTTGGTCGAGCAGACGCAGGGCCCATACCACCGAGCTGTGCATCCCGAGCGGCGGGAGATCACCGAGGACCGCGATGGTCTCCCGCTGCGCCTTGGGCTACGCCTATTGGCGGCGGACGCCACCACCCCCCTCGCGGACGTCCTCGTCGAAGTCTGGCAGGCCGACCACGTGGGCCGATACTCCGGCTTCCAGCCATTCGAAGCGAGGCCGGGACAGGTGGTCACCTCGGAGTCGGTGCCGCACGATGTGATCGCCGCCGGTGAGACGTACCTGCGGGGCAGCCAGCGCACCGACGAGCGCGGGATGTGCGCGTTCAACACGATCTACCCGGGCTGGTACGCCAGCCGTACCGTGCACATCCACCTCATCGCGCACCTCGGCGACCGCTCGGTGACCACGCAGCTCTACTTTCCCGACACGGTCACCGACGAGGTTTTCAGTCGCCCGCCCTATCGGGGCCGGCCGCAGCGCGACACCACCAACGCCACCGACAGCATCTTCGCCCACGGCGGTGAGCAGATGATCCTGGACCTGCAAGGAGATCCGACGACCGGCTACACCGGGGTCCTCTGCGTCGTCCTCGACCGGCAAGCGCGACCTGCCTCGGCTCCGGGTCCTTCGGCGGAAAGCGACAGTTGATCGTGGCCAGCAAGGAGCAGATCAGGGCCACCATCGAGGCACACCTCGCCGCCGTCGGCGCCGCCGACGCTACCGCACTGGCGGATCTCTACACACCGGATGCCCGTCTGCATGACCCCGCTGGCGGATCCCCAGTCACCGGCCGAACGGCCATCCAGCAGCACTTTGCCGGCGTGCTCACCGAGCAACGGACAATGGAACTCGTCATGGTGGCGATCGCCGACCACCACGCCGCGTTCCATTTCCGCGCCACACCAGCCGACGGCCCCACCAGAGAGGTCATCGACACCATGACCTTCGACGACCAAGCCATGATCACTTCAATGCAGGCGTACGCGAGCTGACACCAAACCCGGTCGGAGTAACCTGCGTGGCCTGCCGTCCGGCCAAGGGGAGGCGCTCCACCGAGGCCGCGAATGCTGAGGGGTCGTCCGCCCAGGGGAAATGCCCAGCCCGTGGCTGCTGGCCGTTGCCGACGGTCGCTTCGAAGCAGCCCTGAGCGACCTGACCGAGGCAATGCACATCGGCTCGCCGCCCCGGTCAGTAGAAATCCGCCAAGCTGCGCCCGGTCTTCGGACCGGGCGAGGATCGCAACGTCGTGGGCCGGCAGGGCCAGGCCGCGTGAGTGCGGCCGTGCACGACACCCCGCGGGTGTGACCTGACCCGACCCGTCCCGCCGACCGGCCGGTGGGCCGGGTTGGCTGGGGCTGCGACCGGCGCGTACGCGAGAATGAGGTACGTGACGACGATCCCGAACGTGCTCGCCAACCGGTACGCCTCACCCGAGTTGGTCGCCCTCTGGTCGCCCGAGGAGAAGGTCCGGATGGAGCGGCGGCTCTGGCTTGCCGTGCTCCGTGCCCAGCGCGACCTCGGCGTGCCCGTCCCGGACGGCGTGGTCGAGGCGTACGAGCGGGTGCTCGACCAGGTCGACCTCGCCTCGATCGCGGAGCGGGAGCGGGTCACCCGGCACGACGTCAAGGCCCGCATCGAGGAGTTCAGCGCCCTCGCCGGGCACGAGCATGTGCACAAGGGAATGACCTCCCGGGATCTCACCGAGAACGTCGAGCAGCTCCAGGTGCGGGCCTCGTTGGAGCTGATCCGCGACCGGGTGGTGGCCACCCTGGCCCGGTTGGCCCGGCTGGCGTACGAGCACTCCGAGCTGGTCATGACCGGCCGCTCGCACAACGTGGCCGCGCAGGCCACCACGCTTGGCAAGCGCTTCGCGTCGGCGGCGGAGGAGCTGCTGATCGCGTACGAGCGGCTGGAGGACCTGATCGACCGCTACCCGCTGCGCGGCATCAAGGGGCCGGTTGGCACGGCCGCCGACCAGCTCGACCTCTTCGACGGTGACGCCGACAAGGTCGCCGAGCTGGAGCGACGGGTCGCCGAGCACCTGGGCTTCGCGCGGGTGCTCGACAGCGTCGGGCAGGTCTACCCGCGCTCGTTGGACTTCGACGTGCTGTCGGCGCTGGCGCAGACCGCCGCCGCGCCGTCCTCGCTGGCCACCACGATCCGGCTGATGGTCGGTCAGGAGCTGGTGACCGAGGGCTTCAAGCCGGGTCAGGTCGGCTCCAGCGCGATGCCGCACAAGATGAACACCCGTTCGTCGGAGCGGGTGAACGGCTTCGCGGTGATCATCCGGGGTTACCTGTCGATGGTCGGCGAGCTGGCCGGTGACCAGTGGAACGAGGGCGACGTGTCCTGCTCGGTGGTCCGCCGGGTGGCTCTGCCGGACGCGTTCTTCGCCGCCGACGGGCTGTTCCAGACCTTTCTGACCGTGCTCGACGAGTTCGGCGCGTACCCGGCGGTGATCAACCGGGAGTTGGAGCGGTTCCTGCCCTTCCTGGCCACCACCAAGATCCTGGTGGCGGCGGTCCGGCGCGGCGTCGGCCGGGAGGTCGCGCACGAGGTGATCAAGGAGCACGCGGTCGCCGTGGCGCTGGCCATGCGCGAGAAGGGCGCCCCGGAGAACGACCTGTTCGACCGCCTGGCCGCCGACGGCCGCCTCGGCCTGTCCCGCGCCGACATCGACACCCTGGTCGCCGACCGAACCGCCTTCGTCGGAGCGGCGAAGACCCAGGTGGAAGCGGTAACCCGCCGCATCACCAAGGTGGTAGAAACCCACCCGGAAGCCGCAACCTACACCCCACCCCCCATCCTCTAACCCCGCCGACTCCCCCCTCGCCCCCCGCGCCCCAGCGTTCGTTGATCATGAAGTTATTGCCGCGACACGCCGACGCGCAGGGCAATACCTTCATGATCAACCGGGTGGCGAGGGGCCGGCAGCGAGGGTCGGGTTAGTCGCCGGTGGGGGTTTCTGCGGCTGTTCGTAGGTTGGGGCCGCTCGCGGGTTCGGCGATGCCGCCGAGAGACTCGGCGAAGGCCGGGTCGGTGGCGGTCTGGGCCGCCACCGCCGGCTGGTCGGCCGGCATGACCTGGGGCATCGTGGGTACGGCGATAACCGCCGTGCCGTACGCGCAGATCTCCATCCACATCTCGCCGCAGTCCCGGCTGTCGAAGCGCATGCCGATCACGGCGTTCGCGCCGAGCCGCAGGGCCTCCTCGCCGAGGCGGGTCACGGAGTCGGTACGCCAGCGGGTCAGGTTGTCCGGCGCCATCGGGTCGTACGCGCCACCGCGCAGATTCTTGACACCCTCGCGGTACGGGTTGCGCGTCCTGGCCATCGATGACACCACCTCACCGAGAATCTGGCGGATCTCGTAGCCGGGCAGTTGCTCTGTCGTCACGACCAGCACGGTTCCGATGCTGTCAGGAGTTGCGCGACCCGATCGGGTGCCGTGTTCACCTGATCGGATGCTGCAAAACGACGCGGCGCGGACGGTCGGCACGCCGCCGACCATTCGCGCCGCGCGGGCGCTAACGGTCAGACACCGGCCACCGAGGTGATCCAGGCCCGGTTGTACGCGACACTGCCGTAGTTCTGGATGGAGGAGCCGTCGGCCGTGGAGGCCACACCGACCTGCTGGCCGTTGTAGAACTGCGGCCCGCCCGAGTCGCCCCGCCAGGCGTTGCCGTTGATCCGGGTGCTGCGGATCGCCTGCCCGCCGTACGCGTCGGTGACGTTGGTGCTGGTCACCTGGACGGTGGCGGTCTTGAGCTGGCTGGAGGCGTCGCACCCGCTGTAGCAGGTCATGCCCCACCCGTAGATCGAGTTGGTCGAGCCGACGGGCGGGTTGCTGCTGGCCAGGGACACCGCCGAGGTGCTGACGGTGCTGGAGAGCCGCATGAGGGCCAGGTCGTTACGGGTGTAGGTGGCGCTGACGGTACGGGTGACCCCGCCCGAGGCGCGGTAGACGCTGCCGACCCGGACCGACATCGTGCCGCTGATGCAGTGTCGGGCGGTGAGCACCCACTGCGCGGCGATCACGCTGCCCGAGCAGGTGAACGAGCCGTTGCTCAGCACGGCGGCGGCCCAGGGGGCGGACGACACGGTGCCGCCGCCGATGATGGGTTGGGGGCCGGCCGGGGCGGCGGACGCGCCGGACGCGGCGGCGAGGGCGCCGACCAGCGCGGTGCTGATCAGGGCGAGCAGGGGACGAACGCGCATCGGTGGACTCCTTGGAGGGGCTGGGGCCCGGGGTCGCCGGGTGCCCGGTGGCGACAGCGGGAGATCCCCGCCGCCGCTGGCATCGAGTGATGTCGATGTACTGTAGGGCCGACGAGCATCGTTTTCAAGAAACTTATCGAGATCAACCAATGTAACGATTCGGCTACCCAGCGCGCCGTATATGCCCTGCTGGGGCCGCCTGTCCCGCCCCGCCGGCCGCACCCGCCGCCGGTTATGTGGATCACTGCCTGAACTGCGCCCGGCCGGTGCGTCCGCGACGGTATCTGCCAGGTACGCTGGCTGCGCTCGCCCGTTGTGGGTCGGCACCCAACTGCGTACACAGTCAGGAGTGCCCAGTGCCTCGCGTCGTCGTCGACGTCATGCTCAAGCCCGAGATCCTCGATCCGCAGGGCCAGGCCGTCGCAAACGCGCTGCCCCGGCTCGGCGTCAGCGACGTCGCCTCAGTGCGGATCGGCCGGCGCATCGAGATCGACTTCACCGGTGAACCGGACCTGAACCGGGCCCGGGAGATCGCCGACAAGCTGCTCGCCAACCCGGTCATCGAGGACTTCACCGTCCGCCTGGTCGAGACCGACGAGACCGCGGACGCCCGCTCGTGACCGCCCGGGTCGGTGTGGTCACCTTCCCCGGCTCGCTCGACGACGGGGATGCCGCCCGCGCCGTCCGGATCGCCGGCGCCGAGCCGGTCCGGCTCTGGCACGGTGACCCGGACCTGCATGGTGTGGACGCGGTCGTGCTGCCCGGCGGCTTCTCCTACGGTGACTACCTGCGCTGCGGCGCCATCGCCCGGTTCGCCCCGGTGATGGAGACGCTCGTGGACGCCGCCCGGGGTGGTCTGCCGGTGCTCGGCATCTGCAACGGCTTCCAGATCCTCTGCGAGGCGCACCTGCTGCCCGGCGCGCTCACCCGCAACCAGCACCTGCACTTCCGTAACCGGGACCAGGTCCTGCGCGTCGAGTCGGCCGGCACGGCGTGGACCAACGCGTTCCAGCCCGGCCAGGAGATCCTCATCCCGGTGAAGAACGGCGAGGGCTGCTACGTCGCCGACACCGCGACGCTGGACCAGCTCGAAGCCGAGGGGCGGGTCGTCGCGCGCTACGTCGGCGGCAACCCCAACGGGTCGCTGCGCGACATCGCGGCCATCACGAACTCCGCCGGCAACGTTGTCGGCATCATGCCGCACCCCGAGCACGCGGTGGAGGCGCTCACCGGCCCCTCGCTGGACGGCCTGGGCTTCTTCACCTCGGTCCTCAAGCACCTGGTGGGGGCGCCCGCGTGAACGCGAGGAGTCGGTCAGGCGGGCACGAGCGCAGCGAGGAGAGGTCATGACCACCCATCCGGACCCGGTACGGGACACTCCGGAGGCGTACTCCGCCCCGGCGCAGCCGACCGAGCCGCTGGCGCAGCCCGCCGCTCCGTCCCAGCCGGCGACCGCCGACTGGACCGACGGCGTGGACACCGTGCCGCGCGCCGGTGGCACGCCGGGCGAGTTGCAGCCGTACACCGAGCTGGGTCTGCGCGACGACGAGTACGACCGGATCCGGCACATCCTCGGCCGTCGACCCACGCAGTCCGAGCTGGCGATGTACTCGATCATGTGGAGCGAGCACTGCTCCTACAAGTCGAGCAAGGTGCACCTGCGCCAGTTCGGTGAGAAGGCCCCGCACAGCGACCGGCTGCTCGCCGGCATCGGCGAGAACGCCGGCGTGGTGCGGGTCTCCGACGAGCTGGCGGTGACCTTCAAGGTCGAGTCGCACAACCACCCGAGCTTCGTCGAGCCGTACCAGGGCGCGGCGACGGGTGTCGGCGGCATCGTCCGGGACATCCTCGCCATGGGTGCCCGCCCGATCGCGGTGATGGATCCGCTGCGCTTCGGCGCGGCGGACCACCCGGACACCGCCCGGGTGCTCACCGGCGTGGTCGCCGGCGTGGGTGGCTACGGCAACTGCCTCGGCCTGCCCAACATCGGCGGCGAGCTGGTCTTCGACCCGTCCTACCAGGGCAACCCGCTGCTCAACGCGCTCTGCCTGGGCGTCCTGCCGGTCGACCGGCTGCAGAACAAGGCCGCCGCGGGCCCCGGCAACGTCGTGGTGCTGATGGGCGCTAAGACCGGCCGGGACGGCATCGGCGGCGTGTCGGTGCTGGCCAGCGCCACCTTCGACGAGGGCAGCGAGGCCCGTCGCCCGGCCGTGCAGGTCGGCGACCCGTTCACCGAGAAGCTGCTGATCGAGGCGTGCCTGGAGCTGTACGACGGCCAGCTGGTCGTCGGTATCCAGGACCTCGGTGGCGCCGGCCTGACCTGCGCGCTCACCGAGACCGCCGCTGCTGCCGGCACCGGCATGCGGGTCTGGCTGGAGCGGGTGCCGCTGCGGGAGCCCTCGATGGACCCGCACGAGATCCTGGCCAGCGAGTCGCAGGAGCGGATGCTGCTGGTCGTCGAGCCGGACAAGCTCGAAGCCGTGCTCAAGACCGCCGAGAAGTGGGGCGTGCTCGCCACCGCGATCGGTGAGGTGACCGCGCCCGAGCCGGACGGCCGGCCCGGCCGACTGCTGATCACCTGGCAGGACCACCTGGTCGTCGACGTGCCGCCGGGTTCGCTCGTCGACGACGGCCCGGTCTACGCCCGGCCGATGCGGGAGCCGGCCGACCTGATCCTGCTCCAGGCCGACCGCGCCGAGACGCTGCCCCGCCCGGCCGACCCGGAGGCGCTGCGCGAGACCGTGCTGCGCATGATCGCGTCGCCCAACCTGGCCGACAAGACCTGGGTCACCGAGCAGTACGACCGCTACGTGCTGGGCAACACAGTGCTCGCGCAGCCGGAGGACGGCGGCGTGATCCGGATCGACGAGCGGACCGGGCTCGGCGTGGCGCTGTCGGTCGACGGCAACGGCCGGTACGCCCGGCTCGACCCGTACAACGGCACCAAGCTGGCCCTGGCCGAGGCGTACCGGAATGTGGCGGTGACCGGCGCGACGCCGATCGCCGTCACCAACTGCCTCAACTTCGGCTCCCCGGAGGACCCGGGCGTGATGTGGCAGTTCGCCGAGGCCGTGCGCGGCCTGGCGGACGGCTGCCTGGAGCTGGGCATCCCGGTGACCGGCGGCAACGTCAGCTTCTACAACCAGACCGGCGCGGCGGCCATCCACCCGACCCCGGTGGTCGGTGTGCTGGGTGTGCTGGACAACGTGGCCGACCGGGTGCCGATGGGCTTCGTCCCGCGTCCCGGCGGCGACCACGACCAGCTCTACCTGCTCGGCGAGACGAATGTGGAGCTGTCCGGCTCGGAGTGGGCCTGGGTGACGCACGAGCACCTCGGCGGCATCCCGCCGCAGGTCGACCTGCTTCGCGAGAAGGCGCTGGCCGACCTGCTGGCCGAGGCGGCCCGGGTGGGTCACCTCAGTTCGGCGCACGACCTGTCCGACGGTGGCCTCGCCCAGAGCCTGGTCGAGTCCTGCCTGCGGCGTGGCGTCGGCGCACGGATCGCCGTGCCCGAGCAGTTCGCCGACGGTTCGATGCCGTTCGTCTACCTGTTCAGCGAGTCCGCCACGCGGGCGCTGGTGTCGGTGCCGCGTGGCCACGACAAGGCGTTCGCGGCGCTCTGCGCCGAGCGGGGGGTGCCGTTCGAGCTGATCGGCGTCACCGACCCGACCGGCGGTGCGCTGGAGGTGCACGGCCAGTTCCGGATCGGTCTGGACGAGCTGCGCGCCGCGCACACCGAGACCCTGCCGCGCCTCTTCGGCGGCGCTGCGGCCGTCGACGTGCCCGCGCCGGCCGCCGGCGTGGCGGGCGCGGTCGAGGCCGTGCCGCTGCCGGGTGCCCCGGCCGAGCCGGTGGACGCGTCGGAGGTGCTCTCCGAGCCGATCGCCTCGGCCGGTCCGTCCCCGCAGACCGGAGCTGTCGACCCGGTCGGGTCGGAGCCGCCGGGCGAATCGTCCGAGTCTGACCCCGGTGCCGCCGAGCCGTCGCCTGACGAGCGCTGAGGCGTTGACGGCGGCCGTTTACGGCCAGCCCGGGTCGGGTGCCCGCTTCGACTGGGGCCTGACCGGGGCGGCCGAACTCGGCCGCGTCTGCGCGGCGCTGGTGGTGGTGGACGTCCTCTCGTTCACCACCGCCGTCGAGGTGGCGGTCGCCCGGGGCATGCGGGTGCACCCGTTCCCGTGGGGCGAGCAGGCCGCCGAGTACGCGGTGCGGGTCGGCGCGGTCGCGGCGGTGGGCCGTCGCCGGGTGACAGCCGACCATCCGTGGTCGCTCTCACCCGCCGCGTTGAGCGCCGCGCCCGTCGTGGCGGACCTGGTGCTGCCCTCACCGAACGGCTCCGCGATCAGCGCGGCCGCCAGCGCCACCGGGCTGCCGGTGGTCGCGGCGTGCCTGCGCAACGCCCGCGCCGTCGGGCGTTGGCTGCGCCGCCAGGGGTACGGCACGACGGACGCCCCCATCGGCGTCGTCGCCTCAGGTGAGCGGTGGCCGGACGGGTCGCTACGACCGTCGGTCGAGGACCAGCTCGGCGCGGCGAGCGTGCTGGACGCCCTGTCCGGTGTGCCGGGTGGCCTCTCCGTGGAGGCGGCCATGGCGCTCGCCGCGCTGGCCAGCACTCCGGACGTGCCCGCCGCGGTGCGCGGCAGCGTGTCCGGTCGGGAGTTGACCGAGGGCGGCTTCGGCGCCGACGTCGACGTCGCGGTCCGGGTGGGCGTGTCGGACGTCGTACCGGTTCTCCGCCAGGGCGTGTTCTCCGCCGCCTGACCGTCGCGGGTCGCCGGCCCGCTCACGCCGCGCCCACATCCGCGTCCCGCCGCGCCCGCGCCCGTCCGGTGCCGGGCGTGATCAACTCGGTTTCCGGGAAGTCGGTGTGTCGAGGTAACGCGGACAGCCCGCCTTCCTGGAAGACGAGCTGATCACGCTGGAGGACCGGGCGACCAGCGCCCGCAACGAAACGGCCGCCCGGAGATCCGGGCGGCCGTTCTGCCGTGCTGCGGTGCCGTGGTGCTGGTCAGTCGTCCAGCCAGTCGAGGCGTCGGCCGCCCCGCTCGGTGGGCGGCGGCCCGTCCGGCCGGGCCCGGCCACCCTGCTGTTGGCCGTAGCCGGCCTGGTCGTAGCCCCGGTCGTCGTAGGCGCCGCGTTGCTGCGGGGCTTCCTTGCCGTAGCCGCCCTGGTCGTACCCGCCGCCCTGCTGCTGGCCGTAGCCGGCCTGGTCGTAGCCCCGGTCGTCGTAGGCGCCGCGTTGCTGCGGGGCCTCCTGGCCGTAGCCGCCCTGGTCGTACCCGCCGCCCTGCTGCTGGCCGTAACCGCCCTGGTCGTACGCGCTGGTCTGCTGGCCGTAGCCGCCAGCCGGCTCCGCCGCGCGACCGCCGCCGTACGGGGCCGTCGGATCGGGCTGGCCGTAGCCCGGATCCTGCTCCGGCTGGTAGACGCCGGTGGCGTACGGGTCGGCCGGAGCCGGGTACTGGGTGCTGTCACCGGTGTAGCGGCCGGTCGGCTCGTCGAAACGCTCGCCGTAGCCCGCCCCACCGGCGGGAGCGGGCGGGTAGCCCGCGCCACCGGCCGGGGCGGTGTAGTCACGGCTGCCGTAGCCGCCACCCGGGGCGGCAGCGCCACCGTAGCCCGCGCCCGAGCCGGGTGCGGCACCGTAGGGGTCCCCCGCCGGGCCGGCGCCGTAGCCGCCCTCCGGCGTTGCCGCCGTGCCGTAGCCGCCGCCCGAGGACGGCGCGTTGCCGTAGCCACCGGCGCCGTAGCCGCCCGGAGCGGGCTCGTCGCCGTAGCCGGTGCCACCCCAGCCCTGCTGGCCCGCCGCGCCGTAGGGCTGCGCTGGCGCTCCGTACGGGTCCGGCGGGACGTCGTCGACCACCGGGCGGTGCATCATCGTCGGCGCCTCGCTCAGCGCCGCGCCGCCGACCATGGTCGGGTCGGGACCGCCACCGGCGCGGTTGACCACCCGGGTCTGGTCGTCAGTCCCGTGGAAGGCGCCCCGGGCCGCAGGCACGGCGCCAGCCGCGCCAGCGGTCGCCGGCTCGTCATCGTCGTCGCCGCTCTCGCGGCGCTTCATCCAGAGCAGCACGATCGTGCCGACGCCGGCCGCGACCAGCAGGCCGCCGAGCAGGATGATCAGGTACGACCCGAAGCCGCCGCCGTCGTCCTCGTTGGCGGCGTTCGCCGGGGCGCCCGGGCTGGCCGCCTCGGACGGCTGCTCCTCGCCATCCTCCTCGGTCGCCTCCTCGGTGGGGAGGGCCTCGGCGGTGGCGGACGGCGTGGCGCTGGGCGTCACCTCGACCTTGATCTCCAGGCTGATCCGCTGGCCGGTGATGGACTGCCCGGCACTCGCGGTGAAGTTCTTGAACGCCTTGATGTTGTCGGAGGACGCGCCGAGGTCGATACGCCCGGGAGCGATCGGAGCGGAGGTGCTTCCGGTGAAGCGGAAGTTGCCGCTGCCGTCGCTCAGGGCGTCGTAGCGGTGACCGGCGCTGTCCTGCAGGACGACGAAGGCATTCGGCACCGCGGTGTTGTCGGCCTTCTTGACCACCTTGCCGGACACCGACTTCACGGTCTGCGTCTGCTGCGGCGTCGGCGGAGCCGCGGCCTTGCCCTTCACGGTCAGCGCGACCGTGGCGGTGTCCGGGCCGGAGTCGGCCTCGACGGCCACCGTGACGGTGGCGGTCGCGTCGCCGGCGTTGTCGTTGGCGGCGATCCTGACCAGCACCGACTTGGCCTGCGGGTTGCCCAGGCCGGGGAAGTCGACGTCGCCGCAGCCGCTGGCGCAGCTGACGCCGGACGGCAGGCCGGAGAGACTGATCTTGGCCTTCCGGTCGTTGTCACCGGGAGTGACGCGCACGGTGATCGTGGCGTCGCTTCCGGCGTTCACGGTGACCGAGCCGGGGGAGACGTCGACCTCTGCGGCCAGGGCTGGTGTGGCGGGGACGGCGAGCAGAGCGCCGGCAACCAGCGCTACGACCACACCGGCCCGCTGCTTCCAGGCACGTCGGTGTGTTGACACGTCCACCGCCTTCCGGGCTGACTTCCCTTGACCGGCGGGGCGCCGGGCCGGGGATCATCACGGTACGAATACGCCGTCGGCCACTATGCCTTGTCTGACTGGATCGGCGCGACCCAGGGCCAGCGTCGAGTGCTTCACCTGTGCGTCGTATCGTCCCGTCGTGTCCTCTCCGCACAGTAAGTCCGCCGCCGTGGCGGCGGCTTTGTCGGCGCTTGACGAGGGTCGTACGCCCGAACGGCCGGTACTCCGGGAGGCGGTCCGGTCCTTGTTGGCCGTCCTCGCGGAGCGCGCCCCCGGCCGATCGGTGGAGGTGCGCGTCCCACCATACGGTGCGATCCAGTGCGTTCCCGGTCCTCGACACACCAGGGGAAACCCGCCGAACGTGGTCGAGATGTCCCCGCAGACCTGGTTGGGGCTGGCCACCGGCCGGATCGCGTGGGCCGAAGCGGTCACCGATGGTCGCGTTCAGGTGAGTGGCATCCGGGCGGACCTCTCGGCGTACCTGCCCCTCTAGCTGCGCGGATGTCCGAGTGATCGTGACTCTCGGCAGGGAAATCGTGACTATCTGTATCGACGGCGACTCGCGTACACTGTCAGGCGACGACAGTGGTCCCGGCCGAGGAGTGTGGATCCGCACCGTGATCCCCGCCAGGCCGGTCCAGACCAGCATGAGGGAGCGGTAGTGCCCCGAGGCGACGGCCGGCTGAGCCACGACCTTGACCCCCAACGACCCGGCCCCCAGGACGCCTGCGGCGTCTTCGGTGTCTGGGCCCCCGGTGAAGAGGTCGCCAACCTGACCTACTTCGGCCTCTACGCCCTGCAGCACCGTGGCCAGGAGGCCGCAGGCATCGCGGTGAGCGATGGCTCGGGCGTGGTGGTCTACAAGGATCTCGGCCTGGTGGCCCAGGTCTTCGACGAGCCCACCCTGGCCAGCCTGCGCGGCCACCTGGCGATCGGCCACGCCCGTTACTCCACGACCGGCGCCTCCAACTGGGAGAACGCCCAACCGACCATCCGGTCGACAAGTTCCGGCACGACCATCGCGCTGGCCCACAACGGCAACCTGGTCAACACCGCCGAGCTGGAGAAGGAGGTCGCCGAGCGCGGCCTGGTCGCGGACGGCTCGACCAACGACACCTCGCTGGTGACCATGCTGCTGGCCAGCCATCCGGACCTGTCCGTCGAGGCGGCCGCGCTCGAGGTGCTGCCGCAGCTGCGCGGGGCGTTCAGCTTCGTCTTCATGGACGAGTCGACGTTGTACGCGGCCCGCGACCCGCACGGCGTGCGCCCGCTGGTGCTCGGCCGGCTGGAGCGTGGCTGGGTGGTGGCGAGCGAGACCGCCGCTCTGGACATCGTCGGCGCCAGCGTGGTGCGCGAGGTCGAGCCCGGTGAGCTGATCGCGATCGACGAGGAGGGGCTGCGCTCCACCCGGTTCGCGTCGCCGGAGCCGAAGGGCTGCCTCTTCGAGTACGTCTACATCGCCCGCCCGGACGCCACCATCGCCGGGCGCAACGTGCACGCGGCGCGGGTGCAGATCGGTCGTCAGCTGGCCAAGGAGCACCCGGTGGAGGCCGACCTGGTCATCCCGGTGCCCGAGTCCGGCACGCCGGCCGCGATCGGTTACGCGGAGGCGTCCGGCATCACCTACGGCGCGGGCCTGATGAAGAACCCGTACGTGGGCCGCACCTTCATCCAGCCGTCGCAGACCCTGCGCCAGCTGGGCATCCGGCTCAAGCTCAACCCCCTGCGGCAGAACGTCCGCGGCAAGCGGCTGGTGGTCGTGGACGACTCGATCGTGCGCGGCAACACGCAGCGGGCCATCGTGCGGATGCTGCGCGAGGCGGGGGCGCTGGAGGTGCACGTCCGGATCTCCTCCCCGCCGGTCAGCTGGCCGTGCTTCTACGGCATCGACTTCGCCACTCGGGCGGAGCTGCTGGCCAACGGGTTGGACAACGACGGCATCCGGCGTTCCATCGGCGCCGACACGCTGGGTTACGTCTCGCTTCCTGGCCTGATCGCCGCGACCGAGCAGCCGAAGACCCGGCTGTGTCGGGCGTGTTTCGATGGGGAGTACCCGATCGAGCTGCCGGCCGGCAACCTGATCGGCAAGCACGTCCTCGAAGGGGTGGGCCGCCGGGTCGCCAACGCGACGCCGGAAGCCCCGGACAGCTTCGGCCCGCTCGTCGCCACTCCGGGTGGCGTGACCGCAAACCGCCCGTAGCACCAACCGGCGCGGCCCGGCCACCGCCGGCGCGGCACCGAGAACCACAAAGGGGAGAACCGTGACGCACGTGTCCGAGCGCAGCGGCGCAGGAAGCAGCCCGACCGGCGCTGGCGGCGACCACCAGCCGTGGACGGGCGGTGCTGGCCGTCAGGCCCGTAAACGCTCGGTCTCGTACGCCGACGCCGGGGTCTCCATCGACGCGGGTGACCGCGCGGTGGAGCTGCTCAAGTCGAAGGTGCGCCAGACCCGTCGCCCCGAGGTGCTGGGTGACCTCGGCGGCTTCGCCGGCCTGTTCCGGCTGGACACGAAGAAGTACAAGAGCCCGATCCTGGCGTCCTCGACCGACGGTGTGGGCACCAAGCTGGTGATCGCCCAGCAGATGGACATCCACGACACGGTCGGCATCGACCTGGTCGCGATGGTCGTCGACGACCTGGTGGCCTGTGGCGCCGAGCCGCTGTTCCTGCTCGACTACATCGCCACCGGCGAGGTCGTTCCGGACAAGGTGGCCGAGATCGGCGCGGGCATCGCCGACGGCTGCCGGTACGCGGGCTGCGCGCTGCTGGGCGGGGAGACCGCTGAGCACCCCGGTGTGCTGCGCCCGGACGAGTACGACATCTCCGCCACCGGCGTGGGCGTGGTCGAGGAAGCCGACATCCTCAGCCCCGAGCGGGTCGAGGTGGGCGACGTGGTGATCGCGATGCGCTCCTCCGGCCTGCACTCCAACGGCTACTCCCTGGTCCGGCACGTGCTGCTGGGCGCGGCCCGGATGCGTCTGGACATCGTGATCGACGATTTCGGTCGGCAGCGGACCCTGGGTGAGGAGCTGCTTACCCCGACCAAGATCTACGCCAAGGACTGCCTCAAGCTGATCGCCGAGGCCGACGTGCGGGCGCTGTCCCACATCACCGGCGGCGGCATCCCCGGCAACCTGGTCCGGGTGCTGCCGGAGCACGTCGACGCGGTGGTCAACCGGTCCACCTGGAAGCCGCAGCCGATCTTCGACCTGATCCAGTCGAAGGGCCGGATCGACGACCACGACATGGAGTCGACCTTCAACATGGGTGTCGGCATGTTCGCGATCGTCTCGGCCGAGGACGCCGACCGTGCGCTGGCCACCCTGACCGGCCGTGGGGTCGAGGCGTGGCAGGCTGGCGAGATCATCGAGGGCACCGGCAACGTGCAGATGGTCGGTCAGCACACTCGCGGATGATCACGCTCCGGTGATCGTACGGGCACCTGATCAGGGCTTCACCCGAGTGGCCAGTGCCGCCTAGCCTGAAGGGCTCAGGCTGGGCGGAGGAGGGTGATGGCTGCGGGGGAACTGTCGTTCAGCGGGATGCGCGGTCTGGCCGCGGTCCCGTCGTACGTCGTCATGCAGCCGACGACCCTCTGCAACCTCGACTGTGCGTACTGCTACCTGCCGTTTCGGGCCGCTGACCGGCGGATGTCGGTGCCGGTGGCCGAGGCGGTGGCAGCGGCGGTCAACCCGTGGGCGGCGGCCGGTCGCTTTTCCGTCGTGTGGCACGGCGGCGAGCCGCTGGCCGCCGGTCGGGAGCACCTGGCCGACCTGATCGCGCCCTTCGGGCCCGAGGTCGAGCACCACGTGCAGACGAACGCCACGCTGATCGACGACGAGTGGTGCGCGTTCTTCGCCCGGCACGAGGTGCGGGTGAGTGTGAGCGTGGACGGGCCCGCCGAACGCAATGGCGACCGGGTCAACCGTGGCGGTCAGCCGGCGTACGACCGGATCCTGCGCGGTGTGGCGGCGCTGCGCCGACACGGGCTGCCCTTCTCCGCGCTGGCCGTGGTGTCCCGGCCGGCGCCGGGGCTCGCCGCCGAGTTGTACGACTACTTCCTCGGGCTGGGCTGCGACGTGCTGGGCATCAACATCGAGGAGACCGAGGGCGTCAACACCCGCGACAACAGCCATGACGCGGCTGCGGTGACGGCGTTCTGGGCCGAGTTGGTTTCGGCCTGGCGCAAGGAGCCCCGGATCCACCTTCGCGAGGTCGAGTGGTCGCTGCGGTACGCGGCGGCGGTGCTCGACGGCGCGGCGGACGGCGTGTTGCCCCGTCGGCTGGACCCGATCCCGACCATCGGGCACGACGGCTCGGTGACCGTGCTCTCCCCGGAGTTGGCCGGGTTCACCGATCCGCACTACGGCGACTTCAGCAGCGGGAACGTGCTGGCCACTCCGTTGGCCCGGATCCTGACGGACGCGGCGTCGACGCCCTGGGTGGGCGAGTTCCTGGGGGGCGTGGAGGCGTGCCGGGCGTCCTGCCCGTACTTCGGCTTCTGCGGCGGCGGTCATGCCGCCAACCGTTACTTCGAGCTGGGGCGTTTTGACGGTACGGAGACCGAGCACTGCCGCAACAGCAAGATCCGCCTATTGGAGGGAGTGTTGGAGCATGCCCGAGACCACCAGTCACCGGCGGCCTGAGCGCGAAGCGGACGACGCCCCGGACGGAGTGACCAAGCGGGTGCGGGAGGCCGCCCCCGGGCTCGTCGCGCTGCTTCAGGAAGCCGAGGACGCGCGGCGGCTGCGGGCGGAGGTGTCGGGCGGAGACGGCGTCAGCGCGGTCTGCGCCTGGAACCACTTCGAGAACATCCCGACCTTCTACAACTGGAACAACCGCCCGCGCTGAGGCCGACCGTGATCAGGGGCCTGTCGGCCGGCCGGAGTGACCTCCGGCCAGGGCAGGCCCCTGATGATCGGCACCGGTCTCGCTCCCGATGGGCACATGCGTGAGCACGCGGGGGTCACCGCGTGCTCAGCTGCGTCGAGAGGTCAGCGGGTCGGTCGGACCCAGGGATCCGGGTCGTCGTCCGCGTGATTCTCATCATCGTCGTCGACGAACTCTTTCGAGTCGTCGTCGAAGTGGTGCTCAGACTTACCAGCACCCGCCAGTTCGCGCTGCAAGGCGGTGAGGTCGGTGTTCGGGGAGTGGTACTTCAACTCCCGGGCCACCTTCGTCTGCTTGGCCTTAGCACGGCCGCGCCCCATGGCTCGACCCCCTCGCACAGAATGCGGGGCAGCCCGAAGGCGGGCCCCGATGACGTCAGGCATCTCTCGTGGCTCTTACGGTACATGGGGATGCCATCGTTCGGCACCTCGGGTTACCGTCGGCCGGCTCTGCGCGTCGCGGCGATCCGGCCGTCACCCAGTGTACCTGGTAAGGAGCGGAACGAAGAGCACCCGTGACACCGGACAAAACACGCCAAACTTGACCCGGCCTCAGCTTACCGAGTCGGACCGGCGCGGGAGGCCCGGAGGCGGATCTCGGTCGATCCGCCTCCGCCTCCGGGAGGGGTCAGCGCAGGTGGATCGTGCGCAGCCGACCGACCTCGGCCATCCGCCGCTCGGCCAACCGGTCCGCGGCGACCGCCGGCGGCACGCCCTCGGCGTCCGCCAGGTGCAGGATCTCGCGGGTGGTGTCGTAGATCCGGGTGGCCCGCAGCTTCGCCCGCTCGAAGTTGAAGCCCTCGATCTCGTCGGCCACCTGGATCACGCCGCCGGCGTTGACCACGTAGTCCGGGGTGTAGAGGATGCCCCGGTCGGCCAGCAGCTTCTCGATGCCCGGGTGCGCGAGCTGGTTGTTCGCCGCCCCGGTCACCACCTTCGCGCGCAGCGCCGGCACCGTGTCGTCGTTCAGCGCGCCGCCCAGCGCGCACGGGGCGTACACGTCGATGTCCGCCGCGACCAGCGCGGTGGCGTCGTCCACCAGGGTGACCTGCGGGTGGTTCGCGCGCACCCAGGCCAGGGCCTTCGGGTTGACGTCGGTGGCGACCACCTCCGCGCCGTCCTCCAGCAGGTGCCCGGTCAGGTACTTGCCGACCTTGCCGAGGCCCGCCACGCCGACACGCCGGCCACGCAGGCTCGGCGTGCCCCAGACGTGCTCGGCGGCGGCCCGCATCCCCTGGAAGACACCCCACGCGGTCAGGATCGAGGAGTCGCCGGCGCCGCCGTGCTCGACGCTGCGGCCGGTCACGTACCGGGTCTCGCGGGCGATGATGTCCATGTCGGCGACGTAGGTGCCGACGTCGCAGGCGGTGTAGTAGCGGCCGGCCAGCGACTCCACGAAGCGGCCGTACGCGCGCAGCAGCGCCTCGCTCTTGATCTGCTCCGGGTCGCCCCAGATGACGGCCTTGCCGCCGCCCAGGTCCAGCCCGGCGAGAGCATTCTTGTACGCCATCCCGCGGGACAGGTCGAGCACGTCGGCGAGCGCGTCGTCCTCGCTGTCGTAGGGGTAGAAGCGGGTGCCGCCGAGCGCGGGCCCCAGCGCGGTGGAGTAGATCCCGATGATCGCCTTCAGGCCGCTCTGTTTGTCCTGGCAGAAGACGACCTGTTCGTGACCGGTCGATACCGGGTCGTCGGTGCTCGCGAATACGCCCATGACTGGCTCCTACGGTGGTGTGCGTTCCTTGTGGGACGCGGACCTGGTGGACCCCGGCGGGGATGCTGCCGGTGCGGTCGAGCCTAGTATCGGCCGCCGAGCGGCCGCCCGACGTGCCGGCGTCATCTCACGTTGCGGCGCGCGTGGTCCGGCCGCTGGGCCCGTACGGGTGCGGTTCGTGGGAGGATCGCGCGGTGCCGTCGCTCTTCGCTTCTTACCTGCGCGTGTACGAGCCGCTGACCGCCTTCGACCGGGACCGGCAGAGCTACTGGCGCCGCTACGTCTCCGAAGGGCGGGCGGTCGCCCCGGTCGAGGGGCCCGGCCGCCAGCGGACGGCGGTGATCGAGGCGCTGGGCGCGGGCTGGACCCGGCTGCCCGACCTGCCCGAGGAGGCGTACGTCCTGGAGACGGACGACGGCCTGCTGGTCTGCCCCTGGAACCTGCGCATCCGGGTCGCCGAGGCGGCGCTCAACGCCCGGGACGGGGTGCCCTCGGTGCTCGCCGACGCCTTCGTGCCGCCGGTGCTCGCCGGGCAGGCCAGGGCGGTCGTCGACGACTGGCGCAGCGGCGCCCGGGTGCTGGAGCACGGTGTGCCCCGGGTGCACGAGCAGATCGCCACCTGGGGCGTGCCGCTGCGGTGGTTCGTGCTCTTCGACCCGGCGGAACGGGACCTGGTCACCGAACCGGGCCGGCGGGCGCTGCGCTACCGGACGGAGATCTCCAAGGCCCGTCGCCGATCGTCGCGGGCGCTGTCGGTGCTGCGTAAGTCGGTGGGCGAGGCGCCGATCACCGAGGCGGTGGAGGAGGCGGCCCGCTGGCTGGAGGAGTTCCACCCGCGCTCGGTGGTGGAGCTGGACTACGGCGGCCTGGTCGCCCTGCTCTCCGACGAGACCCTCGCCGCGGACGACTCGCCGGAGCTGGTCGCCGGTGGCCTTGCCGGGCTGTCGCGCGGCGAGGCCGAGGAGGCGTCCGCCGCGTACGACAAGTTGGTGGCCCGGTGGCGTGCCGTGCAGCTGCTGGAGCGGTGCAACTAGGGCATTTCATCCCAGAAGCGCTCCCAAGGCGAGGTGCGCTCGTAGTTGACGCATCACGAACCGTGATCATGAGTCCGAATAAGGTAGTTTCTGCTGTGTAAAAGTCGTAAAAATCGGGCATGGTTCATCCGTCCGTCTAGGGACCTTCATCCGTTCGGCCCATGTCGGACATCGGGGACTAGCCGGACCATGGGAGACGCGTCGGCCGGCGGGACCCCGGCCGATGTCTATACATGTGGAGGAGTGACCGATGGCATCGCGAACGCACGAACCAGAGCCGCTACTCACACCGGCCGAGGTGGCGTCGATGTTCCGTGTCGACCCGAAGACGGTGACCCGGTGGGCGAAGGCGGGCAAGCTCAGTGCCATCCGCACCCTGGGTGGCCACCGTCGATACCGCGAGTCGGAGGTCAGGGCGCTGCTGCAGGGTCAGATCCCGCAGCAGCGGCAGGGCGACTGAGCCGGTACGAGTTTTTCCGACAAAGGGCGGTGGATCTCGATCCGCCGCCCTTTGTCGTGCCCGCCCTCAGCGCTGCCCCTCGGTCAGCGTGACCCGGATGCCGACCGTGCCGCCCTCGCCGCGGCGCAGCCGGCTGCCGAGCAGGCTGAGGCGGCCGATCAGCCGGTACTTGTGCTTGAGCAGGTCGCGCACCCGGCCCGTGTCGCGGCCACCGTAGAGGGTCGCGTGGGCGGGCACCTCCGCCCCGTGCGGCCGGCCCCGGACGTCACACGGGGCCACGGTCACCTCGCCGTTGTGGCGGATCCGCTTCACCTTCCCCGAGTCGGCCCGGGTCCAGACGGCCAACGCGTCTCCGTCGCGGACCGCCCAGACCGGGGTCGGGACCGCCCGACCGTCCTTACGGAAGGTCGTGAGCAGGAGGTATTTCTCGGCCGACAGCCGGTCCAGCGTGGTCACGCCGCAAGGATACGGCCGCCGCGGGCCAATCAGTGGCCGGATAGCGTGAACCCCGTGACGGGGGAACCTCTAATCGGTGACGTGGTCGGCGAACTGCTGCGGGACGCGCTCGCCGTGGCCACCGGGGTCGGGCCCCGGCCCATGGTCGGCGGGCGGCTGCCCCGGCCGGTCATCGAGATCATCGAACGGGACGACGGCCTGATCAACGGCGCTCCTGCCGCGCACTACCTCGACGGGCCAGCCGACTGGCAGCCGTACGACCACCGGGCCGTCGACCGGGCCCGGGGCGAGACGCTGGACGTCGGCACCGGGGCCGGCCGGATCGCGCTGCTGCTCCAGGAGCGTGGCGTGCCGGTCACCGGGCTGGACACGTCGGCGGGCGCGCTCGCGGTCAGCGGGCGTCGCGGCGTACGGCGGCTGGTGCACGGCACGGTGGACACGCACGTCGCCGACGGGCAGCGGTACGACACGTTCCTGCTGCTCGGCAACAACCTCGGGCTGTTCGAGGGGCGGGAGCGGGCGCCAGTGTTCCTGGCCGCGCTCGCCGCGCTGGCCCGACCGGGGGCGCAGATCATCGCGCACGGCACCAACCCGTACGGCACCCGCGACCCGCTGCACACCGGCTATCACGAGCGCAACCGCCGCCGGGGCCGGCTCGGTGGCCAGCTGCGACTACGGCTGCGCTACCGGGAACTGGGCACCGAGTGGTTCGACTATCTGGTCTGCTCGCCGGACGAGTTCGCCGAGCTGGTGCACGGCAGCGACTGGCAGCTGACCGATGTGGACGACCGCGACGCCCCCTACTACCTGGCCACCCTGCGCCTCGCCGGCTGACCGGAAAGGGGGACCCTCGTCGGAGGGCCCCCCTTTTTTCGGCAGATCAGACCTGGACGGTCGGGGGCAGCTGCTCGGGCGGGAGGCCGCCATCGCCGTCGACCACCTCGTCGGGGGTGCCGTCCTCGTCGATGTCGACCATGGTGATGTCCACCTTGCCGTCACCGTCGGTGTCGAACTGGAACAGGTCGGCCTTGCCGTCGCCGTCGGTGTCCACCACCCACACGTCGGTCTTGCCGTCGTTGTTGGTGTCGGCGCGCAGCAGGTCGACCCGCTCGTCGCCCCGGGTCTCCACGGTCTCGGAGTTGGTGCTCTCCCCGGTGGTGACGCTCTCCGGTGCCTGGCTCATCTCGATGCGGTCCTTCCCTTTGGGTTGACAGGCCGTACGTACCCGATCGCGCGCTCCCCCAAGCCTGGGCGGGTTCGTCGTGCTGTTTAGGGTCGCACCATGAGCGAGCGGAGCGGGCCGAGCACCCGGGCCGGCGTGGCGGGGACCCCGCGCGCCACCGGGGCGGACAGGGAGGCGTGATGAACGATCGTTTCGTGGTCGTCGGTGCGGGCACGATGGGGCTCGGCATCGCGTACGTGGCGGCCGGAGCCGGGCACGCCGTCGAGCTGGTCGAGGTGGACCCAGCCCGGGGCGCGACCGCGCTGACCCGGCTCGCCGACCTGTGGGAGCGGGCGGTGCAGCGCGGCAAGCTGACCGCCGACGAGGCCGCCGCGAACCGGGAGCGAGTGACGCTGCGCCCGAGCCTCGCCGAGGTCGCCCCCGCTCCCGGAGTGCTCGTGGAGGCGGTGCCGGAGCGGCTCGACCTCAAGCGGACGGTGCTGCGGGACGCCGCCGCCCTGAGCCCGGCCCTGCTCGCGAGCAACACGTCGAGCATCGCCATCGGCGAGTTGGCCGCGGGCCTGGACGCGCCCGAGCGCTTCCTCGGCCTGCACTTCTTCAACCCGGTCTGGGCGATGGCGCTGCTGGAGATCGTGGTTGGCCCGGCTACCGCCGAGGAGACCACCGCGGCGGCCGTCGCGCTCGCCGGCCGGCTCGGCAAGGACCCCGTCGTCGTACGCGACCTGCCCGGCTTCGCCACCTCCCGGCTCGGGGTCACCCTGGGGCTGGAGGCGATCCGGATGGTCGCCGACGGGGTGGCCAGCCCGGCCGACATCGACAAGGCGATGGTGCTGGGCTACCGACACCCGATCGGGCCGTTGGAACTCACCGACCTGGTCGGCCTGGACGTGCGGCTGGACATCGCCCGCACCCTCCAGGCCGCGTACGGGGACCGCTTCGCGCCGCCGGAGCTGCTGGTGGAGATGGTGGCCGCCGGCCGGCTGGGCAAGAAGTCCGGGCACGGCTTCTACCACTGGGACGGCGGGGTCAAGCGGTGAGCGCGGTGGTGAACGGAGGGTGGGCACGGTGAGCGGTCTGCGGATCGAGGAGCGGCCGGATCGGCTCGTGGTGACGCTGGCCCGGCCGGAGAAGCGCAACGCCATCGACGCCGACCTGATCGCCGAGCTGCACCAGGTCTGCGCCGAGCTGGAGGCGCACCCCCGACTGCTGCTGTTGACCGGTGGCGCGGAGGGCATCTTCGCCGGCGGCGCCGACATCGGTCAGCTCCGCGAACGAGGCCGCACGGACGCGCTGGCCGCGATCAACTCGGCGGCCTTCGCCCGGATCAGGGCGCTGCCGATGCCGAGCGTGGCCGCCGTCGACGGCCCGGCGTTGGGCGGTGGCGCGGAGCTGGCGTACGCCTGCGATCTGCGGGTGTGCACGGCGCGGGCGGTCTTCGGCCAGCCGGAGGTGCGGTTGGGCATTCTGGCCGGCGCGGGCGCGACCCACCGGCTGCCCGCCCTCATCGGCGAGGGCCGGGCCAAGGAGCTGCTGTTCACCGGCCGGCGGGTGGACGCCGCCGAGGCGCTGCGCATCGGTCTGGTAAACCGGGTGGTGGACGAGCCCGGCGACCTGCTGACGGTGGCGCACGGGCTGCTCGACGAGATGGCGCAGGGCTCCCCGCTGGCGTTGCGGCTCACCAAGCTGGCGGTGGACGCGCCCGCCGCCGCACATCCGCAGCTCGACCTGGTCAGCCAGGCGGTGCTCTTCGAGGACGAGGAGAAGCACCGCCGCATGACCGAGTTCCTGGAGCGCCGCCGAGCCCGCTGAGGCGGAAACGAAGGACGGCCGCACCGGCTCCGAAGCCGGTGCGGCCGTCGCGGTCCGCGGTGGTGCTCAGTGCCGGATCTGCACCCCGGTGTCGGCGAGGGCCCGGATCACCTGGGCCGACTCACCGAAACCGATGATGAGCACGGCGTCCGCGCCGAATTCCTTGATCTCCTTCGCGCCACCGGTGAAGTCCACCGGCGCCGCCGAGGCGTCGGCCGGGGGGTCGTACGTGAGCAGCTTGAGTCGGTCGCCGGCGATGCCGGCCTTTTCCAGCTCGTCACGGACGGTGGCCTGGAGGCCCTCACCGTAGGAATCCTTGCGGGCGACGATGACGATCTTCTGCGACCCGTCGCGGAGGATCACGTCGGCCAGCGCCCGACCCTGCAGGCTGTCCGGCGGGGCGGTGCGGAAGTAGAGGCCCTTGTCCTCGACGTCGGTCAGGCTGGAGTCGGTGTTGGACGGCGAGAAGAGAATCTTGCCGGCCCGGACCACGTCCGGCAGCACCTCCCGGGAGATGCCCGAGGCGCCGGCGCCGATGATGATGCTGACCCCGTCGGCCACATGCTTGGCGACGGTCGCCTTGGCCACCGTCGTGCTGGTGCCGTCGTCGCCGTCCTTCCACGTCACCGGCTTGCCCAGCGCGCCGCCCGCGGCGTTGATCTCCCGGATCGCCAGCGCCGCGCCGGCCGCCATCGGCGGGTAGGCGATCGCCAGGTCGCCGGTCTTCGGCAGCAGTCCGCCCACGATCAGCGGCTGCTGGTCGTCGGCTTCACCGGGGCGTGCCTTCTTCGCCTTCGGCGGGGTCTTGGTGCTCGCCGCCGACTCGGCGCCCGCGCCGACGAACTCGGTCTTGCCGTCGTTGATCTGCTGGCCGTCGAAGGTCAGCGTGGCGTAGCTCGCGGTGGCCGGCTCACCCTTGTCGGTGAAGCCCGCGCGGGTCAGCGAGACGCTGCGGTACTCGATGTCCTGCCCGGCCCGGGCCAGCGTGAGACAACTGGCCGGGTCCTCGCAGCGCTGACCGTTGTTGGTCACGCCGACGATCTGCTTGGCGATGGCGGCCGGGTCGGTGCTGCCGGCCAGTTGGGCGGCGAGCACACCGATCACGACAGCGTCGTACGTCTCGGCGGCGTAGAGGTAGTCCGTCAGCGCCGGATTGACGGACCGTAGCCGACTCTTGAAGTCGTCGGGCAGCGGGGTGAGGGGCGTGGTTCCCTTCATCCCGTCGACGAGATCGGCGCGATCCTTCAACTCCGCTGGGTAGGAGTTGAGCATGTTGCCGTCCGTGCCGTAGAGGCGCACCTGTTGGGCGCTTCCCTCCTCGGCCTTGTCATCCCCGCAAGCGCTTGTGGCGAGCAGGATCGTCGCGCAGGCGGCCAGTGTGGCTACCCGCGAGCGGCGTGATACGAGCATGGTCGTCCTTCCTCCGGCGAAGGTCCGCTGCGCACATTAGCGTGCCCGGGCCGGCGGCGGGACCGTGGAGGTGGCGAAATGCGCAGGTCGCTCGCATCGAACACGCAGAGTGACGGAAATGGCGGGCCTTGACCCTCCGTCCTACTGTGCGCTGGGTGACGGACCTACCACAGCAGACGTTCGACGACGCGACCGCCGTGCTCCGCTCGGCGCTGGCCGGCGATGGGGAAGCGGTGACAGGTGCGTTCGACGCCGTCGTCGACCGGGCCGGCCTGCCCGGCGCGTACGGGGTCGCCTGGTGCCTGGCGGCGACGATGGTCGGTGACGCCGCGCCGAGCACCGGATGCGCGCTGGACTTCCCGGGCATCGAGCAGGCGGACTACGACACCCGCTGGGTGGCCCGGTTCGTGAGCGCGTACGCCAACCGGGACGTGCCGACCGGGGAGGCCCTGTTCGGTGCGGCTGCGGCCGACGGGCTGCTCTCCGACTGTCTGCTCACGCTCGCCGGCTCGACGGTCGCCACCCTGCGTAGCCGCGCCGGCTGACCACGCCTCCCGGGGCGCGGCTCCCGTCGGGTGCCGCGCCCGCACGGGCCGCTCAGAAGGCGTGGTACGCGACCAGTGGCTCGTACTCGTAGCGGACGTTCTCGAAGCGGACCCGGAAGTTGACCCCGTCCCGGACGTCGGTCGCCACGGTGACCCAGCCGGAGTTGGCCGGCAGGTAGGTCCAGTAGTTGCAGTTGCCGGTCTTGTCGATGAAGATCACGCAGGCGTCGGTGCCGTACGCGCTGGCGTTGCGCACGTTGATGTCGCGGCACCGGGTTGTGGTGCGGTACGGGCCGGCCTGGCCGCCGTAGCCGCCGGTCTGGAAGAACGAGCGAACCGCCCCGCCGTAACAGGTGGCGAGCGGGGCGAAGAGGTTCGGCCCCGAGGTGACGTCGGTGGAGTCGGCGGCGGGGGCGGCCGGTGCGGCGGCCTGAGCGGCCTGGGCGGGTGCGCCGGTAGCGAGCAGGGCGGCGGCCGTGGCGACGGCGAGCAGGCGGGCGGTCGGGGATGACATGCGTGCCTCCGGAAACAGTTAATTGACCGTCCGTATTGGACGGTCGAGCTGATCGTGACGATGATACTGATCGATCAATGCGATCGTGGTCCCAGATCGTCCGCCGTGTGTGATAGCTCTGGGGGCATGTCCGAGGCCATGCTCAGCAAGGTGCGCAAGCTGCTCGCCCAGGCCGAGGACCCGGCCTGCACACCCGCCGAGTCGGCGGCCTTCACCGCCAAGGCGACCGAGTTGATCGCCCGCTACGGCGTCGACAGGGCGTTGCTCGCCGTCCGGGATCCGACCACCGACCCGGTCAGCGACCGGGTGCTCGACATCGTCGCCCCGTACGCCCGGGACAAGGTGGGCCTGCTCGCCGCGGTCGCGGAGCCGCTGCGCTGCCGCTGCGTCCGTCGCCGGCAGGGCAACGGGTTCGCGGTGCACCTGTTCGGCTTCGCCAGCGACCTGGAACGGGTGGACCTGCTCTTCACCTCACTGCTCGTGCAGGCCGCACACGGCCTGGCCGCCACGGCGGTGCCCGCGGACGACCATCCGGCCGCCTTCCGGCGGTCCTGGCTCGCCGGCTTCGCGGAGGTGATCGGGGGCCGGCTCTGGGCGGCCGAGACGGCAGCGGCCGGCGAGTCGGGTGGCCCGTCGGTGGCGCTGATGCTGGCCGACCGCTCCGACCGGGTGCAACGACGGCTCACCGAGGAGTACCCGCGACTGCGGACCGCACCGGCACGCCGGCTCGGCGGCACGGGCTTCGGCTCCGGGGCGGAGGCCGGAAACCGCGCACACCTGGGCGGCCGGGGCCTGGACGGCAGCCGGGCTGGTCGACAACTCGACCGCTGACTGCTCAGGCGGCTTGTTGGCCGCGTGACACGGTGGCGAGATAGCGGGTGAGCAACTCGTGCCAGCCCGCCGTCAACGCCTTGCGGTATCCCTCGGCCGCCTCGCCGTGCCGGTCGAAGTGTCGGTGCTCCAGCTCGACCCGGGTCCGTTCCGGCCCGTCGGGGAGGAACAGCACCTCGACCTCGCTCGCCTTCGCCGGGTCCGGCACCGGCACCCGGTCCGGACCGAGCTGCCAGGCGAAGACCAGCCGCCGGGGCGGATCCCAGGTGAGCACCCGTCCCCAGTCGGCGCGGAAGCCGTACGGGCCGATCTCGTAGAGCATGCCGCCGGCCCGTGGCTCCATGCCCAGCTCGGCGAGGGCCTCCGGACCGGACCACGTGTACTCGGTGACCCACCAGTCGGTCAGCTCATCGGTGAAGACCGCGAACGCCCGCTCTGCGGAACCCGGGACGAGGAGGCTGCACCGTAAGGAGAACCGCTCCAGGTCCTGCCGGATGTCGGCCGGATCAGTCATCCCCTGTCCCATAGGCCCGGACCATACCGGCTGATGCCTCGGTGTGCAGCTTCGCGCGGTGCCCGGTTCCAGACAGTGGGTTGCCGAGCCGTCACGCACGGGATGCCCCGCCGGAAAGCGGGTAACCGCGCCGAACGGCTCGGACGACCGGGGCGGCGTACGGGAGCGGGAGAGCATGAGCGAGAACGCGCAGCAGCGGAATCCGGACCGGGACGTCGACGCCGGGGACCCGGACGTCCTGCTCGACATCCCGAATGTGTCGGTCGACTCGATCCGGCTGGTCGTGGACGGGCTGGACGCCGACATCTCGCTGCGCGCCCGGTTGGCCAACCTGCTCCAGCTCGACGCCGGCGTACGGGTCCACCTGAACGGCGTCGAGCTGGACATCGACGGGGTGCACGCCGAGGCGCAGCTACGGGTACGCCTGGAGCAGCTGGTGACACTCCTGGGCCGGGCACTCGACACGATCGACAACAACCCGCAGGTCATCGAATCCCTGGCCCGGGCGGGCAGCGGCGCGCTCGACGACGTCAACCGCAGCACCCAGCAGTTGGCCGCCGGCGCCGCCCAGGTCACCGCGCAGGCGCAGCACTCCGGCGTACGCGACGAGCTGGCCCGACAGGCGGGTGTGCCCGGCGCGCTCGGCGACCAGACGCGAGCACGACCCGCCCGCCCGGCGGAGCCTTACCCAACGGAGTCCCGGCCGGCGGAGTCGCGAGCGGCGGAGTCCCGGCCGGCGGAAGCTCAGCGAGCGGAGTCGCGCCCGGCGGAAGGTCAGCGGCCGGAGTCTCGGTTGCAGGGCCGGTGGCCGGTGGACCGGGCCTCCGCGCAGGCGCACCCGACCTCCGCGGGGCAGGGGTTTGCGGGGCAGCGGCCGCCCGAGGGCCAGGACCGGCAGCAACCGGGGGGTGGTCCGGGGGGAGACCGACCCGCTCCGGCTGCATCGTCGACCGGGAAGCCCGCCGGTCAGCCGGGTGGCTCGCCAACCCCCGGTCCTGGTGAGTCGCGGGCCTCCGGCGGCGGGAATCAGGGCGGCCAGGGTGGCGGTGGTGGCAAACCCGCCGGGCAAGCGGCTGGCGGCCAGGGCGGCGATGGTCAGGGTGGCGTTGGTCAGGGTGGTGGTGGCCAGGGCGGCGGCGGGCAGGCCGGTGGTGGTCAGGGCGCCGGCGGTCAGGGAGGCGGTGGCCAGCGTGGTGGTGGTCAGGGTGGCGGCGGTCAGGGCGGCGGGCAGGCCGGTGGTGGTGGCCAGGGTGGCGGTGGTGTTTCGAGTGGGGCGCATGCCGCAGCTCAGAGCGCGGCACAACTCGCCGAGCAGGCGGGTGAGACCCTGCGGCAGGCCGGGCGCAGCGTGTGGGAGGCGATCCAGGGCGGGATGGCCCAGCACCGTCAACAGGGCCGCCGCGATCAGTGACCAGCGCCCAGCGCGGCCGACGCGGTTGATCGACTCGGGTTCGGCGATGTCGCGGTATCCCGGTCGCTGCGATACCCCGATATCGCCGAAAGCGAGTCGATCAAGGGGCAGGCCGGGCGATCACGGGGGCAGGCGGGGCGATCACGGGCCAGGCCGGGCGATCACAGGCCGGGCGGGGGCGATCATGGGCCAGGCCGGGCGATCACGGGCCAGGCCGAGCGATCACGGGGAAAGGCCGGGCAGGCTGCGGCGGAAAAGCAGAACGCCGACCGCGTTTCCGCTGGTCGGCGCTCCTGTAGCCCGGCGAAAGGCTATGTGGCCAGGGGCGGGGTCGAACCGCCGACCTTCCGATTTTCAGTCGGACGCTCGTACCAACTGAGCTACCTGGCCGTGTTGCTCGGCTCATGCTACCCGCCAACCGGATGAACCGCTGGCAGGGTCACCTGCTCCGATACGCAGAACGCCGCGCGAGGCGCGGCGTCAGCGCTGCGGTCCTGACGGGACTTGAACCCGCGACCTCCGCCTTGACAGGGCGGCGAGCACTCCAACTGCTCCACAGGACCTAGCTTGTGTTGCTCCGGCTTGCGCCGGTCGTGCCCCCAACGGGATTCGAACCCGTGCTACCGCCTTGAAAGGGCGGCGTCCTGGGCCGCTAGACGATGAGGGCGGCCCCGCCATCATTGCACATTCGCAACTTCAAGCGGACTTGCTCCCATCCGGCCCCGCCGGAGGCTTGGAAAGCATACGTGATGCCTGGCTGGTCGACAAAACCGGTATCGCTGGAGCCGTTGTGCACCGCATAACCGCAGGTCAGAGCCAATCTAGTGGAGGCGGGTGATGCCGAAGCGGTGCTTCAGGTCGGCGATCAGGTGCGGGCAGGCAGCGAGCGTCGCGGCCCGGTTTCCGCCCCCGTCGTGCAGCAGCACGATGGAACCGGGACGTGCCGCGTTGTGGACCCGCTTGGCGATCGTGGCGGCGGTCGGCTTGTCCCAGTCCTGCGGGTCGACGGCCCAGTGCAGCGGGCGCATGCCGAGCTCTTTCGCCACGGCCAGAACCTCAGGTGTCCACCGACCACCGGGTTGCCGGTAGAAGGACACCGGTGTGCCCGGGGAGGCTGCCTGGATGGCCTTGTTGGTGCGGACCAGGTCGGCCCTGATCTCTGCCACCGGTCGGCGGGCGAGGTCGAGGTCGTGCCGCCAACTGTGGTTGCAGAGCTGATGCCCCTCCCGGACGATCCGCCGGATCAGCTCCGGGTGCCGCTGGGCTTCGAGGCCGACGACGCAGAAGGTGGCCGTCACGTGGGCCGACCGCAGTTGGTCGAGCACCTTCGGGGTCCAGGCCGGGCTGGGCCCGTCGTCGAAGGTCAACGCCACGGGGCGTACGCCGGTGGTGCGCCGCAGCCCGGCTGGGAGCTTCGCCGGCAGCGGTCGCAGGGGCGGCTTCGGTGGTTTGGTGTGGGTGGGGCTCGGCGACGGGGTGGGCGTCGGTGTGGGCGGGGCAGTCGGGGTGGTCGACTCGACGGGCTGCGACCCGCCGGCGGCGTGGACGGTGCTGTCTGGCTGAGCGCAACCGGACAAGACCAGCACCACGGCGAGGACGGACGCCAGGGCGGCGCGGGCTTGCATCTGTTCGCTCCCGGGGGTCGGGGCAGGCGGACGCCCCGACGGTAGTGGAAGCGAGTGGGGGACCGACAGTCCGGTCACGCCTCCCGCGACTGGTCCAGCGAGTCACGGACCGCCATCGCGAGCGAGACCGCCTCGGCCAGGTCGACGGGCCGGACCACCCCGGCGGGCAGCGTGTCGGCCCGCCAGCCGGGGCCGGCGGCGAGGATCAGCAGCGGGCGGCGGGGCGCCGCGAGCAGCGCGCTGAGCTGGGCCGGGTCGGCCGTGGCCCGGGTGTGTGACCAGAGCACCACGGCGGCCGGGCCGGTGCGGTTGACCGCCTCGACGAGGGCGGCCACCGGCACCCGGGCACCCAGCATCCGGTAGCTCACCCCGGCCTCGGCGAGCGCGGCGGCCAACGCTTCCAGGGGGAGGGTGTGCTGTTCCTCGTCGGCGCAGGAGAGCAGGATCCGGGCGGGGCCGCTGGGCGCGTTGGCCTGGCTGGCTGCCGCGAATGCCTCCGACACGCACCGGGAGACCAGGTGTTCGACCTCGATCAGGCCGGAGGTGGCGGCGTGCCGGTCACCGATGCCGGCGAGCACGGGGCGCAGCAGGGTCTCCCAGGTGGCGACGACGCCGCTGGCGGCGATCGTGTGCGCGATGGTCTCGTTGATCGCCGCGGCGTCCAGGCGCATGGCGGCGCGGGCCAGGCCCCGGGCGGCCGGGCCGGCGCGGCCCACCGGGATGGCGCCGCCACCGTCGCGGCCGGGCGGACGGATCCGGCTGCGGGTGACGGTGTCGACGGACGTCCGGTCGGGTGCCTGCCGCGCCCACCGGGCCGCCTCGGCCGGGCTCACGCCCTCGGCGGTCAACCGCCGCATGGTTTCGAGGCGGGCCAGGTCGGCGGGGGTGTACCGGCGGTGGTGGCCGGGCACGTGCTCGCTGGGCCCGAGCCCGTAGCGCTGGTGCCAGGTGCGCAGCGTGGTGACCGCGACCCCCAGCCGGCGCGCGACGGCGCCCGCGCTCAGCGCCTCATCGGCCACCCGACCGCTCCGCCGCGTCATCCGCCGACGATCCGGCCGGGGTCGTGGTCGAGCCGGGGGCGCCCGACGGAGCACCCGAGGGGCGCAGCAGTCGGTTCACCACCCCGCCCAGCCAGGGTGCGTACGACCGGGGGTCGCGGTCGAGTTCGGCCTCCAGGGCGGCCGGGTCGGCCCAGCGCAGCTCGGCCACCTCGTCCGGGTCGGGTCGCAGCGGGGCGGCGGGCAGGAACTCGCCGCGCAGCACGTGGTCGTACTCGAATTCGACGCGACCGGAGGTCGGGTCCTCGGCGTAGTAGACGTAGACGCCCACCTCGGTCAGCTCGACCGGGCCGGTGCCCAGCTCCTCCTTCAGCCGCCGGTTGGCCGCCTCGGTCAGCGATTCGCCGGGTCGCGGATGGCCGCAGCAGGAGTTGGCCCAGCGCAGCGGGAAGCGGGTCTTGACCGCGGCCCGTCGTTGCAGCAGCACCTGGCCGTCCGGGTCGATCAGCAGCACCGAGAAGGCCCGGTGCAGTTGCCCCGGCGGCTGGTGGGCGGCGGCGACTGTGGTGTCGCCGCAGGGCTGCCCGCGGTCGTCGACCAGTTCGACGAGGTGGTCCTCGCGGCTCGTCATCGGCCTTCTCCGGTGATCCGGCCGGCGGCCAGCTTGCCGGAGATCAGCACCATCGGTACGCCCACACCGGGCTGGGTGCCGGAGCCGACGAAGACCACGTTCGACAGGTCGCGGTGCAGGTTCGACGGGCGGAACGGCCCGGTCTGGAAGAGGGTGTGCGCGGCGGCGAACGGGGTGCCGGCGGCCATCCCCTGCTCCGCCCACTCGGCGGGGGTGATCGCCTGCAACACCTCGACCCCGGCGCCGAAGCCGACGTACCCGCGCTCCTCCAGCGTGCTGATCAGCTGGTCGCCGTAGCGCCTGGTCAGGTCGCCGCGCCACTCGAAGGGCGCCCGGTCGAGGTTGGGCACCGGCGCGAGCACGTAGTAGGTGTGTCGGTCCGGTGGGGCCACCGACGGGTCGGTCCGGCTGGGGTTGGTCACCAGCAGCGACGGGTCGGTCATCAGCTCGCCCCTGCGGATGACCTCATCGAAGGTGCCCTTCCACGCGCGTCCGAAATGGATGTTGTGGTGGGCGATCTTCGCATATCCCTGTCGCGAGCCGACGTGCAGGACGACGCAGGAGGGTGAGTAGGTGAGGCGTCGCGCGGGCGCGGCGGGGAGCAGGTCCCGGTAGGCGACCGGCAGGTCCGGGTTGAGCACCACGACGTCCGCCGGCACGAGCTCGCCGTCGGCGGTGAGCACGCCGGTGGCCCGGCCGTTCGCGGTCTGAACCTGGGTCACCGTCGTGTCGTACCGGATCTGCACGCCGTGCTTCTCGGCCGCGCCGGCCATCGCCCGGGAGACCGCGTGGATGCCTCCGCGGGGGAAGTAGACACCGGCCACCGAGTCGAGGTACGCGATGACCGCGTAGATGGCCAGCGCGTCGTGCGGGGCGAGCCCGGCGTACATCGCCTGGAAGGAGAAGATCCGCTGGGTACGCGGGTCCCGGAAGAACTGGTTGATCTTTGTCTGGAGGCGGCGGAAGGCCCCGCCGGCGAGCAGCTTGAGCAGGTTGCCGGTGATGAGGTCGGTGGGCGCGTCCAGGTTGCGCTCGATGAAGTCGGCCCGTTCCAGCCGCCACAGCTCCCGGGCGTAGTCGACGAAGCGCAGGTAGCCGTCGGCCTCTCGGGGCCCGCAGACCCGGGAGATCTCGGCCGCCATCCGGGTGGTGTCGGTGAGCACGTCGAGGGTCGAGCCGTCCGGGTAGTACGCCCGGTAGGCCGGGTCGAGCGGGGTCAGGTCGAGCCAGTCGTGCAGCTCCTCGCCGACCGCCCCGAGCGCCTCGGCGATGAGGTCGGGCATGGTGAGCACGGTCGGGCCGGTGTCGAACTCGTACCCACCCACGGAGAGTCGGCCCGCGCGCCCGCCGGGGACCGGCTCGCGCTCCAGCACCGTCACCTGTCGGCCGCTGCCGGCCAGGTGCAGCGCGCAGGCGAGCCCACCCAGCCCGGCGCCGACGACCACCACCCGGTCCGTCCGTCCCGTCACCGTCCGCACGTGACCACCTCCTCGTGAGAATCGCTCATCAGGCCCGCCGGCTGGTGGCGGCGGCGGCCAACCCGGTCAGCGCGGTACGCGCCGTCCGGTCCACGGGCGCGCTGTCGAGCGCGGCCAGGGCGTCGCCCACCCGCTCGGCGATCATCCGCTCCACCCGGGCCACCGCGCCGGTCTCGGCGACCAGGTCGGCGAGCCGGTCGACCGGCTCGCCGTCGGCCTGCTCCAGTGCTCGGAGCTGGCGGGGAGTGGCCAGTTGGCGAGCCAGCATGAGCAGCGTGGTCGGCTTGCCGGTGCGCAGGTCGTCGCCGGCCGGCTTGCCGGTCGCCGCCGGGTCGCCGTAGACGCCGAGCAGGTCGTCGCGGAGTTGGAAGGCCTCGCCGACGGCCAGGCCGTAGCGGGTGTACGCGGTGACCAGCGCGGCGTCGGCGGTCACCCCGGCCAGGCAGGCGCCGAAGAGCAGCGGTCGCTGCACCGTGTAGCTGGCGGTCTTGTAGCGGGCCACGCGCAGTGCCCGGTCGACCGACCAGTTGCTCGGGTCGTTCTCGCCGAGCACGTCCAGGTACTGCCCGGCAACCGTCTCGACGCGCATCTGGTCGTAGCAGCGGCGGACCTCGAACAGTCGGGCCGGGGTGATGGTGGCGCGAGCCAGCAGCTTGTCGGCCCAGACCATGCAGAGGTCGCCGATGAGCACGGCGGCCGCCTCGCCGAACCGGTCGGGGTCGCCCCGGTGGCCGGCGGCGACGTGCTGCGCGGCGAGCGCGACGTGTGCGGTGGGCCGGCCGCGGCGGGTGGTGGAGGCGTCCATCACGTCGTCGTGTACCAGCGCGAAGGTGTGCAGCAGTTCGAGGGAGGCCAGCGCGGGCAGGACCGGTGGGAGGGGCTCGGTGCCGCCGACCGCCCCGCGCCAGCCCCAGTAGGCGAACGTGGACCGGATCCGCTTGCCGCCGGCCAGCACGGCTTCGCGGGCGGCGGACGCGAAGCCGCCCATGGCCGCGTCGATCTCGGTGAGTGCGTCGACCTCGGCGGTGAGGAAGGTGGAGAGGGTCTCGTCGACCGCCGTGATCAGGTCCTGGGTGTACGCGGCCAGGACGGCGCGGACCGGATCGTCCCTGTCGCCCGGCCCTGTCGGCGCCACACGGGTCGCGTTGCCCGCTACTGCGTCGTTGGCCATGGTGGCGAGCGTACCCTAGGGTGCGAGTTGCGTCGATTGGTGCGTCGATAATTGAGGAGGGCCGGTGGACACGAATCTCACCGCTGCCTATGACCGGTGTCGTGAGCTGCACAAACGGCACGGGCGTACCTACTATCTCGCCACCCGGTTGCTCCCCGCGTGGAAACGACGACATGTGCACGCCCTCTACGGATTCACGCGGTACGCCGACGAGATCGTCGACCGCACCGAGGACCTGCCACCGGCCGAGCGGGCCGCCCGGCTCGACGACTGGGCCAGCCGGTTCGTGGCCGGTCTGCACGGTGCGCCGGTCGACGACCCGCTGCTGCCGGCCGTGCTGCACACGATCGCCATCTTCGATCTCGACCGGGACGACTTTGCGTCGTTTCTGACGAGCATGGCGATGGACCTGACCGTCACCTCGTACGCGACGTACGACCACCTGCTCGACTACATGGAGGGCTCGGCGGCGGTGATCGGCACCATGATGCTGCCGATCCTGGGCAGCACCGATCCGGCGGCCGCCCGTGAGCCGGCTCGGCAGCTCGGCTTCGCCTTCCAGCTCACCAACTTCATCCGCGACGTCGCCGAGGACCTCGACCGGGGTCGCACCTACCTGCCCGACGAGGACCTGGCGAAGTTCGGCGTCACCCGCGAGGACCTGGCCGAGGCCAGCGCCCGCGGGCGCGGAACGCCCCGGACGCGCGAGCTGATCGAGTACGAGGTGACCCGGGCGCAGGCGCACTATGCCGCCGCCGCGCCCGGCATCACCATGCTCGCGCCGGCGTCGCAGGCGTGCATGCGCACCGCGTACGCCCTCTATGGCGGCATCCTCGACGAGGTTGCCGCGCAGGACTACGACGTCTTCACCCGCCGGGCCCTGGTGCCGCAGCGGCGGCGGATGGCGGTGGCCGCCCGCGCTCTGCTCACCCCGACGGGTACCCCGGTCACGATCCCCGGGCCGACGGTCCAGCCGGCGGCCCGATGACGGCGGGCACCGCGATCGTGCTCTTCACCCGCGACCTGCGGGTGCACGACCACCCGGCGCTGGCCACCACCTGCGCGGCGTTCGACCGGGTGGTGCCGCTGTACGTGCTCGACCCGGCTCTGGCCGGCTTGTCGGCCAACCGCACCCGGTTCCTGCACCAGGCGCTCGCCGACCTGCGCGACGCGCTGCGCGAGCGCGGCGGTGACCTGGTGGTGCGGCGCGGCGACCCGGTGGCCGAGACGATCCGGTTGGCCGGCCAGGTCGGCGCCACCGCCGTGGCACTCTCCGCCGACGTCAGCCGCTACGCCCGTCGGCGGGAGCGGCGACTGCGCGCCGAGTGCGAGCGGCACCGGCTGCGCCTGCGGCTCTTTCCGGGGCTGACGGTCGTCGAGCCGGGTGCGTTGCGCCCCGGCGGCGGCGGCGACCACTACCGGGTGTTCAGCCCGTACCACCGGGCGTGGGCGTCCGCGCGGTGGCGCGAGGAGTTGGCCGCACCCCGCCGGATCACGCTGCCCGACGGGGTGCGCGTGGGTCGGGTGCCGGCCCCGCCGGCCGGGGAGTCACCGGACGCGGCCGTCGGCGGCGAGCGGCTCGCCCGACAGCGGCTCACCGACTGGCTGCCCGAGCTGGGCCGGTACGACGACCAGCACGACGACATGGCCGGCGACGACACCTCCCGACTCAGCCCGTACCTGCGCTTCGGCTGCCTGTCCCCGCTGTCGGTGGCCAACCGTGCCGGCGACCGGTCCGGGCCCTTCGTCCGGCAGGTCTGCTGGCGCGACTTCTATTACCAGGTCACCGCCGCGTTTCCGGAGATCTCGACGGCCGCCTACCGGCGGGGTGCCACCGAAGAGTGGCGCTACGACGATGACGCCCTGTCGGCCTGGGCCGAGGGGCGGACCGGAATGCCGATCGTGGACGCCGGGATGCGGCAGATGCGGGCGCAGGGTTGGCAGCACAACCGGGCGCGGCTGATCACCGCCGGCTACCTGACCAAGCACCTGGGGCAGGACTGGCGGGCCGGTGTCGGGGTCTTCTTCCGCTGGCTGCTCGACGGGGACGTGGCCAACAACTCGGGCAACTGGCAGTGGGTCGCCGGCACCGGCAACGACACCAAGCCGTACCGGGGGTTCAACCCGGTCCGGCAGGCCGAGCGGTACGACCCGGCCGGCGACTACGTGCGCCGCTGGGTGCCGGAGCTGTCGGAGGTGCCGGGCAAGGCCGTCCACCAGCCGTGGAAGTTGCCCGACGACCTCCGCCGCACGGTGGACTACCCGCCGCCGCTCTCCGTACCCGGCACCGACCCGGTCTGGCTGCGCTGAGGCGACGACGCGTCAGAGCACCGAGTGCAGGGCCTCGGCCAGCTCGTCGACCCGGTCGTGTTCCGCGAGCAGCGCCGTGGCGTACGCGAGGCAGTAGCCGCGCACCGGGTCGGCCCAGGCGCTGCTGCCACCGAGCCCGCCCATGCCCCAGCTGCCGTCCGGCTCCCACTGCATACCCAGCGTCCACCGGGCCCGGCGGTCCAGCACCAGGTCCGGCCCGTCGTACTGGACCCGGGTGGCCTCGTCGACGAGGCCGGGGCTGAAGAGCCGTACGCCGTCCAGGACGCCACCGGCCAGCAGGCCGGCGTAGAGCCGGGCCAGGCCGGCGGCGGTGGCGTGCAGGTTGACCGCCGGCATCTCGGCGGCCCGCCACAGCGGGCTGTTCAGCACGGCGAGGTCCAGCCCGCCGGCCGGGTTGCCCATCGCCCGCGCCCGCAGTGAGCCGGGCTCGCCGAGCTGCCGGCTCGGCCACTGTGGGTCGCCGTAGCGCAGGTCCGCGCAGCGCCGCTGATCCGCCTCGGCCAGCCCGAAGCCGAGGTCGAGCTGCCACGGGCCGGCGATCTCGTCGGCCAGGAAGCGGCCCACGCCGCGGCCGTCGACCCGGCGGACCAGCTCGCCCACCAGATGGCCGTACGTCCAGGCGTGCTCTCCGGCCAGCGACCCGGGCGGCCACTCGGGGTCGGCGGCGGCCAGGTCGCCCGCCAGCAGCGCCCAGTCGGTGATGGCGGCCGCCGGCCGGGGCACCGGAAAGGCCGGCAGCCCGGCGGTGTGCGACAACACCTGCCGCACGGTGGCCGGGGTGCGGAACTCCGGCCAGTACCTCTCGACTGGCGAGTCGAGGTCGACCTGTCCCCGGTCGACGAGCAGCAGCAGGCAGAGCGCGGCCACGGGCTTGCCGACCGAGTAGACGTTGACCAGCGTGTCCGGCCGCCACGGTTGGTCGGACGGCCCGTCGGCGGTCCGGGAGCCGCCGACCAGGTCGAGCACCGGCTGGCCGTCGTACCAGACGGTCAGGCTGGCGCCGGACTCCCGGCCGGAAGCGAGCAGGTCGTGGAAGCAGTCCCGGACGGGGTCGAAGCGTGCAGGCATCGGATCACCGTAGGCGGTCCGACGGCGTTACCGTGCCGACTTTTCCCGACCCCGGTGGTCGGGGAGAGACCGCTGGGGGATGCTGTCTCGATGGCGGAGCCGGAGCTGGTGGATGTGATCGTGGTGGGGCTCGGGGTCGGCGGCGAGGAGGTGGCCGGGCGGCTCGCTGAGGCCGGCCTCAGCGTGGTCGGCGTCGAACGGGACCTCGTCGGCGGCGAATGTCCGTACTGGGGCTGCATCCCGAGCAAGATGATGATCAGGGCCGCCAACGCGCTGGCCGAGGCGCGTCGGGTCGACGGGCTCGCGGGCACGGCGCAGGTCCGGCCGGACTGGGCGCCGGTGGCGAAGCGGATCCGCGAGGAGGCCACCGACAGCTGGGACGACACGGTCGCGGTCGAGCGGTTCACCGGCAAGGGCGGCCGGTTCGTCCGGGGCAGTGGCCGGCTCGACGGCCCGGGTCGGGTCCGGGTCGGTGACCAGGTGTTCCAGGCCCGGCACGGCGTCGTCCTGGGCACCGGCACCCGGCCTTCGGTGCCGCCGATCGACGGCCTGGCCGACACGCCGTACTGGACCAACCACCAGGCGATCGAGGTCGAGCAGCTGCCCGAGTCGCTGCTGGTGCTCGGTGGGGGCGCGATCGGGCTGGAGCTGGCCCAGGTCTTCGCGCGCTTCGGCGTCCGCGTCACCGTGGTGGAGGCGCTGGACCGGGTGCTGGCCGTCGAGGAGCCGGAGGCGTCCGAGGTGGCCGCCGCCGCGCTGCGCGCCGACAGCGTCGAGATCCACACCGGCGTACGGGCCGAACGGGTCGAGCACGATGGCGACCGTTTCACGCTGCACGGCGGCGGTGGGGCGGAGTTCACCGCCGAGCGACTGCTCGTGGTGACCGGCCGCCGGGCGCACCTGGAGGAGTTGGGGCTGGACAGCGTCGGTGTGGACGCCACCCAGCGTTACCTGCCGGTGGACGACCGGCTGCACGTCACCGACGGCATCTGGGCGGTGGGCGACCTGACCGGCGAGGGGGCGTTCACCCACATCGCCATGTACCAGGCGGGGATCGTCGTGGCCGATCTGCTGGCCCACGCCCGGGGGGCGACGGCGGGGGCCGACGCCAGCGGGACCGCCAGCGTCGTCGGCGGCGCGATGGGCGCTTCCAGTTCGCTGGCCGCCAGCGGGTCGAGTGGGTCGGCCGGCACCGTGCCGCGCGCCGACTACCGCGCGCTGCCCCGGGTGACCTTCACCGATCCCGAGGTCGGGGCGGTGGGGCTGACCGAGCAGCAGGCCCGCGAGCGCGGCATCAACGTGCAGGTCGGGTTCACCAAGCTGGGCAGCTCGACCCGCGGTTGGATCCACCAGGTCGGTGACGAGGGTTTCATCAAGCTCATCGCGGACGCCGACCAGGGCGTGCTGATCGGCGCGACGTCGGTCGGCCCGGCCGGTGGTGAGGTGCTGTCCGCGCTGGTGGTGGCGGTGCACGCGGCCGTGCCGTTGAGTCAGCTGCGGCACATGATCTATGCGTACCCGACCTTCCACCGCGCCATCGAGGACGCGCTGCGCGACCTGTCCTGACGGTGGCGTGCCGCTCTGTGTGCTGCCGAGCGTTGGGGCTGACCGCTCGACTCGGTCAGCCCGGGGTGTCGTCCTCCGTTGGGCGAGGCTGGCGGTACTTCTTGATCCAAGCCTCGACATCCTCGGCCAACCAGACCTTCGTCCCTCGTAGCTCCTGGTACGGCTTCGGGAAGGTGGGATACCGGGCAAGCTGCTGGAATCGCTGGCGCGAGACGCCCAGGCGTTCGGCGATCTCGTACGGCCCCATGAGCTGACCCGGCCCTCGGTCCATGGCCCGAACGTAAGACGACCTAGCCTTTCCTTTTGGCTATTGCCAGTTGACTAATTCGTCCGGGGTGGCGACTGTAGGCGTATGACCCGACGTGTTTCTTACGCCGAGTACCTGACGGCGGTCGCGCTGACGCTGGCTCGCCGGCACAAGCCGGTGTGGTCGTGGGTCAGGTGGCGGAACGTCTGCCGGTGTGGGAACGAGTTGCCGTGCCGAGTCAGGCATCGCGTCCCGATCAATCGCGGGCACTGGCCTGGCGAGGAGCGGTGACGACGTCGGCACCTCGTCCGGGAGATGTCGTGCTGATCGGGGCCGCCTGTTCGGTGCAGTTCACGGGTGAGCGGGCCCTCCTGCTGCGGCTGGTGTCACTGGGCGAGGTCGACCCGTACACCGGCTGGCTCTGGATCACGGATTATGCGCTCGACGCGCAGGGGTTGGCGAGGGCCAAGCGCGAGCTGTTTGTCCGAAGAGCCGGGCTGCGCGTCCAGCGCCGGGTCGAACCGGCGGTCGGGCGTTCACGACGATCCAGTCCGCGCCTGACGACGTGACTCAGAATCTGACTGTCGACTGGCGAGCGCGGTGCGACAGTCGGACCGCAAATTTTGCCTCAATTGCCGTTCATTTCTTTCATTCTGGTGACGTACGATTGCGACCGTGACTAAGCGGTTGACTGAAGTTGCCAAGAAGGCGGGCGTCAGCGAGGCCACCGTCAGCCGAGTGCTCAATGGCCGGGACGGGGTCTCCGAGACGACCCGGACGGCGGTGCTGACCGCGCTGGACGTGCTCGGCTACGAGCGACCGACCAAGCTGCGCGGCGAGCGTGCCCGGCTGGTCGGGCTGGTGCTGCCCGAGCTGCAGAACCCCATCTTCCCGGCGCTCGCCGAGGTCGTCACCGGCTCCCTCGCACAGCGCGGCTACACCCCGGCGCTCTGCGCCCGCACGATCGGCGGCGTGTCCGAGATGGACTACGTGGAGATGCTCCTCGACCACCAGGTCTCCGGGGTGATCTTCGCCGGTGGTTCGTACGCGCTCGCCGACGCCCGGCACGACCACTATCGGAGGCTCACCGATCGGGGCCTTCCGGTGGTGCTGGTCAACGCCGGTGTGGACGAGTTGGGCTTTCCGCGCGTCTCCACCGATGACGCGGTGGCGGTGGAGCAGGCGTACGGGCATCTGCGTTCGCTCGGCCACGAGCGGATCGGGATGGTGCTCGGCCCGGAGGGGCACGTGCCGTCCCGCCGCAAGCTGGACGCGATGGTCCAGGTTGCGGGCTGGGGCGAGGGCGACGCTGAGTGCGTCCAGCGCTCCAGCTTCTCCATGGAGGGGGCGCGGGTCGCCGCGACGAAGCTCGTCGAGCGTGGCGTCACGGGCATCATCTGCGCCAGCGACGTGCTGGCCCTGGGCACCATTCGAGCCGCACGGCGGCTGGGTCGTGCGGTGCCGACGGACATCTCGGTGGTGGGCTACGACGACTCGGCGTTCATGACCTGCACCGACCCGCCGCTGACCACGGTGCGGCAGCCGATCGAGACGATGGGTCAGGCCGCCGTGGATCTGCTGGTCACCCAGATCGAGGGCGCCGGCGTCCTCCAGGACGAGCTGCTGTTCGAACCGGAGCTGGTGGTTCGCGGTTCCACCGCGCCCGCCCCCGGCCGCTGACGATGCCCCTGCCGTACTGACCGCCAGCCCCGTCCGGCCGTCGACCGCTCATCGCGGTCGGCGGCTTTTTTTGCGTCCATAAGCGATCAAATCCGGCGTAAAACAAGCGGCTGTCGGTCTCTGTCGTCAAGAAGTCGTGTCTTTTCAAAACACGGTCGACACCTTGCTGAAATGAGTCGGCCTCGTTACAGTGACTCCACTCACACCTGGCTCCGGCGCAGCTACAGGGCGTCAGGTCGCATCACCGCAGATCAGCGCACCTCATGGAGACACCCGTTCCCGAAGGGATGGACAGATGTCCGTACCGCAATACCGAAGGGCTGCGGCGCTGGCGCTCGTGGCCGGCCTGGGGTTCAGCCTCACGGCATGCTCCACGAAGAGCGACGACAAGGGCACGACCGCCGGCGGCAAGGTCACCATCACGGTCGACTGCCAACCGGTCGGCGCACAAAAAGAGTTGTTGAAGAACTGGAACGACGATGTCGTCGAGTTCCAGAAGCAGAACCCGGACATCGTCGTCAAGAGCGTGAGCGTCGGCGAGCAGTGCAACAACCCGCCGGACTTCACCGCCCGCCTCGCCGGCGGCACCGTGACTGACGTGTTCTACGGGTACATGACCGATCTCCAGCAGGTGCTCGACTCCGGTCAGGCGATGGACATCAGTGGGGTCGTCAACAAGGACACGATCCCCACCTGGGACAGCGTCGACCCGGCGCTCAAGGAGGCCTTCACCGACGGCGGCAAGCTGTACGCCGTCCCGGTGAAGAACTACTCGATGGGCCTGGTCTACAACAAGGTCCTGTTCCAGAAGGCCGGGCTCGACGTCAACAACCCGCCCAAGACCTGGGCCGACGTCCGGGCGGCCGCCAAGAAGATCTCCGCCCTCGGCAACGGCATCGCCGGCTACTCCGAGTACAGCGCCGGCAACACCGGCGGCTGGCACTTCACCTCGCTGCTCTACTCGCAGGGTGGCCAGATGCTGACCCCGGACGGCAAGAAGGCCGACTTCAACAACGCGATGGGCAAGCAGGTCCTGCAGAACATCAAGGACATGCGGTACGGCGACAACAGCATGGGCTCCCGCCAGCTGCTCCAGTGGGGTGACCTGCTGACCAACGCCGGCGCGGGCAAGGTCGGCATGTTCATCGGCGCCCCGGACGCCACCCAGGCGATCGTCAGCCAGTTCCAGGGCAAGTTCCAGGACTGGGCGATGGCCCCGCTGCCCGGCCAGGACGGCCTGGCGAAGGGCACGCTCGGCGGCGGCGAGGGCTACTTCTTCAAGAAGGACCTCTCTCCCGAGCAGGTCAAGGCCGGTCTGAAGTGGATCGCTTACCAGAAGCTCACGCCGGGCAAGGGCCAGTTCGACTACGTCCGGGCCAAGCCGCAGAACTACCCGGTGGGTCTGCCCCAGCCGCTGCTGTTCGCCAACGGCAGCGAGGCGCAGAAGCAGGAACTCGAGCTGCGCAAGGCGAACGCGAACGTCGACACCGCGAACTTCGCCATCTTCGAGGCGACCCCGGTGCCGATCAAGGGTGAGCCGCGCAACGCGCAGGCGATCTACGCGGTCCTCGACGCCGCGATGTCCGGAGTGCTGACGAACCCGAACGCGAACATCGACGCGCTGCTGAAGACGGCGGAAGAGAAGGTCAACCAGCTCCTGGCCGCCGAGAGCTGACCGGCAGGTGTGGGGGTCGGCCCGCCGGCCCCCACATCCCGCGCCGCACCGTCCGCGTCACTGACTTCCGCAGGAGTTGCCTTGGCGATCACCGCCGTCCCCCAGGCCCCCAGGAAACCGGGTCGCCCGATGTCGCCGTACGCGACAGGGCCGCAGCGCACGAGCCTCGGCCGCAAGGTACGGGACAACCTCGCCGGGCACGCGTTCCTGATCGGCGCCGTGCTCTGCTTCGTGGTCTTCTCCTGGTACCCGATGATCCGCGGCATCGTCATGAGCTTCCAGCGGACCAGGCGCGGCGAGACGACCTGGGTGGGCTGGGACAACTACTCCCGCCTCATCGCCGACCCCAGCTTCTGGCCCGCCTGGAAGAACACGCTCTACTTCACTGTGCTCGCGCTCGTGCTCGGGTACGCGGTGCCGTTCTTCGTGGCGATCCTGCTCAACGAGTTCCGCCACGCCAAGGGTTACCTGCGGGTCCTGGTCTACCTGCCGGTCATGCTGCCGCCGGCCTCGGCGCTGTTCCTCTTCAAGTTCTACGCGTACGACCCCAGCGAGGCGGGGTTGTTCAACGCGATCCTCACGGCGCTGCACCTGCCCACGTCGCAGTGGATGCAGTCGCCGGCGATGACGATGCCGGCCATGGTGATCGCGTCCACCTGGATGAACATGGGTGGCGCCGTCCTGATCTACCTGGCGTCGTTGCAGAACATTCCCGGTGAGCTGTACGAGGCGGCAGAGCTCGACGGCGCCGGGATCTGGCGGCGGATCCGCCACGTGACGATCCCGCAGACCCGGCTGATCCTCGCGCTCCTGGCGATGCTGCAGATCGTCGCCACGATGCAGCTCTTCATCGAGCCACTGATCCTCGCCAACGGCGCGGGCGCGGAGGATTCCGCGACCTCGGTGGCGTACCTCATCTACCAGCACGGGTTCTTCCAGAACGATCTCAACGGCGCCGCCGCGCTGGGCGTGATCATGCTCGTGGTGCTGGCCGGCTTCTCCGCCGTGTACGTGCGACTGACTGCGAAACAGGACTAGGACGGCGCCCAATGGCACAGGATTCCGGTACCCGGACCCTCATCTCCCACTCCCAGCTGAGCCGGGGGCGCGGCAAGGTCATCTACTGGACGCTGCTCGTGGTCGTCGTGGCGGGCTTCACGCTCGTCTTCCTCGGGCCCCTCTACTGGATGGTCACCGGCGCGCTCAAGTCCGGCCAGGAGATCGCGCAGACCCCGCCGTCGCTGTTCCCGAAGGACCCGCAGCCGCAGAACTACATCGACGCGTGGAACAACCTCGCCCTCGCCAAGCTGCTGTTCAACACCTTTTACTACGCCATCGGGGCGGTGCTGTTCCAACTCGTCTTCGACAGCGCCGCCGCGTACTCCCTGTCGAAGCTCCGGCCGATCTTCGGCAACGCGATCCTCGCCCTGATGCTGGGCACCCTGATGATCCCGGCGATGGTCCTCATCGTTCCGCAGTACGTGACGGTGCTCGACCTGCCGATCCTGCACATCAACCTGCTCGACTCACCGTTCGCGATCTGGCTGCCGATGGTCGCGAACGCGTTCAACATCTTCCTGCTGAAGCGGTTCTTCGACTCGATCCCGGAGGAGCTGATGGCCGCCGCCCTGATGGACGGGGCGACGTCGCTGCGCACGCTCTGGTCGATCATCCTGCCGCTGTCGCGTCCCATCCTCGGCGTCGTCTCGATCTTCGCCGTGACCGCGGTCTGGAAGGACTTCCTCTGGCCGAAGCTGGTCATGCCGTCGCCCGAGACCCGGACGGTCAGCGTCGGCATCTACACCTTCGCGGGCGGTACGCCGATGAACGTGGTGATCGCCGCGTCGGTCATCGCCGCCATCCCGACTGTCATCATCTTCCTGATCTTCCAACGGAACATCATGTCCGGCCTGACCACGGGCGGCATCAAGGGATAGCCCACGACCGCATTCACCCGCGCGGCGAACAACGACCGTTCGTCCCGACACATATCTCCCTCCGGCGAACCCGCCGACGTACTGACGCAGAAAGCAGGTGCTCGTGTCCACAGCTGACAAAAGTCCGTGGTGGCGTGGAGCCGTGATCTACCAGGTGTATCCCCGGAGCTTCGCCGACGGCAACGGCGACGGCATCGGTGACATCGCCGGCATCCGGTCCCGGCTGAAACACCTGTCCGCGCTCGGCGTCGACGCGATCTGGTTCAGCCCCTGGTACCCGTCCCCGATGGCCGACGCCGGGTACGACGTGTCCGACTACCGCGACATCGATCCGGTCTTCGGCACGCTCGCCGAGGTGGAGGCGTTGATCGCGGAGGCGCACGACCTCGGCATCCGGACGATCGTCGACGTGGTGCCCAACCACTGCTCCGACGTGCACCCGTGGTTCCAGGCCGCGCTGGCCGGCGGCCCGGGAGCGCCCGAGCGGGACCTGTTCTGGTTCCGTCCCGGCCGCGGCCCGAACGGTGACCAGCGGCCCACCGACTGGATCGGCGAGTTCGGCGGCGAGACCTGGACCCGCACCACCAACCCGGACGGCACGCCCGGCGACTGGTACCTGCACCTGTTCGCCCCCCAGCAGCCGGATTTCAACTGGGACCACCCCCGGGTGCGGGCAGAATTCGAGGACATCCTGCGGTTCTGGTTCGACCGGGGCGTCGACGGCATCCGGATCGACTCCGCCGGTCTGCTGGTGAAGGACGGGACGCTGCCCGAGGTCCGACCGGACCACCAGCACCCGTTCCACGACCTCGACGGCGTGCACGACATCTACCGGGGCTGGCGGCGGGTCGCCGACTCCTACGCCGATCGCGCGCTGATCGGTGAGGTGTGGCTGCCGGACCGGCAGCGGTTCGCCAACTACCTGCGCCCCGACGAGCTGCACGCGGCGTTCAACTTCGACTTCCTCGGCTGCGCCTGGGACGCGTCCGCGCTGCGCGAGAGCATCGACGGGACGCTGAGCGCGCACGCGCCGGTCGGCGCACCGGCCACGTGGGTGCTGTCCAACCACGACGTGACGCGGCACGTCACCCGCTACGGCCGGGCGGACACCACGTTCAGCTTCGCGGCCAAGCGCGAGGGGATCCCCACCGACCTGGAGCTCGGCACCCGCCGGGCGCGGGCCGCCGCGCTGCTGTCGCTGTCGCTGCCCGGCGCCGCCTACGTCTACCAGGGCGAGGAGCTGGGGCTCTGGGAGGTCGAGGACATCCCGTACGCGCTGCGGCAGGACCCGATGTGGGAACGCTCCGGTCGGATCGACCCCGGTCGCGACGGCTGCCGCGTGCCGCTGCCGTGGGCCGGTGACGAGCCGCCGTTCGGGTTCAGCCCGGACGGGGCGGCGGCGCCCTGGCTGCCCCAGCCGGCCGACTGGAAGGACCGGACGGCGCTGGCGCAGACCGGCGACGCGGCCTCGATGCTGGAGCTGTACCGGGCGGCGATCCACATCCGGCGGGCCGAGGCGGCGCTCGGCGACGGTGAGCTGACGTGGCTGCCCGCCCCGGACGGGGTGCTGGCGTTCAGCCGTGGCGGTGGCTTCCGCTGCCTGGTCAACCTCACCGACGCGGCGGTGCCGCTGCCCGCCGACGGGGAGTTGCTGCTGGCCAGTGGACCCCTCGACGACGGTCTGCTGCCGTCGGACACGGCCGTCTGGCTGCGTACCCCCGAAGCGGTGGACGGACCGCGCGCGGACGCCGCCGCCCTGACCTGATCCGACCGACGTGGTGCCGGCGGTCCCGTCCCGGCCGCCGGCACCACCCACCCGCACACCACGACCAAGGAAGGAGGAACGAGGGGGGAGAAACCGCAACGCGGCACCGCAACGGGGGACCTGGCCTGCCTGACGAAAGGGAGAGCGCAGCTCATGGCCATCCACACCACCGCCACCCCGCACCACCTCCGACACCCGGCACGCGTCGGGCTGGCCGCGATCGCCGCCACCCTGCTCGCCGCCACCACGGTGACCGCCCTCGCGGTCACCGGAACCGCCACCCCGGCTTCGGCGGCCGGGTTGTCCCCCTTCGACATCTCCGGCCGTGGCGCGACCGTCCCGTTCATCGAGCAGGAGGCGGAGAAGGCCGCCTTCAACGGCACGAGGATCGGCCCGGACCGGCGCTACGGCACGCTGCCGTCGGAGGCGTCCGGCCGCGAGGCGGTCACCCTCGACTCCGTCGGCGAGTACGTCGAGTTCACGCTCACCGCCCCGGCCAACGCGGTCACCTTCCGGCACAGCCTGCCGGACAGCCCGGCCGGTACCGGCCGGGACGCCACCATTGACCTGCGGGCCAACGGCAACCTGTTGAAGTCGGTCCCGGTGACGTCGAAGTACGGCTGGTACTACGGCGGCTACCCGTTCAACAACAACCCGGGCGACACGAACCCGCACCACTTCTACGACGAGACCCGGGCGATGTTCGGCACCACCTACCCGGCCGGCACGAAGATCCGGTTGCAGGTCTCCTCGACCGCCCAGTCGCCGACGTTCACGATCGACCTGGCGGACTTCGAGCTGGTCGCCCCGGCGATCAGCAAGCCCTCCGGTGTGCTCGACGTGGTCACCGACTTCGGCGCCGACCCGAGTGGCGCGACGGACTCGACCGCGAAGTTCCAGGCCGCTGTCGACGCCGGAAAGGCCCAGGGCCGGGCCGTCTGGATCCCGACCGGCACGTTCACCCTCTGGGATCACGTGGTGGTCGACGGGGTGACCCTGCGTGGCGCCGGCCCGTGGTATTCGGTGCTCGGCGGGCGGCACCCCACCGACCGCAAGCGGGCCGCCGGCATCTACGGCAAGTACGTCCCGGGCGGCGGCTACACCGGTGAGATCCGGGCGCACGAGGCCGGGGGGCCGAGCCGCAACGTTACCCTGCGGGACTTCGCCATCATCGGCGATATCCGCGAGCGGGTGGACGAGGACCAGGTCAACGCCCTGGGCGGGGCGATGACCAACTCGGTGGTGGACAACCTGTGGCTGGAGAACACCAAGGTCGGGGCGTGGATGGACGGCCCGATGGACAACTTCACCATCCGCAACAGCCGGATCCTGGACCAGACCGCAGACGGGGTGAACTTCCACACCGGCGTCACCAACTCGACGGTGACCAACACGTTCGTCCGCAACACCGGTGACGACGCCCTGGCGATGTGGGCGCAGAGCGTGCCGAACGTCAACAACTCGTTCACGCACAACACCATCGGCGTGACGCTGCTGGCGAACCACCTGGTCAGCTACGGCGGTCGGGACATCACAATCACCGACAACGTGACGGCCGACTCGCTGACCAACGGCGGTGGCATCCACGTCGCCAACCGCTACCCGGGCGTGCAGGGCGACACCGCGGTCCGGGGCACCTGGACGATCGCCCGGAACACGCTGATCCGCAACGGCAACTCGGACTACAACTGGAACTTCGGCGTCGGGGCGATCTGGTTCTCCGCCCTCAACGAGGCGTTCCAGCAGGCCACCATCAACATCACCGACACCGACATCCTGGACAGCTCGTACGCCGCGCTGCACTGGATCGAGGGCCAGACCAGCGGCATCAACCTCACCAACGTACGGATCGACGGCGCCGGCACGTACGCGCTCCAGGTGCAGGCGCCCAGCCAGGTGTCGTTCACCAACGTGCGCGCCACCAACATCGCGCAGAGCAACCCGATGCACAACTGCGTGGGCAGTGGCTTCCAGATCACCCAGGGCTCCGGCAACTCGGGCTGGTACACGTCGACCCCGTACTGCGGCCCGTGGCCGGAGCCGCAGTGGGGTGGCGGCCCCAGCACCCCGCCGACCACCGGCCCCACCACCGCGCCGCCCACCACCGCCCCGCCGACCACGCCGCCCCCGACCACGCCGCCCCCGACCACACCGCCGCCCACCGGCGGGAACCTGGCGCTGAACCGGTCGACGACCGCGACCAGCACCAACCAGAGCTACACGGCGGGCAACGCCGTGGACGGCAACGCGGCCACCTACTGGGAGAGCGCCAACAACGCCTTCCCGCAGTCGCTGACGGTGGACCTGGGCTCGGCCCGCTCGGTCGACCGGGTGGTGCTCAAGCTGCCCGCCGGCTGGGAGCAGCGCACCGAGACGCTGTCGGTGCTCGGCTCCACCGACGGCTCGTCGTACAGCACCCTGGCGTCGTCCGCCGGTCGGGTCTTCGACCCGGGCACGGGCAACACCGTGTCGATCGGGCTGCCCTCCGGTGACCGCCGCTACATCCGGGTCACCGTCACCGGCAACACTGGCTGGCCGGCCGCCCAGCTCAGCGAGGTCGAGGTGTACGGCGGCACGCAGACCACGGCACCGCCCACCACCGCCCCACCGACGACCGCCCCGCCGACCACCGCCCCGCCCACGACGCCCCCGCCCAGTGGCAACCTCGCGGCCGGACGGTCGATCACCGAAACCAGCCACTCCGACGTGTACGCCGCTCCCAACGCGGTGGACGGCAACGCCAACACCTACTGGGAGAGCGCCAACAACGCCTTCCCGCAGTCGCTGACGGTGGACCTGGGCGCCACCCGTTCGGTGTCCCGGGTCGTGCTGAAGCTGCCGCCGTCGTCGGCATGGCAGACCCGTACGCAGACGCTGTCGGTGCTCGGCTCCACCACCGGCTCGTCGTTCACCACCCTGAAGGCGTCCGCCGGCTACACCTTCAACCCGGCCAGCGGCAACACGGTCACCGTGACCTTCACGGCGACCAGCCAGCGGTACCTGCGGCTGACCGTCACCGGCAACACCGGCTGGCCCGCCGGCCAGCTCAGCGAGTTCGAGGTCTACTCCAGCTAGGCCGACGGCCCCCGCCCGAGCAGGGCGGGGGCCACCGGTCGGGGAGCCCGGCGCAGCGCGGCGCCGGCCCGCCCGCACCCGTCCCGCACCGCACCGTCCCCCACCTGTCGCGGCACGACGGGCGTACCCCTGCACCCGTCACCGGGCAACGCACCCACACCACCCCCGAAAGAGGTGTAGCCACCCATGTCCAGAAACGGCCCCACCCGAGGCACCCCGCGTGCCGGCTCGCCCGGTCCCGTCCCCCGAGCCGACCGAGCCGACCGAGCCCACCGAGCCGGCCGACTGCCGGCCCGCCGGCGGCTGTTCGCCGGCGCGCTCGCCGGACTGCTCCTCGCCGCCGTCCCCGCCCTCACCCCGGCGACCGCGGCACCGGCGGCGAAGCCGGCTCCGGCCCCGGCCGGGTCCGCCCGCGCGGCCCTGCTCGCCGGGCTCTCCGCCAGCATGAGCGCCAGCAGCTACAACCAGAACTACGTCGCGGGCAACGCCAACGACGGCAACGCGTCGACCTACTGGGAGAGCGCCAACAACGCGTTCCCGCAGTGGATCCAGGCCGACCTCGGCGCCACCGTCAACGTGGACCGGGTGGTGCTCAAGCTGCCGCCCTCGTCGGACTGGCAGACCCGCACCCAGACGCTGTCGATCCTCGGCTCCACCAACGGCTCGACCTTCACCACCCTGAAGGCGTCCGGCGGCTACACGTTCGACCCGGGCACCGGCAACACCGCGACCGTCAGCTTCACCGCGGCCAGCACCCGCTACGTACGGGTGCAGGTCACCGGCAACACCGGCTGGCCGGCCGCCCAGTTCTCCGAGGTCGAGGTGTACGGCGCCAGCGGCAGCACCGACACCCAGGCCCCCAGCGCCCCCGGCAACCTGGCCTACACCCAGCCCGCCAGTGGTCAGATCCGGCTCGCCTGGTCCGCGTCCACGGACAACGTCGGCGTGACCGGGTACGACGTCTACGCGGGTGGCGCGCTGCGCGGCAGCGTCAGCGGCTCGACGCTGACGTACACCGACAGCCAGCCGGACACCGCCACGGTCTCGTACTACGTGCGGGCCAGGGACGCGGCCGGCAACCAGTCGTCGAACAGCAACACGGTGACCCGCACCGGCACCGGCACCCCTCCCACCGGCACCAACCTGGCGGTCGGCAAGCCGATCACCGCCTCCGGGTACGTGCACACGTTCGTGGCGACCAACGCCAACGACAACAACGTGACCACCTACTGGGAGGGCAACGGCAACCCGAGCACGCTGACCGTGCAGCTCGGCGCGAACGCCAGCCTCAGCCAGGTCGTGCTGAAGCTCAACCCGGACTCCGCCTGGGGTACGCGTACCCAGAACATCACAGTGCTCGGCCGCGACCAGGGCTCGTCGACCTTCACCACCCTGGTCGGCGCGGCGAACTACACCTTCAACCCGGGCAGCGGCAACACGGTGACCATCCCGGTCTCCGGGGCTGCCGCCGACGTACGGCTCTCGATCGCCTCGAACACCGGCGCCCCGGCCGGGCAGGTGGCCGAGTTCCAGGTCATCGGCACCCCCGCGCCGAACCCGGACCTCACCGTGACCGGCATGTCGGTCAGCCCGTCCGCCCCCGTGGAGACCAGCACCATCACGCTCTCGGCCACCGTGCGCAACGCCGGCTCGGCGGCCTCCGGCGCCACCGACGTCAACTTCTACCTGGGCTCCACCCGGGTCGGCACCGCGTCGGTCGGCGGCCTCGCGGCCGGCGCCTCGACCACGGTCAGCGCCAGCATCGGCACCCGCGACGCGGGCAGCTACCCGCTCAGCGCGAAGGTCGACGAGTCCAACACCGTCGTCGAGTCCGACGACACCAACAACAGCTACTCCAACCCGAGCCCGCTGGTGGTGAGCCCGGTCGCCACGAGTGACCTGGTCGCCTCGGCGGTGGCCTGGTCGCCGGGCAACCCGTCGGCCGGCAGCACGGTCACCTTCTCCGTGTCGATCCGCAACGCCGGCAGCGTGGCCTCCGCGTCCGGGTCGCACGGCATCACGCTCACCGTGCTCAACGAATCGGGCACGGTGGTGCGTACCCTCACCGGCTCGTACTCCGGTGTGATCAACGCCGGGGCCACCGTCGGCCCGGTCGACCTGGGCACCTGGACGGCCGCGAACGGCAAGTACACCGTCCGGGTCGTGCTCGCCGCCGACAGCAACGAACTGCCGGCCAAGCAGGGCAACAACACCAGCGACCGTCCGCTCTTCGTCGGGCGCGGCGCCAACATGCCGTACGACATGTACGAGGCCGAGGACGGCGTGGTCGGCGGCGGCGCGGCAGTGGTGGGCCCGAACCGGACCGTCGGCGACGTGGCCGGTGAGGCGTCCGGCCGGCGTGCGGTGACGCTCAACTCGACCGGCAGCTACGTCGAGTTCACCACCCGGGCCAGCACCAACACGCTGGTCACCCGCTTCTCCATCCCCGACGCGTCGGGCGGCGGGGGCATCAACTCCACGCTGAACGTCTACGTCAACGGCACGTTCCACAAGGCCATCGACCTGACGTCCCGCTACGCCTGGCTGTACGGCAACGAGACCAGCCCGGGCAACTCGCCGAGCGCGGGCGGACCGCGGCACATCTACGACGAAGCCAACGTCATGCTCAACTCGACCGTGCCGGCCGGCAGCAAGATCCGCCTCCAGAAGGACGCGGCCAACACCACCACGTACGCGATCGACTTCATCAACACCGAGCAGGTCTCGCCGATCGCGAACCCGGACTCGGCCCGCTACGCGACGCCGGCCGGCTTCACCCACCAGGACGTGCAGAACGCCCTGGACCGGGTGCGGATGGACACCACCGGCAACCTGATCGGGGTGTACCTGCCCGCCGGCAACTACTCCACCTCGTCGAAGTTCCAGGTGTACGGCAAGGCGGTCAAGGTGACCGGCGCCGGGCCCTGGTACACCCGGTTCAACGCCCCCTCCGGCCAGGAGAACACCGACATCGGCTTCCGGGCCGAGAACTCCGCGGCCGGATCGTCGTTCGCGAACTTCGCCTACTTCGGCAACTACACCTCGCGCATCGACGGGCCGGGCAAGGTGTTCGACTTCGCCAACGTGTCGAACATCGTGATCGACAACATCTGGGCCGAGCACCAGGTCTGCCTCTACTGGGGCGCCAACACCGACTACATGACGATCAAGAACTCGCGGATCCGCAACCTGTTCGCCGACGGCATCAACATGACCAACGGCAGCACCAACAACCTGGTCAGCAACAACGACGCCCGGGCCACCGGCGATGACAGCTTCGCGCTGTTCTCGGCGATCGACGCGGGCGGCGCGGACATGCGGGACAACATCTACGAGAACCTGACCTCGACCCTGACCTGGCGGGCCGCCGGTGTGGCCGTCTACGGCGGCTACGGCAACACGTTCCGCAACATCTACATCGCGGACACGCTCGTCTACTCCGGCATCACCATCAGCTCGCTCGACTTCGGCTACCCGATGAACGGCTTCGGCGCGAGCCCGCCGACCCGTTTCGAGAACATCTCGATCGTGCGGGCCGGTGGGCATTTCTGGGGCGCGCAGACCTTCCCGGCGATCTGGGTCTTCTCCGCCTCGAAGGTGTTCCAGGGCATCCGGGTCAGCGACGTGGACATCGTCGATCCGACCTACAGCGGCATCATGTTCCAGACCAACTACGTCGGTGGGCAGCCGCAGTTCCCGGTCACCGACACGGTCTTCACCAACATCTCGATCAGCGGCGCCCGCAAGAGCGGTGACGCCTACGACGCGAAGTCCGGCTTCGGCATCTGGGTCAACGAGATGCCCGAGTCCGGGCAGGGGCCGGCCGTCGGGTCGGTGACCTTCAACAACCTGCGGTTGAGCAACAACGCGGTGGACATCCGCAACACCACCTCGACCTTCACCATCAACCGCAACTGAGTCAGGCCGTACCGGATGCCGCCGGGAGGTTCACCCTCCCGGCGGCATCGCGCCGTGCCGGCCCTCGCCGGCGGCGAACCGGGCCGCCCCGGCCGCCGCGTCGGTGGCCAGCGAATCCATCCCGTACGCCAGCTCGGTCGCCAGCGCCTCCGCCTCGGGCCGTCCGGCGCCGGCCAGCACGGCCGCCCGGTCGTTGCGCAGGCAGGTCTGCGGATGCCGGGCGATCGCCGCGGCCAGCTCCTCGGCCGCCGCCCGCGCCCGGCCCGGCGGCACCACCCGGTTGACCAACCCCATGGTGTACGCCTCGTCGGCGGGCACCGCCCGCCCGGTGAGGATCAGGTCCAGGGCACGGCTCTCACCGATCAGCCGGGGCAGCCGGACCGTCCCGCCGTCGATCAGCGGCACTCCCCAGCGTCGGCAGAACACCCCGAGCGTGGCGTCGGACTCGGCGACCCGCAGGTCGCACCAGAGTGCCAGCTCCAGGCCGCCGGCCACCGCGTACCCGGAGATCGCCGCGATCACCGGCTTGCTCAGCGCCATGCGGGTCGGACCCATCGGGCCGTCTCCCTCCGGCTCGACCCGATTGCCGCTGGCCGTGCCGATCGCCTTGAGGTCGGCGCCCGCGCAGAACGTGCCGCCGGCACCCCAGAGCACGGCCACCGCCGCGTCCGGGTCGGCGTCGAACGAGCGAAAGGCGTCCGCGAGTGCCCGCGCGGTCGGCCCGTCGACCGCGTTGCGGGCCGCCGGGCGGTCCAGGATCACCGTCGTCACCGGCCCGGCGCGCTCCACCCGTACACCCATCGGCCCATGGTGCCTGGCGGAGCGCCGGAGCGCACCCACCGGAGCATCCGCACACGTTGCTACAGGTCCGTCACCGCCGACCGGTTTGCGACGGCGTTCGCCGGGAAGTCGGTCCTCGTGCGAGAGATCCTGACGAAGATCGAGCAGGCGTCCCGGCTGGACCGGGTGGGTGACCGGCTGCAACGGGTGGTGCTGGGCACGCTGCGTCCACGGCGGTTACGCGACCTCCTGCACGGGGTGCCGCTGGGCCATCCCCTGCACCCGGCGATGGTGCAGGTGCCGGTGGGCTCCTGGATCAGCGCGGCGGTGCTGGACCTCATGCCCGGGCAGCGCCGGGCTGCCACCGCGCTGGTCGGGCTGGGCACCGTCAGCGCCGTGCCGGCGGCGATCGCCGGCCTGAACGACTGGGTGGCGCTCGCCCCCGACCAGCGGCGCGTCGGCCTGGTGCACGCCGCCGCGAACGGCATCGGCCTGACCTTCTACGCCGGCTCGCTGGCCGCACGGCTCTCCGGCCGGCACGGTATGGGCCGCGCTCTCGGCTTCCTCGGGCTGTCCGCCGCGAGCCTCGGGGCCTACATCGGCGGGCACCTGGCGTACAAGCAGGGGGCGCAGGTCAACCAGAGCATCTCCGAGCTGCGCCGGATGAGCGACGGTTGGCACTCGCTTGTCGACATGTCGGCCCTGCCGCAGCGCACGCTGGTGACCCGCGAGGTGGACGACGTCTCGGTGATCCTCTACCGCCACGGCGACGAGGTCACCGTCATGCTGGAGCGCTGCCCCCACCAGAGCGGGCCGCTCGGCGAGGGCGAGGTCCAGGAGATCGACGGCCACGCGTGCGTGGTCTGCCCGTGGCACGGCAGCGCGTTCCGGCTCAACGGCGGCGAGGTCGTACTGGGGCCCTCCGGCAACGACCAGCAGATCCTGCCCACGCGGATCCGCGACGGCGTGCTCCAGACCCGCGTCCCCTGACATGCTCGGCTGAGCGCGACCGGACGCCGTCGGGCTGGTGTCGCTCCCCGTCGACATACCGCAGAGTCATAGATATACCTCTGAGGTATATCGCTTTCCAGACCATCTGCCGCCGCATGCTGTCGCGCGACCGGTCAGCTTCGCCGGTGCCGACCGGTCGATGGCTCGTCCGGCACGGCATCCCAGTCGGGCCCGCCGGCGGCCGGTCCGCGCTGGTCACGACCGGTCCAGCCTTCGTCGCCGGTCCAGGCCTCCTCGCCGGTCCAGCCCGGTGCCGCACTCAGGGCCGGGTCTCCGGTGGGCGCCGCCGTGCTCTCGGTGGCCGCTGCCGCGCGGCTGGCGGCCCATGCGGCGCCGCTGCTCCGACCGCCGCTGCGGGAGCTGCCGCCGCTCCGATCCGCGCCGCTCCGATCCGCGCCGCGCCGGGGCGCGCGGGCAGCCGCGGCCAGCCGGGGAGCCGCGCCGGCGGTGGCCGGGCGGCGGCCCAGGCCGAGCACCGCGCCGATCTGGGCGCCGACGATGCTCGCGACGGCCAGCACGGCGGAGACCGCCAGCGGTCGGTTCACCCGGTCGGTGGTTCCGGCCCGCGCCGCGCCGACGGTCATCGGGGGTACCTGACCCGTCGACTCCGTACCGCCGGGGGGCGCCTGCTCCGCCCGCTCCGGCGCGGTCCGCTCGGGCGCCGGTCGCGGGGCCGGCGGCCTGGGCGCGGCGGGCCGGCCGACGAGTTTTCCGGTGGCGTGCGGGCGGGCGCCCTGGTCGGCGGCCTCCGCTGGCAGCCGGAGCAGTTGGCCGGGGCGAATCCGATCCGGGTCGTCCAGCCGGTTCAGCTTGGCGAGCTGTCGATAGTCGCCGAACTCGTCGAGGTACCGCTCGGCCACCTCGCCGAGGTAGTCGCCCCGCGCCACGCGATACACCGGGGCCGCCTGGTCACCGGCGCTCGGCCCGTCAGGCGCGACCAGCCCGAGCGGTCCGCTCCCGGTCGTCGCGAGCGGCCCGCTCCCGGCCATGCCGAGCGGCCCACCTTCGGGCAGTCGGGCGGCGCTGGTCGAAGCGCTCGACTGGGCGTACGCCGGAGCGGTGTAGACCGCCGCGGCGCTGGCGGCGGCCGGGCTGGCCGCGAGGATCAGCGCGACCGAACCGACCAGCGCGGCGGCGGCCTTCTGCTGGCGGCTCATCCCCGGCAACTTCGGCGCCGGCCGGCGCAGGGTCTGCGCGCCCAATTCGACGATGACGGAGAAGGCGAACGTGGCCCAGCCGAACCAGCCGGCCAGCGCCAGGGCCCGCAGGAAGAGCTGCCCGTCGTCGCGGCTGGTCAGGGCGGTGCCCACCTCGGCGAGGGTGGGCAGATGGTCGGGCAGGGGATTGCCCGCGAAGGCGAGCAGCGCGACCGGCGCGCCCGCAACCAGCGCGCAGAGCACGACGAGCGCGCCGACGCCGGTGAGGACGCGTCCGGTCCGCCGTACGACGGACCGACCCGATGCGGACATGGCGGCCTTCCTTCCTACGGTCCTGCGGTGATGGCCCGCGCGGTCGCCTCGCCGGTGACGGTGACCCGGTCGGCGAAGCCGAACAGCCCGAGCATCGAGCGGCGGTAGGTGATCGTGACGCGTACCCGGACGACGGTCTCCCCGGCGATCTGCGGGAAGCTCACGGTGTGGCCGGTGGTGCCGGCGGCGGAGAGATAGTTGGCGACCGCGACGCGGGCCTGCGGCTGGTCGATCCGCGTCGGCCCACCCTCGATCGCGGTGGCCCGGTCGATGGCCTGCCCGCCCGCGCGGGCCGCCTCCGCGGCGAGGTTGTCCGCGCGTTGCAGCGTGCGCAGCTGACCGGCGCCGTCGAACGAGAGACCCACGATGGCCAGTACGCCGATCATCGCCACCGCCAGGAAGATGCTCACGCGGCCGTGGTCGCCGGAGAGCGGACGGACGGTCATCGCCGGCTCCGGTAGCGGTCAAGTGGTGAGGTGAAGCTCGCCTCGACGCGGTTTTCGCTGGGCATGCCGGGCACGGCCGAGAGGCGCAGATCCCGGAAGGACACCCGGCAGGCGACCGTGACGGTGACTGTCGCATCCTGGCCGAGCGCGCTGCGGTAGGCCCTGTCGAAGCTGGTGGTGGCGCCTCCGACCGAGCCGCTGAACGTCACGGTCGGAGTGCCGCTGCAATTCAGCCCTCGCCAGTCCAGCTGCTGCTGAGCCGCCTCGCGGGCTTCCCTGCGGGCGTCGGCCGCACTGCGGGAGATCGAGGCGGCGCGGGCCGCGTCGTGGGCGGCGGCGTCGATGGCCTCCGCCGCTACCGCGCTGCGTCCGGCCACGCCGGCCAGCACCATCAGCGCGATGAACGCGGGTGCGAGCACCGCCACCTCGATGGAGACCGAGCCCCGCTCGGCGGGCCGGTTCACGGCGGGGTCACCCGCTCCACCGTCCCGTGCGCGGTCTGCTCTACCGCGAAGTCCACACCGGGCACCACCGACAGGGATCGGCCGGTCACCGTGCAGGTCACCTCGACCGCGGTGGTCACGCAGGTCGGGCCGGTCCTGTCCCAGCCCAGCAACCAGCCGCCGGTGGCGGACAGGAACCGGGTGGCGCTGGCCTTCCCGGCGCTGTCGGACGCGTTGTAGAGCCGCTGGGCGTTGACCCCGCTCTGGGCGGCGTTCAACGCCGTGGAGCGGGCCAGGAAGACCGCCGAGACCTGGAGCGAGGCGAACAGGAGCACCAGGATCAGCGGCATCACCACGGCCAGCTCCACCGGGTTGGCACCCCGCTCCCGGTCGCCGGCCACGAGGCGACACCGGGCGGCGAGAACCGCCCGGCGCCACCTTCCGGACGCGGCTCGGCGCATGCCGGCTACTTCGGGTTCGTGTGGTTCGGGATGGCCTTCATCCAGTCGTTGGCCTTGCCGAGGGCCAGGCCGGTGACGATGGTCGCCACGAAGACCAGACCGAAGATGATCACGGCGGTCGGTACCGGGCTGTCGCCGCGCTCGCCGTCCCGCCGCAGCTCGGCGAAGCGCGTCGTCACCACGACGTGCAGGTAGGTGAGGATGGACATGGCGTACTCCTTCTCGGGGTCGGATCAGACACGGGCGATGAACGGATAGACGACGAAGCCGAGCAGCACGAAGACGAGAAGCGCGCCCGGGATGTCGAGTCGGCTGGTCACGCCCTCGGCGCGGGCCAGGTTGTCGGTGCGGATCTGGTCGCGCAGCGAGTCGGCCCGGCTGCGCAGGGTCTCGTGCACCTGCGCGCCCTCGCTGCCGGAGGAGCGCATGATCGCGCCGACGTCGCCCAGCTCCGGGATGCCGATCTTGTCGGCGAGGTCACGCAGCTCGTCCCAGGGCGCGTGCATCTGCATCTGGGCGATCCGCAGCGACTCCTGAAGCCGGTCGAACACCCAGCCGTCACAGACCGCGGCGGCCCGCTCCAGCGACTGCACCGGCCCGTGTGCGGCGGAGAGCTGCAGAGCCACCAGATCCAGGTACGTGCAGACGGTCTGGCGGAACTCGTCGCGGGCGGCGTCCGCCTTGGCCAGCACCGAGCGGTGCGCCAGCAGGCCGGCGATCAGCGCCATGCCGAGGCCACCCAGCACCGGTACGACAAGCGGCAGCGAGACACCGAGCACGAACAGCGCCACCCCGAGCAGGGTCGGCGTGGCCAGTCCGATGAGCGCGGACAGCAGCACCGACAGGGCGTACTGCTCGGGGGTCTGACCGATCAGGGCGAGCTGCCGGTGCGGTGGTCGCAACCAGCGGGACAGCCCGGTCAGCCAGTCCAGCCGGCGGGAGGCGGGAGCGGCCACCCGCCCGGTGCCCGGCGGCTGGTGCAGGCGGCGCAGCGCCGGCCCGAGCGCGGGGGTCGCCGGAACCAGCTCCCGGATCACCAGGAACAAGCCCAACCCGATCGTCGCCCCGCCACAGACCGCGACGGCCAGGTGCCAGTTGAGGATCACCGCGACCGCCTTCCGGGGCTGCGCCGCGCTTCGCCGCTCGCGCTCACGCGATCACCTCCTGCGGGTCGGGGGCCGGCAGGAACCGGGCCGGCCGCTGCGGCTGGCTCATCGACCGCACCCAGGCCAGCAGGCCGATGAATGCGGCACCGAGAGCGGCCATCACCACCTGACCCGTCGGTGTGCCGTACGGCTTGATGTATTCGGTGTTGACCAGCCCGTACGCCAGCGTCGCCAGCGTCATCCCGGTCAGGAAGCGGACCGCGAACCGGGGCTGGGTGCGCTTGGCCTCGATCTCCCGGCGGGTCGCCACCTCCGCGGCCGCCGCGCCGGCGATCGAGCCCAGCACGTCGCCCAGCCGCTCACCCCGGTCGGTGAGGTGCAGGATCAGCGCCGCCACGACCTGGTCGCACACCGGGTCGCCGATCTCGTCGGCGAACGCCAGCAGCGCGGAACGGGCCAGCCAGCCGGCCTGCAACCGGGCGGCGAGCAGCCGTACCTCGTCCTCGATGCCGGGTGGCACGCTGCCGATCGTGCTGATGATCGCCTGTTGGAGGCCCTGCCCCGTACCGGAGACGTCCTTGAGCCGGCGGGTCCACTCGCCGACGGCCTCGATCCGGGCGATCGCCCGCTGCTCGGCCTTGCCGACGGCGAACAGCCAAGGCGTGCCGGGCACCGCCACCGCCACCAGCAGGCCCACCACCGGCAGCCCGGTCAGCAGGAACGCCAACGCCCCGGCGACCACCGCGGTGAGCAGCAGCGCCTGGTAGGCCCGCCGCTCGGCCGGAGTGGCGCCGGAGCCGCGCCAGAGGCGGCTCAGGCCAGGGCCAGCTCCCGGGCCGGGCCCGGCGGGCCGGCGGCTGCCCACCAGGGCGACGACCGCCAGCAGCAGCCCGGCCACACAGGCGGCGCCGGAGACCACAGCGATCAACTCCAGGCTGTTCCCCATCAGGTCACCGCCGGGCCAGTCGGGTCTGTCGGGGACGCCGCCAGGCACCCGTACCGGCCTCGATCCAGCGGGTCAGCAGCCGGGCGTCGTACCCCACCCGCAGCAACTGGTCGCGGACCCGTTCCGGCAGGTGCCGGGGGACTGCGCGGCCGTCCGGACCGGGACCGAAGACGGTGGTGGTGGTGATCCGGCCGGCCTCACCGGCCCCGATCACCTCCTCCACGTGTGAGACGAACCGGTGCTTACGGCCGCCGATCGCGCTCTCGTCCTCGACGGTGACGTAGACGATCAGATCGAGGGCGTTGCCGGCCATCCGGCGAGCCTGGTCGACGGTCATCTCCCGGCCGTGCGCCAGCGCCAGCTCGACGATCCGTTCACCCACCCCGGCAGCCGTACGGGCGTGAATGGTGCACATCGAGCCCCGGCTGGTGGTCATCGCCTGGAGCATCGGCACGATCTCCCGGGACCGGACCTCGCCCACGATGATCCGCAGCACGCCCATCCGCAGCGACAGCGGGATCAGGTCGGCGATCGTCACCTCACCCGCCGGCCGGCCGTCGAAGCCGCGCTCGCCGTGCCCCTCCCGCGCCTCGAAGCTCATCACCGCCCGGTGCCGCTCCCGGCGACGGGCCGGCAACAACTCCCGACTCTCCTCCAGCAGCACGTACGGCTCGTCGGGTGGGATCTCGTTCATGAGCGCCCGGATGATCGTGGTCTTCCCGGCGCCAGCCAGCCCGGCGACCATGATGTTCAACCCGGCGCGCATCGCCGCGCGAAGGAAGTCGCGCAGCAGCGGGTCGATCATCTCGTCCAGGTCACCCCGGGCGCCGGCCACGTCGTCGAGGCTCACGTCCAGGGTGTTGTGCTTGCGGATCACCGCGTACGGCCGGTGGCTGACCAGGAACACCGCGGCCAGTCGGCTGCCGTCGGGCAGTTGCAGGTCCAGGGTGGGCTTCACGGTGGACAGTGACCGTTCGGTCGCGCCGGCCCGCCGCGCCGCCGCCTGGAGGATCTCCACCAGCTCGGCGTCGCTGTCGGCGATCGGCTCGGCCCAGTCCACCCCACCGCCGTGCCGGGTGATGCGCACCACGTCGCAGCCGAGGATGTGCACCTCCTCGATGGTGTCGTCGACCAGCAGGGTCTGTAGCCGGCCCAGCCCGACCAGCTCGGCGGTCACCTGGTCGAGCAGCAGGCGTTCCTCGCCGGCGGCCATCGGTGTGCCGGCGCGACGGACCGCGTCCGCGTACTCGGCGACCACCGTGACGGCCAGCCGGGCCCGCTCGGTGTCCTCCTCGTCGACGGTGAACTCCCGGCCGCGCTGCCACAGGGTGAGCCGTTCGGTGAGTTCCCGGCGCAGCTCCCGGACCACCTGGAAATCCATCCGGGGTCGGGGTGCCACCTCCGGCGGCGGCGTGGCCGTGGGCATCGGCTGCGGTATCGCTGCCGACTGGTGGTGCCGGCCGTTCGGCGGGGCCAGCGGCGGCGCGGTGGACGTCGCGGCCGGCGGCTGCTGACGTGGGTCGGTGGAGACGGGCTCAAACCGCATCCGGCACCCCCTGCTGCACCGGCCAGGCCAGCCGTGCCCGCCGGCGTTCCAGCAGCGCCCCGACCGGCACCTCCAGCGCGGCGGCCGCGCGCAGCAGCGGCCGTCCGGACCGTACGGTCCCACCGAGGGCGAGCACCCCTGCGGTACGCGGGTCGTGCGGCAGCCGGGCGATCACCGGCAGTTTCAGTCCACGGCTGATCTCCGCGCGCCCGTGCCCGTCGCCGACCAGCAGCAGCCGCAGGGTGCCCGGCGGCACCCGGTGTTCGGCGAAGTCCCGCTCGATCGCGGTGACCACCGCCCGGGTGCCGGACAGGTCGGGCAGGTGGGCCCGGGTCACCAGCAGCACCACCGAGGCGGCCCGCAGCAGTGGCCACGGTGGGCCGGTGACGTGCAGCCGGCCGCAGTCGACGAGCACGTCGTAGCCGGGAGTACCCCGGTCCAGGGCGTTGAAGTAGTCGGCGAAGCGCTGCCAGAGCGGGGTGACGCTGCCGGCCTGCGCCGGGTCGACCAACCCGGGCAGCAGCAGCCGTTCCCGGCGCGGCGCGTCCAGGTCGACCAGCTGCGACCAGAACCCGGTCTCCAGGTTGCCGTCGCGCAGCTCCCCGACGGCCAGCTCGCCGATGCCGCGCGGCCCGTCCAGCTGACCACCGAGGTAGCCGGCGAGGATCGATCCGCCGGCCGGGTCGCACTCGGCCAGGACCAGCCGGCGGTGCCAGGTCAGGGCACAGGCCAACGCCGAGGTGGTCACGCCGGGCGAACCCTTCGCGGACACCAACGCGATGATCGCCATGCTCAGGCCGCCTCGGTCAGCACGACCGCGATCCGCTCCTGGGCGGCCAACGCCACCACGGCGGGTACGTCCCGGATGAGCAGCGCCAGGTACAGCACCTTCTCGTCGTCCGTCGGGCTGACCATGTCGATGACGGTGGCCGCGAACCGGGTGCCCGCCCCGGCCGCCGCCCCGGTGGCGTTCTCGTCCGGGGTGCTGACCAGCAGCACCTTGTCTCCGGGGTGCAGCGCTCGGGCCGGCACCTGGGCGGTCTTCAGGCCGAGCGCGATCTGCTGCTGACCCGGGCCGAGCAGCGGGTCGTCGGTGACCTGCCCGAGGGTGAGCAGGGTGCCCGGCACCAGCGCCACGGCGGCCCGCTTGCCGACCACCTCGTCCAGCCGGCCCGCGGGCACCGGGTGCAACCCCTGACCGCCGGCGACCTGCACGGTGATCAGATCGGCGGCGCTGACCTCCCGACCCACCTCCACCGGCCGGGCCACCGCGAGGTAGCTTCCGGTGGCCCGGACCGAGGTGACCGCGAACGCCGCCCCCAGCCCACCGAGGGCGATCAGGAGTACGGCGAGACCCAGCAGCCCTGGGCGGACGCGGCGCTGCCGGACCACCTTGGGCGGGCTGACCGGCGCGTCCACCGGCCCGGTCGCGTTACGCGTAGCCACACTCACCGTTCGATCTCCATTCCCGACTGTGGGGCTCGCAGAATCGGCTCACTCACCTGGTCACCACCTGGAGTTCCTTGATCTGGACCGGCACGGTGCCGCTGGTCCGGGTCTGCGGGATCGGGTCACCCTCGTCGCCGTTGCCGGTCCACCAGCGCACCGTCCAGTACGTGGTGGCGCCCACCCGGTAGGTGCCGGCCTTCGGGTAGCCGCGGTCGTAGCCGCAGTCCGGGGAGGTGCGGCCGGCGCGCTTGCCCTTCGGGTCGTACGGGGTGCCGGCCTTGGTGCAGGTGACCGTGTCGCCGTTGCCCATGTTCCAGACGATCCGGTCGACCTTCGCCTCGATCGAGACGGTCAGCCCACGGTCGGACGCGGAGGCGCGCAGCGGCCCGAAGTAGCTGGCGCTCGGGGTGGCCCACATCCACACGGGCAGGCCGACCAGGCCCGGGCCGATGTCCTTGCGGGGCGCCACCTTGAGCCGCGCCGGCAGCAGCTTGATCGACGCCAGGGCCCGGCGGGCCAGCTCCTCCGGGTCCGGCGGAGCGCCGAAGCCGGGCGGCGGCCCGTCCCGCAGCACCGTGTCCTGTGCGCCGAGATCGCCCCCGTTGCAGGTCTGCACGTACCACTGCTGACCCTCGGGTGCCGGCTTCTGCGGCGAGGCGAGCTTGTAGTAGCACCCGTCACCGTTGTTGAACCAGCCCAGCAGGTCGTCGTAGCAGGGGATCGTCCGCCCGCCCCACTGACAGACACCGCCGCCCCCGCCGCCGCCGGAGTCGCCGCCGCCGTTGTCGCCCCCGCCGCCGGGGCCGCCCGGCGTACCGGGCTCGTCGTCCCAGACGTTGCAGTCCGGTTGGCCGGGCGGACATCCGGCCCCCGGGTCGGCGCGTCGGGCGGCGGCGGCCGGCAGGGTCGCGCCGACCACCAGTAGCAACGCCAGACCGGCCCCCGCGAGCATCCGCCGGGCCGCGCCGGTGCGGGTTCTCCGCCCCCGGGTCAGCACGGCTGGTCCGGGTGCGCCGAGCCGGAGCTGATCAGCCAGCGACCGTCGGGATAGCGGGTGGCGGTGGCGGTGGCCAGATGTTTGCCGCCACCGCTGCCCGGGACCACGCGCTGGTCCTTGGTGTAGACCAGCCGGTAGCCGCTCGCGTCCAGGCAGTCCTGGATCTCCACGGTGGCCGGGTCAGAGTCCAGGCTGACGGCGGTCACGCTGGGATCGGACGCCAGCGTCCCGGTACGCATCGCGCCGTGCTCCTTTGCGTCGCGAATGGACAATTGCACCCGGGTCAGCAGCGGATCAGCGAGAAACCGGGACAGTTCCGGCGCGTGTGGATCATTGCGCCGACTCGCCGTCCGCGATGCTGCGAGATAACCGGAGTACGCCGCGAGCGCCGCCTTTTCGGCAGCTTCCCGTTCCGCGCCCGAATCGGCCCGCGCTCCGTCGTCCCGCGCCGTCGCCGGCCGATCGACCGCCTCCTGCCCGCTGCCGCAGGCGGTGACCGGCACCGCCGCCACGACCGCCAGCAGGCAGATTGCCGCTCGCCTGAGCTGCCGTCCGCGCACCGCTGAGCCCTCCTCGTGGTCGCCCGACGTGGCCATGAAACGCCGCCGCCGGGCATGCGGAAGCGCGCCCGGATCAGTGCCTTCCGGAGCTCTCATTGCGCTTCTGCATTCACCGTTACGGATCTTTTACAAATGCAAGGTCCCGTGTCGTCCGGTTGTAGAGGTGAGGCTTGCGTCACACCCAAGGGGCGAGCATAGGCTGACGCTCGCCGATGCAACAGAGGCAATTCAAGTGAACACTCTGCGTGATGATGGGTGGTGGTGGCGGGTGTTCGTGCTGCACTCCGGACGATGGCCGGTCGAGGGGTCGCCGACGGTCCGGCCTCGCCGGCCGGGGCCGATCCGCCGCAACCCCTGCGTCGGTCCCGAGAGTGGGACATCGCGCCGCCATCCCGGCATCCGGACTGCGTCCCGGGGCGACGGACCGGCCACCCCGTCTGCGGTGCCGACCGGCCCGCCCTCGGACGGGGAGATCATCGTGCCGCCGGTGGTGGACGTCGGTTTCCGCGCCATCCGCTACACCCGAGCGAACGTTCAGTCACGATCCGTGTTCACCTTTACCGGGGGTGGCCGGCGTTCGGCGTGGTCCACGTGGCGCTGACCGGCCCCCCTGCGGCGGCACCCGGTCGGCGAAACCCGACCGATCGGGCGGCGGCGGGGCCTGCCCCGGGTGCTGGCCGTCTTCGGCTCGCGATCGGGCTGGCGATCCTGACGGTCAGTCCGCTGCTGCGGTTGGCAGTCGTGCGCTACGCCGTACCCTCGGGCACCTCCAGCCGGACCGGCTGCGACGCCTGCGGCGCGGCGGTCGGCCTGACCCGGCCCTGGCCGGCGCTCGGCCCGGCCGGCCAGTGCGGCCGGTGCCGGGCCCGGGTCGGGCCGCCGCCCGGCACGGTCGAGGTGGCCGCGCTCGCCGCCGTGGCGCTGCTGGCGCTGGTCGGCCCGTCGGGCGGGGCGATGCCGGCGCTGGCATGGTGGCTCGCCTGGACCGTGCCGGCGGTCCTCGTCGACCTGGCCGCGCACCGACTGCCCGACCGGCTCACCCTGCCCGCGGCGGCCGGGACCTGGCTGCTGCTCGGCGCGGCCGCGCTCGCCGACGCCGACGCGGGCCCCTGGCTGCGGGCGGTCGCCGCAGGCGCGGGGCTGGCGCTGTTCTTCGCCACCAGCACGCTGCTGCTCGGCCGCCGCGGCTTCGGGTTGGGCGACGCGAAGCTGGCGCTCAGCGTGGGGGCACTGCTCGGCTGGTACGGCCTGCCCGTCCTGCTCCTCGGGCTGCTGCTCGCGTTCGGGCTGTCCGCGCTGGTGAGTCTGGGACTGCTGGTCGCCCGACGGGCCCGGTGGAGCACGCACCTGCCGTTCGGCCCGTTCCTGCTGCTCGGCACGGTGGGTGCCCTCCTCCTGACCTCCTGACGCCCACCCCACCGACCGTCGGGCGGCCGGGTCAGGGGCGGGGTCGGCTGGCCAGGTCGGGTACCGGGCGGCGGGCATCGGCGCGGCGGCGCAGCGCCTCGGCGGTCAGGCGGGCCAGAAGCGGGGTCGCCACCATGGCGACCAGGGCGCCGAGCAGCAGGCCGGCGGCCACGTCGTGCGGGTAGTGCACGCCCACGAAGACCCGGGAGAACGCGGCCAGCACGGCCAGCGGCAGCGCGACCAGTCCGAGCCGTCGGGAGAGCAGCAGTGTGGTGATCGCCAGCGCGCCGGCCAGGGTGGCGTGGTTGCTGGGGAACGACCAGTCACCCGGTGGTGGGCAGGTGCCGGCGACGATCGCCCGGCCCACCGTCCGGCACGGTCGGTCCTCGTCCACCACGGTCTTGAGCCATTCGCTGCTCGCGTACGCGAGGAGGGTCGGCAGCGGCGCGACCAGGGCGAGTGCCCGGTCGTGCGGGCCGCCGACCAGGCGGCGCAGCGCGGCCGCCACCAGCAGCGCGCCGAGCAGCAGGATCACCCCCTCGGTGGCGTGCCCGACGAACCACTGCACCGGGTGCGGGGTGCCGGCGGCCGCGTCGACGATGTCGCGGTACCACTCGGCGCTGATCTCTGGAACGTCCGTGCTGCCGTTGTCGGCCATGAATCACCTCACCAGACGTTCATACCTCGTTCACCTGGAAGACACCCTGGGAACGCGGCAGGGGGCAGCGCAGGAGTCGAAGGTCGAGCCGGCCGCACGGAGGCCCGCCGGCAGGCGCTCAGGTCGGCGGAGGTCCGCCGCAGGCGCTCAGGTCGGCGCGGGCCCGCCGGCCATGCGCTCGCGGACGGCCTCCAGCGCCTCGAAGGCGTACGCCCAGTTGTGGCACTTGAAGCTGCGCAGGCCGTCGATGGCGGTGTGGCAGTCGGCGCAGCGCACCCCGGGGATGGCCTCCGGCACCTCGGTGTTGACGTACCTGTGTTCGCCGAGGATGACCGTGGCGATCATGTTCTTGTCGTGCAGGCCGGTGAGCGCCGACGAGACGATGTCGTACCAGGTGATCCGCCGGCCGCACTTCGGGCAGTCCGGTTCGTCGCCGCTGACCCACAGCGGGGCGCCGATGCTGCGTGCCGGCATTCCCAGCAGCTTCTCCAGACGGCGGACGTCCGACTCCGGTGTGGTCCACCGGTGCCGGCCGGGCAGCGACGCGGGCGAGTCGTACACGGCGCGGAACAGGTCGTGGTCGACGCGCACGGTTTCCCGCTGACCGGTCATCGCGTCCCCCTCGGTGATTCGGTGCCCCCACCGTGGTCGGGGTTGACCAGGGGTGCAGCCGGATCAACGACACGAGGGGTCAGCGGGTCGTCGCCCCGGCTGCTAGACATCGAGATCTGACCGCGGCGAAGGGACCCCTCGTGACCGACCAGCCGACCCCCGACACGACCGACGTCACCGCCCGACCCAACGTCGCCCGGATGTACGACTACTTCCTGGGTGGCAGCAACAACTTCGCCGCCGACCGCGCCGCAGCCGAGCGGGTGTTGGAGATCTTCCCGGGCACCGGGCTCGCGGCCCAGACCAACCGGCACTTCCTGCGCAGAGCCGTCCGGTACGCCGTCGGGCAGGGCGTCCACCAGTTCCTGGACATCGGGGCGGGGTTGCCCGCCCAGGGGGCCGTGCACGAGGTGGTACGGGCCGTGGCGCCGGACGCCCGGGTGGTCTACGTCGACTACGACGAGGTGGCCGTCGCGTACGCCCGGCGGTTGTTGACGGACGTGCCCGGCGCGGCCGTCGTGCAGGGCGACCTGCGGCGGCCGGACGACCTGCTGGCCCACCCGGAGGTGCGGGCCACGCTCGACCTGGACCGCCCGGTGGCCGTGCTGCTGCTCGCGGTGCTGCACTTCGTGCCGGACGACGACGACCCGTGGGCTGCCGTCGCCCGGCTGCGCGACGCCACCGTGCCCGGCAGCCACCTGGTGCTGTCGCACCTGACGCTGGACGGCGTCCCGTCGGAGGTGGCCGAGCGCGGGCAGGCCGTGTACCGCACCAGCAGCGCCCCGCTGGTGCCCCGCACCCACGCCGAGGCGCTGCGCTTCTTCGACGGGTACGACCTGGTGGAGCCCGGCCTGGTCGAGACCACCCGGTGGCGGCCGGACGGCGAGCCAGAGGTCGGGGACTCACACGGCTACGCCGGGGTCGGCGTCCGCCGCTGACGCGCTTTCGCCTCCGGTGGCGGGCCTCGGGTGGTACGACGGAAACAGCGCCTGCCACCGGGAGGAGCGCCGATGGCGAGCAGGCCCGAGCGGCTGTTGCGGACAAGCGACGCGCCGCTGAGCGCCTCGTTCCTGGAGCTCTTCTTCGACCTGGCGTTCGTGCTCGCCCTCAGCCAGTCGGCCGCGCACCTGCTGCACGACCTCACGCTGGCCGGCGCGCTGCACACCGCTCTGCTGCTGGCCGGCGTCTGGTGGATCTGGGTGACCACCACCTGGAGCGCCGACTGGTACGACCCGGAGACCCCGGCCATCCGCGTGGTGCTAGTCGTCGCCACGCTGGGCAGCCTGCTGGCCGGGGTGGCGATCCCGCAGGCGCTCGAGGAGCGGGGGGTGCTCTTCGCCGGCGCGTACGTCGCGGTCCATCTCGTCCGGGGCGTGGTCACCGCCTCGATGCTGCGCGGTCATCCACGGCAGCGCCGGGCGCTGCGGATCCTCTGCTGGTACACGGTCACCGCCGTGCCGTGGCTGGCGGGCGCGTTCCTGCCGCAATGGCGGGTGCCGCTCTGGGTGCTCGCCCTCGCGATCGACGTGACCGGCCCACGGCTCGGCTGGCCCACGCCGAGGCTGGGTCGCGCCCGTCAGCAGGAGTTGCGCCTCGCTGGCGCGCACTTCGCCGAGCGCTACCAGCAAATCATGATCATCGCGCTCGGCGAACTCGTCCTGGCCGCCGGGCTCTCGTACGCCGGCACCCGCCTCGACCTCGCCGAGACCGCCGCCTTCCTGCTGGTCTTCGCCACGGCTGTGCTGATCGGTCTGCTCTACGTGACCCCCGCCGGCCGGCAGCTGGGCTCGGCCATCGAGCGCGCCGACCCGTCCCGGCTCGGTGTCGTCACCGGATACCTGCACCTCGTGATGATCGCCGGCATAGTGGTCACGGCCGTCGGGGCCGAGCTGAGCATCGCTCATCCCTCCGAGGTCGGCGACATGAGGGCTGTCGCGGTCATCCTGGGCGGACCCACGCTGTTCCTCGTCGGCCGGATCCTGTTCTCGCTGGCCATCCACCGGCGGTTGTCCTGGCCTCGGGTTGGCGCGCTGCTCGTGCTGGCCGGCGCGGCGGCCGCCCTGCGGCTGCCGCTGCTGGCGATCAGCGCGGTCGCCACCGGCGTGGTGCTCGTGGTGGCGGTTCTGGACCACGCCGCCCCCTTCACCTATCGCCGGCGCAGATCTGCTGACTAAAGTCAGGCAGATGGACTCCGCGCTCATCGCCGCAGTGCGGCGGTTCAACCGGACTGTCACCCAGCGGGTGGGTGCGCTCGACGACGAGTACATGGCGCAGGGCCGACCCCTCGGGCAGGCCCGCCTGCTCTGGGAGATCGGCCCCGTCGGCGCCGAGGTCGCGGCGTTACGCGCACGGCTCGGCCTGGACTCCGGATACCTCAGCCGACTCCTGCGCACCCTGGAGAACGACGGGCTGGTCACCGTGGGCCCGGCCGGCCAGGCCGGCGGCGACGGCCGGGTACGCGTCGCCCAGCTCACCGACGCCGGCCGTACGGAATGGGCCGAACTCGACGAGCGGTCCGACGAACTCGCCGCCTCGATCCTCCAACCGCTCACCGAGCGACGCCGCGAACGACTCGTCGCCGCCATGGCCGAGGTCGAACGCCTGCTCATCGGGTCGATGGTGGTCATCGCACCGTGCCCACCGAGCGACAGGCGGGCCCGGGCGTGCCTGCGGGCCTACGCCCGGGACATCGGGCGGCGGTTCGACGACGGGTTCGACCCGGCACTGAGCAAGCCGATCCACGACGAGGAAATCGCCCCGCCCGCCGGCGTGCTCCTGCTGGCCACCCTCAACACCGAGCCCGTCGGCTGCGGCGCCGTCAAACTCCACCGCGACGCACCCGCCGAGATCAAGCGTGTCTGGGTGGCGGACAGCGTCCGCGGGCTGGGCATCGGGCGACGGCTGCTGAGCGAGCTGGAACGGTACGCCGCCGACCGAGGCGTGAGCGCGGTCCGGCTGGACACCAACCGCAACCTCACCGAGGCGATCGCCATGTACCACGCGGCCGGTTACCGGGAGATCGAGCCGTACAACACCGAGCGCTACGCCCACCACTGGTTCGAGAAGCAGCTCGGGCAGTAAGTAGTGGCTACAGCCGTTCGAAGCTCTCCATCCCGGCGAGCTCCAGCACCTCGGTCCGGATCGCCGGGCATTCCTGACGGGTCTGGTCGTCGATCTGACGGCCGTTCGGCACGGGGCCCTGTTTCTCGTACCAGGAATAGAGGTTCACGGTCAGGTTGGCCATCGCGCCCGTCTCGGACCCGATCCCCTTCAGCGTCGGCAACTGGCCGTCCAGGTAGGCACACACCTCCTTCGCCGACACCGGATTCGAGCCGCGGGCCGGAGCGGATCCGGCCGCGCTGGGCGCGGCATCGGGTGCTGCCGGGGTGCCCGGCGCTGCGGGCGTGGAGGGCTCGGGCGCGTCGGCGTCGGTGCATGCCGTCAGGGCGAACACAAGACAGAGGGCTGGCGCGATCAAGCGATTGCTTCTCATCATCAATTCTTGTCCTGACCTGGTTGTTGGTGGTCAGCCCCGGTGGTCGCGGTGACGAGCCAGAGGCCGGTGGGCAGTCGATAGCCGACGCCGGGCTCGCGAAACCGGCCGAGCAGCCGGGCAGCTCCTGCTCGGGCCGGAGCCTGCCCAGCCAGCGGGGCAGCCCGGTACGCGGCACCGGCGGGGCCGACCTCGATGAGCCATTCGGCAACCGCGTCGGCGTCGTCCGGGGCGTCCAGTTCGACGTCGTACGGCGTGATCGTGACGGCGGTCCAGCCGGCCCTGGTGAGGACTCGGACGAGCCTCGCCGGGTCGGCGAAGGAGAACGGACCGGGCTCGTCACCTACCGGTAGCGGTGGTAGCGGCCCGAGGTGCGGTGCTGCGCCGAGCATCGCGGCGGACAGCCACGGGTTGACGCCGCCGTCGCGGAAGACGGTCGCGGCGAGGCGTCCGCCCGGGCGCAGGGATCGTCGGATCGTGGCGCAGCCGGCGACCGGATCCGCCAGCAACATCAGGGTCATGCGCGAGAACGCCGCGTCGAACGGCGCCCCCGGCACGACATCGAGAGTCTCGATGTCGGCCACGTGGAACCGAATGTCCGGGAACCGCTGGCGGGCTGCGGTCACCATCGCCTCGGCGATGTCGACGCCGACCGCCGCGCCGGTCTCGCCGACCGCCCTGGCGAGCTCGGCCGTGGTGCCGCCGCAGCCGCAGCCCACGTCAAGAATCCGTTCGGCGGGCCGTGCGGCCAGTCGATCCATTGCCGCCGCGCCCAGCGGTCGGCCGGTCTCGTCCTGCCGCTCGGCGTGGCGGATCCAGCCGGCCGCCGCTCCCGCCCAGAAGGCGGCATTGCGGGAGCGTAGGGCGGCGGTGTCGGCCATCAGAACGGCATCTCGGCGCCGTCGACGCTCACCGACCGGAAGTTGGCTGCCTTCGTCGGGTCGAAGCCGTCCTCCTGCGCCGCCAAGCCCGCGGCGCGGACCAGTCGCTCCGACTGGAACTGGCGGAACGCCGCTTCGTCCTGCCAGATGTTGATGATCCGCCAGCCGTCCTCGGTCGGTCCGGAGACATGGGCGAGGAGCCCCGGTGGCCGGTCCGGCCCGAGGTGCCGCTCCACCTGCCGGTATTCCGCCTCACTGACGCCGGGCATCTCCTGCAACACACCGAACGGCATCGGCCGCCGCCTCTCGATAGAGTGAGCCTCTATCCAATAGAGCACTACACTCGACCGGTGGTTGTCAAGCGAATCTACGACTCTTCCCGCCGACAGGAGCAGGCCCGACAGACCCGGCGAGCAATCCTCGAAGCGGCCGGCCGCCTGTTCGTCGACCCCGGGTATGCGGCCACCCCGCTGACCGCGGTCGCCGCGGAAGCCGGCGTCGCGGTCCAGACCCTGTACGCGGTGTTCGGCAGCAAGCGGCACCTGCTCTCCCAGTTGGTCGACGTCACCCTGGCCGGCGACGACGAACCGGTGGCCCTGCCGGACCGGCCCTTCGTGGCCGAGATCCGCGCGCTCGCCGACCCTCGCGCCAAACTCGTCCGCTATGCCCGCCATCTGGCCGAGGTCAACGCCCGACAGGTCCAGGTGATGCTCGCGCTGGCCGGAGCAGCCACGGCCGATCCGGACGCCGCCGAGATCTGGCGCAAGAACATCGACGAGCGCCGCCGGGGCATGGCCATGTTCGCCGCCGAACTCGTCGGCACGGGGGGCCTCCGCCCCGACCTGGACGTCGATCAGGTGGCCGACATCCTCTGGCTGGCTCAGGACGTCCGTAACTTCGACTGGCTCGTCCGGCAACGCGGATGGTCGCTGGAGCGGTACCAGAGGTGGTACGTGGACACCGTCAGTGGCGCCACCATCGCCGGCGCCGAATAGCGGTCACATCCGTTCCGGCGTCCGGATTCTGCGCGACAGCGTGGTGCTACCGACCGCTCTCCAGACCCCACCCGGCCAGCTGGGCGGTACGGGCACCGTGGACTTCCTGCTCGCCTACACCTGATGCACGTCCGCGCTTGGGCTCGCGACTCGACGTACCCGGTCAGCCCTTGACCGCGCCGGCGGTGAGCCCTTCGGTGAGGAAGCGCTGCCCGAGGGCGTACATGATCACCACGGGGATGCTGACGAGCAGCGACGCCGCGGCGAGTTGTCCCTGCGGTACGACGTCACCGGCGATCATCGACTGCATCCCCACCGGCAGCGTCTTGTACTCGTCCTTCGTGATGAACACGAAGGCGAAGAGGAACTCGTTCCAGGCGTTGGTCAGGGTGAAGAGCGCGACCGCCAGCAGCCCCGGCTTGGCCAGGGGCAGCACCACCCGGCCGAACGCCTGGACGCGGCTGCAACCGTCGACCAGCGCGGCCTCCTCCAGCTCGACGGGGATCGACGAGAAGTAGCCCACCAGCAGCCAGGTGGCGAACGGCAGTGTGAAGGTCGGGTACGTCACCACCAGCGACCACAACGAGTCGGTGAGCCGCGCGCCGATGAGCATCTGGTACAGCGGGATGAACAGCAGCGCGCCCGGCATCACGTAGGTGAGCAGGACCGTGACGGTGAAGCCCTGCGCGCCGCGGAACCGCAGCCGGGCCAGCGCGTAGCCCGCCAGGGCGGCGCAGACCAGCGCCACCGCCGTGGACGCCGCGGACACCAGCAGGGTGTTGAGGTACCAGCGACCGAAGGGCTGGTTGGCGAAGAGTCCGCTGAACTGCTCCGTGGTCCACGGCGTCGGCCACAGGTCGTCGGTCCGCATCACGACCTGGCCCTCGGACTTGAAGGCCGTGACGGCGATCCAGTACAGCGGGCCCAGCACAAAGAAGAGCAGCCCGGCCAGCGCGACACCGGATCCCAGTCCCGACACCACCGACGACGCCCGGCGCCCGCCGCGCGACTGGAGGGTCGAGACCACCCGGCCGACCGCCGCGGCGATCAGCAGGATCACCCCGAGGACCACCGCCGCCTTCCAGAAGATCTGTGGCGATGCCCAGGCCAGCAGGCCGGTGACCACCGCCGCGACGACCCACGGCAGGGCCTTGCGTGCCGTCGGGGTCCACCGCGTACCGACCCACCGCGCTGCGCGGCGTGGTCGGGGCAGCTTCGCTCCCGAGTCCTGGCGCAACAGCCGGACCAGGACGAACACCAGCCCGCCGATGACCGGCAGCATGACGAGCGTGACCGCCGCGCCCGCGCCGTACTGCAACTGCAAGATCGCCTTCGAGTACGCGACGAGCACGTACGGCGCGGTCACGTCACCCGGGCCGCCCTGGGTCAGCAACCAGACCAGGTCGAAGTTGTTGAACGTCCAGATCGACGACAGGGTCACCGTCACGGTGATCACGTGACGGAGTCCGGGCAGCGTCACGTTGACGAACCGCTGCAGCGACGAGGCCCCGTCGATGGTCGCCGCCTCGTAGAGGTCCGCCGGGATGGCCTTCAACCCGGCCAGGAAACACACGGTGAAGAACGGCACCCCCTTCCAGACGTTGACGAGGATCACCGACGGCATGGCCAGCGACGGGTCGGACAGCCAGCCCGCCGGCCAGCTGTCCACCAGGTGCGCGCTGGCCAGCAGCGGCCCGATCCCGGTGGCGGTGAGCAGGGTGTTGACGCTGCCGAAGATGGGGTCGAGCAGCGCGCGCCAACTGAACGCCGTCACCACCGTCGGCACCACCCACGGCACCAGCAGCAACCCCGCCAGCACCGCGCGGCCGCGGCGCCGGTGGTGCAGCAGCAGGGCCGCGGCCAGCCCGAGCACCACCTTGAAGATCTCGGCGTACGCGGTGAAGACGAACGAGTTCACCACGCCCGTGTGGAACTGGTCGTCGCCGACGAGGTGGAGGTAGTTGTCCAGGCCGACGAACACGGTGTCCTGCCCGTGCCGTTCCGTGGTGCTGGTGACGATCGACCTGGCGATCGGCACGAGGACGAGCCCGCCGACCAGTACGGCCATGGGCGCGAGGAACAGTGCGGCCAGTCGCCAGTCACGACCCAGCCGCCGCTGGACCGCCGTGAGGGAGCCGGGTCCCGGCGGCGGGGACCTCCTCGCCGCCGGGGCCCGCGCGGGACGGACCGACCTCACTGTGGCAGCCCCTGCTGGTTGAAGATCTGCACCATCTTCGCGTGGGCGGCCGTCACGGCCTGCGCCGGCGCCGTGCCCTGGACGACCTGCTGCATCATGTCGGTGAGGACGTAGGCCGCGCCGACGGCCTGCTGGCCGGCGCTGGCCTTCTGCGGGAAGGCCAGGCCGTTCTTCGTGTTCAGCGGCAGCTTCAGTTCGGTGATCTTGCGCAGCATGGGGAACGCCGGGTCGCCGCTGGTGAAGAACGGGTCGGCGTCCCAGACCTTCTCCCAGGCGGGCATCACCAGGCCGGGCGCCTCCTTCGCCACCCCGAGCAGCGCGGGCGCGCTGACCAGGTACTGCGCCAGGAGCTTGGCGAGCCCGGGGTTCTTGGCGCCCTTGAAGACGACGAAGCCCTGCGACTGGCCGAGCAGCAGGGGATTGTTGGTCGCCGGCCCGATGCAGTCGGAGAACACGTGGGTGTTCGCGTACACCGGGTTCTTCTTGGTCCGGGAATCCGCGTAGACGCTGAACTGGTTGCGGGTGTAGCCGAGGATCCCCGCGAGCCAGTTCTCGTTGTTGCTGGTGTCGGTCCAGCTCGCGACCCCCGGCGGCAGCATCGGCTTGTACTTGGGATTGGTGTAGATGTCGCCCAGGAAGGTCACCGCCTGCACCGTCTCGGGGGAGTCGAACGTGACCTTCCGGCCGTCGTTGGAGGCGATCGACCCGCCGTACGCGTTGATCAGCGCCTCGATCATGCCGTTGCCGTCACCGGACCGGTTCACCGTCATGCCCCAGCCGAACCGGCGCTTGCTGGGATCGGAGATCTCCAGGCAGAGGTCCCGCAGCTCCTCCCAGCTGTAGATGTCCTTGGGCGTGATGCCCTTGTCCTGCATCCAGTCCTTGCGCAGGAACGATCCGATCCCGATGAAGTGGTACGGGATCGCGAACCACCTCCCGTCGAAGACGCAGAAGTTCGTGGCCTCGGCGGAGGGTTGGCCGTACGTGGCGGTCAGCGCTGTGACGACGTCCGTCACGTCCTCCAGGTCGCCCAGCGCTTGGAACTGCGCGACGAACCGCGAGTCGGTCATGAACGCCAGGTCGCGCGCCACCCCGCCTTTGACCTCGGCGTCGATCTTGGCCACCACGTCACCGGCGTCGGCCTGGACCAGACTGTTCTCGATCTTCGTTCCGGTGGTGTCGGCGAACTTCTTGACCGAGCTGTCGAGGGCTTCGTTCGCCGCCGTCGAGTACAGCTTCTGCGACAGCATCCCCATCGAGGAGCCCTTCATCGACGACGCCGCGTCGATCAGCTCCTGAGGAACGTCCGGCTGCACCTTGCTGGGCGATTCGGAGCTGCCCCCGCACGCGGCCAGGCCGGTCGCGCCGAGCACACCCACCCCCACCCCCAGAAAGCCGCGCCGAGACCACGCCGGCTTTTCTTCCATGGACATTCGCCTCCTTCATTTCCCCGCGTACGGCTGCACGCCGAAGGCTCACCTGGCGGACACCGCGATGGTTGGGTTCCAGTTGGGTTTCTGTGGCGGCGACCACGGACGGTCGTCCGGCGAGATCAGGTCGTTCGTGGGTCGCCACGGTGGCGAGCGGGCCCGCCCACCACCGGGGAACGTCCGCTCACGCACGCTTCGCCCGGGCCACTCGCGACATTTCGGGTGCCGCACGTCGGGCAGCGCGACGAGGTTGAGGCGATCGGCGACCGGGCCGAGATGGTGGCGCTGACGTTCCAGTTCGGTCGGGTCACGGGACCACCGCCGTTCGAGATTTCGAACTAGGTTCGATATACCGGATCGAGTGGTCGCGACGCTAGAGCAGGGCACTGAGTAATGTCAATGTTTCGATGCTGTTTCGACCCGAAAGCGGGAGGTCGGCTATCGAGACTGGGCCCGGTAGCCCATCCGAGCCGACAGCGCGGCCGCGCCCTCCCGAACCAGCCCGGTCCACTCCACCTGCACCTCAGGCGTCCAGCGGATGATCGGCGCGGACAGGCTCATCGCGGCGATGACGGCACCAGAATGGTCCCGGATCGCCGCCGCGACGCAGCGCATCGCGCTGTCCGACTCGCCGACGTCGACCGCGACACCCTCCGCCCGGACACCTTCGAGATGCTCACGGAGAAGGTCCGGGTCGGTGATGCTGTCCGGCGTCATCCCCGGCAGCGGATCCTTCGACAGGACGGCGTCCAGGTCCGCCTGATCGAGGGCCGACAGCAGTACCTTGCCGACCGCCGTGCAGTGGGCCGGCAGCCGCAGCCCGACTCCGGAAACCATCCGAACGGGGTGCGTGCTGTCGAACTTGACGAGGTAGATGACATCGGCGCCGTCGAGCACCGCCACATGAACCGCCTCGTCACACCTGGCGGCCACGTCCCGTACGACGCCCTGCGCCTCGCGTACCAGATCAAGCCGGCCCGCGAACGCCGCGCCCAGCTGGAACAGCGGCATGCCGAGCCGGTACTGCACCGGCTGGCCCGGTACGGAGATCAGGTACGAGCGAGCCTCAAGCGTCACGAGCAGCTCGTGGACTGTGGTGCGGGGCAGGTCGAGCCGCTCCATCACCTGGCGGGCCGACAGTTGGGGGCAATCCAGGAACAGTTCGAGGACGTCAAGCGCGCGGATGACTGCCGGTACCACACGGGGCATGTCGAAGGTCCCTTCGCAGTGCCGGACTCGTGCCAACGATCTCCACACGGACCAGCACCTGAAGAGGATAGCCACGTCAGCCCCGAGCGCCATGGCCATGGCGGAGCAGTAAGGGGGCGTTCACATGCGTTCGGGGGTCCGGATGCCGAGCAGGTGCAGGCCCTGCCGAAGCACCCGGGCGGTCAGGTCGCAGAGCACCAGCCGGCTGTCCCGGACTGGCCCCTCGGCCCGCAGCACCGGACACCGTTCGTAGAACGCGCTGAACGCCGCGGCCAGCCGGTACAGGTAGCCGGCGAGGTGATGGAACTCCAGGTTCTCCGCCACCTCGCCGACCACCCGGCCGAAGCCGACCAGCTCGAAGGCCAGCGCCCGCTCCGCCGGTTCGGCCAGCGAGACGGCCGCTTCCGGCCGGGCCGCCACCCCGGCCCGCCGAAAGATCGACTGGATCCGGGAGTACGCGTACTGGAGGTAGGGCGCGGTGTTGCCGTCCAGGGACAGCATCCGCTCCCAGTCGAGCACGTAGTCCCGGTGCCGGTCGTTGGACAGGTCGGCGTACTTGATCGCGCCGATGCCGACCGCCCGGCCCACCTCGGCCGCCTCCGCCTCGCCCAGTTCCGGGTTCCGGTCCCGGGCCAGCGCGGTGGCCCTCGCGATCGCCTCCTCCAGCAGCCCGACCAGCTTCACCGACCCGCCGGCCCGGCTGCGCAGCATCCGCCCGTCCGACCCGAGGATCGAGCCGAACCCGACATGCTCGGCCCGGGCCGGCGGGGACAGCCAACCGGCCTGTGCGGCGACGGCGTACACCATCTCGAAGTGCCGCCGTTGCGGCAGCCCGACCACGTAGAGCAGTCGGGTCGCGCCCAGCGCGTCGGTCCGCTGCCGGATCGCCGCCAGGTCGGTCGCCGCGTACCCGTACCCGCCGTCGGACTTGCGGACGATCAGCGGCAGCGGCTCGCCGCCCCGGCCCACCGAGCCGGGCGGGAACACGCAGGCCGCCCCCTCGCTCTCGCGCAGCAGGCCGAGCCGACCCAGGTCCTCGACCACCGGGGCGAGCAGGTCGTTGTAGCTGCTCTCGCCGTGGAAGTCCCGCTCGGTGAGGGTCACGTCGAGCCTGTCGTACACGGTCAGGAAGTACTGCTCGGACTGCTCCACCAGCAGCCGCCACAGCCGCAGCGTCACCGGATCGCCGCCCTGCAGGGCCACCACCCGCCGCCGGGACCGCTCGGCGAACGCCTCGTCGGCGTCGAACTTCGCCCGAGCCGCCTTGTAGAACGAGTCCAGGTCCCCCATGGACAGCTCATGTGCGGCCTCGGCCTCGCCCAGATCGGCCAGATGCTCGATCAGCATGCCGAAGGGCGTGCCCCAGTCGCCCAGGTGATTGGCCCGCAGCACCCGGTGCCCCAGCCATTCCAGCAGCCGGGCCGCCGCGTCGCCGATCACCGTCGAGCGCAGGTGCCCGACGTGCATCTCCTTCGCCACGTTCGGCGCCGAGTAGTCGATGACCACCGTCTCCGGCTCGGCGGCCACCGGCACACCCAGCCGCGGGTCGGTGGCGAGCGCGGACACCAGCCCGGCCAGGACCGCGTCGGCGACGGTCAGGTTGAGAAAGCCCGGCCCGGACACCTCGGCGACACTGCACACGTCGGCCAGGTCGGCGTACTCCAGCACCTCGGCGGCGACGTCGCGCGGCGGCCGGCCGAGCCGCCGGGCCAACGCCAGCGCCGCGTCGGACTGGAAGTCCGCGCGCGGAGACCGCCGCACGACCGGGTCGACAGGTACGCCGGCCACCGTCGCGAACGCCGGCGCCAGCCGGTCGGTCAGCAGCTTTTCCAGATCCATGGGTACGCCGATCTCGCTCGGATCCGCCGCTCGCGGATCACCGGAAGGGGATGCGGGCGGACCGAGGACGATCGGTGACGACCGGCGGCTCGATCCGCCGGTCGCAGGTGAGGGATGCTCAGCGCGGGCGGTCGCAGGACCGCCGGCGTCGCAGCGCGCCGAACAGGACGTCGGGGGACGCCGTCGGGGACGCGTACGAGCTGGACATGGCGTCAACCTAACCAGCGGACCCGTGGCCGTGCAACGCCATTGACGTCGACCGGGCCGACGTCGGTGACGGCGGTCACACCGATGCGGGACCCGATCACGAGGGGGTCGTCGTCTTACCTGATGTGAGACGAAGTCTGGACGCGGCCGACGAGCAGGAACTCGTACGCCGCGTGGCCCACGGTGACCGGCGGGCCTTCGACGAGCTCTACCGGCGCACCGCACCCTGGCTGGAGGTGCGGCTGCGGCGTCGGTGCGCCGACCCGGACGTGGTCGCCGACGTCCTCCAGGAGACCTACCTGACCCTCTGGCGGGCGGCCGGCAGCTTCGCCGGCGACCAGGTCAGCGGCAGCGCCGTCGGCTGGTTGTGGACCATCGCCGCGCACCGCCTGGTCGACGCGTTCCGGCGTCGCTCCCGGCAGGCGCGGATGCCGCAGGTGCACCCGGTCGAGACGGTCGTGCCCGCCGCCGAGGACGAGGTGCTGGCCGGCCGGGTCGGGCAGGAACTCGAACAGGCCCTCGCGGTGCTGGCGCCCGAGGTCCGCGCGGTGCTGCGCGCCACCGTCCTGGACGGCTTCACCGTCCGCGAGACGTCCGTGCTGCTGGGCGTACCCGAGAACACCGTCAAGTCCCGGATCCGCCGCGCCCGGATCGTCCTGCGGGAGGCCCTGTCATGACCACGCATCCCACCCTGAACGACATCGACCGCTACGCCGACTTCGATCCCGGCCTCGACGAGGCGACCGTCTGGTCGATCGAGGTGCACCTGGAGGACTGCGCCGACTGCCGCGCCCGCCTGGCCGGCAGCACCACGGCCGAGTCGCGCGCCCTGGTCGCCGAGGTCGCGGCAGCCGTCGACCGTGGGATCGCCGCCGGCCCCGCCCCACGGTCCAGGGCCTTCTTCCGTACGCCGGTACGGCAGCGCTGGTTCGTGGCGGCGCTGCTGCCGTGGGTCGCCATGACCGCCGGCGTGCTCGGCACCGCGGCCCTGCTCACGTACTTCCTGTCCGAGTTGCCGTCGATCGTGTTGCTGCTCGCGCCCCTGGCGCCGCTGCCCGGGGTCGCGGCGGCCTGGAGCAGACGCGCCGACCCGGCCTGGGAGCTGATCATCGGCACCCCCTCCGCCGGTCTGACGATGCTGTTGCGCCGTACCGCAGTGGTGCTCGTCCTCGTCATCCCGGTGCTCGCCGCGTTCGCCGCCCTCGGCGCCAGCCGGGCGAACCCCGCGCTGATGCTCCTGCCGTGCCTGGCCTTCACCGCCGCCACGCTGCTGCTCGGCTCCCTCGTCGGCGTTCACCGCGCCGCGATCGGCCTGATGGTGGCCTGGGCCGCCGCCGTGGTCGCGCCCAGCCTCGCCACCGCCGAACTGCCGGTGCTCCTGGAACCGGCGGCCACCGGCGGGTGGGCGGTCGTCACTGTCGTGCTGGCCGCCCTGACCCTCCTGCGCGCCAACAGCTTCCGGCGCCTCACCTCGTTCTGAAGGGAACCACCATGCGAGCGGTGAGCACGGCCGAAACGGCCGCCACCATCCACCCCTGGGCCATTCACGCCGAGGCGCTGAAGGTGCGGGCCGGCCGCCACCTGGCCGTCGACGGGCTCGACCTGAGCCTGGGCACCGGCGTGCACGGCCTGCTGGGGCGCAACGGCGCGGGCAAGACGACGTTGATGCGTGCCCTCGCCACGGTGCTCAAGCCGGCCGGAGGTCGGCTCACCCTGCTCGGCAGTTCGGTCGACGGCCGCGCCGACCTGCGCCAGGCCCGGCGCGCGCTGGGCTACCTGCCGCAGCACTTCGGCTACTACCCGCGGTTCACGGTGCGCGAGTTCGTGTCGTACCTGGCCTGGTTGAAGGAGATGCCGAAGCCCGACATCCCGGCGGCCACGCAGCGCGCGATCGACCGCGTGGGACTCAGCGCCAAGGCCGACGCCCGCCTCCGGACACTCTCCGGCGGGATGCTGCGCCGGGCCGGCGTCGCCCAGGCCATCGTCAACGACCCGCAGGTGCTGCTGCTGGACGAGCCGACCGTCGGCCTCGACCCCGAACAGCGCCTCGACCTGCGCGAGCTGCTGCGCGACCTGGGCACGGACGCCTGCGTACTGGTCTCCACCCACCTCGTCGAGGACGTGGTCGCCGCCTGCACCGAGGTCGTGCTGATCAACGAGGGCCGGCTGGTGTGGCAGGGCACACCCGCCGCCCTGGCCACCCAGGGCGACGAACACCACCCGGGCGACAGCCCCGCCGAACGCGGCTACTCGGCCCTGCTCCGCCGCCACCACGCGGAGGCCGCCCGATGAGTGTCCTGAGGATCGAACTGCGGCGCTCCACCGCGGCCGGCGCTGCCCTGCTCGCGTTGGCGGTCGGCGTCGCCGCCCTCTACATCGCCCCGGGGCGCTGGTCGGAGGGCTGGATGTCCCTCACGCTGACCGTGAAGGAGTACATGATCCTGCTGTGGCCGATCGCCCTGGCCGCCGGAGCGTGGCAGGGCCGCCGCGAGCACCGGGCCAAGGTCGGCGAACTGTTCGCCACCACACCCCGGTCCCGCATCCGCCGGATGCTGCCGGTCCTCGTCGCGATGGGATCCTCGGTCGGGCTCGCCTTCCTGCTCGTGGTCGCCGCGGGCGGCCTGCGGATCGCGTCGACCGCCGCCTACTTCCCGCCGGACGTCGTCGCCATCACGCTGGTCGGCGCGCTCTGCCTCGTCGCGGCGGCCTGGCTCGGCCTGGGCATCGGGCGGCTGCTGCCCACTCTGGTGACCGCACCCGTGCTCGCCGTGGCAGGTGTGCTGCTGGTCTTCTTCACCGTGATCATGCGGCCCGACTGGATGGGCGCGATCCTGTCGCCCGCCTACGGCAGCACCCCGTTCTACCCGTTCCAGACCATCGACCCGCGGGTCACCGCCGTGCTCGCCCTCTTCATGGGCGGGCTCGCGCTGACCGGCGTACTCCTGCTGGTCGCCGGGGGCCGACGGGCCTCGGTGGCCGCCGTGCTGCCGGTGCTGCTCGGCTTCGGCGCCGCGGCGGCGATCGTCCCCCGCGACGACGCAGCCCTCGTCGCACCTGTCGACCCCGTCGCCCGCGAACTCGTCTGCACCGACGACGCGCCGAAGGTCTGCGTCACCCGAGTCCACGCGAACGTGCTGGATGCGCTGACCCCCCTCGCCCGCCAGGGCCTGTCCGTCCTCGCGAAAATGCCGAACGCCCCCACGCAGGCGCACGAGGACAGGCGGGCCCTATTCCTCGAGGACGCGCCCGCCCGCGACGCCGACATCGTCACGATCGACGTCCGGATCGACGACCACGGCGGCCTGGCCCACCCCGACGCCGTGGTCCCCGAGATGGTCTTCGGCCTTGGCACCGGGTACGGCAACGGGGAATGCGAGCGCAACGGCGCGGTCGAACGAGCAGCCGCCTACCACCTGCTCGGCCGCGAGCCGGTCTCCGACGTCGGCGTGATCCCCGAGATGATCGAGGAGGATCCGCAGCTCAACGCCGAGGCGGCCACCCTGTGGCAGGGCCTGCAGAAGCTACCGGCACCGGAGGCGATCGCCCGCGTGACGGCGGTACGCGACGCGATCCTGGCCTGCCAGGACACCACCGGACTGCTGTCGCGATGACCCTCCACCTACGCGCACGACGCGTACCCCTGGCACTGGCCGCGTCCGTCGGCGCCGCAGCGCTGATCTGGGCGCTGTGGCTGACCCTCTCGAAGGAGCGCGACGCCATCCTCCTGCTCGTCGTACTGACGGTCATGCTGATGGTGGCGGTCCTGTCGACCACGCTGGCCGCTCCGGACGAAGACCTGGAACGCACTGCCGCACTGCACTGGCCGTGGCGCCGAGCCGTGCATCTGCTGGCCGCGCTGGCGGTCGTACTCGTCGTGCTGCTCGCCACTCAGCCCACCGGCGCCCGTTTCGGCCCCGCCGCGCTGGTGGTCCGCGACTCCGCCGGCCTGCTCGGCCTGACCGCCCTCTGCGCGGCGGTCGTGGGCGCGGCCCGCGCCTGGTTCCTCCCCATGGGCTGGGCGGTCGTCGCCGCCATGTTCCCTCAGCCGAGCACGTGGGGCGCGTTCGCCACCTGGCCGGGACAACCCCACACCAGCCGGCCGGCGGCGTCGGTCGCGGCCGTCCTGGCGGTCACCGGCCTGGTGACGTACGCGATGCGCGGAGCCGCCCGACGCGAGTGACTGGCCGTCCGCTACCGGTCCACGTAGTGGTACCGGCAGGCGATGATCTCGACGTCGTCCTTGGTGACCCGATACACCAGCCGGTGTTCGCGATCGATCCGGCGGGACCAGAAGCCGGACAGCTCTCCTCGAAGGGGTTCCGGCTTGCCGATGCCCTCGTATCCGTTGCGCATCACGTCCGCGATGAGATCGTTGATCCGTTTGACCAACTTGCGGTCGGTGTGGCTGAGGTACTGGTTCCAGGCCGTCTCGGTGAAGACCAGCCTCACGCGATGTCCCGGACGGTGGCCGGGTCGATCAGGTCCCGCTCGACCGCGTCGCCCTCCTCAAGCTCTGCCATCGAGCGGCGCAGGGCTGCGGCGTTGGCCGGGTTGCGAAGGAGGTACTCGGTCTCCTTCATCGACTCGTACTCCGCAAGTGGCACGATCACCACGGGCTCGTGTCCGGACCGGGTCACCACTACTTCCTCCGCGTCGTTGATGACGCTGTCGAGTTCGGCGGCCAGGTTCTGTCGAAGCTGGGTGAAGTTCACGGTCCGCATGACCACCTCCAGGGCAAGTACAGAAAACTGTACCTCGCATAGGTGACCCGGGGAGACTCTCACAGAAGATCAACTGGTGGGCCGCCAGGGACTCGAACCCTGAACCTATGGATTAAAAGTCCACAGCTCTGCCATTGAGCTAGCGGCCCGCGCGCTCAGGTTACCTGACAGTCAGCGTCGCTGACTCTCGGCTTCCAGCCGGCCGTCGATGCCTGGCGAGCCCAGGTGATCAACACCAGGTCGGCGAGGTGGCGGTGTCCGGGGCGGTGGATACCGCCGTGTCGGGGAGGTGGAGTGGATCAAGACGACCTCACTCCGCCGTGTGTGGCGAGGGACGGCTGGGGAATGGGGACGGGCATGAGCGCGAGCGGCAGCCCGGCGGTGGCGGCTTCCGGGGAGGAGATCGGGCCGGACGGCGTACGTCAGCCGGGCGGGGAGGTGCACGCGTGGCTGCCCGGCCAGAACCAGACCGTCTGCGGTCTGGCTCTCAGCCGGACCCGGCTGCGCCGCTTTCCGCACGTGCGCTTCGACTATCTGGGTACCGACGTGCTCACCGAGGCGGACGCGGTGGGCTGGGTCTGCCCGCGTTGCCTGGCGGCCACCCTCGGTCGCCGCGGCAAGGAGAAGCACGGCTGGGTCCGCGACTCGCCGCGCCCTTGATCGACTCGGGTTCTGGGAAGTCGGGCTGTCCCGCCCACGCCGATACCCCGACGTGCAGGAAGCCGAGTGGATCAAGGGCGCGGCGCGCGGCAGCGGTTGACCGGCTGCTGGACGGGTACGGGGTCGGGCATGCGGATCGTGGTGGTGGGGGCGAGTGGCAACGTCGGCACGTCGGTGCTGCGGCGGCTGCGCCGGGAGCGGGGCGTGGAGCTGGCCGGGGTGGTCCGGCGGTTGCCCGGCCCGGATGCCGGTACGCCGTACGAGCAGGTGGAGTGGCACTCCTGCGACATCGGTGCGCCGGGCGCGGTGGGCCAGCTCGCCGAGGTGTTCGCGGGAGCGGACGCGGTGGTGCACCTGGCCTGGCAGATCCAACCCAGTCACGACCGGCGGGTGCTGCGCCGGACGAACGTCGACGGCAGTCGGGCGGTGTTCGAGGCGGTGGCGCGGGCCGGGGTGCCCGCTCTGGTGTACGCCTCGTCGGTCGGCGCGTACGCGCCCGGCCCGAAGGACCACCCGATCAGCGAGCGGTGGCCGGCCACCGGAGTGTCCGGCTCGTCGTACAGCGAGCACAAGGCCGAGGTCGAGGCGCTGCTGGACGGACTGGAGCGGGAGCACCCGACGCTGCGGGTGGTTCGCCTGCGGCCCGGTCTGATTTTCCAGCGGGACGCCGGTACGGAGATCACCCGCTATTTTCTCGGCCCGTTGGCGCCGGTACGACTGCTGCGCTTCGGCCGGATACCGCTGGTGCCGACCAACCGGCGGCTGCGGATGCAGGCGGTCCACGCCGACGATGTGGCTGACGCGTACGCCAGGGCGGTTCTGGGTGATGCGCGCGGCGCGTTCAACGTCGCCGCGGACCCGGTGCTGACCCCGGAGCTGGTGGCTCGGCACTTCCACGGCTGGACGGTGCCGGTCGCCGCTCCGGTGCTGCGGGTGGCGGCGGCGCTGACCTGGCGGGCGCGGTTGCAGCCGGTCGACGCGGGCTGGGTCGAGTTGGGCCTGAACGCGCCACTGATGTCCAGCGAGCGGGCCGAGACCGAGCTGGGTTGGGTACCCAAGATCGACGCTTTGACCGCGCTCAAGGAGCTGTTCGTCGGCATGGCCGGCGGCGACCACACGGCCAGCCCGCCGCTCTCCGCGGCGCGCACCCTGCCCGGCCGCCCCGCCGGCCTCCTGCACGCCCACCCGCCAGGCGAGAAGAACCCCTACTGACGCGGTGATCAAGAGCTTTGGGTCAGAAAACCCGGCCTCGGTGACCCGAACCTCTTGATCACCTCCGACAGGCCGTCAGGCGGCCAGGCGCGGGCGGTCAGAGGGCGGGCGGTCAGGCGGGCTTGGGGCCGATGACCTCGGGGTTGCGGGCGCCCAGGAAGAAGATGCCGCGGTAGCCGGGGGTCTCGAACTTGCCGCTCGGGTTGCGGCGCAGCGGGGAGTTTTCGATCTTCATCGTGCCGGTGCGGTTGTTGCTGACGAAGAAGATCGCGCCGCCGCCCTCGTTGGCCTTGTTGTTCTCGATGACGGTGCCGGCGATCCGTACGGTGAACTCGTTGCCGTCGCAGTAGATCGCGCCGCCGCTGCCGCCGCCGGGCGTGCCGGACTTGGCCGGGTTGGCGCCGCTGCCGATCGCCTCGTTGTTCCTGAGCAGGCTGTTGAGCACCACCCACGACACGCCGATGCTGCTCAGCGCCCCTCCGTTGGAGCAGGAGCCGCCGTCGAAGGTGCTGCTCACGACGTACACCGGCTTGTTCTCGTACTGGCTCAGCACCCGGACGGCCGCACCCCCCAGGTCCGGGCCGGTACGGTCGCAGCGGTTGTGGACGAAGCGCGAGTTGACCACCTTGAGCCGCCCGCCGCGGACGAAGATCGCGCCCCCGCCGCCGCCCTCGGTCCGGTCGCCCGTGGAGTTGCCGTCAGCGAAGGTCAGGTTCTGCACGGTGAGCTGCGGGTGGTCCTGGTTCTGGCAGTGCGAGGTGGTGAAGCCCTGGGCCTCGTCGCAGGTGTTCATGTAGAGGATGCGGCGCTGCCCCTGGCCGCTCAGCGTCACCCGGCCGCCGCCGTCGAGCACGATCTTCGGCCCGTTGGCGTTGCGGATCTTCGCGGTGGCGGCCATCTTGATCGTCACCGGGGCCGGTCCACAGTTGAACGTGATGACGCCGCCGGCGGCCACGGCCTTCACCACCGCCGCCGAGGTGCAGCTCGCCGGGGTGCCGGTGCCGATGGTGCGGGTCGGCTTCGACGTGTCCACCGCGCGCGCCTCGGTCGGCACTGTGGCGTGGCCGTTCGGGTTGCCGGCCGCGAGCGCCTTGGCGGCCGGGGTGGTCGGCTTCGGGCTCGCGCTGGCCCCGGGGCCACCGAGACCGTCCCGGCCCACCGGTGCGACACCCTGGTCGCCCGTCGAGAGGACGTCCGGCGTGGCCCCCGGGGTGGCCGACGCGCCGGCCGGAGCCGGATCGGTGGACCCGCAGGCGGGCAGGGTCGCGGTGGCGACACCGAGGACGAGCAGAGCGGCAAGCGACGTCATGCGCACCCCGGTGATGCTAGGAGCCCCGACGGCGTCACGACGAATCCGCCGTGCCGGTTTAATGCGCCGCTAAGCAATGCCGCTCGCCGGCGGTCGACTCACGCAGCCCTTCGCGCTCACGCGTGGGAGAGCGCGAAGGCCGTCAGGAAGCCGGCGACCGTGATGAGGCCGACCAGCAGGTGGGCGTTCTCGAACGCCTCCGGGACCATCGTGTCGGTGATCATGGCGAGGATCGCCCCGCCGGCCAGCGCGGTGATGGCGGCCAGCACCTCCGGCGGTGCGCCGCCCAGCAGGGTGTTGCCGAGCAGCGCCGCCACACCGCTGATCAGCGCGATCCCGGTCCACAGCAGGAAGACGTACCGCCGGGTGCGGCCCGCCTGGCGCATGCCGGCCGCGCTGGACAGCCCCTCCGGGACGTTGCTGAGGAACACCGCCGCCACGGTGACCAGGCTGACCGTGCCGCCGGCGAGCAGGCTGGCGCCGATCACGACCGATTCCGGTACGCCGTCCAGCAGCGCCCCGACCGCGATCGCCGACCCCGAACCGGGCTGCTCACCCTCGGAGGGCTGCTGGTCGCCCGAGCGCTTCCGGTTCCGCGCACCGTGTCGGGCGAGGCCCACATTCGCCAGGGTGTAGACGATCGCGCCACCGGCCGCGCCGAGCACGGTGGGCAGCATCCCGCCCTGCTCGTGGGCCACCTGGATCAGCTCGTACGAGACGGCGGAGAGCAGCACCCCCGCGCCGAACGCCATGATCGACGCGGTGATCCGCTGCGGCACCCGGACGAAGAAGCCGACCGCCGCCCCGATCAGCAGGGCCGACCCGGCCAGCAATCCCCATCCACCCGCCTGCAACCACTCCGGCATTCCGGGGACCGTACCCGCTGGACCGAGGTCGGCAAACCGCGTTCAGAAGTCGGCGAAGAGGTACGGCACCCGGCGCCCGAAGATGTCGCGCAGCTCGGTGGCCGCGTCTGCCGGCACGTCGCCCAGCCCTCGCAACGGCAGCTCGGCCGGGTCCAGCACCCCGTACGCCAGGGCGGACAGCCCGGCCGCGGTCAGCGTGGCCGTCGGCGTGCGGCCGCTGTCGTCGGAGACCAGTTCCAGCGCGCCGGTCGTACCGTCGAGCAGATGGGTGCCGGCCAGCCACCGGTCCCCGGTCAGTTCGACCCGGACCCGGCCTGGGCCGGCGGGCAGCCCGTGCAGCGCGTCCAGCGACAGCAGCCGGGCCATCGGGGCGGACGAGCCCGGCCGGCCCACCCGCGCCTCGACGTGCACGTCCAGGTCGGTCAGCCACAGCTCCGGCAACTCGTCGGGCGGGACCTGGACGGTGACGCGCTCGACCTGGTCGACGTGCCGGGCGAAGAACTGCAACAGCAGCGTACGGGCGAGGGGGTCGGCGACCAGCAGTTCGTTGCCGATCAGCGTGCCGCCGTGGTCGTCGATCCGGTACGTGACAGCGCCGGTGACCTCACCGGCCACCCGGGCGGTGACCAGCCAGTACTCGTCCCGGTCGCGCAGGCCGGCCGCCCGGTGGTCCGGGAACACCGAGAAGCCGTGCCGGGTCTGCAGGCAGCGCTCGGTGAACGCCCGCCACGCGGGATAACCGGCGGCGATCCGCTCCCAGCCCACCTCGCCGGGCAGCTCGGCGCGGACGAGTGGGCCCAGGTCGGCCGGGGAGAAGGCGACCGTACGCGGCTTGGGCAGCCCGACGTAGCCGAACCGGGCGTAGAAGCTGGGCCGGAACGGGTAGAGCGCGCTGAGCACGTGCCCCTCGTCGCGCATCTCGTCGAGGAGCTGGTGCAGCAGCCTGCGGACGTGCCCCTGCCGGCGGGCCAGCGGATGGGTGGCCACCCCGGCGACACCGGCCATCGGCAGCACCACGCCGCGCAGGTTCTGCCGCATGCCGATGGCCGAGACGGCGGCCAGGGTGGTGCCGTCCTCCTCGACGATCAGCGTCCGGTTGCCCTGGTTGTAGGGCAGGTAGTCGCGGAACTCCTCCACCCGGGCGGCACTGAGCGGCGATGCCTCGAAGGCGTACGCGGCCAGCGGGAAACTCGTCGTGAGACGTTCGTCGGCGGTCACCCGTCGGATGGTCATCCGCCCATCTCAACCCGCCGCGCAGGTCGCAGCAACTGGATTGGCCCGATCCGCGCGGGCCACCGGCAGGCCACGCGTGGGTCAGCGGGTCGTGACGTCGGAGACGACGACTGTGACGTTGTCCGGGGCGCCGGCGTGGTGGGCGAGCTTCACCAACTGCTCACCGCACTGCTGCCGGTCGGCGTACATGCCCAGCGTCGTCGCGATGGCCTCGTCCTCGACGTAGTCGGAGAGCCCGTCGCTGCACAGCAGCAACCGGTCGCCGGGGACCACAGTGAGCACGCCGACGGCCGGCGGGGTGTCGGCGCCCTGCACGGCCCGGGTCACCAGGGACCGCTGCGGGTGGTGCCGGGCCTGCTCGGGGGAGAGCGTGCCCTGGTCGACAAGCGCCTGCACGAACGTGTCGTCCCGGGTGAGCTGGGTCAGCTCCCCGTCGCGCAGCAGATAGCAGCGGGAGTCCCCGACCTGGGCCAGCACCAGCGTCTCCCCGGCCAGCAGCGCGGCGGTGAGCGTGGTGCCCATCCCCTCGCGGGCCGGGTCGACGGTGATCGCGGCGTGGATGCGCTGGTTGGCGGTGCTGACCACGGCACGGAGGGCGTCGGCGGCCCCGTCCGGGTCGGTGGGCGGGGCCAGCTCGTCCAGGATCCGGATCACGATCTCGCTCGCCACCTCGCCCGCGGGCAGCCCGCCCATGCCGTCGGCGACGGCGATCAGGCGGTCACCGGCGAGGGCGGAGTCCTCGTTGTTGGTGCGGACCAGGCCGATGTCGTTGAGGATGACCGAGCGGAGGATCAGCGTCATGGTGTCAGCTTGCCAAGAACACCCTGCCTTCGTCTCTACGCACTACTGCGTAGGGTTGAGAAATGATGCCGGTGTCCATGGTCGGACGCGCCGGCGAGCTCGCCGAGCTCGACCGGGCATGGTCCGCCGTGGCGGCCGTACGCCGCTCGGCGCCTGCCGTCGCGGTGCTCACCGGAGCGGCGGGGGTGGGCAAGAGTCTGCTGGTCGCGGCCGCTGTGGACGCCTTCGCGCCGCGTCCCGCGCTGGTTCTCTCCGGTGCCGCCCGGGTGCACGGCCCGGCCCCGTACGACTGGCTGGCGGCGGTGCTCACCGGTCGGGACACCAGCCGGCTCGGCCTGCCGTCGGACGCGCTGGCCTGGCTGGCCCAGCAGCCCACCGCGCCCCGCGAGCGGTACGCCCCGGGCACCCTGCTCCGCCTCGCCGTGCGGACCGTCCAGCTGCTGGTCGGCGCCGGCCCGGCCGTGCTGGTCGTGGACGACCTGCACGCGCTCGACCCGGCCAGCGTCAACCTGGTCGGGGAGTTGGCCACCGTCGCCGACCTGCCCGCCCTGCTCGTGGTGGCCAGCCGACCGCCGGCCGAGGCGGTGGCGCCGGACCTCACCCGCCGCGCGCTGGCCCGGCTCAGCGGCGTGCGCGGCGCCGTCCGCCAACATCTTGGCCCGCTGCGCCCGGCCGAGGTCGCCGAGGTGCTGACCCAGGTGTACGCGGGCAGCACCCCGTCCGGTCGGCTGGTCACCTCCCTCTGGCGCTGCACCGGCGGCAACCCGTACGCGCTTACCGAACTGCTGGCCGCACACGCGTCGGAGGGACCGGAGGCGTTGCTGCGGCGGCTGCCCGGCCCGCGTCCGCCACGTCAGCCGACCGCGCCGCGCGCTCCGGCGTCGGCGGCCGATGCGGTCGTCGACGTGCCGCTCGACCCGGAGTTGACCGCCCGCGAGGTCGAGGTGCTGGGCTGCCTGGTCGCCGGGATGTCCAACAAGCAGGTGGCGAAGGCGCTCGGCATCTCGGTGCGGACGGTCACCGTGCACGTGTCGAACCTGCTGCGCAAGACCGGCTCGGTGTCGCGTACCGAGGTGGCGCTCTGGGCGGTCCGGCACCGGCTGCCGGTGCCCGCCCCGGTGGACTGAGTCGGGTTCAGCGGCGCGGGTAGCGCAACAGCAGGCTCGCGGCGACCTCGTCGTCGCCCACCGCCGCGTAGCTGTGCGGCACGTCGGAGACCCAGCGCAGGTGACCGCCGGCCGGGGCGGTCAGCGGCGCGTCGGCCGGGCCGGCCCGCAGTACGCCGGCGAAGACGGTGACGTGTTCGGTGACGCCCGGTTGATGGGCGGGGGAGATCTGCACGACGCCGGGTGCGACGCGCATCCGGTACAGCTCGTAGGTCGCGTCGGTGTCGTCGAACACCTCCAGCAGGGTGGCGGTGACCGCGGCGCCGTGCACGGTGGGCTTGGCGGCCGGCTCGGCAAGCAGCGCGGTGAGCGGCACGCCGAGCTGTGCGGTGACCCCCCAGAGCGTCTCCAGTGTCGGGTTGCGGGTGCCGTTCTCCAGGCCGGAGAGGGTGGCCTTTCCGACGCCGGCGAGCCGCGCCAGTGTGGACAGCGAGATCCCCCGCTCCTCCCGCAGGGCACGGACCCGTCGGCCGACGACGGCGGGATCCACGTCGAGGCCCGGACGGCGCGCTGGTGGTGGGTGCGGCACCCGGCTATCGTGCTACACGCTGTCGTTCCGTAAACGGAACGCTTGGGGAGGTCGGGATGGCGGGACGGGCGCAACCGGTGCTGGCCGGCGTCGTGACCGCGCTGGTGGGCTTCGCCAGCTCGTTCACCGTCGTGCTGGCCGGGCTCCGCGCGGCGGGCGCGTCGGACGCGCAGGCGGCCTCCGGCCTGCTGGCTCTCTGCGTGGCGTGCGGGCTCGCCGCCGCCTGGCTGGGCTGGCGGCACCGGATCCCGATGAGTGTGGCCTGGTCGACGCCGGGCGCGGCGCTGCTGGTGGCGACCGGGCCGCCGACCGGCGGTTGGCCGGTGGCGGTGGGCGCCTTCCTCGTCTCCGGGGCGCTGATCGTCGCGGCCGGGCTCTTCCCGCCGCTGGGCCGGGCGGTCGCCGCGATCCCCAAGCCGGTGGCCGGCGCGATGCTCGCCGGTGTGCTGCTGCCCCTGTGCACCGCCCCGGTCCGCGCGCTCGTCGAGCTGCCCCGGGTGGCCGGCCCGGTGGTGCTCGGCTGGCTGCTGCTGCACCGGTTCGCCCGCCGCTGGGCCGTGCCCGGCGCGCTGCTGGTGGCGGTGGTGGCGATCGCGCTGACCGCGCCGCCGGCCGGCCTGAGCGGTGCCACGCTGACCCCGTCGCTCGCCCTGACCGTGCCCGCCTGGAACGCGTCCGCGCTGGTCGGGCTCGCCCTCCCGCTGTTTCTGGTCACGATGGCGGCGCAGAACGTGCCAGGCATGGCGGTGCTGGTCGGCTACGGCTACCGGCCGCCGTTCGGGGCGGCGCTGCGGGCCACGGGTCTGGCCAGCCTGCTGGCCGCCCCGGCCGGCGGGCACGCGGTGAACCTCGCGGCGATCACCGCCGCGCTGGCCGCCGGCCCCGACGCCCACCCGGACCCGGAGCGCCGGTGGGTCGCCTCGGTCACCGCCGGGCTCGGGCTGGCCCTGCTCGGGCTGGGCGCCGGCGTGGCCACGGCCCTGGTCGCGGTCGCGCCGCCGATCCTCATCGAGGCGGTCGCCGGTCTGGCCCTGCTGGGTGCGCTCGCCACCGCGCTCGCCGCGGCGGTGACCGACCCGGCGACCAGGGAGGCCGCCGTGGTCACCTTCGTGGTGACCGCCTCCGGGGTGACGCTGATCGGCGTGGGCGGCGCGTTCTGGGGGCTGGTCGCCGGCTGCCTGATGCTGCTGCTCTTCCACCGCCGCCAACCCGCGCCGCCCGCCGCGCTCCCCGTGCCCTCGGCGGAGAGATCAACACCAGTTCAGGGGAGTGACGCCATCCCCGCCGACCGGACACCGCAACATCACTGACCCGGCGGTCACTCCTCGGGTGGCAGGTCGGCCACGCCGACCGTGAGGCGTACCCGGCCCTCCGCGACGGCGGCGATCCGGTCGGCCGGCACGTAGACGGCACCGACGGCCGAGTCGGTGGAGACCTTCAGGTAGCCGGTGTGCAGCAGCCGCGCCGCCAGGTCGGCCGGAACGTCCGGCTCGTCGACAGCCGTCGCCTCGATCAGCTCGTCCAGGCTGCTGCCCGGGTCGGCGGTCGGTGTCTGCACGGTCACCGCGTTGGGGTCGCCCCGCTGGACGAGGTCCACGGTCCCGACCTCGGTGCCGGCGGAGTCGATCACCGACATCCCGGTGGTGATCCGCGAGATGGTCGCCTGCTGCTCGTCCTGCTGGTCCATCCCTCAGCGGTTCCCGGGGTCGTGCGCGGCTAAACGCCGTCGGCCTGCTGGTGGCCGGCGCGGAGGCGAGAGGTCCGGAGAGCGGTATACCTCAGAGGAATATTCATACCTCAGAGTCATAACCGTCGAAGGCAATACCGCCTCCAAGGCTCTGCGACGATGGCGGGCGACAGACCGGGATACGAGCGCTCCACCGCGCACCTGCGCCACCCGCGCACCGCGCACAGCCCGCCCATTCAGCTGTTCGGGAGCGTCCAGCTGCCCGGTGGGCGCGGGGACAGTTCCCGCCAGGTGTCCGGGCCGTCGAGCAGCGCCCGGACGGTCTCCTCGGCCTCGTCCGCGCTGCCGTACTCGTAGAAACGGGAGATGCCCTCAGCGCCGCCGGCCCGCTGCTCGACGTGCCACCGGTCGGCGTCCACCCGCAGGAAGACGTCCCGCCGGGCCAGTCGCCCCCACTTCCCGTTCCACCAGTGCTTTCGCTGCTCCATGGCGGGACTCTATCGAACACACGTACGAGAAGGTGCGGCCCCTGCGGGAATCCCGCAGGGGCCGATGTGCATCCGTTCGGGTCAGCGCGGCGCCGGCGGTTCGGTGCGGCGGCCCAGCACGTCGTCCAGCGCCCCGCGCTGCTGCCCCGGCGTGGTGTGGCCGGCGGAGACCAGGGCGTCCCGGATCTCGGTGAGCAGCTTGACCTCCTCGCTCGGCGCCGAGGGCGGCGGCTCCTCGCCCCGCTTGCGCCGCTCAGCCAGCCGGTTCATCGGGTAGACGACCAGGAAGTAGAGCGCCAGCGCGGTCAGCAGGAAGGTGATCACCGCGTTAACGAACGCCACCCAGTCGAACGGGATCTCCCGGAACGTGGGGACCGAGCCGGTGAGGCCGTTCTTGTTCCCGGTGATCAGCACGATGATCACCCGGACCAGCGGTTCGAGGAACGATTTGGTGAGTTGGGTGACCACGCCCGTGAACGCGGCGCCGATGACGACACCGACCGCCAGGTCGACGACGTTGCCGCGCATGATGAAATCTTTGAAGCCCTTGAGCATCCGTACTCCCGAGGTGTCCGGTCTTCCGTCCGGCACAACCTATGCCCCGGGGGCGGGCTCCAGAAAAGCGCCGGCTTCGATAGCCGCCCGGCCCGCGTCGCCGGCCCGGATCGCCTCGACCAGCCGGGTGTGGTCGACGTAGCGCTCGGGCGTGAGCGCGCCTCCCATCGCCTGGGCGACGGTGCTGCGCAGGGCCGCGCCGACCGAGGCGTACAGCTCGGCGAGCATGGTGTTGTGCGCGGCGGCGACCACCGCGACGTGCAGGGCCGCGTCGGCCTCGACGAACGCGTCGACCCGGCCGCCGCGCCAGGCCGCCTCGCGCTCGGCGAGCGCGCCGTCGAGGGCCGCCAGGTCCTCCGGTGTACGCCTCAGCGCGGCGAGCCGGGCGGCCTCCACCTCGAACGCGCGCCGGACCTCGATGACCTCGGTCATCCGGTCGTCGCCGAGTCGGCGGGCCACCACCGGCGCCAGCTCGTCGGTGGACACCACGTACGTGCCGGAGCCCTGCCGGCACTCCAGCACCCCGGCGTGCACGAGGGCGCGGACGGCCTCGCGGACCGTGTTGCGCCCGACACCCAGCGCGGCGACCAGCTGTGGCTCGGTGGGGATGCGCCCGCCGATCGGCCACTCGCCGCCCAGGATCCGGGCCCGGAGCTGCTCGATGGTCTGCCGGACGCGGTGCCCGCGCGGCGGCACGGCGGCCTGGTCGCGGGGCGGCGCCGACGGCGCGGAGGGGGAATCGACCGACGGTGGCACTGGTTACATCACCGGCCCTAAATTCATCCCATGATTGTAGGTTAGAGGTCATGACCCCGCCACCCACCGCCGCTCCGGCCCCGCCCGCTCCCGCCGCCGTCGACATCCGCCCGACGCGCGACCCCGGGGGCCGGCGGACGCACCCGGCGACCGGTGGCGCGCTCGTGCTGGTCGGGATGCTGCTGGTCGCGCTGAACCTGCGTGCCGTGGTCACCAGCCTCGGCGCCCTGCTCGACGAGGTCCGCGACGGGCTGGGTCTCTCCGGCACCATGGCCGGTCTGGTCACCACCCTGCCGACCATCGCGTTCGCCGGCCTGGGCGCGCTCACCCCGTGGCTGGTCCGCCGGGTGGCACCGGCCCGGGTGCTGGTGGTCGCCATGCTCGCCCTCGCCGTTGGCCAGGTGCTGCGGGTCGCCACCGACTCGGCCTTGATCTTCGTGCTCACCAGCGCGCTGGCGCTGTCCGGCATCGCGGTCGCCAACATCCTGCTGCCGATGCTGGTCAAGCAGCACTTCCCGCACCGCACCGGCCTGGTCACCGGGGCGTACACCATGACGTTGACGGTGGGCACCACGGTGGCCGCCGCCTCCGCGGTGCCGATCGCGCACGCCTTCGGGTCCTGGCGGGCCGGGCTCGGCGTCTGGGCCGCGATGGCCGCGGTGGCCGTACTCCCGTGGGTGCCGCTGGCGCTGCGGACCCGGGCGGGCGCGCGGCGGGCGACTCTGACGGCGGCCGTCGCCACGCCGGCGCGGGTCCGGCCGGCGCGGACCCGGCTCGGTTGGGCGATGGCCGTCTACTTCGGGGCGCAGTCGCTCAGCGGGTACGCGATCATGGGCTGGCTGGCCCAACTCTTCCGCGACGCCGGTTACCATCCGGAGTCGGCCGGGCTGCTGCTCGCCGGGGTGACCGCGCTCGGCGTGCCGATCGCGTTGCTGATGCCCACCCTGGCCGGTCGGCTGGGCAGCCTGCGTCCGCTGGTGCTCGGGTTGACCACCGCTTCCGCGCTGGCCTACCTGGGGTTGGCGCTCGCACCGCACGGCGCCGCGCTGCTCTGGGTCGCCCTCCTGGCGATCGGCCAGGGCGCGTTCCCGATGATCCTGACCGCCATCGGCCTACGCGCCCGCACCGCCGAGGGGACCGTCGCGCTCTCCGGGTTCGCGCAGAGCACCGGGTACGTGATCGCCGCCCTCGGCCCGCTGCTGGTCGGCATCCTCTACGAGGCCACCGGCGGCTGGACCGCGCCGATCGGGTTCCTGCTGGTCGCACTCGCCGTGCAGACGACTGCGGGCATGGCGATCGCTCGTCCCCGGTACGTCGAGGACGAGTAGGTCGCGACAGCGATCAGGAGGACGCCGGGGTGGGTTCGCCGGCGACGGCCTCATCCACCGTCGGGTAGGTGTGCAGCACCTCGACGAGCCCGCTCACCTCGAGGATGCGCAGCACCCCGCGCTGCGGAGCGGCCAACCGCACCACACCGCCGGCCTCGTCACAGCTGTTCTTGGCGCGAACGAACACCGACAGACCGGTCGAGTCGCAGAACGAGACGTCCGCCAGGTCGAACACCAGCCGGTTACGGCCCTTGTCGAGCAGGTCGGTGATCTGATCCTGCAACTGCGGTGCGGTTGCCATGTCCAGCTCGCCCGCGACTGACACGACGACCACGTCGCCGCGTTGTTCCGTGTGCACCGTCAGGGACATTCGCCAGACCTCCTGTTATCGGGGGAACGGTATCCCACGACCGTGATCCGACGCAGGACGGGAGCCGGCATCCGGTGGCCATCATCATTCCATTGCTACGGAGCAAGTAGTTGCGCGGACCCCGGTGATAGAGTCCGGCCGGTCCAGGTCGAGGGGGGTTTTCACGATGGCGTTGAACGCCGAGGAAAGTGGTCGGCTCGCCGCGCTGCTGGGCGGGCATGCCGAGCAGGTCACGCAGCGGTGGACCGACATCGTTGCCAGCTCGCTGCGGGGTCGGCTGAGTCACGCCGAGCTGCGCCGGCAGGTCGAGGACCTGCACCGTGCCATCGTCGGCACCGGTGAGCAGGGCACGATCGACCTGTCCGCCGAGCACGCCGCGGAACTGCGCGCCACGCTGTCCGAGCTGTCCCGGGGCAGGGCCCGGCAGGGCTTCTCCGCCACCGAGACGACGATCAGCGTCTTCGCGCTCAAGGACGTGCTGGCCGACCTGGTGCAGGAGTCCGGCGGCGCCAACGCGCTGCACGACTACGTCGCCTTCTCCAAGCTGGTCGACGAGCTGGGCCTGTTCACCTTCGAGAGCTTCGTGCGCACCCGCGAGAGCCTGATCGCCGACCAGGCCGAGCAGCTGCTTGAACTCTCCACCCCGGTGGTCAAGCTCTGGGAGGGCGTGGTCGCCGTCCCGCTGGTCGGCACCCTGGACTCGGCCCGCGCCCAGGTGGTCATGGAGCGGCTGCTGCAGACCCTGGTCGACACCGGCTCCCCGTACGCGATCATCGACATCACCGGCGTCCCGGCCGTGGACACCCAGGTCGCCCAGCACATCCTGAAGACCGTGGTGGCCGCCCGGCTGATGGGCGCCGACTGCATCATCTCCGGCATCCGTCCGCAGATCGCGCAGACCATCGTGGCGCTCGGCATCGAGTTCGGCGACATCGCCACCAAGGCGAGCCTGGCCGACGCGCTGCGGCACGTGCTGCGGCTCAACGGGGTGGAGACCGCCCGTCGCCAGCCACGCCGGGGCGTCTGATGGAGCGCGTGCCGATCCTCAAGATCGGTGACATCCTGCTCGTCTCGATCCAGCTGGACATGTCCGACCAGACGGCGGTCCAGCTCCAGGACGACCTCGCCGAGCGGATCGTGGCCACCGGCTGCCACGGCGTCATCATCGACATCACGGCGCTGGACATCGTCGACTCGTTCGTCGGGCGGATGCTCTCCACCATCGCGTCGATCTCCAAGGTGCTCGACGCCGAGACGGTGGTGGTCGGTATGCGACCCGCCGTCGCCATCACCCTTGTCGAACTGGGGCTGTCGCTGAACGGCATCCGTACCGCGCTGAACGTCGAGCGCGGCATGGAGCTGATCGCGGCGGCCCGCGCCGACGAGCTCGACCTGCAGCTCGACGACGATCCGGACGCCGAGACGGCCACGCCGTGACCGCGGGCGTCGACCTGGGCCAGCCGCAGGCGCAGTCGGTCCGCAGCGATGAGGACGTGGTCCGCGTCCGGCAACTGGTCCGCACGGTGGCGGTCGCCGTCAAGCTGTCGCTCGTCGACCAGACCAAGGTGGTCACCGCGGCGAGCGAGCTGGCCCGCAACACCCTGGTGTACGGCGGCGGCGGCACCGTGGAGGTGACGATCGTGGACAACGGTCGTCGCAAGGGCGTCCGGATCATCTTCGCCGACTCCGGCCCCGGCATCGCCGACCTCAACCTGGCCCTGACCGACGGCTACACCACCGGCGGCGGCCTCGGCCTCGGGCTCAGTGGGTCCCGGCGACTGGTCGACGAGTTCGAGATCGAGACGTCGGCGGAGGCCGGCACGCGCATCACGGTGACCAAGTGGTCGCGGTGAACGGGGACCCGGTCACCGACAGCGGCATCTGGTTCCGGGTGGAGGCCGGCAGCACCGCCAGCGCCGTACGACGGGCCGCGGAACGCCTCGGCGAGCAGATCGAGATGGGTGCGGCGCGCATCGCCGACCTGGCCATCGTCGCCGCCGAGTTGACCAGCAACCTCGTCAAGCACGCCGACAACGGTGTCCTGCTGCTCCGGCCGGTCCGCCGCGCCGGGCAGGCCGGCGTGGAGCTGGTGGCCATCGACTCCGGGCCCGGCATGGCCGACCTCGCCGTCTCGTCCCGCGACGGGCACTCCACCACCGGCACGCTCGGCATCGGCCTGGGCGCCATCGTCCGGCAGGCGAGCTGGTTCGACGGGTACTCCCTGCCCGGCCGGGGCACCGTCCTCGCCGTGCAGGTCTGGCCGGCCGAACCGGCCCAACCGTCCTGGGCCGGCGCGCTCGCCCGGCCCATTTCCGGCGAGACGGTCAGCGGCGACGGGTACGCCGTCCGGATCGCCGACGGCCGGCACCAGGTGCTGGTCAGCGACGGGCTGGGGCACGGGCCGCTGGCCGCTGCCGCCACCGAGGCGGCGCTCGCGGCCTTCCGCGACGCCCCGGCCAGCCCACCGGCAGCGGTGGTCAGTCACCTGCATCGGAGCATGTCGCACACCCGCGGCGCCGCGCTCGCGGTCGCCGAGCTGGCGGCCGGCGTGCTGCACTACGCCGGGCTGGGCAACATCAGCGGCGTGATCGTCGAGGGCGACGGCCAGCGCCGGGGGCTGGTGTCGCTGCCCGGCATCGCCGGGCACCAGCGGCCGACGGTCCGGGGCTACGACTACCCGTTCGGGCCGGGCGCCCGGCTGGTGATGCACAGCGACGGCGTGGCCGACCGTTGGCGGTTGACCGACTACCCGGGCCTCGCCGAACGATCCCCGCTGGTGATGGCGGCGACCCTGCTGCGCGACGCCGGCGTCCGACGCGACGACGCCTGCGTTCTGGTCGCGAGGTCGTGGGCATGAGCGCGGAGCCGGCCGCGCCGCCGCTGCTGCAGATGGCGCTGCGGGTCGAGCAGGACATCTTCGTCATCCGCCAGCGTGGCCGCGAGGTGGCCAACGTGGTGGGCCTCGAACGCCAGGACCAGGTCCGGATCGCCACCGCGCTCAGCGAGGTCGCCCGGGACCTGCTGCGTACGACCGGCGGCGCGGACGTCACGTTCCACATCGACGCGGGATCCGACGGCCGGTTCCACCTCCGCGCCGACCTGGCCCCGGTGGCCCCGCTGCCCGACGGCCGGTACGAGCCGCAGTCGGGTGCGGTCTCCCGACTGGTCGACACACTGAGCGTGTCGACCGTCGAGGGGGTTACGGTCGTACGGATGTCCCGAAGAGTCCCGGCCAACGCGCCGACACCAACTCCGGAGCGGCTGGCCGAGTTCCGTGCGGAACTCGGCCGCACCGCCCCGGCCAGCGCGCTGGATGAGCTGACCGTGCAGAACGGCCAGCTCATCGCGGCACTCGACGAGGTACGCAGCCAGCGCGACGAGCTGGCCGTGCTGAACGAGGAGCTGGCCGAGACCAACCGCGGCGTGCTGGCGCTCTACAACCAGCTCACCGAGGAGTTGGAGGAGACCAACCGGGGGGTGGTCGCTCTCTACGCCGAGCTGGACGAGAAGTCGGCCCAGCTGCGCGCCGCGAGCGAGTCGAAGAGCCGCTTCCTGGCCAACGTGAGCCACGAGCTGCGCGCCCCGGTCACCGCGATCATCGGGTTGGGGCGTCTGCTCGCCGACTCCGCCTCCGACCCGCTCACCGCCGAACAGGCCCGCCAGGTGGGCCTCATCCGCTCGTCGGCGGAGGACCTGCTCGGGCTGGTCAACGAACTGCTGGATCTCGCCAAGGCGGAGTCGGGCCGTATCGAGCCGGACTGGGCGGACGTGGATCTGCGCCCGGTCTTCGGCCAACTGCGCGGCACCATGCGGGCGCTGGCCACCCGGCCGGAGGTGGAGCTCACCGTGGAGGAGCCGACCGCGCCGGCCGTGCTCCGCACCGACGAGGTGCTGCTCGGCCAGGTGCTGCGCAACCTGCTGCACAACGGGTTGAAGTTCACCGAGCGTGGCGAGGTGCGCTTGCGCGTCCGGCAACGCGACGACCGGTGGAACTTCGAGGTCAGTGACACCGGCCCGGGCATCGCGCCCGAGATGCACGATCGGATCTTCGAGGAGTTCTACCAGGTGCCGGGGGCGACCCGGGTCGGTGGCACCGGCCTCGGCCTGCCGTACGCCCGGCGGCTGGTGACCCTGCTCGGGGGCACGCTGGAGCTGGCCAGCGAGCCGGGCCGGGGCAGCACATTCACTGTCTCCCTGCCCACAGGCGGAGCGTGACGGTGGACGGCGGCCCGGCGACCGTCCTGGTGGTCGATGACAGTCGGACCAAGCGTTACCTGCTGGTCAGTTGGCTGACCCGGGCCGGGTACACCGTCCTCGAAGCGGAGAGCGGCACCGAGGCGCTGGCCCGCGTCGAGACGGACCGGATCGACCTGGTGGTGCTCGACGTCCGGCTGCCCGACCTGAGCGGCTACGAGGTGTGCGAGCGGATCAAGGCGGCACACCCGGTGATGCCGGTGATCCACGTCTCCGCGCACGCGGTGGACGTCGCCGACCGCGCCCAGGGGCTGACCCGGGGAGCGGACGCGTACCTGGCCGAACCGATCGAGCCCGAGGAGCTGATCGCCACCACCCGGGCGGTCCTGCGGTACTACCAGGCCCGCAAGCGTGCCGAGCTGCTCGCCGAGCGGCTGCTCGTCCTCGCCGACACCACAGTCGCGGTGCACGCCGCGTCGACCTTCGCACGGCTGCTGGAGGTCGCGGCGGAGGGGGCCGCGCAGATCTTCAAGAGCCCTGCCGCCGTGATCGCGGAGACGTTCGACGGTGACTGCATCGCCGGCATCTGCGCCGGCCCCGGCGCCGAGGCCGCCATCGTGCCCTGGGTCGTCGACGACACCGGGGTCCCCACGGGCGCCACGGTCAAGGTGGAGGCCCCGGCGAACTGGGCGCTGCTGACCTGGCCGGCGGACGACTCGGTGACCGTGGCCGCGGCTCGACTGCGCGAGGACCGGGCACCGCTGTACGTGGTGGTCCCCACCGCCACCCAGACCGCCCGAACGCCGGTGCTCGTGCAGCTCGCGCAGGCCGTGGCGGCGGCGGTCGAGGCTCAGCGCTCCTTCGACGAGGAGCACCGCATCGCCGTCACCCTCCAGCGCAGCCTGCTCCCGCGCAGCCTGCCCACGGTGGCCGGACTTGACTTCGCGGTGCGCTACGAGCCCGCCAGCGCGCAGACCGAGGTGGGCGGCGACTTCTACGAGCTGGTGATGCTCGACGGGCACCTCCTGCTGGCGATCGGCGACGTGGCCGGCCACTCGCTGCACGCGGCCACCGTGATGGCCGAGCTGCGGCACGCGGTGCGGGCGTACGCGGTCGAGGGGCACCAACCCGGCGAGATCCTGCACCGGGTCAACGAGCTGATGCGGACCCTGCTGCCGAACGAACTGGCCACGCTCTGCGTCCTGCTGCTGCACCCGCCGACCGGGCGGGTCCGGCTGGCCAGCGCCGGTCACCTGCCCCCGCTGCTGCACCAGAGCGGCAAGGTCGAGTTCGTGCAGCACTCGGCGCCGCTGCTCGGCGTCCGCGCGCCCCGACCGGCCGACCTGGAGTTCGTCCTGCCGGCCGGTGCCACGCTGGTGTTCTACACCGACGGGTTGATCGAGCGCCGGGACGCCACCATCGACGAAGGGCTGGCCGCACTCGCCGCGGTGGCCGCCACCGTGGACGACAACCTGGACGAGTTCTGCGCCCGCCTGCTGGTGGAACTGGCCCCATCGAAGATCCAGGACGACGTCGCCGTGGTCGTCCTGCGCCGTCGCTGAGCACGGCGGCACCCGCGGGGCTGCTCGGTGGTCGCTGCCCGGTGGTCGCTGCTCGGGCGGTCGCGCGTGCGGCTCAGTGCACCGAGCGGGCGTACGCGGCTGGTGACACTCCGGCGACGGCGGTGAAGTCGCGGACCAGGTGGGCCTGGTCGCTGTAGCCGAGGGTGGCGGCGAGGCCCGCCCAGTCGAGCGGAGCGCCGGCGGCCCGCTCGACGGCCTCCTGGAGGCGGTAGCGGCGGATCACCCACTTCGGACCGACCCCCACGCACTCGGTGAAGAGCCGCTGTAGCCGGCGGACCGGAACCCCGTGCCGCGCGGCGAACTCGTCGACGCGCAGCACCGTCCGGTCGGCCCGGATGGACTCGGCCAGCCGAACGGCCTCCGCTGCGACCGGGTCCGGGTCGGGCGCCCACGCGGTGAGCGCCGCGTCGAGCGCACGACAGCGGTCGCTGTCGCTGCCCGCGCAGACGGGATGGGCGGGACGGGTCAGCCGGCCGGCGGGCAGTGGCAGTCGACGTCCGGTCAACTCGGCCACCGACCGACGCCAGAACGGGTGGAAGCCACCGGGGCGGAACTGGATCCCGCAGACCCGGCCGGTGCCGGTGAGCGTGATCCGGAACAGGTCGCGGCCCACCCCGGCCACCTCGCCGGCCTCCGCCGCGTCGCCGTCGCGGTCACTCGCACCGTCGCTGCGGAGCACCACGTTCACCGCCGGGTGCGGCACGACCCGTTGCTCGAACGGCGCGCTCAACGTCCAGTCGATCAACCAGTAGTGCTCGACCCACTCGCGCAGCGGTTCGGCCGGCAGGTGCCGCCGAAAGCGGACCTCGCGCAGCAACCGCGCCGGGTCGAGAATGCCCCGGCTGTCGCCGCGCGGTCGCTGTCGCATTTCTTCAAGACCACCCTCATACGCTGGCCGTATGGCCACTCAGACTAGCGATCTGCTGGCGGCTGCCGCGCCGCGAACCGTCGACGTGGTACGCGGCATCGCCGACGACCAGCTCGACCTGCCCACTCCGTGCCGCGACTACGTGGTCCGTGATCTGCTCAACCACCTGTTCGAGGTGGTGGTGAACTTCCAGGAGTTGGCCGAGAAGAGGCCGGTGGAGTGGGCCGAGAAACCCGACCACCTGGACGACGGCTGGCGGGACCGGTTCGCGGTCGAGACCGACCGCCTGATCGCCGCCTGGTCGGACCCGTCCACGCTGGAGGGCGTCTCGCCGGGCATGGGGCTGCCGCAGACCGTCGTCGGCGGCATGGCCCTGCTGGACCTGATCGTGCACGGTTGGGATCTCGCCGTGGCGACCGGCCAGCCCTACCAGCCCGCCCCGGAGGCGGTGACCGAGCTGCACGCCCTGGTCGAGCGGCTGGGCCCGACCGCTCGCAAGATGGGCGTCTTCGCCGACCCCACCCCAACCCCACCCACATCCACGCCGGCCGTCACCACGCCCGACCTGGACCACCTCCTGACCCAGACCGGCCGAACCCCCACCTGGCCCCAAACCCCCTAACCCCACCCACCCCACCCCACCCCACCCCACCCCCACCCTTCGCCCCGGTGATCAAGAGGTTTGCGTCATCAGCGGGGCGAAATCTGACCCAAACCTCTTGATCACCGGCGGTCAGGGTTGGGGAGGGGTGGGAGGGAGGGTGGGGTGGGTGGGTGGTTGACTTGGGTATTCGCTGGGTGAATAGTGGGCCGGGTGTCCACGCCGCATGTGCTGCTCGGGTTGCTCGCTGGGGGCAGCCGGCACGGGTATGAGCTCAAGCGTGCGCATGACCAGCGGTTGCCGCGGGCTCGGCCGTTGGCCTTCGGGCAGGTCTACGCCACCCTCGGCCGCCTGGAACGGGACGGTCTGGTGGCCACCGCGGGTCAGGACCGCGCCTCCGGGCCGGACCGCACGACGTACGCGCTGACCGACGAGGGCCGGTCCACGCTGGATCGCTGGCTGTCCACGGTGGAGCCACCGATGCCGTACGTGGCCAGCACGCTCTTCGCCAAGGTCGTGGTGGCGCTGCTGGTCGCCGACGTCGACCGGGCGCGGTCGTACCTGGTGGCCCAGCGCGCCGCGCACACGGCACGGCTGCGGGAGCTGACGGCGGTCAAGACCGACCCGGCCGCCACCCTCAACGACGTGGTCGCGGCCGACTTCGCGATCGCCCATCTCGACGCGGACCTGCGGTGGCTGCAGACCACCCTGGGCCGGGTCGCCGACTGGCACCGGGAGGTGCACGCGTGACGCAACTCCAGGCTCGCGGCGTGGTTCGGGCGTACGGTCCGACGCCCGCGCTGCGCGGTGTGACGCTCGACGTGGCCGAGGGCGAGATCGTCGCGGTCACCGGTCCGAGTGGCTGCGGCAAGTCGACCCTGCTGCACTGCCTGGCCGGGATCCTCCGGCCCGACGCGGGCGAGGTCACCTGGCGCGGCCACCGGATCGACACCTGGTCGGAGGCGGCCCGGTCCCGGCTGCGGCGCACCGAGTTCGGCGTGCTGTTCCAGTTCGGGCAGCTGGTCGCCGAGCTGACCGCGGCCGAGAACGTGGCCCTGCCCCTGCTCCTCGCCGGCACGGGGCGGCGAGAGGCACGGACGGCGGCCCTCACCTGGCTGGAACGGTTCGGGGTGGCCGACCTGGCCGACCTCCGGCCGGGTGAGATGTCCGGCGGTCAGCAGCAGCGGTGCGCCACGGCTCGGGCGCTGGTCACCGAGCCGCGGGTGCTCTTCGCCGATGAGCCGACCGGCGCGCTGGACACGCTCACCGGCGAGCAGGTGCTCACCCAGCTGGTTCGGCTGGCCCGCGAGCAAGGCACGTCCGTCGTGCTGGTCACTCACGAACCCCGGATCGCCGCGTACGCCGATCGGGAGATCGTGCTGCGCGACGGCCTGGTGGACCACACCGGCCTGGGGCTCGACGTGCCGTTGGCGGGTGGCGCCCGGTGAGGCCGGCGACGCTGGTGCGGCTCGCGCTCGCCGGCAACCGGACGGACACGGCGCGGGTGGTGCTGACCGCGCTCAGTGCCCTGCTGGCGACGCTGGCCGGGCTGGCGGCCCTCACCGTGCTGGCCATCCAGAAACCGCCCGGCGACGCCCGGGTGGAGTCCGAGCAGTACCGCAACGCGCTGCTGAGTGAGCCGGGACTGCGCGGGGGGACGGCCTTCGCGCTGCTGATGTTGGCCGTCCCGGTGCTGGCGCTGGCCGGCCAGTGTGCCCGGCTCGGGGCGCCGGCCCGGGACCGGCGCCTCGCCGCGCTCCGGCTGGCCGGCGCCACGCCCGGTCAGGTCACCCGCCTGGCGGTGCTGGAGACCGGCCTGGCCAGCCTGCTCGGCACCCTCGCCGGGCTGGGCGTCTACCTGGCCGGCCGTGAGCTGCTGCACCGCCCGGACGAGCAGGGTCGGCTGGCCCTGCCCACCGACGTGCTGCCGTCGGTCGGCGCACTGGTCGCGGTGGTGCTGGGTCTGCCGGTGATCGCGGCGTTGGCCACCGCCCTGATGCTGCGCACGGTCACGACCAGCCCGCTCGGGGTCAGTCGCAAGGCCGCCCGCGAGCGGGGTCCGCGGCCCTGGGCCGGGCTGCTGATCGGCCTGGGTGTGGCCACCTTCGTCGCCGTACGCCCGGTGGTGTACCGGTTCGACGGAAACGACGCGGTGCTGGGCTGGCTGGTGCCGCTGTTGTTCCTGGCGGGTGGGCTCGCCGCGATGATCGGGGTGGTCGTCGGCACCGGCTGGATCTCGCACACCTGCGGACGGTTGCTGCACCGGCACGCCCGCGGCGCGTCGGCGCTGCTCGCGGCGGGCCGGCTGATGGCCGACCCGTGGGCGGGCAGCCGGACGTTCGCCGCGTTGCTGGCCGCCGTGATCTTCGGTGCCGGCGCGGCGGCACAGCGCGCCTACTTCGTCGCGCAGGACGAGGTGGAACGGGAGCAGAACCGGCTCGCCGGGGTGGACGCGGGCACCAACCCCTTCTACCTGTCGACGATGGATCTGGTCGACGCCGCGGTGGCCGTGGCGGTGCTGATCGCGGCGGGCGGCCTGATCGTCGCGCTGGTCGAGGGGATCGTCGCCCGCCGACGGGCCTACGCGGCGCTGGTCGCCACCGGCGTGCCCCGCAGCACGCTCAGCGCATCGGTGGCCTGGCAGGCGCTCACCCCGGCCGTGCCGGCGATCCTGCTGGCGCTCACCGTGGGCTTGCTGCTCGGCCGAGGGCTCTTCCAGAGCATCACCACGAGCGGGTCGTCGATCGAGGTCTGCGACGCCACGGCGGCGCTCTGCGACGATCCGGCCACCCGCAGCCAGTACACACGGATCGTGCAGACCGCCGGGGTGGAGAAAGCGATCGCCGTACCCCTGGAACAGCTGGCCTGGCTCGGCGCCGGCGCCCTGGCGGCGGTGCTGGTGACGGTCGGCGTCGGCCTGCTCTTCCTCAGGGTGAGCACGGCGGTGGACGAGCTGCGGACGGCCTGACCGACGAGGTGGGGTCGGCCGTCGGTCGGTCAGGTCGGGGCGTGGAACAGGCCGGCGGACCAGGAGATCAGCAGGCCGACGGCGGCGGAGCAGCAGCAGACGACCAGGGCGGCGGCCACCACCCCCAGGATCATCCACGCGGACATCCGGCGGGCCGCTCCCGGGTTGTCCGCATCGGCCTCGTCGCTCACTCCGGGAAGTCTAGGCGCGCATGATCGCGCAGTTTTCCTGGATGTGGTGGCCTCGACGGCAGAGTGAGGCCACCACGTCCGAGATCAAAGCGTCAGGCGCGACCGAGGCGGTCCAGGATCCAGGCGTTGATGAACGCCTCCTCGCGCCAGGCGTCGTAGCGACCGCTTGGGCCACCGTGCCCGGCACCCATCTCGGTCTTGAGCAGGTAGTCGCCCTGCGGTGCGGTCGCCCGCAGCCGCGCGATCCACTTCGCCGGCTCGGAGTAGAGCACCCGCGTGTCGTTGAGGCTGGTCACCGCGAGGATCGCCGGGTAGTCCACCGCCGCGACGTTCTCGTACGGCGTGTACGACTTCATGTACGCGTAGACCTCGGGGTCGTCGAGGGGGTTGCCCCACTCCTCCCACTCGGTGACGGTGAGTGGCAGCGACGGGTCGAGGATCGAGGTGAGCGCGTCCACGAACGGCACCTGCGCCACGATCCCCGCGAACGCGTCCGGGGCGAGGTTGGCGACCGCGCCCATCAGCAGCCCACCGGCCGAGGCGCCCCGGGCGACCAGCCGGTCGCTGGCCGTCCAGCCGGCCTTGACGAGGTGCCGGGCGCAGGCGACGAAGTCGGTGAAGGTGTTCTTCTTGGCCAGCATCTTGCCCTGGTCGTACCAGCGCCGGCCCAGCTCGCCACCGCCGCGGATGTGCGCCACCGCGAAGACCACGCCCCGGTCCAGCAGGGACAGGCGGGCCACCGAAAACCACGGGTCCATGCTGGCCTCGTACGAGCCGTAGCCGTACAGCTCGCACGGTGCCGAGCCGTCCCGGGGCGTACCGACCCGACAGACCAGCGAGATCGGCACCCGCGTGCCGTCGTCGGCGAGCGCCCAGTCGCGGTGCTGCTCGTACTCGGCCGGGTCGTACGGCCGCCCGTCCGGCCCGGGCAGCACGGGCTTCTGCTTGCGCAGCACCATCTGCCGGGTGACCAGGTCGAAGTCGTACACCGAGTCGGGGGTGACCAGCGAGGAGTAGCGCAGCCGGATCTGCCCGGTGCGGTACTCCGGGTTGGCGTCCAACCCCACGCTGTAGAGCGGCTCGGGGAAGTCGATGTCGTACGAGTCGTCGCTGCCGACCGGCAGCACCCGCAGGCCGGTGAGCCCGTCGATGCGCAGCGACACCACCAGGTGGTTCGCGAACGCGTCGACCGCCTCCAGGCGGGTGCCGGGGGTGTGCTCGATCAGCGGCACCCAGTCGCCCGGGGCGTCCGCCGAGGTGAACGCCAGCGCGAAGTCCTCCGCGCCGTCGTTGTGCAGGATCAGGAAGCGGTGGCCGTGGTGCTCCACGGCGTACTCGACGCCCTGCCGGCGGGGCGCGATCACGGCCGGCGCCCCGGTGGGGTTGCCGGCCGGGATCACCAGCACCTCACTGGTGATCTTGCTGTGGATGTCGACGAGGATGAACTTCTCCGACCGGGTCAGCTCGACGCCCACCCAGAACCGCTCGTCGTCCTCCTGGTGGACCACCACGTCGTCGGTGGCGGCGGCGCCGATGGTGTGCCGCCAGACCCGGTTCGGCCGCCAGGCGTCGTCGACAGTCACGTAGAACAGCACCGACGCGTCGGCCGACCAGGCGGTGCCGTAGAACGTGTCGGGCACCTCGTCCGGCAGCAGCTCGCCGGTGCTCAGGTCCTTCACGCGCAGGGTGAACCGTTCGTCACCGGAGAAGTCGGTCGAGTATGCCAGCCAGCGCCCGTCCGGGCTGACGTCGAACGCGCCCAGCGAGAAGAAGTCGTGCCCCTCGGCCAGCAGGTTGCCGTCGAGCAGCACCTCCTCGCCGTCGAGCGGCGCGCCGTCCGCGCTGACCGGCGGGTCGGTCTCGCCGTCGCGGACCGCGCGCCGGCAGTGCACCCCGTACTGCTGGCCCTCGATCGTCCGGGTGTAGTACCAGTGCCCGCCCTTGCGGGTGGGCACGGACAGGTCCGTCTCCCGGGTCCGCTGGCGGGTCTCCTCGAACAGTTCCGCGCGCAGGGCGGCCAGGTGCGCGGTGCGCTCCTCGGTGAACGCGTTCTCGGCGGTCAGGTAGGCGATCGTCTCCGGGTCGTCCTTGGCGGCGAGCCAGGCGTACTCGTCGACGACGGTGTCGCCGTGGTGGGTGCGCTCGGTGGGCACCCGCTTCGCCGCGGGCGGGGCAGTCTCGGTGGTCACGGCGGCCACGTTACCGGCCGGCTCACCCCGCGCGCCGGACCAGCGGCATCCCGAAGGCCATCACCACGGCTTTCGAACACATGTACGATATCCGGCATGGCGGCAGCAGCGAGTTCCCTCGGCCGGTCCGGAGCCCTCGAGATCACCCGGCGACTGACGGCGATCTGCGGTCCGCCGTTCGCCCGACTCGCCGGCCCGGCCGACGAGGTCGCCGGGCGTCCGGCCCGCTGGGTGGCGGTGCCCGGTGGCCCGCACGCCGCGGCCGAGGTGCTGCGGCTGGCCGCCGTGCACGATCTGGCGGTGGTGCCCCGGGGCGCCGGCACGAAGATCGACTGGGGTGCCACCCCCACGCAGGTCGACATCATGCTCGACACCGGCCGGCTGGCGGGGATCGGCCACGAGCCGGTCGGCGCGCCGGTGGCCGAGGTGGGTGCGGGCACCCCGCTGCGGGCGGTGCAGGCCACTCTGGAGCGCACCGGGCAGCGGCTCGCGATGGACGCCCCGTCGCCCGGCGCGACGCTGGGCGGGGTGCTCGCCGCCGGGGAGGCCGGGCCGCTCCGGCACCGCCACGGCAGCCCGTGCGACCAGCTCCTCGGCGTCCGCTACCTGGGCGCAGACGGTGAGCTGGTCAGCGCCGGCGGTGGCGTACCCGGGCTCGACCTGGCCCGGCTGCTCTGCGGCTCGCAGGGCGCCCTCGGCGTGCTGGTCTCGGCGAGCCTGCGGGTGCAGCCGGTGCCGGCCAGTCGGCTCTGGGTGTCCCGTCCGGTGTGGACGCCGCTGGAGGTCCACGACCTGGTCCGCGCGATTCTCGCCGCCCGACTGGAGCCGGCGGCCATCGAGCTGGACCTGCCGGGCGGGCCGCCCAGGCCGCGCACCGCCTACCCGCCCGGCCACCCCGCCGCCACCGCCCGCGAGCGCCACCCGTCGATGTCCGGCCGGTCCAGCGCCCCGTCCCGGGCGGGCAGCCTGGTCGTGCTGCTGGAGGGTGGCCCGGCCGAGGTCACCGAGCGCGCTGAGCGGCTGGTCGGGCTGCTGCACGGTGAGGCGACGGTCGCCCACTCCGCCCCGCCGTGGTGGCGGCGTTACCCGTTCGCGCCCGGCGACACCGCGCTACGCCTGGAGGTGCCGATCAGCGATCTCCACGCCGCCGTCTACGCGTTGCGGGACGCGGCCGGCGCTCCCGTGCCGGTGCGGGGCTCGGCCGGACTGGGCGTGGTGCACGCAGCCCTGCCCGGCGCGGTGGCACCCGACCGGGTGGCATCCATCCTGGCCGCGGTCCGTGGCGTGCTGCTGGCCCGACAGGGTCGCTGCGTGGTCGTCTCCGCCCCCGCGGCGGTGCGCCAGGCCGTGGACCTCTGGGGTGAGCTGGCCGGCCTGGCCCGGCTGCAGGCCGCCAAGGAGCACCTCGACCCGGAGCACCGCCTCGCCCCCGGCCGCCTCCCCGGCGGCCTCTGACCCGGGATCGGGTGGTGTCGGCGTCAGCCCGCGTCGTTGCGGAGCACCAGCACGGCGATGTCGTCCCGGGGCGGCTCGACCGAGAAGTTGATCGCGGCGGCGCGTAGGCGGGCGGCGACCACGTCCGCCGAGTAGCCGGCCAACGGCGCTGCCGCGTCCCGCAGCCGGTCGGTGCCGAACAGCTCCCGGCCGCGCCGCCGCTCGGTGACCCCATCGGTGTAGAAGATCAGCGAGTCACCCGGGGCGAGCGTGATCTCCGCCGTCGGGGAGGTGATCGTGTCGAGCAGGCCCAGCGCCGTGCCACCGGTGCCGACGAACCGGGCGCCGCCCCCACCGGCCAGCAGCACCGGCCGGTCGTGCCCCGCCAGGTGCAGGGAGACGTCCAGGCGGTCACCGTCACCCGGCCCGACCGCCGCCAGGGCCAGCGTGCAGTACCGGCCGCCACCCCGTTCGACAAGCGTCTCGTTGAGCCGGGCCAGCGCCTCCGGTAACGGCTTGCCGTCGCCGACCAGCACCCGGATCACGTCGCGGACCAGCCCGGTGACCGCTGCTGCCTGGACGCCCTTGCCCGAGACGTCCCCGATCACCACGAGCCAGCGCCCGTCGGGCAGCGGCACCACGTCGTAGAAGTCGCCACCCACCTCGGCGTCGTCGCCGGTCGGCACGTACTCGGCGGCGAAGCCGATGCCGTCCACCACGGGCAGGACGGGCGGCAGCAGGGAGTGCTGGAGCGTCTGCGCGACCCGTCGGCGCTCGGCGTGGATGCGGGCGTTCTCGATCGCCAGCGCGGCCCGTCGGGCCACGTCCTCCAGCACCGCCACCTCGTCCGGGTCGTGCCGGTGCCGTTGGTGCCGGCCCACCGCCAGGGTGCCGAGCCGCTGGCCGCGGGCGATCAGCGGGACCGCGAAACCCTCCATCGGCCCGCCGAGCGGGATCTGCGCCGCGCTGCGGGACGCCTCGCGCAGCCGGGCCTGGATCGAGTCCGGGCCGGCCTCGGCCAGCACCTTGTGCAGTTGCGGCAGCATCGACTCGTCGGCGTGGCTGGCCGCCGCCAGCCGCAGCCGGCCCCACTCGTCGGTGGTGTGCACCGCGCACCACTGGCCGAGGCGGGGCACCACCAACTGCGGGATCAGCGCCATGGTCAGCTCGACGTCCAGCGACTGGGCCAGCAGCTCGCTCGCCTCGGCCAGGAACGTCAGCCACGCCTGCCGGCGCACGTCCGCCCGGCGCAGCCGGTCGTTCTCCAGGTGCAGCGACAGGCGCTCGGCGGTGAGCACCGCCAGCGGCCGGGCGTACGCCGACGGCGCGGCGTCCAGCTCCAGCTCCCCGGCGTACGGGCGGTGCACCGTCAGCGGCACCCGGAGCAGCTCGCTGTCGGGGCGGGGCTGCCGGCCGAAACGGGCCAACAACTGTCGGCCCTGACCGTCGCCCCGGTCCAGTCGGATGGCGCCGCCGGCCGCGCCGACCATCTCGGCGACCCGGCTGAGCAGGCTGGCGGCGAAGTCGGGCAGTGGGTCGTCCGCGTACACGTCGGGGGCGGTCTGCATGAGTTCGCTCATCGCGCCGGCGCTCGGAGCCGAGCTGTCGACGGCCCCGGTGTTGCCCGCCGTCGACGTGCCGCCGGCGCTGGCCCCGGCCGCCGGCTCGGCCCCGGGCCGGTCCAACCGGAACCAGACGCCCTTGCCGGTCGGAAGGTACGTGGTGCCCCAGCGGCTCGCGAAGTGATCGACGAGCAGCAGCCCGCGACCGCGTACGGAGACCTCGTTGATCTCGGTCGCGTCGTTGCGGGCGCCGACGGTCAGCTCGTCGTTGCCCGAGCTGGGCGCGAAGTCGGAAACGGTCACGGAGAGCCCGACGTCGTCCGCGACGACCTCGATGTCCAGTTCGGTGCCGGCGTGCTCGACGGCGTTGGTGGTCAGCTCGGTGGTGAGCAGCAGCGCCTCGTTGACCAGGTCGTCCAGGTGCGCCTCGGCGAGGACGGAGCGGACGACCGCGCGGGCGGCGGCGGGCGTACGGCGGTCGGCGGGCAGGCGGACACGCCGGACGGCCCCGCTCCCGGCCCCGGCCGTCGCGGCCCCCGCCTCGGCTGACACCCCCGTATCCTCCACCGTTCCCCCGCCGGGTGCCAAGCCGATGCGCGATCGGCGGAACGGACGCCGGTCGGCGGAGTGCGGTGGGTCGCGTGGCGGCGGGCACGGCGGGAGCCCGGCCACGAGATGTCACGGTGAGCAGCGCCACTCGGCGAGGTCTGTGCCGGGTTGGGCGTCGCCGGGGGGATCGTGGAGGCCACCAGGGTCGCCCGGCGGGTCGCGCACCCTGGCACTGCGGCGCGCGCGGGCACAATATGGGGTGCCGGTGTGTCCGTACGGGCACGGGCCCCCGAGTTGAGCGAGGAATGATGACCACGGCGAAGCAGTCGGTCGCGGATCCGTCCGCGCCCGACCACGAGGCGCTCCTCGGTGAATTGACCGAGGCGCTGCGACGGATCGGTCGCGGTGACCTGAAGGTCCGGCTGCCCCGCCGTGCCGGCAAGGCCGGCGAGGTGGCGGACGCCTTCAACGAGGTGGTCTCGCTCCAGGAGCGGCAGTACCTGGACCTGCGGCGGATCAGCCGGATCGTCGGTCGGGACGGCCGGCTCACCGAGCGACTCGACGACGAGGGGCTGGACGGCTCCTGGGCGGAGGGGCAGCGGGCGATCAACTCGCTGATCGACGACCTGGGCCGGCCCACCACCGAGATCGCCCGGGTCATCGTGGCGGTTGCGGACGGCGACCTGTCCCAGCACATGGCGTTGGAGATCGACGGTCGGCCGCTGCGCGGTGAGTACCTGCGCATCGGGCGCACCGTGAACACGATGGTCGACCAGCTCTCGTCGTTCTCCAACGAGGTGACCCGGGTGGCCCGTGAGGTGGGCACCGAGGGCAAGCTGGGCGGCCAGGCCGACGTCCGGGGCGTCGCCGGCACCTGGAAGGACCTCACCGACTCGGTGAACACCATGGCGTCGAACCTGACCGGCCAGGTGCGGTCGATCTCGCAGGTGGCGACGGCGGTGGCCAAGGGCGACCTGTCGCAGAAGATCACGGTCGGCGCGCGCGGTGAGGTCGCCGAGTTGGCCGCGACGATGAACTACCTCACCGACACGCTGCGGCTCTTCGCCGAGCAGGTGACCCGGGTGGCCCGTGAGGTGGGCACCGAGGGCAAGCTGGGCGGCCAGGCCGAGGTGCCGAACGTGGCCGGCACCTGGAAGGACCTGACCGACAGCGTCAACTCGATGGCGTCGAACCTGACCGCCCAGGTCCGCAACATCGCGCAGGTCTCCACGGCGGTCGCGCGCGGTGACCTCTCGCAGAAGATCACCGTGGCGGCGCAGGGCGAGATCCTGGAGCTGAAGGACACCGTCAACACGATGGTGGACCAGTTGTCGTCGTTCGCCGACGAGGTGACGCGGGTGGCCCGTGAGGTGGGCATTGAGGGCAAGCTCGGCGGTCAGGCGCAGGTGCGTGGCGTCTCCGGCACCTGGCGGGACCTCACCGAGAACGTCAACCAGCTCGCCGGCAACCTGACCAGCCAGGTCCGCAACATCTCCCAGGTCTCCACCGCCGTGGCGAAGGGCGACCTGTCGCAGAAGATCACCGTCGACGCCCAGGGCGAGATCCTGGAGCTGAAGAACACCGTCAACACGATGGTCGACCAGTTGTCGTCGTTCGCCGACGAGGTGACCCGGGTGGCCCGTGAGGTGGGCACCGAGGGCAACCTGGGCGGTCAGGCCCAGGTCAAGGGCGTCAGCGGTACGTGGCGGGACCTGACCGACAACGTGAACTCGATGGCGTCGAACCTGACCAGCCAGGTCCGCAACATCGCCTCGGTGACCAACG
>NZ_JBIAKM010000004.1:35169-186960 GCF_042872525.1 Micromonospora sp. NPDC005254 | reverse complement strand
ACCACGGCGGTGGCCAAGGGTGACCTGTCGCAGAAGATCACGGTGGACGCGCGGGGCGAGATCCTGGAGCTGAAGTCGACTGTCAACACGATGGTGGACCAGTTGTCGTCGTTCGCCGACGAGGTGACCCGGGTGGCCCGTGAGGTGGGCACCGAGGGCAAGCTGGGCGGCCAGGCCCAGGTGCGCGGGGTCGCCGGCACCTGGCGGGACCTGACCGACAACGTCAACTCGATGGCCTCGAACCTGACCGCCCAGGTGCGCAACATCGCGCAGGTCTCCACGGCGGTGGCCAAGGGTGACCTGTCGCAGAAGATCACGGTGGACGCGCGGGGCGAGATCCTGGAGCTGAAGTCGACTGTCAACACGATGGTGGATCAGCTCTCGTCGTTCGCCGACGAGGTGACCCGGGTGGCCCGTGAGGTGGGCACCGAGGGCAAGCTCGGCGGTCAGGCCCAGGTGAAGGGCGTCAGCGGCACGTGGCGGGATCTGACCGACAACGTGAACTCGATGGCGTCGAACCTGACCAGCCAGGTCCGCAACATCGCCTCGGTGACCACCGCAGTGGCGAAGGGCGACCTGAGCCAGAAGATCACCGTGGACGCGCAGGGCGAGATCCTGGAGCTGAAGTCGACGGTCAACACGATGGTCGATCAGCTCTCGTCGTTCGCCGACGAGGTGACCCGGGTGGCCCGCGAGGTCGGCATCGAGGGCAAGCTGGGCGGTCAGGCGCAGGTCAAGGGTGTCTCCGGCACCTGGCGCGACCTCACCGAGAACGTCAACCAGCTCGCCTCGACGCTGACCACCCAGCTGCGGGCCATCGCCCAGGTGTCCACGTCGGTGACCCGCGGCGACCTGACCCAGCGGATCGCGGTCAAGGCGCAGGGCGAGGTCGCCGAGCTGAAGGACAACATCAACCAGATGATCGTCACCCTCCGGGAGACGACCAAGAAGAACGCCGAGCAGGGCTGGTTGGACTCGAACCTGGCCCGCATCGGCGGCCTGTTGCAGGGCCAGCGGGACCTGGTCGAGGTCTGCCGCATGATCATGACCGAGGTGACCCCGCTGGTCGACGCCCAGCTCGGCGCCTTCTTCCTGGCCGACGACACCGACGGCAGCATGCGGCTGCGCTTGACCTCGTCGTACGGGTATGTGGCACGCGGGCACGACGTCACCTTCGGGCCGGGTGAGGGGTTGGTCGGCCAGACCGCCCTTTCGCGCCGGACGATCCGGGTCAGCGCCTCCCCGAACAGCCGCCTCACGCTGCGCTCCGGCCTGGCGGAGACGCCCCCGTCCGACCTGGTGGTGCTCCCCGTGCTGTTCGAGGGGGAGCTGCTCGGGGTGATCGAGTTCGCCAGCGTGGCCGCCTTCTCCGAGCTGCACCTGTCGTTCCTGGAGCGGCTGGTGCTCACCATCGGCATCGCGGTCAACACCATCCAGGCCAACCGGCGTACGGAGGAGCTGCTGGCCCAGTCGCAGCGGCTCGCGCACGAGTTGCAGGAGCAGTCGGCGGAGTTGCAGCGCACCAACGCCGAGCTGGAGGAGAAGGCCACCCTGCTCTCCGAACAGAAGGGCAACATCGAGACCAAGAACCGGGAGATCGAGCTGGCCCGGCTCGGCCTGGAGGAGAAGGCGCAGCAGCTCACGCGGGCCTCGGCGTACAAGTCGGAGTTCCTGGCCAACATGAGCCACGAGCTGCGTACGCCGCTGAACTCGCTGCTGTTGCTGGCCCGGCTGCTGGCCGAGAACTCGGAGCAGAACCTCAACCCGAAGCAGATCGAGTTCGCCCGGACCATCCACAGTGCCGGCTCGGACCTGCTCTCGCTGATCGACGACATCCTGGACCTGTCCAAGATCGAGGCCGGCCGGATGGACGTCGAGCCCACCGAGATCCGCTTCGCGGAGATCCGCGGCTACGTCGAGCAGGCGTTCGCGCCGCAGGCCGAGGAGAAGAACCTCGACTTCCAGGTACGGGTCAGCAAGGATCTGCCGCCGGCGTTGGTCACCGACGCGCAGCGGTTGCAGCAGATCCTGCGCAACCTGCTCTCGAACGCGGTGAAGTTCACCGACAACGGCGCGGTGACGTTGCGGATCGCCCCGGCGGCCGAGAACGCGGTCTTCGACGTGCCGGCGCTGACCAACGCCCAGCAGGTGATCGCCTTCACGGTGATCGACACCGGCATCGGCATCTCCGACGACAAGCTGTCGATCATCTTCGAGGCGTTCCAGCAGGCGGACGGCACGACCAGCCGCCGCTACGGCGGCACCGGCCTGGGGCTGTCGATCAGCCGTGACCTGGCCCGGCTGATCGGTGGCACCATCACGGTGTCGTCGGCGCCCGGGCAGGGTTCGACGTTCACGTTGTTCGTGCCGCAGGTCCTCGCTCCGGACGCGGTGGTCGCGCCCCAGCCGCCGTCACCGCAGCGTGCCGGCCTGCCGTCGTCGCTGCTGATGCCGCCGCTGGAGCTGCTGCCGGCGCGGCCGGAGGCGCCGGCCACCCGTCAGCTGGACGGCGCCACCGTGCTGATCGTGGACGACGACGTCCGCAACGTCTTCGCTCTGACCAGCGCGTTGGAGCTGCACGGCATGACCGTGCTGTACTCGGACAACGGGGCGGACGGCGTCCGCCTGCTGGCCGAGCACCCGGAGGTGGACATCGTGCTGATGGACGCCATGATGCCGGACCAGGACGGATACGAGACGACCCGCCAGATCCGCCGTAACCACCGGTTCGCCGACCTTCCGGTCGTCTTCCTGACCGCGAAGGCGATGCCGGGTGACCGCGAGTCCGCGCTCGCGGCCGGAGGAAGCGACTACATCACCAAGCCGGTCGACCTGGATGACCTGATCGAGTTGATGTCGTCCTGGATCAGCGGCGGCCGGACCGAGGAGACTTCGTGACCCAGATGGCCAAGGCGCTGCTCGTGGACGACCGCCGCGAGAATCTGATGGCGCTGGAGGCGATCCTCCAGGGCCTGCCGGTTCAGTCGGTGGCTGTGGAGAGCGGCGAGGCGGCGCTCAAGCAGCTGCTGGTGGACGACTTCGCGGTGATCCTGTTGGACGCACAGATGCCGGACATGGACGGCTTCGAGACGGCCAGCCACATCAAGCGCCGGGAGCGGACCCGGCACGTGCCGATCATCTTCCTCACCGCCGCCGACCGGGACGCCCAGCTCGCGCTCCGCGGCTACCAGGTGGGTGCGGTGGACTACCTGACCAAGCCGTTCGACCCGTGGGTGCTGCGGGCCAAGGTGTCGGTCTTCGTCGAGCTGTGGGTGAAGACCCGGCAGTTGGCCGCCCAGTCGGACCTGGTTCGGGAGCGCGACACGCAGTGGCGGCGGCTCACCGACGCGGTCGACGAGGCGACCACGCTGCTCCGCTCCGACGACCAGGAGTCGCGGGGCCGTGCCGTGGAGCTGCTGGAGCAGGCCCGCTGGGGCAGCTCGGCCTGACCCGGCCGGTCAGCCGTCGCCGGGGCGCAGATGGCCGGTCTGGGCCCGGCGGATCCGCCAGCGCTCGCCCAGCGAGTCGATTTCCTCCTGCACGAAGATGAAGAAGTCGCGCATCTCGGCCACCCGTTCGCCGGCCGGCGTCTGCGGGCCGTTGAGGGCGTCCACCCCGGAGCTGGCCACGTCGATGAACGTCTTGTAGATCGCGGTCTTGGTGATGGTCCCCTCGTACCAGGGGTTGTCCGGCATCCGGTAGCGATCGCGGCGGGACCGGGGGACGGGCTCGCGGATCAGCATGCCGAACTGGGTGAGATAGCGGACCGCGCCGCTGACCGCCGCCGCGCTGACCCCGAGCCGCTCGCCGATCTCGGCGGCCGTCAGGGGGTCGTCGGCGCTCATCACGGTGAACAACACCCGGGCGGCCATCCGTGGGAAGCCGACCTCGGCGAACGTGAGGGCCATCCGTTCGACGAAGAGGTGCACGGGGTCGTGGCCGTCGTCGGCTGCCATGGCGGTCCCTCCCTGCGCGGTTCGTGGGCACCGATGGTGCACCGACTCTCACTGTCTTCACAACTTTGTGAAACGAGTGTAGCTTCCGAGATATGGAAACTCCGATTGAGGTGTCCGGCCTGGTCAAGACCTTCGGCCGGACCCGGGCGCTGGACGGTCTCGATTTGACCGTCCGCGCCGGCGAGGTGCACGGCTTCCTCGGCCCGAACGGCGCCGGCAAGTCGACCGCCATCCGGGCCCTGCTCGGCCTGCTGCGGACGGACGCGGGGGACGTCCGACTGCTCGGCGGTGACCCGTGGCGCGACGCGGTGGCCCTGCACCGCCGGCTGGCGTACGTGCCAGGCGACGTGACGCTCTGGCCCAACCTCTCCGGCGGCGAGGTCATCGACCTGCTCGGCCGGATGCGCGGCGGCCTCGACCCGGCCCGCCGAGCCGAACTGCTCGACTCCTTCGAGTTGGACCCCCGCAAGAAGGGCCGGGCGTACTCCAAGGGCAACCGGCAGAAGGTCGGCCTGGTGGCCGCCCTCGCGTCGGACGTCGAACTGCTCATCCTGGACGAGCCGACCTCCGGCCTGGACCCGCTCATGGAGGAGGTCTTCCAGCACTGGGTGCGCCGGGCCAAGGCCGACGGTCGCACCGTGCTGCTCTCCAGCCACATCCTGGCCGAGGTGGAGGCGCTCTGTGACCGGGTGACGATCATCCGCAACGGGCGGGACGTGGAGACCGGCACCCTGAGCGAGCTTCGGCACCTGCGACGCACCTCGATCGAGGCCGAAGTGACCGGCCCGGTGGACGGGCTGGGTCAGCTCGGCGGGGTACACGACCTGCGGGTGGACGGGCAGCGGGTGCGCTTCGACGTGGAGAACGCCGCGCTGGACGCCGCGCTGCGTCGGCTCACCGAGATCGGCGTACGCAGCCTGACCAGCCAACCGCCGACGCTGGAGGAGCTGTTCCTGCGGCACTACCAGGCCGAGCAGGTGCGGTCATGACCGCCCTCACCGGCACCCGGCACCTGGTGCGGCTGATTCTGCGGCGGGACCGGGTCGTGCTGCCGATCTGGATCCTCCTGCTGGCCGTGCTGCCGGCCAGCTACGCCGGCACGTACGCCGAGCTGTACCCGACCGCCGCCGAGCGGGCCGCGTACGTGGCGAGCACGGCGAGCAACCCGTCGATCGTCGCGCTGCTCGGCCCGGTGTTCGGCGACAGCGTCGGCGCGCTCACCGTCCAGCGGGCCGGCCTGCTGATGTTGTTCGCCGCGTTGGCCAGCCTGCTGACGGTGGTGCGGCACACCCGCACCGAGGAGGAGGCCGGCCGGCGGGAGTTGCTCGGCGCGACGGTCCTCGGCCGGTACGCCGGTCTGACCGCGGCGCTGCTGGTGACGTACGCCGCGAATGTGCTGCTCGGCCTGCTCACCGCCGGCGGCCTGGTCGCCGCGGGTCTGCCCGGCGCGGGTTCGCTGCTCTTCGGTGCCGGCTTGGCGCTCACCGGCGTCGCCTTCGCCACGGTCGGCGGTCTGGCCGCGCAGCTCACCGAGAGCGCCGGCGGCGCGCGCGGCATCGCCCTGGGGGTGCTCGGGTTGGCCTTCGTGCTGCGGCTGGCGGGCGACGCCGGAGGGTCCGGCGGCACCGGTGGAAAGACCGAATGGCTGAGCTGGGTCTCGCCGCTGGGCTGGGCGCCCCGGGGGCGGGCCTTCGCCGGTGACCACTGGTGGGTGCTGCTGCTGCCGGTGCTGTTCGCCGCGGTGGTCGCGCTCGTCGCGTACCCCGTCTCGGTGCGCCGGGACCTCGGCGCGGGGGTGCTGCCGCCGCGGCTCGGCCCGGCCACCGCCGGTCCGCGGCTGGCCGGCCCGTTCGGGCTGGCCTGGCGACTGCACCGGGGCCCGTTGCTCGGCTGGACGGTCGGCTTCGGGCTGCTCGGTCTGGTGCTGGGCGGCGCGGCGGACGCGGCCGGCGACGCGGTGCAGGGCAACCAGCAGTTCGCCGAGATCCTGGCCCGTCTGGGCGGCACGTCGGCCCTGGCCGAGGCGTACCTCGGGAGCTCGCTGAGCCTGACCGCGCTGGCCGCCGCCGGGTACGGCATCCAGGCGGCGCTGCGGGCGCGGGCCGAGGAGACCGCCGGGCGGGCCGAACCGCTGCTCGCCACGGCGGTGAGCCGGTCCCGCTGGCTGGCGGCGCACCTGCTCTTCGCGCTGCTCGGCCCGGTGGTGGTGCTGGCCGTGGCGGGGCTCGCGACCGGGCTGTCGTACGGCCTCAGCGTGGGCGACGTCGGTGGTGAGCTGCCCCGGCTGCTCGGCGCGGGGCTGGCCCAGGTGCCGGCGGTGTGGGTGCTCGCCGGGCTCGCCGCGCTGCTGGTGGGCTGGCTGCCCCGGTTCTCCGCGGCGGCCTGGGCCGTTCTCGCCGGCTGCCTGCTGCTCGGTCAGATCGGCGCGGTGCTGAAGCTGAGCCAGTGGGCGCTGGACGTCTCCCCGTTCACGCACACCCCTCAGGTCCTGGGCGACAACTGGACGGCCACCCCCCTGGCGGCCCTGACGGTGATCACGGCAGCCCTCCTGGCCCTGGCCCTACGCACCTTCCAAACCCGCGACATCCCCACCCAGTAACCCCCGGCCCCCTGCCCCCGGCCCCCCGGCCCCCCGCGTCGAACCGCGTTGATCATGAAGTTATTGCCGACAAATGGGACAGAATTTGCAATAACTTCATGATCAACCCCGGAGGCGGCCGGGACCCAGGCCGGGGGTGGGGTGGGGGTCAGCCGGTGGGTTGGTCGTTGCGGATCATCAGGGCGCTGCGCAGGCCGGTGATGTCCAGGACGCGAATCAGGAACTCGCCGACGTGGGTGAGCATCAGCAGGCTCTGCGCGTGACTGGCCTTGCGGCTGAGCACCACGAGCGTGCCCAGGCCCTGCGAGTCGCAGAAGGTGACGCCGCCGAGGTCGAGCACGATCCGCGGGGGCGGGTCGGCCAGCACCTCGTTGACGACGGTGCTGAGCTGGGCGGCCGTGAGCATGTCGATCTCACCGGCCAGGCGCAGCACTGCTTCGTCGCCCGTCCGGTGTAGCGTGATGGACAGTTCGGCACGATCCACCCGGTCAGCCTAGCGCGATCCGGCCGACCCGGCCTGTTGAGGCCGAGAGCCGCTGGCCGGCCTGTGTCGGGGCTGGTGACGGGTGCCGGCAGCGGGTGAGCCTGGTAACCCCGGCCCGGGGTGGCTGCTGGTTGACCGTCCGTCGCTGACACAATGGCGGCATCGTGACCGACATCGTTTCCGCCGGATCTGGCCGTTACCCGGCCGACGCGCCGGCTTCCGAGGCCCTGTTCGACCGCGCCCGCGCCATCGTGCCGGGCGGGGTGAACTCCCCCGTGCGCGCCTTCCAGGCGGTCGGCGGCACCCCGCGTTTCATGGTCCGTGGCGAGGGCCCGTGGCTGTACGACGCCGACGGTCGCCGCTACGTCGACCTGGTCTGCTCCTGGGGTCCGCTGATCCTCGGGCACGCCCACCCTGAGGTGGTGGAGGCCGTGCAGGCCGCCGCCGCCCGGGGCACCAGCTTCGGCACGCCCACCCCGGGTGAGGTGGAGTTGGCCGCCGAGATCGTCGACCGGACGCCGGTGGAGCAGGTGCGCCTGGTCAACTCCGGCACCGAGGCCACCATGTCGGCGATCCGGCTGGCTCGCGGCTTCACCGGCCGTTCCAAGATCGTCAAGTTCGCCGGCTGCTACCACGGCCATGTCGACGCGCTGCTCGCCTCCGCCGGCTCCGGCGTGGCGACGCTCGGCCTGCCCGACTCGCCCGGCGTCACCGGCGCGGCGGCCAGCGAGACGATCGTCCTGCCGTACAACGACATCCGGGCCGTCGAGGAGGCGTTCGCCGCCGAGGGCCCGCACATCGCCGCGGTGATCACCGAGGCCGCCGCCGGCAACATGGGCGTGGTGGCCCCCCGCGACGGCTTCAATCAGCAGCTCGCCCGGATCGCGCACGCACACGGGGCGCTGCTCGTGGTCGACGAGGTGATGACCGGGTTCCGGGTCTCCCGCGCCGGGTGGCACGGCCTCGACGCCTCCGACGCCGACCTGTGGACGTACGGCAAGGTCATGGGTGGTGGGCTGCCCGCGGCGGCCTTCGGCGGGCGCGCGGACATCATGGCGCGTCTCGCGCCGGCCGGCCCGGTCTACCAGGCCGGCACGCTCTCCGGTAACCCGCTGGCCTGCGCCGCAGGCCTGGCCACGCTGCGGCTGGCCGACGACGCGCTGTATCGCAAGCTCGACGACACGGCCGCCGTCGTGGGCAAGCTCGCGTCCGACGCGCTGGCCGCCGCCGGGGTCCCGCACCGTTTGTCGTACGCGGGCAACATGTTCTCGATCTTCTTCACCGATGCCGATGTCGTCGACTACGACAGTGCCCGCACCCAGCAGGTGCCGGCGTTCAAGGCGTTCTTCCACGCGATGCTCGCCGCCGGCGTCTACCTGCCGCCGAGCGCGTTCGAGTCGTGGTTCGTGTCGGCGGCGCTCGACGACGCCGCTCTGGAGCACATCGCCGCAGCGCTGCCGACGGCGGCGAACGCGGCGGCGGCGGCTGGTCACGGGGGGTCGTAAACGGTGAGCAAGACGGTGGTCCACGTGCTCCGGCACGGTGAGGTGCACAATCCCGACCAGATCCTGTACGGGCGGCTGCCCGGTTTCCGCCTCTCCGAGCTGGGCGTGCAGATGGCCAAGGCGGCCGCGCAGGGGCTGGCCGATCGGGAGGTCGTGCACGTGGTGGCCAGTCCGCTGGAGCGCGCCCAGCAGACCGCCGAGCCGATCGCCGCCCAGTTCGGGCTGCCGGTCGGGGTGGACGAGCGGCTGATCGAGAGCGCCAACTGGTTCGAGGGCAAGAAGGTCTCCCCGGGTGACGGGTCGTTCCGCGACCCGCGCAACTGGTGGGTGCTACGCGACCCGGTGACGCCGTCCTGGGGTGAGGCGTACCGGGTGATCGCCGAGCGGATGTTCGCCGCCGTGCACGCCGCCCGCGTTGCCGCCGAGGGCCGCGAGGCGGTGCTGGTGTCTCACCAGCTCCCGATCTGGACGCTGCGCCGCTACGTCGAGCGCAAGCGGCTCTGGCACGACCCGCGCAAGCGGCAGTGCGGGCTGGCGAGCCTCACCTCGTTCCACTTCGACGGCGCGAAGGTGGTGGGCATCGGCTACAGCGAGCCGGCCGCGCACCTCATCGCCCTCTCCGCGACAGCCCGGACGGCCAAGGGGGCCTGATGACCGCCCGGAGGTGGACCGCCGGTCTGCTCGCCGCCGTCACCACGGTGGCGCTGGTCGGCTGCACGTCGTCGAAGGGGCAGGAGAAGACCTGCTCGACCACCTCCGACGGCATCATCGAGTGCGCACCGGACCAGCGTTCGGCCCCTCCGAAGCTCGCCGGTGAGCTGCTCACCGGCGGCACCTACGACGTGAGTGCGGCCCGCGGGCAGGTCGTGGTGGTCAACTTCTGGGGCTCCTGGTGCGCGCCGTGCCGCGCCGAGGCCGACGACCTGGAAGCCACCTACCAGGCCACCAAGGGCTCCGGGGTGGGCTTCCTCGGCATCAACGTGCAGGACCAGCGGGACAAGGCCAAGGCGTTCGAGGAGGGCCGGGTCACCTATCCGAGCCTGTTCGACCCGTCCAGCCGTCTGGCGCTCGACCTGGACATCCCGCCGAACACCGTCCCGGCGACCGTGGTGCTCGACCGGGAGGGCAGGGTCGCGGTGGTGATCCGCGCCGCCGTCAAGCAGGAGGGCCTGCAACCGATCGTCGAGCGGGTCGCGGCCGAGAAGCCGGCGCCGAACTGATGGGTGAGACCTTCAAGGAGTTGGCCCAGAGCGGGCCGCTGGTGCTCGCCATCGGCGCGGCGGCGCTCGCCGGCCTGGTCAGCTTCCTCTCCCCGTGCGTGCTCCCGCTGGTCCCCGGCTACCTGTCGTACGTCACCGGTCTGGCCGGCGCCGACCTGGAGGGCCGCCGCCCGGCGACGGCCCCCGCGCCCGCCGAGACCACCGGCGGGGGTGTCGCGGTCCGGGAGCGGACGGCACCGTCGGCGGCGGTCAAGGGGCGGGTGCTCGCCGGCACCCTGCTCTTCATCGCCGGCTTCACTGTCGTCTTCGTCGCCACCGCGATCCTGTTCGCCGGCATCGGTCGGGTGTTCTTCGACTACAAGCGCGAACTGCAGATCGGCATCGGCGCGCTGATCATCGTGCTCGGCCTGGGCTACCTCGGCATGATTCCCGCCCTGCAACGTGAGTTCCGCATCTCCCGGCTGCCGTCGGCCGGCCTGCTCGGCGCACCCGTGTTCGGCGCGGTCTTCGCGCTCAGTTGGGTGCCGTGCACCGGTCCGACCCTCGGCGCGGTGATGGGCATGGCCGCCACCAGCGGTCAGAGCGACCGCGCCGTGGTGCTCGCCGTGGCGTACTGCCTCGGGTTGGGGATACCGTTCGTCGTCTTCGGGCTGGGCTTCCAGCGCCTGCTCGGGGTCTTTCGCGCCATCCGGCGCAACAGCCGCTGGGTCACCCGGGTCGGCGGCGCCCTGCTCATCCTGATCGGCCTGGCGCTGGTCACCGGCGGATGGCAGAGCTTCGTGATCTGGTTGCAGACCACCGTCGGGGTGGGCGAGGTGAGCATCTGATGACGGTCGTCGACGACCGACCGGAGACCGTGGCTCCGGCGCCCCGGCGCCGGCCCAATCGGCTGCTGGCCTTGCTGCGCAACTCGTGGCGGCAGCTCACCAGCATGCGTACGGCGCTGATCCTGCTCTTCCTGCTGGCCATCGCCGCGATCCCGGGTTCGGTGCTGCCGCAGCGGGGGATCAGCCCGGAGAAGGTCAACCAGTACTTCACCGACCACCCGGACTGGGCCCCCCGACTGGACCGGATCGGCGCGTTCGAGGTCTTCGGTTCGGTCTGGTTCTCCGCGATCTACCTGCTGCTGTTCACGTCGCTGATCGGCTGCATCACGCCCCGGCTGCGCGACCACGTCCGGGCGCTGCGGTCGCGGCCACCGGCCGCGCCGAAGCAGCTGGCGCGGCTGCCGCAGCACGCCGTACTGCCCGCCCCGGCCGGTGGCGCGGCCGCCGTCGCCGAGGTGCTGCGCAAGCGACGCTGGCGGGTCGAGGTTCGCGGCGACGAGGTCTCCGCCGAAAAGGGCTACCTCAAGGAGACCGGCAACCTGCTGTTCCACACGTCGCTGATCGCGGTGCTGATCGGTGTCGCGCTCGGCTCGTGGTACGGCTGGAGCGGCAACCGCCTGCTCGTGGCGGGCGCGGACAACGCGTTCTGCAACACCCGCCAGCAGTACGCCGAGGCCAAGCTCGGCCCCCGCGTCGACAGCGCGGACCTGCCGCGCTTCTGCCTGCGGCTGGACGACTTCCAGGCCCGGTTCCTGCCGTCCGGCCAGCCGGAGTTCTTCAACGCCCGGGTGACCGTCGACGGCCCGGACGAGCCGACCCGCAGCGCGGACTTCTCGGTGAACTCACCGCTGCGACTCGCCGACGCGAGCGTCTACCTGCTCGGCCACGGGTACGCCCCGGTGATCCGCTACACCGACCGGTTCGGCAACAGCCAGGTCAGTGACGAGCCGTTCCTGACCACCGGCGACATGGGCCTGACCAGCGAGGGGCTGGCGGCCTTCCCGGACGCGAACGTCGACCCGGCCACCGGCAAGCGGACACCGGGTGAGCAGATGGCGTTCACCGGCATCTACCTGCCCACCGCGCCGCAGCAGGCCCCGTTCGTCCGCTCCGAGTACCCGACCGAGCGCAACCCGGCGCTGAACCTGGTCGCCTACCGGGGCAACCTCGGCCTGGACGCCGGCATCCCCGGCTCGGTCTACCAGCTCGACCAGCGGCAGGTGCGCAACGGCAAGGTCAAGGAGATCGGCAGCAAGCTGCTGCGCAAGGGCGAGAAGTGGACGCTTGACGACGGCACGACCGTCGAGTTCCTGGGCACCGAGCGGTACGTGACGCTCTCCGTCCGGCACGACCCCGGCTCGACGCCGCTGCTGGTGAGCTGCGGCGCCCTGCTGGTCGGGCTGATGGGCTCGCTTTTCGGTAGGCGCCGCCGGGTGTTCTTCCGGGTGGCACCGGCCGACCCGGCGGATGGATCTCCGACGGGCGGTAGTAGCTTGATGGAGGCCGGTGGGTTGCCGCGCACCGACTATCCAGGGTTCGCCGACGAGTTCGCCCAGCTCGTCACCGCCGTGAGCGGTGCCGACGGGGCTGCCGAGCGGGCCGGCACCGACGCTGACTCCAGCGACCGGGCCGGCGTGCGAGAAGGGACCGAGTGATGTCCGCGCTCTCCGACAATCTGGTGACCTTCGCGATCCTGACGTACCTGATCGCGATGATCAGTCACGCCGTCGAGTACGCGCTGGGCAACGCGCGTACCCGGGTCGCCGTGGCGTCGCCCGCCCGCGAGCTGGTGGGGGCGGGGGTCGGCGGTGGCGGTGGCGTCATCCCGGAGCCGCCCGCGCCGGTCCCGCCGACGGCCGACGGCGCGGCGCGTCGGGCCCGGATCGCCGGCCTGGTCGCGGTGGGGGCCACCGCGTTGGCAGCCGTGCTGCACCTCGCGGCGCTGGTCACGCGGGGTCTGGCCGCTGACCGGATGCCCTGGGGCAACATGTACGAGTTCGTGCTCACGGTGACGTTCATCGGGGTGGCGGCCTGGCTCGTGGTGCTCTGGAAGCGGCCGGCGCTACGCAAGCTCGGGCTGTTCCTGACCCTGGTGATGGTGCTGCTGGTGGCCACCGCCGAGCTGGTCCTGTACGTGCCGATCGTGCCGCTGGTGCCAGCCCTGAACTCGTACTGGTTCGTCATCCACGTCTCGACCATCGTCTTCGCGTCCGGCATCTTCCTGCTCGGCGCGGTGCCGGCGGTCGGCTTCCTGATGCGCAACGGGTACGAGCAGGGCAAGCGGAGCTTCCCGTACACCCTCGCGAAGCGGCTGCCCGGCGCGGTCAGCCTGGAGCGGCTGACCTTCGCGCTGCACGCGTTCGCGTTCCCGATCTTCACGTTCGCGGTCATCGCCGGCGCGATCTGGGCCGAGGCGGCCTGGGGCCGGCCGTGGGGCTGGGACCCGAAGGAGACCTGGGCGTTCATCTCCTGGGTCGTCTACGCCGGCTACCTGCACGCTCGCGCCACGCCCAGCGTGAAGCGCAACGTGGCCACCTGGATCGCGGTGATCGGCTTCCTCACCATGCTGATGAACCTGTTCGGCGTGAACATCTTCTTCACCGGCCTGCACTCGTACGGCGGGCTGAACTGACCCTGGTCGACGACGCGCGGGCCGGCCACGGAATCGTCCGTGACCGGCCCGCCGTCTTTCGTTGCCCTGGTCAGCTCACGGTCACCGGGGCGATGTCGTTGCTCGGGTCGTCGTCAACCCGGGGGTAGCGGCCGTACGGCTGCACCTCGCCGGCGGCTCCGGTGAGGCTGTCGATGCGCAGGTCGAAGGTGACCGTGTGGCTCGTCCCGGCCGGGAACACGGCCCCCGGCCCGTTGCAGTACCAGGTCGTCGGGGCGTCTCCGGCGGTCTCATCGTCGCCGTTGAGCCAGCAGCCCGACGGGTTGGCGAGCACTGTGGTGCCGGCCGGCGGCACGAAGAGGAAGGCGCCGACGCCGTCACCGGAGTTGGTGGCGTCCGGGACACCGGGGCCCTCGTTGCGGAGGCCCACCGTGACCCGGACGGTGTCACCGACGGCCCCGGTGACGGTTGCGCCCTCGGCGACGATGTCGAAGGCGCCCTGGACGTTCCGCAGGTAGGTCTGCCCGCCAGCGCCGGTCACCTCGACCGGGATCACGCCGAGCGGCCGCCCGACCGCGCGCAGCCGCAGTGCCTGGTCGGCCTCGCGGCGCGCGAGTTTCACACCACTGGGCAGCGGCCCGGCGCTGGCCAGCGGCTCCACGATCTGCGTGATCCGCTTGTCGCCGAGGGTGGCCGGGCCGACCGTGGTGGCGAGCCCGCCGCGCAGCTCGTGCCGCTGGCCGGGCGCGAAGGTGCCGCGCACGGTGCAGACGGCCACGGTGGCGAGCACCTGGTCGGTGCCGTACCGGCAGTTGCGGTAGCTCGCCGGGACCAGGCCCACCGGGAAGCGCATGGTGAGCCGCAGGTCCACGGTCGGCTGGTCACCGGCGTTGACCACGGCCACCGGGACGGGGTGCGTGTCGCCCACCTCGACGCCGGAGACGTACTCGTCGACCATGTCGAGCAGGTCGGGCCCGGACCGCACGGTGATCGTCGCCTGCTGGGTGTACGCCTCGGTCTGCTCGCCGAACGCCGTGTAGTCGAGCGTGCCGGTCACGCCGTCGGCGGCACCGGGAGCGGCCCGGAACACCACCGGCACGGTTCCGGTGAGCGTGCCGAAGTCGTCGACGGCGTTCGGTGGCATCGGGCAGGTGACCGAGGTGGCCCCGGTGACGCACCAGTCGGGGAAGCTGGCGGTGGCCACGCCGGCCAGGCCGGCCAGGTCGATGGTCACCCGGGGCTGGGTGGCCCCGGTGCTGGTCAGGGTGAGCGGCACCGTCCGGGCGGGAGCACCGGGGCCGCCGACCGTCAGGTCCCCCAGCCAGCCGCTGACCCAACCGGGGTCGTCAGCGGCCGCAGCGGGACCGGCCACCACGCCGACCGCCGTGGTGGCCACGACCAGCGCGCTCAGACCGCGCAGGAGCCTGCCACGCGTAACGTGCACAGATCTCATCGATCTCCTTGGTGAGGGATGAGCCGGTCGGTAGAAGCCGGGGCTGCTGCGACCCGACCCGACCGGCACCCCTGATCCTAGAGATCGCCTGTGACAGTTCTCGATCAGTCGATCGGAGCCTGAATACCGTCGGAACGGGCCTCGCCGCGTGGCGGCGGCCCGGGTCGCCAGCGGCGCAACGCCCGCTCGACCTGGATGGTGACCTGATAGGACACCTCGGGCAGGTCGGCCAGCCCGATCCGCTCGCCCCGCAGCGCCACCTGCGCGTGCAGCTCCCGGGCGATGGTGTCGCGCAGCTCGACCAGCAGCGGCGACAACCCGTCCGGGTCGCCGTCGACGTACGCGTCCGACATGCCCCCAGCCTGCGCCGGGGTCCGGCCGTTCGGCCAGGACCGGTGAGATGTGTCCGCAGGGCTTGACCCACGCCGATGGGGTGGCGTCCTGCACACCACGTCGGCGATCCGGTGTGGAGCAGGGTCAGCCGCCGAACCAGCCCGGCACGTCCAGGCGGAACCAGTTGGCCGAGGCCATCGTGCGCAGGTCGTCCTCCAGGGCGGCGACCCGTTCCTCGCCCAGGGCCTCGGCCCACTGCTCGCGCAGCCGGTCGAAGATCTCCGCCGAGCGGCGTAGCCCGTCGGCGCCGTGTTCCGTCACCCGGACCAGCCGGCGGCGGGCGTCGGACGGATCGTCGACCCGTTCCAGGTAGCCGACGGCGACCAGCCGGTCGACCGTCTTGCCGGCCGCCTGCTTGGAGATGCCCAGCCGTTGGCCCAGCTCGGTGGCGGTGGTGCCGTGCACCCCGACGGCCTGCAACACGAAGCCGTGCAACGGGCGCAGCTCGGGATGCCCCTGCCGGGCCAGTTCGGCGTGCAGGTCGTCGATCAGGGTGCGGAAGCCGGCCAGCAGCAGCAGCGGGAGTTGGAAGCCGGGCCGGGCGGGATCAGCGGTTGCCATGTTCGACAACCACGTTTACTATTTGGTCAACCACGTTGACCATCTTACGGCGTACGCCGTGGAAGCAGGTAACCATGTCCGTCTTTCCCGTCCACACCGCCGAGACCGCACCCACCGCCGCCCGCCGGACCGTCGAGGGCGTACGCGGCCGGTTCGGCTGGCTGCCCACCCCGGTGGCGCTGATGGCCGAGTCGCCACAGCTGCTCAGCGGCTTCCTCACCGCCAGCGCGGGCTTCGAACAGACCAGCCTCGCGCCGGTGGAGCGGGAGGTGGTCATCCTGACCGTCTCCACCTCGCACGAATGCCACGTCTGCGTGGCCCTGCACACCGGCAAGCTCACCGAGATCGGCGCGAGCACCGCGCTGATCACCGCGCTGCGCGCCGGCACGGAGCTGCCCGAGCCGGGACTGGAGGCGCTGCGCCAGTTCACGCTGGCCGTGCTCAGGCACCAGGGCGCGGTGCCCGACGAGGAGTTGGAAGCCTTCCTGGCGGCCGGCTACCAGCCCCGGCAGGCGCTGGAGGTGGTGCTCGGCGTCGGGGCGTACACGATGTCCGCCTTCGCCAACCGGCTCACCCGCGCGCCGCTCGACCCGCCGCTGGCCGCCCACGCCTGGGCGCCCGCCGCCTGACCGCCGCATCGCCCGCCGCCGCAGGGCTGACCAGCGGCGGCGGCCCTCAGCCCGCACCGAGGAAGTCGCGCAGCAGGGCCAGCATCTCGTCCGGGCGTTCCTCGTACAGCCAGTGTCCGCAGTCGTCGATCACTTCGCCGCGGACCGTGTCGGCGTACCGGCGGACCTGCTCGGCGACCTGTCCACCGAGGCTGGCCGACGCGCCGACGGCCAGCACCGGCATCGTCAGCTTCGTGGCCCGGTACGCCGCGTTGTCGACGATGTCCTGATCGAACGCCCGGAAGTAGGCGAAGCTGGCCCGCAGGTGCGCCGGGTCGCGCAGGTGGCGGGCGTACTCCTCGATGTCGGGAGCGGCGATGCTGCTCTTGCGCACCATCAGGGCATCGGTGAACCGGTCCACCCAGAGCGACTCCCGCCCGCGGACCAGCTCCTCCGCGAGCCCGTTGCCGATCGAGAAGAAGCCGAAGTTCCACACCCCCGGCCCGGCCGCGGTGAGCGCGGGGAACGTGTAGATGCTCTCGTCGGGAATCGGCGCCTCGGTGAGCGCCAGCCGGCTCACCCGCTCCGGATGGGCGGCGGCGTACGCGTACGCCACCATCGTTCCCAGGTCGTGCCCGACCACTCGCAGGTCGGCGGTCAGGCCGAGCTGGTCGAGCAGTCCGTGCAGGTCAGCGGCCACCGTCTTCTTGTCGTACCCGCCGGCGGCGGCGTCGCTGTCCCCGAAGCCGCGCAGGTCGGGCGCGACCACGTCGTAGGAGCGTCCCAGCTCGGGCAGCAGGTGCCGCCACATGTGCGAACACTGCGGATAGCCGTGCAGCAGCACCAGTGGCGGGCCGCTGCCGCCCCGGACGTAGTTCATGGTGATCTCGCCGATCCGCGCCTGTTGCTCAGTAAACCCCGCCGGCATCCGCTCCGCCCCCATCGCTGCCTCCGTCCGCCCGCTTTGAGACTCGCGATACCCCGATATGGCCGTTGGATGCTGACTCAGGGTCGCGAGTTCGCTACCTTGCGGCAGGCGGATCGATGTGGTCCTTCATTCACGGCGGGAGGCGGGCGAATGGCCCCAGTGGTGTCGACGGTGGCGATGATCCGGGACCAGCTCCGCCGGTCGCGGCTCGCGGCCGGCATGAGTCAGGAGGAGTACGGCAAGCGGGCGCACTACTCGCCCTCCATGGTGTCGGCGGTCGAGTTGGGCCAGACCGTGCCCAACCTGGCGTACCTGACCCGGGCCGACGAGGTGCTCGACACCGGTGGGCTGCTGGTCTCGCTGCGCGAGCTGGGCCGGCGAGACGGTGAGCCGGTCTGGTTCCGGCCCTGGTTGGAGGTCGAGCGGGTCGCCACCCAGTTGCGCTGCTTCGAGTCGACGATGATCCCCGGCCTGTTGCAGACCGCCGACTACGCCCGCGCGGTGTTCCGGCTCGACCTGGGGCTCACCGCCGAGCGGGTGGAGGAGTTGGTGGCCGCCCGGCTGGAGCGGCAGGTGATCCTCGACCGGGAGCATCCGCCACAGCTCACCGCCGTGATCGACGAGGCCGCGTTGCAGCGCTTCGCCGAGGGCTGCGCCGGGGTGTTGGCCGATCAGCTCCGGCACCTGGTGGCGTGCGCCCGTCGGCCGCACATCCGGGTGCACGTGCTGCCGCAGGCGGTCGGGCTGCACGCCGGCCTGTTCGGGCCGTTCATCCTCGGTCGCACCGCCGACGGCAGTTGGCTCGGCTTCCTCGACAACCAGACCGGCGGCACCGCCGTCGACGAGAACAACGAGGTGGCGACCCTGCTCGGAAGGTGGGAGAGTCTGCGCAGTGACGCGCTGCCCCGGCAGCAGTCCATCGACCTGCTCGAGGAGATCGTGAAGCCATGGATCTGACCGGAGCCCGCTGGCACAAGTCCACCCGGAGCGGCAACAACAGCGGCGCCTGCGTCGAGGTCGCCGACAACCTGCCCGACCGGGTGCACGTCCGCGATTCCAAGGACCGCGACGGCGGCGTGCTGACCTTCAGCCCGGCCGCGTGGCGCGCCTTCGTCGAGCTGGCCCGCACCGACTGACCGCGCCGAACGACCGCGCCGCCGGTCCAGGAGCTGTCGCTGGGCGGTGGCCCGCGCCGACCTGGCCGGTGGCCGCGCCGCGCCCGCCGGAGCCGCGGACGGCAGTCGACCCCGGGCCGTCGCGGGTGTCACAGCACCCGCTGTGGGCCACCCCGGACCCGGTGCGGGAGACTGGGCGTCATGGCGGCTCGTGGCTTCCCGTACACCGATCTCAAGGACTTTCTCGCGGCGCTGGAGCGCGCGGGGGAGCTGCGTCGGGTCGACGTCCCCGTCGACCCGACCCTGGAGATCAGCGAGGTGGTCACCCGCACGGTGCGCGCCGGTGGGCCGGCGCTGCTCTTCGAGCACCCCACCCGGGGCGAGATGCCGGTGGCGATCAACCTGTTCGGCACCGAGAAGCGGATGGCGATGGCCCTTGGCGTCGACTCGCTGGACGAGGTCGGCGCCCGGATCGGCGCGCTGATCAAGCCGGAGCTGCCGGTCGGCTGGTCCGGCATCCGCGAGGGCCTCGGCAAGGTCATGCAGCTCAAGTCGGTGCCGCCGCGCAAGGTCAAGACCGCGCCCTGCCAGGAGGTCGTCTACTCCGGCGACGACGTCGACCTGGGCCGGCTGCCGGGGTTGCAGGTGTGGCCCGGCGACGGTGGGATTTTCCACAACTACGGGCTGACCCACACCAAGCACCCGGAGACCGGCAAGCGCAACCTGGGCCTCTACCGGCTCCAGCAGCACGGCCGGAACACGCTGGGCATGCACTGGCAGATCCACAAGGATTCGACCGCGCACCACGCGGTCGCCGAGCGGCTCGGCCAGCGCCTGCCGGTCGCGATCGCCATCGGTTGCGACCCGGTCGTCTCGTACGCGGCCAGCGCGCCGCTTCCCGGCGACATCGACGAATACCTGTTCGCCGGGTTCCTGCGGGGCGAGCGGGTGGAGATGGTCGACTGCCTCACCGTCCCGTTGCAGGTGCCGGCGCACGCGCAGATCGTCCTGGAGGGCTACCTGGAGCCCGGCGAGCGGCTGCCCGAGGGGCCGTTCGGCGACCACACCGGCTACTACACGCCGGTCGAGCCGTTCCCGGTGCTGCACATCGAGACGATGACCACGCAGCGCGATCCGGTCTACCACTCGATCGTCACGTCGAAGCCGCCGCAGGAGGACCACGGCCTCGGCAAGGCCACCGAGCGGATCTTCCAGCCGCTGCTCAAGCTGATGATCCCGGACATCGTCGACTACGACCTGCCGGCCGCCGGGGTGTTCCACAACTGCGCGATCGTCTCCATTCGCAAGCGCTACCCGAAGCACGCGCAGAAGGTGATGAACGCGATCTGGGGCGCGCACCTCATGTCGCTCACCAAGCTGATCGTGATCGTCGACGAGGACTGCGACGTGCACGACTACAACGAGGTCGCCTTCCGCGCGTTCGGCAACGTCGACTACGCCCGTGACCTGCTGCTGACCGAGGGTCCGGTGGACCACCTCGACCACTCGTCGTACCAGCAGTTCTGGGGCGGCAAGGCCGGCGTCGACGCGACCCGCAAGCTGCCCACCGAGGGCTACACCCGCGGTTGGCCGGAGGAGATGACCATGGCCCCGGAAGTCGCGGCCCTGGTCGACAAGCGCTGGAAGGAGTACGGGATCTGATGGCCGTCCTCGACGCACCGGTGGAGAAGCCGGGCCGGGTCAAGTCCTTCCTCAAGCTCGTCGCGATCGAGCACTCGGTGTTCGCGCTGCCGTTCGCGTACCTGTCGGCGCTGACCGCCATGCAGGTCAACGGCGGGCACGTGCGGTGGCTCGACCTGCTGCTGATCACCGTGGCGATGGTCGGCGCGCGGACGTTCGCGATGGCCGCCAACCGGATCCTCGACCGGCGCATCGACGCCCGGAACCCGCGTACCGCCGGACGGGAACTGGTCACCGGGGCCGTGAGCGTGCGGACGGCCTGGACCGGCGCGGCCGTCGCGCTTGTGGTGTTCCTCGCCGCCGCCGCGCTGCTCAACCCCCTCTGCCTGGTACTGGCGCCGCTCGCCGTGGTGCCGCTGGTCGTCTACCCGTACGGCAAGCGGTTCACCAACTGGCCGCACGCCATCCTCGCGATCGCCCAGGCGGTCGGCCCGGTCGGCGCCTGGCTCGCGGTCACCGGCACCCTGGACGGCTCCTGGCCGGCCTGGCTGCTCGGCGCGGCGGTCGGCCTGTGGATCGGCGGCTTCGACCTGATCTACGCCTGCCAGGACTCCGAGATCGACCAGGAGATCGGCGTGCGCAGCGTGCCCGCCCGGTACGGCCGGCGCTTCGCCCTGCACGCCTCCACCGTCGCGCACGTGGTGACGTTCGCGCTGTTCATCTGGTTCGGCGCGCTGGTCGGCTTCGGTTGGCTCTGGTGGATCGGGCTGGCGTTGACCGCTGTCGCGTTCGGCTACCAGCACCTGGTGGTCAGCCCGACCGACCTCAGCAAGGTCAACCGGGCGTTCTTCACCGCCAACGGCTTCGTCGGCATCGCGCTGTTCGTGTTCGCCCTGCTCGACCTGGTGATCCGCCTCGACCTGCGCCCCTAGGCGTTGGTCGGGTAGCGGGCGCTCTCCAGCGTCCAGTCGATGGTGCCGCGCACCGCGTACGCGACCCCGTCGAGATGGTCGGTGACCGCCTCGTCCAACGCCGGCCCGAACGACGGCACGGCGGCGCGGAGCGCCACGAACTGTCGCATCGACTCCCGCCAGCGCTCGGCCACCCGGTCGACCGCCTCCGCCGCCGACACGCCCTGCTCGGCCTGCGTGGCCAGGACCAGGTTGTGCCCGCCCGAGGTGGCCCGGTCCCGGTCCAGCGAGGCCACGTCGTTGTACCAGGAGAGCAGGTCGTTGCCGGTGCGCGCGACCTGCCGCAGCAGCGGATGGTGGTAGACCGCGTCGGGCAGCGGTCGGCCGCTGACGAACTCCACCAGCGGGTACGACACCTCCGCCGCCGAGGTTTCCCGCCGCAACTCGACGTACTCGCCGACGCTGGGACGGCGGCCGGCCTCCTTGTTGACCGCCTCCCGCCAGGTGCCGTCGAGGTGCCGGGCCACCGCGTCGGCGAAGCGCTGCCGCCACCGGGCCGGCATCCGGCGGCGCGGCTCCCGCCAGGCCAGCACCAGCAGCCGCCGCAGCGGACCGGTCAGGCCGCCGTGCCGGAGCCGGGGGCCGTCGTGCAGCAGTGCCAGCGTCCCGTCGCGTAGCGCCCGGATCTGCGCCGGATCGAGCCGGTTCGGCCCGTCGCACGCGTCGTCGACGAGGAAGAACCAGGTGAAGAGGGCGGTCAGCACCCGCAGGTCGGCTTCGCTGGCGTCCGGGTAGAGCCGCCCCGCGTACCGGGCGAAGCCGCCCCGGGCCAGCCGGTGCAGCGCGGCGTCGTCCAGCGGCAGACCCAGCTCGGGCAGCAGACCGAGCAGCCACTGCTGGACCCGGTCCGCGTGCGGCGAGGACCGGGCCGGAATCGGGCATTCGGCGCGCAGCGCCCAGAGGACCTCGCCGGTCGTCACCGATGCCTCCCGCGCGATCTGCTCCCGGTGCGAATCGCCACCGGCAGCATGTCAGGTCGGCGGGACGAGCAGAGACCCGCCCGGACATCTCGGACGGCTCGCGTCGACCGGATCGCGGGGGTGCCCACCGGCGTGCGATGCCGACCAGGCAGGCTGAAGGTATGCGGGAACCATGGGTGGTCGGGGTCTCCGGAGCCTCCGGCACGCCGTACGCGGCGGCCGTCGTCGGCGGGCTCCTCGACGCGGGCGAGTCGGTCGACCTCATCGTGTCCCGGGCGGCACGGCTCACCGTGCTCGACGAGACCGGCCGGTCGTTCCGCGACGCGCACTGGGCCGAGGACCTCGCCGCCTGGCTCGGCCGGGACCTGACCGACGCGGACGTACGGCACTGGCCGGCGGGTGACCTGGCCGCCGGGCCCAGCAGCGGCTCCTACCGGGTACGCGGAATGGCGGTCGTGCCCGCGAGCACGGCGGCCTGCGCGGGCATCGCGATCGGGCTCTCCAAGGACCTGCTGCAACGCGCCGCCGAGGTCAACCTCAAGGAGCGCCGACCGGTGGTGGTGGTGCCCCGGGAGACGCCGGTGACCCGCAGTCACCTGGAGCATCTCCTCGCGTTGCACGACGCCGGGGCGGTGGTGCTGCCGGCCAGCCCCGGCTTCTACGGCGCGGGCGCGGCTGCCAGCGCGCAGCAACTGGTCGACTTCGTGGCCGGCAAGGTGCTGGACGCGCTCGGCGTGCCACACACCCTGTTCCGCCGCTGGTCCGGCCAGCTCGGCGCGGCCCGGGGCTGAGCCGTCGGCTCAGCCTGTTCGGCCGGGACGCCCGGCCGGTTGTCGCAGCGGGACGCGGACCGGACTGGTGTCCGGTCCGCCTGACGTTGTCCGCACCAGTTCAGTACATGCCGGCGTTGGCCGGACCCGGCCCGGTGGAGGCAGCCGGACCCACGTTGCGTGGCTTTCCGACCTCGTCCACCTCGTCCAGCATGCCCTCCCCCTCAAGCAGGGCCCGCACCTCGGATTCCCGAAACCGGCGATGCCCGCCTGGAGTCCGGATGCTTCCTATCCGGCCGGCCGCCGCCCATCTCGTCACAGTTTTCGGGTCCACCCGAAACAGCGCGGCGACCTCACCCGGTGTCAGCAGGCGATCTCCAGTGTCCACAGCCCCCTCCTCGCGTCGACGAAGCCCCTGGCTGAACACACTGCCCCCGGCTGGTGCGAGCCCAGAGCCGTCATGAGGGACGTATGGCAATTACAGCACCAGGGACCTGGCCTGTCCGCCAAACGCGAAAAATGCACTGACTGGGAAGTTAGTAAATGGTACTGGTGCAACCCCTACCTAGACGGTCAGTTTATGAACGGTTACTCACTGTTCTGACCAACGGATGCCGAAGGCGTCGCGTTACGCCCAACACGTTAAGGTCACTCTCCGTGGACGCCATCGACCTGAGCCTCGTCGACCTGCTGCGGGGCAACGCCCGCCTCTCGTACGCCGAGCTTGCCCGGCAGGTGGGCCTCTCCGCCCCCGCCGTGCACGAACGCGTCGGCAAGCTGGAGAGCAGTGGCGTGGTCCGGGGCTACCGCGCGGACGTGGAACCCGAGGCGATCGGCCTGGGTGTCACGGCGCTCATCGGCATCGTCGAGGACTCCGGCGCGGACTCCGACGACATGCTGGAGTCGCTGCGGGTGCTGCCCGAGATCGAATCCTGCTACTTCATGGCCGGCGTCGAGTCGTTCCTGCTCAAGGCCCGGGTCGGCACGATCGCCGAGCTGGAGCAGCTCATCGTGCGGCTGAACCGGACCCCCGGGGTCGCCTCGACGCGCACCGCCATCGCCCTCTCCACCAAGTGGGAGAACCGCCCCCAGCCGCTCGGCCCGCCGCCCGCCTGACCCTGCTGCGCCGCGTACCCCTGGTGCCGTCCGGCGCGCGGCGGTAGCGTGCGCCGATGACCTTGCCGGGACGCGGCGCGGCCGTGGTGACCGGGGCCGCCGGCGGCCTGGGCCGCGCCGTCGCCGCCGCGCTGCACGCCGACGGCTGGTCGGTGCTGCTCACCGACCTCGACCCGGACGCGGCAGCGGCCGCCGCCGTGCCGTTCGGCGGCTGGTCGGCCGCACTGGACGTCCGCGACGAGGCCGCGTGCGCCGAGATCGCGGCGACCGCCGCGAGTCGAGGCGGCCTCGGCCTCTGGGTCAACAACGCCGGCATCCTGGTCACCGGCCCCTCCTGGGAGCACGACGGGCCGACCCGCCGCCGGGTGCTCGACGTCAACGCGCTCGGTGCCATGAACGGCACACTCGCCGCGCTGGCGGTCATGCGCGACCAGGGCCACGGCCACGTCCTGAACATCGTCTCGCTGGCCGGGCTCATCGCCGCACCTGGCGAGACGGTGTACGCCGCCAGCAAGCACGCACTGCTGGCCTTCAGCCTCGGCACCCTCTCTGACCTGCGGATGGCCGGGTACCGGCGGGTGCACGTCTCCTGCCTCTGCCCGGACGGCATCTGGACCCCGATGCTGCACGACCGGCTGGACGACCCGGGCGCGCTGGCCTCGTTCACCGGGTCGATGCTGACCCCGCAGCGGGTGGCCGCCCGGGCGGCCCGGCTGGCCCGCCGGCCCCGCCCGGTGGTCAGCCTGCCCCGCTGGCGAGGCGCCCAGGTCCGGCTGCTGGACGCCCTGCCCCGACTCGCCGTCGGACTGAGCCCTCTCGTCCAGGCCGTCGGCCGGGCCGGGCAACGCCGACAGTCACGCCGCTCGACGCCTCCGGACCGCGGCTGAGCGCCGCTGGCCTGCTTGCTAGGTTTCCCGCGTGACTCATCTCGACCGGTGCGACGAGGCCAGCCGCAGCTGGGTGACCGAGGCGATCGCCGCCGTCGAGGCGGACGCGAACCGCTCGGCCGACACCCACCTGCTGCCGTTCCCACTGCCCCGGGACTGGGGAATCGACCTCTACCTCAAGGACGAATCGTCACACCCGACCGGCTCGCTGAAGCACCGGCTGGCCCGTTCGCTGTTCCTCTACGGCCTCTGCAACGGCTGGATCGGGCCGCGCACCACGATCGTCGAGGCGTCCTCGGGCTCCACGGCGGTCTCCGAGGCGTACTTCGCCCGGATGCTCGGGTTGCCGTTCATCGCCGTGATGCCCGCCTCCACCTCGCCCGAGAAGATCACGCAGATCGAGTTCCAGGGCGGCCGTTGCCATCTGGTGGACGACCCGGCGGGCGTCGTGGTCGAGGCCCGCTGGCTGGCCGAGGACTCCGGCGGCCACTTCATGGACCAGTTCACGTACGCCGAGCGGGCCACCGACTGGCGGGGCAACAACAACATCGCCGAGTCGATCTACGCGCAGTTGGGGCTGGAACGCCACCCGATCCCGGCGTGGGTCGTCGTGGGCGCCGGCACCGGGGGCACCAGCGCCACCATCGGCCGGTACGCCCGCTACCGCCGCCTGGCCACCAAGCTCTGCGTCGTCGACCCGGAGAACTCCGCCTTCTATCCGGCCTGGCTGGCCGCCGACTGGTCGGTGCGCACCGGCAGGGGCTCCCGCATCGAGGGGATCGGTCGGCCCACCGTCGAGGCGTCCTTCCTGCCGTCGGTCGTGGACCGGATGGTCCAGGTGCCGGACGCCGCCTCGCTGGCCGCGATGCGCGCCGGCTCAGCGGTGCTCGGCCGCCGGGTGGGCGGCTCCACCGGCACCAACCTGTGGGGCGCGTTCGGCCTGATCGCCGAGATGCTCGCCGAGGGCCGGACCGGCTCGGTGGTCAGCCTGATTTGTGACGCCGGTGACCGGTACGCCGACACGTACTACTCCGACGACTGGGTGGCCGCCCAGGGCCTCGATCTGGCGCCCCATGCCGCCACCATCGAGCGCTTCCTGACCAGCGGCGCCTGGCCCGCCTGAGCAGCGCGTCCCCTGCTCCTAGGGCTCTGCCTCCGTGCGGCCTGGCTTCGGCTGCGGGCCTGTCGGATCGGCTCGGTCACCGTGGGTCGATGCGCTCCGCCAGGCCGGGGTAGCGCACCACGTAGCCGTCGGCGTCCAGGTCGATGTCGGCCGTGAAGGTGCCGCTGGCGAACCGGACCCGGCCCGGCCCGAGCCCGGTGTAGATCTGCTCGGCCGGCACCACCTCCAGGCCGGGCAGCAGCACCCACGCGACGGTGATCCGGCGCGGCATGTCGGCCGGCCCGCTGGTCAGCCCGAGCCGGCGCACCGGGACGGCATTGAACAGCGGCGAGCCGCTCAGGTCGACGTCGAGCGCCTCGGCCAGGCGATCCGGGTCGTCGGTGCCCGGCAGGCCGGACCGGGGATGCCCGGCCCTGGTCAGCGCCGCGTCCAGGTCGCCCTGCTCGGCGGTGGTCACCCGCCACCGGGACGCGGCCCGCTCCAACGTCACCCGGCGCAGCCAGCCCGACCCCTCGGCCTCGACCTCGACGCGGGCGGTGCTCCAGTCGGGCGCCGTGGTCAGCCGGTAGCGGGCGGTGAACGGAATCGGGTCCACGGCGAGCAGCGTGCCCCGCGCCGCCAACCCGTCGCCGTCGGTGAACAGAGCCTGCTCACTGCCGGCGGTGTCCGTCCGGGACCAGAAGATCGACTTCGCCATGGTCGCCATGAGCCGGACGTTACGCGACCAGACCGACATCGGCCACGGCATGCGCGAACGCCGCCGCGAAGCGTGGGCTCCGCGACGGCGTTCCGGTGGATCAGTGGGATCAGTGGGTACGCGCCGCCGGCCGGCCGCCGAAACCGCGACGGTCGTCGCGCGGCCGGTCGTCCCGACCGCGACCCTCGGAGCGGTAACCACCCCGGGTGTCCCGGTCGGCGAAACGCCGCTCGTCGGTGGGCCGGTCGCCGTACTGCCGGTCGCCGGTCGGACGGTCGCCCGTCGGACGGTCGCCGTAGCGGCGCTCACCCTGCGGTCGGTCGCCGTACTGCCGGTCGCTGGTCGGACGGTCGCCGTAGCGGCGCTCACCCTGCGGTCGGTCGCCGTACTGCCGGTCGCTGGTCGGACGATCGCCGTAGCGGCGCTCGCCCTGCGGTCGGTCGCCGAAGCGCCGCTCGCCGGTCGGTCGGTCGCCCCGGCCGTCCCGGTCGCCGAACTGCGGGCGGTCGCCGTAGCGCCGTTCGCCGGTGGGTCGGTCGCCGTAACCCCGGCTGTCCCGATCGGCGTAGCGGCGGTCGCCCTGCGGGCGGTCGCCGTACTGCCGGTCGCCGGTCGGGCGGTCGCCGTAGCGGCGCTCACCCTGCGGGCGGTCGCCGTAGCGGCGCTCGCCGGTCGGCCGGTCACCGAAGCGGCGCGGACCCCCGGAACGGTCGTCGAAGCGGCGCGCGCCGCCGGAGCGGTCGCCGAAGCCGCGAGGCTCCGCTTCCACGCGAACCGGGACGCCACTGGGCTCGCGGGCGCCGATCAGCTCGGCCAGCACCGGGTCGCCGACCCGGACGCGGGTCTCGGCCGGCGCCACGCCGGCCTTCTCCAGCATGGCGAGGGTGGTACGACGCTGCTTGGGCAGCACCAGCGTGGCGACCGCGCCGGACTCGCCGGCCCGGGCGGTGCGGCCGGCGCGGTGCAGGTAGTCCTTCGGGTCCTTCGGGGGGTCGACGTGCAGCACGAGGGTGACCCCGTCGACGTGGATGCCCCGGGCCGCCACATCCGTGGCGACCAGGACGTTCATCCGGCCCTCACGGAACTCGGCCAGGGTCTTGGTCCGCATCCGCTGGGTCTTGCCGCCGTGCAGCCCACCGGCCCGTACGCCGACCGCCGCGAGCTGCTCGACGAGCCGGTCCACACCCAGTTGGGTGCGGGCGAAGACCATGGTCCGCCCGTCCCGGGCGGCGATCGACGCGGCCACCGGGAACTTCTCGTGCGGCGGGATCAGGAGCATGTGGTGATCCATGGTGGACACCGACGCGGTGGACGGCGCGGTGGAGTGGGTCACCGGGTCGTTCATGAACCGCCTGACCAGCGCGTCGACGTCACCGTCGAGGGTGGCCGAGAAGAGCAGCCGCTGACCGTTGGCCGGCGTCTTCGCCAGCAGTTCGGTCACCTCGGGCAGGAAGCCCATGTCGGCCATCTGGTCAGCCTCGTCGAGCACCGTCACCTCGACGTCGTCGAGCTGGCAGATGCCCCGCTCGATCAGGTCGCCGAGCCGGCCCGGGGTCGCAACGATGACCTCCACGCCGCGCCGGAGCGCGTCGATCTGGCGGTCGTACGGAACGCCGCCGACGGCGGTCTTCAAGAAGATGCCGACGGACTTGCCCAGCGGCACCAGCGCATCGTTGACCTGCATGGCCAGCTCACGGGTGGGAACCAGGACCAGGGCGCGCGGCCGCATCGGCCGGGCCCGGTTGCGGGTGGCGAGCCGAGCGATCATCGGCAGGCCGAAGGCGAGCGTCTTGCCCGACCCGGTCTGCCCACGGCCCAGCACGTCCCGGCCGGCGAGGGCGTCCGGAACGGTGGCCCGCTGGATCTCGAACGGAGCGGTGATGCCCTGGCGGGCCAGGGCACGAACCAGCGGCTCGGGCAGACCCAGGCCGGCGAAGTCGATCGGCTCGGCGGTCTCGGACGGAGTGTTCTCGGTCGAGACCGGCTCGGCCGCGACGACGCTGGACGTCTCCGGGGCTGCGTCGATCGCCACCGGGGTGGAATCGAAAACGGACGAAACGGTGCTGGAGTCAGCAGAGGTGGTCAACAAATGCCTTTCGAGCGGGGCGCATCTTCGCGATGGCCTGCCGCGGCTGTGCCGCCGGATCGCCCGCAAGATCGCCCAAGGGCGCGCACCACGCGCGCCGGGTCAGTGATCTCGACCAGTGTACGGCGCTTCGGCGAAGCCGCCAGCCGGTTGACCGACGGTAGTGGGCGGACTCACGGACCCGCGAACCCGCCCGGCCGCCGGATCAGCCGTTGAGCACGCTGCCCACCAGGCCGTCCAGGGCATCGTTCGCGAGCAGGACGACCAGCACGCTGATCCCCACCAGCAGCCCCAACGCGGCGATCAGGACGATCACCACCCGGGTGTTTCGCGATCGCTCGGCCGGCGTGTCCGACCAACCCTGGGCGAGGATGTGCCCGGTCAGCGACCCGGAATTCTCCACCGCCGCGTTGGCCGGCAGGGCGATCGTGGCGAATCCCGGCCCCTCACCGCCGCCGTAGACGGTGCCCGCCAGGTCGGTGCCGCCGTTGCGCCTTCCGGCGTGCGGGCCGGCCGGCGCGTCCCGCCGGGCGGGGCCTCCCGGCGGCGTGGTCGTCCGGTAGCCCGTACCACCGGTCGCCGGCGTGCCGGCGGTGGACGGTGGCCAGCTCGGCAGCGCGGGCGCCGGCACCACCGGTGGGGCCGAGACAGGAGCCTCGGCCCGTGCGCCGCTCGGGGCCGACGTCGCGGCATCCGATGTCCGGGCGCTGCTCGCGGCCGACGTCGCGGCACCCGACGTCCATGCGTTGCTCGGGGCCGACCAGGCGGCATCCGACGTCCCTGCGCCGCTCGGGGCCGGCGGTGCGGCATCCCGGCTCGGCTGTGCCCCGGTCGGGGCGACGTGCGAGGCGTTGACGGTTCGGGGTGCCGCGTCGGTCACGGACGGCCACGCGGCCGGCGGCGCGGAGACCGAGGCGGTGGCCCGTACGCCCGGCGTGCCGATCGTCGCCGGGGGCGGCGGGAACGGTGGCGCCGGCATCGGACCGGGCGGCGGCGGTGGCGCGGGCACCGGCGGGCCGGGCGGCGGCATCGGCGGCCCGGGAACCGGTGGTGTCGGCGGACCCGGCATGGGCGGCAGCGGCGAGGGCGGCGGCACGGGTGGCCCTGGCACGGGCGGCACCGGGGCCGGTGGCGGCGTGGGGGAGGGGCCCGGCGTCGGCGACGGGCCGGGCGGGTACGGACCCGGACTCGGCGCGGGCTCCGGGTCACCGGGCCCGGGAGGCGTCGGTTCCGGGGTCGGCGGCTCGGGAGGCTGCACCGGCTCCGGAGGCTGCGCCGGCTCCGGTTGCTCGGGATTGACCGGCCCCGACCGGTAGACGGCGGACGTGCTGGCCCGGGAGTCCGGCGTGCCCTCGCTGCCGGCCGCGACCCGGCTGCTGCCCGGCACCGTGGCGCTGGCCCGCGCGGGAGCGGTCGAGGTGGCTCGCTGGCCGGGCAACGGGACGCCGACCGGGCTGGCCGAGCCGGTCGCCCGGTAGGTGGTCGCGCTGGCCGGGGCGCTCGCCGGGAGATCACCGGGCAGCGCTCCGACGGTCGCGACGCTCGCGCGGGCCCGCACCGGGGCCGCGGCGGTCGGGGCAGGGGCAGCGTCATCCGGCGCCGGCTGCTCGACGTCCGCCTCGCGGGTGTGCGTGATGGCAGCGTTGTCGCCGGGAGCGTCGTCAGTGCCAGCGTCGTGCGCGGCGTCGTCCTCGGGCGCGGCGGCGTTCACGTCGGGCGTGGCGGCCTTCGCGTCGTCCGTGGCAGCCTTCGCGTCGTCGGCGGCCTCCGTGGGGGCCTGCCCGTCGAGCGTGCCGGCGGCTTCGCCGTCGAGCGGGCTGGCCTTCGTCAGCGTGGAGTCGACACTCTCCGCCGGATCTCTCTGCTCGGCCATCTCCGCCCTCCGCGCCACGCTCGCACCCGGCCCGTGACATCGGACCGGGTGTGCCTGGTTGTCACGGTGCCACAGATCGTCCCGGGCGGACAGCCGGAGCCCGTGTGGCGGCTCAGCGGTCGGTGCTCGGGCTGTTCGTCGGGCTGTCGCTGGACGTCCCGCTCCGGCTGGTGGACGGTGTGGCGGCCGCGGAGGCTGATGCGCTGGCCGGTGCCGTGGTGGGTGGCGGCGGCGGGGTCGACGGCGTGTTCGTCGGGCTGCCCGTCGGGGTCGGCGTGCTGCTGCCGGTGGGCTTCGGGGTCGGGGTGCCGGTGGGCTTGGGGGTGGCCGTTCCGGTCGGCTTGGTCGTCGGCTTGGTCGTCGGCTTGGTCGTCGGCGTCGGCTTCGCGGTGGGGGTCGGCTTGGTGGGCGGGGTCGGCGTGGTGGTGGGGGGCGGCGGAAGGGGCACGGTCGGAGTCGGCACCGCCCCGATCACCCGGGTCGCGGCGTAGAGCCGGGACCAGCCGACCACCGAGATCTTGACCACGTCGCCGGTCGTGGGCGCCTGCACCATCTTGCCGTTACCGATGTACATGCCGACGTGGTGGATCGTGGTCCAGCTGCTGCCGGAGGCGAAGAAGAGCAGGTCGCCGGGGAGCAGTGCGCTCTGCGGCACGGTGCGGGAACGGGTGGCCGCGTACTGGTCGCGGGAGACCCGGGGCAGGTCGAAGTAGTCGGCGCCCGGGGACCGGTACGCCGCCCACATCAGACCGGAGCAGTCGAACTCGTCCGGCCCCTCCTCCGACCACTTGTACGGGTCGCCGAGCTGGGCGAGCGCGTACCGGACGGCGGCCAGCGCCCGCGGGTGCGCGGACATCCCGCTGCTGCTCTGGCCGACGACGTAGCCCGCGCCCAGCTGCTGCTCGGCGGCCTCCTGCTGACGCTCGAGCTCGATCAGCTGCGTGGCGTTGTCCTTGCGCAGTTTGAGCAGGCTGGCCTCGGCGGTGCGCAGCGCCTTCTCGCCGGTGGCGAACTCGGCCTCGGCGGCGTCGACGGCGGTCTTGGCCGTGGCGTGCGCCTGGTAGGCGGCCTGCTCGTTGGCGCGAGCCCGGGACAGCTCGCCGGCCACGGCGGTGGTGGCGCCCTCGACCTTCTCGCCACGGTTGATCCGCTGGAGCCGGCTCAACCCCTGGATGTCGTTGGCGAAGTCACCGGGCGGCAGGGCGGCGGCTGCCTTGACCGCGTCCGAGGCGGCCGCGTCGGCTGCCTGCTGGGCGCGGAGGAGGGCGTCCTGCGTGGTCGCCAGCACCTTGCCGGCGGCGGCGAGCTGGGCCTGCGCGTCGGTGCGTTTCTGCCGGGTCAACAGGAGTTGGTCGCCGAGCAGGCCGACCTGGCTCTCGGCGGCGGCGATCTGGGCGGCCAGCGGGCCGGCGCCGATGTTGACGACCGGCGGGGCGGGGATGCCGGCGACGGGCGGGCTGCCGGGCACCTGCGGCGCGCCGATCGACGGCGGGCGGGCGCCGGTGTCCGGCACCGTCGTGGGCACGGCGGGCTCGGCGTACGCGGGAGTGGCCAGCACGGCGGCGGCGATCGCGCCGAGCAGGGCTGCCCAGAGCTTCGGTCGCAGCACCGGCGAGATCACCGGGCTCCGTCGTCGCTGCCGTCGCCCGCGCCCGCTGTCGACCATTCCACTCCCCGTCCGGTGCTCGGCGCCGCGCTCGGTGGGCACGGCCGTCGGGACGGTACCAGTGTGTGAGTTCCGCCCCACCTTGTCTTACCGCACGACGGCAGTGATGTCGATGCATCGGTGGGTTACGGGAGGCTGAGAGTCCGGTGAAGTGGATCGCTGCCGCCGACCGTGCCGCCGGGGCCACCGGAACGCCGACGTACCCTCGGGAGGGACCGCAGGTGGAAGGGACGTGCCATGGACGCCGGACTCAAGCGTGAGCTCGAAGCGAAGGTGTACGCCGGTGAGCGGCTGAGCCGCGAGGACGGCATCGCCCTCTACGACAGCGACGACCTGACCTGGTTGGGGCGGCTGGCGCACCACAAGCGCACCGAGCTCAACGGCGAACGGGTGATGTTCAACGTCAACCGTCACCTCAACCTCACCAACGTGTGCTCGGCGTCGTGTGCGTACTGCTCGTTCCAGCGCAAGCCGGGCGAGAAGGACGCGTACACGATGCGCATCGACGAGGCGGTCCGCAAGGCCAAGGAGATGGAGGACGAGCAGCTCACCGAGCTGCACATCGTCAACGGCCTGCACCCGACGCTGCCGTGGCGCTACTACCCGAAGGTGCTGCGCGAGCTGAAGGCGGCGCTGCCGAACGTCAAGCTCAAGTGCTTCACGGCGACCGAGGTCCAGTGGTTCGAGAAGATCAGCGGCCTGAGCGCCGACGAGATCCTCGACGAGCTGATGGACGCCGGCCTGGAGTCGCTGACCGGCGGTGGCGCGGAGATCTTCGACTGGGAGGTCCGGCAGCACATCGTCGACCACGCCTGCCACTGGGAGGACTGGTCGCGCATCCACGCCCTGGCGCACCGCAAGGGCATGAAGACCCCGGCAACCATGCTGTACGGCCACATCGAGGAGCCCCGGCACCGCGTCGACCACGTGCTGCGGCTGCGCGAGTTGCAGGACGAGACCGGCGGCTTCGCGGTCTTCATCCCGCTGCGCTACCAGCACGACTTCGTGGACTCGGCGGACGGCAAGATCCGTAACCGGATCCAGGCGCGCACCACGATGGCCTCGCCGGCCGAGTCGCTGAAGACGTTCGCCGTGTCCCGGCTGCTCTTCGACAACGTGCCGCACCTGAAGAACTTCTGGGTGATGCACGGTCTCTCGGTGGCCCAGCTCTCGCTGAACTTCGGCGTGGACGACCTGGACGGCTCGGTGGTCGAATACAAGATCACGCACGACGCCGACTCGTACGGCACCCCGAACACCATGCACCGTGACGACCTGCTGCACCTGATCTGGGATGCCGGGTTCCAGCCGGTCGAGCGGGACACCCGCTACAACGTGGTCCGGGAGTACGACAAGGCGCCGTCGCTGGCCGAGCGCCGCGCCGAGCCGCAGCAGGTCTGGGCCTGAGGCACCACGTACCCTCGCAGTCGATGACCGAGCAGCGCGGAGCCGAGCAGCAGGGCGGGTTTCCCCGGCGGGACGCCGAGGGACGCGTGCGTACCCTGGGCGATCTGCTCGGGGTGTGCCTGGCCGGCGTGGTCATCGGCGTGCTGGCGCTCGTGCTGTTCGAGTGGGCGTTCGCCTCGTTCGGCGCCGGCGACTTCGGCCACACCAACGGTTGGCTGGCGGTGATCCTGCCGGCCTGGCTGTTCTGGGACGATTTCCGGGCCTGGGATTTCGGCGCGGCCCGGGTGGTGGCGGCGTTCGTCGCGCTGGCGGTCGCGGTGCTCGTGGGGCTGCTGGTCGCCGGGCTGGCCGCCGGGTTCCCGCCGCTGCTGTCCGGCGCGTTGGGGGCACTGGCGTTCACCGTGGCGTACGCGCTGGTCTGGTTCCGCGGCGTCCGTTGGCTGGCCCGCCGGACCGGCTGACCCCGACCAGGTTGACTCTTCCGCCGGCACCGGCGGCTGACGGAGAGAACGGAAGTGGTGCAGGTGAGCGCGGCGGTCAAGTACACGCTGGGCCGGATCGGACTGTTCGTCGCCGTGCTGGCGGGTCTCTGGCTGGTCGACATGAACGTGTTCCTGAAGCTGATGCTGGCGCTGGTCTTCTCCGCCGCGCTCTCCTTCTTCCTGTTGCGCGGCTGGCGCGACGAGATGGCCGAGGAGATGGCCAGCGCCGCCGAGCGCCGCCGCACCGAGAAGGAACGCCTCCGCGCGGCCCTGGCCGGCGACGACGACCACCCCGACGAGCCTGAGCGCCGGCAGCCGTAGGGCCGGAACGCCGATCCACCGCCGTGATCAAGAGGTTTCCGTCACCAGGACGGCTTCCGGTGACGCAAACCTCTTGATCATCGGCGTTCGGCGCAACCGGTGCTGGGCGCAACCGGCGTTGGGCCTACCAGTTGGTGGAGCCGGGGACCTTGGGCCAGGGCTTCGAGGTGGGCTTGATGAGGTACGCGATGCCGCCCGAGCCGCCGGAGACTCCGCCGCTGGCGTTGGTGCGCTTGGTCCGCAGCCAGATCTGCTCGAACTGCGCCCGCTTGTAGACGTTGCGCACGACGTCGTTGCTGGACGACGCGGGGTCGTTGACGATGACGTCGCCGTCAGCGGTGAAGCCGACCACCACGAACAGGTGCCCGGAGGTGCCGTAGTTCGCCCCGTCCAGCTCGCTGGCCAGGAAGGACTGGCTGGTCACCACGGGGATGCCGGCGGCGACGAAGCGCTCCAGCTCGTCCAGCGAGTGCAGCCGGGTCACCCGCCCCTCCAGTCCGGGGAAGCTGGCCGCGTACGCGGTGTTGAACGGCCAGTTGCCGGCGCCGTCGTACGCGTAGTCGTAGGTCATCCGGGCGGCGTGGTTGACCGTCGGGTCGGGATAGGTCGGGTCCACCCAGGAGGTGTCGGCCTCCGACGGCTTGCGCCCCCAGTACTCGACGACCATCTCCGTGGAGGTGGGCGAGCACCACGCCTCGCCGCCGCCGTCGTACTCCGGGTAGTGCCCGGCGTGCACGTTCTGCGAGTAGCGCGGCACCGGCAGCTCGACACCCCAGGCGATGTGCCCGGCGCTCGGCGGCACGGTGAACCGGTCCGGCACGGTGGAGCTCATCGCGCCGAGCATCCGCACCACCGGCGCGGCGGTCTGCCCCGGGGCCCGGTAGAGGGTCAGCCGCAGCTGGTACGACCGCAGCAGCACTCCGGCGTCGGCGTCGTCGATGCTGAAGGTGTCCGTCCAGATCGTCGACCAGGGGTCGCCCTGCTTGTTGACGCTGGTCCGCTTGATGTCGGTGTCGCCGGAGGCCCAGCGGCCCATGACGTACCACGGGGTCTGGTCGCCGCTGGTGTAGCTGCCCTGCATCTCCACCTGGATCCAGGTGCCGGCGGGGGTCTCCGCGTTCCAGGAGGCGATCAGCTCGGTCGCGTCGAAGCCGACCTGGGTCACCGGCGAGGTCCAGGTGCCGTACTCCCAGGTGCGGGTGGTGCCGGTGTGCAGGTCGGCGTACTCGATGGTGCCGGCCGGGCGGGCCAGGGTGACGCCCGCTCGCGCGCCGGGCACGACGCGGGTGCCGTCCCGGCTGCCCCGGTGCCAGTCGGCGGGGCCGGACCAGTCCTGGAAGGTGATCTGCTCGTCGTGGGTGGGGGCCGGCGGCCGGGCCGCCGTCGCGGGGGCTGCGGTGGCGAGCAGGGTGAGCGCGCTGACGCCGGCGAGGGCGGCCGCGTGCAGGCGGGAGGAGGCCATGGGTGCTCCGCGGTGTCGAGTGGGGGCATCGTCGCTGGTCAGTGTTCCGCTTGGAGGGAAGTTTCGCCAGATGTTCGACGGCAGAAAATCTTTGCCGCAGCGATGGTCAACCTGGGATGCACAAGGCAGCGATCGATATTGATATGACCATGTGACTGATGGTGAAGTGTGCTTCACCGAGCGGGACATCCCGCCCTCCGAGGAGGTAGTCCATGACCCTGGGCAGACCCCACCCTCTCCGCCGTCTCCTGGTGCTCGCCGTCGTCACCGGGCTGGGAATCGTCACCGTCGCCGCCGGACCGGTCGCCGCCCAACCGGCACCGGACCGCACCGCCGAGCCGGCCGCCGCCGGCTACCGGGTGCTCGGGCCCCGGACCCTCGCCGACCGCAACGCGGTGGCCCGCACCGGGGCCGCCATCGACTACTCCGAACACGGCGTCCTGCACGTCTCGGCCACCGCCGGCGAGGCCGCCGCCATCGGCAGGCTCGGCTTCCGGCTGGAGCCGCTCGCCCCGCCACCGAACGCCGAACGCGGCGCCGGCGAGGTGGGCACGCTGGCCTTCCCGCCCGCCGACTCCAACTACCACGACTACGCGGAACTGACCGCCGTCGTGAACCAGACCGTCGCCGACCACCCGGCCATCGCCCGCAAGATCAGCATTGGTACGTCGTACGAGGGTCGCGACCTGATGGCCGTGAAGATCTCCGACAACGTCGGCACCGACGAGAACGAGCCGGAGATTTTGTTCAACTCCCAACAGCACGCCCGCGAGCACCTGACCGTCGAGATGGCGATCTACCTGCTCAACCTCTTCACCGACAGCTACGGCAGCGACTCCCGGATCACCAACATCGTCAACAGCCGGGAGATCTGGATCGTGCCGACGGTCAACCCGGACGGCAGCGAGTACGACATCGCCACCGGGTCGTACCGGTCCTGGCGCAAGAACCGCCAGCCCAACAGCGGCTCGTCAAACGTCGGCACCGACCTCAACCGCAACTGGGGCTACAACTGGGGCTGCTGCGGCGGCTCCTCCGGGTCGACGTCGTCGGAGACCTACCGCGGCCCGTCCGCGTTCTCCGCCCCCGAGACGCAGGCGCTGCGCAATTTCGTCAACAGTCGTGTCGTCGGCGGCACCCAGCAGATCAAGGCCAACATCGACTTCCACACCTACTCGGAGCTGGTGCTCTGGCCGTACGGCTACACGACCGCGAACACCGCCACCGGGATGAGCGCCGACCAGTACAACACGTTCGCCACCATCGGCCAGCAGATGGCGGCCACCAACAACTACACCCCGGAGCAGTCCAGCGACCTCTACATCACCGACGGCGACAGCCTCGACTGGATGTGGGCCACCCACAACATCTGGGCGTACACCTTCGAGATGTACCCCGGCTCGTCCGGCGGCGGCGGCTTCTACCCGCCCGACGAGGTGATCACCGCGCAGACCACGCGCAACCGGGAGGCGGTGCTGCTGCTCAGCGAGTACGCCGACTGCCCGTACCGGGCCATCGGCAAGCAGTCGCAGTACTGCGGCGGTGGCGGCGGCACCACGGTCTGGTCGGACACCTTCGAGACCGCCACCGGCTGGACCACCAACCCCGCCGGCACCGACACCGCCACCCTCGGGGCCTGGGAACGGGGTGCCGCCCAGGCCACCACGTCCTCCGGCGCCAAGCAGCTCACCCCGTACGCCGGATCCAACGACCTGGTCACCGGCCAGCTCGCCGGCTCGGCGGCGGGTGACTACGACGTCGACGGCGGCGTGACCAGCGCCCGGTCCCCGGCGGTGACCCTGCCGTCGTCCGGCACGCTGACCCTCTCGCTGGCCTGGTACCTGGCGCACGGCTCGAACGCCTCGTCGGCCGACTACCTGCGGGTGAGCGTGGTGCACAACGGCGGCACCACGGCCCTGCTCACCGAGGCCGGCGCGGCCGCCAACCGCAACGGGACCTGGGCGGTGGCGAACCTCAACCTCACCCCGTACGCCGGCCAGTCGGTCCGCATCCTCGTCGAGGCGGCGGACGCCTCCGGAGCCAGCCTGGTGGAGGCGGCTGTGGACAACGTCACCATCACGTCCTCCTGATCGGGTGGGGCCCCGCTCCGCCCCCGGCGGGGCCCCGCCACCCGCTCCGAGACTCCCGATCCGGGACATATGCCGCCCCCGTGACCACGATCCCGATCGACGAGTGTTGATCAACACTTGATCGATCCGGCACGTCCCGGCGGTGCGCTACCGTCTTATCGACCACTCCGCAGCGAAGCCGGTGCGAAACCGGCGCTGTCCCGCAACTGTGATGCCCCGCCCGACGGCAGGGACGAGCCAGGTCGCCTGCGGATGGGTCGCGACACGCGCTCTCGAGGAAGGGCGCCTCGTGGGCGGGCGTAACGAGTCCTGTCGGCGAAGCACCACACTCCTCGACCGACAGGAGGCCCCCATGTTCAGACGTACCCCTCGGCTCTTCGCCGCGACCCTCGCGGTCGCCGCGCTCGCCCTCGGCGCCTGCGCCGAGAAGACCGACGACAAGCCGAGCGCGGGCACCGCCGCCGCCAACTACCCGGTGACGGTCGGCGCGCTCACCCTCGACAAGCGTCCCGAGAAGATCGTGTCGCTCTCGGCCAGCGCCACCGAGATGCTCTTCGCGATCGGCGCGGGCCCGCAGGTGAGTGCGGTCGACGACCAGTCCAACTACCCGGCCGACGCGCCCAAGACCGACCTGTCCGGCTTCCAGCCCAACGCCGAGGCGATCGCCGGCAAGAACCCCGACCTGGTGGTGCTCTCCAACGACATCAACAAGATCGTCGACCAGCTCGGCAAGCTGAAGATCCCGGTGTACCTGACCCCGGCCGCCACCACGCTGGACGACTCGTACCGGCAGATCACCGAGCTGGGCACCCTGACCGGGCACGCCGACCAGGCCGCCGACGTCGCCACCGGGATGAAGGACGACATCGCCAAGCTGGTCAAGGACCTGCCGCAGCGTGCCGAGAAGCTCACCTACTACCACGAGCTGGGCCCCGAGCTGTACAGCGCGACCAGCAAGACCTTCATCGGCTCGCTCTACAGCCAGGTCGGCCTGACCAACATCGCCGATGCGGCCGACGCGGACGGCAAGAGCGGCGGCTACCCGCAGCTCTCCCAGGAGTTCATCGTCAAGGCCGACCCGGACTTCGTCTTCCTGGCCGACTCCAAGTGCTGCCAGCAGAACGGCGACTCGGTCAAGGCCCGCAGCGGCTGGGCCGGCCTCACCGCCGTGAAGAACAACCAGGTGGTCACGCTTGACGACGACATCGCCTCCCGCTGGGGCCCGCGGATCGTGGACCTGCTCCGGGTGATCATCGACGCGGTCGCCAAGGTGCCCGCGTGATGACGACCCGTCGGTGACCGGGACGCCGATGGCCGCCCCGCCACCCACCACCCCGCCGGCCGGGACGCCCTCCACGTCCCGGCCCGGCGGGCTGCCGTCCGTCGCTGGGCTGCCGTCCCCTGGTCAGCCCGGTGGGCTGCCGCCCGTCGGTGGGGGCGCGGGGGTGCCCTCTGCCGGGGCGCGGCCCGCTGGGGTGCGCAAACGCCTGTTGGTCGCCGGCGTCCTCGCGGTGCTCGTCGCGCTCCTCGCCGGGGTGTCGCTCGGGCCGGTCAGCCTGCCGCCGGGCAGCGTCGCCGCCGAGTTGCTCAACCTGATCCCCGGGGTGCACCTCGACAGCGGGCTGACCGAGCGGGAAATCGCCATCGTCACCGAACTGCGGCTGCCCCGGGTCGTGCTGGGCCTCCTCGTCGGCGGTCTGCTCGCCCTGGCCGGCGGCTGCTACCAGGGTGTGTTCCGCAATCCGCTGGCCGACCCGTACCTGCTCGGCGTGGCCGCCGGCGCGGGCCTCGCGGTCACCGCGGTGATCGCCCTCGGCGGCGTCGGTCGGCAGGGCGCGATCTCCGGGCTGCCGTTGACCATCCCACTGGCCGCGTTCGCCGGCTCGCTGCTCGCCGTGACGATGACCTACCTGCTCGGCGCGGCCGGCGGGCGGAGCAGGTCTCCGGCGATGCTGATCCTGGCCGGGGTCGCGGTCTCCGCGTTCCTCTCCGCCGGGCAGACGTACCTGCTCCAGCGGCACTCCGACAGCATCCAGCCGGTCTACTCCTGGCTGCTCGGCCGGCTGGCCACCGCAGGTTGGCACGACGTGCTGCTGGTGCTGCCGTACGCCGCCCTGACCACCGTGGTGGTGCTGCTGCACCGCCGCGAGCTGGACGTCCTCGCGGTCGGCGACGACGAGGCGAGGAGCCTCGGCCTGCACCCGCAGCGCACCCGCTACCTGCTGATCGCCGCCGCGTCGCTGGGCACCGCCGCGGCGGTCTCCGCGACGGGGCTCATCGGCTTCGTCGGCATCATCGTGCCGCACACCGTCCGGCTGCTCGCCGGGTCGAGCTACCGGGTGATCCTGCCGCTGTCACTGCTGTTCGGGGGCGCTTTCCTGGCCCTGACCGACGTGGTGGCCCGGACCGCCGCCGCCCCGGCCGAGGTGCCCATCGGCGTGGTCACCGCACTGCTCGGCGGCCCGTTCTTCGTCCTCGTGCTGCGGACCGCCCGACGGGTGCTCACGTGAGCCCCGAGCCCGGACCGGCGGGCGTGTCCGCTCCCCGGCAGGTCGAAGCGCCGGCCGTCGAGGTGCGGGGGTTGCACGTCAGTCTGGGCGGCACGCCGATCCTCACCGGCGTCGACCTCACGGTCGCGGCCGGCGAGTGGGTCACCGTGATCGGCCCGAACGGCGCCGGCAAATCCACCCTGCTGCGCGCCGTCGGCGGCCTGCTGCCCGCGCCGGAGGCCATCACCCTGTTCGGTACGCCGAGCACCGCACTGCGCCGCCGCGACCGCGCCCGGGTGGTGGCGACGGTGACGCAGTCCCCGGTGGTGCCGCCCGGCATGTCGGTGCTGGACTACGTGCTGCTCGGCCGCACCCCCTACATCCCGCCGCTGGGTCGGGAGTCGACCGCGGACGTCGCCGCCGTGCACGAGGTGCTGGACCGCCTGGACCTCACCGGCTTTCACCGTCGCGAGCTGGCGACCCTCTCCGGGGGCGAACGACAACGCGTCTTCCTCGCCCGCGCGCTCGCCCAGGGCGCGACGCTGCTGCTGCTCGACGAGCCGACCAGCGCGCTGGACATCGGTCACCAGCAGGAGGTTCTGGAGCTGGTCGACCAGTTGCGTCGCGCGCACGGCCTGACGGTGCTCGCCACCATGCACGATCTCTCCCTGGCCGGGGAGTACGCGGACCGGATGGTGATGCTGGCCGACGGCCAGGTGGTGGCGACCGGGACGCCGCACGAGGTGCTTACCGAACACCTCCTCGCCATCCACTACCGGGCCAGCGTCCGGGTGGTCCCCGGCACCAACGGCCCTCTGGTGGTCCCCATCCGCCCCCGCCCGGCCTGACCCTCGCCGTCACCCGAGGTCGATGACCGAGAAGAGTGCTCCCTGGGGGTCGCGGAGGGAGGCGAACCGGCCGGTCGGGATGTCGCGGGGTGGCACGAGGATCGTTCCGCCCAGTTCGGCGGCGCGGGCGGCGGCGGCGTCCGCGTCGGTCACCGCGAAGTACACCGTCCAGTACGCCGGGAGGTCGGCCGGGTAGCCCTCGCCCAGCGGCGGCATCATCCCGGCGACGATCCGCGCGCCGAGCCGCCATGCCGTGTACGTCATCGCCCCGACCTGCTGCTCGTCCGGCTGCCAGCCGAACACCAGCTCGTAGAAGACCTTCGCGCCCTCCGGGTCGGGGGTGACCAGTTCGTTCCAGCTCATCGCGCCGGGCACGTTGAACACCTCGGCACCGGGCATCGTCAGTGGCTGCCAGACGCTGAACGTGGCGCCCGCCGGGTCGGCGAACACCGCCATCCGGCCCCGGTCGAAGACCTCGAACGGCGGCACCACGACCTGCCCGCCGGCCCGTTCGACCCGGCCGGCGACCAGTTCCGCGTCGTCGGTGGCGACGTACGTCGACCAGATCGGCACCTGGTCGGGGATGGCCGGCGGGCCGGCACCGGCCACCGGCCGGCCGTCGAGCAGGAAGACGGTGTAACCGCCCGCCTCGGGCTCCGGTGTCACCCGTCCGGTCCAGCCGAACAGTTCGGGGTAGAAGCGCCGCGCGTCGGTCAGGTCCGGGGTTGCCAGGTCGGCCCAGCACGGCGTACCCGGCGGGACGGTGCTCACGTCAAGACCCCTCTCGGCCGGCGGCCACAGCGGCCCCCCTGCCGAAATCCTGGCACCGTCCCGCCGTCGCACGGGGCGGAAACGGACGAATCGTCAGCTGAACCGGCGACCCTCGTCCCGTCGGTACGCCCAGGCCGCGAGGGAGGCGAGCAGCACGACCCAGACGCCGAGCATGATCAGCGCCAGCGGCTCGATCGGGTAGTCGCCGACCGCCGACCACATCAGCTCGGCCGCGCCCCGGGTGGGCAGGAACGGCGCGATCGTCTCGATGAACCCGGGCGCGTCTCCCGGGGCGGAGAGCAGCCCGCCGCCGAACGCGAGCGGCAGGAAGACGACCTGCGCCACCACGATCGCCGCCTTGCTGGGCAGCGAGTAGCCGATGGCGAGCCCCATCAGCGTGAACGGCACCGAGATGACGGCCACCGTGACGGCGGTCAGCAGGAACGCCAGCGGGGTGACCCGGGCCGGGGTCAGCGTCGCGCCGATCACCACGACCGGGATCAGCGAGAGGTAGGTCAGCGCGAGGCCGGCCAGCACCCGGCCCGCGAAGCGGGGCGCGGGTCCGGCCGGCAGGGTCCGGGTGTACGGGTTCCACGGCTGGTCGCGGTCCTCGGCGACGCCGACGCCGTACTGGAAGATGTTGGCGCTCATCACCGAGAAGGTGACCATCGACGCGGTGGCGAAGGTGGCGCCGACCGCTTCGTCACCGGTGAACGGCACCACGAAGAAGATCATGGCAGCGGCGGGGAAGAAGGCGCTGCCGAAGACGGCCACCGGGATCCGGATGATCTCCAGAAGTTGGTAGCGGGCGTGGACCAGGGCGAGCTGCACGGTGCGCCTCCTCAGACGGTGGTGGGTCGGCCGCCGGCAGCGGCGGTGGTGGCGGGGTCGTCGGGGGTGGACTGCGCGGCGACGTGGGCCTGCTCCTGGCTGCCCGTCCCGCTGGTGATGGCGAGGAACGCCTCCTCCAGCGAGGTGGGCCGCACCTCCAGGTCGGTGAACGCCGCTCGGGAGCCGACCAGCGCCCGGACCAGTTCGTCGGCGTCGGTGGTGAGCAGGTGCAGGCGTCCGTCGATCCGTTCGGCGCGTACGACGCCGGGCAGTTCGGGCAGCTCGTCGGCGACCAGGCTGACCCGGCGTACGCCGACGATGCCGCGGACGGCCTCGACGGTGTCGTCGGCGAGCACCCGGCCCTGCCCGATCACCACCACGCGGTGGGCGAGCGCCTCCACCTCCTCCAGGTAGTGGCTGCTCAGCAGGACGGTTCCGCCGTCGGTGTGGAACGCGCGGATCGCGTCCCACAGGGTGTGCCGGGCCTCGACGTCCAGACCGGTGGTCGGTTCGTCGAGCAGCACGAGCCGGGGCCGGCCGACGAACGCCAGCGCCACGGCCAGCCGGCGACGCTGGCCGCCGGAGAGCCCGCCGGTCTGCCGCCGGGCGAGGTCGCCCAGGCCGAAGCGGTCGAGCAGCTCATCCCGGGGCACCGGGTCGGGGTAGTGCGCGGAGACGAAGTCGACGACCTCGCCGACGCGCAGCGTGCCCGGCAGGCCGGTCTCCTGCGGGGTGACCCCGATCTGCCGCCGGGACGCCGGGTCGCGGGGGTCGCGGCCGAACAACTCGACCCGGCCCGAACTGGGTCGACGCAGACCGACCAGCAGGTTCATCAGGGTGCTCTTGCCGGCGCCGTTGGGACCGAGCAGGCCGACGAGCTCGCCGGCCCGGACCTCCAGGTCGACGCGGTCGAGGGCGAGGACGTCGCCGTACCGGCGGCTGGCCTGGTCGGCGCGGGCGAGGGTCATGACTGCTCCTTCGACGGGGTGGGGCCGAGCTGGGAGGGATCGAGCAGGGTGCGGATGGCTTCGGTGTACTCCTCGAACGCCAGCCGGCCCCGCCGGCTGAGCCGGATCAGGGTGGCCGGGGTACGTCCACGATGGGTCTTGCTGATCTCGACGTACCCGGCGTCCTCCAGCTTGCGCAGGTGGACGGAGAGGTTGCCGGCGGTCATCGCGAGCAGTTCCTGGAGTCGTGGAAACGTGATCCGGTCCCCGTCGCCGAGCGCGGAGAGCGCGGCGACGACCCGCAGCCGCGCCTGGGCGTGGATGACCGGGTCGAGGTCGGTCATGACCGCCGTCGCTGGCGCAGGCGGGCGATGGCTCCGGCGATCAGGATCCCGACCCCGCCGGCCACCGAGACGACAAGCGCGTGCCAACCCGGCCCGGCGCTCACGCCGACCACGTTGATCACGCTGATCCAGACGCCGAGCCGGAACAGGTCCCGGTCCAGCCAGATCGCGCCGCCCGCCATGTGCAACGCCCCCGTCAGCCCCACGGCGGCAGCGGACCAGAGCAGCGCCGCCAGATCGTGCGGCAGGTGATCCGAGACCCGGCCGACCGCCGCGTACACGCTCATCGAGCCCAGGGCCCAGGCCCACCCGTACCAGCGGCCGCGCCGGGCCGAGTCCCCGGTCACCTGGCCGTACGCCCGCGCGCCGGCCACGGCCTGGATCGCGCCGGCGGCCACCAGCAGGGCGAAGAGCGCGGTCAGGGGCAGCCAGTCGGGCAACCGGACCAGCACCCGGCCACCCGGGGAGTAGCGCAGGAAGAACAGCCCGAAGCCGACCAGCCAGGCCACGCCCCACGGCCAGTAGAGCAGCCGGGCGTCGGGTTCCAGCCGGGAGACCGTGGCCGCCCGCTGGTCACGGATCAGTTGGAGTGCCGTAGCGGCGTCGGCGGGGGGTCGATCATCGTCCTGTTCCACGCAAACAACTTTACGGCGCAAAGCTGAAGTCGTGTGCCCCGCTCCGGTGGCGGGTACCCGACAGCGACGCTTGGCGCCTACGGTGGGACTCGTCAGTGGCTGATCCGTCGCACCGGACACAGTGGCACAGGACACAGAGGAGGGCCGGCATCAGTTACCAGTCGCGGCTGACCAACCTCGTCGAGCCGGACGAACTGCGGGCCGCCGCCGAAACCCGGATCGTCTGGTCCGTGCCCCGGCCGGCGGTGGCCGACGCCCGGGTGGGTTGGCACCGGCTCAACCCGAAGCGGCTCCGGATCGAGTTCATCGACGGCTCGTGGCTGGCGTTCACGGTGCCGATCGCCGAGCCCGGCACGCCACTTCGCGAGATCGCCGCCGCACTCACCGGCCGCTGACCCGCTCGACCCGCCGCGAGCACCGGCGAGCTGGCCGTGGTCTGCGGCATCGCCGCCGGGGACAGCGCGGCCTACAGCGGTGCCGACTCCAGTGGTGCGGCCTGCGACGGTGTCTGCGGCGGCGCGGGCAGCAGTGGCGCGGGCAGCGGTTCGCGGTGCAGCACCGAGAGGCGGGACACCGCGCGGGTGAGCACCACGTACAGCCGGTGCAGCCCGCGTGGTTCGGCCGCGACGATCGCGGCCGGCTCGACCACCACCACGTGGTCGTACTCCAGACCCTTGACCAGCGTCGCGGGCACCACGGTGACCCGCTCCGCGGCGGCGGCGACGTCGTCGGCGGTCGCGGTGGCGACGCCGGCGGCGGCCAGCGCCGCGCGCAGCTCGTCGACCGCGTCGTCCGCGGCGATCACACCGACCGAACCGTCGTGCGAGAGCGCCGCCTGTACCTCGGCCACCGTCGCGGCGGTCAGATCGGTCACGGTACGCACATCCAGGCCGCCGTCGTGACGCAGCGACTCGGCCGGCGGTACGTCCACCGCCAGCGCCGGCAGCAGCAGGTTGGCGAACGCGACCACCGCGGCGGGCACCCGGAAACCGATTGTCAGCGGAACCACCACGGCGTCCGGCTTGCCGAGGTGGGTCAGGGACTCCCGCCAGTCGGTCGCCGCCCACGGCGCGGTGCCCTGCGCGAGGTCACCGAGCAAGGTGACGGAGCCGTGCTCACTGCGGCGGGCGATGGCCCGACACTGCATGGGGGAGAGATCCTGAGCCTCGTCCACCACCACGTGCCCGAATCCGGAGGGGCGCTCCAGCAGCCCGGCAGCCTCGTCGACCAGCACCGCGTCGGCGGCGGTCCAGCGGGCGGCCTTCGGCGTACGGGCCGGCTTCGCCCAGACCAGCAGCGCCTGCTCGGCGTCGCTGAGCAACCCGTCCGCCGCGGCGGCGAGTCGGGCCGGGTCGGAGAGCAGGCCGTGCACCAGCCCTTCCGGGGTGAGCGCCGGCCAGACCGCGTCCAGGAAGTCCACCACCGGCCGGCATCGGCTCATCCGGCGCAGCCACGCGTCGCCGGGCGACTCCGCTCGCCGTGCCTCGGCCTGCCGTTGCAGCAGACTCACCACGCGTGCCCGGACCCGCTCCCGGCCGGTGCCGTACGGCAGCCCCTCGCGACGGGTCTCCTCGACGATCCGGTGCAGCGGCTCCAGCCCGATCCGCCATCGGAACGAACCGTCCGACACGGTGATCGAGTCGGCCGGCGTACCGATCTGTGTCTGCACCGCGCGCCGCAGGACGCTCGCCATCCGCGCATCGTGCTTCAGCGCGGCCACGGCCGGCGCCTCCACCGCCCGCACCGGTACCCGTGAGATCAGCTCCTCCACGGTTGCCTGCTCGACCTCGACCTCACCGAGCGCCGGCAGCACCGCCGCGATGTACGACAGGAACGCCCTGTTCGGGCCCACGATCAGCACACCCGCCCGCCGCAGCCGCTCGCGGTGCAGATAGAGCAGGTACGCGGCCCGATGCAGGCCGACCGCCGTCTTGCCGGTGCCCGGCGCCCCCTGCACGCAGATTGAGTCGGCCAGGTCGGCCCGAACCAGCTCGTCCTGCTCCGGCTGAATCGTGGCGACGATGTCGCGCATCGGCCCGACGCGCGGTCGCTCGATCTCGGAGGTGAGAATCCGACTGTTCGTGCCCAGTTCCTCGCCCCGGTCCAGCCGCTCATCCTCGAAACTGGTCAAGACCCCGTTGCTGAACCCGAACCGCCGCCGGACCGCCACACCCTGCGGATCCCGCGCGCTGGCCCGGTAGAACGACCGGGAGACCGGCGCCCGCCAGTCCAGCACCAGCGGCTCGCCGTGCTCGTCGGTCACATGCCGCCGCCCGACGTGATACCGCCGGCCGTCATGGTCGCCGCCGCCGCTGCTGCCGCTGCCGCCTCCGGTGCCTCCGCCTCCTACGCCGGCGCTGGTGATGGTCGTGCTGCTGGTGGTGGCTGCGCTGCTGGTGCTGCCGGCGTTGGTCGTGGTGGCGCTGGTCGTGAGTCCGGTGGCCGTCTTCTCGCCGCTCGGGGTTTCACCGAAGTCGAGGCGGCCGAAGAACAGCGGTGTGGTGGGGTCGTCGGCCAGTTCAGCCACGCGGCGGGCCAGCGTACGGCCGAGCATCTCCGCCGCGTACGGGTCGCCGGCCACCTGGTCACCGGTCGAGAAGAGGGCTTCGGCCCGCTCCCGCATCCGGCGGAGCGCCGCGCGCGAGGTGGCCAGATGGGCGCGTTCGGCGACCAGATCCGTGTCGGGGTGAGTGTCCAGGTCAGGTGCGGGCATGCTGACGTCCCATCGTTCACATCTGCTGCGCGCTCGCGTGTCCGGTGGCGGATGGCCGCCTGCCCGGCGCGGTGACGTCCGTTCCGGTGCAGCTCACCTCGGCCGTCAAGCGGGCTGCAACCCTACGCCCTTCCGATGACCCCTTCCACCGAATTACCGACCAGACCACCCGTTCAGGCTGGCGTGGCGCATGACGACGTAACGGCCGACGCGCACCGCGACCCGAGATCATCGCCCGCGGCCCTGGTGTTGCGGGGCCCGGCACGTCGCGGGCGGGCCTGAGGGTCGGTGTTAGGTGGTCCGGCTGGGGCGGACCAGCCTGGGTCGGCTGGTGCTGGCGGGCAGGGGAGGCCGACCTGGGCCGGGCCAGATGGGCCGACCTGGGCTGGGCCACGATGGGCTGACCTGGGCCGGACCGGAGGGGCTGGCCTGTGCGTCGGGGCGGCCTGGGGTAGGCGTCGGCGATCCGGCCGCCGGGCTTGGTCGCTGGGCTTGGTCGCTGGGTCCGGTCGGTTCGCGATGGGTGAGGCTCGCGGGACTCAGCAGCGCTGGTGGTAGAGGTTGCGACGGGGGGTGCGGAGCGCGTCCATCCAGGCCGGCGGGAGGAATTCGGGTCTGCCGTCCGCTGCGATGCGGACGGTCCAGTCACCCTGGTGAAGGAGTCGGTGATGGTGGCCGCACAGCAGGACCGCGTTGCCCAGCGTCGTCGTGCCGCCGTCGGCCCAGTGGCGGACGTGGTGACCATCGCACCATCGCGGCGGCCGGTCGCAGCCGGGAAAGGCGCACCCACCGTCGCGCAGCACCAACGCGCGCCGCAGGGGACCGGTGAAGAGCCGGCGCTGACGTCCGACGTCCAGGATCTGGCTGTTGCCACCCAACACGACCGGCAGCACGGCCGAGTCGCAGGCCAGGCGCCGGACCGCGCCCGGCGTAAGGCGCGCACCGGTCTCCAGGGTGCCCGCGCCCACGTCGTTGACCAGCGCGTCGAGCGACATGGTGACCACCAGTTGCGGCCGATCTCCGCCGTTGTCGGGTAGGTGGCCGGTGCGCAGTGCCAGCCGGCAGATCTCGCCGAGTGCGTCCGCCCGGCGTTGGCCGGGACCGCGGTCGTCGTGCTCACCGGCTGGGGCGCAGAGCGGATCGATGGCCTCGCGCAGCAGGCTCGCGGTCTCGGTGTCGAGGTTTCCGGTGAGGCGGACCTGCCCGTCCTTTGGCTCGGAGAGGGTGACGTGCCGGCGAGTCTCCGCCCGTTGGGTGGCCCGGTCGAGGGCCGCCAGCTCGGCCTGGTCGGCCAGATCCGGCGCGACGTGCGTGAGGACGCGCTCCCCGAGGCGACTCAGGATGGTCGGATCGAAGCGGTCGGCCCAGGAAATCAACAGCTCGGTGGCCTTGTCTGTTACCTCGGGCCCGGCCGCGACCGGCAGGGCCGCGACCGTCTCCGCGACCACCCGGCCCTGCTCCACGGTGAGGCTGCCGTCGAGCAGAGCGTCGCGCACCGTTGGCGGGGCGGCGTCGATGGTGGCGGCGAGCTGGACCATCTGCCGGGCCGACCGGCCGGAGAGCCGCAGCCGCTCCCGCAGCCAGACGGCGGTGGACGATGCTCCCTGGGCGACGGCGAGACCACGAGCGTCCAGCTCGCGCACCAGAGCGAGCTGGACGGTCGCCAGACGCTGCGTCACCACGTGCGCCGCATCGAGGGACGCGAGCAGCTCATCGTCGGAGAGAGCCCACAGCGCGGCTTCGGCGCAGTCGTCGACAGCACCCGCCGCCTGCGTCAACGCCCTCAACATGGAACGACAATAGAACACCTGTACGACACTTTCGCCGTCGAGCAGACCGACCATGCGGCCGTCATCCGCCAGGGCGGCGGTGGTCGACGCATCTGCTTCGTGGTGCAGCCGGGCCGGATGCGGTCCACGGTCGCGGCGGCGCGGAACGCCGGGCTGATGGCGGGTCGGCCGGACGGCCAGGATCATGGGGGCATGACCGAGGCCCGTCCCGAGCCGCGTCGGAAGACGATCAGCGATCCGCAGGTGATGCGGGCGTTGGCCCATCCGGCCCGGATCGCGATCATCGAGTACCTAAGTAGCCGCGAGGGTGGCGGAACCGCCACCGAGTGCGCGGAAGTCGCCGGGCTGTCGCCGAGCGCCACCAGCTATCACCTGCGGGCCCTGGCGAAGTTCGGCCTGGTCGAGCAGGCGCCCAGCCGGGGCGACGCGCGCGAGCGGGTGTGGCGTACGCCGGGTGTCGGCTGGCTGGTCGACGCGGGCCGCGAGGCTGGTCCGGACGCGCGTGCCGCCGAGCAGGCGCTGGTGGAGGCGCACGCCGCTCGTGCGATGGAGCGGACCCGGGACTGGTTGCGGCGCGCCGGTGATGAGCCCGCCGAGTGGTACGACGTGGCGCTGTTCAACGACACGCTGCTGCTGCTCACGGCAGACGAGTTGGCCGATCTGAACGAGGCGGTCATGACGCTGCTCAGGCCGTACCACCCTCGACGGCGCGCCGCCGCGCCGCCTGGTGCTCGTTCCGTCGCTGTTCAGTACCGGACGGTGCCGCTGGCGTAGCGGGGGGTTGTGTCGATCAGTTGTGAAGGATTATTTTCGAAGTATGTCCTTCACAACTGAGGCGTCGCGCTGGTCGGACGTGTGGCTCGCCAGCGCGGCCCGCGGCACCACGGTCGGTGGCGACTTTCTCGCCGCCACCGCGCTCGCGCTGGCCCTGCAGGGCGCGGGTGCCGGCGGACTGGCCGTGTCGGGACTACTGCTCGCGGCCACTCTGCCCCTGGTGGTGCTGGCCCCGCTCGCCGGACGGCTCGCCGATCGGGTGGACAGTCGTACCCTGCTGGTGACCATCGGGTCGGCGCAGGCCGCGATCTGCGTGCTACTCGCCGTCGCCGACGACCCGATCGTGGTCGTGGTCCTCGTCGCGCTGCTCGCCTGCGGGCTCGCGGTCACCCAGCCCTGCCTGGCGGCGCTGCTCCCGGCGATGGTCCGCCCGGCCGACCTGCCACGCGCGAGCGCGATCAGCCAGACCGCCGTCTCCCTCGGCGCGCTCGGCGGCCCGGTGCTGGCCGGCCTGCTGGTGGGGCAGTTCGGCACCCGCGTACCGCTGCTGGTCGACGCCGCGACCTACCTCGCGCTCGTGGTCGCGGGCCTGCTGCTGCGGACCCGTCGCGGCGGCCGACGGCCCACCGCGGACCAGGCCGGCCGTGCGGACCAGGCCGGCCGTGCGGACCAGGCCGGCCCGGCGGAGCAGGTCCGGGTGGGAGGCCAGGGCAGCCGGGTCAATCCGGGTGGTACGGGCCAGGGCTGGCGGCTTCGACGGGATCCGCTGATGCTTGTCATGGTGGTCAGCACCGCCGTGGTGATCGCGGCGATCGGCGGCATCAACGTGATCGAGGTCTTCTTCATTCGGGAGACGCTGAAGGGGTCTGCCACCACGTACGGCCTCGTTGGCGCCGCCTGGATGGCCGGGATGTTGCCCGGCGGCTGGCTGGCGGCGCGGCTCGCGCGCCGGCTCGACGACGACGCTGCGCTGGTCCGCGGAGTGCTGATCACGCTGGCCGTGTGCAGTTCGATGGTGCTGCTGGCCGCGACGGTGCCAGCGGCGGTTCTGCTGGTGCCACTCTGGCTGGTGGCCGGCGCGGCCAACGGCGCGGAGAACGTCTTCGCGAACCTTCTCACCGCTCGCCGCGTGCCGCCGGGGATGCGCGCCCGGGCGTACGCCAGTTACGGCGCGGCCGTGCAGGGCGGCTCGATGGGCGGTTACCTGATCGGCGGCGCGCTGCTCACCGGTGTCGCGCCCCGGCCACTGATCGCGGGGGCCGGAGCGGCCGGGCTCCTGGTGGTGCTGGTCTTCGTGCCGGTCGTCGCCCGGGCGGTACGCAGGCCGGTACGCGAGCAGTCGGCCGGACCGGGGCGTGACACGACTGCCGGACCGGTACGCCCGCAGTCCACCGGCCCCGAGTGCGAGGAAACGACGGGATCGGAGGCTCTGCGACCGGGTGGGACGGATGCGGGGTTGGCCACTCCGGGCCGGCCCGCCGGGCCCCGACCGGAGGCCGGGGATACGGTCGGGTCATGGCTGAGCGCGTCGCACGCCCGCGGGTCGGGCACATCCAGTTCCTGAACTGCCTGCCCATCTACTGGGGGCTGATGCGCTCGGGCACCCTGCTCGACGTGGACCTGCACAAGGACTCGCCGGACCGGCTGAGCGCGGCGCTGGTCGCCGGCGACCTCGACATCGGCCCCATCACGCTGATGGAGTACCTGAAGCACACCGACGAGCTGCTTCTCCTGCCGGACCTCGCGGTGGGCAGCGACGGGCCGGTGCTCTCGGTCAACATGGTCTCCACCCGTCCCCTCGCCGAGCTGGACGGCGCCCGGGTGGCGCTCGGCTCGACCTCGCGGACCGGGGTCATGCTCGCGCAGTTGTTGCTCGCCGAGCGGTACGGCGTGCGGCCCGACTACTTCCGCTGCCCTCCGGACCTGACCCAGATGCTGCTGGAAGCCGACGCCGGGGTGCTGATCGGGGATGTGGCGCTTCGGGCCTACCACGAGGCGCCGTTGCGAGGCCTCACCGTGACCGACCTCGGACAGGCCTGGCGGGAATGGAGCGGGCTGCCGATGGTCTTCGCCGTCTGGGCGGTCCGCCGCGACTTCGCCGCCGCACACCCGGGCCTGGTCAAGGAGGTGCACGAGGCGTTCCTTCGCTCGCGCGACCTCTGCCTCTCGGAGCTGGATCAGGTCGCCGAGGCGGCAGCGCGCTGGGAGGCGTTCGACGCCGCGACGCTGGCCACGTACTTCCGGATCCTGGACTTCTCGCTCGGCGAGCGGCAGGTCGCCGGGCTGCGCGAGTTCGCCCGGCGGGTAGCCGCGCTCGGCGAGGTCCCGGCGCTGCCCGACGGCGGCCCGGAGTTCTTCGCCGGCTGAGCAGCCGGCCGAGCCGACCGCCGCGACGAGCCGCGCCTGCGCCGAGCCAAGCCGACCGCCCCGAGCGCCCGAGGCGCGCCGACCAACAGCGGTCGGCGCGTGATCAGGTGCCGGGGCGCAGCAGTGCCTCGGTGATCTTCTCGCAGTTCTTCATGCCGTAGTCGTAGCCCATGCCGATCGGGTACTTGACCATCACGCCCATCGTCCAGGTGTCCCCGATGGCCAGGCAGTTGATGTGCATCTCCTGCTCCGCGGTCCGGTCGATCCACCCGTTCTTGATGGCGATCTGCTTCTGCTCGGCGGCCGGGAACGCCTTGCGGATGCCGAAGTCACCGGCGCCGCGGACGAGCTTCATCTCGTTGAGCAGCCACTTGGTCCACTTCGGCCCGGCGGCGGTGCCGGTGGCGATGCAGTTGCCCAGGCGGGCGGTGTCGCGGGGGGAGAGGGCCGTGCGGGACCACCCCTTGTCGGGGGCGACGCTGCTGTCGGTCAGCTTGCACATGGAAATCAGTCGTTTGATCGAGGCGTCCCGGCCGACCGAGTTGTAGAACTGCTCGGCCCGCGTGTTGTCGCTGTCCCGGATGATCCGGGTGGCGTCGGCGAGCTTCGCGTCGCTCGGCGTCTGGCCGGCGTCGGCGGCGCGACGCAGGTAGTCGGCGACGATCCAGGATTTGATCATCGAGGCGGTGGTGCTGGTCTCGCCCATGTTCTTCGAACCGATGATCTTTCCGGTCCGGCGGTCGAGCACGCTCCAGGAGTACCAGCCCTGAATGTCGAGGTTGAGGTCCTTGGCCTGGAACGGCAGCGGCGCCAACGAGGGGCTCGGGCTCGGCGACGGTGGGGACGGCTGACGGGCACTGCGGTCGGTGGCCGCTCCGGTGGACCGGTCGCTGGTCGTCGCCTCGGAGTCACCCCACTTGGCGGCCGCGGACGACTCGAACGGCGACCCGGGCAGGAGCCGTAGCGACACCAGCACCAGCCCGATGAGGATGACCGCGACAGCGATCAGGCGCAGCGGCGAGGTCTCGCCCGCACCGCGCCGGTCGGCCCGCCGGTTGCCGGCCATCAGAGCTTTCCGACCGGCTGCTGCGGCACCTTGAGCGCGGCGCCCGGCTGCGGGGTGACCAGTTGGGTGGCCACGCTGGCGCAGACCTGCGCGCCGTAGTCCAGACCGTTCTTGATCGGGTAACGCAGCATCACCGCGAGACTCCACTTCCCGTTGACGGCGAGGCAGTTGACGTGCCAGTTGCCGTCGTAGTTGATCGCGGTCCACCCGTTCTTGATGCTGACCGGCCCCTGCGCGGTGATCGACTTGGGCAGACCGTTGATGATCCCCCAGCGGCCACCGCCGGACTTGAGCTTCTGGTCCTTGGCTGCGGTGGTGCCCTTGACTTGGCTCATCTCGCTGAGCACCCACTTCGTCCACTTGGGGCCGGCGGCCTTGCCGTCGGCGATGCAGTCACCGAGCCGGACGGCGTCCCGCGGGGACATGCGGGTGAAGCTCCACCAACCCTCGTACTTCGGGACGTTGCCGCGCTTGGTGTCGGTCAGACCGCAGATGCTGATCGCGCGCTTGACGACCGGCCCGGGTTGCCCGCCGGGCGGCACGGCGTACGAGCCGCCGGCGGCCTTGTAGACCGCGTTGGCCGCGTCGTCGTCGCTGTTGCGGATGGCGAGGCTGGCCGCCTTCTTCAGGTTCGCCGGCAGTTCCCGGTCCTTGAGCTGCCGCAGATAGTCCGAGACGATCCACGCCTTGAGCATCGATTCGGTGGAGCTGGTCGAGGCCATGTTCGACGAGCCGGAGATCTTGCCGGTCTGCCGGTCCATCAACGCCCACGAGAAAAACTCGCCCTTGAAGCTCACCGACACCCGGCCGGCGGCCAGCGTGGGCGGTGGCGGCGGAGTGGGCGCGGGCGCGGCGACGCTGGCGCCGCCACCGCCGCCTCCACCACCGCTGTCGTCGGTGGAGAGTCGGGCGTACGCGGTGGGGACCAGCAGGACGCCACCGAGAAGAACCGCCACGATGGCGAACACCATGGTCACGCGAGATCGCATGAGTTGGGTGAGCTCCAGATGTCAGGGCCGGGGGACCGGCTTCGTTGTCCGGGGCGACCGGTGCGTGCGCCAAGGCCGGGGGCGGTGGCCTCTGTGGAGACGGCGTGGGGGCAGCCGATCGTGTGACCGGCAGAAGTCTACGTCCGGACGGGCCGGGCACCAGGGTCCGACACCAGGCAACGTGCGACATCGGTGGAAAATCACGCTGGTCTGCGGCTTCTGGGGGGTTTCATCTTCTTCCCGTGACCCAAGTCATAGGAGGCTGAGTCACGATCCGTAGCCAGGAACTGCCCATCGGTGACGGAACGTCATTCGGGTTTCCTGTTACACCCCCTGGTGCATCAAGGCGCAAGCTGTAACACTTGTCCACATGTATGGCAACGACTTCTCCGCCCCTGGCGACGCACCGGACGACGCGCCCGGCGCGGGCCTGCTCGGCGAGGTCGAGGCCGCCGAGGCGGAGCTGCGTGCCGCCGCCGCGCGCGAGCGCCGCGGCGGTCCCGTACCGGACGAGGACCTGGCCGCGTACTTCACCGAGGTGGTCGACGCGGAGCAGAAGATCGAGCCGCGCGACTGGATGCCCGAGGCGTACCGCCGGACGTTGATCCGGCAGATCGCCCAGCACGCCCACTCCGAGATCATCGGCATGCAGCCGGAGGGCAACTGGATCAGTCGGGCGCCCTCGCTCAAGCGCAAGGCGATCCTGCTGGCCAAGGTCCAGGACGAGGCGGGCCACGGTCTCTACCTCTACGCGGCCGCCGAGACCCTCGGCATCAGTCGCGACGAACTGGTCCAGCTGCTGCTCGACGGTAAGCAGAAGTACAGCTCGATCTTCAACTACCCCACGTTGACCTGGGCGGACGTGGGCGCGATCGGCTGGCTGGTGGACGGCGCGGCGATCGTCAACCAGGTGCCGCTGTGCCGGTGCTCCTACGGCCCGTACGCGCGGGCGATGATCCGGGTCTGCAAGGAGGAGTCGTTCCACCAGCGCCAGGGCTACGAGATCCTGCACACCCTGGCGCACGGCACCCCGGCACAGAAGGCCATGGCCCAGGACGCGGTGGACCGCTGGTGGTACCCGTCGCTGGCCATGTTCGGCCCGCCGGACGGCGACTCCACCCACTCCGCCCAGTCGATGGCCTGGAAGATCAAGCGCTTCTCCAACGACGACCTGCGCCAACGCTTCGTCGACATGTGCGTCCAGCAGGCGGAGATCCTCGGGCTGCGCATTCCCGATGACGACCTGCGCTGGAACGAGGAACGGCAGGCGTACGACTACAGCCAGCCCGACTACGACGAGCTGATGCAGGTCATCAAGGGCAACGGGCCGTGCAACCGGGAGCGGATGGCGCACCGCCGGGCCGCCCACGCCGACGGCGCATGGGTACGCGAGGCCGCCGCGGCGTACGCCGCCAAGCGAGCGGACAAGAGGGAGAAGGTGGCCGCGTGAGCAACGAGCACTCGCCTCTGTGGGAGGTCTTCGTGCGGGCGCGGCGCGGGCTGTCGCACACCCACGTCGGCAGCCTGCACGCCCCGGACGCCGAGCTGGCCCTGCGCAACGCCCGCGACCTCTACACCCGCCGGCAGGAGGGCGTGTCGATCTGGGTGGTGCCGGCGGGCGCGATCACCGCGTCCAGCCCGGACGAGAAGGACGCCTTCTTCGACCCGGCCGCCGACAAGGTCTACCGCCATCCCACCTTCTACGAGGTGCCGGACGGGGTGGCACACCTGTGAGCGGGCCGTTCGGCTTCGCCCTCGCCCTCGGCGACGACGCGCTGGTCGCCGCGCAGCGGCTGGCCGAGTGGACGACCCGCGCGCCGGAGATGGAAGAGGACATCGCGCTCGCCAACATCGCCCTCGACCAGCTCGGCGCGGCCCGGCTGCTGCTGTCGTACGCGGGTGAGCTGGAGGCGGCAGGTCGGGACGAGGACGCGCTGGCGTATCTGCGTGACGACCGCGAGTTCCGCAACGTGCTGCTGGTCGAGCTGCCCAACGGCGACTTCGCGGTGACCATGGCGAAGCTGTTCTTCCTGGCGGCGTACCAGTTGCCGCTCTACACCGCGCTCGCGTCCTGCCCGGACGAGCGGCTGGCCGCCATCGGCGCGAAGGCGCGCAAGGAGTCGGCGTACCACCTGGACCACGGCGCGCTGTGGGTCAGGCGGCTCGGCGACGGCACCGAGGAGTCGCACCGCCGGATGCAGGAGGCCGTCGACCACGTCTGGTCGTACACCCACGAGCTGTTCGCCGCGGACCCGGCAGCGCCGGTCGACCCGGCGGGCCTGCGGGCGGCGTTCGACGAGACCGTCGGCCCGGTGCTGGCCGAGGCGACGCTCACCCGCCCGGAGCGCGGCTGGGCTCCGACGGGCGGGCGGGCCGGCGTGCACACCGAGCACCTGTCCTACCTGCTGGCCGAGATGCAGGTGCTGCACCGCGCCCACCCCGGGGCGCAGTGGTGACCGACGCGCGAACGGCGGCGGCGAGCGTGGTGGACCCGGAGATCCGGGTGATCACCATCGACGAGCTGGGGATCCTGCGCGCGGTCGAGGAGGACCGGGCCAGTGGCCGGGTCACCGTCACCATCACCCCGACCTACACGGGCTGCCCCGCCATGGACGTGATCCGGGCCGACGTCCGGCGCGCGCTGGCCGCGGCCGGTTATCCGGACGCCGAGGTGCGGACGGTCTACAGCCCAGCGTGGAGCACCGACTGGATCTCCGATGTCGGGCGGGCCAAGCTGGCCGCCGCCGGGATCGCCCCGCCGTCGCCGGCGCCCGCCCCCGGCGTGGTGGCGCTGACCCTCGCGGTCCGCTGCCCGCTCTGCGGCTCGCCGGAGACCGAGCAGGTCAGCCGGTTCGGCTCGACCGCGTGCAAGGCGTTGTGGCGCTGCCGTTCCTGCTCCGAACCCTTCGACCACCTGAAGGCGCTGTGACAGTCACCATCTCCCGGCCGGTCCGCCGCCGGCCGGCCTTCCACCCGCTGCCGGTCGCCGCCGTCGACCGGCTCACCGACGACTCGGTCGCGGTCACCTTCGCCGTACCCGAGGATTTGCGGGAGGCGTTCGCGTTCCGCGCCGGTCAGCACCTCACCGTGCGGCGGGTGACCGACGACGGCGACGACGTGCGCCGGTCGTACTCCATCTGCTCCACCCCTGACGATCTGGCCCGGCACGGCCGGCTGCGGATCGGGGTGCGGGAGATCCCCGGCGGCGCGTTCTCGGCGTTCGCCTGCGGCGCGCTGCGCCGCGGCGACACCGTCGAGGTGATGACGCCGCTGGGCACCTTCACCACAGCGTTCGCGGCGGACCGGGTGCGGCACTACGGCGCGGTCGTCGCCGGCTCCGGCATCACCCCGGTGCTCGCGCTCGTCGGGACGGCCCTGGCCGTCGAGCCGGCCAGCACCTTCACCCTGGTGTACGGCAACCGCACGGCCAACCGGGTCATGTTCGCCGAGGAGCTGGCCGACCTGAAGGACCGCTACCCCACCCGGCTGCACCTGGTGCACGTGCTGTCCCGGGAGCAGGGTGAGTCGCCGCTGCTCTCCGGGCGGATCGACGCCGAACGGCTGGAGCGCCTGCTGGGCACCATCGTGCCGGGCGACGTCATCGAGGAGTGGTTCCTCTGCGGCCCGTACGGCATGGTGGTCGACGCCCGGGACGTGCTGACCGCGCGCGGGCTGCCGGAGTCGGCGGTGCACACCGAGCTGTTCCACGTCGACGCGCCACCGGAGCCGGTGGCCCGCCCCGTCGACCAGCCGGGCACCGGTTCGGACGTCACCATCGTGCTGGACGGTCGGTCGTCGAGCTTCACGATGGGCCGCGAGGAGCGGGTGCTGGACGCCGCGCTCAAGGTGCGCGGCGAGCTGCCGTACGCCTGCAAGGGCGGCGTCTGCTCGACCTGCAAGGCGAAGGTCGTCGACGGGGCGGTCACGATGGCCCGCAACTACGCCCTGGAGCCCGACGAGCTGGCCGCCGGCTACGTGCTGACCTGCCAGTCCAGCCCGACCACCGACAGGCTCACGGTCGACTACGACGCCTGACGGCCGACCCGCGGACCGTGTGGCGTGCCGGACGGTCCACGGTCGATACCGAGCCTGTCGAGCTGCCCCAAAGATGGGGCAGTCAGGACGGCCGCACGGTGGGCTGGCCCCCGGCCCGGGGGGTGCGCAGCGCATCACAGCCGTCAGCACCCGTCCGGGAGAGGGCGCGGGGCGGGCGTAGGCTCGGAGGCGTGACGGTGAGCCGGGAGATCGACGACATCCTGCAGCGTGGCGCGGACGGCGGGCGGATCACGCCCGAGGAGGCTCTGCTGCTCTACACCGAGGCGCCCTTCCACGCCCTGGGCGAGGCGGCGGACGCGGTGCGCCGGCGGCGCTACCCGGACAACATCGTCACCTACCTGATCGATCGCAACATCAACTACACGAACGTCTGTGTGACGGCGTGCAAGTTCTGCGCGTTCTACCGGGCGCCGAAGCACTCCGAGGGGTGGACCCACCCGACGGAGGAGATCCTGCGTCGCTGCGGCGAGGCGGTCGAGCTGGGCGCGACCCAGGTGATGCTCCAGGGCGGCCACCACCCGGACTACGGCGTCGAGTACTACGAGGAGCTGTTCTCCTCGGTCAAGCAGGCGTACCCGCAGCTGGCCATCCACTCGATCGGGCCGAGCGAGATCCTGCACATGGCCAAGGTCTCCGGCGTGAGCCTGGACGAGGCCATCGCCCGGATCAAGGCCGCCGGCCTGGACTCGATCGCCGGCGCCGGTGCGGAGATGCTGCCCGAGCGCCCGCGCAGGGCCATCGCCCCGCTCAAGGAGTCGGGTGAGCGCTGGCTGGAGGTCATGGAGCTGGCCCACCGGCAGGGCGTCGAGTCGACCGCGACCATGATGATGGGCACCGGTGAGACGCACGCCGAGCGGATCGAGCACCTGCGGATGATCCGCGATGTGCAGGACCGCACCCGTGGGTTCCGGTCGTTCATCCCGTGGACGTACCAGCCGGAGAACAACCACCTCAAGGGTCGCACCCAGGCGACCACGCTGGAGTACCTGCGCCTGGTCGCGGTGGCCCGGCTCTTCTTCGAGACCGTGCCGCACCTGCAGGCGTCCTGGCTGACCACCGGCAAGGACGTCGGGCAGTTGTCGCTGCACATGGGCGTGGACGACCTCGGCTCGATCATGTTGGAGGAGAACGTCATCTCCTCGGCCGGCGCCCGGCACCGCTCCAACCTGCACGAGCTGATCGGCATGATCCGCTCCGCCGACCGGATCCCGGCCCAGCGGGACACCCTCTACAACCGTTTGGCGGTGCACCACACGCCGGCCGACGACCCGACCGACGAGCGGGTGGTCTCGCACTTCTCCTCGATCGCGCTGCCCGGCGGCGGCGCGGGGCGCTCGCTGCCGCTGGTCGAGGTCAACTGAGGTCGATCCCGCCCCGACCGTTCGGCTGACCGGGGATCATGCTCCCGCCCGGCAACGGCGGCGGTACGGGTGGTCCCCGCCGTCGCACCGTCAGGCTGCCCGCCACGGGGGTGGTGGAGATGATCGGCGGCCGCTACCGTCCCGCCTCGTATCCGTCGTCACCGCGGGTGGCACGGATCGCTGGAATCGGCCCGACCGCCCGGGTGACGGTGATCTGATGGGCTGGTCAGGGAGTGTCCTCCATCGGCCCATGAGGGTCGTTCATATAACGCACGGCGGTACGGGCGGGATGGGTGACCATTCCGCCCGTACCGTGTGCCGGGTCCAGTCCGGACGGTTGAAATTCGTCCGCCACGCTGGCGGGGGAGATCGACCTCCGATAACGTCCGCTCGGTCCCACAACCATTCATTCTCTTCTTCCCTACACCCCCGGGGGACTGATGACAGCCTTCCACCGCTCGACGCTGGCTCGTGTCGGCGTCGTGGCACTGCTCGCTGCCGGTGGCCTGGCCACCGTTGCCGCCCCGGCGCAGGCCGCCGACCAGGCTGACCTGGCCCTGGTGCCCCTCAGCTACGAGTTGGCCCAGGGCGTCAAGGCGGCCAAGGCGAAGCCGTTCAAGTTTCAGGTCGACAACACCCGCAGCACTGTCGACGCCAAGGACGTCCGGGTCACCGTGGAGACGAAGGGCCTGAAGAACCGCAAGGTCGGCGTCATCGCGCCGGCCGGCTGCGACCTCAGGGGCACCACGATCGACTGCCCGCTCGGCGACCTGGCGGCCGGCACCACCGAGGACTTCGGCATCCCGGTGTTCTCCACCGGCGGTCGCGGTGACGCCGGCACGATGGTCGTCACCATCAGCGCGGCCAACGCCAAGCCCGTCACCGTCGAGCACGACATCACCGTCGCCAAGGCGGGCTACGACCTGACCTCCTGGGTGCAGGACGTCTACGCCGACGTGACAGTCGACGGCGACGAGGCCGGCGAGTCCGGCCTCAAGCCGGTCAAGCGGGGCGAGACCGCGCCGCTGGACTGGGCGGTCTACAACGGCGGCAGCAAGAAGGCGACGGGCGTGGCGTACGGGATCACCCTCCCGGCCGGCGTCACCTTCGCCGAACTGCCGGAGAGCTGCGTCGAGCAGCCGCTGGGTGGCTTCGCGAACGCGTACTGCGAGGACAGCGGCGTGGTGCTGAAGCCGGGGCAGTTCTACACCGCCGACGTGCGGGTGAAGGTCGGCGCGGACGTGACCGAGGCGCTGCTGCGGCCCGGCTTCCTCTGGGCCGAAGGCCTGAAGGCCGCTGAGGGCGCCCCGGAGGAGGCGCCGCAGGTGGCCTCCAGCGCGCAGCGGCGGGCGTTCACCGAGACCGACGAGGTGGACAACACCGCGCAGTTCGACGTCTTCGTCGACCTGAGCGCGCAGCCGACCCCGACGCCGACGGCCACCCCGACGGCGACTCCGACGCCGGGCGGCACGACGACGCCGGGCACGACCACGTCGCCGACCACCGGGGGCGGTGGTTCCGGTGGCGGTGGGCTGCCGGTGACCGGTGTGCAGGCCGGCCTGATCGGCGGCATCGGCGGTCTGATCCTGCTCGCGGGTGGGGCGCTGCTGGTGCTCTCCCGCCGGCGCAAGGTCGTCCTGGTCGCCCCGGGCGACGAGACCTCGACCGACTGACGTCGGCACGATCTGAGAGATAGGCACGATCTGACGTAGGCACGACGCGAGGGCGGGGTGGGCGACCACCCCGCCCTTTCGCATGCCGGGCCGCGCGGCCGTCCGCCACCGCCGGCCGCGTCGACGCTCCCGGTTGCCATGGGGTACGCGGACCCAGCGGTCGAGGGCTTGAGCGTGGCTGGCAGAGTGGAGCGGGTGAGCCGTACACCGCAGGGCCAGCGCGCCAGCCTGGACAAGCAACCGCACGAGGTCGCCGCGATGTTCGACGGCGTGGCCGAGCGCTACGACCTGACCAACACGGTGCTCTCCTTCGGTCAGGACCGCTCCTGGCGGCGGGCCACCCGGGCGGCGCTCGGGCTGCGGCCGGGCGAGCGGGTGCTGGATGTGGGCGCGGGCACCGGCGTGTCGACGCGCGAGCTGGCCCAGTCCGGGGCGTACGCGGTCGGGGTCGACCTGTCGCTGGGCATGCTGTACGCGGGCAAGCGGGTCCGTCCCGAGGTGCCGCTGCTGGCCGGGGACGCGCTGCGACTGCCGTTCGCCGACGCGAGCTTCGACGCGGTGACCATCTCCTTCGCGCTGCGCAACGTCAACGACACCGACGCGGCCCTGCGCGAGCTGGCCCGGGTCACCCGGCCGGGTGGACGGCTGGTGGTGTGCGAGTTCAGCACCCCGGTCAACCCGGCCTTCCGGACGGTCTACCTGTCGTACCTGATGCGGTCGTTGCCGGTGGTCGCCCGCGCGGTGTCGAGCAATCCCGAGGCGTACGTCTACCTGGCGGAGTCGGTCCGGGCCTGGCCGGACCAGGCCGCGCTGGCCGGGCGGGTCGCCGCGGCCGGGTGGGGTCGAGTGGCGTGGCGCAACCTGACCGGCGGCGTGGTCGCGCTGCACCGGGGGATCCGCGAGTAGCGCGGAGACTCGGAGACGCGGACACGCCGCGACGCCGCGACGCGTTTCAGGAATATCCGACTTTAGTCCACTTTGCCCCGTACGCTCGTCCGCATGACCGGAGCAGACCGGGCGGACCCGGTGGCCGCCACCGACGACGACGCGGCCGAACTCATCGCGCAGCTGCGCGCGTTGGCCGGCGCGGATCCGGCGGACGTCCGGCAGGTGGTCGCCGAGGTGCTGGCCGCGCTGGACCGGGCGGCCGGTGGCGCGCTGCGGGAGCATCTGCCGGAGGCGATCCGGGTCGACGCGGGCCTGGACGCCTCCCGATCGGCCTGACACTCGCCTGCTGTGGACGGTCGCCGGCTGTCACATCGGCGAGTTAGGTACCCCTGATCCTGCGCAGGTATGACGCCGGTCATACACTCGTCCCGTCTGGCTTGTGAAGCATTTCACGAGCGTGCGGGAGGAGGCGCGAATGACCGCGGTGGAACACGACGCCGACGTCATCGTCGTTGGCGCCGGTCCCGGTGGATCGGCTACTGCGTACCACCTGGCCCGGCACGGCGTACGGGTGTTGGTGTTGGAGAAGACCGAGTTCCCTCGGGAGAAGGTCTGCGGCGACGGGCTGACCCCGCGCGCGGTGCGCCAGCTCATCCGGATGGGCGTGGACACTTCGCCCGAGGCCGGCTGGCTGCACAACCGCGGCCTGCGGGTGATCGGCGGCGGCGTACGCCTGGAACTGGACTGGCCCGAGCTGGCCAGCTTCCCCAACTACGGCCTGGTCCGCACCCGACTGGACTTCGACGATCTGCTCGCCCAGCGGGCGGTCGCGGCCGGCGCCAAACTGCGGACCAACGTCAACGTGCTGGGCCCGGTGCTCGACGGCGACGGCCGGGTGACCGGCGTCGAGGCGGAGGTGGGGCCCGGCAAGGAGCCCGCCACCTTCCACGCCCCGCTGGTCGTGGCGGCCGACGGGGTCTCCGGTCGGTTCCCGCTCGCGCTCGGGCTGGCCAAGCGGGAGGACCGGCCGATCGGCGTGGCCGTCCGCCGCTACTACCACTCCCCGGTCAAGCACGACGACGACTACCTGGAGTCGTGGCTGGAGCTGCGCAGCAAGGACAGCGGCGACAACCTGCTGCCCGGGTACGGCTGGATCTTCGGGCTCGGTGACGGGCGGGTCAACGTCGGCCTCGGCGTGCTCAACTCGTCGTCCGCGTTCGGCAAGACCAACTACCGCCGGCTGCTCACCGACTGGCTGGCCAACACGCCCGCCGACTGGGGCATGACCGACGAGGCCAACGCCGACGGTCCGATCCTCGGCGCCGCGCTGCCGATGGGCTTCAACCGGGTGCCGCACTACACCCGCGGGGTTCTGCTCGTCGGCGACTCCGGCGGGATGGTCAACCCGTTCAACGGCGAGGGCATCGCGTACGCCATGGAGTCCGGCGAGCTGGCCGCGGAGGTGGCGGTGCAGGCCCTCGCGCGTCCCGCCGGGCCGGAGCGCGAGCGGGCCCTGATGGCGTACCCGAACGAGCTGAAGGCCCGGCTCGGTGGCTACTACCGGCTGGGCGGCATCTTCGTGAAGCTGATCGGCCGTCCGGAGATCATGCGGATCGCCACCAAGCACGGCATGCCCCACCCGACGCTGATGCGTTTCGTTCTCAAGTTGTTGGCCAATCTGACCGATCCCCGAGGCGGGGACGCGATGGACCGGGTCATCAACGCAATGACGAAAGTCGCGCCAGCCGTCTAGAGCGACGGCATCGGTGCTGGTCACAGCCCCGACGCCGACAAAGATCGACCCCCGCCGGCAGCCACCGCGAGGGACGTGAATAGTGTGATTTTCGTCAAGCACCGAGGGCAGGGAAGGACGAGCAGGAGAAAACGATGTCGCTCTCGCCTTACGCACCGATCATCGGGCTGTTCGCCCTCGCCGCGGCGTTCTCGCTGTTCTCTGTCGGCGCCGCCCGCTTCGCTGGTCCCCGTCGATACAACAAGGCCAAACTCGAGGCTTACGAGTGCGGCATCGAGCCCAGCCCTCAGCCGGTCGGCGGCGGGCGGTTCCCGATCAAGTTCTACCTGACGGCGATGCTCTTCATCGTCTTCGACATCGAGATCATCTTCCTCTACCCCTGGGCGGTCTCGTTCGACGCTCTGCCGATCTTCGGCTTCGTGGAGATGGTCCTGTTCATCGTCGCGGTCTTCGTCGCGTACGCCTATGTGTGGCGGCGCGGCGGCCTGGACTGGGACTGAGGAAGGAACGTCAGATGGGCATCGAGGAGAAGCTCCCCGCCGGCGTCCTGCTCACCTCGGTGGAGAAGCTGGTCAACTGGTCCCGGAAGTCGTCCGTGTGGGGCGCCACCTTCGGCCTGGCCTGCTGCGCCATCGAGATGATGGCCGCCGGTGGTCCGCACTACGACATGGGCCGCTGGGGCATGGAGGTCTTCCGGGCCTCGCCCCGGCAGGCCGACCTGATGATCGTGGCCGGCCGGGTGAGCCAGAAGATGGCACCGGTGCTGCGCCAGATCTACGACCAGATGGCCGAGCCCCGCTGGGTGCTCTCCATGGGCGTCTGCGCCAGCAGCGGCGGCATGTTCAACAACTACGCGATCGTGCAGGGCGTCGACCACGTCGTGCCGGTCGACATGTACCTGCCCGGCTGCCCGCCCCGGCCGGAGATGCTCATCGACGCGATCCTCAAGCTCCGCGAGAAGATCATGTATGAGCCGCTGGGCCCGAACGGTCGCAAGATGCTGGCGGCCCGCCAGGAGCGCGGCGACGTTCCGGTCGTGCCGTACGGCTCCATGCCGTCCTCGTACCGCAACGACAAGGCCCGGCGTGCCGAGTGGACCCAGGCGGTCCGCGAGGGGCGCGAGGAGCAGTTGCGGATCGAGAACTGGATGAACGCCCAGAACCACCTCCACGCGCACAGGGGCCCGAAGTGACCGCACCGAACGACAGGAACAACGACGGGGGTGTGCCGGTGCCGGTCACCCCGGCCGGCGCCAGCGGCACCGCCCCGGCCGAGTACCCGCCGTCCAGCCCGGCGGGGCGCGGCATGTTCGGCAACCAGGGCACCGGCGACGTGTCCGGCTACGGCGGCCTGGTCCGCCAGCGCCAGCCCATCGAGGAGGCGCCCCGGCCGTACGGGGGCTACTTCGACGAGGTTCGCGACGCCCTCGAAGAGGCGTACCCGGCCTTCGGCGACGCGATCGAGAAGGTGGTCGTCGACCGGGGTGAGTTGACCCTGCACGTCCGCCCGGAGCGGATCGCCGAGGTCTGCCAGGTGCTGCGCGACGACCTGGCGCTGCGCTTCGAGCTGTGCTCCTCGGTGTCCGGGGTGGACTACCTCGGCGCCGACGAGCGCCGGCTGCACGTGGTCTACCTGCTCACCTCGATGACCTACCGGCGTCGGATCCGGCTGGAGGCCGCGGTCTCCGTCGAGTCGCCGCACCTGCCCAGCGTCACCGCCATCTACCCGACGGCGGACTGGCAGGAGCGGGAGGCGTACGACATGTTCGGCATCGTCTTCGACGGCCACCCCAACCTGACCCGGATCCTCATGCCGGACGACTGGGAGGGCCACCCGCAGCGCAAGGACTACCCGCTCGGTGGCGTGCCGGTCGAGTACAAGGGCGCCGAGATCCCGCCGCCGGACCGCAGGAGGTCGTACCAGTGACCACGTCGAACTACGCGACCGAACGCGAGACCACCGAGGGCAGGGTCTTCACCGTCACCGGTGGGGACTGGGACACGGTCGTCTCGGGCACCGACCCGATCAACGACGAGCGGATCGTGGTCAACATGGGTCCGCAGCACCCGTCCACGCACGGGGTGCTGCGGCTGATCCTGGAGCTGGAGGGCGAGACGGTCCGCGAGGCCCGCTCGGTCGTCGGCTACCTGCACACCGGCATCGAGAAGAACCTCGAGTACCGCAACTGGGTCCAGGGTTCGACGTTCGTGACCCGGATGGACTACCTCGCCCCGATCTTCAACGAGACGGCGTACGCCCTCGCGGTCGAGAAGCTGCTCGGCATCACCGACGATGTCACCGAGCGCGCCACCACCATCCGCGTGCTGATGATGGAGCTCAACCGGATCTCGTCGCACCTGGTCTGGCTGGCCACCACCGGCATGGAGCTGGGCGCGATCTCGATCATGCTGTACGGCTTCCGCGAGCGGGAGTACATCCTCGACATCTTCGAGACCATCACCGGCCTGCGGATGAACCACGCGTACGTCCGGCCGGGTGGTGTCGCGCAGGACGTGCCGGACGAGGCGATCGTCAAGATCCGCGAGTTCCTGAAGATGATGCCGAAGAAGCTCAAGGAGTACGAGGATCTGCTCTCCGGTCAGCCGATCTGGATCGAACGGACGAAGAACGTCGCGGTGCTGGACGTGACCGGCTGCGTGGCGCTCGGCATCACCGGTCCGGTGCTGCGCTCGGCCGGGCTCGCCTGGGACCTGCGCAAGACCATGCCGTACTGCGGCTACGAGACGTACGAGTTCGACGTGCCGACCCACCCCGACGGCGACGTGTGGGGCCGCTACCAGGTGCGGCTCGCCGAGATCCGCGAGTCGATGAAGCTGGTCGAGCAGGCGTTGGACCGGCTGCGGCCGGGCCCGGTGATGGTCGCCGACCGCAAGATCGCGTGGCCCGCGCAGCTCGCCATCGGCGTCGACGGCATGGGCAACTCGCTGGAGCACGTCGCGAAGATCATGGGTCAGTCGATGGAGTCGCTGATTCACCACTTCAAGCTGGTGACCGAGGGCTTCCGGGTCCCGCCCGGCCAGGTGTACGTCGGCATCGAGTCGCCGCGCGGCGAGTTGGGCGTACACGCGGTCTCCGACGGCGGCACCCGGCCGTACCGGGTGCACTACCGGGAGCCGAGCTTCGTCAACCTCCAGGCCCTCCCGGCGATGGCCGAGGGTGGCCTCATCGCCGACGTGATCGCCGGCGGCGCCTCGCTGGACCCCGTGATGGGTGGTTGTGACCGATGAGCGTTGTTTTTACTGAGCAGACCCGCGAGCGGGCACGCGAGATCATCGCCCGTTACCCGGCGGACCGGTCCCGCTCGGCGCTGCTGCCGCTGCTGCACCTGGTCCAGGCGGAGGAGGGGTACGTCTCCCCGGCCGGGGTCACGTTCTGCGCCGAGGTGCTCGGGCTGAACAAGGCCCAGGTCGGCGCGGTGGCCACCTTCTACACGATGTACAAGCGCAAGCCCACCGGTGACTTCCTGGTCAGCGTCTGCACCAACACGATGTGCAACGTGCTGGGCGGCCAGGAGGTCTACGACACCCTCGTCGAGCACCTGGGTGTCGGGCACGACGAGACGACCGCGGACGGCACGATCACGCTGGAGCACGCCGAGTGCCTGGCGGCCTGCGACTACGGCCCGGTGATGACCGTCAACTACGACTTCTTCGACCGGGTGGATCCGTCCACGGCGGTCGGCGTGGTCGACGAGCTGCGCGCCGGTGGCCGACCGATGCCGACGCGCGGCGCGCGGCTCTGCACGCTCAAGGAGATGGCGGTGCAGCTCGCCGGTTTCGCCGACGAGCGCGACGGCGCGGTCGCCGACGGCGGGCCGGGCGAGCCGACCCTGCGCGGTCTGCGGCTGGCGCAGGAGCACAACGTCTCGGTGCCGGGCTTCGACCCGAACACCCCGATCCGCAGCAAGGCCGAGGCCGACAAGGCAGCGGCCAAGGCCAAGGCCGACGCGGACAAGGCGAAGGCCGACGCCGAGGCCGCCAAGCCGGCGCCCGTCGAGGCCACCACGGCCCCGGTCAAGGGTGGCGACGGGGCGTCCGCGCCGACGGGAGCGGCCGGTGCCGCCGAGCCGACGCCCACCGAGACCACCAGGCCGGAGGCGGCGACCGAGACCGCCAGGCCGGAGGCGGCCACCGGCAGCACCGCGCCGGACGTGAAGGCGCCTGACGACAAGTCGCCGCAGGTGCGTACCGCCGAGACCCGGCAGCCCGACGCGCAGACCGCGGTGCCGGACGCGCCCGGCACGAAGGCGCCGGCGGAGACGTCGCCGCCGGCCCCGCACGACGCGCAGGCGGCCCAGGCCGCCGGCACGGCGGCCAACCCGCCGGCCGGCGACGGCAAGCCCGCCGGCGACGACGCCGGGGCGCAGGAGCGCAACCTCACCGAAGCGAAGGCCGGAACGGACGCCGACGGCGCCGAATCGGCCGACGCGAGCGAAACGGGGGCCCAGAAGTGACCACTCCCCGCCCGGAGACGCTGGCCAAGCTGACGCCGGTGCTGACCAAGCGCTGGCTGTCGCCGGACGCCTGGCGGATCGGCACGTACGAGCAGCTCGACGGCTACGCCGCGCTGCGCAAGGCGCTCAAGGCCCACCCGGACGACCTGATCCAGCTGATCAAGGACTCCGGGCTGCGCGGTCGGGGTGGCGCCGGCTTCCCCACCGGCCTCAAGTGGGGCTTCATCCCGCAGGGCGACGGCAAGCCGCACTACCTGGTGGTCAACGCCGACGAGGGCGAGCCGGGCACCTGCAAGGACCTGCCGCTGATGACCCACGACCCGCACGCGTTGGTCGAGGGCGTGATCATCGCGTCGTACGCGATCCGGGCCAGCCGCGCGTACATCTACATCCGGGGCGAGGCGGTACACGCCGCGCGCCGGCTGCGCAACGCGGTCCAGGAGGCGTACGACAAGGGCTACCTCGGCCGCAACATCCTGCGCAGTGGCTACGACCTGGAGCTGGTGGTGCACTCCGGCGCGGGGGCGTACATCTGCGGCGAGGAGACGGCGCTGCTGGACTCGCTGGAGGGGTTCCGGGGTCAGCCCCGGCTGCGCCCGCCGTTCCCGGCCACCCACGGCCTGTACGCGAGCCCGACGGTGGTGAACAACGTTGGCACCATCGCCAGCGTGCCGCCGATCGTGCTCGGTGGGGCCGACTGGTGGAAGACCATGGGCACCGAGAAGTCCTCCGGGCCGATGATCTACTCGCTCTCCGGCCGCATCAACAACCCCGGCCAGTACGAGTGCTCGATGGGCGTCACGCTGCGCGAACTGCTGGAGCTGGCCGGTGGCATGCAGCCGGGCCACAACCTGAAGTTCTGGACCCCGGGCGGATCGTCCACCCCGCTGCTCGCCGCCGAGCACCTGGACGTGCCACTGGACTTCGAGGGGGTGGCGGCGGCCGGCTCGATCCTCGGCACCACGGCCACCCAGATCTTCTCCGACCAGGACTGCCCGGTCTACGCGACGTACCGGTGGCTGGAGTTCTACCACCACGAGTCGTGCGGCAAGTGCACCCCGTGCCGCGAGGGCAACTACTGGATGGTCCGGGTCTACCGGCGGATCCTCTCGGGTCAGGGCACCCACGAGGACCTGGACACCCTGCTGGACACCTGCGACAACATCCTCGGCCGCTCGTTCTGCGGCCTCGGTGACGGCGCGACCAGCTCGGTGACCTCGTCGCTGAAGTACTTCAAGCAGGACTACCTCGACTACATCGAGGGACGTACCGCACCCAAGCTGTCGGAGAAGACCCTGGTAGGGGCGCACTGATGACCGACGTAGCCAAGCAGACCGAAACCGTCACCCTCACCATCGACGGCGTCGAGGTCACCGCCCCGAAGGGGACGCTGCTGATCCGGGTCGCCGAGCAGATGGGCACCGAGATCCCCCGGTTCTGCGACCACCCGCTGCTGGCCCCGGCCGGCGCGTGCCGCCAGTGCCTGGTCGAGGTGGAGGGGCAGCGCAAGCCGGTCGCCTCCTGCACCCAGACCGTCGCCGACGGCATGGTGGTCCGCACCCAGCTCACCTCGCCTGTCGCTCAGAAGGCGCAGGAGGGGGTGATGGAGCTGCTGCTGCTCAACCACCCTCTGGACTGCCCCATGTGTGACAAGGGCGGCGAGTGCCCCCTGCAGAACCAGGCGATGTCCACCGGCCGCACCGATTCGCGCTTCCACGAGCACAAGCGGGAGTACGAGAAGCCGATGGCGATCAGCAGCCAGGTGCTGCTGGACCGCGAGCGCTGCGTGCTCTGCCAGCGGTGCACCCGTTTCTCTGAGGAGATCGCCGGCGACAAGTTCATCGACCTGATGGGCCGGTCGTCCGCCGAGGAGATCAACATCTACCGGGACGACGCGTACGGCGAGCAGGGCGACGCCGGAGACGTGCCGTTCAACTCCTACTTCTCCGGCAACACCGTGCAGATCTGCCCGGTGGGCGCCCTGACCGGCGCCCAGTACCGGTTCCGGGCCCGCCCGTTCGACCTGGTGTCCAGCCCGAGCGTCTGCGAGCACTGCTCGGCCGGCTGCGGGCAGCGCACCGACTGGCGGCGCGGCAAGGTGCTGCGCCGGCTCGCCGGTGACGAGCCGGCGGTGAACGAGGAGTGGAACTGCGACAAGGGCCGCTGGGGTTTCCAGTACACCCGGGCCGCCGACCGCCTGACCAACCCGCTGGTCCGCGACGAGCACACCGGTGAGCTGCGGGAGGCGTCCTGGAGTGAGGCGCTGACCAGGGCCGCCGAGGGGCTGCACGCGGCCCGCGAGAGCGGCCAGGGCACGGCGGTGCTCACCGGCGGTCGGCTGACCGTCGAGGACGCCTACGCGTACGCCAAGTTCGCCCGGGTCGCGCTGAACACCAACGACATCGACTTCCGGGCCCGCCCGGTCTCCCGCGAGGAGGCCGACTTTCTGGCCAGCTCGGTCGCCGGGGTCACCGACGTCACCTACACCGACGTGGAGAACGCGCCGGCGGTGGTGCTGGTCGGCCTGGAGCCGGAGGAGGAGTGCCCGATCCTCTTCCTGCGGCTGCGCAAGGCGTACCTCAAGAAGACCCTGACGGTGTACGCGCTGGCGCCGTTCGCCACCCGCGGCCTGGAGAAGCTCGGTGCCAAGCTGGCCCGGGTCGTGCCGGGCGAGGAGGCCAGCGTGCTCGCCGAGCACGCCACGGTCACCGAGGCGCTCAGCGCCCCGGGCGCGATCCTCATCGTCGGTGAGCGGCTGGCCAGCGTGCCGGGTGGGCTCTCCGCCGCGGCGGACGTGGCTCGCCGTACCGGCGCGAAGCTGGCCTGGGTGCCGCGGCGTGCGGGTGACCGCGGCGCGGTCGACGCCGGCTGCCTGCCCAACCTGCTCCCCGGTGGCCGGCTGGTCACCGAGCCGGCCGCGCGGGCCGAGCTGGGCGAGGCGTGGGACATCCCGGCCGGGGTGATCCCGAGCCAGGCCGGTCGGGACACCGACGGCATCCTGGCGGCGGCCGCCAACGGGCAGCTCGGTGCGCTGGTGGTCGGCGGTGTCGACCCGGCCGACCTGGCCGACCCGCGGCTGGCCGAGACCGCTCTGGACGCGGTGCCTTTCCTGGTCAGCCTGGAACTGCGCGCGAGCGCGGTGACCCGGCGGGCCGACGTGGTGCTGCCGGTGGCCCCGGTGGTCGAGAAGGCTGGCAGCTTCCTGGACTGGGAGGGTCGCCTGCGTCCGTTCGAGGCGGTGCTGAACACCGCCGCGATGACCGACGGCCGGGTGCTCGACGCGCTGGCCGCGCTGCTCGACGTGCGGCTCGGCACCGCCGACGTGCCGAGTGTGCGTCGGGAGCTGGGCTCGCTGCCGGCCACGCGCACGTCCCGGCCGTCCGCGCCGTCGGTGTCGCCGGGGACGGTGCCGCACCCGCGTGCCGGGGAGGCCGTGCTGGCGACCTGGCACCAGCTGGTCGACCTCGGCACCCTGACCGACGGCGACGAGCACCTCGCCGGCACCGCCCGCCCGCCGGTCGTCCGGCTGGGCAAGGGCACCGCCGAGGCACTCGGTGTGGCCGACGGGGACGCGGTCACTGTGGGCACCGACCGCGGGGCGCTGACCCTGCCGGCGGAGCTGACCGAGATGCCGGACGGCGTCGTCTGGCTGCCGACCAACTCACCCGGTTCGACCGTGCGGCGCAGCCTCGGGGCGACGTCCGGCGCGGTCGTCCGGATCTCCGTTCCCGCACCGAGCGCGACCGTTCCGGCCGGGCGGGTCGCGGCGGACGAGGCCGGTCTTCCGGGTCCGCTCCTCAACACTGGGGGTAACCAGTGACTCCGTCACTCCTGGCCCAGGACCCGACGCTGGCCGACTTCGGTCGGGATCCGTGGTGGCTGGTCCTTGGCAAGATCGTCTTCGCGTTCGCCTTCGGTCTGCTGGCCACCCTGCTCGGTGTCTGGTTCGAGCGGCGCGTGGTGGGCTACATGCAGGTGCGGCCCGGCCCCAACCAGGTCGGCCCGTTCGGCCTGCTGCAGACCCTCGCCGACGGCCTCAAGATGGCCTTCAAGGAGGACATCCTGCCGAAGGCGGCCGACAAGGTCGTCTACTTCTTCGCCCCGACGATCTCGGTGATCTGCGCGGTCACCGCGCTGTCGGTGGTGCCGTTCGGCCCGATGGTGAGCATCGCCGGGCACCACACGCCGTTGCAGGTCACCGACGTGCCGGTGGCGGTGCTGCTGCTGCTGGCCTGCTCCTCGATGGGCGTCTACGGCATCGTGCTGGGCGGGTGGGCCTCCGGCTCGACGTACCCGCTGCTCGGCGGCCTGCGGTCGAGCGCCCAGATGATCTCCTACGAGGTCGCCATGGGGCTCTCCATCGTGGCCGTCTTCATGACCGCCGGCACGATGAGCACCAGCGGGATCGTCGCCGCGCAGGGCGACGCCACCCGGCTGACCCTCTTCGGCACCGAGATCCCGGCCCCGGGCTGGTACGCGATCCTGCTGCTGCCCAGCTTCGTCATCTTCTTCATCGCCACCGTCGGCGAGACCAACCGGGCGCCGTTCGACCTGCCCGAGGCCGAGTCCGAGCTGGTCGCCGGCTTCATGACGGAGTACAGCTCGCTGAAGTTCGCGCTCTTCATGCTCAGCGAGTACGTCGCGATGGTGACCATGTCCGCGGTCACCACCACGCTGTTCCTCGGCGGCTGGCGGGCACCGTGGCCGATCACGCTCTGGGAGGGCGCCAACTCCGGTTGGTGGCCGATGCTCTGGTTCTTCGGCAAGGTGATCGCGCTGGTCTTCGTCTTCGTGTGGCTGCGTGGCACGCTGCCCCGGCTGCGCTACGACCAGTTCATGCGCTTCGGCTGGAAGGTGCTGCTGCCGATCAACCTGGTCTGGATCCTGGTCCTGTCGGGCCTGCGCTCCATCGAGGACTGGGACTCGCGCGGCAAGCTGATCGCGGTCGGCATCCCGGCCGGCGTGCTGTTGCTCGCCACCCTGTTCTGGCCGAATCGTCGCCCGCAGCCCAAGCCGACCGCGCAGGAGCAGGTGGACAGCCGGCCGTACGGGAGCTTCCCGCTGCCACCGATGGATCTACAGGTACCACCGAGCCCGCGTATCACGCGCGTGGTCGCCGAGCGGGAGCCGGCCAACATCGTCGCCGGCTCGGACTCCAGGGAGGTGTGACGTGGGCGCGATCACCGGAACGTTCAAGGGATTCGGTGTCACCTTCTCGCACATGTTCAGGAAGGTCGTCACGACCGACTATCCGTTCAAGCCGCCGGTGTCGGCGCCGCGCTACCACGGGCGGCACATCCTCAACCGGCATCCGGATGGCCTGGAGAAGTGCATCGGCTGCGAGCTGTGCGCCTGGGCCTGCCCGGCGGACGCGATCTACGTCGAGGGCGGCGACAACACCGACGAGCAGCGCTTCTCGCCCGGTGAGCGGTACGCCAGCACCTACCAGATCAACTACGCGCGGTGCATCTTCTGCGGGCTCTGCATCGAGGCCTGCCCGACCCGTTCGCTCACCATGAGCAACGAGTACGAGCTGGCCCGGGACAACCGGCAGGACCTAATCTTCACGAAGGAGCAGCTGCTCGCTCCGCTGCTCGAGGGCATGGAGCAGCCGCCGCACCCGATGCGCCTGGGTGACAGCGAGAAGGACTACTACGTCGGCGCGCTGGACAACCCGGGCACGTCCGCCGGTGCCGAGACGTCCCCCATGAGCCCCGGCCGCTACCAGGTCGAGGAGCACCCCGGCGTGACGTTCCCGGGCGCCGAGCAGGCCGCCCAGCGCGCGGCGGCCGGCAAGGGAGAGGGAGCATGACCACGTCTACGGTGCTGGCCGCGGCGGGCGGGGTGTCCGGCGGCGAGGAGGTCACCTTCTGGATCCTCGCGCCGCTCGCGCTCATCGGCGCGATCGGGATGGTGGCGGCCCGCAACGCGGTGCACTCGGCGCTCTGGCTGGTGCTCACGATGCTCTGCCTGGGCGTGTTCTACGTACTCCAGGCCGGGCCGTTCATCGGCATGGTGCAGATCATCGTCTACACCGGCGCGATCATGATGCTCTTCCTGTTCGTGCTGATGCTGGTCGGCCGGGACGCCTCCGACTCGTTGATCGAGACGCTGCGCGGTCAGCGCGTCGCCGCGATCCTGCTGGGGCTCGGCTTCGCCGGCCTGGTCGGCACCGCCGTCTACAACGCCATGGACAAGACCACGGCGGTCGGCCTGGACCAGGCCAACGCCGAAGGCAACGTGCAGGGCATCGCCCGGCTGCTGTTCACCAAGTACGTCTTCGCGTTCGAGCTGACCTCGGCGCTGCTGATCACCGCGGCGGTCGGCGCCATGGTGCTCGCGCACGTCGAGCGGCGCAAGCAGGACAAGGTCGACCAGCCGTCGACGATGCGGGCGCGCTTCGCGCCGGGCAACTACCCCGGCCCCAAGCCGGGCCCCGGCGTCTTCGCCACCTCCTCCTCGGTGGCCACCCCGGCGCGGCTGCCGGACGGGCGGCTCACCGAGCGGAGCACGCCGGACATCCTGCCGGTCCGCGAGCTGACCGCGCAGGAGACCACGCTGAAGGGGACCGACCAGTGACGCCCAATCATTACCTCGTGCTGGCGGCGGTGCTGTTCACCATCGGCGCGTCCGGGGTGCTCATCCGGCGCAACGCGATCGTGCTGTTCATGTGTGTCGAGCTGATGCTCAACGCGGCCAACCTGACGCTGGTCACCTTCAGCCGGATCAACGGTGACCTCAACGGCCAGATCATGGCGTTCTTCGTGATGGTGGTGGCCGCGGCCGAGGTCGTCGTCGGCCTCGCGATCATCATGTCCATCTTCCGGACCCGGCGCTCGGCGAGTGTCGACGACGCCAACCTGCTCAAGTACTAAGGGGCAAGCGAGTGGAAGAGACTGTGCAGTACGCAGAGGCCACGGGCTTGCTCGGCAGCGTCTGGCTGCTGGTGGCGATCCCGCTGGTCAGCGCGGCCATCCTGCTGCTGCTCGGCCGGCGGGCCGACCGCTGGGGGCACTGGTTGGGCGTCGCGGCCATCGGCGCCGCGTTCGTGCTCGGGCTGGCGTCCTTCTTCCAGCTACGCGGCCTGGAGAACAAGTCGGCCGAGCTGAGCCTCTGGGACTTCATCGCGGTCGGTGATCTGCGGGTCGACTTCGGCCTGCTGTTCGACCCGCTGGCCGCGGTCTTCGTCCTGCTGATCACCGGCGTCGGGTTCCTGATCCACCTGTACGCCGTCGAGTACATGGCGCACGACGCGGGTCGCCGCCGGTTCTTCGCGTACTTCAACCTGTTCGTCGCGGCCATGCTGCTGCTGGTGCTCGGCAACAACTACGTGATGCTGTACTTCGGCTGGGAGGGCGTCGGTCTGGCGTCGTACCTGCTGATCTCCTTCTGGTACGGGCGGCCGAGCGCCGCCACGGCCGGCAAGAAGGCGTTCCTGATGAACCGGGTCGGCGACACCGGCCTCGCCATCGGCATCTTCATCATGTTCGCGACCCTGGGCACCACCCAGTACGACGAGGTGTTCAACGGCGTCGGCGCGTTGACCGGCACCACAGTGCTGGTGCTCGGCCTGCTGCTGCTGCTCGGTGCGGCCGGCAAGTCCGGCCAGTTCCCGCTGCAGGCGTGGCTGCCGGACGCGATGGAGGGCCCCACCCCGGTGTCGGCGCTCATCCACGCCGCCACCATGGTCACCGCCGGTGTCTACCTGATCGCCCGGTCCAACCCGATCTTCTCCGCCAACTCGACGCTCCAGCTCGTGGTGGTCAGCGTCGGCGCGCTCACCCTGCTGATGGGCTGCATCATCGGCGCGGCGAAGGACGACATCAAGCGGGTGCTGGCCTGGTCGACGGTCAGCCAGATCGGCTACATGTTCCTCGGCGTCGGCCTGGGCGGTGGCGCGTACGCGCTGGCCATCGTGCACCTGCTGGCGCACGGCTTCTTCAAGGCCAACATGTTCCTGGGCGCCGGCTCGGTCATGCACGGCATGAAGGACCAGGTGGACATCCGCCGCTTCGGTGGGCTGTCGACGTACATGAAGGTCACCTGGTTGACGTTCATGATGGGCTGGCTGGCCATCATCGGAATGTTCCCGTTCTCCGGCTTCTTCTCGAAGGAGCCGATCATCGTGGCCGCCTTCGAGCGGGAGGACTGGACCGCCTGGCTCTTCGGCGGTGCGGCGCTGCTCGGCGCCGGACTGACCGCGTTCTACATGACCCGACTGTTCGTGCTCACCTTCCACGGCCCGAAGCGGTGGACCGAGGACATCGAGCACCCGCACGAGTCGCCGAGGCTGATGACCATCCCGCTGATCCTGCTGGCGGTCGGGTCGGTCGGCGCCGGTTTCCTGCTCTCCACGTCCGTTCCGGACTGGCTGACGGCGACCGCCGGGCTGGGCGGCGAGCACGCGGAGCACGAGCCGGTGCTCTCGCACCTCGTGATCACCACGCTGTCGCTGCTGGTCACCGTGCTCGGCGCCGGGCTGGCCTGGTTCCTGTTCCGGGCCGGTACGGCCACCGCGCCGCAGCCGGCCGGGGTGCTGGTCACCGCCGCCCGGCGCAACCTCTACACCGACGCGGTCAACGAGGCGGTCTTCGAGAAGCCGGGCATCTTCCTCACCCGGGCGCTGGTCTTCCTCGACAACCGGGGCATCGACGGGCTGGTCAACGGGCTCGCCGCCGGCGTCGGCGGCGGTTCCGGCCGGCTCCGGCGGCTGCAGACCGGTTTCGTCCGCTCGTACGCCACCTCGATCCTGGCCGGTGCGCTGCTGGTGATGGCGGCGTTCCTGGCGGTGCAGGCGGGGTGGTTGGCGTGATCGACCTGAATACGCCCGCCCCCGCCGGCGGACCACGCATCCACGACGGAGGTAAGGCCGCATAATGTCCAACTTCCCGTTCCTCTCGGTGCTCACCGTGGCGCCGCTGGTGGGCGCCCTGGTGGTGGCCTTCCTGCCGCGCCACCGGCCGGAGCTGGCCAAGCAGGTGGCGTTCGTCTGGTCGCTGCTGGTGCTGGTGCTCTCGGTGGTGATGTGGGTCAGCTTCAACGCGGGCGGTGACCGGTTCCAGTTCCGGGAGTCGTACTCCTGGATCCCGAACTGGGGCGTCAGCTTCACCTTCGCCGCCGACGGCATCGCGCTGGTGATGCTCATGCTGATCGCGGTGCTGGTGCCGCTGGTGATCCTGGCCTCCTGGCACGACGCGGAGTCCTCCAAGCGGTCCATCCCGGTCTACTTCGCGCTGCTGCTCATCCTCGAGAGCACGATGATCGGCGTCTTCGCCGCCGCCGACGTCTTCCTGTTCTACGTGTTCTTCGAGGTCATGCTGGTGCCGATGTACTTCCTGATCGGCAGCTACGGCGGCCACCAGCGGCAGTACGCGGCGGTGAAGTTCTTCCTCTACTCGCTTGTCGGCGGTCTGTTCATGCTGGCCGCGGTGATCGGCCTCTGGGTGGTCGGCGGGAAGACCTTCGACTGGCAGGCGCTGTCGCAGGTGGACATCAGCACCGGCACCGAGCGGTGGCTGTTCCTCGGCTTCTTCCTCGCGTTCGCCATCAAGGCCCCGTTCTTCCCGTTCCACACCTGGCTGCCGGACGCCGGTGGCGCCGCCCCGGCGGGCGCCGCCGCGCTGCTGGTCGGTGTGCTGGACAAGGTCGGCACGTTCGGGATCCTGCGTTACTGCCTGCCGCTGTTCCCGGAGGCGTCGAAGTGGTTCGCGCCGTGGGCGCTGGCGCTGGGCGTGATCGGCATCATCTACGCGGCGCTGCTGGCGGTCGGCCAGAACGACCTCAAGCGGCTCGTGTCGTACACCTCGATCGCGCACTTCGGGTTCATCGGGGTGGGCATCTTCGCCTTCACCACGCAGGCCGGCACGGGCGCGGTGCTCTACATGCTCAACCACGGTCTGGCCACCGGCCTGCTGTTCCTGGTGGTCGGCATGCTGATCTCCCGGCGTGGCTCGTCGTTGATCAGTGACTTCGGCGGCGCCGGCAAGCTGGTCCCGGTGCTCGCCGGTGTGCTGTTCTTCGCCGGTCTCGCCTCGCTCGCGCTGCCCGGCACCGCGCCGTTCATCTCCGAGTTCCTGGTGCTGATCGGCACGTTCACGGTGAACAAGCCGGTGGCGGTCATCGCCACGGTCGGCATCATCCTGGCGGCGGCGTACGTGCTGTGGATGGTGCAGCGCACCACGCAGGGCACGCTCAATCCGGCGCTGACCGAGGTCGACGGGATGCGCCGGGACCTCAACCTGCGCGAGAAGGTCGTCATCGCCCCGCTGGTCGCGCTGATCGTGCTGCTCGGCTTCTATCCCAAGCCGGTCACTGATGTGATCAACCCGGCCGTCCAGGCGACCATGGACGACATCGGCAGAACCGACCCGGCCCCGTCCGTGGGCGGCACCGTCCAGGAGGCGGCAAAGTGACCGAGTTGAAATTGCCGTCGCTGGACTACGCGGCACTCGCCCCGATCATGATCATGCTGGGCACCGCGTTGCTCGGTGTGCTGGTCGAGGCGTTCGTGCCGCGCCGCTCGCGGCACGTGGTGCAGCTGACGTTGGCGCTGCTGGCCGTCCTCGCCGCGCTGACCATGGTGGTCCTCAACGCCGACGACCGGCTCGTCACGGCCGGTCGGTCCATCGCGGTGGACGGGCCGACGCTCTTCCTCCAGGGCGCCATCCTGGTGCTGGCCGCGATGGCGCTGCTGCTGATCGGTGACCGTTCCGTCGAGCGGGGCGGCGCGTTCGTCGCCCAGGCTGCGGTGACCGCCGAGTCGGCCGACGACCGGAAGCAGGCCGAGGGGCGCAACGGGCTCACCGAGGTGTACCCGCTCGTCACGTTCGCGATCGGCGGCATGCTGATCTTCGTGGCGGCGAACGACCTGCTGACCATGTTCATCGCGCTGGAGGTCTTCTCCCTGCCGCTCTACCTGCTCTGCGCGCTGGCCCGCCGCCGGCGTCTGCTGAGCCAGGAGGCGGCGATGAAGTACTTCCTGCTCGGCGCGTACGCCTCGGCGTTCTTCCTGTTCGGGGTGGCCCTGATCTACGGCTTCACCGCAGGTGTTCCCGGCCGGTCGGCCGGGGTCGACTTCGCCACCGTCAACGCGGCGGTGACCGAGTCGCCGGCCAGCCCGGTGCTGCTCTTCGCCGGCATGGCGCTGCTCGCGATCGGTCTGCTCTTCAAGGCCGCCGCGGCCCCGTTCCACGTGTGGACGCCGGACGTCTACCAAGGTGCGCCGACCCCGGTCACCGGTTTCATGGCCGCCTGCACCAAGGTCGCCGCGTTCGGCGCGCTGCTGCGCGTCTTCCACGTCGCGTTCGAGGGCGGGGGCTGGGACTTCACGCCGGTGCTCGGTGCGGTGGCGGTGCTGACCATGCTGGTCGGCGCGGTGCTCGCGGTCACCCAGACGGACATCAAGCGGCTGCTCGCGTACTCCTCGATCGCCAACGCCGGCTACCTGCTCGTCGGCGTGCTCGCGCCCACCAAGCTCGGTCTCACCGGCACGATGTTCTACCTGGTCGCCTACGGCTTCTCGGTGCTGGCCGCGTTCGCGGTGGTGACCCTGGTGCGCGACGCCGACGGGGAGGCCACCCACCTGTCCCGCTGGGCCGGGCTGGGGCAGCGCTCGCCGTTCTACGCCGGGCTGTTCACGTTCATCCTGCTGGCGTTCGCCGGTATCCCGCTGACCAGCGGCTTCACCAGCAAGTTCGCGGTCTTCGGGCCGGCGTGGGAGAGCGGGCACGTGTGGCTGGTGGTGGCCGGCGTGCTGACCAGCATGGTGCTGGCGTTCCCGTACCTGCGGGTCGTGGTGATGATGTGGCTGTCCGAGCCGGGCGAGTCCACGCCGACGGTCACGGTGCCGGGCGGCCTCACGTCCGCCGCGCTGATGGTCGGCGTGCTGGCCACCCTGGCGCTGGGTGTCGCCCCCGGTCCACTGCTCGACCTGGCTACCGGAGCCGCAGAATTCGTGCGGTGAGACGTACCTCGGACACCGGGGGGGGGGGGGGGGGGGGGGGGGGGGGGCGCGCGGCGCGGCCCCCCCCCCCCCCCCCCCCCCCCCCCCCCCCGGCCCCCCCCCCCCCCGCGCGGGGCCCCCCCCCCCCCCCCCCCCCCCCCCCCCCCCGCTGCGTATCCCCGACCCGGAGCAGGTCGAACGGGTGTGGCATGGTTGATGGTGTGGTGATTCCGGCTGGCGAGCGTTCAGGTGCCACCGGTTCCGGCGGTCGCCGGGGTCGGGCGAGCACGAGTCAGTTCGGCGCGCTCGGCCTCCATCTTGCCGATCCCCGCGTCGAGGCGTCCGTGCTGGGGCTGCTGGACGCGGTCGAGGTCGAGCTGCGAGCCAGTGTGGCCAGCGCCGACCCGTTCGTCACGGAGGCGGCCCGGCACCTCCTGGAGGCCGGCGGAAAGCGGTTCCGGCCGCTGCTGGTGGCCCTCGGCGCTCAGTTCGGCGACCCGTCGGGCGCGCAGGTGGTCCCGGCGGCCGTGGTGATGGAGCTGACCCACCTGGCCACCCTCTACCACGACGACGTGATGGACGAGGCCGCCGTGCGGCGGGGCGCACCGAGCGCCAACTCGCGCTGGACCAACTCGGTCGCCATCCTGGTCGGCGACTACCTCTTCGCCCGCGCCGCGGACATCGCGGCCGATCTGGGCCCCGAGGCCGTCCGGTTGCAGGCGCGTACCTTCGCCCGCCTGGTGCACGGTCAGATCGCGGAGACGGTGGGTCCGCGCGCCGGGGAGGACCCGGTCGCGCACTACCTGAGCGTGATCGCCGAGAAGACCGGGTCGCTGATCGCCACGTCGATCCGGTTCGGCGGCATGTTCGGCGGCGCCCCCGCCGAGCAGGTCGAGGCCCTCGCCGGCTACGGCGAGACCATCGGCGTCGCGTTCCAGCTCACCGACGATCTGCTGGACATCGCGTCCGAGTCGGTGCAGTCGGGCAAGATGCCCGGCACGGACCTGCGCGAGGGTGTCCCGACGCTGCCGGTGCTCTACGCCCGTGCGGCCGACGACTCCGACGCCGCGTCGGTGCGGCTACGGGAGATCCTGGCGACCGGCCCGCTGACCGACGACGCGCTGCACGCCGAGGCCCTGGGGCTGCTCCGGGAGAGCCCGGCGCTCAAGCGCGCCCGGGAGACCGTACGCAGCTACGCCGAGGACGCCCGCGCGCGCCTGACCCCGCTCCCCGCGAGCGCGTCACGCCAGGCGCTGGAATCGCTCTGCGACTACATCGCCGACCGCACCAGCTAACCCCCACCCCACCCCGGCCCCCCACCCCCCGGCCGTCACTCGGTTGATCATGAAGTTATTGCCGCGACACGCCGTCTGATCGGGCAATAACTTCATGATCAACGGCGCCAGGGCGTGCGGCGGTCAGGAGGCGGCTGCCCATCAGCATGAGGGCGGCGGCGAGCAGCATCGCCACCGCTGCGGTGGCCCACATGGCCGGGTAGCCGAAGTGGGCGGCGAGCGGGCCGAGGCTCAACGGGCCGAGGCAGCCGCCCGCGTACACCCCGGTCTGTGTGATCGAGGTGGCGGCGGCCGGGGCCTGCGGGTGCAGCCGGACCACCGCGAAGTTCATGAGGCCGGGCCACGCCCAGCCCAGGCCGAAGCCGAGCACCACGCCGGCCACCAACGGCCCCGGGCCGGCCACCGCGAGCAGACCGAGCCCGGTCGCCCCGACCACCAGCATCGCGGCGATGAGCGCGACGTGACCGCTGGCCCGGCGGTCGGCAAGTCCGCCGGCGCCCACCCGGGCGGCCACGCAGACCGCGCTGCCCAGGGTCAGGGTGAGGCCGGCGAGGCCCGGCGAGAGACCCCGGGCGGCGGCCGAGTCCACCAGGAAGGTGCCCAGCGCGTTGGCCGCGCCCGCCGCCAACGTCGCCGCCGCGCCGAGCACCACCAGCGCCGTCGTGGCCCGGCCCGCGCGCGTCGCGTCGGCCCGACGGTCCCGGCCGGGCAGCTGTCGGGGTACGGCCGGCAGCGTCGTCAGCGCCGCGACGGCCGCGACCACGAACGCCCAGCGCCACCCGGCGGTGAGCGCGATGGTGGGCACCGCCGCGCCGGCCAGCAGGGTGGAGACCGGAATGGCCGCCTGCTTGACACCGAACGACAGCCCCTGCCGGTTCGGGGGCACGTGCTGGGCCAGTGCGGCGTTGCTGGCCAGTTGGCCGAGGGCGTTGGCGGCGGCGCTGAGCGCCAGCAGAGCGAGCAGCACCTCGTACGAGCGGGCGACCGCCGCCACGGCCAGCATCGACCCGGAGGCCAGCACGATGCCGCAGCGGGCCACCACGGCCGGCCCGTACCGCTCGACGAGCCGGCCGGAGGGCACCGAGGCCAGCGCGCTCACGCCGAAGTAGACGGACACGGCCAGGCCCAGGCCGGCCGGGGAGAACCCGAGGTCCGCTCCTATCTGCACGGCGAGGCCGCCGAGGAGGAAGACGGGCAGTACGCAGGCCACGGTGGTGGCGACGGCACCGGCACTGGCCCGGATCGGGCGGGTCCGGGCGCGGTCTTCAGCGGGGGTGAGGGCGGTGTCGGTCATCGTCCGGCAAACCTACGCGAGTCAGACTCGGACCACTCCTGGTGACCAGTGGCATACGAGGAGTGGATGGTGATCTGGCATCCTCGACCCGAACAGGCATTTCGCACCCGGCCTGTTTTTCATATGGTGTAAGTCCCCGGCGGCGGAGGTGGTTGTGCGCGACCCCTTGGCAGAACCCTCGGACCTGATCCGCAGCGTGTCCCGAGCACTGCGGGTGCTCGAGTCGGTCGGTCGCGCTCCGAAGGGCCTGACCGTCAAGCAGATCGCCCGACGGTGCGAGCTGACCGTGGCCACCACCTACCACCTGGTCCGCACGCTTGCCTACGAGGGCTACGTGATCCGTCGGGAGGACGGCACGTACATCGTGGGGCTGGAGGTGGCCGACCGTTACCGCGAGCTGGTGACCGCGTTCCGGGGCCCGCCGGTGGTCGGTGAGACGTTGCGCCGGGCCGCCGTGGACACCGGCTACAGCCACTACCTGGGCCGCTTCGTCGGCGGTCAGGTCGCCATCACGGCGGTGGCCGAGGGGCACCGCTCGCCCTACCTGGAAGACCTGGTCCCCGGCTTCGACGAGGGGGCGCACGCGACCGCCCTCGGCAAGTCCCTGCTCGCCACCCTCACCACCGAGCAGCGTTTCCGCTACCTGCGCGAGTACGGCATGCGCTCGTTCACCACCGCGACGCTGACCACCACCGAGGCGTTCGAGGCCGACCTGGCCGCCGGCGACCGGCGCGGGATGCAGCTGGAGCTGGGGCAGTTCCGCCAGGGCGTGGCCTGCGCAGCGGTGCTCGTCACGCCGGACAAGGACATGGAACGTCGGGTCGTGCTGGCCTGCGCCCTGCCGGCGAGCGAGATGATGACCTCCGCTCGGGTCGTCCGGGCCAAGCTGCTCACCGTCGCCCGCACGGTCGCCGACGGCATCGCCGCCGACCACTGACGCGCCGGATGCCGAGAGGCCCTCTCCCGGGCTGGGAGAGGGCCTCTCGGGGCGGTCCAGCGCCGAACCGCCGGAGCAACGTCAGCGGCCTGCCGGCCGCGGGCGCACCGTCAGCTGCCCACCGGGCCGCCGTCGAGGCGCCAGGTGACCACCACGCCCGGCTTGGCGTAGTCGCCGTCCGGCCAGTTCGAGGCCGGGTTCTCCACCGACGCGCCGGTGATCTCACCCGGGTGCTGCACGGCGACGAAGACCGAGCGGTTGTCGCCGGTGATGAACGGGCCGCAGGTCTCGGCGCCGAGCGGCACGGTGAGGAACTGTTTGAGGTGACCCTTCTCCGGACCCTCGACGGCGGTGGCGAAGAGGCCGTCGTTGCTGCCCAGCGCGTTGCCGTCGGTGGAGATCCACAGGTTGCCGGTGGCGTCGAACGCGACGTTGTCCGGGCAGGAGATCGGGGAGACCTTGGTCTTGTCGTACCCGGCGAAGAAGGTCGACGGGTCGGTCGGGTCGCCACAGACGATCGGCAGCGACCAGGCGAAGGTCTCCGAGGTGTTGTCGTTGCGGTCCTCGACCAGCTCCAGGATCTGCCCGTGCTTGTTGGTGTTGCGCGGGTTGGCCTCGTCGGCCGCCGCCTTGCCTGCCTTGCCGCGGTCAGTGTTGTTGGTCAGCGCCACGTAGACCTTGCCGGTGAGCAGGCTCGGCTCGACGTCCTCGGGGCGGTCCATCTTGGTCGCGCCGACCTTGTCGCCGGCGAGCCGGGTGAAGGTCAGCACGTCCGCGGCGGTCATCCCGTCGACGAACGAGCGGTTGCCGCTGACCAGCTTGATCCAGCGACCCCGGCCGTTGAACGCGCCGTCGGCGGGGAGTTTGCCCGAACCGTCGATCTCGCCCGCGCTGGTCTGGTCGAGCTGCGCGACGTAGAGCGTGCCGGACTCCAGCAGCGTGAGGTTGTGCTTGCGGGCCGCCCAGGAGTTGCCCTTGAGGAACTTCTTCTCCGAGACGAACTTGTAGAGGTAGTCGAACCGCTCGTCGTCGCCCATGTACGCGACCACGTGCCCGTCCTTGGCGACGATGACGTTCGCGCCCTCGTGCTTGAAGCGGCCCATCGCGGTGTGCTTGCGCGGGCGGCTCTCCGGGTCGAACGGGTCGATCTCGACGACCCAGCCGAACCGGTGCGCCTCGTTGGGGTGCTTGGCCAGGTCGAAGCGCTCGTCGGCGCGCTCCCACTTACGGCTGCCGCTGGGGTAGCGGGACGCGGTGGTGATGCCGTAGCGGTCCAGCTTCGGCTTGAGGTCGGCCGGAGCGGCGTCCGCTCCGACGAAGTACTGGTTGAAGTTCTCCTCGCCGGAGAGCACCGTCCCCCAGGGCGTCACGCCACCGGAGCAGTTGTTCAGCGTGCCGACGACCGTACGGCCCTTGGGGTCGGCGGCGGTCTTCAGCCAGGCCGAGCCGGCGGCCGGGCCGGTCAGGTCGAACTTGGTGCCCAGCGCGGTGACCCGCCGGTTGTACGGCCGACGGCCGTTGTCCACGGGCTTCCACTGCCCGGTGCCGGCGACCCGCTCCAACTCCACCACCGACATACCGTGCGCGGCCATCGCCGTGCGCAGCTGCTCCACGGAGAGCCCGTCCAGGCCGGGGAAGCCGGGGAACATCAGGTCCTCGTTGGTGTACTCGTGGTTGACCACGAGCAGCGCCCGCCTGCCCTGCTTGTCCAGCGGCAGCACCCCGACGAAGTCGTTGTTGTAGCCGAACTGCTTCGACTGGGCGGCGGCGGTCTGGTGGTGCAGATCGAACTCCGGCGCGCCCGGCAGCACCGGGTCGCCCCACTTGATCACCACGGCGTGGTCGTAGCCGTTCGGCACGACAAGGGTGTCCAGCTTGTTCGGCGGGATCGGCTTGAAGGTCAGCGCGCCGCTGCCGACGCCCGTGGCGGGACGGCCGAAGGCGAAGCCCTCCGGCACGTCCGGGCTGGCGGGGGCCGCGGCGGCGGCGGGGGCCGCGCCGGCCAGCGCGCCGGCCGCCGCGCCACCGAAGCCGAGGACCAGGGCGCCGACGGCGCCGGCCCGGACGACGCCGCGCCGGGAGACCTCCGCGTTCACCACGTCGCCGAAGTACGCGTTGTCCGACGTGTTCGGGACGGGGTGGTCACAGGCGTTGCCGCAGCGGTACAGACAGGTCATGGCGTCACGGGTGCCATGACGGTTACCGGTCAACAGGGGGAGCAGCCGGGGACGGTCGCTCATGGAAGTGGCCTCCAGGAAAGTCGGTGGCACGACAGGCGGCGTACCAGCCGGACGCTAGGAGGACGTGGTGAGCGGTCGTCGGCCGCGATGTGAACCAGGCGTGAACACCTGCGCGGGGACCAGCGGTCTGACCTCGGGCTGAACCGTTCGGCGTGACCGCACGTATTCCCGAGCGGACACACCGCCGGACGCGCGCCCGGAAGTGAGGAGACCGCCATCAGCGACCATGACGCCCAACTGCTGCGGGCGCTGCACGACGAGCACGCGGAGGCGCTGTACGCACACGCCCTGCGGCTGGTCAACGGCGATCGGCAGCGGGCCGAGGACCTGGTGCAGGAGACGCTGCTGCGGGCCTGGCGGCACCCCGAGTCCCTCGACCCGCGACGCGGCTCCGTACGCGCCTGGCTGTTCACCACCGCCCGTAACCTGGCCATCGACGCCTGGCGGCGACGGTCCACCCGGGTCGGTGAGGTGTTCACCGACGAGCTGCCCGAGCCGCCCGAGGTGGTCGACGAGGCAGAGCGTGCGGTGGAGGCGTGGACCGTCGCCGAGGCGTTGAACCGTCTCAGCCCCACCCACCGCGAAGTGCTTGTCGAATGCTTCTACCAGGGGCGGTCGGTGGCCGAGGCGGCGTCGCGGCTGGGCGTGCCGCCGGGCACGGTGAAGTCGCGCACCCACTACGCCCTGCGCTCACTACGGTTGGTCCTGGCCGAGATGGGGGTGACGGGATGACTCGGTGCGAGTTCGCGCACGACGACGGCGCGTACGTGCTGGGTGCCCTGGCCCCCGCCGAGCGGGCGGCCTACGAGCGGCACCTCGCCGGCTGCGCCTCCTGCCGGGACGCGGTCGCCGAGATCGCCGTCCTGCCCGGACTGCTCGGTCGCCTCGACCCGGCGGGCCTGGAGCAGTTCCTGCCGCCGCCGTCCCCGCCCCGGGTGCCCGCGCTGCTCGAGGAGGCCCGGAGCCGCCGGCGCCGCGAGCGCGCCGCGACCCGTCGGCGGTACGCCCTCACCACGCTGGCCGCCGCCGCGCTCGCCCTCGTGGTGGGTGTCGGCACGGCCGCGGTGCTGCCCCGACCGGTCGCCCCGCCGGTCACCCCGGGGGCACAGGGCACCCGCCCCGCCCCGCAGGTGTCGATGGTCGCCATGCGGCCGGTGGCCACCGCCGGGCCGGTGCACGCCGAGATCGGGTTGGCCGGCAGCAAGTGGGGCACCGAGGTGACCATGCACTGCGGGTACGACGCGCGGACGAGCTACGGCAAGGCGTACCCGTTCCGGCTGGTGGCGCACGGCCCGAACGGCAGCAGCGAGCAGATCGGCTCCTGGCTGGCGGCCCCCGGCGACGACCTCAGCTTCACCGGCGTCACCCGCTTCACCGACGCCGAGCTGGTCAGCGTGGAACTTCAACGATCCGACGGCACCCCCCTGCTGACGTACGCGGTCCCCTAACCCGCGCGCCCCATCGCGGGGGCACGGCCAGGGCGGGGTGGGTCAGGGGGTTGGGACGGGGCTCGGGAGACGAGGGGTGCTGCGGGACTGGCGGGCCTGACGGGCCTGGCGAATGGCGTCGGCGGTGAAGACCACCAGGGCGAGCCAGACCAGTGCGAAGCCGGCGAGGCGGGCCGGCGGCATCGGCTCGTGGAAGATCAGCACGCCGCAGGCGAGCTGGAGGATCGGCGCCAGGTACTGGATCATGCCGAGGCCGGTCAGTGGCAGCCGGTTGGCGGCCCCGGCGAAGAGCAGCAGCGGGATCGCGGTGGCCGCGCCGGCCAGCACCAGCAGCGCGGTGTGCCCGGCCGAGACGTGCCCGAAGGTCAACCCGCCATGCCGGTTCAGCCAGGCGAGATAGCCCAGCGCGGGCAGCGCCAGCACCGCCGACTCGACGAAGAGCCCCTCGGCGGCGGGCAACCCGAGCTGCTTCTTGATCAGGCCGTAGCCGGCGAAGCTGAACGCCAGGCTCAGGGCCAGCCAGGGCAGCCGGCCGTAGTCGACGGCGAGCACCGCGACGGCCGACGCGCCGATGCCCAGCGCCACCCACTGCGCCGGGCGGAGTCGTTCCCGCAGCACCGTCACCCCGAGCAGCACCACCACGAGGGGGTTGATGAAGTAGCCGAGCGCGGTCTCCACCACCCGGTTGGAGCTGACTCCGTAGATGTAGATGCCCCAGTTAATGGCGATCAGCGCGGACGCGGCGACGATCCCGGCGACCGTCCGGCGGCGGCGTAGCAGCGCCCGCAGGAAGCCGATGTTGCGCAGCGCGCCGAGCAGCAGGGCCACGAAGAGCACCGACCAGACGATCCGGTGGGCCAGGATCTCCAGCGGGCCGGTGGGCCGCAGCAGCTTGAAGTAGAGCGGAAAGAAACCCCAGAGCAGGTACGCACCGATGCCGTAGAGGTATCCCAGGCGGAGTGGCGTCACGCCTCCACCGTAAGGGGTGAACCTCCGCTTTGTTCCTTTCCGGTGATCGGAGTCACCGGTGGCCGCCGGTCGAGCTGCATCCACCGCTCCGGAACGTCCAACGGGGTGAAGCCCACCCGCGCGTACACCTCGTGCGCGTCGTTGGTGGCCAGCAGGATCCGGCGTACGCCCAGCTCGGCCAGGTGGTCGCGGACCGCGCCGGCCAGCCAACCACCCAGCCCGAGGCCCCGAAAGGCCCGGTCGACGTACAAATCGCAGAGCCAGGCGAAGGTGGCGCCGTCGGTGACCACCCGGGCCACCGCCACCTGGCGGCCGTCCCCGGGCCGGTAGACGCCGAACGGCAGTGACCCAGCGAACGCCCGCACGACCGTCTCCCGGTCACGCCCCAGCGCCCAGTACGCGTCGGTGGACAGCCAGTGGTGTATCCGGTCCAGGTCGAGCCGGGCGGGATCGGTGCTGATCAGGTGGCCGTCGGCGCGGGTTAGCGAGAACACGCCTGCGAGGCTAGCCAACCCGACCGGCTCGCAGACCCGCCAATTCCCGAACTCTGGTCGCCGCACCGCCCGGCCCATCGGGAGCCGGGCGGTGCGGGTCGGTGGTGGTCGGTCGCCGGTCAGTCCCGGTCGAGAACGGCGCCGAGGATCCAGGTCACGATGCTCACGAACAGGGCGCCGAGCACGGCGGCCGGCCAGAAGCCGTCCACCGAGAACGGCAGCCCGGCCTGGTCGGCGATCCAGCTGGTGAGCAGGAACAGCAGCCCGTTCACCACAAGCGCGATGAGACCCAGGGTGAGCAGGTAGAAGCCGCAGCCGACGGTCTTGATGACCGGCTGGAGCACCGCGTTGACGACACCGAAGATCACCGCCACCAGGATCAGCGTGGTGACCGTCTCCACCGCCGAGGTCGACTCCAGGTCGATGCCCGGAATGAGCAGTGTGGCCAACCAGAAGGCCAGCGCCGTGGTGGCCAGCCGAATCAGCAACCCTTTCAGAAAACCCATGGCCGGGATCGTGCCACGGACCACTCACCGGCGTAACCCACCAGTTGACCATCCAGGACGACGCGGCCCAGGGCGGGCCCGGCCGCAGCTGGGCTCGGCGCCCCCGTCGGCTCAGCCGCGCGCCGGCCGGCCGATCAGCTGGGCCTCGATCGGGGTGGGGGAGAGCAGCGCCCACCGCAGGGCTCGGCGATTCACCACCGCCACCATGTCGTCCCGGATCCGGGTGAGCCAGTCGGCCGACCCACCCAGCCCCAGCGCCGCGCCGGCCAGCGCGGCCTCGGCCGCGTGCAGCGGCTGCAGCACCGCCAGGTCGGCGCGGCTCAACGCGTCCACATCGGCCGGGGTCAGCTCGTCGCGCACCACGAGAGTGGCCCGCCACGCCGGACCCGGCTCGGTCTCGGCCGGCGCCGGCCCGGCGTCGACCACCAGCAGCAACGGCTGGAGCGCGGTGCCCACCGAGTCAGCGACCGGTCGGCCCGGCGGGATCAGCGGGATCGTTCCCCCCGGAGCGCCCACACCTCGCACGAACGGCTCCCAGACACGGGGTCGCGCCGTCTGCACCACCACCAGCGCGCCCAGGGCCATCGCCCGCAGCGCCACCAACTGCGCGGCGCGCACCCCGCCCACCAGCATCACCCGGGTGCTCTCCGGCCGGAACAACCGCACGGTGACCGCACCGCCGTGCCGGTTGGTGCCGACCATCATCCCCGCCTCGCCCAGGGTCAGCTCCCAGTCGTCAAGCGCCACCGCCGATTGCCCCCCGGCGCTGGTGAGCGCCACCGGCAGCGTGCAAGCCAGCCCGGTCAGGTGCGCGCCGTCGAGTCTGCGCAGCGTCCCGCCGACGCCGCTGACCAGTCGGCCCAGCGCGTCGACGGCCACGGTCAGCTCGGCGGTCGACGCCGCGGCTAGGCGTACGGCCATCTCGGTAGGCGCCGTCCCGGTGCCGGCGGCCGGCGGTGGCCCCACGCAGAGCGACACAGTCGTCGCGGTCGCCGGCAGCGCGAGCAGCCGGGGCACCAGCCGCCGCGCGGCCGGGGCGCCGGTCTGCGGCCAGTCGACCAGCCGGAACGTGGCCTGGACGAGAGCGCCCGAGCGGAGCAGCGGCCACGACTCCCGCACCGGCTGGCCGTCGTGGTGGGCCAGCTCGCCCAGCACGCGCAGCGCCGCCGGTACGCCGAGCGGCCGGGCGGTAAGCGGCCCGAGTCGGCGGACGATCCGGCGTACGGTGCCGGCGAGCGCCCGACGCAGGGCCTCCTGCGTCCACCCGTCCGCCCGCAGCACCCGGACCGCCAGCACCGCCCGCTCCCGCCCGGCGAGCCGTCCGTCGGTGAGCTGCCGGTACGACGTGCCGACGGTGCCACCCGCCGTCGGGACGGGTGCCGGCGTCCCGCTGAGGAGCAGCTGGATCCGCAGCGGCGGGACGTCCGGACCGGGCGTCGGCAGCAGCGCGGCCGGCGCGGGGATCGCTCGGGACGCGTCGCCCAGCAGGTCGCCGGGATCGCCGAGCTCCAGAAGCGCCACCATGCCGCCGGTGTCCTCCAGCACCGCCGCCGGCCCGCCGGACAGCTCCGTCGAGTGGACCACGGCACCGGGTGCGACCAGGGCGAGCAACTCGGCCGGGCCGGGCTGCTGGCCCAGCACACGGCGCCGGGTCACATGCCCGGCGGCGGTGCCCAGCCACTCGAAGAGCCACCGGCCGCGGACCCGGACGCCGGCGACCGCCACGAGGAGCGCCGCCACCAGCAGCGCGGCGACGGTGACCGGCGTGCCCCGGCCCAGCGCGGCGAGGACGACCGCGACGGCGACCTGCCCGGTGACCAGTTGACCCGCGCGGATCCCCGCGCCGCGTCGGCTGAACGCGGCCCACCGGCCGCGAGATCGTCGATCGAGTACGCGATCCCTGGCTGCCCCCGACCCGGGGACGCCGAGGGCGGCCGGCGCGGTGTCGACGGCTACGGTCGCGGTTGCTCCGGTGTCGACACCCGGCGCGGTGCCGACAGACGTGGTTGTTCCGACGGCGGTGGCGCCCGACCCGGCTGTCGGGGCGCTGGCGGCCGGGACCGGGCCCCAACCGGGCCGGCTCGCCGGCTGCGAGCCTCCGGTGGTGATCGGCGACACCGCGCCTCCTCGACCAGTTGGGACGTGCCGGGCGGCCGACCGCCCCGGGATTGCCCGTCACGCGCCGCGACGTGGCTGCCGCACATCGTAAGCGACCGATGGCTGCCGTGGTTGTCCACAGGGGAGGCGCGTGGGGTAGCAGAACGGCTACCGGGCCGCTACCGTCAGCCACGAAGTTCATCGCTGACCCGCGTCCACCCATGCTCGTCGACCGGGCCACGCGATCGGTGCGCTCCCACGGTGGGCGCACAGCCGGCCAGGCACGACCGAGGAGACGAGGTGATGTTCGGGTGTCCCAGACCCAGGCAGAAGCGGCGGTGATGCGACAGACCGCCGCGAAGTTCGAGCAGGTGGACCAGTCGTTGCAGTCCATGCTGACCGGCCTGCTGGCCGAGCTGGAGGTGTTGCAGCAGGCCTGGCGCGGTGCCGGTGGGCGGTCGTTCGAGCAGGTCAAGCGGCAGTGGTCAGAGGATCAGGCCGCGTTGCACCGGGCCCTGCGGGAGACCGCCGGGGCCATCCGCACCGCCGGCCGACAGTACGACGTCTCGGACGACGAGGCGGCCAGCCGGGTGGCCGGCACCAACCGCGGCGGCATCCAGCTGCCGCTCTGACCTGCCGGAAGGGGAGTTCCGATGGACCACGGTGTGCTGGTCGTCAACTTCGCCGCGCTGCAACAGGCTGGCGCGGACATTCAACGGGCGCTGAACACGCTCGACTCGCAGCTCGGCCAGCTCGAACGCGACGCCGCGCCGCTGGTGTCGGCCTGGGCGGGTGACGCCCGACAGGCGTACGAGCAGCGCCAGGCGCGGTGGCGGTCCGCCTCGCAGGACCTGCAGGCGATGCTGCGCGCCATCAAGGTGGCGGTGGACGACTCCGCGGCCGACTATCTGGACACGGAGAAGAAGAACACCGGGCTGTTCCAGTGACGCCGGTGGGCCGGGAGCGCTGACCGTGCCCGCGTCGGCGCCCCGGCCACCCTCCGACGAGGGGCGCCCGCGTGCTGGCCGATCGAGGCGACATCCCGCACGCGGGGCACCGGGGTCGAAGCCCGCCGAGGCGGACCAGAACCGGGCCGGGTCAGGTTGGCTCGGCAGGTCGCCAGCGCCGGCGCGCGCCGCGGGGCAGCACGAGGGCGAGCAACACCACGGCGACCGCCGTCAGGCCGATCGCCGCGCCGGCCACCAGAGCCCGGTCCCGGGCGGTCGCGCGGCGGGCCTGGCGGGCGAGCACCGCCGGGTCGGGCCGGTCGTCGGCGAGTGCGGCAACCGGCCGAGGAGCGGTCGTACGGCCGCCGCCGGTCTCGGTGACCGCGCGGTAGGGGTTCAGCACGCCGGCGCCGTACCCGCCGCCGTGTCCCGGGCCGGGCGCCGGATCGACCGTGGCGACGATCCGCTGCACCACCTCGGCGGCGGTCAACTCGGGACGGTACGCGCGCAGCAGCGCCGCCGTGGCGGCCACGAACGGCACCGCGTAACTGGTGCCCTCGACCTGCTGGTGGCCCTGCGCGGGCGCGGCGACCAGCACCGCGCTACCCGGGGCGACCAGATCGACGTACGAGCCGGTCTGGGAGAAGGTCGCCCGTGCCCCGTCCGCCCCGATCGCGCCCACCCCGAGCACCCCGTCGTACGCGGCAGGGAACGGGCGCGGGTCGCCGCTGTCGTGCAGGTTGCCCACTGCGGCCACCAGCACCACGTCCCGCTCGACGGCGTACCGCACGGCGGAGCGGACCTCCGGGTCGTCGGCGTACAGCACCACGGAGAGGTTCACCACGTCGGCGTCGTGGTCGACGGCCCAGCGGATGGCGCGGGCGAACTCGTCGGCGCTGACCGTGCGCCCCGACTCCCGGCCCTGCACCACCTGCTGCTCACTCACCCGTACCGGCAGGATCCGGGCGGCCGGGGCCAGGCCGTGGAAGGCGACACCGGGCCGGGGCGCCGCCGCGATGATGCTCGCCACGCCGGTGCCGTGCCCGGCGCAGTCCCGGCTGCCGTCCCCACCCGGGTCGAGCAGGTCGGTGCCGGCCAGCACCCGTCCGGTCAACTGGGGGTGCGCCCGGTCGACTCCGGAGTCGACGACCGCGACCGTCACCCCGGCGCCGGTGGTCAGCGGCGCGAGCCGCGCGGGGTCGTACCGCTGCTGGGGCCAGGGTGTGGCCTCGACCGGCCGGACGGGCGCCAGCGGGGTCGCGCAGGCCGGGGCCAACCGGAGCCCGGCGCTGGCGGCGACGGCCGGACCGGTCGCGGCGGTAAGCAGAGCAGCGGCCAGACCTGCCAGGACGGGGTGCGCGATCGACCGGGACATCGACAGCCTCCGTATCGTGTCGGCTCCGGAACGGGATGTTATCGCCTCGACGCCGCCCCGGCGGACCGCCGCCGGCCAGCCATTGTGATCTTGATACCACCTTGTAGGTTGTACGCGATACCTGTGGCCTGTTCTCGGAAGGAGAGGTGGCCGTGACCGAATGGGAGCCGGCCACGGAGGCCGAGGTGGCGATGTGGGACGCGCTGCGCGCCAACGACCAGGAGCTCTACTTCCGCCTCCTGTCCCGCACCGATCTGCTGTTGCCGGTTCCCACGCCGGCGCCGTCCGGTCAGGCGTCCGCCGGCTGGGGCACCTGGACCACCGGTGGCCGGACCCACGTGCTGGCCTTCACCTCCGCCGCGGCGCTGCGGGCCTGCCTCGGTGAGCACGGCGGCACCAACCGGCGCGTGCCGTTCACCGACCTCGCCCTCGGTTGGCCCAACCACGAGTGGTGGCTCGCGGTCAACCCCGGGTTGCCGGTCGAGGGCTACCTGCCCGCCTGGTTCGTGTCCCAGCTCTCCCGTGGTGACGTCCGGCTGCCGGGCCGCGCCATGGGCGCCCGCGCGCGGCTGGAGCGGGCCGAGACGCTGGCCCGGTCGAGAGCCGGTACGACCGGCCGGGACGCCTCGCCCTCCACCGGGTTCGTGCCGCCCGCGTCGGACCCGACACCGTCCGGACGACCCGCGCCGAGGAACGCGGTGCCGCCGGTGGGCACACCCCCGGCGTCGGGCACCCCGGGCCGGGCGCCCGGTCCGGGTGAGCTGTCGCGCCGGTCCGGCTCGGAGGACCTGCCCGCCGCCGGTCAGCGGCAGCCGGACGCCCCGCCCCGACCGGCCCGCCCCGGCGCCGGCCCCGTGCCGGGCGTTGGCCGTACCGGCGCATCCCGGTACGTGCCGCTGGCCTCCACCGACCGCGCCCCGGCCGACCAGCCGGGTCCGCGCGCCGGCCGACCGTCCGCGAGCCCTCCGGCCACCGACGGCGACGGCCCGGCCGCCGGTGACGGCAACAGCCAGGGTGGTCGGCGTTCCTTCTTCGAGCCGACGTCCGGTCGAGCGTCCGGCCCTGTCTCCGGCGATGGTCGGTCGGGCGACCGCGCGGTGCCGCCGTCCCGGTTCGGGCGGGGCAGCCAGCCCTTCCCGCGCCGCCGTCCCGCAGACACGCCGGGCGGCGACAACGCGGCCCCGGCCTTCCCGATGCCGACACCGGACGCCACCCGACCGCTGCGGCCACCGGCCGGCGACCTGGGCGCGTCCCGGGTGGTACGAGCGCCCGCGACCGACGACGAGACCACCCAGCCTCTGCCACCGCGACGGCCCAACCCGTTGGCCGAGGAACCCACCCGTGCGTTCCGGGTGCCCGGTCCAGCCGCGGGTGAGCCGTCACCGACCCGCGTCGGAGGGCCCGTTCCCACGGCGGACGAGACCCAGGCGATCCCGCGTGGCCGATCCGGGGACCGGCAGCGCTTCGAGCCGGTGGAGGAACTGCCGCCGTCGGTCGCGGAGCCGGTCTCCGGCCCACCCGCCCCGCGTCGCGGCTTCACGCCGATCGTCATCGAGGGCACCATCATCGAGTCCCGGGATCTCCTCGACCCGACCGAGGGCGCTCCTGCGTTCGACGCGGCCCGGCGACCCGGCCCGACCACCGCCGCCCCGCCGACGTTCGGCCCGGCCGCGTCCGGCCCGTCCGTGCCCGGCCCGTCCGTGCCCGACCCCGCTGTCCCCGGCGCCTCGATGCCCGGCCCCTTCGTTCCCGGGCCCTCCGCCGCGGCCCCGGATCCGTTCGGCGTTCCCTCGTCGTTCGAGCCCGCGTCGTCCGGCCCGGTCTCGTTCGAACCCGCCGACACCGGCACGGGCCGGCCCGATTCCACCGGGACCGCCGAAGGCCTGTTCGGCACGGACCGCACCGGCGCGGGCCCGCTCGATTCTGCCGGCTCCGACCTGAGCAGCGCAGACCTGAGCGGCGGCGGCCTGGGCGGTGGCGGCCTGGGCGGCGCTGGCGGCTCGGCTGGCGTGGCCGCCGGTTGGTCCTCGCCCCGGTCCCCGGTGGGCTACGAGCCGGAGGCGGTACGCCCCGACACCGACGACGAACGCCCGGTCGTGGACGACCAGCGTGCGATTGTCGACGAGCCGGCGTCGGTGCAATTCGAGCCGGCCAACACGGTCGAGGAGGACCTGCTCGGCGCGGCGGGTGCCGGCAGTACGGACACGTTCCTGTCCACCCTGCTGTTGGCCCGGGTCCTGCTCCCGGCGGCGGCGGACTCGGTGCGCGGCAGCCGTCCCGGCGACCCGGGCTTCGTCTGGCGTACCGCGCAGCTCGACGGCGAGACGTACGTGGTGGTCTACACGTCCCCGGAGCGCCTCGCCGACCACGTCGAGGGTGACGTCGACACGGTCCGGGTGAAGTTCGCCCAACTGATCCGGCGCTGGCCCGACGAGGACTGGTCGTTCGCCGTCAACCCGGGCACGCCGGTCGGCGCGAAGCTGCCCGGCGAGCAGATCGTCGCCCTCGCCAACTGGGCCGCCGAGGTCGGGCTCGGTGACGACCTGGAGGTCGACGCCGAGGAGGCGCCGGCCGTGGCGGAGCCCGCCGCCCGTCCCCGGTACGCTCCCGCGGCGGTCGACCCGGCCCGCCCGACCGTGATGCAGAAGGCGATCGCGCCCAGTCAGCTCGCGTACTACCTGGAGCGGGGGTACGACCGGGTCTCCGGCTTTGTGCACCGGGCCGGCGAGTTGGCCCACCTGACCACGCCGGCCGAGCTGCACGACGCGCTGGGCCTGAGCTACCCGGGGTCACCGTTCGTACGGGACGCCGAGGAGATCTACGTGCTGCGCTGGCCGGCGCACCGGCCCAGCCTCTACCGGATCCCGTACGGCGGCCAGAACGAGCCGGCGATGCGGGCCATGGAGGGCTGGGTCATCGAGCGCCCGCCGTTCCGGGGCAACGGCTTCGCCCCGGGTGAGAGCAGCGACGTGGTGGCGGAGTTCAAGGTGGACAGCGCCCGCCTCCCGCACGGCGCGCAGCTCTGGCGCATCGGCGGGGACGGCACCGAGCGGGTGATCGCGGTGCTCGACACGGACGCGGTGGTCTGGCGACGGGTTCCGGAGGCGTGATGCGAGACGGCTACGTGGCCCGCTGGCGGGGCCGGGAGTACCAGGCGAGCCCGGACGGCGACGACATCCGGCTCTACCAGCCGGAGCCGGGTGAGGGCTTCGAGGAGGTCCGTCCGGGCCGGTACGTGCGGGTGCTGCCGGCGAGCGAGGTCGAGGATCTGGCGTACGTGCGGACCACCTGCACGTGGCAGGGGCAGCCGTTCATCGTGCTCGGGAAACACGACGCCTGGCTGCGGGTGGAGTACACCGGCGGTCGCTGGCCGGTGGCCGAGGCGATGCGGCTGGAGGTCTTCGACTTCGGCGTCTACCAGGGCTGGGCGCCGGCCGCCGAGGTCACCGACCTGCGCGAGCAGCGGGTCTGACCGATCAGGACTTGGCCCACCGCAGGATCTCGCCGAGCACCAGCTCGGGGGCTTCCAGGTGGGGGAAGTGCCCCACCCCGTCGAGCAGGCGCCACTCGTACGGCGCCACGACGTACCGGCCGGACCCCAGGGCGGTTCGTGGCAGGGCGGCGACGTCCCGTGCGCCGTGCAGTTGAAGGGTCGGGGTGACCAGCGGCTTCTGCATGAGGCGGACGAACCGGTAGCCGTGCAGCCGCAGCACCGAACGGAAGGCCCAGCGGTAGCCTTCCAGCGCGCAGAAGGCGGCCTGCGGGATGCGCATCGCCTCCCGGCACCGCTCGGCGTACGCCTCGAAGTCGCCGCTGGCGGCCCAGCGCGGCCCGGCCCAGCGGCGCAGGATCTCCCCGACGGCCGCCCCGCCGTCCTTGGTGAGCACGTGCTCGTAGCGGGGGAGCTGGAACTTCAACGCCGGGGTGGAGGCGGCGAACTGCCCGCGTGGGTCGGCGAAGATGGCGGCGCGCAACCGCAGCGGGTGGGGTGCACCCAGGACCACCAACCGCCGGACCAGCGACGGGTGGAACGACGCCACCGTCCAGGCCACCATGCCGCCGACGCCGCTGCCGACAAGCGTCGCCGACCGTTCACCGAGGGCACGGATCAGGCCGGCGATGTCGGCGGCGAGGGTGTAGCCGTCGTATCCCCGGGGTGGTTTGTCGCTGGCGCCGTAACCGCGCAGGTCCACGGCGACCGCGCGGAAGCCGGCGTCGGCGACCGCCGGGAGTATCTGGTGCCAGGCCCACCAGTGCTCGGGGAAGCCGTGCAGGAAGAGCACCATCGGCCCGGTGCCGGCCTCGACCACGTGGAACCGGGTGCCGTTGGCGCCGACGAAACGGTGCGTCCACGGCCCCTCGGTGAGGACACAGGACTCGTCGACGGCTCCGCCGCGCTGGTCGGTCATGGTTGACAGCCTAGGACCCCGCCGGCAGGCAGCCGTTCTGCCTGCCCGGGAGCGTCGGCGACGGTCAGCCGACGGGGCTGATGTCGACGATGCTGGCCGGGGTGCCCGGGCCGCAGTCGGCGGCCGGGTCGGCCGGGCCGATGGTCACCCGGACGGTCGTGCCGACGGTGAAGGTGCCCTTGCCGGCGCCGTGCAGCGCATACTGCCGGCCGTCGTCGGTGACCAGGCCATAGCAGGGGCCGTTGCCGCCCCGGTTGATCCGTCCGGCCAGCACGTTGGCCTTGCGGGCGTCGGTCGGCGTGCGCGGTGGGCCGGTCGGCGGGCGCAGGGTGGGCAGTGGGACGCGCGAACGCGGCGGGCGACCGGAGGGGGACGACGGCGTCGGATCGGTGGGCCCGGTCGGCGCGGCGGCGGACGGCGGTGTGCCGGTCGAGGGAGCGTCGGAGGGGCTCTGCTCGGAGGACACGCCGTCTCCTTCGTTCCGCGTTCCGGCGCAGCCGGTGAGCGCCAGCAGGACAGTCAGACCGGCGCCGGTCAGGGTGGTGCGGGTTCGCGGGTGCACGGGTGATCGGACGCGCGGGGCGCGACCGGGGTTCCCGGAACGGGCGATGCCCGGGCAGGTGACCTGCCCGGGCATCGCCGTGGTGCGGGTGTCGCCTGATCCGAGGATCAGAAGAAGCGGACGTTGGTGTAGATGCCGTCCTGCGACAGAACCTTGATCTTCCGGCCGGTCGCCGGGAGCTTGACGCCGTGGTTCGGCAGCTCCGGGTACCAGTACTGCTGGGTGTCGTCGAACAGAGGCTGCGCGGCCTGGCCCCGGACGTACTGGGGCTGGCTGTCGATGTGCAGCGTGAACGAGTCGGCCTTCTTCAGGCTGAACGGCGCGTCGTAGACCTGGACGCGAGCCCGCCAGGGGGCACCGGTCAGGTTGTAGAGCGGCCGCGGGTGCGCGTCGATGATCATGTTCCGACCCTCACCCGGGTGAGCGAACGTGTCGTTGTCCGCCCAGCGCAGGTTCCAGTAGGAGATCAGCAGACCCTCCTGGTACGCGTAGTGGTCCACGTAGTCCGGGCGGGTGTTCGCGTAGCCGAAGTAGTACGGGCCGGTCTTGAGGTACTTGTCGTACGAGGTGTACGACCGGGTACCGGCGATGTAGTAGTTCGCGAACTTCTTGGTGTAGGTGGCCGCGGCGATCTCGAACTTCCCCGCGAACGTCCAGCCGTTGGCACCGTTCTCGGCGCCGTCGGTGAACACGGTCTGACCGTCAGCGGTCACGGTGATCGCGTCACCGTAGAAGCCGCCCTTTGACAGCCCGCCGTCGGTCTGGTAGCGCAGCCGGAACTGCACGACCTTGCCCGCTACGGAGTTCATCGGGATGTTGACGTCAACCCACTTGCCGTTGCTGGAGCCGTCCAGGGCGAAGCGCCCGGGGGAGATCTCCTTCAGCGGGTTGCCGTTGACGGTGCCGGGCAGGGTCGCCCAGGTCTTGCCACCGTCGACCGAGGCCTCGAAGAACAGGTAGTCGAACCCGCTCTCGATGTTGTAGCGGCCCTTCATGGCCAGGGCGGCCGTCGACTTCCCGGTGAGGTCCAGCGTCCGGGTCATCGTGCTGTTCAGGTCGTCCTCGTTGCCCGTGAAGAACTGCTTGCTGCCCTCGAACGGTGCGCCGTTCGAGAAGGTGTACTCACGCGGCGGCAGGTTGACCACCGCGGCCTGCGCCTCCGGCGAGTTGTACTCCTGCGGGCCGAGCTTTACGGTGCGCTTCTCGTTCGGCCCGAGCGTGTCGTGGTCGAGCCAGCCGAGCTGGAGCTTGTTCCACGCGCCGAGGTCGCCACCGCGCTCGCCGATGCCGCCGTCGTTCTTGGCGCCGAGCCGGCTCTGGGCCATCAGGGTCCAGTGCTCGTTGTTGTTGTCGCCACCACTGACCACGTTGTAGTCGTCCGGCAGACCGAGGTCGTGGCCGTACTCGTGGTAGAAGACGCTCCGGCCACCGTTCTCCGGCTGGATGGTGTAGTCGCCGATCCAGACGCCGGTGTTGCCGATCTGGGTGCCGCCGGCCGGGAAGTTCGCCGGGCCGGTGTTGCCCTGGTCCGAGGCGTACGCGTACCAGCGGTGGCTCCAGATGGCGTCCTCACCCTGGATCGGGTCACCGTCGGCCTGGTCGCCGCCGGAGTGGACGATCTGGAAGTGGTCGATGTAGCCGTCCGACTCGTTGAAGTTGCCGTCACCGTCGAAGTCGTACCGGTCGTACTGGTCCATCGACTTGACATCGGCGGCGATCTGCGCGTCGGTGCGACCGGCGGCCTTCTGGTCGATGACCCACTGGTTGGCGGCGTCGCGGACCAGGTCCCAGGTGTTGCTGCAGACGTTGCTGTCGCAGACGTTCGGGTCACCGGTCGGGTCGTCGTCGGCCTTCGGGTCGTCGGAACGACCGTAGCGGGCCTCGTTGTACTTGACCTTGACCCAGTCGGTGACCTCGCCCTCGACGCTGTAGCGACCCGAGGACTGGGCCTCGTAGTACTGCTTCAGCGACTCGTCACCGGGGTTGGTGCCGAAGTAGAGCTGCCGGTAGTGGTCGGCGTTGTAGTCCGGCTGCCAGACGGTGGAGTTGTCCACCGCCCGGTTGGGCGCCGGGATCTCGTTGTGCAGCGGACCGGTGAACTTGGTCGGCCCCGCGGTGTTGGGGTCGATGTTCTTGTCCGGGAAGTCCGGGTGCCGCTCGTTGCCGAACTCGGCGAGGATCACGAAGATCTTGTCGGTCCGCTGACGGGAGAGCTCGACGTACTGGTCTTCCGTCTGGGCCGTGCCCGCCCCGGTGGTGCGGGCGGCGGCCCCGTCGGCCTGGGTCTTACCGACCTTGACGACGGTGCTGCCGTTGATCTTCTCTGCCTTGGCCTTGCCGGACAGGACCTCGCTGAGGCCCTCCTGGCGCAGCGCTCGCCGCTTGTCCTCCAGCGGGTTCGGCAGGTCGTGGTCGGCAAGGGCGGGCTCGGCGACCGACGGAGCGGCCGTCGGCAACTTCGGCTGCGGCGCGGCACTGGCGGACGGTCCGAACGCCAGCCCCGTCGCCGTCAGTGAGAGCCCGAGCAGACCCACTGCGACTTTGCGCACGTGGTACCTCCGGTGTGAGGGAACCGGCCCAACGGGGGTACGGGCCGGTGATAGATCGATCCCACTAGTGGGACCAATGGTGAACATAGACACTGCCGGGACGGGTGGGAAGATGCGCGCGTCGATTTGTTGCAAGATTTTGTTGGGAACGCTTTTCACCGTCACACCCCTGCGGTTCATCAGCACGCGAATCAGGGTGGACTGGTCGGCAACGTCCGCAGCGATGCATTTCGATCAATAAGATCAGACGTTACGACAGTGGGGCCGGCAGCGTTCCCGCCACCGGCCCCCACCATCAGTTGTTGCTGCGCGAAACCCTTACTTCTTCGCCGGGGTGACGAAGATGGTCGCGGACGAGTTGTCCCGCGCGGTCTTACGGATGGTCAACGAGACGCCGTTCTGCACGCCCGCGTCGCCCGGGTTACCGGTGCCGAGCACGATCACGCCGCCGCCCAGCGTCACGCCGTAGAACTCCGGCGCCGGGCTGCCGTCCGGGTTGGTCACCCGGGTGGTGTACGGCGCTCCACCGCGCGACGGCACCACCACGGAGGCGTCGTTGTCCCGCGCGTACGGAGCCCCGTTGCGCATCTCGATGCCCGGGTACCAGCCCTTGGCGTCGGTGAAGCTCTTCACCGGCGGCTGGGCCTTGAACTTCGTGCAGTACGCGCTGTACGGCTCGCCCGCCGCCTCCAGGCACTCCGTGAAGGGGTACGTCTTCTGGAGCGTGAAGGCCGCGTTGGACGACTGCGGCCGGCTGGGCAGGTTGTCCGTCACCGACGGGTCCTTCTCGGCCGCCGTGCCGGTGCGCCGGTACGGGTCGAAGTGCGAGTCCACGATGAGCAGCCCGCCCTTCGCGCCGTAGCTGGGCAGCGCGGTCATCTGCCCGGTGACGTGGTTGACGTCGCCGAGCGCGCTGTCCCGGTACCACACCAGCATGCCCGGCGCGTTGTAGGAGATCCGGTCGACCTTCCACGCCTCGTGGGAGTAGATGGTGTCGTAGGCGTACTTCAGGCCCTTGTCGAAGCCGTCGAAGTTGCGCCACTCGGCCAGGTAGTACTGCGCGTGCACCTCGGTGCCGCCGGAGACCTTCCAGCCCGCGCCGGTGGTGTCCACGAACGTGCCGCCGGTGGCCGTCCAGCCGTTGGCGCCGCCCTCGACGTCGTCGCTCCAGGTGGTGGCGCCGCCGCCGGTGACCGAGAAGTCGTCGACGAACCAGTTGCGCTCCTCGAACGCCTCATCGGTGGCGAGACGCAGTCGCACCTGGACGGTCTTGCCCGCGTACGCCGACAGGTCGACGTAGTCGTGGCGCCAGCCGTCGGTGCTGCCGGTCAGGCCGTACTTCTTGCCGCCGAAGTCGTTCATCCGGCCGTTCGGGTCCGGGTAGTTGTCCGGCGTGGTGACCACCGTGCCGCCCTCGGCGTACACCTTCTGCTCGGACCAGGTCGTACCGCCGTCGGTCGAGAGCTCGACGAAGCCGAAGTCCCAGTCCTCCTCGATGATGTAGTTGTTCCACATCCAGAACTTGGCGTCCGCGGCGTTGGGCACGTCGACCGAGCGGCTCAGCTTGACGTCGGCCCAGCTCTGGTCGTTGTTGCTGTGCCACATCTTCGTGCCGCTGTGCGGCGTGGCCAGGACCGTCACCTTGTCCGGCAGGTCGACCTTGATGCCGTCCTCGGAGTCGATCGGCGTACGCGAGGTCTGCCCGAGCTTCACCTCACGCGGGTTGGAGCCGGGGCGGATGGTCAGCGGGTCGGCCCAGCCGAGCACCCACTTGTCCCAGATGCCCATGTGCGTGGGCAGCGCCTGGAAGATCTCACCCGAGTGCGAACCCGAGGCCATTAGGTCCCAGAAGTCCACGTCGGAGTCGGCGTTGCCGGAGGTGTCGTAGAGGTCCGGCAGGCCGAGGTCGTGGCCGAACTCGTGGGCGAAGACGCCGACGCCGGCGTCCTCCGGCTGCACGATGTAGTTCGACACCTTCAGGCTGGTGCCCGGGATGGTGTAGCCACCCGGGACCGAGGAGGAGTGCGCCCAGACGGCGTACACGCCCTGGTCGCCGCCGCCGCGCGACTTGCCCTGGCCGGCGTGCACCAGCACGAGGTGGTCGATCACGCCGTCGGGCTCGAAGAGGTTGCCGTCACCGTCGCGGTCGGCCTGGTCTTCCTTGTCGTACTCGGCCCACGGGAAGCTGGGGTCCTTGGCGGCGAGCGCGTCGATCGCGTCGGCCGCCAGCCTGCCCGCGCCAGCCGGGTTGTCCGGGTGGCCGTTCATCGACTGCTCCCGGCCGGGGACCCAGTTGCCGTTCTCGTCCTGGGTGCAGCGGTTGGCCGCGTACCAGCCCTCGGAGTGCGGCACGGTGATCCACGGGCTGGCCTGCCCGGCGACCGTGTACGCGTTCTTGGACATCTCCAGGTACATGTTGTGCATCGTGCGACCGGTGAGGTCGATGCCCTTCTTGCCGTCCGGGCCCTTCAGGTCCTTGCGGACCCGCTCGGTGATGCCGTTCTTGCTGTACAGCATCTTGTCGTAGTGCGACGGCGAGAAGTCCGGCACCCACATCGAGTTGTTGTCCTCGTGCGGCAGCGTCGCCGGGTTCGGGATGGTGTTGTGCTTCGGCCCGTTCTGCACGGTGCCGGGGACACAGGTCCGATCCTCGAACACCGTCTTCGGGACCATCACGTTCGTGAAGTCGTCGTTCGCCTTGTCGTTGAACTCGACAAGCAGCGTCAGCAGCTTCGCCGTCTGCGTGGTCGGCGACTGCTTGATCTGCCGCGGGCTCTTACCCGTCTTGATCGACTTGGCTTCGATCTGCGCGAGCTGGCGCGCGGTCACCGGGTTGCCCCGTGCGTGCTTCTGGTCGAACGCACGCGCGGCGTCGACGGCCGGGGTGTAGACGCCACCCTTGCCCTTGACCTCACGGCCGGTGGTGTCCGTCTGCACCTCGGGCTCGGCGTAGTTGATGTAGTATTCGTCAGCCCCGATCACCGCCCGGGGGGTGGTGGACGGCTGCGCCGCCGCACTTCCACTCACGGTCAGTGAGGTGGCCGCGAGGGCGATGACGGGCAGCGCGACGAGTAGTCGTCGACGCGACCCCGGATGGGAGTTTCTGTTCATGCCGCTCCGTTTCTCGGGCATGGGCGGAGGAAGCCGGCCGACTCCGGACGCGCAGGGACGCATCGAGGCCCGCCGACCTCCGTGAAACTAAATGAGAAACACGCCGAACGGCGGGAACGTGATGGAGGCGTTATTCGTCCAACCACCGCAGCCGGCGGCGCGCGGTGGTCGTACCTCCACAAAAGATGACGGTGGGTGACGGTCCGTGCGGACCGTCACCCACCGATGGGGTACGCCTGTCGTCAGTCCTCGTCGGACTTCGCGCCGCTCATCCCGGAGGAGATCAGCTCCATCACCGAGGAGTCCTGCAGCGTGGTCACGTCGCCGAGCGACCGGTTCTCGGCCACGTCCCGCAGCAACCTCCGCATGATCTTGCCCGAGCGGGTCTTCGGCAGCTCCGGCACCAGCATGATCTGCCGCGGTTTGGCGATCGGGCCGAGCGTCTTTGCCACGTGGTTGCGCAGGTCCGCGATGAGCTGCTCACCCGCCTCGCCGACGATGTCCGTGCTGCCCCGCGGGATGGCGAACGCCACGATCGCCTGGCCGGTGGTCGGGTCGGTCGCGCCCACCACCGCCGCCTCGGCCACCGACGGGTGCGACACCAGCGCCGACTCGACCTCGGTCGTCGAGATGTTGTGCCCGGACACCAGCATCACGTCGTCGACCCGACCGAGCAGCCAGATGTGCCCGGCGTCGTCCTTTTTCGCCCCGTCACCGGCGAAGTACATCCCCTCGAACCGCGACCAGTACGTCTCGATGAACCGGTTGTCGTCACCCCAGATGGTGCGCAGCATCGACGGCCACGGCTCGCGCAGCACCAGGTAGCCGCCCCCGCCGTTCGGCACCGACTGGCCCTGGTCGTCCACCACGTCGGCGACGATGCCCGGCAACGGAGTCATCGCCGAACCCGGCTTCGCCGCCGTCACCCCCGGCAGCGGGGAGATCATGATGGCGCCCGTCTCGGTCTGCCACCAGGTGTCCACGATGGGCAGCTCACCCCCGCCGACGTGCTGCCTGTACCACATCCACGCCTCGGGGTTGATCGGCTCACCGACGCTGCCCAGGAGCCGCAGCGACGACAGGTCGAAGCCGGCGGGGATGTCCTCGCCCCACTTCATCATCGTCCGGATCAGGGTGGGCGCGGTGTAGAGGATGCTGACCTTGTACCGGTCGACGATCTCCCAGAACCGGCCCTTGTGCGGGGTGTCCGGGGTGCCCTCGTACATGACCTGGGTGGCGCCGTTGGAGAGCGGGCCGTACACGATGTAGGAGTGCCCGGTGACCCAGCCGATGTCGGCGGTGCACCAGTAGACGTCCGTCTCCGGCTTCAGGTCGAAGACCGCGTGCGTGGTGTACGACGCCTGCGTCAGGTAGCCGCCGGTGGTGTGCAGGATGCCCTTCGGTCGGGCCGTGGTGCCGCTCGTGTAGAGAATGAACAGCGGGTGCTCGGCATCGAACGGCTGCGCCGTGTGCTCGGCCGACGCCGTCTGGACCTTCTCGTGCCACCAGTGGTCCTTCTCCGACCAGGCCACGTCCTCACCGGTGCGGCGGACCACCAGCACGTGCTCCACCGACGGGCAGCTCGCCACCGCCTCGTCCACGGTCGGCTTCAACGCCGACGGCTTGCCCCGCCGGTAACCACCGTCCGCGGTGATCACCACCTTGGCGCTGGCGTCCTGGATGCGGTTGCTCAACGAGTCGGCGGAGAACCCACCGAAGACCACGCTGTGCGCCGCGCCGATCCGGGCGCAGGCCAGCATCGCGACCGCCGCCTCCGGGATCATCGGCAGGTAGATCGCCACCCGGTCGCCCGCCGTGACCCCCAGGTCGGTGAGCGCGTTCGCCGCCCGGCAGGTCAGCTCGTGCAGGTCGGCGTACGTGAGAGTGCGGGTGTCGCCCGGCTCGCCCTCCCAGTGGATCGCCGCCTTGTCACCCCGGCCCGCCTCCACGTGCCGGTCCAGACAGTTGTACGCCACGTTGAGCTGCCCACCGACGAACCACTTCGCGAACGGCGGGTTCGACCAGTCGAGCACCTCGTCCCACTTCTTCGACCAGGCCAGCCGGTCGGCCTGCTTCGCCCAGAAGGCGAGCCGATCGGCCTGCGCCTCGGCGTACGCGTCGACGGTGACGTTGGCGTGCGCGGCGAGTTCGGCCGGCGGGGGGAACTGGCGCGTCTCGTTCAGCAGATTGGCCAATGCCTCGCTCATGCCGTGACTCCTCGTCCTCGGGGTGACCTGCGTCTCGCTGGGCACGAGGGTAGTCGCGGGGTCCCCGGCCGGCGACCGCTGCCCACCCCGTCGCGCCGAGCGGCCCCCGTCGCGCGCCCGACGGCCGGCCCTGCCCGTCCCGCCGCGCCCGACCCCCGCCCGGGCGGGCCGGCGGGCCTTGCCCGTCCGCGCTGTGCCCGGCCCGTCCGGCGTTGATCGACACGGGTTCGGCGATATCGGGGTGTCCGGACCGGTGGGACACCCCGATATCGCCGATCTCGTGTTGACTTTGCCCGGCGGCGGGCCGGCCGGGTGGTCCGGGTCGCGTTGCGGGTGGGTGCGGCCCGCCGGGCCGGGTCGGGTCGCTAGCGTGGCGAGATGACCACCGACCCGCTCGCCCCGCTGCTCGCGCTCGCCGACGTCGCCGCTGCCGTCGACCGGGCCCGTGAGCGCTTCGACCGGGCGCTCGGGCACCGCGCGCTGCGCCGCAACGGTGGCCAGGTCGCGGCCGAGGTCAGCCTTCGGTCGGCGGTGGCCAGCGCCGCGCTCGAAGGCGCCGTCCACGAGCGTGAGGAGGTCCGGGCCGGCACCGTCACCGACCCGGTGCTCCAGGGGGCGCTGCGGGTCGCCGGGGCGCTGCCCGGCCTGAGCGAACTCTGGCCGAAGGCACCCCGGCAGGCACTCGCCCGGCTGCACGTCCTCGCCGCTCGCGACATCGTGGGGGAGGCCGAGCTGGGCCGACCGGTGCCCGACCCGGTGGTCGCCGCCCGCCTCGACGGGCTCGCCGCTCTGGTGGCCGGCGGCACGAAGGTCTCCCCGCTGGTGCTCGCCGCTGTCGTACACGGAGAGTTGTTGAACCTGCGTCCGTTCGCCGGGCCGTCCGGCGTCGTGGCGCGCGGTGCCGCCCGACTGGTGCTGCTCGCCAGCGGCCTCGACCCGCGCGGCCTGCTCGGCGTCGACGTCGGTCACCGGGAACGGGAGCCCGAGTACGTCGGCTCGGCCGGCGCGTTCGCCACCGGCACCCCGGACGGGCTGCGCTCCTGGCTACGGCACTACATGGCGGCCGTCGAGGTCGGCGCCGACCAGCTCACCACCATCGGCGACGAGATCCTCGCCGCCGCTTGAGCACCGCCCGCCCTCAGGGCGTCGATCATGGAGTTGTGGTGCCTTGCAAGAGTCGCGAAAGCGTCGAAGGCGCCCACCACAAGTCCATGATCGGCCGGAGAGCGGGGTGCGGCGGGGTGTTAGGCGGTGGCGGTGGAGCGGGTGCGACGGTGCCGCCCGTACCAGGCGATGCCGATGGCGACGCCCACGCCGACCCCCAGAGCTGCCGCGGCCACCGGAACCCCCGGCCGCTCCCGCAGCCGGCGACCCAGCGGGATCGGATGCCGGAACTCCAGCACCGGCCAGGCGTTCTCCGAGGCCAGCTTGCGCAGCTGCCGGTCCGGGTTGACCACGCTCGGGTGACCCACGCACTCCAGAAGCGGACGATCGCTGTACGAGTCGGAGTAGGCGTACGAGTCGGCCAGGTCGTAGCCGCGCGCGGTGGCCAGCTCGCCGACCGCCTCGACCTTGCTCGGACCGGCCGCGTAGAACTCGACCTCGCCGCTGTACCGGCCGTCCCGCACCGCCATCCGGGTGGCGATCACGTCGGTCACCCCGAGCAGCTCGCCGATCGGCCGGACCATCTCCTCGCCGGACGCGGAGACCAGCACCACGTCCCGCCCGGCCGCCTGGTGCTCCTCGATCAGAGCGGCAGCCTCGGCGTACACATAGGGGTTGATCAGCTCGTGGAGCGTCTCCGCGACGATCTGGCGGACCTGTTCCACCTGCCAGCCTTTGCAGAGCGCGGCCAGGTAGTCCCGTGTTCGGGCCATGGTCTGCTCGTCGGTGCCGCCCAGCCGGAACATCAGCTGCGCGTACGCCGACTTGACCACGTCACGCCGGGTGATCAGCCCGTCCCGGTAGAACGGCCGACCAAACGCCAGGGCGCTCGACTTGGCGATGACGGTCTTGTCCAGATCGAAGAAAGCGGCACTTCGGCCCACGGCGCGAAAGTCTAGCCGGATGGTCTATCGTCGGCGGGTGCCCGGGGTCAGCCCACCCCTCGGACCTGCGGGCGGGCGCCTCCAACTCCGGTCGGCGTGACCGCGCTCACACTCCGCGAGGAGATTTTCGCGCTGAGTGGAGTGAACACCACTCGACGTGACGGGTCCGCTCAGGCAGACTTGTTCGCACGACGAGTTCTCACATCCCCGAAACAGACAGACCCTCGGCGGTTGCACCCCCCGTGACCGCTGAGTGGTTCGGCTCGACCCCCCCGGAGCCGAACCGTCGACGACCCCCGTCTCCCCCCGACGGGGGTCGTCCCTTTCCATGGGAGCGCGCCACAGCAGCTGACCGGCTACTCCATCGCGAGTCGGCGGGCGCGGAACAGCTCGAGGAGCCGAGGCAGCCGCCTTCGCCACTCGTCCTCGTCGCGAAGGTCCCAGCGATCGTCGTCAGGCTCCGGGCTGGGCTCTGGCGGGGTCGCAGATCGCGTTGCCTCGACGGCGTCCCAGAAGGCCTCGGAGTTACCCGTCAGCTGCTCGTACGCCGTCTCCGCGGCGAACTGGAGAGCCTCGTCGCCGATCCACAGGTCGCGGCCTTCCGAAGCGCTTATCTGCCGCACGGCGGGATGGTCGGCGAGCGAGTCGGGGTCGCGCACAACCGACTCGAACGCTCTTCTGCCCAGACCGACAAGCCCGGCCTGGAAGTCGGAGAACCCGTCGTCGGAAAGGAACCCGTACTCGATGATCCAGCATGCCGCGCAGACATCCCAGGTGTCGGCCTGGTCCACCACCTCGTCGAGCACCTGGTCGAACGCGACGATGTGCGGCAGCGGGAGCCGCATCAGCTCCGCCACCAGGGCCTCGGCGACCGCGCTCGGCTGACCGTCGCGTCGGGGTTGGTCCGCCGCTGTGCCTGCCGCGGCTCGTGCCCGCTCCACGACACTCCAGAACTCGTCCACATGCACGGCCAGGAGTGTCCACGATGGGTCTGACAGGAGAGGGCGCTGGGACCACGAAAGCGATCCGGGCGGTAATCGTCGGGCCTCCCGCGACACAAGCCAGGGTGAGGGTCGCCGAGGCAATGGGGGTTCGGGTGGGTCCACCGGAGAAACGCGACGAGGGCTGGTTCACCAGCCTCTACGCCGCCGATTACGCACACATCGTCAGGTACGGCCTGCGTCGGCTCGCCGACTCCGAGGCGTCGGCCGAGCTCGCTCAGGAGGTCTTCGTCGTCGCGTGGCGTCGTCGCGGCGAGGTTCCGGACCGCAGCCTGCCCTGGCTGTACGGGGTGGCCCGCCGCGTGCTGGCGAACCAGTGGCGCTCCCGGCGTACCGCCCCCGACGTCGTGCCGATCACCGCCGCCGGGCTGGCGAGGGTGGCCGACTCGTCCGGCGCCGACACGAGCGTGGGGATCGCCGACGTCCGGGCCGCGCTGGCCACCCTCGGCGATCTCGATCAGGAGATCCTCCGGCTGATCGGCTGGGAGGAGTTGACGGTGTCCGAAGCGGCCCAGGTTCTCGGCTGCACCCGCGCGACCGCGGCGGTCCGTCTGCATCGCGCCCGCCGCCGTCTCAGCGAAGCGATGTCCGACCGGCCGGTTCCATCCCGGCGTCCGGTGCTGGCGACCACCCGAGAGGATCTGTGATGTTCGGAGCAGAGCGAACCCGTACCCTCCTCGGTCCGGCCGACCCCGCGCGCAGCGTCGCCGTCGCACCGCCGCCGGCCTCGGCGCGCGATCTGATCGACCGGGCCGACGCCACCGAGCCGGACGACGGGCCTCGTCGCGTACGCCCGACTCGCCGGCTGGTCCTGACGGCCGGGACGCTGGCGGTGGCGGCCGGCGCGGTGGCCGTCCTCCAGCCGTTCGATGAGCACAAGCCGGACAGTCCGGGAGGGCCCGGTGGCGCGGTGGGAACGGTGCTCGTGCCGGTCGCGTACCAGTTCGACGCCGACCCACCGGCGGCCGGCCCGCAGCTGCGCGCGCTGGCCAGCAAGATCAAGGACGCGGAGTACGACCTGCACGGCGGTCGCTACATGTACCACCACACGAAGGTGTGGGGCGATCCAGTGATGACCTCAGTCGATGGCCGTCACCACGTCGCGTTCGCCGGTGAGTCGAAGGTCTGGCAGGCCGCCGACGGGACCGGCAGCCAGATCAACACGCAGCTGGAGCCGCAGTACCCGGACCAGGAGTCTCGTGCCTACTGGCAGCGCAAACTCGGAGCGGGTCCAGCAGTCGGCGGCAATCCGGGGGCGATGATCCCCCTGCCGCCCATGGAGCTCACACCACCGCCGGCCGACCCGTCGCAGTTGCGCGAACTGCTCCAGGTCGAGTACGGCCCGGGTGCGGCGAGCAAGGAGGTCAGTACGCTCTACGCGCGGTACGTCGTGCCGCGTGCGACCCGGGCGGAAGTGCTGCGGGTACTCGCCGACGTGCCCGGTTTCCGCTGGCGGGGGCGGGTGACCGATCGCGCGGGCCGGGCTGGCGTGGCGGTCACCTTCGACGACCGCGAACACGACCAGCAGTCTCTGCTGATCTTCGACCCAAGGACGGGTGAGTTGCTCGCCCACGAGCTGCTGACGCTGGCCCCGGTGCGGATCAGCGCGTACCAGCTGATCCTGGACACGACCTGGACCGACCGGATCGGCTGACCACCGACGTCGGGGCCGCTCCCGAGGGAGCGGCCCCGACGTGTGTCCGCATCTCGCAAGTCAGGACGTGAGAGACACCGTGCTTACGGTGCCGCCGGTGGCGGTTACGCGTACCTCGGTGGCGGTGGGCGGCAGCAGCGCCGCGTCACGGCCGGCGTCGTGCCACTGGCCGGCGTCGCTCCGATAACTCAGCGCTGAGCCCTCGGCGGCAACGAGGATGCCCTGGTCGTCCGGCAGGCGCAGCCGGACCGGCAACGGCGCCGTCCAGTCGGCGAACGCGCTGGCCACGGCTTCGAGAGGAGCATCACCGCGTGCGAGCAGCGCAATGACGCGAGCGGGGTCGCTGTCGTACTGGATGCTCTGCAGGAGTAACCGTCGACCGTCGGCCGTCGCCCCGTAGACGTACAGCTCAGGGGCGTCTCCCGGGGCATGGAGGCCGGCAACATCGTCCCATGCGGCGAGAGCTTCGGGCCCGGCGCTGACCTCGTAAACGGACCGGTCGCCTTCGTATCGGGGATCACTGGGGTCGCCGCCCCACACCTGTTCGGCACCCGGCAGGGTTCTTTTGATTCGCTGTACGTCCCGGCGACCGCCTTCATTTGAAAAGAGGACGTCTGCGGCACCGAGGATCTGCACGGTGTTCCGTTCGCTCACGGGCGTGAAGGAGAGAGCGACGGTGACTTTCGTCTTCTGCGGGGGTATCCGCAGGATCGCCGCGCCGTCCTCGAATTTCACCGGCTGGTAGGTGCGGCTGATCCTGCCGTCCGGCGTGTACCGCAGTTCGGGCGAGAACTCCATCGGCTGCCCGCTGTCGAGGACGAGGAGCACGTCGCGCTCCGCCCCGAGCAATGCGGCCTGCGTACTACGCTGCCGTGGGTCGTCGGTGAGGGCTTCGATCGCCCTGACCTGTGGACCACCCCCGGTTGGCTCGACGAACGCCGCCCATCCGATGTGGTTGTCCCCCGCGCCCTCGTTCCGATCGGTCGTGCTGGCGTAAGCGACGTAGGCAGCAGGGCCGGCCGGCGTCCTTCCCGCCCACACGACGTGTGGGTCACCCGGCATCTGCGTATCGCCCGAGCGTTCCAGTTGCCGCCGCCATGCCGCACGGACCTGACGCAGGTACGCGTCGTCACCAGCCAGGTCGCCCTTGGTCGGTTCGTTGAACATCGGCGAGGTCACCTCGGGCGTGTCGCGCCAGACCGGGACCGTGAGCGCACCCCCCAGGGGGACAGCCACGACGGCGGCGCAGACGGCAGTCAGCGCGACCCGGAAGCGCCGGACTCGCCGCCGGCCGCCACGGCGCACATTTTCCAACAGGTCGGGTCGACCACTGAGGTGGCTGGTTGCCCGGTGCAGGACCTCCCGCACGTCGTGGTCACTCATGTTCACCGCAAACTCTCCCTTTCGATGGTGGACATGACGAGACCTGGCCCGGCAAGCGCCGTCCGCAGGCGAGCCAATCCGCGCGAGGTATGGCTCTTCACTGTTCCCTCGGAACAGCCCAGAGCTGCGGCAACGTCGGCGGTTGGGAGATCTTCCAGGTATCGGAGCACGACGGCCGCGCGTTGCCGAGCCGGTAGGTCGCGCAGTGCCGCGACGACCGCCCGGCGAAGCGCGATGTCGTCCGCGTGGTCCCGCGTGACAACGTCGTGGTCGTCCAAGGTCTGCTCGGGTCGCCGCCTACGTCTTCGCCACCGGTTGATCGATCGGTTGATCAGTGCACGTCGTGCGTAGGCCTCCGGACTGGCCTGCACGCGACGCCAGCGCACGTACATCTGCTCCAGAACCTCCTGCAGCAGATCCTCTGCGGCATGCCGATCGCCCGTCAGCAGGTAGGCGACACGCAACAGCGCACCCGAGCGTGTACGGACGAACTCGTCGAACTCCGCGCCCCGCGAATCTCGCATCTGACCTCCGGTCTCGTCATCAAGCAGGACACCGCGACACGTCCGCTGGTTTACCGGTGCGCGTCAGTTCGCGCGCGCGATGGGCCGATCCTGCTGGCGCAACAGTGACCTCGGCCCGCGCGCCTAGCAGATCAACTCTCTCCCCGGGCGTTGTCCACAGCACCCAAAGTTGTCCACAGGTGGCGTGCTCGGGCCGGTGCCCGGGGCCGATCGCGAGCAGGGTCAGCGGTGCATCTGATCCCGAGCGCTGGAGGCCGCGATGGCACCCCGTACCTCCGTTCCGCCGATCCGACGGCTCCCGCTGGTCGTCACAGGCGACGGCGACCTGCTCGACGACCTGCTCCGGCTCGCCGCCGCCGGCGGCACCGAGGTGGAGCTCGCCGCCGACCCGGCCGCAGCCCGCACCCGCTGGGGTCCCGCGCCGCTGGTGCTGCTCGGCGCCGACCAGGCGCAGGCGTGCCTGCGCGCCCGACTGCCGAAGCGGCCGCGGCTGGTGCTGGTCGGCTGGGCCAGCCAACTCGACCCCGGCTGGCAGATCGCCGAGCTGATCGGCGCCGAGCACGTCGCCGCACTGCCCGCCGCCGAGCCCTGGCTGGTGGACCGCCTGGCCGAGCAGGGCCCCGACCAGCCGGACGGCCCGGGTGCCCGGGTCGTCGCGCTGTTCGGCGGCCGGGGCGGTGCCGGGGCGAGCGTGCTCGCGGGCGGGCTCGCCGTGACCGCGGCGCGGGCCCGACTGCGCACCCTGCTCATCGACGCCGACCCGCTCGGTGGTGGCCTCGACCTCGTGCTGGGCTGGGAGCAGCTGGAAGGGCTGCGCTGGCCGTCGCTCACCGACGCGGACGGGCGGGTGGACGCGCCCGCGCTGGTCCACGCGCTGCCCAGCCGGGGCGACCTGGTGGTGCTCTCCTGGGATCGCGGCGAGATGCTGGCACTGCCCGCCGCCGCGATGGCGGCGACCGTCGACGCCGCGCACCGTGGCCGGGACTTCGTGGTGATCGACCTGCCCCGACAGTTGGACGACGCCGCCGTGGTCGCGTTGCAGGCAGCCGACCAGGCGTTCGTCGTCGTGCCGGCGGAGCTGCGTGCCACCGCGGCAGCCGCCCGGGTGGTGGCTGCGGCCGCCCCACACTGCGCCGCGCTCTCGGTGGTGGTGCGCGGGCCCGCCCCGGGCCGCCTGCGCGCCACCGAGGTGGCACGGGCACTCGGGCTTCCGCTCGCGGGCACGCTGCGCCCCGAACCCGGGCTCTGCCGGGGTCTCGAACGCGGCGAGGCGCCGGCGGCGGCCGGCAAGGGCCCGCTCGCCACTCTCTGCCGGCGGATCGTCGCGGACCTCACCGGCGTCCCCGCGACGGGTGCGGCATGAGCGGCCGGCCGGAGGACGCCACCTTCGCGGCCAGGGTGCGGCAGCGGATCGCCGCCGCCACCGACCCGGTCACTCCGGCGACGATCGTGTCTGCCGTACGCGCCGAGCCCACCGCGGCGGTGTTGGGCGACAACGCCGTACTGCGGATCGCCGACCGGGTGCACGACGACCTCGTCGGCGCCGGGCCATTGGCCCCGCTGCTGGCCGATCCGGAGGTGACCGACGTCCTGGTCAACGGTGTCCGCGTCTGGGTCGACCGGGGCGCGGGGCTGCACCAGGTGGCGGTCCCGGTGGGCTCGGTCGAGGACGTCCGCCGGCTGGCGCAGCGACTGATCGCCAGCGCCGGGCGGCGGCTCGACGACGGCTCCCCGTACGCGGACGCCCGGCTTCCCGACGGCACCCGACTGCACGCCGTGCTGCCGCCGGTGGCGACCGAGGGGCCCTACCTTTCCCTGCGGACATTCCGGCACCGCCCGTTCACGCTCGACGAGCTGGTGCGCCAGGGGACCGTGCCGCGGCCGGTGGCGCCACTGCTCGCCGCCGTCGTCGCGGCCCGACTGGCGTACCTGGTCACCGGTGGCACGGGCTCGGGTAAGACGACACTGCTCAACACGCTGCTCGGGTTGGTGCCGGCCACCGAGCGGATCGTCCTCGTGGAGGACGCCTCCGAGCTGCAACCGGGGCACCCGCATGTGGTCGGGCTCCAGGCCCGTACCGCCAACGTCGAGGGGACGGGCGTCGTCAGCCTCGGCGACCTGGTCCGGCAGGCGCTGCGGATGCGCCCCGACCGGTTGGTGGTCGGGGAGTGCCGGGGCGCGGAGGTGGTCGACCTGCTGGCCGCCCTGAACACCGGGCACGACGGCGGCGCCGGCACGCTGCACGCCAACACCCCGTCCGACGTGCCGGCCCGGCTGGAGGCGCTCGGCATGCTGGGCGGGCTGCCCCGCGCCGCGCTGCATGCCCAGGTGGTCGCCGCGCTCCAGGTGCTGCTTCAGGTACGCCGAGGAGACCAGGGTCGTGTCCTCGAGTCGATCTGTCTGCTGCTTCCCGAGGGGCCCGAGCGACTGGCCACCGTGGTGCCCGCCTGGGTACGTGGACGTGGGTTGGGGCTGGCCGCACGTACCTTCGGCACGCTGCTGCGAGACCGGGGCGTGGCGGTGCCCCCGATCCTCAGCGAGCCGTGGCCTGGATCGGCAGGCCCGGCATGACCGGCGGGACTGCGCTGGTGGTGGCGCTGCTGCTGGCCGCCGCGGCCCTGGTGGCCTGGCCTGTGCAGAGCGTCCGGGCACGCCGCCGCCGAGTGCTGGCACCGGGCCGTGGCACCACCGGCGCTGACCCGGACGACGCCCTGGTGGAATGGATCAGGGGCCTCGCTCGTGGGCAGGGCGGGCCGACTGATGAGCTCGGCGGCGGGTCGGCCTCGGCCCAGCCGGGTGCCCTCTCGTACCCGCCGGGCACGTCGGCGTCCAGCAGCGGGCGGGCGGTTGTCGCGTGGCTCACTCGGGACCTTGACGACAGCCCGAGCCGCCCGAGGGCGACCGGCGGCCCGGGGGGATCCACGCGACCGGCAGGCCCGGCACGTCCGCCGATCCGTCGGGATCCTCGCCGCCCGGCTGCCACTGCCCGGCCGGAGACCGAGACCCTGGTGGCCGTCGAGCATCCGGGCCACAGCCGGGTCGACCCGGCGGACCACCGCCTCATTGACCCGGCGGACGAAAAGGCCGGTGGGTCGTACGCGGCCCATCCGGTACGCGTGCGTCGGTCGCCGAGGCGTGTGCTGCTGCTGGTTGGCCTGGTGGGGGCAGGTGTCGGTGCCGTATCCGCCGGGCCGGTGGCCGCGGTCGCGGTGGCCGGCTACGGCACGCTGGCCGTGCGCGCCCTGCTCCGCTGGAGGACGAGCCGGCAGGCAGAGCTGGTTCGGCGGCGCGGCCTGGACCTGCTCTGCGGTCTGGCCGCCGACCTCCGGGCGGGCCTGCCCGTCCCGCCAACCCTGGAGATCGCCGCCGTCCAGGGGTCGGGCGGAGCGGACCGGCTTAGCGAGCTGACCTCGGCCGCCGTGCGGCTGGCGGACCGGACCGGCGCACCACTGGCCGAGCTGGTCGAGCGGATCGAGGCGGACGCCCGGGCGACCGACCGGGGCCTGGCCGCCGCAGCGGCACAGGCGGCGGGTGCCCGTGCCACGGCCTGGTTGCTGGCGGCCCTGCCGCTCGGCGGGATCGCGCTCGGCTACGGGATCGGGGTCGACCCCTTGGCGGTGCTCCTGCACAGCACGGTCGGTGGGGTCTGCGCGGTCCTCGCGGTCGCCCTGCAGATTGTCGGCCTGTTCTGGGCCGAGCGGCTGGGCGCGGCGTCGGGGCGGGCCGCCTGATGTCCCCGGTGCTGCTCGTGGTCGCCGGCCTGGTGGTCGCAGCCCTTCTCGTGGTGCCGCTGCGGCTGCGCCAGCGCGGCCCGGCTCGCCCACCCCGGCGGGTGACCCAGGGCGGCTGGCCGGGCCGGGACGGATGGCCGGGTCGGAACGGTGCCGTGCGCCCCGACGGCCTGGAGCGCCAGGCCGCCCCGGGCGGTTCGGAGCGCCCAGCCGGCTCGGCGGGTCGGCGCGGCTCGCTGGCTCGGGACGGCTCGCTGGCTCAGGGCGGCTCGCTGGCTCAGGGCGGCTCGGGTAGGGGCGGTGTGGAGAGGCGGCGGCGACCGGACGCGATCCGGCTCGCGGCAGGGATGGCCGGGCTCGCCGTGGCGGTGGTCGTCGGGGGCTGGTTCGGGCTGCTCGGTGCGGTTCCGACGGCAGTCCTGCTGGACGTGCTACTGCGGCGGATCGAGTCCCCGGCGGCGCGCGGCCGGCGACTCCGGGAGGCCGCCGACCTGCCGCTCGCCGCGGACCTGCTGGCGGCGGCGATGCGGGCGGGTGCGCCGGTGGACCGCTCGGTGCTGGCCGTGGCCGAGGCGCTGGACGGCCCGCTCGCCGGCCGACTGGCCCGGGTCGGCCGCACCCTGCTCCTCGGCGGTGGCCCGGCCGAGGCGTGGTCGGCGTTGGACGGAGTGCCGGGAGCGGACCGGATGGCCGCGGCGGCATTCCGCTCGGCCAACAGCGGCGCCGCGCTGGCCGGTGCGCTGACCCGTCTCGCTGATGACCTGCGGGCCGACCGGGCCACCGCCGCCGAGGCGTCCGCCCGCCGGGCTGGCGTACTCATCGTGCTGCCGCTGGGGCTGTGCTTCCTGCCCGCGTTCATTCTCGCCGGCCTGGTGCCGGTGATCGTCGCCGTCCTCGGCGACGTGCTCTGACCCATCGAGAAAGGAAAGACGCATGCGCAAACTCATCGTCCGACTCCGCGGCGACGACGGGATGAACACCGCCGAGTACGCCGTGGGCACGCTCGCCGCGGTGGCCTTCGCCGGGATTCTGTTGAAGGTGCTCACCTCCGGCAATGTCCAGTCGGCGTTGACCGCGGTCATCGACCGGGCGCTCAAGTGATCGGGCGCCGGCAGGTCGGCCATGGTCGGGAACCGGGTACCCCCGGGCGGGCGTGCGACGGTAGCTGGTGGGCCCACCTCGTCGGCGGCGACCGGGGCTCCTTCACCGCCGAGCTGGCGGCCGGCCTGCCGGCGCTCCTCCTGCTGCTGCTCGCCGGCCTGACCGCGGTCAACGCCGTCAGCACCCAGGCGAGTTGCCTGCACACGGCCCGGGAGGTGGCGTTGGCCGCCGCCCGGGGGGCCGACAGCGCAGATGGGGAGCGCGCGGCGCCACCGGGAGCAGAGGTGTCGGTGTCGATCGACGGCGACCAGGTGCAGGCGACGGTCCGCGCGCCCGTCCGCGCGCTGGGCGGCCGGCTACCACGGATCACCGTTGTCACGACAGCGGTCGCAGCCGTGGAACCAGGCGCCAGCGAGGGGAGTTGGTGATGCGGCATTCTGACGCTCGGTCGCGCGGGCACGGCCCGAACGATGAGCGACACGATGGCGGTCGACCGGACGCGGAGCGAGGTGGCGCCACCCTGCTACTGCTCGCGTTGGGACTGGTCTTCGTGCTGGTCGGGACGTTCGGTGCCGCCGTCGCCGCAGCGGGGATGGCGGCTCAGCGGGCGGCGGTGGCCGCTGATCTCGGTGCGCTGGCCGGCGCTGCCCGGGCGCTCGACGGCGACGCGGTGGCGTGCGCGTCCGCCGCGGACATCGCCCACCGCAACGCTGGCCGCCTGATCGACTGTCTCCTCGACGGGCTGGACGTGCTGGTGACCGTCGAAGTGGCGTTCACACCCCTTCCGGGCCTGGCCCGGGTCGCCGCGTCGACGGCCCGCGCCGGCCCGGTGCGCGGCTGAACAAGGCCCTGCTGGATACCACCGGGCTGGCCGGTGTCTTCGGGCCGCGGGTCGCGCCGATAGGTTGCGCCCGGCTGATCCGACCGCCGGGCTATCCGACCGCCGGGCTATCCGACCGCCGGGGCTATCCGACCGCGGCCGGCTGGCCGGGACAGGGTTGCGGGCCCTGTCCCGGCCAGCGGCCGAGGGGGTGGGTCGCTGGGTGCGAGCCGGGGTGCGTCAGCGGGACTGGAGCGCGTCGAGGGCGACGGCCATCGCGATGACGAGACGACGGTCGATCTGCGGGTTCTGCACCTCGACGATGTACTTGTCGCGCAGGCCCCACTTCTTCACCACGGAGAAGATCGGCTGACCACCGGCGGTGAAGTCGAAGTGGTACGGCAGCCAGGACAGCGAGTCGACGAACCGGCGCAGCAGTGCCACCGGCAGGCTGCGCTCCTGACCCGTCACCTGCGGCAGGCCGGCCTGCTCGACGTGCCAGGTGGAGCGGAGCAGCGACTGGGCGAAGTCCTTGCGGAACAGGCCGATCGCGTTGCCGGCCGCGTCGGTGACGTCGTACGTCGCGCCGAGGTCGATGCGCTGGCGGGCCTTGAAGCCGAGCAGGGGCTGCTGCTTGGAGTCGTCGGTGTAGATCGTCACCTGCTCCTTGAAGGCGAGCCGCTTCTGCTGCGCGAACGCCAGCAACTCGCCCTCGGTGCCGTCCGGCGCGACCGCCCGGACCTCGTACTGGTTGACCATCATCCGCAGCCGCTGGCGGATGTGGAACTGCTGCAGGGTCTGCAAGTTGTCGAGCTGCATGTGTTCTCCTCAGGGGGATGGTGCGCCGGAGTCTCGCACAGCCGGGCAACCACCGCCGGCCCGTGGCCCTGGCGCTCCCACCCCCGACCGGTCCGCCCCGCGGGACCGGCCCCGCGAAGGTCAGCGGCCGTCCACGGTCGCGCGCAACGACCAGGTGTTGAGCACCTGGTGGATGCTGCGCAGCCGTTCGTTGATCTGCTCCAGTCGTTCCGCCTGAGCCAGGGCGGCCAGCGCCGCCCCGAGTGCGATCTGCTGGTCGAGGGTGAGGTGGTCCTGGTCGATGGTGTAGAGCAGGTCGACGGTCTCAGCGATCGTGTCGGCCACGGCTTCTCCTCGGGCGCGGGGGCTAACTGGAACACAAGCATCGATGGAAGCGCTCCCATGTCATTGTGCCCAGTGCCATCGGGATTCATGCAAGGTGCCTCAGGCGGGCAGATTCTCCAGCACCACGTCGAGCACCCGGATCGCGTCCGGCTTGGATAGCGGATTGTTGCCGTTGCCGCATTTCGGCGACTGCACGCAGGACGGGCAGCCGGTCTCGCAGCCGCACTCCGCGATGGCGTCCCGCGTGGCGCGCAGCCACGCTGACGCCGTCCCGTAGGCCCGCTCGGCGAAGCCGGCGCCGCCCGGGTGCCCGTCGTAGACGAAGACCGTCGGCGCCTCGGTGTCCGGGTGCAGGGCGGTGGAGAGCCCGCCGATGTCCCACCGGTCGCACGTCGCCATCAGCGGAAGCAGGCCGATCGCGGCGTGTTCGGCGGCGTGCAGCGCACCCGGCACGTCGGCCTGCTGGACCCCTGCGGAGGCCAGCGACCGCGGTGACAGCGTGAACCAGACCGCCACCGTGCGCAGCTCCCGGGTGGGCAGGTCGAGCGGCCGGGTGTCGATCACCTCGCCGGTGGCGATCCGGCGCCGCTGGTACGACACGACCTGGCTGGTCACGTCCACCTCGCCGAGGAACATCCCGACCGGCCCGGCGTCCACGTAGGAGCGCACCGACACCACGGACAGGTCCGTGACGTCCCGGGCGTGGGTGGACCAGTCCGGCTCCTCGACGTGCACCAGCGCGCAGCCGTCGGCCAGGTCGAGGTCGTCGACCACGTACGAGATGCCCTGGTGCAGGTAGACCGCGCCGGGGTGGAGCAGGAAGTGCGACGAGCCGCCGTCGACCGTGCCGAGCAGCCGACCGGTGGCCGACTCCACCACGCAGACCGGGGCGCCGCCCTCGCCGCGCAGGTCCACCTCGGGGCGCTCGCGGTGCCGCCAGTACCAGCCGGTGGGCCGCTGCCGCAGCGCGCCCGCCTCGACCAACTGGTCGATGGCCTCCTTCGCCCCGTCGCCGAAGAGCGCCAGATCGGCCGGGGTGAGTGGCGCCTCGGCGGCCGCGCAGGCCAACTGCGGCGCCAGCACGTACGGGTTGGCCGGGTCGAGCACCGTTGCCTCGACCGGCGCACCGAAGATCGCCTCCGGGTGGTGCACCAGGTAGGTGTCCAGCGGGTCGTCCCGCGCCACCAGCACGGCGAGGGCCTCCTGCCCGGACCGCCCGGCGCGGCCCGCCTGCTGCCACAGTGACGCCCGGGTGCCCGGATAGCCGCAGATCAGCACGGCGTCCAGACCGACCAGGTCCACGCCCAGCTCCAGCGCGTTGGTGGAGGCCAGACCGAGCAGGTCACCGTGCAGCAGGGCACGTTCCAGCTCGCGCCGCTCCTCGCGCAGGTAGCCGCCCCGGTAGGCGGCGACCCGGCCACCGAGCCCTGGGACCGCGTCGTCCAGCGCCCGGCGCGCGTTGGCCGCCACCACCTCGGCGCCCTTGCGGGACCGCACGAACGCGAGCGTGCGTACGCCCTCGGCGACCGTGTCGGCGAGCAGGTCCGCGGTCTCCCGCAGCGCCGACCGGCGGACCTGGACGAGGTCCGTGGTGGCGTCGTGGTCGCCGGCCGCCTGCGCGGGCACCGTAGGAGCGGTCGAGTCGGGTGGGAGCAGCGGCGGCTCCCAGAGCGCGAAGGTCACCCCGCCGCGCGGTGAGGCGTCCTCGGTGACCGCCGTCACCGGCAGACCGGTCAGTCGGCCGGCGGCGGTCGCGGGGTCGCCGGAGGTCGCCGAGGCGAGCACGAACACCGGGGTGGCACCGAAGCGGGCGCACTGCCGGCGCAGTCGGCGCAGTACGTGCGCCACGTGCGAGCCGAACACACCCCGGTAGGTGTGGCACTCGTCGATCACCACGTACGCGAGGCGGCGCAGGAAACCGGACCACTGGGCGTGGCCGGGCAGGATGCCGTGGTGCAGCATGTCGGGGTTGGTCAGCACGAAGCGGGAGTGCCGGCGGATCCACTCCCGTTCGGCACGCGGCGTGTCCCCGTCGTAGCAGGCGGGGCGTACCCCCTCCAGTTCCAGGCCGGCGACGGCCCGCAGCTGGTCGGCGGCGAGGGCCTTGGTCGGCGCCAGGTAGAGCACGGTGGCCCGAGGGTCGGCGAGCAGCGTGGCCAGCGCCGGGAGCTGGTACGCCAGCGACTTGCCGGACGCGGTGCCGGTGGCGACGATCACGTGGCCGCCGTCGTACGCCAGGGTGGCCGCCTCGGCCTGGTGCTGCCAGGGCGCGACCACGCCGCGGCGGGCGAACGCCGCCCGCAGCTCCGGCGGCGCCCACGCCGGCCAGGGGGCGGGCACCCCGACCCGGGCCGGCACCCGCTCGACGTGGGTGACCGGGTCGCCGGCACCCCGGGCGCGCAGCCGGCGCAGCAGGTCGACCGGCGCTGGTCCGGGGTCGTGGCCTGCGGATACGGTGGGCGCGGCGGACGACTCCAGGTCACGGCGCGGCGTAGGACGCGCCGAGATGAAGTCGTTGGAGGTCACGTCCTGCACTCTCGCACTGGTGTTCGGAGATGAAAAGCCGGGGCCGGGGGTAAGGGGAAGCCTCCGCCGGTGACCGCAGGGTGCCCCGGCGGTAGTGGTTAGATGCCCAGGAGAGTTTACGGCTCTGGCGAGGAGGACCGATGGAGCTGTCGTTGGCGACGCGCACCGTGGGCGAGCACACGGTGCTCGAGGTCGGCGGTGAGGTGGACGTCTACACCGCGCCCCGGCTCCGCGAACGACTCCTCGAGCTGATCGACGGTGGCGCCCGGCACGTGGTCGTGGATCTCGGGCGGGTGGACTTCCTCGACTCCACCGGGCTGGGCGTGCTGGTGGGCGCGCACAAGCGGCTGCGGGCGGCCGGCGGCTCGTTCGCCCTGGTCTGTGACAAGGAGCCGCTGCTCAAGATCTTCCGGATCACGGCGCTGGACCAGGTGTTCCCGTTGCACCCCACGGTCGAGGCGGCGGTCGGTGCGGGCCCGACCGGCGCCAACGCGTGATGGCGACGGTCCGGCTCTCCTTCTCCCCGGCGCCGGTGCACGTGCGTACCGCCCGACTGGTCGGCGTCGCCGTCGCCCGGCGTGCCGGTGTCCGCGAGGATCTGCTGGACGAGGTGCGCCTGGCCATCGGTGAGGCGTGCACCCGGGCGGTCGCCCTGCACCGGCAGTACGGCCTGGCCGATCCGGTGCTGGTGGAGATGTCCGACGGCGGCACGTACGCGGTGCGGGTGGTGGACCGTGCGCCGATCGAGGCCGGCATCGGGCTGGCGGCGTTGCCGCCGGACGAGTTGGCCAACGAGTCACTGACCGACGAGGCGTTGACCACGGGCGTCGGGTTCGCCCTGCTCGCGGGCTTCGTCGAGGACCTGCAGGTGCGCCCGGTCGACGAGGGCATCGGCACCGAGGTGCGGATGGTGTGGCCGGTCGGCCGCTGACCCGAGGAAGCGCCGAAGAAGGCCGAGCAGCGCCGAAGAAGGCCCAGCACTGTTGAAGAAGGCCGAGAACTGCTGAAGAAGGCCGCATCCCCGCCGGGGGTGCGGCCTTCTCGTCATGGATCGGGTCCTATATCAGATTTCGTTTCATAACACAGCGACGAAGATCATCGAGACACGGTGCCACCTCGGTGTGACCTCGAACACTGTGGAGGGCTACAGTACCCGGGTTGTCAGCAAGTGATCCAACCCGCAGCCAGCGGGTATGGGTGGTCATCGCTGGTCCGCTGGGGTGGGTTGGCGCGCGCTTGCGAGTCCGCATCCAGGCGTCGACCGGTGCGTCTCCACCCGTCGACGCGAGTGTTCGGTAACAGGAGGACACAGATGTCCGAGACCTTGGCCGCCGATGGCGGCGGGCTTTCCCTTACCGGAAGCAATGTCACATACGTCGTCATCGCCGCGGTCATCGCGCTGGTGGCGCTCGTCTTCGCCGCCGCGCTGACGAAGACGGTGCTGGCAGCCGGCAAGGGCACCACGAATATGCAGGAGATCTCGGGGGCGGTCCAGGAGGGCGCCTCGGCCTACCTGCTCCGCCAGTTCCGCACCTTGGCGATCTTCGTCGTCGTCGCCGTGGTGCTGCTCTTCCTGCTGCCGGTGCACGACACCGACGGCAGCGAGATGGCCGTGAAGCTCGGCCGCTCGCTCTTCTTCGTCGTGGGCGCCGTGTTCAGCGCGTCCATCGGCGGCGCCGGCATGTGGCTGGCGACCCGCGCCAACCTGCGCGTGGCCGCCGCCGCCCGGGAGCGACAGGGTGGCCGCGAGGCGGCCATGAAGATCGCCTTCCGGACCGGCGGCGTGGTCGGCTTCCTCACCGTCGGCCTCGGCCTCTTCGGCGCCGCGCTCGTCGTCCTGGTCTACCGGGGTGACGCGCCCACGGTGCTGGAGGGCTTCGGCTTCGGCGCCGCGCTGCTGGCGATGTTCATGCGGGTCGGCGGCGGCATCTTCACCAAGGCCGCCGACGTCGGCGCCGACCTGGTCGGCAAGGTCGAGCAGGGCATCCCCGAGGACGATCCGCGCAACGCCGCCACCATCGCCGACAACGTGGGCGACAACGTCGGTGACTGCGCCGGCATGGCCGCCGACCTCTTCGAGTCGTACGCGGTGACGCTGGTCGCCGCGCTGATCCTCGGCCGCGCCGCCTTCGGCGAGGACGGTCTGGTCTTCCCGCTGATCATCTCCACCATCGGCGTGCTGGTCGCCATCGTCGGCGTCTTCATCACCCGGCTGCGCGCCTCCGACCGCAGCGGCCTCACCGCGATCAACCGGGCCTTCTACATCTCCGCCGTGATCTCCGCGGTGCTGGTGGCGATCGCCGCGTACGCGTACCTGCCGGCGACCTTCGCCGAGCTGGAGGGTGGCCTCACCGACGTCGACCGCAACCCGCGACTGGTGGCCATCGGCGCGGTCGTGATCGGCATCGTGCTGGCCGCGGCGATCCAGGCGCTGACCGGGTACTTCACCGAGACCAACCGCCGGCCGGTGCAGGACATCGGCAAGAGCTCGCAGACCGGCGCCGCCACGGTGATCCTCGCCGGCATCAGCATCGGGCTGGAGTCGGCGGTCTACTCGGCGCTGCTGATCGGCGCCGGCGTCTTCGGGGCGTTCCTGCTCGGCGGCAGCTCCATCACGCTGTCGCTGTTCGCGGTGGCGCTGGCCGGCACCGGCCTGCTCACCACGGTCGGCGTCATCGTCGCCATGGACACCTTCGGGCCGATCTCCGACAACGCCCAGGGCATCGCCGAGATGTCCGGCGACATCGACGAGCACGGCGCGCGGACGCTCACCGAGCTGGACGCGGTCGGCAACACCACCAAGGCGATCACCAAGGGCATCGCGATCGCCACGGCGGTGCTGGCGGCGACCGCGCTGTTCGGCTCGTACACGGACACCCTGAAAGCCGCGTACGGGGACGCGAAGGTGAGCAACGTCGAGGCAGAGATCCTCAACGCGCTTAACCTGGCCAACCCGCGCAACCTGGTCGGCCTGATCATCGGTGCGGCGGTCGTCTTCCTCTTCTCCGGGCTGGCCATCAACGCGGTGTCCCGCTCGGCCGGCGCCGTGGTGATGGAGGTGCGCCGGCAGTTCCGTGAGCTGCCCGGCATCATGGACCGCACCCAGCGCCCGGAGTACGGCAAGGTCGTCGACATCTGCACCCGGGACGCGCAGCGCGAGCTGATGACCCCCGGTCTGCTCGCCATCCTGGCGCCGATCGCGGTCGGCTTCGGCCTCGGGCCCGGCGCGCTGGCGGCGTACCTCGCCGGCGCGATCGGGGCCGGCACCCTGATGGCGGTCTTCCTGGCCAACTCCGGTGGCGCGTGGGACAACGCCAAGAAGCTGGTCGAGGACGGCGCGTACGGCGGCAAGGGTTCCGAGGCGCACGCCGCCACGGTCATCGGCGACACCGTCGGTGACCCGTTCAAGGACACCGCCGGCCCGGCGATCAACCCGCTGATCAAGGTGATGAACCTGGTCTCGCTGCTGATCGCGCCCGCCGTGGTGGCGTACAGCGTCGGTGACGACCGCAACGTCGCACTGCGGGTGGGCATCGCGCTGGTCGCGACGCTGATCATCGTGGCGTCGGTGGTCTTCAGCAAGCGCAAGGGCATCGCGATGGACGACTCCGACGCCGGTGGCAACACCGGCGCGGGCAGCGCCGACCACCGGCCGGAGACGGTCAACGCCTGAGCGACACCGGCACCGGAGTCCCCGCTCGACGTACCTGTCGGGCGGGGACCCCGGCCATCCGGACCGGTGCCACGCCTGGCCGGAGGCCGTACGCTGCAACGCATGCGTACGTGCCGGGCGTCTGCCGCCGGAAAGCTCACGGTGGTCCTGGCCACGCTCGTCGTCGTCCTCTCCGGCTGCGGTGGTGGGCCCAGCCCGCGGGCCTGGGCGGCGTCGGTCTGCGGCGCGCTCACGCCGTGGCGCTCCGAGATCAGCAAGTTGACCAGCAGCACCGATCAGCAGATGACGGCGCAGACCACTCCGGCGCAGGCCAAGGAGAACCTGGTGCGGCTCTTCGGTGGCGCGGAGCAGGCCAGTGAGACCGCGCGCCGCAAGGTCGAGCAGGCCGGCGTCCCGGAGACCGACAACGGCGAGGCCGTCTCGGCCGGGTTCCGCAGCTCGCTGAGCAAGATGCGGGACGCCTACGGCCGGGCCCGGGACACCATCGAGGGGTTGGGCACCGGCGAGCCGGACGCCTTCTACGACGGCGTGCGGGCCGCCGTCGAGACGCTGAACAAGGAGTACGACGCCAGCGCTCTGGACACCAGCCAGCTCAACTCCGAGGAGTTGAAACAGGCCTTCGACGAGGTGCCGGAGTGTCGCTGAACGGGCTCGGTGACTCTCCGGCGGCGCAGTCGCTGCCGGCGCTGTTCCCCGCACCCGAGCCCGATCCGCCGGACACCGGCCCGGCGACGTCGGGTGCCAGCCGGCGACGCGGCGGCCCGGCCCGATCGGAGTCGAGTCGTCCCGGGCCGCCGCACGCCGACGACGCGGGGCGGCAACTGGTCTTCTTCGGCGCGGATGCCGCCGAACCGGCGGTCGCCGATCTGGCCGGGTTGCTGGCCGGGCCGGGCGAGGTGGTCCGGATGGGCGGCACCGCCCGGCTCGCGGTGCGGGTGGACGCCGCCTGGCGGGTGCACGTGCTCGTCGCCGAACTGGCGCTGCGCGGGCTGGCCGCGAGCTGGGAGCCGACCGAGGACGAGCGACACACCGTCCGGACGTCGTACACCCGGCTGTTGAAGCCGCTCGCGGTCGCCTGGCTGCACGGCCCGGCGAAGCGCCCGCCGGCCGTCTTCCACCTGACCGGCCGGCGGCTGCGGCTCTGGCTCGCCGCCGCCGGGACGCCGGAACCGCCCAGCGGCTTCCTGCTGCGGCTCGGCGAGGGCGACCAGGAGTCGTGGGACGCGATCGGCGCCGCCCTCGCCGCCGCAGGCCTGGCCGGCACGTTGCTCGGCCCCGGCGAGGGCGGCCCGGCGTACCGGATCACCGGCCGGCGCCGGTTGGCGCGGCTCGCCGAGCTGGTCGGCCCACCGCCACCGGCGGCGCCAACGGACGCCTGGCCCTGACCGTGGTTCCGCCGCTCGTCGGCGTCGATCTTGGAGTTGTGGTGGTGGACGTACTTCTCTTTCGGGGCCTAAACGCCCACCACAACCCCATGATCGATGTGAGCGGGGGTGGCGCGGGGTGAGGGCGGGTGCGGTGTCTGGTGTTGGACAGCTGGGCTTGAATGGGCCGGTTGGGGTCCGCCATCGTCACAGTGACCCGCTTCTAGCCCTACTCACGGTGTACGGTGGCGCCGTCCGGCAGTGCCGAGCACGGCGGGGCGGGAGTTGACCGCCGCGCCGCAGCGGATTGCCGCCCGCGAAACCCGAAACGCGGACGGCGCGTTACGTTGGACATCCGGACCGCCGGTGCCGCGGCGGGGTCGAGAGCGGTCGCTGTCGTAGGCGCCGGCAGGCCACGAGCAGGAGTGAGGTCGACAGAGACGTGCCGAGCAAAGCTGGAACCACCCGTCTGGTCATCGTCGAGTCACCGGCGAAGGCCAAGACGATCTCGGGCTACCTCGGCCCGGGGTACGTCGTGGAGGCCAGCTTCGGTCACGTCCGCGACCTGCCGCGCAACGCCGCCGACGTGCCGGCGAAGTACAAGGGCGAGTCCTGGGCCCGCCTCGGGGTGGACGTGGACAACGGCTTCCACGCCCTCTACGTCGTCTCCGCCGACCGCCGGCAGCAGATCAGCAAGCTGGTGAAGCTCGCCAAGGAGGTCGACGAGATCTTCCTGGCCACGGATGAGGACCGCGAGGGCGAGGCGATCGCCTGGCACCTGGTCGAGACGCTCAAGCCCAAGGTGCCGGTCAAGCGGATGGTCTTCCACGAGATCACCAAGCCGGCGATCCAGGCGGCGGTGGCCAACCCCCGGGAGATCGACCGCGACCTGGTCGACGCCCAGGAGGCGCGCCGGATCCTCGACCGGCTCTACGGCTACGAGGTCTCCCCGGTGCTGTGGAAGAAGGTCATGCCGCGGCTCTCGGCCGGCCGGGTGCAGTCCGTGGCGACCCGCATCGTGGTCGAGCGGGAGCGGCAGCGGATGGCCTTCCGCACCGCCGAGTACTGGGACATCCTGGCCACCCTCGCCGTGGCGAACGCCGGCGAGGGTCCGCGAAACTTCAACGCCACCCTGATCGCGCTGAACGGCGACCGGATCGCCACCGGTAAGGACTTCGAGCCCACCACGGGTCGGGTCCGGGCCGGCGCTGGCGTGGTCCACCTGGACGAGGGCGGTGCCCGAGGGCTCGCGGCCCGCCTCGACGGGCGGCCGTTCACCGTCACCCGGGTCGAGGAGAAGCCCTACCGCCGTCGCCCGTACGCGCCGTTCATCACCTCGACCCTCCAGCAGGAGGCGGCCCGCAAACTGCGGCTGTCCTCGCAGCAGACGATGCGTACCGCGCAGCGGCTCTACGAGAACGGCTACATCACCTATATGCGTACCGACTCGGTGAACCTGTCGGAGACCGCCATCTCGGCGGCCCGCCGGCAGATCGTCGAGCTGTACGGCGAGCGCAGCGTTCCGCCGGAGCCGCGCCGCTACACCGGCAAGGTGAAGAACGCGCAGGAGGCGCACGAGGCGATCCGCCCGGCGGGGGACAACTTCCGTACCCCGGGCGAGGTGGCCAAGGAGCTGTCCGCCGAGGAGTTCAAGCTCTACGAGCTGATCTGGCGGCGGACCATCGCCTCGCAGATGACAGACGCCGTCGGTTCCAGCGTGTCGGTGCGCATCCGCGCGGTCTCCACCTCCCAGGAGGAGGCCGACTTCGGCGCGACCGGCAAGACCATCACCGACCCGGGCTTCCTGCGCGCCTACGTCGAGTCCAGCGACGACGAGAACGCCGAGGCCGAGGACGCCGAGCGCCGGCTGCCCACCCTGGTCAAGGACCAGCCGCTGACCGCCGACGAGTTGGCCGCGCAGGGCCACCACACCCAGCCGCCGTCGCGCTACACCGAGGCGTCGCTGGTCAAGGCCCTGGAAGAGCTGGGCATCGGCCGCCCGTCCACCTACGCGTCGATCATGCAGACGATCCAGGACCGGGGGTACGTCACCAAGCGCGGCCAGGCGATGATCCCCACGTTCCTGGCCTTCGCGGTGATCGGGCTGATGGAACGGCACTATCCCCGCCTGATCGACTACGACTTCACTGCCACCATGGAGAACGAGCTGGACGAGATCGCCGGCGGTGACCACGCCGCGGTCGACTTCCTCACCGCGTTCTATTTCGGCAGCTCCAACGGTGCCGGTGACCAGGACATCGCCCGTTCCGGCGGCCTCAAGAAGCTGGTCACCGAAAACGTCAGCGAAATCGACGCCCGCAGCGTCAACTCCATCCCGCTCTTCACCGACGACGACGGGCGCGAGGTCGTCGTGCGGGTCGGCCGGTACGGGCCGTACCTGCAACGGGAGCTGCCCGGCGGCGAGCAGCCGGCACCGGCTGCCGAGGGTGAGGAGGGCGGCACCCAGGGTGACCGGGCGCCGATCCCCGAGGGCCTGGCCCCGGACGAGCTGACCCCGGAGAAGGTGCACGAGCTGTTCCTCGGCGGCAGCGGCGAGCGCAAGCTCGGCGACGACCCCGCCACCGGCGAGCCGATCGTGCTCAAGTCCGGCCGCTTCGGCCCGTACGTGTCCAGCGGCGAGCGGAAGTCGTCGCTGCTGCGCTCGCAGACACCGGACTCGCTCTCCCTGGAGGAGGCGCTGCGGCTGCTCAGCCTGCCCCGGCTGGTGGGCGTCGCGCCCGACGGGGTCGAGGTGTTCGCCAACAACGGTCGCTATGGCCCGTACGTGAAGCGCGGCGAGGAGTTCCGCTCGCTGGAGTCCGAAGAGCAGATGTTCACGGTCAGCCTGGACGAGGCGTTGGCCCTGCTGGCCGCTCCGAAGACCCGGGGTCGGCGGGCCGCCGCGCCGCCACTGCGGGAGATGGGCGTCGACCCGCTGACCGAGAAGCCACTGGTGATCAAGGATGGGCGTTTCGGCCCGTACGTGACCGACGGTGAGTTCAACGCGTCCCTGCGGCGCGGGCAGACCCCGGAGGCGTTGAGCCTCGAGGAAGCCTCGGAGATGTTGGCCGAGAAGCGTGCCAAGGGCCCGGCGCCGCGCAAGAAGGTGGCGGCGAAGAAGGCTCCGGCGAAGAAGGCCACGGCGACCAAGAAGACGGCCGCCGCCAGCAAGTCCACCGCCGCGAAGAAGACCACCACCGCCAAGGCGACGGCGGCCAAGAAGGCGGCCCCGGCGAAGAAGGCGGCCCCGAAGAAGGCCGCCGCCAGGCCCGCCGAGGAGTGACGATCACCGACCCCTGTCCCTAATGGATGAAATGTCCTATTTGGGATAGGGGGTTGGTGGAGGTTCCCTAACGTGAGGGGATGTTCGCCACCACTGCCACGCGTCGCCGTGTTCTCGTCGGCGCCTCGGCGGGAGCGTTGCTGCTTGCCGTGGCCGCGGTCGGCTCTTGGGCGATGGATGCCGAGAGTTCCGGGCCGGCCGGGGCCACCGCGTCGCACGCTCCCCCGCGGACCGTCGCCCCCGGGCCGTCCACCGGGCCCACCCGGGATCCGGCCAACCGGCGGACCGTGCGACTCGTCGCCGCGGGTGACGTTCTGATCCATCCAGCGGTGACTGACCAGGCGCGCCGGGACGGTGCCCGTGCCGGCGGCATGGATTTCGCCCCGATGTTCGCCGGGGTCGCCCCGGCGGTCCGCGGCGCCGACCTGGCGCTGTGCCACCTCGAGACGCCACTGGCCGATCCCGCCGGCCCGTTCGCCGGCTATCCGTCGTTCAACGCGCCCCCGCAGGTGCTCGACGGGCTGCGCGCCACCGGATTCGACGGCTGCTCGACCGCCTCCAACCACACCCTCGACCAGGGCGCCGACGGGGTGGCCCGGACCATCCGCGCCCTCGACGCCGCCGGGCTGGGGCACACCGGCAGCGCCCGCAGCGCCGCCGAAGCGGCCCGGCCCCGGATCTACCAGGTCGGCGACGTCCGCGTCGCCCACCTGGCGTACAGCCTGAACTTCAACGGGCTGAGCCGCCCCCCGGGCAAGCCGTGGCTGGCCAACCTGATCGATCCGCCCGAGATCCGCGCCGCCGCCCACAAGGCGCGCGCCGCCGGTGCCGACATCGTCGTGCTCAGCCTGCACTGGGGTACGGAGTATCAGCACCTGCCGGACGCCGACCAGCGGGCCTGGGCCCAGCAGCTGATCTCGTCGCCCGACGTGGACCTCATCCTGGGCCATCACGCCCACGCGGTGCAGCCGTTCCGGCGCTTCGGCGACAAGTGGGTGGTCTTCGGCATGGGCAACGAACTGGCCCGGCACGAGGAGCCGATCGACGACAACCGCGAGGGTGTGATGGCCCGGGCGACCTTCACCGAGACCGCCCCGGGGCGCTGGACGGTGACCCGGATGGAGGCACTGCCAACCTGGACCGACCTGGCACCGGCCCTCCGGCTGGTCGACCTGACCGCAGCGCTTGCCGACCCGGGCACCCCGCCAGGTCTGCGGGGCGACTACCGGGCGGCGTACCAGCGGGTGCTCGGCTACGTCCGGGCTCTCGGTGCCGGCACGGACCAGGTGGAGGCGTCGGGCGGCTGAGCGCCGCCGCCGAGGACGCGGTCGAGGTGGGCGTTGGCGAACCGGTGGTCGGGGTCCAGGCGGTCGCGTACGGCCAGGAAGTCGGCGAACCTCGGGTAGGCGGGGGCCAGGCTGGCGGCGTCCCGGTAGTGCAGCTTGCCCCAGTGCGGGCGGCCACCCAGCCCGGCGGCCACCTCCTCGAAGGCCCGGAAGTAGGGCTCGTACGGCATGCCGACGTACTGGTGCACAGCGATGTACGCGGAGTCCCGACCGTAGCCGTGCGACAGCCAGATGTCGTCGGCGGCGGTGAACCGCACCTCGACCGGGAAGAGCACCTTGAACGGCAACCCCTCGACGATCCGCTGCAGCGCGGCGAGCGCCTCGGGTAGCGCCTCGCGGGGCAGGCCGTACTCCATCTCCACGAAGCGGACCCGGCGTGGGGTGCAGAACACCCGGTCGGAGCGCCCGGTGTACTGCCGTTCGGTGAGTGCGCGGGCGGAGACGGCGCTGATGCCGGGTGCCAGCGCCGGCACGGCTCGGCCGATCCGGCAGGCGCCGGCGAAGACCGTGTTGGACAGGAAGTCGTCGTCCAACCAGCCGCGCCAGCGGGACAGCGGCCGGTCGTTGGCGGGTACCCGGTCGTTGGTCTTGACCTGGACCCGGGACGTGTAGGGGAACCAGTAGAACTCGACGTGGTCGTGGCCGCCGATCAGAGTGGGCAGGCCGGCGAGCACATCGGCCAGCGCGGCGGGCCGTTCGTGGGCGTGCAGGACGAAGGCGTCGACGCAGCGCAGCGTCACCTCGACCAGCACCCCGAGCGCGCCGAGCGACACCCGGGCGGCGGCGAAGACGTCCGGGTGCTCGTCGGCGGAGCAGCGCAGCACCTCTCCGCTGCCGGTGACCAGAGTGATCGCCTCGACGAAGGTGGACAGGCAGCCGTAGCCGGCGCCGGTGCCGTGGGTGCCCGTGGAGATCGCGCCGGCGACGGTCTGCGCGTCGATGTCACCGAGGTTGGGCAGGGCGAGGCCGTGCCGGGCGAGCAGGCTGTTGAGCGTGTGCAGGGTCATTCCGGCCGGTACGGTGACGAGCCGGTTCGCGACGTCGACGCTGACGGTGGTGTCCAACTCGGACAGCTCCATCCGCCGGTCGTCGGCGAGCGCGATGGCGGTGAAGGAGTGGCCGCTGCCGGTCACCCGGATCCGGCGGCCCTCGGCGGCGGCGGCACGGACGGCCTCGGTGACGTCGGCCACCGAGCCGGGGCGGAGGATGGCGGTGGCGGAGCCGCGCTGGTTGCCGGCCCAGTTGGACCAGGGGGCGGTGAGCGGTGCCGTGTCGACCATGCGCGCTCCTCATTCATGAATATGAACTGACTTCATATCAGGAACGTTGTACCTGGTAAATACCGCAATTGCGATCCGCTCGTTGTACCGGTAGTCACGGACTCGTGACGTGGAGATATGTTCATCCGTCGAAGGGGGGTGGCGCCGAGTGTCCACACCAGCCGCCACGACCGGGCCGCTGCGCCGCGTACCGGTGCAGGGTCGAAGTGTCGCGCGGGTACAGCGCATGTTGGATGCCTGCGCCGAACTCGTCGACGAGGTGGGGTACGAGGGTCTGACCACGACCCTGCTCGCCGAGCGGGCCGAAGTGGCGATCGGGTCGGTCTATCAGTTCTTCCCGGACAAGCGGGCGATCGTGCAGGCGTTGACCCTGCGCACGATGGAGTCCTACCTGCAGCGGCTCGACGAGCGCTTCGCCTCCGACGAGATGACCCACTGGTGGGACGGCGTCGACGCGGGCATCGACGAGTACATCACGATGCACCGCACCGTCCCGGGCTTTCGTACTCTGCACTTCGGCGACGTGGTCGACCTGCACCTGCTCGATGAGCAGCGGGACAACAACGGCGTGATCGCCGACCAGTTGGCGCGGGTGCTCACCGAGCGCTTCGGGCTCACCGACGTGCCGAAGCTGCGCTTCGTCCTGGAGATCGCGGTGGAGGCCGCCGACGCGCTGATCAAGCTCGCGTTCCGGCGGAAGTCCGACGGCGACGAGCGGGTGCTGCTCGAGGCGAAGGCGCTGATCCGGGAGTACCTGCATCGCCAGGTCGACGGGCGCGACAGTGGCCACCCCGCCGACGAGCAGCAGACCGAGGCCGTCCAGCACGCCTGAGTCGGCGCGCGAGGCGGCCCGTCAGAGGAACGCGTGGCCCTCGCCCCGGTAGGTGGGCACGGTCGCCACGATCGCGTCCCCCTCGACCAGGTGCAGCTCGTTGACCCGTTCGCACAGCTCACCGGCCTTGGCGTGCCGGAACCACACCCGGTCGCCGACCCGCAGGGTGGCCGCCGCCGCGCCGGAGAGCGGGGTCTGCACCTCGCCGGCTCCCTCCGTGGCGACGAGCTTCAGGCCGGCCGGCAGCCACGGCCGGGGCAGCCGGCTGTCGGCGGCCTGGCCGGAGGCGATCCAGCCGCCGCCGAGCACCGTCGCCAGCTCCGGCGTCGGCCGGCGGACCACCGCGCAGGCGAAGAACGCCGCCGGGGTGGGCCGCCACGCGCGGTACGCGTCGAACAGCGTCGGCCCGTACAGGCCCGATCCCGCGGTGACCTCGGTGACCGCGGGATCGGCGCTGGTCGCGGCCACGCTGCCGGTGCCGCCGCCGTTGACGAACTCCAGGTCGGCGTGTTCGCGTACCGCCGCCACCGCCGCACCCCGGCGGGCCAGCAACTCGCGGTACGACCCGCGCTGGGCCAGCCGGATCGCGCCGGCCAGCAGCGTCCGCCCCGGCGGCGCGTCGCCCAGGCCGGCGATCTGCGCCTCGTACGACATGAGCCCGACCAGCCGGAAGCCGGCGCGGCCGGCGACGGTGGCGGCGAGCGCGCCGGCCGCCCGGGCGCTGTGCACCGGTGAGCGGCGGACGCCGACGTGCACCCCGCGCAGTGGTCGCCAGGAGGCGTCCAGGTCCAGGCAGAGGCGCAGCTCGGCGCGCTGCCCCGGGGCTCGGACGGTGTCGATGAAGTCCAGTTGCCCGGTGCCGTCGATCATCAGCGTGATCGCGGCGGCGAGCGTCGGGTCGGCGGCCAGCTCGGCGAGGGCCGCCCGGTCGGCGCTCGGGTACGCGACCAGCACGTCGTCGCTCATGCCGGCGCGGACCAGCCAGATCGCCTCGGGCAGGGTGAACGCCATCACGCCCTGCCAGCCGGGGCGGGCGAGCGCCCGGCCGATCAGCTCCCGGCTGCGCACCGACTTGCTGGCCAGCCGGAGCGGCTTGCCGGCGGCGCGGTCGGCCAGGGCCGCCGAGTTGGCGTCGAAGGCGGTGAGATCCACCACGGCGTACGGGGGGTCGAGATGGGCGGTCGCCCGGTCCAGGCGGTCGCGCAGTTTGTCGCTTTCGATGGCCACGTGTGCACGCTAACTGTCCGACGGTGAATGCGAAATACCCTCGCGTACGTCCCGGGCTGCGGCCGGCGCCCCCGGCGGCCTAGGCTCAGCGAGCAGGAGAATGTCGCCGGTGGGGCGGCCCCCACCGGGTCTAGAGTGTTCCACCGGGGGTGCCCAGCGATGGGCCGGCACGTGGAGGTACGGCCATCGAAAGCCAGAACAGCGGCGAGTCGCCCGGCGTGTCGCGCGCGGGTGACCAGTCGGGCAACGCCGCCAACCAGTCCAGCTCCGGTCAGGTCGATCCGTCCGGCTACGCCGCGATCCGCTCGGTTCTGCGGATCAGGCCGTTCCGGCGGCTCTGGATCGTGCTCGGCGCGGCCTCCTTCGGCGACTGGCTCGGTCTGCTGGCCACCGCTCTCTTCGCCGCCTCCCAGGTGCAGGGCAGCACCGCCCAGGGCGCCGCGTTCGGCGGTGTGACCGCGATCCGGCTGCTGCCCGCGCTGGTGCTCGGCCCGGTGGCCGGCGTCTTCGCCGACCGGTTCGACAGGCGCTGGACGATGGTCATCTGCGACCTGCTGCGCTTCGTCCTCTTCGCGTCCATTCCGCTCTACGCCCTCAGCGGCGCCCCGGGCGGCCTGGTGGTCGGCTGGGCGCTGATCGCCACCTTCCTGATCGAGTCGATCACCCTGCTCTGGATCCCGGCCAAGGAGGCCGCGGTCCCCAACCTCATCCCGCGGGCCCGGCTGGAGGCGGCCAACCAGCTCACCCTGATCACCACGTACGGCCTCACCCCGGTCGCCGCCGCCGTCGGCCTGGCCGTGCTCGACCGCGGCGTCCGTGGTGCCGTCGGCGGCGACCTGCCCTCCTGGGCGGAACCGGCCCAGCTCGCGCTCTGGTTCAACTCCTTCACCCGGCTCGCCACCGCACTGGTGGTGGCCTTCGGGATCAAGGAGATCAGCGAGGCACAACGCGGTGAGGCCGGGCGTTCCGAGCAGAGCATGTTCCGGCAGTTCTCCGAGGGCTGGAAGTACATCGGCCAGACCCCGCTCGTGCGTGGTCTGGTGCTGGGCATCTTCGGGGCGTTCGCCGGTGGCGGCATCGTGGTCGGCACGGCCAAGTTCTTCGCCAGCTCGCTGGGCGCTGGCGACGCCGCGTTCTCGCTGCTCTTCGGCGCCATCTTCGTCGGTCTGGCCCTCGGCATCGGGCTCGGCCCGATGATCGTGAAGGACATGTCCCGGCGTCGGTGGTTCGGTATGAGCATCGTGCTGGCCAGCGCCGCCGTGATGACCCTCGCCTTCGCCATCCACCTGTCCATGGCGATCGTCGGAGCGGTCCTGGTCGGCGCCGGCGCCGGGATGGCCTTCCTGGCCGGCACCACGCTGCTGGGCGGCGAGGTGGCCGACGAGGTGCGCGGCCGGGTCTTCGCGGTCGTGCAGATCGGCACCCGGCTGGTGCTGATCCTGGCCATCGGGCTGAGCAGCGTGTTGGTCGGCGTCGGCGGCTCCCGCAAACTGACAATCGCCGACCTCGGCATCTCCGTCTCCTCCACCCGCCTGCTGCTGCTCGCCGCCGGTGCCGCCGGCATCTTCGCCGGGATCAGCGCCTTCGGCCAGATGGACGACAAGAAGGGCGTCCCCGTCCTCGCCGACCTGTGGGGCTCGATCCGTGGTCGCCCGCTGATGCCCTCCGAGCCGTTCGTCTCCGCCGGGCTCTTCGTGGTGTTCGAGGGCGGCGAGGGCGCCGGCAAGTCCACCCAGCTCACCGCGCTCGCCGAGCGGCTGCGCGGCCAGGGGCACGACGTCCTGGTCACCCGCGAACCGGGGGCCACGGCCGTCGGCCAGCGGATCCGGTCGCTGGTGCTGGACACCTCCGGCGACGAGGCGCCCTCCCCGCGCGCCGAGGCGCTGCTCTACGCCGCCGACCGGGCGCACCACGTGGCCGCCGTCGTTCGGCCCGCGCTGGTCCGTGGCGGTGTGGTGATCAGCGACCGGTACGTCGACTCGTCGCTCGCGTACCAGGGCGCCGGGCGGACGCTGCCGGTCGACGAGGTCTCCTGGCTCTCCTCCTGGGCCACCGGTGGGCTCAAGCCGGACCTGGTGGTGCTGCTCGACGTCGAGCCGCGGACCGGCCTGTCCCGGGTGGCCTCGCGCAACGCGGGCGCCGACCGGCTCGAGGCGGAGTCGATCGCCTTCCACGAGCGCGTCCGCTACGCGTTCCTGGACCTCGCCGCCGCCGACCCGAAGCGCTACCTGGTGCTCGACGCGTCCCGGCCGGTCGACGAGATCACTCAGCTGGTGGTCCGGCGCGTACAGGAGATGCTGGGCAAGCCGGGCGGCATCGTGCACCCCCGCCCCGCGCAGGGCCCGGACACCTCGGTGCAGCCGGAGTTATCCGACGCGGAGCTGGTGACGATGGAGCACAAGACCTGATGCCTGACGTCTTCGCCGATCTGGTCGGCCAGGACGAGGCGGTCGCCGAACTGCGCCGGGCCGCCGGCGCGGCGGCGGCCGTGCTGCGCGCTGGCGCGGCCGACCGGACGCCCGCGCTGATCGCCGCCGGCCCGGCCAGCGAGGCCGGTGGCACCGAGCCCGGCGCGCTGGACCCGTCCACCGGGATGACGCACGCCTGGATCTTCACCGGGCCGCCCGGTTCCGGTCGCTCGGTCGCCGCCCGGGCCTTCGCCGCCGCCCTCCAGTGCACGTACGGCACCGGCTGCGGCGAGTGCCCCGGCTGCCACACCACGATGGGCGGCACCAACGCCGACGTCCGGATGGTGGTGCCGGAGGGGCTCTCGATCGGCGTCGGCGAGATGCGCGCGCTGGTGCTGCGCGCGGCAAGCACCCCGTCCGGCGGGCGCTGGCAGGTGGTGGTCATCGAGGATGCCGACCGGCTCACCGAGGCGGCCGGCAACGCGCTGCTCAAGGCCATCGAGGAGCCGCCACCGCGTACGGTCTTCCTGCTCTGCGCCCCGTCCACCCACCCGGACGACATCTCGGTGACCATCCGGTCGCGCTGTCGTGTCGTACCCCTGCGGCAGCCGCCGGCCGCGGCGGTGGCCGAGGTGCTGGTCCGTCGGGACGGCATCGCGCCCGACGTGGCGCAGTGGGCGGCGGCGGCCGCGCAGGGGCACGTGGGTCGGGCTCGCCGGCTGGCCCGCGATCCGGAGGCCCGCAAGCGGCGTGAGGCGGTCCTCGCCGTGCCGCGCCGGCTGACCGGCGTCGGCGCGGCGTTCGACGCGGCGTCCGCGCTGATCGAGGCGGCCGAGGCGGAGGCTGAGGCGTCGGTGTCCGAGGCGGACGCGACCGAACGGGCCGCGCTGGAGACCGCGCTCGGCGCGGGCGGCACCGGCCGGGGCGCGGCCGGCGCGATGCGCGGTGCCGCCGGGCAGCTCAAGGAGTTGGAGAAGCGGCAGAAGTCGCGGGCCACCCGGGCCCAGCGGGACGCGTTGGACCGCGCGCTCGTCGACCTGGCCGGCTTCTACCGGGACGCGCTCACCATGGCGCTGCGGGCCCCGGTCGATCCCGTGCACACCGACACCGCCGCGCTGGCCGGCGCGGGGGCCCAGAAGTGGGACGCCGAGGGGTCGCTGCGCCGGCTGGAGGCCGTCCTCGCCTGCCGGGCGGCGATCGAGGCGAACGTCAAGCCACGGATCGCGGTCGAGGCGATGATGCTCGCCCTCTGGAAGGGCTGACCCGCAGCTCCAGCCGGTTGTCCACAGCCATCGACACGCGCGATTGCTGTGCGGTACGGTCCGGTGTGCCGTGGTGACGGTGACGGCACGCTCAGTGAGGGGCCATCCGGGAGGAGTCGCCGATGCCGCGGGGGGAGATCGACGAGGCCTGGATCGAGGAGGCGGTGCGGCGCTACCGCCGCATCGAATCGCTGCAGGCCGAGTTCGACCAGGCCGTGTCGACCGTCGAGGTCACCGTCCGGTCGCCGGACGGGTTGGTCGAGGTGGTGGTCACCGCCGGTGGGCGGATCACCGACGTCCGGTTCCTCGGGCCGCTGCACACCCGCAGCCCACGAGACGTGGCGGGCTCGGTGCAGGCCGCCGTCACCGCGGCCGCCGACGCCGCCGAGTGGGCCCGGGAGAAGCTGCACAACGAGACGTTCGCCGCCTACCGACCGCTCGCGGGGGCCTGACATGGACACCCTGCGCGCGCTCTCCGCCCGGCTCGACGAGGCGAGCGCCACGCTGACCACCCTGTCCCACACGGTCACCGCCAGCGACCCGGCCCAGGCCGCGTTCGGCACGGACGCCCCGGGCCGCCCCGGCGAGATCGGTCGCGCGCTGCACCGACAGTGGACCGCCGCCACCGACGACCGGGCCCGCGAGGCACGGGCCGCCGCCGCTCGGCTCGCCGCCGCCGCCTCGGCGGTCCGCGAGGCCGCCGACCGGTACGCCGAGGTCGACCGCGCCGCCCGCCGCCGGATCATCGGGGAGCCGTGATGGACCCACTGGACCGGCTCGCCGAGCCCGGCCTCGACCTGCTCCACCGGGTGGACGCGTTGCTCGCGGCCGGCGTTCCCGAGGGCCACCGGGTCTGGCCTCTGCTGCGCCGGATGCAGGTGCTGCCGGGTGACGCCGTCCGGGGCTTCCTCGACCTGCACCCGGCGCCGCTGGCCAGCGCCGGGCACGCGGTGCGCCGGCTGGTCCGGGGGTACGACGACGTTGGCGCGGCCCTCACCGACCCGGTGCTCTGGTCCGGTCCGGCCGCCTCGGCGTACGGGCAGGAACGCGCCGCGCTGCTGCGCCATCTCGACGAGGGCCCGGAGAGCCTCATCGGGCGACTGGAATCCACCGCCGGGTACGCGGACGCCCTCGCCGACTGGGTGGAGGGCAGCCGCCTCGCCCTGGCCCGAACGATGGCCGACGTGCTGCGCTCGGCCGAGGCGGTGGCCGTGGTCGCCGCCACCGCCACCGGCCCGCCGGCCCGCCTGACGCCGGTCGGGCCGGGTGTCGCCGACGCGGCCGAGATCGCCGCGCGGGTGCTGGCGGTGCTGTGCGTCGCGTACGACGGCGCCGAGACACTGCTGCGCCAATGGGCGCCGAGCCTGGCCGAGTCCACCTGGCGGTCGTCGATGGACGCCCGTCCCCGCTACGACCAGCCCACCCGGGTCGGCTGGTAGCCGATCGCCGCGTCCCCCGACAGGCCACGGCGTCGCTCGCGGGCGCCCGAGCAGAGTCGGCGCCCACGGCGACGCCGTGGTCTTCCCCCTGCACCCCCCGCAGGTCTGCCTCCACTCAACGCCGCCCGGAGACGTTTGTCCCCCACCCGCGGCCGGAATCAACCGTCCGGGCGAGGGTCAACGGCACGACGGGTGGCCCGGCAATAGGTCGAGTCGACGGTCATGGATGCGATGGAGGGATTGGCCGGTGCGCCCTTTGCGGTGATGCGTCGTAAGGTGGGGGGATGGGCATGCTCTGCGCGGTCAGCTTCAACCGGTACGGGCGCCTCTACTACCTCGACCCGGGCGAGTTGCGCCCGCAGGTGGGCGACCGGGTGCTGGTGCCGACCGACGACGGGCCCGAGGTGGCCGAGTGCGTCTGGGCCGCCCAGTGGGTGACCGAGGAGACCGACGGCTTCCCCCGGCTGGTCGGGCTGGCCGGCGACGACGACCTGCTCCGGGACGAGGCGCTGCGCCGTCGTAAGGCCGAGGCGAAGGTGGCGGCGAAGCGGCTGATCCGTGCGCACGGCCTCCCGATGAAGGTGGTGGCCGTCGACCACGTGCTCGGCTCGGGTGACGGCGGCGGCGAGCGCAGCACCGTCTACTTCACCGCCCCGCACCGGGTGGACTTCCGTTCCCTGGTCCGCGACCTGGGCGCCACCCTGCACTGCCGGGTCGAGTTGCGGCAGCTCTCGGCACGGGATTCGGCCCGCGTCCAGGGCGGCATCGGCTCGTGTGGTCGGGACCTGTGCTGTGCGACGTTCCTCACCGACTTCGAGCCGGTGACCATCCGGATGGCCAAGGACCAGGATCTGCCGCTGAACCCGCTGCGCATCTCGGGGGCGTGTGGCCGGTTGATGTGCTGCCTGAAGTACGAGCACCCGCTGTATGACAGAAGCGGCACATACCCGACGAGCGGCCAGCGGGTTACCACCCCGGAAGGCGAGGCCAGGGTCGTCTCGCGGCACGTCCCGAGCGAGACGGTGACTGTTCGCCAGCTCTCCAGCGGCGAGACCAAGCGGTGCTCGCTGTCTGACGTCTGCGGATCGCGCCGGTCATACGAAGAAGGCCCCACTCCGTAGAGCAGGACCTCCTCCACCCCAGGGGAACCGGACTACACCCCCTGGCCCCCCGGCTAACCCTGTTGATCAAGAGGTTTGCGTCAAAATTCGGGCCCCGAATGACGCGAACCTCTTGATCACCTGGTGGGTGCGGTCAGGGTCAGTGCAGGACCATGGGGGGTTCGGTCAGGTGGGGAGTTAGCGGAGTTTTCGGGGTCAGCCAGCTTGCGGAGGGGGAGTCGTCGGGGTTGACCTGCCAGTCGCGGGAGACCCGGTCGATTCCGATCGGATAGACGGTCAGCGTGCCGTCCGGGTCGATGCGCAACCGCAGGAACGACTTGGAGTCCTCGATACCCTGCCCGGCGAACAGCTCGTTGACGTTCACCCCGAACGCACCGGCGACCAGCAGGTACGCCGCCACCAGCTGACTGGCCACCAGGCCGATGACCGGGCCGTACAGCACCGCCGCGGCGACCGCAGGCAGCGGCCACGGCCAGTCGTAGAACGGCAGCGCCAACCAGACCCAGGTGCCGCCCGCGGCCAACGCCACCTGGGCCACGCCGTGGCTGACGCCGAGAATCCAGTGCCGGACATGCCGCTTGCCGCTGGCACTGGGCGGCTTGGCGAACAGGACCGCCGCCACCACCGTCACGAGCACCATCAGCACCAGCGGGACGCTGAACAGTCGCTGGTTGGTGCTGTCGGCCCAGTTCGCCGTCGCGCCCGCCATGGCCAGCATCAGCAGGGTGTGCAGGGTGCCGAGCAGCGTGGCGAAGCCGGGGTTGCGGAACGGCAGTCGGGCGAAGATGCCCCAGCCGTAGCGCCGGGAGCGGGCCGCGTCCGGATAGCGGGCCACCAGGTCGTACGGCTGTGTGCGGCTGGCCCGCCGAGCCAGCGTGTCCCGGGGCGGCACCTCGATGCGCTCCGGCAGCTTGTGCGTCGGGTACAGGTACGCACCGCCGCCGCCACAGGTGATCAACTGCCGGTCCGGGCCGGCGTAGCGGGCGTAGTGGTGCAGGTCGCCGGAGAGCAGCAGCCGCACCTGCGCCCCGGTCGGGTCGATGATGGTCCGGACGAAGTAGTCGATCGAGTCGTACGCCATGGGGTCGTCGGCGGCCTTGACCCACGTCGGCGACGGCGCCGCGATGATCACCTTCGACTCCGGGGTGAGTCGCCGGGCCACCTCGTCGAAGTAGGCCAACTGTGGGTCGTCCAGATATGAGCCGGACTGGTCGTCGACGCCCAGCAGCCACCAGGCGGCCGGCAACTCCACGGCGAAGTACGACCGCGACTGCCCGGTGCGCCAGCCGGCGAAGTTGCGGTCCCGGGAGCGAACGAACAGCCGCAGGAAGGCGGTCAGGCCGTCGTACCAGTCGTGGTTGCCCGGCACCGCGAACAGCGTGGGACGGTCGGGCGGGGCCGCCGGCAGCGCGGCCTGGTACGGCCCCTTGCACCGGTTCTCGTACTCCGCGTAGGCCGCCGACGGGTACACCTGGTCCCCGCCCATCACCAGGGTCTGCGCACGGGGCAGCCGGTGCCCGTCCACGGTCAGCTCCGGCTGCGCCAGCAGGTACGCGACGGAGTAGGTGGCGTGGAAGCCGTCACCGAGGTCGGCCACGTAGTCGAGCCACAGCCCGCCGTCCGGCCCCGCCTGGCGGAAGATGCCGTCGCCGAAGGCGTTCTGCAACTCGCGCTTGTCCAGGTAGGCGCCGAAGAGGATCGCCAACAGCGTGCGGATACCGGTGCTGATCAACAGGAACGGGGCCAGCCATGGCACCGGCTTGCGGGGGGTGAAACCCAACTCCAGTGGATCGGTGGAGCGCGGCCGGCGAGGGGCCCGCTCCCCGTCGGGTTGCTCGCCCGCCGGGGTCTGGTGATCGTCGCGTTCGTCACTCACCCGCCGCAGCGTAGTACCGGTCCCGGCGAGGCGCTGTCCGGTAATTAGCCAGATGGCAATGGTTGTCCGGTTGGTGTTGACGGAGGCGCGGGGGTATCCCGTTCGGTCCGGGGCCGGGGGGTGCCGTACACTTGCTGATCGTTGCCGCCTTAGCTCAGTCGGCTAGAGCGACGCACTCGTAATGCGTAGGTCGACGGTTCGATTCCGTCAGGCGGCTCCACCGAAAGGCCCAGGTCACCGGCTTCATTGCCGATCATGACCTGGGCCTTTCGCTTGCCTTCACAGGGCCGAGCAGCCCCTCCAGCCGTGTGCGCAGGTGTCGGACGGCTCCCTGCTGGTAGCGGGACAGCGGCTCTCAGTTCCGCGTCGACGAATAGCCGCTCAGGGGGTCGTTGGCCCCACGGCGAGTGCGGGTGTGCGGTGCGGATCGCAGTCCACAACCACCGGCGTTGCTCGGGGAGCCGGGTGCCGACCCACCCGGGACGCCGGAGGTAGCGTCATTGATAGAGGGTGCTGATTCGGTACGCGGAGGAAGGCCGACACGTACTCAAAGATCCGCCCCCAGTGGGAACTCGCAGACGGTGCGCCAAGGGCTCAGGCCCGGCGTTCCGGCGATGAGCCGAACCATGTCGACGGCCGCGTTGATCGGCAGCTGCGCGGAGACCGTTTCCGCGGCGTGGCTCAGGGTGGGCTTGGGGGCGTCGTGACCGATGGTCAGGTGCGGCACCACCTCGGTGTGCACCCCGGCATATGGAGTGGTCTCGGGAAACCGCTGCCACACCGCTGCGGTGAGGTTCCGGAACGGACGGTCCGGCTGCGGTGCAAGCCATACGACCGTGTCACCGAACCAGCCGATGTGGGTCAGCGCGACGTCGAACCGCGGTATGCCGGCAATGGCCTTGCGTAGCACGGTCTGGACCTGGTCGTTGATCTGCTGCGGAGGCAGAAACGGGTAGAGGACGGTCACGTGTGCCGGCACGCCCCATGAGGCAGCGGGGTCGAGAGTTTCCCGAAACCGGCCTACCGCTTCCTCGGCCTCGGGTATCGGCACGATGAGCGCCGTCTGTGTCGGTTCCATCCCGGCAGTTTCCGATCATTGCCGGTGCTGGTCCACGGAGTTTCGCCACCGGTGCTGCGTAGCGCTCGTCTCAGTCCTCACGCTCGCCGCGACACTGGGCAGCTCCGTTCCGCAGCCATTCATCGGTGTCGCCGTCGACCGTTACCGGCTGGACTGGCTGGCCGGGGCGGGAGTAACGCTCGCCGGAGTCGGGCTCGGCCTGTCCGGTCTCGTGCACAGTTACGTGGCGGTCTGGCTTCTGCTGTGCGTGTCGGGACTCGGCGTGGCGATGTTCCATCCGGCCGCCGGAAAGTCGGCACGGATGGCAGCGGGCGACAGCGCGACAGCGATGAGTATTTTCGCCGCCGGGGGCAGTGTCGGGTTCTTTCTGGCACCGGTACTGGCCACTCCCGCACTGATCGCGGTGGGCGTCGGAGCGACAGCGCTCTTCATCCCGCCGGCCGTGCTCATGGGGTTCCTGCTGTACCGGAATCGGCTGCGGCGCCCGGCCGCGCGCACCATCTCGCACAGCGGCCGGGACCGCTGGGTCCCCTTCCTGGTGCTGACGTGCATCGAGACCGTCAGGTCGGTCGCCTTCTTCGGCGCGATCACCTTCATCGAGTTGTTCTGGATACGCCATCTGGGCGCGGGCAAGAGTCTCGCCGGCGCGGCGCTGGCGTGCTTCCTGGTCGGCGGAGTGGCCGGGACCCTGCTGGGGGGTCGGATCGCCGACCGCGTCGGGATGGTCCGCACCGTGCAGTTCGGCGCGATCGTCGCGGTTCCCGCGCTCGTCGGCCTGCGGCTCACGCCCGGGGAGTACCCGCCGCTCGTCTTCGCCGTGCTCGCTGGCATCGCCCTGAACATCCCGTTCGCCGTGCTGGTCAAGCTGGGCCAGGACTATCTGCCGACGCGGCCCGGCACTGCGGCGGGCGTGACGCTCGGGCTCGCCGTGAGCATCGGCGGCCTCCTCGCGCCCGTCCTCGGCGTGGCGGCGGAAGCCTGGGGTCCGCAGGGCGTGTTCACCATCATCTGTCTGATCCCCCTGGTGGCGCTGGCCCTCGGCGTCTTCCTCACCGAGACGCAGAAATGACGGGGTACGCCGACCCGGGCGACAAGGTGCTCGAGGCCCGGGACGTCGACGTCGTGCGGGAGGGTCGCCTGCTGCTCGCGGATATCAGTGTCACGATCCGCGCCGGGGCGCACTGGGCACTGATCGGGCCCAACGGTGCGGGCAAGAGCACGCTGCTCAGCGTGCTCGGCGCCGACCGGCATCCCACTCGTGGGCAGGTGGACATCCTCGGTCAGCGCCTCGGGACGTTCCGCACCAGGGATCGCGGCCCAAGTCATGACCTGCGCATGTGGCTGCGGCAGCGCACCCGGTTCGCTCGGCGGGGCGTAGCACGGAGCGCCGGATGACCCGCATCGCACCTCTGCCGGAGACGACCGCGCCGGCCGGTGAACGCCGAACCAGCACGGGCGTGCTGGCCGGAACCGCGGCGTACGTCATCTGGGGTCTGCTGACCCTCTACTGGCCGCTGCTGGAGCCGGCGCCCGCGCTGGAGATCCTCGCCCACCGCATCGTCTGGTCGCTGGTCTTCGTCGTCATCGTCCTGGCGATCCAGCGCGACCTCAGGTGGTTGCGTGTGATGCACCGCCAGCCCCGAGTCCTGGCGTTGCTGGCAGGCGCCGGCTGTTTCGTGGGGGCGAACTGGGGCCTCTACATCTGGGCGGTCAACAGTGGGCGGGTGATCGAGGCTGCCCTCGGCTACTACATCAACCCGCTCTTCAGCGCCCTTCTCGGCCTGGTGGTGCTGAAGGAGCGGATGGCGATCGCGCAGTGGGCCGGCGTGGCTCTGGCCACGGCGGGCGTGGTGTGGCTGGGGATCGACGCCGGACGGCCGCCGTGGGTGGCGATCGGCCTCGCCGCCACCTTCGGCATCTACGGGTTGTTTCGCAAGTGGGCGGCTATGCCGAGTTGGCGGGCGTTGGCGGTGGAGACGGCAGCGCTGGCCGTTCCTGCCGCCGCGTACATCGCCTTTCTCTCGACGACCGGCCAGAGCCACTTCGGGGACAGTCCGATCCGGTCCGCGTTGTTCGTCAGCACCGGTCTGATCACCGCGCTGCCGCTCGTCCTGTTCGGCTTCGCGGCCGTCCGGACGCCGCTGACGGTGCTCGGGATGCTTCAGTTCCTGCTGCCGACGATTCAGTTCCTCATCGGCTACTTCGGACTGCACGAGTCGATCAGCACCGTCGGGCTGGGCGCCTACTGCCTGGTCTGGGCCGGTGCGGCGTTCTTCCTGGCCTCCTACGCCTGGCGGCAGACCCGCGGGTGATCAGGGCTCTCGTCGTCCGAAGGTGATGCCGCCGAGCTTGCTCTCGGGCGAGGTGACCGTCATCTCGGCCTCGACCGCGAACCCGTTGTCGCGTAGCCAGGCCGCGACCTGGGCCGGCCGGCGGCGGTGCACGTGGATCTTCATCGGGTGACCGCCGTACCCCTCGGTCTTGAGCGTCGTCTCGTCGCCCACGTGGTAGCCGACCAGCAGCGGGCCTCCGGGGCGCACCACGCGCCGGAGATGCGCGAGGACCTGGCCGAGCTGCTCGTCGGGAATGTGGATGAGCGAGTACCAGGCGACCAGGCCGGCCACCGAGCCGTCGGGCAGATTGAGATCGGTCATGGAGCCGACGTCGAATCTCAGGTCGGGGTGGTCGTGGCGGGCCACCGCGATCATTCCGGGGGAGAGGTCGATCCCGAAGGCGGCGATGCCCAGCTCGTTCAGGTGCGCCGTGATGCGACCCGGTCCGCAGCCCACGTCCGCGACCGGACCACCACCTGTGGCGCGTACGAGGTCGGCGAACAACGCCAGAGCCGCCCGTTCATAAGGTGCCTGCGCCAGGAAGTCGCGGACGAGGTGCGCGTAACTGACCGCGACCGTGTCGTAGGACGTGCGGGTGTCTGCCAACCAACCGTCGACACTCATGGCGGCCACGCTAGAGGACGGGGTCGATCAGCAGAGCACGTGCCGGTCCGCGGAGCGGGCGGTGGTGCCGCCCGTGGGCGGCACGCCACTCTCACGGCATCCAGCGCCACCGGTCACCGACGCGTTACGAGTGTCAGTCCCCCTGTCCATACTGCAAGCGCGGTCCTCACCGTCCGATCCGATGGCCGCGTCCGCCCGACCTGTGGAGGTTTCGTCCATGTCAGCTGCGCCACTGATCATCAGTCTGCCGATCGCCGATCGCCCGACCTCGTACCGCTTCTACCGCGACAGTCTCGGCCTCGAAGCGGTGGGTGAGCTGGCCGATGACGGCATCCCGGAGCCGTTGCAGTTCGTGGTCAACGATGGGCTGCGTTTGATGCTCATCCCGACCGGCGGCTTCGGCTGGGTGATCGGTGGGCGCGAGGTCGCCCCGCGGGGGCAGAGCGAGTGCCTTCTCGGCCTCGGCGCCGCCACCCCGGCCGAGGCGGACGCGGTCGTCGAGCGGGTGCGCGCCGCCGGCGGCGAGGTCGTCTCCGAGCCGACCACACAGCCCTGGGGGTACGCGGGCGTCTTCGCCGACCCGGACGGCCACCTGTGGATGGTGTCGGTCACCCCACAGTGACGTCCCACAGGTGCAGCTTGCCGGGAACGCCGCAGCGAGCCTGCGCCGTTAAGGTGGCCTTGTGACGGTACGAGGACTGCGGCGAATCATCGTGTCGGTGGCGGATCGGGAGCGTGCGCTGGCGCTCTACCGGGATGCGTTGGGGCTGACAGAAAAGTACAGCGCCGGCGAGATGGTGGTCTTGGCCGTTCCGGATGCCGGGGTTGAGCTTCTGCTGCACGAACGCCCACCTACGCCTGGCTTGGCCGGCGTGGCGGTGAGCTTCCTCGTCTCGGATGTCGACGCGGCGACCGCTGCGGCGCTGCGGGCAGGTGCTCAGGTGGTTGACGCGCCAGCTGATCAGCCCTGGGGTGAACGACAGTCGGTGCTCACCGATCCGGACGGCCATGTCCTCTGCTTGGTGGCGCCGACGGTCTGACCGGCCGCTGCCCACATCGGCGGAGCAGCTGCTCATGCGCGATTGGAACGGGGCGCTTGTTACGCTCTGCCCGATTCAGATGGTCAACAGACCGCCGTTGCGTACGGTGTCGTCCTTGATCGCGATGAGATTCGCGGAGACGTACGAAATGTTGTGCGTCTGGTGCCACTCGCTCGGGTAGTAAGTGACCAGCCGTGACGTCTGGAAACGGCACTTGATTTCAGGTACGAACCGAGAATACTTGGCGTCGGTAAAGTACCAGAACGAGTTTTCGTTGTAGAACGCCACGTGGGTCGGATCCTGGTAGGCCCCACGACCGTCGGTGCTGGGTGTCAGCGACAGCAGCATTCCGTTCGGCGCGAGCAGTCGGTACAACTCGTTGAACAGAGCGACTTTGTCCGTCACGTGTTCCAGGAAATCCACTGCCCTGATGACCCCGACGCTGTTGTCAGGCAGGTCGACCCCGTTCGTTATGTTACAGACCATGTCGACGCCCGGCCCGTCGTGGTAATCCAGCCCCAGATAGCCCTCCGGCTTGTTGTGAGCCGCACCGAGGTCGAGCGCCATGAGCCCCTGTCGCCGTGACCAGGTCAGCGCATTCTGTTGAATGTTCCGGTCGTATATGGCCACCGTGCGCTGCTGGATGCGGGCGTTGACTTCCGGGATGCGCTGCGTGTTCTTGGCATGCATGCGCTGCAGGTACAGGCACTTCTGAATATGGTGGAACTCGCTGACCTGGTAGATCCGAGCCATGAGATCGGCGTCGTCAGCGACGTCGAGCGACTCGTCGTAACCGCCAACCTTCTCGTAGATGTCCCGGCGGAAGGCGCGCACGTGGTTCGGCGCGTACCAGATGAAGCTCACGTTGTGCGGCGTCGGCGGCATCGCCCGGCAAACCAGCACCTCGCGGCCGTCCACCTTCTCGTCGTAGTGTCGCCAGCCGAAGGAACTCGCGAAACGGTCTTCGCAGCGGCTACCGTCCTCCTGGATCTGCGCGGTATCGCTGTAGACGAAACCCACCTCCGGGTTGAGGTCGAAGGCAGCGACGATTTCTTGCAGACAGTCGCTGCTGAGCACATCGTCGTCGTCCAACTCCACGAGGATGTCCCCGGCAGCCTCGGCGCAGGCGTACCCCTTGATGGCGCCAACGCCGTTCAGGTTGTCCTGGACAATGAGCCGGACCCGATCGTCATGCAGCTCGGGCCGCCAGCGGGACCCCTGGTTGAGCACGACCACCCATTCCCAGTCGGTGAAAGTCTGCGCCAGCAGTGATTGGAAACACTCGTCGATGAACCGAGTGCGATTGCTTCCGGTGAAGACTGTTACGCGCGGTGTACGCATTGAACGAGTCACCTCCCTGCTCGGGCCGGCGAAGAAGCGGTTGGGACCGCTCGGTACTTCTCCGGAACTGATGACGCGAGCCGCTTGTCCAGCCGGATCGCCGCACTGAAAGCGTTCCGCGCCGCGGCAGTGTCGCCGGATTGGGACAGCAGCATGCCCAGCCGAAGGTAAGCGGTCGATGCTTTGTTGTCGATCGAAACGACCTTGCGGTAAATGTCCACCGACTTCGTCGGCTCCGTACCCTCCAGCGCGATGGCCTTGTTGTAAAGGGCCGGCTTGTAACTGGCGTCGGCGGCCAATGCCTTGTCGTAGCTGCTGATTGCCTCGTCGTTCTGGTTGCGTGACTGGGCAATGAAGCCCAGATTGAACCAGGCAAACTTGTTGTTGACGTCGGCGTCCAGCACCTTCTCGAAGGTGGCCTTCGCTGCGTCGAGGTTACCGGCTTGGCCCTGTTCGACGCCGAGCTTCAGCAGATCCGCCGAGGCGGCCCCGGTGTTGGCGCCACTGTTCGCCTGATCGCTCTTGCCGGAGCTGCTCGGCTGCGCTTTGCCGGGAGATTTCTCGCTGCATGCTGTGGCCCCGGTCAGCAGGATCGCACCACAGGCGAGTGACCCAAGTATCTGACGCGTGCTCATTTATTCTCCTTGAACGATAACAGGGCGGTCCGGCTTGCTGTTCGGCCTACTGACTTGGCTACTGCGACCCGCGCTGCCCGGGCTGTTGGCCGCAGGTCCAGACGCGATGGGTCAGTCGAGTGAAATGCAGGACACCCAGATGTCCGCGCCTCCGCCAGTGAAAGTGAACTGGTAACCGCTGATCGAAAGTGGCTGGATCAGCACTGGATTGACACCCGCACCCGACAGCTGATAGCCGGTTCCGACAGCAATGTCTCCGGCCTGGCACCCGAAATCAACGGGGGTATCCGCGATCACCGTCAGCGGTCCCTGAATATAGGCGGCCTGGATTCCGGTGCCCGCCACTCCCTGCGCGCCCTGCGGTCCCTGAGCGCCGGTGTCACCTTGGGCGCCTTGGAAGCCTTGTGCACCAGCGTCGCCTTGGGTGCCTTGGGTGCCTTGGGTGCCTTGAGTGCCTTGAGTGCCCTGTGCACCGGTGTCGCCTTGGGCGCCTTGAGCACCCGTATCGCCCTGCGCGCCCGTGAGTCCCTGCGTGCCCTGGAAGCCTTGTGCTCCGGTGTTGCCCTGGTTGCCTTGTGCGCCTTGCGCCCCCTGGGCGCCTTGAGTACCCGTGTTTCCTTGTGCGCCTTGAGCACCCGTGTCGCCCTGGAAGCCTTGAGCCCCTTGGGCGCCGCTGTTGCCTTGAGCGCCGGTGTTGCCTTGGGCGCCCTGGAAACCTTGGCTGCCTTGTGCGCCGGCCTCGCCCTGGGAGCCTTGCGCCCCTTGCGCGCCGGTGC
>NZ_JBIAKM010000004.1:0-35071 GCF_042872525.1 Micromonospora sp. NPDC005254 | reverse complement strand
GCCGCCTTGGGTGCCCTGAAAGCCTTGGGCCCCCTGTGCGCCGGTATCGCCCTGGAGCCCTTGAGCCCCCTGCGGGCCTTGAGTACCCGTGTCGCCCTGGGCGCCTTGAGTACCCGTGTCGCCCTGGAAGCCTTGGGCCCCCTGGGCGCCGCTGTTGCCTTGAGCGCCGGTGTTGCCTTGGGCGCCCTGGAAACCTTGGCTGCCTTGTGCGCCGGTCTCGCCCTGGGAGCCTTGCGCCCCTTGCGCGCCGGTGCCGCCTTGGGTGCCCTGAAAGCCTTGGGCCCCCTGTGCGCCGGTATCGCCCTGGAGCCCTTGAGCCCCCTGCGGGCCTTGAGTACCCGTGTCGCCTTGAGCACCCGTGTCGCCCTGGGCGCCTTGAGTACCCGTGTCGCCCTGGAAGCCTTGGGCCCCCTGGGCGCCGCTGTTGCCTTGCGCGCCTTGTGCGCCGCTGTCGCCTTGGACACCTTGGCTGCCCTGCGCGCCGGTCTCGCCCTGGGAGCCTTGCGCCCCCTGTGCGCCGGTATCGCCTTGGAGACCTTGAGCTCCCTGCGCGCCTTGAGTACCCGTGTTGCCCTGGGCGCCTTGCGGCCCGATCTCGCCTTGGGCGCCCTGGAAGCCTTGAGCCCCCTGGGCGCCGCTATTGCCTTGTGCGCCGGTGTTGCCCTGGCTGCCCTGCGTTCCCTGCGCGCCTTGCACCCCGGTATCGCCTTGCGCACCCTGGAAGCCTTGAGCCCCCTGGGCGCCGCTGTTGCCTTGTGCACCTTGTGCGCCGGTGTCGCCTTGCGCACCCTGGCTGCCCTGCGCGCCGGTCTCGCCCTGCCCGCCTTGCGCCCCCTGTGCGCCGGTATCGCCTTGGAAACCCTGAGCCCCCTGTGCACCTTGAGCGCCGGTATCGCCCTGGCTGCCTTGAGCACCCGTGTTGCCTTGGGCGCCCTGGAAGCCTTGAGCCCCCTGCGCTCCGGTGTTGCCCTGGGTGCCTTGGGCGCCGTTCTCGCCTTGTGCTCCTTGGCTGCCTTGCGCTCCGGTGTTGCCCTGGCTGCCCTGCGTTCCCTGGGCGCCTTGTGCGCCGGTGCTGCCCTGGGCGCCCTGGAAACCTTGAGTCCCCTGCGCGCCGCTGCTGCCCTGCGCACCGGTGTCCCCCTGGGCTCCCTGTGCGCCGGTGTCGCCCTGTGTGCCTTGGCTGCCTTGTGCGCCGGTGTCGCCCTGCGCGCCCTGGAAACCTTGAGCACCCGTATCGCCTTGTGCGCCTTCAGCACCCGTTTCACCCTGCGCGCCCTGCGCGCCCTGCGCGCCCTGCGCGCCCTGCGCGCCCTGCGCGCCCTGAGTGCCCTTTCCGCCGTGGGGGTGGCCCCGGTCCGGCTGCTTGCCCCCCTTGTCGTGCCCACCCCACGGGCCCTGCCAGCCTTGCGGACCGCAGTCCGGTGGTGTGCCGGGGGAGGGCTTCCACGAATCGTCAGATCCACCGTCGTCTCGGAAGGCAGTCGGCCAGTACAACGGAAGCCCGCCGTACTGGCCGGCCGGACCCGGCGTACCGATATGCATGCCCTGGGGAGATGATTCCGCTTCCTGAGGTGGGGCCGCGGCTGCGGGTCCACCCGTCATCCCGACCAACAGCAGGGCGGAACTCAATCCTGAGGCGGCGCGGCCGTGCTTCAGCCCCCGCCGTAGCCGTCGGTCGTTGCTCATGACCCCTCCAGAGCCGCCCCAGATAGACTCGGAGCTACCTACTCGTGACGAACAGTTGCCGGCGAGTTGCAGACTAAGCGACTGGATTGCCCTACAAGGCGCTTATGCGGCATTTGAGTAGTCCTGACGCCCTGCGTACGCCCTGAGGTCGGCGTCCCTTAGGTGCGGCACCCACCAGGCTGGGCCTCCGCGCCAGCTGTCGGAAAGTGCACCAGGCACGTGGAACGCGACCTGAGCCAGGCTCGACTCGCAAGTTGCCGACGCGGTACTGATAGTGCTTTGGTCTGGTTTGCCCCAATTTGGGGCACCTGAGAGGTTAGCCTCGTCAGCACTATGGACGAGGTTCAGCTACGCAGTCTCCGTCATGATCTGGCTGACTCCGCGCCGGTCGCCTCCACCATGGGCACGACCATGCCTTCCACGCGCGCGCCGACGAACGACACCTGCCTCCTTTCCGCCGCGTCCGGGCTTCTTTTCGGGCGCCCAGCCGGAGGTCGATCTACCGATCCGCAGCGTGCGCGGCCGCGGACAGTGCGGGGCCAGTCGGTGATGGCGGAGCGGGTCGAGGCGAATTCAGCGACCGGATCGCCGCTCGGAGTACCGCACCCCGCCGCCGCAGGGCTCATGAAGGAGGTTGAGAGATGTGTGATCCGCCATTCGTGAAAATCTTCTTCCCCGCCGCTGACGGACGCGGGCTGACGCGGCCGGCCGCGCCCCTCGCCCGGGCGACCCGAGCGGCCGGGCGTGCCGTGGTGTCCGCGCTCACCGCCGTCGTCGCCGGTACCGCGGCCGACAGTGGCCCGTCCAGCCTGGACGCCGTCCCGGCCGGTGACCTCGGGGCGGCCCTCCTGTTCGGCGGTGGAGGACGGCCGCTGGCGGACGGCGGATCCGGTCCGACAGCAGCGGCGTTGCACCGCGGCGTATCCGAGCGTCTCCGGTCGGAGGCTGCCGACCCCCCGCTGGTCGCCGCGCAGGTCGTCGGCCGCAAAGCGGAGCTGCCCCTCGCGCTGGCCACGCGCGACACCGCCACGTTCCACCAGGCCGGGCAGCGCCTGCTCCGCGAACCCGCCTTCGCCGAGGCCGCCGGCACGGTGGCCCGGCAGAGGGCGGCCCGACCCAGTCCGGTGGCCGTACTCGACCGCCAGGCCACGGACGACACGGCGTCCCGATGATCCGCTGGCTCGTCACCGGCGCCGGCGGCATGCTGGGGCGCGACATCGTCGAGGTGTTACGCGCCCGACCCGGCACGGTGGTCACCGCCGCCGCTCACGACGAAGTCGACATTACCGACGCGGCGGCCGTCGCCCGGGCCGTTCCGGGGCACGACATCCTGGTCAACGCCGCAGCATGGACCGACGTGGACGGTGCAGAGACGGCCGAGGAACTCGCCACAGAGGTCAACGGTCACGGCGTGCGACACCTGGCTGGCGCCTGCGCCGACCACGGCGTGCACCTGATTCATGTATCCAGCGACTACGTGTTGGCCGGGGACGGGAGGGCGCCGCTGGACGAGGCGGCTCGGCCGGCCCCCGTCAACGCGTACGGGCGCAGCAAACTCGTCGGCGAGCGGGCGGTGCGCGCGATCCTGCCGCACAGCGGTTACGTGGTGCGTACCGCCTGGCTCTACGGCGACCACGGCCCCAACTTCGTGGCGACCATGCTCCTGCTCGCGGCGAACCGGCCCGACGTGCAGGTGGTGGCCGATCAGCACGGGCAGCCGACGTGGTCGGCGATGCTCGCCGAGGGGATCGCCAACCTCGGCGACGCCGCCCACGCCGGCCGACTCACCGCCGGGATCTACCACGGCGTCGCCGGAGGGCGCACCACCTGGTACGGCCTGGCCCGTGCCGTTTACGAGGAATGCGGTCTGGACCCGGACCGCGTCCGACCGACCACCACCGACCGCTTCCCGCGACTGGCGCGCAGGCCGGCGTTCAGCGTGCTCACGCGCCGACGGTGGGCGGAAGCTGGCCTAGAGCTGATGGACGACTGGCGTATCCAACTTCGTGCTGCTCTGCGTAGCCCCGGGCTCGCGAAACTGGCCGAGGCTGCGCGAACGGTCCCCTCCGGTGCCGCGCGACCCCGCACGACCATCACGCCCGGTGCGTGGTCGAAGACGCCGTCCGCGGTGCGGGTGACGGCGAACGCGAGCGGCGGTCCGCAGAGCGTGTGAGCGGCGTCGTCTGCGTGACCTGGGCGTCTACTCGTCGGCTGCCTGGCCCGGAGGACAGGCCGGGGAGTCGTCCGGTGATTCCGCCGGTTGGTCGGCCTGACCGCGACGGATCGGCGTCAGATGTAGATCTTCTTGGCGTACTCCGGGCCGTAGTGCCTCTCCAGGTCCTCCAGGCTCTCGGGCGGCCCCTCGACCTCCTTGATCAGGCGTGCGCGGGTCGGCAGCGCGTCGGGCTGCCAGGTCTCCGGCTGCCACAGCGCGGACCGCAGGAACGCCTTCGCGCAGTGGTAGAAGATCTGCTCGATCTCCACCACCACGGCGAGCACCGGCCGGTGCCCCTTGACGACCATGTCGTCGAACCAGGGCGCGTCGCGTACCAGGCGGGCCCGCCCGTTGATGCGCAGCGTGTCGGTGCGACCCGGGATCAGGAAGAGCAGCCCGACGTGCGGGTTGTCCAGGATGTTGCGGTAGCCGTCGGCCCGCTTGTTGCCCGGCCGCTCCGGCAGCGCGATGGTCGTGTCGTCCAGCACCAGCGTGAACCCGGCCGGGTCGCCCTTGGGCGAGACGTCGCAGCTGCCGTCCGCGCCGGCCGTCGCCATCAGGCAGAACGGGGCGGCGGCGAGCCACTGCCGGTCGCGCTCGTGCAGGCGGGCGCGGTCCTTGTTGGCGGCGCGTACGCCCGGTGTGCCGAGCAGCTCGCGTAGTTCCTCGTGCGAAGTGATCTCCACCGTCACGCGATCCTCCCCCAGCCGTTGACCCGGGTGGCGGCGCCACCGTCGCCAGCCTAGGCCCGCGTGGCCAGCGCGAGGTTTGCCCCCGGTCGCCCGGGGTAGGGCCTCACCCGACACGCCCGCCGCTCATACCGTCCGCAGGAAAGCCGACCAGTGGAGGCCGGGAGATGGAGAGCCGACTCAAGGTGCTGGGTCATCCAGTCCATCCGATGCTGGTCATGTTCCCGGTCGCGCTGTTGGTCACCGCGGTGCTCTTCGACATCATCGACACGGTCGGCGGGCCGGACTTCCTCGGCGAGGTCGCGTACTGGAACATCACCGTCGGCCTGATCGGCGGCCTGCTCGCCGCGGCGGCCGGCTCGTTCGACCTGCTGGCGATCCCGACCGGCACCCGCGCGAAGCGGGTTGGTCTGCTGCACGCGGGCGCCAACGTCGCGGTGATCCTGCTCTTCGCCGCCGTGTGGGTGGTCCGGCTCAACGCCGACTCGCGGGCCGCCGGTGGCGCGCTGATCGCCATCGAGGTCGTCGCGGTGGCGATCCTCGGCATCAGCGCCTGGCTCGGTGGCGAACTGGTCGACCGGCTCGGTGTGGGCGTCGACCGCGACGCCGGTCTGGATGCGCCCAGCTCACTGCGGCCCACCACGGCCACCCGGCGGATCGGAGACGTGCGATGAGCGAGCAGCAGCAGACCGGCGGTTTCGGCCGGGGGTGGCGCGGCCGGCAACAGGGCTGGGACCCGATGGGCGAGTTGCAGTCGCTGCGCGCCGAGCTGAGCCGGCTGGTCGGCGGCCGGGCCGGGTCGTCCGACGTCGAGCTGACCGAGACCGCGGACGGCTGGCAGGTCGTCGTCCGGCTGCCGGGCGTCGCGCCCGAGGAGGTGGCCGTCGAGCTGGACGACCGCGAGCTGTGCGTGCGGGCCCGCTCCGAGGCGGAGGTCAACGCCGATCAGGGCATTCCCGGGGGCTTCGAGACGCGCGGTTTCGAGTACCGCATCGACCTGCCGTCCCGGGTCGACCCGGAGGGCATCGACGCGGTGATGGACCACGGGCTGCTGCGCGTCCGGCTGCCCCGGGCGGCGCGACCCACGGCGCGCACCATCACCGTCGGCCGCGCCGGGCCGCGCTCGGGCGGCCTCTCCGGTGGTACGCCGATAGCGGCCGATCCCGCCGCGGACCGGGAGCTGCACCACCCGGACAGCGTCGGCGAGATCGACCGGGAGTAGCGCGCCACGTGGTCACCCCGTCCCTGCTCGGCCCGACGGCGGGGCGAGTCGAAGACGTGCGCCGGATCGCGGTGCTGCGCGCCAACGCCCTCGGCGACTTCATCTTCGTTCTGCCGGCGTTGGACGCGTTGCGCGCCGCGTACCCCTCGGCGGAGATCGTGCTGCTCGGGGCGCCGTGGCACGCGAAGCTCTGGCGCGACCGGCCCGGCCCGGTGGACCGGGTGCTGGTGGTGCCGCCGGGCCCCGGCATTCGGGAGCCGGAGGCCGGTGAGCCGGCGTCCACGATCGACGACTTCGTGGCGGCGGCCAGCGGCGAGGGTTTCGACCTGGCGGTGCAGGCCCACGGCGGTGGCGCGAACTCCAACCCGTTGATCAGCCGCCTCGGTGCCCGGGTGACGGTCGGGTTGCGCGCCGAGGACGCGCCGCCGCTGGACCGGTGGGTCCGCTACGTGTACTACCAGCACGAGGTGATCCGCTATCTGGAGGCGGTGGCCCTGGTGGGCGCTCCGGCGACCACCATCGTGCCGACGCTCGCGGTCACCGACGCGGACCGGGCCGAGGCCGAGCAGGTGCTCGGTCCACCGGCCCGCCTTCGGGTGGCGCTGCATCCGGGCGCTTCCGACACCCGGCGCCGCTGGCCGGCCGAGCGGTTCGCCGAGGTGGCCCGTGCGCTGCACGGCGACGGGTACGAGGTGCTGGTGACCGGTACGCCCTCCGAGCAGGAGGTGGTGGACCAGGTGGTCGCGGCGGCGGGGGTGCCGGTCCGGCCGCAGGTGGGCACGCTCAGTCTCGGCGGGCTGGCCGGCTGCTACGCCGGTTGCGCGCTGGTCGTCTCCAACGACACCGGCCCGCTGCACCTGGCCGCGGCGGTGGGCACGTCGACGGTGGGCATCTTCTGGGTCGGCAACCTGATCAACACGGCGACGCCGTTGCGTGGCCGGCACCGGCCGATCAGCTCCTGGACGGTGCACTGCCCGGTCTGCGGCGTGGACTGCACGCCGGGCATCTACCCGCACCGGCCGGGTGACGGCGAGTGCCCGCACCGCGACTCGTTCGTCATCGACGTGCCGGTGGCCGAGGTGCTGGAATCGGCCCGCGAACTGCTCAGCTCGTAGGCGGCGCTCAGGCCGGCTGTGGGGTGTCCTCGTCGGCGAGGACGACCTCCCACGCCTCCACGTCCCGTTCGGTGACCGTGGTGGGGGTCTCCAGGTGGTAGGCGCCGCTGGGCAGGATGCCCGCCCCGCCGTGGCGGGCCAGCACCGCGAGCTGGGCGGCCACGTCCTCGCCCTGGTGTCTCTCGTGCACCCGCCGCCAGAAGTCGAAGCCCCCGGAGTCGACGAGCTTGGCCCGGTCGTAGAGCACGCACCCGCCGATCCAGGACACCTTGTACGCCCGCCACGCGCCCGGCGGCAGTGCCAGCTCGGCGGTGACGTGCAGCAGGTTGGCCGCCGAGTGGATGCGGGCGCGGTCCCACTCGGCGGTGCCCGGCCGGATCCGCTCCGGGACGGGCCGGCCGGCCCACTCCTCGTAGTGCCGGTGCGTGTCCGGTCGTACGTCCTCGGTGTACGACAGGCCGTGCACGCCGTTGCCGACGAACCCGCAGTCCAGCTCCTCGATCGCGGTGACCAGCCGGTGCAGCGCCCCGGGCTCCAGCCAGACGTCGTCGTCGAGGTTGAGCACGTACCGGGCGGAGGACGCGGCGAGCAGATAGGCGCGGTGCTCGGCCAGCCCGCGGCGCGGCAGCCGGCGGGTCAACAGCACCGGGTGGCCCGCGTGGCGTAGCGCCCGGACCATGGTGGCCGCGGCGGGGTGGGCGTACGCCGGATCGCCGTCGGACTGGTCGCTGACCACCACGCCGAAGCCGGGAACCCCGCCCTGGGCGGCGAGCCCGGCCAGGGTGACGGCCAGTTCGGCGGGCCGGTTACGGGTCGGGACCAACACGTCGACCAGCCGGTCGGCACGGAACTCCGCCGGGGTGCCGAGGGTGAGGGGCCGGTTCACGACGCCTGGGTGCGGGGGCTCAGCGACGGGTCGGTGGCGTGCGACGACGGGTCCTGGCTGTGCGACCGGATCCGGTCGATGATCGCCGAGGTGGACCGGTCCGGCACGTACCCCAGCGTGCGCACCTGACCGCCGAGTCGGCGCACCAGCGGCGCCTCCGGCACCAGCTCCGGCGGATAGTCGCCGCCCTTGACGTACACGTCGGGCCGGACCGCCTCGATCAGCGCGGCGGGCGAGTCCTCCTCGAACACCACCACGTGGTCCACGCAGGACAGCGCGGCCAGCAGGGCGCCTCGGTCCTCGACCGGGTTGACCGGTCGGTCCGGCCCCTTGAGCCGGCGTACGCTGCCGTCCGAGTTGACCGCCACGATGAGCAGGTCGCCCAGGGCACGGGCCTGTTCCAGGTAGCGCACGTGCCCGGGGTGCAGCACGTCGAAGCAGCCGTTGGTGAACACCACGGACCGGCCCGCCTCGCGATGCTCGGCGACGATCGCGTCCAGTTCGTCGGTGCCGACCACCGCCGGGTGCCCGACGGTCTCCGGTGGCATGTCGAGGGCGGCCAGCAGGTCGTTGCGCAGGCACACACAGGTGCCGGTGTCGGACACGGTGATGGTGGCCGCGAGCTGGGCGAGTTGCGCGGCGGTGGGCAGCGGCGCGTCGGCGGCCAGGGCCAGCGTCATCGCCGCCAGGTACGCGTCTCCCGCGCCCACCGCGTGGCTCGCGGGGACCGGGGTGCTGTGGCTGCGTCGCCGTTCCCCGTCCGCGCCGCCGACCACCGCGCCGTCGGTGTCCAGGGTCACCGCGACCACGTCCGCGCCGGTGTGCGCGCGCAGCTCGGCGAGGCGCGACTCGGCCAGTACGGCCCGGTCCACGCCCGCTCCGGCCTCGGTGTTCACTGTGACGCCGGTGCCGGTGACGCTGAGGCCGTCGCCGGTGAGGGCCACCCGACCCTCGCTCGGGGTGGGCTCGCCGACCGGGCCGGGCCGGTCGTCCGCGCGGGCCCCACCCGGAGCGGCGCCGACGCTCAGCTCGGACGGCCCGTCGGCCGGATCGTTGTCGGGGTGTTCCAGGTGCAGGTCGGTGCCGGCGGTCGAACGGTTCGGGCCACCGGCACGGGCCAGCAGCCGGGTCGCCTCGGCGAAGCTGGGGGTGACCACCGTCGGCGCGAGCCCTCGCCAGTCGGCGAGGTCGTGGGCGTCCAGCGCGACCGTGGCGTACCGCTCGCGCTGTTCGACCAGCCACGCGCGGACCGGCGCGGACAGCGCACCCAGACCGTAGTCGCAGACCACCAGGGTCGGCGCCTCTCCGCCGGCAGCGGCGCGCAGCTCCTCGGTGGCGCAGTCCAGCGCCGTGAGCAGCCGGTCCACCCCGTCCGGGTCGAGCGCGTCGTCGGCGTCGCCGGAGTCCTCGCGGAGCAGGATCTGGTTGCCGGCGAGCATCCGCCGCTTCACCGGGGTGGGCCGACCGGGCTGATTGACCGTACGGTCCCAGACGCCGGCCCGGTCCAGACAGTCGTGCAGTTCGTCACCGGCGACGTCGGCGCCGACCGGCGCCACCAGCACGGCCCGACCGCCGAGGGTGGCGACGTTGACCGCGGTGTTCGCGGCCCCACCGGCGGCGGAGATCCGTCGGCGCAGGGTGAGGACCGGGGCGGGCGCTTCCCGGCAGAGCCGGTCGGAGTCGGCGAACCGCCACTCGTCCAGCATGGCGTCGCCGACGATCAGGACCGGGCGCCCGAGCCAGCTCTCCACGACGGTGGCGAGCCGGCGCTGTTCCGCTGCTGCTCCTGCCATGCCTCCCCGGGTCCCCAGCGGCCCTCCGGACAAACCCCGCGCCGGGACCGGCTGCGCCGCGGGTCCGCGTCCTTTCGTCCCACCCTCGTTGACGGGGTGCCTGTCGTACCGGCGTGGGGTGTTTCGGGCGTTGGAGGCCGGGAAGGGAATTGCGGTACCCCGGAGAGGAGATGTACCAAGATGGCAGCGACACTGCAGGGCAAGAGGATCGCCTTCCTGGCCGCCGACGGCGTCGAGGAGGTCGAGTACGTCCAGCCGCGCGAGGCGGTCGAGAACGCCGGCGCGACGGCCGAGCTGGTCTCGCTCAAGGCCGGTTCCATTCAGTCCTTCAACCACCTGGACCAGTCCAAGACGTACGACGTGGACGTCACCGTGGACAAGGCGGACGCCGCCGGGTACGACGCGCTGGTGCTGCCGGGCGGGGTGGCGAACCCGGACTTCCTGCGGTCCGACCCGGACGCGGTGCGGTTCGTGAAGGCGTTCTTCGACGCCGGCAAGCCGGTCGGGGTGATCTGTCACGGCCCGTGGACGCTGATCGAGGCGGACGTGGTCCGTGGCCGGCGGATCACCTCCTGGCCCAGCCTGCGCACGGATCTGACCAACGCCGGCGCCACCTGGGTCGACGAGGAGTGCGTGACGGACGGCAACCTGACGAGCAGCCGCAACCCCGACGACCTCCCCGCCTTCTGCGCAAAGATCACCCAAACCTTCGCCACCCCCTGACCCCCCACCCCCACCCTGTTGATCATGAAGTTATTGCCGGCTCACCCGGCGTGTCGTGGCAACAACTTCATGATCGACCGGGGTGGCGGCGGGGTGGCGGCGGGGTGGGGGTATGGGACCGGTGGGGTTTTTCTCGGGTATGGGGCATGTTCTCCGGTGGTCGGGAAAGAGGGCTTGATGACCACCGAAGCCTCTGCCGCGCCGGTACTGAATCGCCAGCAGATCCGGCTGCTGATGCTGGGCCTGATGACGGGCATGCTGCTGGCCGCCCTCGACCAGACCATCGTCGGCACGGCCCTGCCGACCATCGTCGGTGAGCTGGGTGGGATCAACCACTACTCGTGGGTGGTCACGGCGTACCTGCTCGCCTCGACCGCGTCGACCCCGCTGTACGGCAAGATGGCCGACCTGTACGGGCGTCGCCCGGTCTTCCTCTTCTCGATCGGCACGTTCCTGCTCGGGTCGCTGCTGGCCGGCCTGTCGCAGAACATGACCCAGCTGATCGTCACGCGGGGCATCCAGGGGCTCGGTGCCGGTGGTCTGCTGACGCTGGCGTTCACGATCATCTCGGACGTGGTCTCACCTCGGGAGAGAGGCCGCTACCAGGGTCTGTTCGGGGCGGTGTTCGGCATCGCGTCGGTGGCCGGCCCGCTGGTCGGTGGGTACTTTGCCGAGACCGACTGGCGGTGGATCTTCTACATCAACGTGCCGCTGGCGATCCTGGCCATCGTGGTCTGCTACCACGTGATGCGGCTGATCCCGTTCGAGCGCCGGGACCACGCGATCGACTGGCTCGGCGCCGGCCTGCTGGTGGCCGCGGTGAGCTGCCTCCTGCTCGCGCTGAGCTGGGGCGGAAACGAGTACCCGTGGGGTTCCGGGCTGATCATCGGCCTCTTCGTCGCCGGTGCGGTGCTGGCCGTGCTCTTCGTGCTCCAGGAGGCGCGGGTCGCCGAGCCGATCCTGCCGCTGCGGCTGTTCCGCAGCGCCACGTTCGCGCTGGCCAACTCTGCCGGCTTCGTGCTCGGTCTGGTGATGTTCGGGTCGATCATCTTCATCCCGCTGTACCTCCAGATCGTCAAGGGCGCCTCGCCGACCCGCAGCGGTCTGCTGATGCTGCCGATGATGGCCGGCATCATCGTGACCTCGATCCTCACCGGCCGGGCGATGAGCCGGATCGGCCGGTACAAGTGGTTCCCGGTGGCCGGGGCGGTCACCCTGCTGGTCGGCATGCTGCTGTTCACCCGGTTGCAGGTGGGTACGTCGCTCTGGGTGGCGTTCGGCTTCATGGTGGTGATCGGCGTCGGCCTCGGTCTGTGCATGCAGTCGCTCGTCCTCGCGGTGCAGAACGCGGTCTCCGTCCGCGACCTGGGCGCCGGTACCTCGTCAGCGACGTTCTTCCGGTCGCTGGGTGGTTCGTTCGGGGTGGCGATCCTCGGCACGGTGCTCTCGTCGCGGCTCAACTCGCAGCTCGCCGACCGGCTGCCCGGTGCGATCGCCCAGCTTCCACCGGAGCAGCGGGCCGCGGTCGCGGCAAATGGCGGCACGAACATCTCGATCAACGACCCGGCGACCATCATGGCCCTGCCCGGCGCCGTCCGGGCCGCCATCCAGGCGTCGTTCGTGGAGTCGCTGCACCTGGTCTTCCTGACCACCGGGCTCGTCGCCATCGTGGCGGTGCTGGTCACCCTGGCGATGCCGAACAACGAGCTGCGGGGTGCCGGTCCGCAGGGCGCCAAGGGCGGGGCCGACCCGCTCGGCGGCGAGGCTCCGGCGCCGGGCGGCAAGCCGCTGACCCGCGAATCCAAGGACGAGGCGGCCGCCGACATGGAGGCCAAGTCCCAGACGATGATCTGACCGTCCTCGGCCGATCGCCGGGACGGCTCCGCGACGACGGGCACACTCCCGAATGAGCGGTGCCCCGTCGCGCTCCGACTCCAGCCAGATCAGAGAGCTATTTCTGGAACATCACCGAAGCGACGGCCCACCGTGCCGTCAAGGAGCTGCACGAGCGCACAGCACCGCCCTACTTGAGGATCAGCCGGTTGGTCTGCTCGAAGACGTCCAGGTCGGCCAGGGTTTCCAACACCGATCCGGAGAGCGGTGGGGGGAACCTGTCGCGGGGGAAGAAGCCGGCGTCGGTGGTCTCGTCGGTGACCCGGGTCAGCTGCCCGTCCCACTCCTCGACCTTGAACGCGGTGGTGAAGACCTGGTACGTGTGCCCGTACATGTTGGTGCTGGTCCGGTCCGGGCCGGTGTAAAGGGCGAACGCGCAGACCCGCAGCGCCCGCAGTCCGGTCTCCTCGCGGACCTCGCGGACCGCGCAGTCGGCGATCGACTCGCCCAGCTCCATCGCCCCGGCGGGCATGGCCCACTGACCGTTGTCCGAGCGTCGGATGAGCAGGATGCGCCCCGCGTTGTCGCTGACCACGGCACGGGCGCCGACGAACATCAGCGTCCGGTCGCCGGCGAGCGCGCGCAACTGCCCTACGTATGAGTCGGCCCAGGAGATGCTCACCTGCGACAATTTACGGGGGTTCCCAACGTGTGACCGCCGACACTAGCTTGTTACCCATGCGTAGCACGATGATGGACGCCCCCCTGCAGGTCTCCCGGATCCTCGACCACGGCGCAGGGGTGCACGGCACGGCCGAGGTGGTCACCTGGACGGGCGCCGAACCCCGCCGGATGACGTACGCCGAGGTGGGCCGCACCGCCGCCCGGTTGGCCCACGCGCTGCGCGACGAGTGCGGCGTCACCGGCGACGAGCGGGTCGCCACCTTCATGTGGAACAACAACGAGCACCTGGTGGCCTACTTCGCGGTGCCGAGCATGGGCGCGGTGCTGCACACCCTCAACCTCCGGCTCTTTCCCGACCAGCTCACCTACATCGCCAACCACGCGCAGGACCGGGTGGTGCTGGTCGACAGCACGCTCATTCCGCTGCTGGCCAGGGTGATCGGCGAGCTGAACACGGTGCGGCACGTGGTGGTGGTCGGCGGTGGCGACCCGGCCCCGCTGGTGGCGGCCGCCGGAGACCGGATCACCGTGCACCACTGGGACGCGCTGCTGGCCGACCGGCCCGAGGTGTACGACTGGCCCGAGGTCGACGAGCGCGACGCCGCAGCGCTCTGCTACACCTCGGGCACCACCGGCAACCCGAAGGGCGTGGCCTACTCGCACCGGTCCATCTACCTGCACTCGTTGCAGGTCTGCATGCCGGAGGGCTTCGGTCTCGGGCCGACCGACCGGGAACTGGCCATCGTGCCGATGTTCCACGCCATGTCCTGGGGCCTGCCCTACGCGGCGTTCCTCTCCGGCGCGTCGTTGATCATGCCGGACCGGTTTCTCCAGGCCGCGCCGATCGCCGAGATGATCGCCGCCGAGCGGCCCACCCTGGCCGGCGCGGTGCCGACCATCTGGACCGACCTGCTGGCCTACCTGGACAGCCACGAGGTGGACACGTCCTCGCTCACCGAGGTGATCGTCGGTGGCTCGGCCTGCCCGCCGGCGTTGATGCACGCGTTTGACGAGCGGCACGGGATCGACGTCATCCACGCCTGGGGGATGACCGAGATGTCGCCGCTGGGGTCGGTCTCCCGCCCGCCGGCGGGGGCGACCGGCGAGCAGGCCTGGCGCTACCGCTACACGCAGGGTCGCGTGCCGGCCGGGGTGCAGGCGCGCATCGTCGGCCCGCTGGGCGAGCCGCTGCCCGCCGACGGCACGGCCGTCGGTGAGTTGGAGGTCCGCGGGCCGTGGGTGACCGCGCGGTACGTCGGTGACGACGCCCCGGATGAGGAGAAGTTCCGCGACGGCTGGCTGCGTACCGGCGACGTGGGCATGCTCTCCTCGGACGGGTACATCACGCTTACCGACCGGGCGAAGGACGTGATCAAGTCCGGCGGCGAGTGGATCTCGTCGGTGGAGCTGGAGAACGCGCTGATGGCGCACCCGGCCGTGCTGGAGGCGTGCGTGGTGGGCGTGCCGGACGAGCGGTGGGACGAGCGGCCCCTGGCGACCGTGGTGGTCCGCGAGGGTGCGTCGGTGACCGCCGAGGAGTTGCGGGACTTCCTGGCCGGCTCGGTCGCCCGGTGGCAGTTGCCCGAGCGGTGGGCGTTCATCGACACGGTGCCGAAGACCAGCGTCGGCAAGTTCGACAAGAAGGTCGTCCGTTCGCGGTACGCCGACGGTGAGCTGACTGTCCGGGAGCTGACAGCACCGTAACGTTTTACCGGGCACTGTCGCCTGTTGGGCAGAGGAGTACTCCTGACATTCCTCCCCAGGGGCGGCCCCGGCGTTCGCACCGCGCCGGGGCCGCCCGCTCCACACGGGGTGATCCCGCACCGTCATTGTTGCGAAACTTGTTCGCGTCTGTCCTGATGACGGGGAAATCGGGTGTCCAGCGACCCGTTCAGGCGTCACTGGTGGTGATCAGCACCTTGCCCACCGCCGAGTCCTCGACCGCCTGATGCGCGGCCGCCGTGTCGGCAAGCGGATAGTGGTGCAGCGGCAGACCGGCGTCCGCGCCGACCCGGAGGCCGCCCTGGCTGGCCGCCGCCGCCACGTCGATCACACCCTGCGCCTTGGCCGCCTTCGGCTCCGTGTAGACCAGCACGAACTGCCAGCGGGCGTTCGGCGCCATCATCGGCCGGATCGGGATGGTCACCTCGCCCCCGCCGTCGTCGGCGTACATGCAGACCGCGCCGCCGTGCCGCAGCACCTGGGCGTCGACCGCGGCGTTCCGGCCGGGGGAGACCTCCACGATCGTGTGCACCCCGTCGGGAGCGATCCTGCGGACCTCCTCGACCACGTCCTGCTCTCGATAGTTGATGACGTAGGAGGCGCCGGCCGCCGCCGCGAGCTGCCCCTTCTCCGCGCTGCTCACCGTGGCGATCACCGTCGCGTCGGCCCAGCGGGCGAGCTGGATCGCCGCGTTGCCGACCGCGCCCGCCCCGCCCTGCACCAGCACGGTGTGATCGGCCAGCGCACCGGCGCGCAGCGCGTCGGGCATGAACTCGCCGGCCGTCAGACAGCGGTGCGCGGTGAGGAACGGGATGCCCAGGCTGGCTCCCAACTCGAACGAGGCGTCGCCCAGGGGAACCGCCTGCCGCACCGGCACCAGCGTGTACTCCGCGGCGGTGCCCCACGGCCGCTGCCAGGCCGCCTCCCAGATCCAGACCCGCTCGCCGATCAGCGCACGGTCGACCCCCTCGCCGACCGCCTCCACCACGCCCGCGCCGTCCTGCCCGGGGATCTGCCACCCGTCCGGCGGGAAGGCCCGCCGCGACTTCCAGTCCGTCGGGTTCACCCCGGACACCGCCAGGCGGACCAGCACCTCGCCGGCCCCCGGCTCCGGCACCGGCCGGTCGACCAGCTCCAGCACGGAAGGGTCGCCGTTGCGCTCGTACACGATGGCTTTCATTCGTGGCTCCTACCCCGCTCGGCCCGCGTCAACCCAGCCCCTCCACCAGCTCCGGCGTCAACTCACCGATCGACCCCAGCGTCACGACCGCGAGCCCGGCGGCGTCCGGGTCGAGGGGGTACGACCCGTGGGGCACCGCCACCACCTTCATCCCCGCCGCCGCGGCCGACCGCACGCCGTTGGACGAGTCCTCCACGGCCGCGCAACGGGTCGGGTCGACGCCGAGGCGCCGCGCGACGGTCAGGTACACGTCCGGCGCCGGCTTGCCCCGCTCGGTCTCCTCGGTGGAGAGGGTCGCGCCGAACGCGCCGGTCAGGCCGGTGGCGTCCAGCGCCGCCGCGATCAGCCGGGTCGGCGACGAGCTGGCCAACCCCAGCGGCCACCGCGCGGCCAGCCGGCGTACGACCTCGTCGGCACTGTCGATCAGCGGTACGTGCTCGGTGTAGCGCCGGGCCATCTCCCGCACCACCTCGTCGGCGACCTGGTCGGCGCTGCGGCGCACGCCCAGCTCACCGCTGAGGTAGCGGGCCCACTCCCCGGTGCTCATGCCCATCAGTCGGCGCTGGGTGTCCGGCTGCCAGGACCCACCGTGTGCCGCCACGTACGCCCGCCGGACCTCCTCCCAGACCGGTTCGGAATCCACGATCACGCCGTCCAGGTCGAAAACCACCGCATCCACCACGGGCCCATCCTGCCCGAGAGGCGGACCGCCGGTCAGCCGGGCAGCGCGGGTAGGCCGATCGGGCTGTTCGGCGGGATCACCGTGTGACACGACCGGGCCATCGGCTCCAGCAGCTCACGCAGCCGGTCGGTGTCGTCCGGGCCGAGAGCCTCCCACGGATGTGCGGCGGCGCGGTCGGTGGCGTCCTCGATCGCCTGGAACCCGGCGTGACCGACGTCGGTGGCCGTGCCGTCCCCGGTCAGCCAGCCGCGCTGGGCCAGCCGCTCGCGGGCGGCCCGCCACTGCTCCTCGGACCAGCCCCGGCCGAGCAGGTTCTCCGCTGACATGTCCACAGCGACCCGCGAGGCCAGCGTCTCCACCGGGTCCAGGCCGGCGGCCACCAGGGCGGCGTTGTGCCCGTCGCCCCGCAGCTCCCGCAGCGTGGTGGCGGCCTGCCAGAGGCGGGCGAGGGGATATTCCCCGATCGGCAGCGCCGCGTTGGCCGCGCCGAGCACCCGACCGGCGGTCTGCGCCGCCGAGGCGGCCCGCTCCAGCAGGTCGGCGGCCTCGGCCAGGTGCGCCTCGGGCAGCTCGTAGGTCAGCTCCGCGAGGGCCTGCACGGCGCCGGTCAGCCGGGCGCGCAGGGCCTCCTGCGGGGTGGCCAGCCGCCAGACCGCCGGCAGGGCCCGGCTCACCATGGGTGGTGCGAAGTTGAAGAACGCGGCGATGACCGGGGCGGCCTCGGCGGCGCCCAGCGGCGCGGTCCGGCAGGCGAAGTAACCCCGCCAGTAGCCGCGCAGCCCGACCGCCTCGTGCGCGGCCCGGGCCCGAGGGTGGAAGTAGGTGACCGCGTGCACCGGCTCGAAGTGCGTCCACATCAGCCGGGCGGTCCGCCCGGGCTCGTCCAGCGCCGTCACGTGCACCTCCGCGTCCCGGGTCCGCATGGTCACCCCGGACGGCGGGCCGCCCGGGGTGACGCCGAACCTACTGCCGGAGGGTGACGGGCAGGAAGCCCCATGTGAACAAGTCCATCGCGCCGCGGCGACAACCGGGGCGATCCGGACGGGTCACTGGGCGGCGAGCACGTCCACCACGAAGCGCAGCGGACCGGTCGGACGCCCGTTGGCGTTGGCCTCGTCGTTGCCGTACGCCAGCTCGCCCGGGATGTCGAGCTGCACCCGGCTGCCCACGGTCACACCCACCAGACCCTGGTCCCAGCCGGGGATGACCTGGCCCACGCCGATGGGGAAGCTGGCCGGCTGGCCGGCGTTCCAGGACGAGTCGAACTCCTTGCCGTCCTTGAAGAAGACGCCCACGTAGTTGGTGGTGATGGTCTGGCCCTTCTTCACCGCCGGGCCGGTCCCCTTGATCACCGGGGTGACGGTGAGCTTCTTCAGCTCACCCTTGCCGGCCGCCACTGTCGGCTTGGTGCCCAGCGCCGGGTCGGCGCCCGCGGGCAGCTGCGGAGCCGGGGGCGCGGTGGGGGCGTCCGCGGCCGGGGCGGAGGCGGACGGGGTCGCGCCTGCCTGGTTGGCGGGCTTGTCGTCGCTCCGGTTCCGGTCGATCCACACGAAACCGCCGATCAGCAGCGCCATCACGGCGACGCCGGCGAGGCCACCCGCCCACGCCTGGCGGCGGCGCTTCGCCTCGGCGGCCTTCTGCGCCGCCAGCTGGGCGGCCAGCCGCCGACCCGCCTTCGTCGCCGGGCTCTGGCCCTCCGACCGGTTCTCCTGCGTGCGCTCGCTCACGTCGTCGACTCCCTGCTGCGAAGGTGTGGCCGGCACGCGGTGCCGGGGGGAAAGCCGACGCACACGGTACCCGCCCGGCGGCCTGCCGTGCCCGCCCCGGATGCCTCGGATCGCCCAGCGACGCCCTCGCGGGACGTTATTTCGGGATCACCATGAAGTCGGTCACGAACGACGTCACGGCCCCGTCGGCCGCGCGCCCGATCCAGGTGCCGTAGCAGCCGTCCCCCCAACCCGTGGCCACGGTGACGACATTGGCGCCGGTGGCCTCGTCGAGGACTGCGGTGATCAGACCCCGGACCGGCGAGACGGGCAGCTCCTCGGGGATGAACACCTCCTCCACCTGGTCGTGGTCCCAGCCGTCGAGGACGGCGAGCGCCGTCGGGTCGGCGAGCGTGCCGGCGCCGGCGTCCACCCCGTACCCGAAGTAGTCGTCCGGGCCGAGCGCGGCGACGTCCTGGTCGCCCGCGACGGCCGGCTCCCAGCGAATCGCCGGCTCGTCGGAGACCACCAGTTGCAGCGCGGCCACCCGCCGGTCCACCTCGGCGCCCTCCCGGAGCACCACGGCCACCCAGGCGCGGGCGGGGTACCGCCCCGGCGCGACAGTCACCGTGTACGGCTCGGCCTCCGGGCAGACCAGCGGGTCGCACCCGACCACCCGGCCGGTGGGCAGCACGACGTCATCCACGGGATGAGCCTCGATCAGGTACGCGCCGTACTCGTCGGTGAAGCGGGCACCCGGCGTCAACAACCGGTCCAGGTCAGGGGTGTACGGCATGGGGGGCTCCTCCGGTGGCCAACGGCCGGCGGAGCGTACCCGGTCCGGCGGACACCCTTCGTCGCCGCCGTACGGTCAGGCGCTCTTGCGGGGTGCGGTCTTGCGCGCGGCCGTCTTCTTTGCCGGCTCGGCCTTCTTCGCGGCCGTCTTCTTTGCCGGCTCGGCCTTCTTCGCGGCGGTCTTCTTCTCCGCCGTCTTCTTCGCCGTGGTCTTCTTCGCGGGCGCCTTGGCGGCCTTCTTCTCGGCCGCCTTCTGGGCCGAGCGGGCCGACGAGATGGGCGTCGGCTCGCCGCCGCCCCCACCGCGCGCGGGCTGTTCGCCGCGTGCCGCCCGGGCCCGGTCCACCGATGCCTTCAGCGCGGCCATCAGGTCCACGGCCGCGGCCGGGGCCTCCTCTACCTCCTCCGGCTGGACGACCTCCCGACCCTCCACCTTGGCGTCGATGACCTCCTGCAACGCGGCCCGGTAGTCGTCGGTGAAGACGTCCGGCTCGAACTCGCCGGTCATCGAGTCGATCAGCGAGCTGGCCATGGCCAGCTCCGGTGGGCGCACCTTCAGGTCCTCGTCGAGGAAACCGAAGTCCGGCGTACGGATCTCGTCCGGCCAGAGCATCGTGTTGAGCAGCAGCACGCCCTCGCGGACCCGCAGCGTGGCGAGCTGTTCACGTTGGCGCAGCGCCACCTTGACGATGGCCACCCGCTCCGAGTCGATCAGGGCGTCGCGCAGCAGCACGTACGGCTTGGTCGCCGTGCCCTCCGGCTCCAGGAAGTACGCCTTGTTGTAGAGGATCGGGTCGACCTGCTCGGCGGGCACGAACTCCAGCACGTCGATCGCCCGCGAGCTGGTCAGCGGCAGGTCGGCGAAGTCCTCGTCGGTGAGGATCACCATCTCGCCGCCGCCGATGTCGTAGCCCTTGGCGATGTCGTCGTAGGTGACCTCCTCGCCGCAGACCGAGCAGGTGCGCTTGTAGCGGATCCGGCCGCCGTCCTCGCGGTGCACCTGGTGGAACCGGATGTCCTTCTCCTCGGTCGCCGAGTAGAGCTTCACCCCGATCGAGACGAGCCCGAACGACACGGCTCCCTTCCAGATGGCACGCATCCTGCGCTCCCTTCCCCGGTATCGACCATGCTCGCATCCGTTGGAACTCCACGCGAGGTGTTCGGCCTGCTACTACAGTCGGGTCGTGCCCGGCGCGCCGCTCAAGCCGATGCTCGCGATGACCGGGCCGCTCCCGGCGGGTGACGGCTGGGCGTACGAGTTCAAGTGGGACGGGGTCCGCGCGCTCGCGGACATCTCCGGCGGCGTCCAGCACCTGTACGCCCGCTCCGGCGTGGAGATCACCGCCGCGTACCCCGAGCTGGCCACCCTCCCCGAGCAGGTCGACGACGTGCTGCTCGACGGCGAGGTGGTGCTGCTCGGCCAGGGCGGGCAGCCGTCGTTCACGGCGCTGGCCGAGCGGATGCACGTCCGGGATCGCAACAAGGCGGCCCGGCTGGCGGCGGTCATGCCGGTCACGTACATGATCTTCGACCTGTTGCGCCGCAACGGCGACGACCTGACCGGCTGGCCGTACGAGCGCCGGCGGGAGGCCCTGGACGCGCTCGCGCTCGGCGGCGCCCGGTGGGCGGTGCCGCCGGTGTTCGCCGACGGCCCGGCGACCTACGAGGCGGCCGGGGAGCACGGCCTGGAGGGCGTGATGGCCAAACGGGTCGGCGCCGTCTACCGACCCGGGGTGCGCTCCCCGGACTGGGTGAAGGTCAAGCTGGAGGTGACCGGGGACTTCGTCGTGGGCGGCTGGCGGCCGGGTGCGCGCCGCATCGGCGGGCTGCTGGTCGGGGTGCCCGGCCCGGACGGCCGGTTGACCTACCGAGGTCGGGTCGGTGGCGGGATCGGGGCGGCCATCGAACGGCAGCTCCTCGCCGAGCTGGAGCCGCTGCGCTCCGACGTGTCACCGTTCGCGCCGGGAGTGCCGCGCGAGGATGCCCGGGGCGCCATCTGGGTAGAACCCCGGGTGGTGGTGGAGGTGAAGTACGGCCAACGCACCCCGGACGGCCGGCTGCGCTTCCCCCGGGTGCTGCGGTTGCGCCCGGACAAGCCGCCGGAGGAGGTCGACGATGCCGGCTGAGAAGGTGCGGGTGGACGTCGAGGGTCGCCCGCTGGAGCTGTCCAACCTGGACAAGGTCCTCTATCCGGCGGTCGGCTTCACCAAGGGCGAGGTGATCGACTACTACACCCGGATCTCCCCGGTGCTGCTGCCGCACCTGTGTGACCGGCCGGTGACCCGGATCCGCTTTCCCAACGGGGTGGACGACAAGTCCTTCTTCGAGAAGAACAAGCCGGCCGCGACCCCGGACTGGGTACGGGTGGAGACGCTGCCCGCGCCCGGGTCGACGAAGGGTCGGGAGACCATCGACTACGTGGTCGCCGACGACCTGCCCACCCTGGTCTGGCTGGCCAACCTCGCCGCGTTGGAGCTGCACACACCGCAGTGGAAGGTGGGCCAGGACCCGGACATGATGGTCGTCGACCTGGACCCGGGGCCGCCGGCCGGGCTCGCCGAGTGCTGCCCGGTGGCGGTGCTGATGCGCGACCGGCTCGCCGACGACGGCATCGACTCGTACCCGAAGACGTCCGGCAAGAAGGGCATGCAGCTCTGCTGCCCGATCGCCGGCACCCAGTCCGCCGACGACGTCTCCGCCTACGCGCGCCGGATCGCGCAGGAGCTGGAGAAGGCGCACCCGAAGCTGATCGTGTCGAAGATGGCGAAGAACCTGCGCCCCGGCAAGGTCTTCATCGACTGGAGTCAGAACAACGCGGCGAAGACCACAGTGGCGCCGTACTCGCTGCGCGCCCAGCGGACCCCCTCGGCCTCGACGCCGTTGACCTGGGACGAGGTCGAGGCCGGCGCGCGCGGCCGGACACCCGCCGTCCGCCAGTTCACCGCCGCCGAGGTCCTGGAGCGGGTCGAGGAGTACGGCGACCTGCTGGCCGCACTGCTCGACGGCGGCCCGGAACTGCCGGTCAAGGGCTGACCCTGGCTGGTGCTGTGGGCGCAGTCGGGGGTCGACGGTGACGGTCGGTCACCTTCGTCGGGGCGGATGCGCCAGTGAGCGGTATACCCCAGAGTCATATTCATACCTCTGAGGTATGCCGCTCAACAGCGCATCGACACGGCGGGCCCGCCGAGCCGCCACCGGACGCCGCGACGGCGTTTCGTCGCTAGAGTTCGCCGATGCAGATGAGTGAACTCGTCGGCGCGCTGAGTGAGCTCCGCGCGCTGCGGGTTGAGCACGACGGCTCCGCCCTGCTCGTCACCGTGCCGGCGATCGACGTGAGCCTGCGGCTCTACCCCGAGGCGGTGGTGTGGCTCAACCACCGGACGCTGCCGGATGGTGAGCCGATCCTCCAGGTGGTGGTCCGCCAGCACGGCCGGGATCTGCGGACGATCCTGCTGAACGACGACGTCGCCTGGGAGCCGGCCGACCTCGACTCCCTGCTCGACTCCCCGATCCCGGTGCGTCTGACGGACCTGCCGGAACTGGTGGCGTACACCGAACTGGACCGGAACTCCGTCGGCGCCCTGCGGGCCTGCGACGAGCCGGGGGCGAACCTGGCGGCGCTCGCCGCAACGCTGCACCTGCACCGGTGCGTCCTCGTCGCAGCCATGCGGCTCGGCCTTCGACCGCTTGGCGCGGTACGGCTGTGGCACGAACTGTGGTGCCGCGTCGGCGAGTTCGCGCCGGCCCCGTACTGGCCCGACCCGGACTTCGACCGGATCCTGGTCGAGGCGGGAGTGCCGTTGACGCCTTATGAGGAGGTCCGAGCCGGGGAGCGACCGGTCGAGATCGAGGCGTTGACCGTGGCCGACCTGCGGGCGGCGGAACCGGCGCTGACGGTCGGCCGGGCGGACGAGGCCGCGCTCGCCGCCTGGCGACAGTGGATGAAGCTGACGCCGCGGCAGTTCTACGAGGTGCTGACGGCGGAGCTGCCCGACGCGCGGGTCGAGATCTCGCTCTACGCCGACGGCGGTGCCGCGGTCTCGCTGCGCATCGCGCCGTCCGACGTTCTGCGGGTCCTGCTCGAACTGCGGCTCTCCTTCCCCCGGCGGTTGGCGATGTTGGACGAGATCCGCATCACCGAGGAGGCCACCGGCACCGGGCTCTTCCAGCGCATCATGTCCAACCTGGAAACGCTCACCCGCTCGCTGGGCCTGAAAGCGATCAAGGTGTACGCCACCGGGGACGGCAGCGTCGCGTTCGCCCGCGCGGGCTTCGACTGGGACCGGGATCCGGGCGACTGATTGCGCTCAGCGATGCTGCTGTCGGGGCGTCAGCGTCCGTCGTATCTGGGCGGTGGCCGCTGGACCGATGGCCTCCTGGGTCGCCGCGAGCAGCCGCGCGCACAGCGCCCGGGCGGCGGCCAGGTCGGCACGGGCCCGGCCCACGTCCCGCAGCAGGGTGGCGCGCTCGTCGTCCGCGACGGCTCGGATGTCCGCCACCTCCCGCCGGCGAGCGCTGCGTACCTCGTCCGCCATCACCAGCACGAAGTCCGTCCGGTTCCGGTCGATTTCGGTGGTGGTCGAGGCGGCCGGACTGGCGGCCACCACCCGGGTGACCGCCTCGGCGGGCAGGAAGAACAGCGTCGTGGTGGAGTACCGGCTCAGGGCTGCCTGCTGTTGCCAGCGGGTCAGCAGCCCCGACTTGCCATCGAGGAAGGGCGCCATCGCGAACGCGAAGTCCACGTCGACGGTGGCGAGCAGCGCGCGGGAGTCGTCCATGCTGCGCCGGAGCTGATTGATCAGCACGGACTGCCGGTGCAGCAGCGCGGCGAACTCGGCCTGGTCGTCCGCCCGCGGCTCCGCACCGGAGACCATGGTGTCGGCCAGGGTCAGGAGGCGGTCGCCGTTGAGGCACAACTCCTGCAACGTGAGGACCACGTCCAGCAGGTGGGCGCCGACCTTCGCATCCTGGGAAACCGCCCGCCGGTCCAGCAGTCTGCTGACGTACGAGTTGACGATCTGGACCACCGCCGACAGCAGTTCGCCCACTGCGCCGCCCCCTCCAAAGTGGTGTGGGGGCGAGTGTAATCGCCAGGTCGCGGCACCCGGCCCGTCGTCGATCGTGATCAGCGTGCCGCCTGCGCCGGACCAGCTGGTACGAGCGACTGGGCCAGTCTGGCGTAGCTGTCGCCTCCGTGGCCCGCCGCAATGGCCCGGTCGATGATCGATTGCACGGCCTGTAGCGGCGCGGGGTCGACACCGCGCGCGGCCGCGGCGTCGCGGACGTGGGCGACCGCCGAACCCGCCGACGCGATGGTGGATATCTCGGCGGCGAAGGTTCCGGACGTGAGGTGATCGGCGAACCGGTCGGCCATGTCGGGCAACAGGCCACCGATTCCTCTGGCGAAGCGGGCGAACGCGGTCGGGGGGATGCCCTCGGTGGTGGCCAGGGCGAAGGCGTGCGCGAGCCCGCCGACGGACATGGTGAACAGGTCGAGCAACGCCATCTCGTACGCTGCTGCGGTGCCGGCGTCCGGGCCGAGGTAGGCGCTGGCGCCACCGAAGCTCTCCAGCCGGGGGAGGCTGTCGTCGAAGAGGGCCCGCGGACCGCTGTAGAGGATCGTCGCGGCCGGTGTCCCGATGGTCGGCGCGGGCGTCAGGATGGCACCGTCGAGGTAGTTGACGCCCCGCTGCGCTGCCCAGCCCGCCATGTCCCGTGCCTCGCCGGCGTGCCCGCTGCTGAGGTTGACGAATGTTCCTCTCGGCGGGCGTTCGAGCCCCGACATGACGGCGCGGACGGCCCGGTAGTTGATGACGCAGGCGATGACGACCGATGCCCGGCGTGCCGCATCGGCCACCGTCGGCGCGAGCACCGCCCCTTGGGCCACCAGCGACGTCGCCTTGCCGGGTGAGCGGTTCCAGACCACTGTGGGGTGACCGGCGGCGAGCGACGCGGCGGCCAGCGCCCGGCCCATCGGGCCGAGCCCCAGGACGGCGACGGCGGCGGATTGACTGTCCTCATGATTGCGGTGAGTCACAGCGACGACGCTAAACCTTCACGTTGACGTGAAGGTCAAGCCCTGATCTGCTCGTGGTGTGCGGATCAGTGAATTGGCGCGGCAGGCCGGCACCACCCCACGAGCCCTGCGCTACTACGAGGAGCAGGGTCTGTTGCGACCGGCCCGTCTCGCGAGCGGCTACCGCCACTACGAGCCGCAGGCGGTGGGCACGGTCCGGCACATCCAACTGTTGCTGTCCGCCGGCTTGAACACCGCGGCGATCGCCGAGATCCTTCCCTGCATCCCCGACGACGTCACCGTGCTGGCCCCCACCTGCCCCGAACTCCTCGACGCTCTCGCGGTGGAGCGCGCCCGCATCACGACATCCATCGATCGGCTCGCAGCCGCTCGTGATGTCCTGGATCGGCTCATCCAGGCCGGCCCTGCTGCCGGCGACCGGTCCTGAGCATCGTCCGCTGCTGACAGCCGCGTGGCGGCGCTTCTGCCGCCGTACTGGTGTATCGCGTGCCCCGCACCGCTACCTCGTCGACGCCGGGCCGGCACCGCCGGGGAGCATCAGCTTGCGGCGACGTGAACAGCGGGCGAAGCGCCGCGCAGACGCCACCAGGCGCCAACGACCAGGGCCACGGTGATGACGGTGACCGCCACGTCGCCGGCCAGGGCCGCCGCCGGGCTCGCCGGGGAGTACGGCGGCACCAGGTACGCGAACGCGGCGGCGCTGACCACGCTCGCCGAGCCCGCGGCGAGCACGTGCCGCTGCCCCCAGCGTGGGCCCGCCGACCAGTACGCGACCAGTGCGCCGACCGCCGCCGCGAGCGCCAGCGCGACGAGCACCCCCGCCCAACCGGGCGTCGGATCGGTGAAGAGGTGGGCGAGGACGACCAGCAGGCCGACCCAGAGCGGGTGCGGCACCCGGCGGACGCGGCGCGGGTGGGTGCGACGCCAGTGGGGCAGCAGGGCCGTCGCGGCCAGGGTGAGTACCACCGTGGTGGCGAAGGCCAGTTGCAGCGGGCTGGCCAGGAAGTTCTTCCGGCCCTCCGCAGAGGCGAAGATCAGCAGGCTGCCGAGCAGGTAGAGCACGGCGACCACAGCCAACCCCTGTCGTCCGAGCCACGGCCGAAGCCGCCGTTTCGCACCGAGGAACGACTCGACGAACACGATCGGCGCGCAGATGGTCAGCAGGATGTGGTTGCCCACGTAGTCGAACGCCTGCCGGAGGCTGAAGCCGAGCCCCGGCACCAGCGACGCCTCGGCGGCGGCGCGCGTGTCGGCGTACTGCGTGTCGTCGAGGTAGCCCGGGTTGAACAGGGACTGGTCCACCAGGCCGGCCTGGAGCACACCGAAAGCGGCGGCGAGCAGCACGATCGTCGGCCATCCCGCGCCGAGGTGCCGGGCGGTCTCCCGGATCAGGATCGCCGCCCCGCCGTACATCGGGGCCAGAAAGATCAGCACCGGGAGGAAGCCGTCGAGGGCGAAGCCACCCCACGAGCACTCGGCCGCCCAGGGCGCGAGCAGCAGCAACGCGACCACCGGCACGAGCCGGCGGCGCAACGGGGGACGGTCGGCGAGGTCGGGCTCGGTCGACATGGGCACTCCTCGGTGGCGCTGCGGGGGTCGTCCGTAGCGTCCGTGGGCCACCCGGCCAGCCGCTACGGCCATCGGCCGACGAGGGGTACGACCAAAGTCGTTGCGTAGGGTGGTGGCGACGTCGTCACCCGGGGAGCGCGCAGATGCAGCCACACGCCACGGCCGACCTGTCGGACCCGTCCACCGCCACCGAGATTCCGCTGCTCAGCTACCGCGACGAGGCGACCGGCGAGCGCGTCGACCTGACCGCGCAGCAGGTCGGCGTCTGGGCCGCGCGCAGCGCCAGCCTGCTGCGGGACGGCTGCCGACTCGGCACCGGCAGCCGCGTAGCGGTGCTGCTGCCGCCGCACTGGCGTACCGCCGCGGTGTTGTTGGGCGCCTGGGCCTGCGGCCTGGCGGTGTCGTTCCGGCCGCGCGCCACGGCGGGCCTGCCGGTGCTGGAGCCCGGCGGTGACCGGCCGTTCGACGCGGTCTTCGTGACCCCTGAACGCCAGGACGACTGGTTGGAGGACGTGCCGGACGCCCCGCACCGCTACCTCGTCGGCACTGGGCCGGGTCGGTTGGCCGACGTGCCGCTGGGCTGGTTGGACTGGTCCGCAGAGGTGCTTCGCCACTCGGACGTCACGCCCGACCACACCGCCATCCACCCGTCGGATCCGGCCAGCGCGGACGGCACGACCTACGGTCAGTGGGGAGCGCTCGCCCGGGAGGTCGCCGGGATGCTGGACCTGCGCGCCGGTGACCGGCTGCTCGTCGACGCCGCCGAGCACGAGCAGCCGCTGAAGTGGTTGCTCGCGCCGCTGTCGGCGGGCGCGTCCGTGGTCATCAGCGCCAACCTCGACCCGGCGCGACGGGATGCGATCGTCGCCGCCGAGCGGGTGACCCGGGTCCTGTAGACCGCTGCCGAGCCGGCCTAACAGCGCCGGCCGATCCTGTTCCGTTACATCGGCATCTGCCCTGCTCAGAGGGTCTTTTGTCGATGCCGTTGGCATGTTCTCATACCCGAACAACGACGTCATCGACAGCGCACCGCTCCCTCACTGAAAGGTGCACCGATGCACAGGAGATCGACCTTCCGACTGGCGGTACTCACCGCCACCGCCGCCACGTTCCTGGCGTCCGGCGGGGCCTCCGGGGCGCTGGCCACGGCCGCCCCCGCGACCGCCTCCCCGGGTGTCGCGGCGTGCGACCCGGGCACCGACGCGCACGGCGCCGCTCGGCTCGCCCAAGGGGCCACGGCGAAGGAACCGGAGCTGTACTCGAAGAACGAGGCCAACGCCTACGGCGTGATCAAGGACGCGCCGCGCCTGCCCAACGGCAGCGTCACCATCCCGACGGTCTTCCACATGGTCTCCGACCACCCGCTCACCGCCGCCGAGACGACCAGGTGGAAGTCCCTGATCGCGGCACAGATGACGGTGCTCAACGACTCGTACGCGGGCCGCACGGCGGCGAACGCCTCCGACACGCCGTTCCGGTTCTCGCTCGTCGACATCACGTGGACGGTGAGCAGCGCCTGGTACACGGTCGAGCCGGGCAAGAACGAGCGGGACATGAAGAAGGCGCTCTACACCGGCGACTCGGAGACCCTCAACGTGTACGCGGCCAACATCGGCGGCGGCCTGCTCGGCTGGGCGTACTTCCCGAAGGGCTACAACAACGGCCGCGACTACATCGACGGCGTCGTGATGCTCGACGAGTCGATGCCGGGCGGCACGGCCGGCAAGTACGCCCTCGGTGACACGCTGACGCACGAGGTCGGGCACTGGCTGATGCTGGAGCACACCTTCGCGCACGGCTGCTCCGCATCCGGCGACTTCGTCGCGGACACCCCCCGCGAGGCGGCGCCGCAGTTCAACTGCCCGGTGGGGGCGGACACCTGCACCGCGCCGGGGCTGGACCCGATCCACAACTTCATGGACTACACGCAGGACTCCTGCATGGACATGTTCACCGCGGGCCAGGCGGACCGGATGAGCGACGCCTGGGTGGCGTTCCGGGCCGGCGGGGCCGGCTGACGTAGGCATTGTCGGGGGCTGGCGGGCCGCGTCCAGCGCTGCGTCGGCCCCCACATCGTCTCCGCTGATGGTCGGCGTGCCCGGTCCAGGGTCGGGTGATCCCAGACCGGGCACGCCTGCCGTTCAGTCGAACGCGGCAGCGAACATGCCCGGCTCGTACGAACCGCCCCGCTGGTGCACGATCACCGCGAGCCGGTTGGCCGCGTTGATCAGGGCGACCAGGGCGACCAGCGCGGCGATCTGGTCGTCGTCGTAGTGCTTGCGCACCTGAGCCCAGGTCTCGTCGGACACGCCCTGGTGGGCGTCGGCGAGCCGGGTGCCCTCCTCGGCGAGCGCCAGCGCGGCCTGCTCGGCCTCGGTGAAGACGGTGGCCTCACGCCAGGCGGCGACCAGGTTCAGCCGGACCGCGCTCTCACCGGCCGCCACGGCCTCCTTGGTGTGCATGTCGATGCACCAGCCGCAGCCGTTGATCTGGCTGGCCCGCAGCGACACCAGCTCCTGCGTGGACTGCGGCAGCGACGACCGCTGGATCACCTGGCCGGCGTTCGCGAACCGCTTGAAGAACTTCATCGCGGTCTCGTTGTCGAACATGTTGAATCGGGCGTCCATGGTTCCGTCCTTCACTCGCATCGTTCGATCGGACGACCATGAGATGCCGGCCATCCCCGATCTGTGACGGCGCGGCCGGGGTGACGACCACCACAGGCCGCAGGTGTCACAGAACGGCCGGGTCCGGCATCTGATGGGCGACGCAGTCGAGAGCGAACAGGAGTCACCCATGGTGGGCACGCCGCAGACCGCCGCCGACGACCGCCCGGACCGGGCCACCGAGGCGTTCCTCGCCCACCGCAACCTGCTCTTCACCGTCGCGTACGAAATGCTCGGCTCGGCCGCCGACGCGGAGGACGTACTCCAGGAAACCTGGCTGCGATGGGCGGGCGTCGACCTGGGCACGGTCCACGACCAGCGCGCCTACCTGGTCCGCATCACCACCCGGCAGTCACTCATCCGGCTGCGGACGCTCGGCCGCCGCAAGGAGTCCTACGTCGGTTCCTGGCTGCCCGAGCCGCTGCTCACCGCCCCCGACGTGGCTGAGGACATTGCGCTGGCCGACAGCGTCTCGATGGCCATGCTGCTGGTGCTGGAAACCCTGGCGCCGACCGAACGCGCCGTGTTCGTGCTGCGCGAGGTGTTCGACCTGGGGTACGACGAGATCGCCGAAGCCGTCGACAAGAGCCCGGCTGCCGTCCGCCAGATCACCCACCGCGCCCGCGCGCACGTCGCCGCGCGCCGACCCCGCCAGGTCGTGTCCGCGGCCGAGACCCGGAGCGCGCTCGACGCGTTCCAGCGGGCCGCCGAAACCGGCGACCTCCAGAGCCTGCTCGACATCCTCGCGCCGGACGTCGTCCTCCTCGGCGACGGCGGCGGCGTCAAACAGGCCGTCCCGAGGCCCGTCCTCGGCGCCGACAAGGTGGCCCGCCTGCTGGCCGGCGGGTGGAGCAAGGTCCCGGGCGTCACCTCACTGCGGCCGGCGCAGGTCAACGGCCACCCGGCGCTGATCGTCCACCTCGACGGCGAGCTGGACACAGTCGTGGCCCTGCGCATCGACGACGGCCTCGTCACCGGGATCTACGCCGTGCGCAATCCCGCGAAGCTGTCACACATGGAGCGGGAGACGGTCCTGAGCCGCTGACCCTGGTCACCCGGCGGCGTGGGCTGTCTCCACCTGCGTGACTGGGAGTTGATGACGTAGACGATTCAGCGCCGTCGGCGCCACGGCGGGCGTGGCGCGCACGTCGAGGCGTGGTCCACCGCCAGCGCACACCGGCCGTGTCCGTGCGGCAGCGGCCGGTCGCAGAAGACCCAATGTCGTACGCCCTGTTGGTCCTCGGCCGAGACGGTGACCCCGCCGGGCTCGACGCGGGCGCTGAGCCGGGCCAGCACCCGGGCTGCGGTCCGGGCGAAGATCCGCGCCCGGAGCAGGTCGGGTGCGGTGACCGGCAGATGAATCACCCAACGGTCGCTCATCGGTAGACCGCCCTTCGTCGGGTCGCGTCGAAGTGGAGGGGGCGGCCTCCGCCGGTTGCGGGCGGCGGAGACCGCCCCACCCTGCGACCGCAGCCTCGATCGGCGGTACGGCAGCAGGGCCGCGCCGGGGGAGCGCGGAGGGTGGGGTCTCGGCGGCGATGCGAGACCGGTACGAGAGGCGCCAACCGACCGCAGCAGCACCGCATCACCGAGAGCGACGCGACCGATACCTGTCACCTCTGTCAACGCTCTCTTACCTGTCGAATCTGGCTGTCGCTGCTTGCCTACTTCTCCTGCGTCAGTTATTGCCGCTCTTTCACCTGTTGCTCGATACTGGGAAGGCCAACCGACTGCAAGGGGCCTCCACGTGCCGATTCCGCCGACCATGGACGAGTTGATCAACGATCTGCTGAGGCGGATCGAGGTGGGCGAGTTCCAGCACGGGTCAAAGATTCCGTCTACTCAACAGCTGTCCGACCACTACGACGTGTCGGTTTCGACGATCCACCGGGCGGTGGCGGTCCTGCGGGAGCAGGGCGTGTTGGTGGGCCGCCCAGGTCGGGGCGTCTTCGTTGCTGAGTCCGCTCAGGGCTGACCACAACCCGTCATTTGCCCTAACGGCGAAGCGCCTAGGCGACGTGGTTCAGAATTTCTGTACATGTCTCAAGGCGGCCCGCAACGGGCCTCACACGCCGCCGCCTGGGCGCGTGTCGGTCGCTTAGCTGTCGCACGCGGCCGACACGCCAACGCCCGGCGGCTGGCGCGGAGAGCGGGAAGCCCGGAGGGCCGCCGCAGAACGACAGGGGCATTGACCCGGGGGGTGGGCCGGCAGCCGGCCGGGCCGCGCGGCCACAAGCCCGCGCGGCGCAGGGGAGCGCACGCCGGGCGCGTCGGCGAGCTGGCGGCGGTCGCGGGGTTGCGGCTAGGGCGCCTCCGGCGGGGGCCGCTCCGGCTCCAGGATGGCCGGGGCTCCGCCGGCGCGTCACGGTCCGTGGGTGGTTGCGGTAGGCCATCCCGCCTGCCATCGACCCGGGCAAGCCGAGCAGACCACCGCCCGACCCGCCAGCGTCCGACCGTGCGTCAAGGCCGTCTTGACATGGCGGGCCGGACGGCGGCCCGCTCCCCAGAGGGCGGGTCGACGGCATACGGGATGGCAGCGGGTTGGGCTATTGGCGAGAACCCGAAACCTCACACATCCTTCAATAGCTCGGGGTGCACACTCTCCAATGCCCGGATCTCATCGAGCCAGCCGACGAGCAACCCACGGAGATCAGCCATACGAAGGCAGGCAGCTCGCACCGTCTTCAACGGGATATCGAGGGCCTTAGAAAAGCCCAGCACGGTGGCCACCGATGCGTTTAGGTTATCGACGTGAGCCAGTGATTCTGCCCCAGACTCCGACATCTCCCGTACGGCATTCAGGAATGCGATATTGTCCTCATCCACAATGCCATCCGAATCTACCTTGACTTTTTCGAAGACGTAGTTGACCAAGAACCCCCATTCTCCAAAATTCTCCACGAGGCGGTCCGCTCTGGCCTGCATATCATTCGCGATCGGACTTAACACTTCAGCCAAATGCTTTGATACGGCGAGTTTTTGACCGAAGCTCGTAGCTTTTTGCATGCGCGGAGTCGCCATTTCGGTCTGCGACCCGAGGTCCGCCATGAGCTTAGCAAAGGACTCTAGGTCGACAGTTATCTCCGGAAGCTTATCCTCCAGCCTCGCTAGGCGATCGAAGAGGTGGCCCTCCCCGTCATCAGCTTCGGCCTCGGCCGCAATAGTCGGAGCAGGTTGGCTCGAACCTTCCAACGATGCGACCGCAGTAAGGACTTCGTCGATTTGATCGCTAATCTTCTCTACGGCTTGAATCCATACTGAAGAACCGATGTCCGCTGAGCGCAGCTCGGAGATGTCCACCCGGTTGCGGTCAGACAACCTATTCCACAGGTCATCGTCAGAAAAGGCTCTCTTAATACGGTCTAGCTTGGCAAAGACGAGCGGAATGATTAGGCGAGTGCTTGAATTCGCGTTCAGGAAGCCAATGAACTCGCTCAATTCTTCGCGGCATGCCGCACTGCGCAAGTAAGCTGGCGACACAAAGGCCAGGAACACCGACGAGGATGAAAGGCCGAGGCGAATTCGGTCCTTCCAATCTTCACCAGGCGCGATGGAGTCGACATCTTTGAACACGCCGACGACCTGACCGGTCATACTTCGGTATGTATTCGCGATATCCGTAGTTAGCTGCGAGATGCGACCATGCGTGGCCTCGTCGTCAACCCGCGCATAGGACACGAAGACAGACACCTCAGCCCTCGGCGCGGCCGGCTCGACGTCCAAGCGCTCCTGCGTCTCAACCCAGAGTTGACGGAAGATCTCGACGTCCCCATTGAGGTGTTCGACGATCTTCACCGTGATTGGCCACGACGGAACCTTTGTCCCTTTCACAACGGAGTTAACCGTTGTGTGACTAATGCCACCGATTGCTGTCGCAACGGCCCTGCTGCTCGGCCGCCCGGCTCGGAGGTAGAGGTCGTTTATCGCTGCGAAGAATGCCCGCTCCGCTCCGGGGCGAGAGTCGCCGCCTGCCGTCGTCATGCCACCCCTCCTTGACCGCGCCTCCCCTGCCGCGTACCTTCCTGTAAGTCAATGTAAAGTTGACAGCAAGTTTACGAGGCGATCCAGGCAAAGTGGCCTGGTGCCCCGTGCGGGAGCGGCCGAGCGGCCGCAGGAGGCGGTGTACACAGATGTACATTACCGTAAAGACGACCTGGATCCTGTTCGCCGTCGTCGTCCTCGGACTCGCGTGGTGCGCGTGGAAGTACCCGCGCAGCGTGGTTCCGATCACCATCGCGATCGCCGCCGCCGCCGCGATGGCGACGATCGTGGAGCTCTAGCGGACGGACACCGGCCCAACGGTGCAGTTGCGCGGTCTCCCTGGGCCCTCTGGGCCGCCCCCGGGCCGTCAAGCGTCGACCAAAGATGACTGAGAACGACCGGAAGCAGCCCGAAGAAGCAGCAGGTCAGCCACCACGTGACGGCGACTGACCTGGTGGGCGACGGACGAGTCGACCTGTACGCCGGAATCTGTCATCGGCAGGATCAGTGGCGTCCGTGTGGGCGCCGCTGGTCGGCGGGGCAGCGGTGCTGGCAGTGCCCGTCTACGGTGCACCTCGTGGAAGGTTGGAGTACGGCCGACGTGATTGGGGCAGTGGGTGGCCTCGTTGGTCTGATGGGTGTCACCGTGACGTGGGCGCTAGGGGTCAAGTCCCTACGGGTGAGCCGGGTGTCGGTCCAGGTTTCTGAGCAGGCTAAGGAGGAAGCGCGACGGGCCGCCGACGCAGGTGAGCGCTCCGCTGTGGCAGCAGAGAACGCGAACCAGGCCGGCGAGCGCTCCGCCGATGCCGCGCAGGAGTCCGCTAGGCAGGCCGCCGAGGTTGCTCGGATGGAGCGAGAGCGTGAGCATGATCGGCTGAGCCCTGGTCCTGTGCCGCACATGAAGGTGGAGTTGGAGTCGAACCCGCGAGGCGCAAGCCTTCCCCGAACGCTATTCGGCGTGGTGTCGGTACCACGTGACTATCGAGTGCGGGCAGAGGCAGTCATCGAGGGAGGAGGCCATACCGGCCTGGGCCTGCCGTTGCTCTTCCACGCAGGTCGGAGCTATCGGTTCGCCATCGAGCAGTGGCCGCCCGGCCGTACGACGCCCCAAGTCGAGTTCGTGTTGTTCCGGTTCTGGGTTCCGGTCGAGGAGATAGACAAAGTTGCGGGTTGGGAATGCCCCTGCGACCGGCCGATGATCGATGGAAGCGACCGCGGCCACTGGGAGTGGCGGGCACCCATCCGGTATGAGCCAGAAGCAGCACCTCAGATCTATTGATGTGAGCCCAGGCAGACGGGTCAGTGAGGCAGCCGGGAGGCAGCGAAAGCAGCAGTAACGGCCAGCGGCGGACGACACCGGATGGCAAGACAGCCATGGTTGCACCACACAACGGTGCGCGGCAGCATCCAACGGTGGGCTCCACCCGAGTTCGGGAGGAAGTGGTCAAGCTCCGCCAGCGGAGAGGCCGGCAGCGCCCGACATTCATAGAAGACTTCCGTGCCGCATCGGCTATGGCTCTCAACCGCGCGACTGAGAACGCGGGGTAGAGGATTTGGCAGTTCCTTGCCGCCAGTAGGCGAGGTTGTGGCGGGTGATCCGGGTGTCGGGGTGGTCGGGTCCCAGGACCCGCAGGCGATCGGTGAGGAGCTGTTCGAAGTCGCCGATCGCGCCGTTGGGGTCGCCGGCGTTTGCCCGCCAGTGGGCGAGGTTGTGGCGGGTGGCCAGGGTGTCGGGGTGGTCGGGTCCCAGGACCCGCAGGCGATCGGTGAGGAGCTGTTCGATGTCGCCGATCGCGCCGTTGGGGTCGCCGGCGTTTGCCCGCCAGTGGGCGAGGCTGTGGCGGGTGGCCAGGGTGTCGGGGTGGTCGGGTCCCAGGACCCGCAGGC
>NZ_JBIAKM010000003.1:546725-761076 GCF_042872525.1 Micromonospora sp. NPDC005254 | reverse complement strand
CCACCTCTCGTTCGATGGAAACTGCGGTGTCCGCCCGGCCTGACATGACGGCCGACGGCGGGCGATCCAACGGTGTACGGCCCTCCCTTTCCTCTACTACCTCTTTCCCTGGCTGACGTACGATCCGCCGGTGCTGGAGCCCACGCGACTTCACGGCCCCCACACGTACGGCGAACATCAGCTGGAGCCCTAGAAGAGCCTTGGCCCCACCTGCACCCCGGCTCGTATCACGCCGAGTGACGTGCTCCTACTTCTTCTCGGGAGGGAACGATGAAGCCTGTTCCTCTCCTCGCCGTCCGTCGTGACCTCACGGCCGAACGGCCCGTCCGCGTCCTGACGGATCTTTCCTCTCGACTCGAGGAACAGTATGCCACCATGCAGAAGATGTCTAGTCGTTCCAGCCTAGATTTTCTGGCCGCCGGCCATCAGGGTGGCTGGCCCAGCGAAGGACGGTTCCAGGAGGGCCGACGTTGCGCCTGCCGAAATGTCATCCGCCCTGGTGAGAGCCCGGCGTACCACACGGTCGAGCGGCGCCGACCCGGGTCCGGGTCGGCGCCGCTTGGCCGTTTGCACCGCTCAGCGCGACGTCTCTGGAACGCGCAGGCCGAGCCCGCTCACGGCCGCCGCGACGAGCTGGTCCGGCGGCAGGGAGACGTCGAGCACCAGGCAGGGCTCGTCCGGCTGGGGCCGTTCGAGGGTCGCGAGCTGGGAATCCAGCAGGGAGGCCGGCATGTAGTGCCCGATCCGCTGCGACAACCGCTCCCGGATCACCTCGGTGGGCCCGTCCAGGTGCACGAAGTCCAGCTCCGGTGGCCCCTGCCGGAGCACGTCCCGATAGGACCGTTCCAGCGCCGAACAGGCCAGTACGGTCGAGACTCCCTCAGCGGACCGGGCGGCCATCCAGGCGGCCAGCGCACGCAGCCAGGGCCAGCGGTCGGCGTCCTGCAACGGGACGCCGGACCGCATCTTGGCCACGCTGGCCTCGGAGTGGAACTCGTCCGCCTCGGCCAGCCGCAGGCCCGCGGCGATGCTGATGCCCCGGGCCACAGTGCTCTTGCCGCAGCCCGACACACCCATCACGACTACGTGTCGGGTGGGAGCCGGTACCCGCCGACCGGCGACGGCGCCGTCACCAGTCATGGACGGTGCCGTCCTTGAGCCGGTTGAACGGAAGGTAGGCCGGCACGTAGGGGAACTTGGCGGCCGCGGCCTCGTCGAGCTCGACACCGAGCCCCGGCTGATCGCCCGGGTGGAGGTAGCCGTCGGTGAACGTGAAGGACTGCCGGAAAACCTCGTTGGTCAGCGGGCCGTGCTGCATGTACTCCTGGATTCCAAAGTTGTGGATCGCCAGGTCGAGGTGCAGGGCGGCAGCCATACCGACCGGGGAGATGTCGGTCGGCCCGTGGATGCCGGACTTGATCTGGTACTGCGCGGCGAAATCGAGCAGCTTGCGCATGGCGGTGATGCCGCCGGTGTGCGTGACCGCGGAGCGGACGTAGTCGATCAGCTGCTCCCGGATGAGCGTCTGGTAGTCCCACACCGTGTTGAAGACCTCGCCGATGGCGAGCGGCGTGGTGGTGTGCTGACGGACCAGCCGCAGCGCCTCCTGGTTCTCGGCCGGGGTGCAGTCCTCGAGCCAGAAAAGGTCGTAGGGCTCCAGCGCCTTGCCGAGCTTGGCGGCCTGGATGGGGGTCATCCGGTGGTGGCCGTCGTGCAGCAGCGGCAGCTCGGGGCCGAACTCGTTGCGGACCGCCTCGAAGACGCCGGGAAGGTGGCGCAGGTAGGCGCGGGTGTCCCAGTCCTCCTCGGCCGGCAGCGGGATGCGCTGTGCCGGCTCGTAGTCGTACCGCTTGTTGTCCGCACCGGACTGCGCGGCGACGCCGTAGACCGCGTTGATACCCGGAACCGAGGTCTGCACGCGGATCGACCTGTAGCCGAGCTCGAGATGCCGGCGGATCGAGTCGAACAGCTCCGGCAGGTCACGGCCGGAGGCGTGGCCGTACGCCCTGATGCCGGTGCGGGACGCGCCGCCGAGCAGCTGGTAGAGGGGCATCCCGGCCGCCTTTGCCTTGATGTCCCACAGCGCCACGTCCACGGCGGCGATGGCCGCCATGGTGACGGGTCCACGGCGCCAGTACGCCGAGCGGTACAGAAACTGCCAGGTGTCCTCGATGCGGTGCGCATCCTGGTTGAGCAACAGCGGGACGACGTGGTCGGCCAGGTAGGAGGCGACGGCGAGTTCCCGCCCGTTGAGCGTGCCATCGCCCAGGCCGGTGATGCCCTCGTCCGTGGTGATCTTCAGCGTCACGAAGTTGCGATCAGGGCTGGAGACGATGACGTCTGCTGCGACGATCTTCACAGGGTGCCTTTCTGAGGTGATGCTCGGGCGGTTCGTCAGGATGGTGCTTCCCGGCTCGCAAGCCACCGGGAGAAAACGTTCGTTGCGCCCCGGGCCGGACGCCGGCAGCGGGCGCTCCGGCCGGCGACGCGCTGCCCCGGCGACCCGGTCACGGATCGGACCGGACCGCCACCGCGGCGGTCAGGCAAAACGGTGAACAGGTCGAGCGGCTACGGCGCGTCAGCGGGCCTGCGGCCAGGGGCTGCGGTGGAGGCACGCACGACCACCTCGCTCGACAGCACCGGCGGGTCGCTCACCGGCAGGCCCTGCATCCGCGCTTCGAGCGCACGCCACGCCTGCCGGCCCAACTCGACGACGGGGCGCCGGACCGACGTGATCGGCGGGGTGGCGTAGGCCGAGAACGGGATGTCGTCGAAGCCCGCGATCGAGAGCTCCTCGGGCACCTTGACGCCGAGTTCCTGCAGGCCCGACAGCACGCCGAGGGCGACGTAGTCGTTGAACGCCACCACCGCGGTCACGTCGCTGTCGGCGAGCTGCCGGGCGACGGCGTAGCCGGCCTCGAGGTCGGGGCCGCACGGGAACGGCACGACGTCGAGCCCGAACGACGAGGCGGCCCGCAGCGCGCGCCACCGGACCGAGTCCGACCACGACCCCGGCGGGCCCTGCAGGTACCCGATACGCCGGTGCCCGAGCCCGGCGAGATGCCCGGCCAGCGACAGCGCCGCCTCGTACTCGTCGACTGTCACGCAGGGCATCCCGAGGCCGCTCTGTGCCCGGTTCACGCAGACCGTCGGCGACGACTGCACCGCCAGCTCGTGCAGTTGCTCGATGTCCATCCGCGGCGAGCACAGCACGAGCGCGTCGGTCTGGGCGAGCAGGCCGAGCGCGAGCTTCATCTCACGCTCGACGTGTTCGCCCGACTCCGCGACGACCACGCTGTAGCCAGCCTCCTCGGCGGCCGAGGTGAGCCCCCGGAGCACGATCGGGAAGAACGGGTTCGACAGGTCCGGCACGAGGGCCCCGACGAGCCACGTGCGGCCGGCCACCAGCCGGCGCGCGTGGACACTGGGCCGGTATCCGAGCTCCTCAATGGCCTTCTCGACCCGGTCGGCGAGCTGCCGGTCGACGCTGGTGTTCCCGTTGACGACCCGCGACACGGTCGCGGTGGAGACGCGCGCCGCCTTGGCGACGTCCTTGATGGTTATTTCCCGCATCTCGACTCACCGGCCCCCGTACCACGCTGGCCTTCTCGTCTCGCCCTACGCCTGCTTGACGGCAACGTGTACGTCGACTGGTGCGACAGCGTACTCCTTGACGATATTCAACCACGCGGCCACGTGCTCAGTACTGCCATGATTGTCCAGGCAACGCTGGTCGCGCCAGTGCGCGTGGAACCAGATCTCACGCGGGTTGTCGGCGCCTTGGAAGACGTTGTACGCGAGGTTGCCCTCTTCGGCCCGGCAGGGCTCGACGAGCGCCACCGCCGCGTCGCGCAGGATGTCGACGGACCCGGGTTTGGCCTCGACCCGGGCGAACACGAACCGTTCCATCAGCTTGTTCTCCTGTCGGTTTAGGAACGTCAGAACGCGGCGAGACCGGCCACTGTCGTGCGGACGCTGTAGACGCTGGTGCTCGCGCAGATGTAGAGGGTGCACAGGTCCTCGCCGCCCCACACGAAGTTGCCGACGACCTCGGGCACCTCGATGACGCCGACGTGGGCGCCGTCCGGCGAGTAGACGTGGATGCCGCCGGGGCCGGTGCAGTAGACGTTGCCCGTCGAGTCGATCTTGAGACCGTCGACCACCGGGTCACCGGGGCCGCTGGTGACGGCGAACACCTCTCCGCCGGTCCCCCGCCCGTCCTGCAGCCGGAACCGGCGGATGTTCCCGTGCTCGGTGTCGTTGACGTAGAGCACGCTCTCGTCGAGCGACAGACACAATCCGTTCGGGCCGTCGAGATCGTCGATCAGCAGAGTCAGCTCGCCGGTGTCGGGAACGAGCCGGTAGACACCGCACACGTCGAGCGGAACCTCGCGCAGCACCCCGACGAACTCGCTGGTCCGCCCGTACGGCGGGTCGGTGAAGTAGATGGTGCCGTCGCTCGCCACGATGACGTCGTTGGGGCTGTTGAGCTCCCTGCCGTCGTAGCGGTCGGCCAGGGTGGTCCACGAACCGTCGAGCTCGCGTCGTACCAGTCGGCTGGTCGCGTGCTCGCACACCACCAGCCGGCCCTGCCGGTCGTACGCGGTGCCGTTGGCCTTGTTGCTGGGGTCGCGCACCACCGTGACGTCCCCGGCGGCGTCGAGCCGCAAGATGCGGCCGGCCGGGATGTCGGTGAACGTCAGGGACTGTTCGTGCGGGTGCCAGGAGGGGCCCTCGGTGAAGAGGTAACCGGTCGTGAGCTGCCTCAGCGGCTCGTCCGTGACCAGTTGCGCCGGCCGGCCGGCCGTACCCTGGACAGCGGTCATCATCGACTCCGTTCTGTGCCGGTCTTACAGTCACGGCGCGCCCCGCTCCCGGCGGAGGGGGCGCGTCGCACGGGACGTCAGGACTCGTTCGGGACGATGATTCCGCGGCCCTGCAGACGGCCGCCCTCGAGATCGGCCATCGCCTCGTTGATCTGCTCGAGCGGGTAGGTCTTGGTGTGCAGCGTGACCTTGCCCTGGGCCATCAGCGCGAGCAACTCGCCGAGCTCGTTGAAGTTGCCGATCAGGTTGCCGACGAAGTTGAGCTCGTTGTTGATGATCCGCTTGGTATCGACCTGCAGCTCACCGCCGTAACCGACGACGAAGTACGTGCCGAAGGAGCGAAGCATGTCCACGCCCCACTTCTCGGCACCGCGCTCCGCGACGTAGTCGATCACGACGTCGGCGCCGCGCCCCTTGGTCAGCGCCTTGACCGCCTCCACCTGATCGCCGTCGACGAGCACCGTGTGCTCGGCCCCCCAACTCTTGGCGAGTTCGAGCGCCGCCGCGTTCTTGTCCACGACGATGATCTCGGCGGGGGTCATCGCGGTGAGGCACTGGATGCCCACGTGCCCGAGGCCGCCCGCGCCGATCACCACGACCTGGGTACCCGGCACGAGCAGCTTCGCGGCGCGCTTCACCGCGTGGTAGGCGGTGACGCCACCGCACGCGACCGGGGCCACGTCCACCGGGTGCAGGTTGTCAGCGATCTTGAGCGCGGCGCGCGCGCCGGTCTTGATCTTCTGCGCGAACCCGCCGTCGGTGTAGAGGCCGGGGAACACGGCGTTCTCACAGCGCATGTCGTCGCCGGCCCGGCAGCCGGCGCAGACGCCGCAGGTGACGAAGGGGTGCAGGATCACCGCGTCGCCGACGGCGAGGTGCTTGACGCCCTCCCCCACCGCCTCGATCCAGCCGGCGCTCTCGTGGCCGGGGATGTAGGGCAGGTCCAGCCCCGCGTCGGCGTGCTCCTTCTCGAACTCGCCCCACTGGATGTGCAGGTCGGTCCGGCACAGGCCGGCGGCGCCGGTACGCACGATGATGTCGAAGGGGCCTGTGATCTCGGGGTCGGGGACCTCCTCGATGACCAACGGCTGGTGGTAGGCGTGCAGTCGTGCGGCCTTCACTGGTTCTCCTTAGTACTTCTTGGCGTCCAGCGCCCACTGGAGGTAGGCCTGCGGCGCGTCGACGTTGCTCTTGTCGATGATCTGCGTGCCGACGTAGGTCACCTTGTCGATGTTCTTGCCGAGCACGACGCGGTTGAACATCGTCTCGACCAGGCGCAGTCCGTTGTCGACCGGGCCCACGTCGACCGACGCGGTCAGCTTGCCCTCACGGATCTTCTCGCAGCCCGACACCAGGCCGTCTGCGCCGATCGTGAGGATGCCCTCCTTGCCGTCCCAGTGCTTGAGGCCGGCCTGGTCGATGGCCTGCGAGGCGCCCAGCGCCATGTCCTCGTTCTCGCCGTAGATCGCGTTGATGTCCTTGTTGGCGGCCAGCAGGTCCTGCGCGACCGCGAAGCCCTTGTCCCGCACATAGCCGCCGTCGGCCTGGGCGACCAGCTTCACGTCGGGGTACTCGGCGAACGCCCGCTTCAGGCCGTCGCCGCGCATCTTGCTGTAGTCGGACCCCGCGGGGCCGAACAGCGCCAGTACCCGGCCCTTGCCGTTCAGCTTGTCACCGATGTACTTGCCGGCGAGGTAACCCGACTGGGTCTCGTTGTGGTAACCCACCGTCGCGGCGGTCCGCAGCTGGTCGGCCGGGTAGAGCTCGATCGGCATGTTGTACTCGATCACCATCGTGCCCTGCTCGGCGGCCCGCTGGTAGACGCCCTGCATGGTGGCGAAGTTGGCCGAGGTGCAGATGAAGATGGCGTCGAACTTACGGGTGGCCCAGTTCTGCACGATGCCCACGTGCTGCTCGACCGACTTGTAGTTGGCGGTGGGCGCCGACCGCTCCCACTTCCACTTGACGCCGAACCGCTCCTCGTACTCGGCCATCTTGCGCCAGGCGGCGCCCTGGATCTCGTTGAAGTACTCGGACAGCACCGGGACCGTGTAGCCGATCTGGATCGTGCGACCGTTGACGATCTTCCGAACCGCGTCGTCGTACTTCTGGCTGATCGGGCTGCCCCCGTTGCCGCCTCCGCCGCCGGTCGGGCTGTTGTCGACCTCCTTGCTCGAGCACGCGGCGAGCAGGCTGCCGCCGACCGCGGCACCGCCGATCAGGCTGACACCTCTGAGGAAATTTCGACGCGACGGTAGGGACGGCAGGTTGTCGTTGCGGGCGTCACTCATTGCAGGCCTCCGAGAAAGGTGGTGGGTTGGGGAAGCGACGTCAGGCGTCCGCGGCGACGACCGCCTGCCGGCGGGCGCGGGCCAGGGATCGCTCGTAGCCGAGGGTGCCGACCCGGTCGAGAGTGACGGCCAGCAACAGGATCGAACCGAGCACGATCTGCTGCCATTCGGCACTGACGCCGGCAATGTTGATCACGTTGTTGGCGACCGTGAGGACGAGCGCGCCGAGGACGGCACCACCCACCCGGCCACGTCCGCCGGACAGCGCGGCCCCGCCGATGACGGCCGCCGCGATGGCCTGGACCTCGTAGCCGAGGCCCATGTTGGGGGCGACAGTGGTGGTGCGCCCGGCCAGGAGCACACCGGCCAGCGCCGCGAGCACGCCGCTGATGACGTACGCGGTGACGCGTACGCGGTTGACGTTGATGCCCGACAACCGAGCCGCGTCGGCGTTGCTGCCGACGGCGTAGGCATGCCGGCCGAACGAGGTACGCCGCATGACGAAGGCGACTACCGCGACCATCAGCAGCGACAGCATCAGGGGGACGGTGACGAAGCCCAGGTACCGTTCGCGCCCGGCGAGCGTGTAGTACACGTCCAGCATGTAGTCGGTGAACGGGAAGCCGCTGGTCCACAGGTACAGCAGGCCGCTGGCGATGCCCATGGTGGCCAGCGTGGCGACGAAGTCCGGCAGGCCGATCCGGGTGATGAGCACGCCGTTGAACAGCCCGAGGACCGCGCCGGCGGCGAGGGCCAGGATGAATGCCGCGATGAACGGTCGCCCGGTGTTGATCTGGTCGGCCATCACCCCGGCGGACAGGCCCAGCACCGCGCCGACCGAGAGATCGATGCCGCCGCTGATGAGCACGACGGTCATGCCGATCGCCAGGATCAGCACGTAGACCGACTGGTTGAACACGTTGGACCAGTTGTTGAACGTCAGGAACACCGGCTCGGTGAACGCCATGAAGACGCAGATGCCGAGCAACAGGACGATGACACCGGTGCTCGGCTTCGCCAGTGCGGCGGAGGCGAGACGCCGGACCGACGGGATGGACCCGGATGTACTCATGGCAGGAGTCATCTCAATCGACGGAAGAGAGGGCGGAGGGACTCGGTGACCGGGTGCCGGCGGTCCCGTCGTCGTCGCGCCGCTCCGCCGGGGTGGCGGCCGGCGACTTGAGCGTCAGCCAGCCGGCGGCGACGCGCTGGACGCCACGGTCGAACGCGATCGCGAGGATGATGCTGGCGCCGGTGACGATCGTGAACCACAGCGGGTCGACACCGAGCAGCTGCAGCCCGCGGCTGAGCGTCGCCAGGAACAGCGCGCCGATGACGCCGCGCCAGACCGTGCCCCGGCCGCCGGCGAGGCTGATACCGCCCAGGACGGCGGCGGCGATTGTCGTCAGCTCGTACCCCGATCCGAGGCCGGCCTGCACGGAGTTCAGCCGGGACGCCTGGACCACGCCGGCCAGACCGGCCGCCGCGCCCGACAGCACGTACACCAGGAACCGCACCCGGTTGACCGACACACCGGCCAGCTGCGCGGCCCGTGGGCTCATGCCGGCCGCGTAGACCCCGCGGCCGAACGGCGTCTTGATGAGCATCAATTCGAAGGCGAGCACGATGACCGCGCAGATCACGACCGGGATCGGGATCCCGAGAACGCTTTCCCCGGCGATCGAGGAGAACGTCGAGGAGTTGGCTCCGGCCAGCGTCACCTTGGCGGTGAGGACCGCGAGCACGCCGAACTCGATGCTCATCATCGCCAGCGTGACGATGAAGGCGTTGACGCCGAGGCCGCTGATGATCAGGCCGTTGACGGCGCCGACGAAGGCGCCGAACAGGATGCCGATCGCCACGGCCAGCACGACGGGAACGCCGTGCAGGAGGCTGAAGTACGTGACGCCGCCGGACAGTCCCAGTGTGGCGCCGACCGACAGGTCGATCCCGCCGACGAGCAGCACATAGGTCATGCCGGCGGTGATGAGGACGACGAACACCGCCTCGACGAGGAGGTTGCGCAGGTTCTCCCCGGTCAGGAAGACGTCGGACTTCACCGAGAAGAAGGCCACCATGATGATGAATGCGAGCACCACTGCTGCGCCGTCGACGGCGAGCAGCCGGGCGACGCGCCGAGCCAGGTTCATGCGACACCGCCGCGCACTGCGAGAGCCATGATCTTCTCCGCTCTACGGTCATCCATCTCGGTGGTGCTGTCGCCGCCGCACTCCACCTCGCCGACGAGCCTGCCTTCGCGCATCACGGCGATCCGGTCGCTGACCCGAAGCAGCTCGGGCAACTCCGACGAGATGACGATGGCGGCGCCCCCGTTGTCGACGAAGTCGTGGATCAGCCGGTAGACCTCTGCTTTCGCCGCCACGTCGATGCCCTGCGTGGGCTCATCGAAGATCAGCACGGACGGCTGGGTGAACAGGCAGCGGGCGACGATGACCTTCTGTTGGTTGCCGCCGCTGAGATTGCGGATCTTCTGGTGGACGCCCGGCGTACGCACGCCGAGGTCCTTGACGAAGCCGGTCGCGACGGCGTTCTCGCGACGGCGGTCGAGCACCACGCCGGCGCGCGCGACGCGCCGCAGGTCGGCGATGGTGATGTTCTTCGAGATCGTGAAGTCGGGCAGGATCGCCGTCGTCTTGCGGTCCTCGGGTACGAGCGCGATGCCGAGGCGGTACGCCTGGCGCGGGTTACGGATCCGGGTCACCAGCCCGTTGACCGCGATCTCGCCGGAGTCGAGGCGGTCCGCGCCGAGGATGACCCGCGCCAGCTCGGTGCGGCCTGCCCCGGCGATACCGGCGATACCGAGTACCTCCCCACGCCGCAGCGTCAGGTCGATGTCGGTCAGTGGCAGCCGGGTGACTCCGGTCAGGCGGAGAACCTCGCTGCGGTCCCCCTGCCACCGGGTGTCCCTCGCGACGCTGCCGGTGGCCAGCGCGCCGACCGTCTCCGCTTTGTTGCCGACCATGAGTCGCACCAGCTCGTCGGGCGTCGCCGCGCTCACGTCGTCGACGGTCGCCACGTGGGTGCCATCGCGCAGCACCGTGATGGTGTCGGCCAGGCCGTAGAGCTCGTCGAGCCGGTGCGTCACCCACAGCACGGCGATGCCGCGGTCGCGCAGGGCACGCATGTGGCCGAACAGGCTCTCCCGCTCGTGGTCGGCGAGGCCCGAGGTGGGCTCGTCGAGGATGACCAGGCGCGAGTCGAAGGCAAGCGCCTTGAGGATCTCCACGACGTGCTGCTTGAGAGCTCCCAGCGAGGCGACCCGGCAGTCGAGGTCGTCCGGCGTCAGCCCGAACTCGACCGCCAGGTCGCGGACCTTGCCCAGCATCGCGCGTTCGTCGAGAAGGCGCAGGCCGAATCGGCGGCTGCGCAGCTCGCGGCCGAGGAAGATGTTCTCGAGCACCGTCAGGTCCGGGGCCAGCGACAGCTCCTGGTGGATCGTGGTGATCCCGAGTTGCTGGGCGTCGCGCGGCTTGCGCAGGGCCACCGGCGCACCGTCGAGGAGGATCTCGCCGGACTCGGGCGTGGTGATGCCCGACAGCAACCTGATGAGTGTCGACTTGCCGGCGCCGTTCTCACCCAACAGTGCGTGGATTTCGCCGCGACGCAGCGTCACGCTGACCCCGGCGAGCGCCACGACCCCGGGATAACGTTTCACGGCGTCGCGCACCTGAACGAGGGCGCCGTCGTCGTCACTGGGTGACCGGCGAGGAGCCGTGGAACTGTCCGACATGACATTTCGCCTTTGCCGAAGGAATTGGGACGCGCCGAACTGCCGGCGCGCGCTCTGACCCCGGGATCGGACCGTGGTGACGGCCGGTCTCGTTGTCTCGCACGGGGTGTCGTGCCGCGAGACGTTAGACGTGTACGACTGTCGTGTCAATCACTTCAGGAATCGATTTCTCAGTCGCCTGAGCGACTCTGCCACCCGGGGGCAGGACCCGCACCGGGCTTCCTGACGGCGTCCGGCCAGACCGTCATATGGGGCTCTGAGCTGGTGTTTTGTGCGAAGACATGGCGTTTCCGGGAGCCGGGACGAGGCACGACACGCAACGGCGAAGAAGGTTCGGGCCTTGACAGCGACGCCGGCTTGGTAAACGTTATCTCCACTGATCTCACGGGTCGGCAGTGCCGAGGCGTCCACCATCGCGCTCGGGTCTCGCCGGCCGCGTACCGCCACTGCACACAGCCCGCCGTCCGCGCACCGCCGGTGCCGGCAGGGCGCGACGCCACGTCCACCGGAATGCCGAAGGAGCCCCGCTCATGACCGCCGTTCCCGCCCCGCCCACCGCCATCCCGCTGGAGGAGATCGAGCGCCGCATCGCCCGCGTGCGCCGGCGGGCGGCCGCCGAGGGGCTCGGCGCGGTCCTGTCCTATGGCGACTGCTGGCGGTCGGCCAACGTCCGTTACTTCACCGACTTCCGCCCCGTCGACGGGGTGCACGACATCGCCCTGGCGCTGCTCGTGCTGCCGCTCGACGGTGAGCCGGTGCTGCTCGTGGGGGACGGGACGCTGGACTACGCGCGTGAGGTGTCGACGTTCCGGGTGGAGACCTTCGGGTCGCTCGAGCAGACCTTCACGGACCTGCTGGCGGCCCAGGGCGCCGGGCCGGTCGGCCTGGCCGGCCACGGCCTGATCCCGGCGCACCTGCACGAGCGCTGCACGGCGGCGCTCGGCGGCGCGCCACTGGTACCCACCTCGGCGGTGGCCCTGGAGAAGGCGCGCAAGTCGGCGTGGGAGCTCGGCCAGCTCCGCGAGGCCGCCCGCATCACCGACCTCGCCATGGACGCCATCCGGACCGCACTCGAGAACAACGGCCCGATGTCCGAACGCGACATGGCGCGGGTGGCCGACATCGCGATGATCGAGGCTGGCGCCGACGGCCCCGCGTACCTGTCGATGGTGCAGTCGGGTCCGCGGGCCGCGTTCAGCCTGGCCCTGCCCACCAACCGCGTCGTGCGCCCCGGTGAGATGGTGATGACCGACATCGGCGCCCGGTACGGCAACTACGTGGCCGACGGCGGCCGTGGCTTCGCCTACGGGTCCGTGACCCGCCAGCAGCGCGACATCATCGACACCGCCGCCGACGCCGTCGAGGTGGGGCTGGAGACCGCCCGGGCCGGCATCACCGCCGACGAGCTCAACAAGGTCATGCAGGCCGTACTGGTCGAGCGCGGGTACGCCCCGTACTCCAGCGAGGCCATGGGCCGCGGCACTGGCCACGGCACGGGCATGGACCCGGAGGAGGAGCTGCCGTGGATCGGCCCGGGCAACGAGACCGTGCTCGAGGAGGACATGGTCTTCACGCTCAAGGCGACGATCAACGTTCCCGAGGTCGGTGGGCTGCGGACCGAGCGGATCGTGCGGGTCACCCAGGACGGCGTGGAACCGCTGGACAACTTCCCCATGCGCAACTTCTGGTGAGTCGACCGAGTCGCTGAGGGTGTCGAGAAAGGACTGTGATGACCGGGCTCCATCCGGATCGCCTGCTGCCGGCGGGCGAGGGTGCACGGGCGATCGCCCGCGAGCTGTACGAGGCGGTCCGCGCACTGCCCCTGTTCTGTCCGCACACGCACATCGACCCGTGGGTGCTGGCGGAGGACCGCCCCTTCCAGGACCCGTACCAGCTGTTCGTGGAGTCGGACCACTACGTTCAGCGAATCCTGATGTCGCAGGGGCTGTCCCCGGCGCAGCTCGGCCTGGCCGGGCCCGCCGGCGTCACGGCCGCCTCGCCGCGCGAGGCGTGGCGTGTCTTCGCCGCCAACTGGCACCTGTTCCGCGGTACGCCCACCCGGGTGTGGATCGAGCAGCAGTTGGTCGAGGTGTTCGGCCTGGACACTCCCCTCGGCCCGGACACCGCCGACCGGCTGTTCGATGATCTCAGCGCCCTGCTGGCCACGCCTGAGTTCCGGCCGCGGGCTCTGTTCCGCCGCTTCGGGGTGGAGTTCCTCGCCACCACCGACGCGCCGCACCAGCCGCTGACGGCCCACGAGAAGTTGCAGAACGGCGACTGGCACGGCCCGGTCGTGCCGACTTTCCGGCCGGACGCGGTGGTCGACCTGGAAAAGCCGGACTGGGTGCGGTCGGTGCAGCAGCTCGCCGAGGTCGCCGACACCGACACGTCGACCTTCGACGGCTACCTGGAGGCCCTGCGCATCCGGCGGCAGGACTTCATCCGTCTCGGGGCGACGGCGACCGACCACGGCCCGGTGCACCCGCACGCCGCCCGCGCCGCCGACCGCGTCGTGCGCGACCTGTACCGCCGACGTCTGCGGGGTCCGGTGAGCCAGGACGAGGCCGAGCTGTTCCGGTCGCACATGCTCATGGAGCTGGCTCAGATGAGTGTGGACGACGGCCTGGTGATGCAGCTGCATCCCGGGTCGACCCGCAACCACGACCGCGCCATGTTCCGCGACCACGGGCCGGACATCGGCGCCGACATCCCGCACCCGGTGAACTTCGTGCACGGCCTCGAGGAGCTGCTGAACGCCTACGGCAACGTCGCGAACTTCACCCTCGTGGTCTTCACCCTCGACGAGACCACGCTGGCTCGCGAGCTGGCGCCGATGGCGGCGCACTACCCGGCGCTGCGCATCGGCGCACCGTGGTGGTTCTTCGACAGCCCGGGCGGCATGCGCCGGCACCGCGATCTCGTCACCGAGACGGCCGGCTTCTACAACGGCGCCGGCTTCAACGACGACGCGCGCTGCTTCACCTCCATCCCGGCCCGCCACGACATGGCCCGGCGGATGGACTGCGGCTTCCTCGCTGAACTGGTGGCGCAGCACCGCCTCGATCTCGACGAGGCACACGAGATCGCCCGGCTCTGGACGCGTGACCAGGCGCGCGAGGTCTACCTCCCGGACCGGACGTGAACGCCGCACTGCCGCGGCTGTCCCGACGGACGCTGCCCGGCGTGACCACCGCGGCCCGCCCGGCGTACGACCCGGCCGGCCTGACCACCGGAATCGTGCACCTGGGCATCGGGGCGTTCCACCGCGCGCACCAGGCCGCGATGACCGACGCCGCGACCGACGTCGCCGACGCCGGCTGGGGCATCGCCGGGGTGACCCAGCGCAGCACGGACGTCGTGGACCGGATGCGACCGCAGGACTGCCTGTTCACCGTGGTCACCCGGAACGGCGGCGAGCAGCTCGACGCGCGGGTCGTGGGATCCGTGACGTCGGTGCTGCACGCCGCGTCGCAGCCGGAGGCCCTGCTGGCCACCCTGTCGGCGCCGACCACACGCATCATCTCGGCCACCGTGACGGAGAAGGGGTACGCGGCGGCGCTTTCGTCGCGGACGCTGATCACCGACTCACCGTTGGTGGCCCAGGACCTCGCCGACCCGCGGCCGCACCGCAGCGTCGTCGGCCAGCTGGTGGGCGGCTTCGCCCGGCGCGCCGACCGCGGCGACCCCGGGGTCACCGTGCTGTGCTGCGACAACGTACCGAGGGGCGGCGAGCTGCTGCACGACCTGTGCCTGCAGTTCCTGGAGCGCTGGAGCTCCCACCGCGCCGCCGAGGTCGCGTCGTGGATGTCGCGGCACGTGCGGTTCCCGAACACGCTTGTCGACCGCATCGTGCCGGGTACGACGGAGGCCGACGCGCACGTCCTTACGCAGCGCCTCGGCTACCGCGACGACGCGCTGGTGACCGCGGAGAGGTACGGCCTGTGGGTGATCGAGGACGACTTCGCCGCCGGCCACCCGCAGTGGCCGGCTGACGAGGTGCGGCTGGTCAAGGACATCCAGCCGTGGAGCGACGTCAAGCTGCGGCTTCTCAACGGCGGCCACTCCCTGGTCAGCTACGTCGGGCTGCTCGACGGCCGGGAGACCGTCTCCGAGGTCATGCGGGTGGCCTGGATCCGCCAGCTGCTCGACGCCTGGCTCGACGAGGCGGGCCGGTCGCTGTGTGAGCTGCCGGAGGGGCTGGATCTCGCCACGTACCGCGACGACGTCGTCAGCCGGTTCGCCAACGACGGTATCGCGTACCGGCTCGGCAAGGTGGCCGCCGACGGCTCCCTCAAGCTGCCGACCCGCGTCGGCTCCACCGCGAGCGATCTCGTGGCCGGCGGGGCCGACGCCCGTGTCTCGGCGCTCACGCTGGCGACGTGGCTGCACTACGCCGAGCAGCCCGGCACGGTCCTCGACGACCCCAACGCGGCCCGCATCGACGAAGCGCTCGATGCCGGTCGCGAGCCACGGGCTCTCGTCGAGCGCGTGTACGGGTCGCAGGGCGTCGCTCCCCTGCCCGCCGTCCTGCAGGACGATTTCCTCGACGATGTCGCGACGGCACTCGACACCCTCCGGTTGCGTGGCGTCTCGGCGGCGGCAGGGCTGCTGGCGTAGCCCGGGCCTACCGCAGCAGCGGTACGGACACCCTCAGCCGGCTCGGCGACACCCGGCACGCGCTCGGCGACCCCACCTCCGGCCGGGCCGACTGGCAGCGGCACTGGACATCCTCACGGCCCTCGACCACCCGGACGCCGCGGCCGTCCGCGCCAAACTCCAGCTCCCGTAATCGAACCGTCGACCAACAACGGCGCCCACCCGGTCGTACTTTGGGACGATCTGGAGTCGCACCACCGTTCGTACGATGAAACCCATGCACTCTCGCCTGCACGCGGTGTTGGCCGAGCCGCGTGTCTCCCCCACCCCGGCCCGGGTCTGGCGCGACTGGGCGTTGATCGTGGTCCTCGCTCCGGCGATCGTGGTGGAAGGAATCTTCCGGCCCGATCTGCCGTGGCGGGTGGGCTGCGTCGTCGTCGCGCTCGCGCTGCTGCCCACGATCCTGTGGCGGCGGACCAGGCCGCTGCCGATGGTGGTGATCGCGTTCGGCTGCACGACGGTCGCCCCGTACGTGCTGCCCGGTGATCCCTGCCAGCTGTTCACGGCGAGCTTCCTGGTCCTGCTGACCTACGCGCTGTTCCGCTGGGGCTCCGGCCGGGACGCCGTGCTCGGTTCGTTCTTCGTGGTGGCCAAGGTGATCGCCGCCGGCCTGGTCGGCTCGATCGACGGCGGCGAACTGGTCGCCGGCTTCGCGGTGATGTTCGCCGCCGCCACGCTGGGTGCCGCGATCCGCTTCCGCGCCGCCGCCCGACTGCGCGAGCTCGATCAGGTGAAGCTGTTGGAGCGGGAACGGCTCGCCCGGGACCTGCACGACACGGTGGCCCACCACGTGTCCGCGATGGCGATCCGCGCCCAGGCCGGCATCGCCGCCTCGGCGAGCCAGCCGGGTGCCGCAGTCGAGGCGCTGCACACCATCGAGGCCGAGGCGTCCCGTGCGCTTGCCGAGATGCGCGCCATGGTCCGCGTCCTGCGCCGCGATCAGCCCGCCGACCTGGGGCCCAACCCGCAGGTCGCCGACATCGAACGGCTCGCCGGCCAGTTCCGCACCGGGCCGACCGTCGACGTGGATCTGCGCGGCGACCTCGGCGACCTGCCACCCACGGTCGGCTCCGCGCTGTACCGGCTGGCCCAGGAGTCGGTCACCAACGCCCGTCGCCACGCGCGCCACGCCACCCGCATCGAGGTCAGCGTCGCGGCCGACGACACGTCAGTGCGGCTGCGGGTCAGCGACGACGGCGAGGCCGGTGCCGCCCGCCCGACCGGCTCGCCCGGCTTCGGCCTGGTGGGCATGATGGAGCGCGCCGACCTGCTCGGCGGCACCTGCGAGGCCGGCCCCAACCCCGACCGTGGGTGGACCGTCACGGCCGTGCTTCCGCGCGAGGGGGTCGGCGCGTGACGGTTCGCGTGCTGGTGGCGGACGACCAGGAGATCGTCCGCACCGGCCTCACCATCATCCTGAACACCCAACCCGGCATCGAGGTCGTCGGTGGGGCCGGCGACGGCCGGCAGGCCGTCGAGCTCGCCCGTCGGCTCCGCCCCGACGTGTGTCTGTTCGACATCCGGATGCCGGGCATGGACGGCATCGAGGCGACCCGGGCGCTCGCCGGGCCGACGGTCCCGGAGCCGCTCGCGGTGGTCGTCATCACGACCTTCGACCTCGACGAGTACGTGTACGCGGCGCTGCGGGCCGGTGCCCGCGGCTTCCTGCTCAAGGAGGCCGGTCCCGACCTGCTCAGCCAGGCCGTGCACGCCGCCGCCAACGGGGATGCGCTGATCGCGCCGAGCGTCACCACGCGGCTGCTGAAGGCGTTCGCCGACGCGGATCCGGCCGCGCCGCGCCAGCAGCCCATCGAGGCGCTCACCGACCGGGAGGAACAGGTCCTGGTCGCCGTCGCGCGGGGACGCACCAACCAGGAGATCGCCGACGAGCTGTACATCACGTTGAGCACCGTCAAGTCGCACGTCACCAGCCTGATGACCAAGCTGGGTGTGCGTAACCGGGTCGAGGTGGCGATGTGGGCGTACGAGACCAACCGCGGCCGGAGGCGCTTTTGACCGGCGGAAGTACGACGACGGCACCCGACCCTGGGCCGACCCGGTCGCGGCCCATCTGCCGATGAGCGGGGGCGGGTGCGGCGTCCACCATCGACGGCATGACGATGCGCGAGTGGCGGCTACCGGCCGCGTTGATCCTGCTGGGCCTGATACCGATGCTCGCCGGCGCGGGGCGGCTCACCGAGCTGGGCAGCGGACCGGGGGTCACCCCGGCGAACGCGCGCTTCGTCGCCGATCCGCTGCCGGTGGTGCTGCACATCGTCGGCGCAGTGGTGTACACGATCCTCGGCGCGTTCCAGTTCGTACCCCGTCTGCGCCGGCACGGCTGGCACCGCCGGGCCGGACGGGTGCTCGTCCCCTGTGGGCTGACTGTCGCGTTCACCGGCCTGTGGATGGCCGTCGCGTACGATCTGCCGGCCCATGACAACGACGTGCTCGCCGGTATGCGGCTCATATTCGGCTCGGCCATGGCGAGCTCGATCCTGGTCGGTCTCGCCGCCGTGCTCCGCCGGGACATCGCCCGGCACCGCAGGTGGATGGTGCGTGGCTACGCGATCGGCCTCGGTGCCGGCACCCAGGCGTTCACCCACGCGCCGTACCTGCTCGCGACCGGCGAACAGCCCGACGGGAACCTGCGGGCCGGCCTGGTGGTCGCCGGTTGGGTGATCAACCTTGCGGTGGCCGAGTGGTACCTGCGCCGTCCGGCCCGGGTCGTCACCGCGCCGGCCCTCAAGCTGAGCTGAGCCCGCGCGCGTCAGCCGTCGGTGTCCGGCTCAGGCCGCCCCGGATGTCCTCCTCGATCCGCTTCGCGGCGGCCAGCAGCGGCGGGAGCAGCTCTCGACGGATCATCTCGAAGGACCCCCGGCTGGCGTGCGCGGAGACGTTCACCGCGGCGATCACCGACCCGTTCTCGCCGTGGATCGGCGCGGCCACCGAACGCAGCCCCTCCTCCAACTCCTGGTCCACGATGGCGTACCCCTGGGCGGCGATCTTCGTCAGGACGGCGCGCAGCTTGACCGGGTCGGTGACGGTGCGCCGGGTCAGCGGCCGCAGCTGCGCGGCGGCGAGGTAGTCGTCCAGCCACTCGACCGGTTGCGCGGCGAGCAGCACCCGGCCCATCGAGGTGGCGTACGCGGGGAACCGGGTGCCGACGCTGATCCCCACCGTCATGATCCGCTTGGTGGGCACGCGGGCGACGTAGACCACCTCGTCGCCGTCGAGCACCGACACCGAGCAGGACTCACGCACCTGCGCGACCAGCGCCTCCATGTGCCGTTGCGCGACCTCGGGCAGGCTCAGGCTGGACAGGTACGCGTAGCCGAGTTCGAGGATCCGGGCCCGCAGCGAGAAGAGCCGGCCGTCGGTGTGCACGTAGCCCAGCTCGACCAGGGTGAGCAGGAACCGGCGTGCCGCGGCCCGGGTCAGCCCGGTCCGTCTGGCCACCTCGCTGAGCGTGAGCTGCGGATGTTCGCCGTCGAACGCCCGGATCACCGCGAGGCCGCGCTCCAGCGACTGAACGAACTCCGGCGACCTCGTCGCCTCCTCGCTCACGCTCACCCGGCCTCCTGCCGCAGGGTCTCCCGGGCCACCTTGAACGCCCGGTTCGCCGCCGGTACACCAGCGTAGACGCCGACCTGGAGCAGGACCTCCGCCACCTCCTCGGGGCGGAGCCCGTTGCGCAGCGCGGCCCGGACATGCATCGCCAACTCCTCCTCGTGGTGCAGGGTGGCGAGCACGGCGAGGGTGACGCAGCTACGGGTCCGCCGGTCGAGGCCCGGCCGGCTCCACACCTCACCCCAGGCGTAGCGGGTGATGAAGTCCTGGAAGTCGGCGGTGAACTCGTCAGTGCCGGCGATCGCCCGGTCCACGTGCGCGTCACCCAGCACCTGTCGACGTACCGTCATGCCCGCCTCGTGCCGCTCGCGGTCGTTCATCCGTCACCACGTCCCTCGTGGAAGTGTTCCAACAGGAGTCGGCACACCTGCTCGGGTTGCTCGACGTTGGCCAGGTGCGCCGCCGCGTCGACCACGGCCAGCCGGGCCCCCGGGATGCGACCGACGATGTCGCGGGCGTGCTCCACCGGGGTGGCCGGGTCGTCCGCTCCGGCGATGACAAGCGTCGGCGCGGCGACCCGGCCGAGGTCGGGTCGGAGGTCCATCGCGGCTATCGCCTCGCAGCAGGCGGCGTATCCGGCCGGCGACGTCGCGGTGAGCAGGGCGCGGTGGGTGGCGATCACCTCCGGCCGCGCGGCGGCGAAGGCCGGGGTGAACCAGCGGGCCACCACCGCGTCGGCGATCGCCGGCAGGCCCTCGGCCCGTACCGTCGCGGCTCGTTCCCGCCACTGCTCGGGTGGGCCGAGCGACGCCGACGTGCAGAGCAGCGCCAGCCGCCGCAGCCGATCGGGCGCGTACGTGGCGAGCCACATGCCCACCATGCCTCCGAGGGACAACCCCGCGTAGTGGACCCACGGCACGTCGAGGTCGTCAAGCGTCCGCAGCAACTCCCGGCCCAGCAGGTCCAGCGTGTACGGTCCGGGCGGCACCGCCGAGCGGCCGTGGCCCAGGTGGTCGTACCGGATGACCCGGAACCGTTGGGCGAGCGCCGGCACCTGCGGTTCCCACATGGCGGCGGCGGTGCCGAGGGAGCTGCCCAGCAGCAGCACCGGCGCGGCGGCCGGGCCGTCGACGGTGAGGTGCAACCGGGTGGTCATCCGCCCGCTCCCCGGACGGCGGCCAGGGCACTGTCGACGAACCGGCCGGCCGAGCCGAGCCAGCGGTACGGGTCGAGCGCCTCGGCCAGCTCCGTATCGGACAGGTGGGCGCGGACCTCGGGGTCGGCGAGCAGCGCGGCGCGGAACGAGGGTTCGGCGGCGGCGCGGGTCACCAGGTCGTGGGCGACGCGGCGGCCGACTGCGGGTGCCAGGCGCGCGGCAACCGCCTCGGCGAGCAGGAGGCCGTCGGTCGCGTCGAGGTTCTCCCGCATCCGCTCCGGGCGGACCTGGAGCCCGGTCAGCATCCGGGCGCACCGGGCGGTGGCGCCACCGGTCACGTGCAGCAGATCGAGCAGCGGCTCCCACTCGGCGTGCCAGCCGCCCGCGGCCCGCTCGTGCTCCTGCACCGCCGTGGCGAACAGGGTGGCGACGAGACCCGGACCGCGTCGCGCCGCGGCCGTGACGAGGATCGAGTCCACCGGGTTGCGCTTGTGCGGCATGGCCGAGGAGCCACCTCGTCCGGTGCCGCCCTCGGCGACCTCACCCACCTCGTTCTGGGCGAGCAACCCGACGTCGAGCGCGATCTTGCCGGCGGCCACCAGGAGCCCACCGAGGGCGGCGGCCAGATCGAGCCAGGGTTGACGGCGGGTGTGCCAGGGCAGCGGGCTCGGCGGGAGGCCCAGGTGCGCCGCGAACCGCTCGGTGACCTCGGCACCGGCCGGGCCGAACGCGGCCAGGGTGCCGACCGCGCCACCGAGTTGCGCGGGCTGTGCGGCGCGGGCCTGACGCAGTCGGTCCCGCGCCTGGACCAGACCGGTCAACCAGCCCGCGGCCTTGAGTCCGAACGTGCTGGGTGCCGCCTGCTGCCCGAGTGTCCGGGCGACCATCACGGTGTCCCGGTGCGCGTCGGCCAGCCGGGCGGCGGCGTCCACTGCCACGTCGAGCTGAGCCAGCAGCGGCCCGAGCGCCCGCACCGCCACCAGGACCAGCGCGGTGTCCAGCACATCCTGGCTGGTCGCTCCGGAATGCACCCAGGCCCGGGCGTGCTCCGGCACGGCCGCGGTCAGCTCGCCCACGAGCGGGACGACCGGGTTGCCGGTGGCGTCGGCGGCCCGGCCGAGCGCCGCCGGGTCGTACCGCTCGGCGCGGCACTGCTCGGCGATCGCCTCGGCCGCCGGTACGGGCACGATGCCGGCGTCCGCCGCGGCCCGGGCGAGCGCGGCCTCCACGTCGAGCATCGCCTGGAGCACTGCCGGGTCGCTGAGTTCCGCGTCGACGTCCGGGGCGCCGGAGAGGCCGCCGAGCAGACCGTCAGAGGGCGAAGAAGACGGTCTCACGGTCGCCCTGAAGGTGGATGTCGAACCGGAACCCGTCCGGGGCGGGACTGGCCAGCAGGGTGTCACGGCGGTCGGCGTCGACGCTGCGCAGCACGGGGTCGGCGGCGTTCGCCGTCGACTCGTCGGGGAAGTAGAGCCGGGTGACGAGGCGGTGCAGCAGCCCACGCCCGAAGACCGACAGGGTCAGGTGGGGTGCTTCGGTGCCGCCGTCCGGCTCGGGCAGCGCACCCGGCTTGACGGTCAGCAGCCGGTACCACCCCAGCCCGTCGGTCTCGCTTCGCCCGAATCCGCGAAAACCCGCGAGCGCGGACGGCCGGGCACCCCGAGGGTCGTCCGGATGGTCGAACCGGCCCTCCGGGTCGGCCTGCCAGCTCTCCACCATCGCGTCGACCACGGGCGTCCCGGTGCCGTCGACGATCCGACCGCTGATCCAGAACGCGCCCGGCGTGCCCTCGGGCACCACGTACGGGCCGTCGGGCCAGCGCAGACCGATGTGCAGGTACGGCCCGACGGTCTGCGCGGGCATGACGCCCAACTGCTCACTCATCGTCGTCCTCGTCCTCGAAAGGAGTGCTCTCCCGGCCGCGCAGCACGATGTCGAATTCGTACGCCAGCGCCCACTCCGGTGCGGTGCTGGCGTGGTCGTACCGGGCGATCATCCGTTCCCGGGCCTTCGGGTCGCGGACCGAGTTGAAGATCGGGTCCTGGAAGAAGAGCGGGTCGCCCGGGAAGTACATCTGCGTCACCAGCCGCTGGGTGAACGCGCGACCGAAGAGGGAGAAGTGGATGTGCGCCGGCCGCCAGGCGTTGTCGTGGTTACGCCAGGGGTAGGCGCCGGGTTGCACGGTGATGAACCGGTAGCGCCCCTGGTCGTCGGTGAGCGCCCGGCCCACCCCCTCGAAGTGGGGGTCGAGTGGCGCCGGCCAGGTGTCCCGTGCGTCGCGGTACCGACCGGCGGCGTTGGCCTGCCAGATCTCGACAAGCGTGTGGGGTACCGGTCGGCCGTCACCGTCGCGGACCCGCCCGTGCACGATGATCCGCTGTCCCTGCGGCTCGCCGTCGTGCTGGCGGGTCAGGTCGTGGTCGAGCGCACCGAGCCGCCCCTCCCCCAGCAACGGCCCGGTGATCTCGGTCAGCCGCTGCGGCAGGTAGACCAGTGGGTGTCTCGGCGCCCGCGCCACTGTCGACTTGTAGCCGGGGCTGAGCAGGGGTGGGTGGGCGTCGACATCGTCGCGCCGGTACCGCGGTAGCACCAGACCACTGTCGGCCTCGGTGTCCTGAGTGGTCATTGTCGTCTCCCGTCGGACTTCGTCGCCCCCAGCGCCCGCAGCACCGCGAGTTCGCGTGCCGTCGGCGGCGCACCGGTGGCCAGTCCCTCGGCGACGGCGAGGTCCCAGCCGGTGGCCGCCCGCGCCTGCTCCCGGGTCACGCCGGGGTGCAGGTGGGTCAGTGTGAGTTCGCAGGTGACCGGGTCCGGTTCGAGGACGCCGAGGTCGGTGATCACCACTCGGGGGCCTCCGCCCCGCAGACCGAGTCGCTCCCGGTCGCCCGGACCCGTCCCGTACCCGACCGAGGTGACGAAGTCGACCCGTTCGGTGAACGTCCGGAGGTCCTGCCGGACGATCACCACGACCTCGCCGCAGGAGGCGGCGATCTCCGGGGCGCCACCGGCGCCGGGTAGCCGGACCGTCGGGGCGTCGTAGTCGCCGCCGACGACAGTGGTGTTGATGTTGCCGTAGCGGTCGAGCTGCGCGGCGCCGAGGAAGCCCACGTCGATCCGGCCGGGCTGGAGCCAGTAGTTGAACACCTCGGGCACCGAGACGACCGCGTCAGCGGTGTCGGCGAGGATCCCGTCTCCGATGGAGAGCGGAAGCCGGTCCGGCTTCGCGCCGAGGCACCCGGATTCGTAGATGAGCACCAGGTTCGGGGCGTGGGTCGCCCGGGCGAGGTTCGCCGCGGTGCTGGGCAGCCCGATCCCGACGAAGCAGGCGGTGCCGTCGCGTAGTTGCCGTGCGGCGGCGACGGTCATCATCTCGTCCGCGGTCCAGTCCGCCATCGCATTCCCTCGCTCGCCGGGCTGACTCATGCCGCCGCGCCGGCCTTGTGCACGTGCTCGTCCAGCCAGGCCCGGAAGGTGTCGCGGTGCCGGCTGACGGCGTCCCAGTCCCGGTAGAAGTCGTTGTCCCGCACCGAGTAGCCGTGGGCGTAGGAGGGGTGCGCGCCGCCGGGCACCTCGGCCACCGCGGTGACCGCCCAGCCGGGCAGGATCACCTGCCCGGGTACGGGTTCCAACTCGTCCACGATCTCCTCGACGGTGACCAGTGACCGGTGGGCGGCGAGCACCGCCTCCTTCTGCACGCCGGTGATGCCCCACATCTGCACGTTGCCGTTGCGGTCGGCGCGCTGGGCGTGCACCACAGTCACGTCCGGACGCAGGGCGGGGACGGCGGTCAGCGTCTCGCCGGTGAACGGGCAGGTGATGGGCCGGATGTTGGTGGTGTGCTGAGGCAGGTCGGTGCCGGTGTAGCCGCGCAGGACGGCGAACGGCAGCCCGGACGCCCCGGCGACGTACCGGTTGGCCATGCCCGCGTGACTGTGCTCCTCCAGGTCGAGTGGACGTGGCCAGGCGTGCTGCACGGCGTCCCGGAAGCGGTGCAGCGACCCGACGCCCGGGTTGCCACCCCAGGAGAAGACCAGGCGACGGGCGCAGCCCGCCCCGATGAGCTGGTCGTAGATGACGTCGGGGGTCATCCGCACGAGGGTCAGATCCTGCCGTCCCTGGCGGATGATCTCGTGGCCGGCGGCGAACGGAATGAGGTGCGTGAACCCTTCCAGGGCCACCACGTCGCCGTCGCGAACCAGGTGCGCCACGCCGTCGGTCAGCGAGACGAGCTTCGCCATGGGCCTCCCCGCCTCCTGCCCGAACCGTGCTGCCGCCAGCCGTTCGCTATGCGGACTGCCGTACTCATCTCGAACGTACGACGGGGAACGACATCCGTCAACGACAGGCGGGACCGCCGTCCACAGTGCCCGGCAATCACGCCCGGCGATGCGTTGACGCGAGCCGGACCACGTGCCAACGTTCATGGAGAGAACGGCCGTTCGGTAAGCGAACAACTCCGGGCCCTTCGTGAGCGGAAGTCCGCCCGGTCACCCCGGGCCGGCCCACCGGCCCCACGCTCCGAGGAGGACCGCCATGACACTGCTGGACGTCACGACCTGGCAGGGCACCCTGCACAGCGACGGCTGGGTGGAACCGGCCGGCGGCACGGCACCCGTGCGATCCCCCGCCACCGGCGAGGAAATCGGCCAGGTCGGCCTGGCGAACGCCGAGGACGTGACGCGCGCCTGCGCTCGCGCCGCCGCCGCCCAGCGCGCCTGGGCCGCCACCGGCTACGCCGAACGGGCCGCTGTGCTGCGCCGGGCCGGGCAGCTGTTCGAGCAGCACGCCGCCGAGATCGGCGACTGGATCGTGCGGGAGTCCGGGTCCATCCCACCCAAGGCCGGCGTCGAGACCGACACCGCGGCGCAGGAGTGCTACGAGGCGGCGGCGCTGGCCTCGCACCCGCTCGGCGAGATCATCCCGAGCGCGCAACCGCGGCTCAGCCTGGCTCGCCGGTTGCCCGTCGGCGTCGTCGGGGTCATCGCCCCGTTCAACTTCCCGCTCATCCTGGCCACCCGTTCCGTCGCCCCGGCGCTGGCCCTGGGCAACGCCGTGGTGCTCAAGCCCGATCCGCGCACCGCGGTCTGCGGCGGTGTCTCGATCGCCCGGGTCTTCGAGGAGGCCGGCCTGCCCGACGGGCTGCTGCACGTCCTTCCCGGCGGGGTCGAGGTCGGGGAGGCGCTGGTGGCCGACCCAAACGTACGGGTGATCAGCTTCACCGGGTCGACCGCCGCCGGCCGCAAGGTCGGCGAGGCGGCGGCACGCCACCTCAAACGCGCACATCTCGAACTCGGCGGCAACTCGGCGCTGATCGTGCTCGACGACGCCGATCTGGACCTCGCGGTCTCCGCCGGCGCCTGGGGGTCGTTCCTGCACCAGGGCCAGATCTGCATGACCACCGGCCGGCACCTGGTGCACGAGAGTCTGTCCGAGCGGTACGTCGAGCGTCTGGCGGAGAAGGCGAACCATCTGCCGGTCGGCGACCCGGCGAAGGAGCAGGTGGCGCTCGGGCCGATCATCGACGAGCGTCAGCGCGACAAGGTCCACGCACTGGTCACGGCGAGCATCGACGCGGGCGCCCGACTGGCGGCCGGGGGCACGTACGAGGGGCTGTTCTATCGGCCGACGGTGCTCACCGACGTCACCCCCGCGACCCCGGCGTACGCCCAGGAGGTCTTCGGCCCGGTTGCGCCGGTGATCACCTTCGCCGACCAGGACGAGGCCGTGCAGTTGGCCCGGCAGACCGAGTACGGCCTGTCGCTGGGGATCCTCAGCCGTGACGTGATGAGGGCGATGGCCCTCGCCGACCGGATCCCCAGCGGGATCGTGCACATCAACGATCAGACAGTGAGCGACGAGGCGGTGGCGCCGTTCGGTGGGGTGGGGGCGTCCGGCACCGGATCCCGGTTCGGTGGGCCCGCGGCGAACGTCGAGGCGTTCACCGAGACCCAGTGGCTCACCGTGCAGGGCGCCATTCCGCGGTACCCGTTCTGACAGCGGGAGGAGAGGAGCATGCCGGGAATGCGTACCCAGGTCGGCATCGTCGGCGCCGGGCCGGCCGGGCTCATGCTGTCGCACCTGCTGCACCTGCGCGGGATCGAGTCCGTGGTGCTGGAGAGCCGCAGCCGCGACCACGTCGAGCACCGGCTCCGGGCCGGGGTCCTCGAACAGGGCTCGGTCGACCTGCTCTGCCGCAGCGGCGTCGGTGAACGGCTGCGACGGGAGGGGCTGCGCCACGAGGGCATTGAGCTGCGCTTCGCCGGGGAGTCACACCGGGTGCCGATGGCGGATCTGACCGGGCGGGCGATCACCGTCTACGGGCAGCAGGAGGTGGTCAAGGACCTGATCGCCGCCCGACTCGCGGCCGGTGGCTCGATTCTCTTCGAGGCCGACGCGGTACGCCTGGACGGTCTCGACTCGGACTCACCGGTCGTCCACTTTCGGCGGGACGGGCGGGACGAGGAGCTGCACTGCGATTTCGTGGCCGGCTGCGACGGGTTCCACGGGGTGAGCCGCGCTGCGGTGCCCGAGGGGGTGCTGACCACCTATGAGCGGGCGTACCCCTTTGCCTGGTTGGGCGTCCTCGCCGCCGCGGCGCCGGCGGTGGACGAACTCATCTACGCCAACCACGAACGGGGTTTCGCCCTCTACAGCATGCGCTCCCCCGAGATCTCCCGGCTGTATCTACAGGTCGCGCCGGACGAGGACATCGCAGCGTGGCCGGACGAGCGGATCTGGACGGAGCTGCGGGCCCGGTTGGAGACGGTGCCGGGATGGTCGCTCAACGAGGGGCCGATCCTGGAGAAGTCCATCACCCCGATGCGCAGCTTCGTGGTCGAGCCGATGCGCTGGGAGCGGTTGTTCCTGGCCGGGGACGCCGTGCACATCGTCCCACCCACCGGCGCGAAGGGCATGAACCTCGCCCTCGCCGACGTCGCGCTGCTCGGGGACGCGTTCGCCGCGTGGTACGGCGAGGGCCGCACCGATCTGCTGGACGCCTACTCGGCCACGGCGCTACGCCGGGTCTGGCGGGCCCAGCACTTCTCCTGGTGGATGACCTCGATGCTGCACCGGCTGGAGCGCGACGACCCGTACGAGACGAAGCTGCAGACCGCCACGCTGAGGTACGTCGCCACCTCCGAGGCGTACGCCAGGAGCCTGTCCGAGAACTACGTGGGCCTGCCCGAGGTCTGAGCGCGAGCCGGTGCGACGCCTCCACAGCAGAGCGTTGTTCAACTTATTCATGACGGGCGTCAGAAATTATTGACTTTCAATGGCGGGGTGACTGACCATGGCCAACACAGCGGCGTGCGCCCCCACGCAGCGGTAGTTCACCTGCAGATCCGAGGCATCCGCCGACTTCCGACGCACCCACCACCCCCGCCCAGGAAGGGCCTCGTCAATGAAGAAGGTCATGGCTCTCGGGCTGATCGCCGCTACCGCGATCGCCCTCACCGGATGTACCGACTCCGACGCGTCCAACCCGTCCGACCAGACCTCGGGGGGCCTGCGCAAGGTCCGCGTCGCGGCGCTGCCCATCACCGAGACCGCCGCGCTCTGGGGCGGCGTCAAGGCGGGCATCTTCGCCGAACGCGGGCTCCAGGTCGAGGTGCTGCCCGCCCAGGGCGGCGCGCAGGCCATTCCGGCGCTCATGAACGGCGACATCGACTTCGCGATCGGCCAGCCCTTCGGCCCGTTCCGGGCCGACCTGCGGGACCTCGGCGTCGTCATCATCGGCAACTACGCCTCCTCGTACGCCGACGGCGACGACATCAACGCCGTGGTCGCCTCCGCGAAGTCCGGCATCAAGCGGCCGGCCGACCTCGCTGGCAAGCGGGTCTCGGTCAACAGCCTGGGCGCGGCCGGCGACGTGACGATCATGGCGGCGGTCGAGAAGGACGGCGGCGACCCGACGAAGATCAAGTTCGTCGAGGTCGCCTTCCCGGACGCCCCGGCCCAGCTCGAATCCGGCAACATCGACGCCGCCTGGGTGCCGGAGCCCTTCGTCACCCAGCTGAAGGCCCGCGGCGACACCTTCGTCGTCGCGCCCTACCAGGCGGTGGTGCCCGGCCTGACCACGCTCACCACCATCACCACAAAGGAACGCACCGAGAAGGACGCCAAGCTGGTCGAGGATTTCACCGCGGCGATGAAGAAGACGCTGGAGTGGGCCAAGGACCCCGCCAACGAAGCGGCGCTGCGGCAGGCCATCAAGGACAACCTGCAGCTGCCCCCGCCGGTGGCCGAGTCGGTGCGGCTGCCGGCCTTCGGTTGGGAGGTCGACCGGTCGAGCCTGCAGACGCTCGCCGAACTCGCGCAGAAGTACAAGGTTCTCGACAAGCAACCCAACTTCGACCGTCTCATCCAGCAGCAGTAGCCGGCGCGATCCCGCCCTCCCCGACCCTCGGACCGGGGAGGGCCTCGCCGCCCGCCTGACGACGGGAGTGACATGCGCGTGTTCCCCACCCGACGCCTGCGCGCGTTACGCAAGGCGCTGCTGGGCGTCGTCGGCCTGACCGGGTTCCTCGTCGTCTGGCAGCTGATCCCGATGCTGGGCCTGATCAACCCGCTGTACCTGCCGTACGTGACGGACGTGCTGGCGCGGCTGTTCGAGCAGCTCGTCGACCTCGCGTTCTGGCGGCGGCTGGGCAGCACCATGACGTCCTGGGCGATCGGCCTGACGGTGGCGACGGTCGCCGCCCTCGTCCTCGGCACGGTCGTCGGGTTGGTGCCGTTCCTGCGGCGCGCGACCCACACGGTTGTCGAGTTCCTGCGACCGATCCCGTCGGTCGCCCTCATCCCGCTCGCCGTGCTGATGTTCGGCATCCAGCGGCAGGCCGCCCTCGTCATCATCATCTACGCGTCGTTCTGGCAGGTGTTCGTGCAGGTGATCTACGGCGTCGCCGACGTCGACGCGGTGGCTCGCGACACCGCCCGCAGTTTCGGTCTGACCCGGCGGGAGCAGTTGTCGCACCTCGTCCTGCCGACCACCCTGCCGTACCTCATGACGGGCCTGCGCCTCGCCGCCGCGGTGGCGCTCATCCTCGCCATCACCGCGGAGATGGTGATCGGTAACCCCGGCCTCGGGCGCATGATCGAGCTGTCCCGGTCCGCCGGAGACGCCGCCGGCCTGTACGCGCTGGTCGTGGTCACCGGCCTGCTCGGGCTCATGGTGAACATCGTCTTCCGGTTCATCGAGCGTCAGGTGCTGTCGTGGCACCAGTCGGTACGAGGAGAGGAGCCGTTGTGATCGCGTACACCGGGCGGATCGCCACCACGGCACGCAGCCGGACGGTCGGATCCCGGATCGCGACGAGCCTGCTCTACCCGCTGGGGCTGCCGACGCTGCTGCTGGTGCTCTGGGGTCTGGTGGCGACGAGGACGACGAGTCGGTTCTTCCCCGACCCGTTGACGATCGCCGAAGCCTTCCGGGAGACCTGGGTCGGCCCGGCGTTCGTCGAGGACGTACTGCCCAGCCTCGCCCGCCTCGGCCTCGGTGTCGTCGCGTCCATTGTGCTCGGCATTGCCGCCGGCACCGTCATCGGGCTGACCCGCTGGTTGCGCGAACTCCTCGAACCGCTGCTGGAGTTCCTCCGGGCCATCCCGCCACCGGTGCTGATCCCGGTGGTGATGCTCCTGCTCGGGATCACCGACACCATGAAGGTGGTCGTGATCGCCTCCGGCGCGGTCTGGCCGATCCTGCTGAACACGATCGAGGGTGTCCGGGGGACGGACAGCGTCATGACGGAGACCGCGGAATCGTTCCAGGTCACTTGGTGGGAGCGGCTCTGGTTCCTCGTTCTCCCGGCCGCCAGCCCACGGATCATGGCTGGGGTTCGGCAGGCCCTCTCGGTCGCGCTGATCCTGATGGTCATCTCCGAGATGTTCGCCTCCTCCTCCGGCCTCGGCTACCGGATCGCCTACTTCCAGCGCAACTACCTGATCGCCGAGATGTGGAGTGGCATCCTCCTCCTCGGTCTCGTCGGCGTCTTCCTCGCCGTAGCTTTCGGTCTCGTCGAACGGCGTGTTCTGCGCTGGTACCACGGAATCAGGGAGGTCAACCGTGCCTGATCGGAGCACCCTGCTGCGGGTGGAGCACCTGCGGAAGGTCTACGAGTCGGCGACGGGCACCGTCGAGGCGATCGGGGACATCAGCTTCACGATGGACGCCGGTGAGCTCGTCTGCATCGTCGGGCCGTCCGGATGTGGCAAGACCACCCTGCTGAAGTGCCTCGCCGGCCTGCTGCGGCCCACCAGCGGCGTGGTCGAGATGGACGGCTCGCCGGTGACCGGGCCCAGCCCGGCCATGGCCGTCGTGTTTCAGGAGTACGGCCGCAGCCTCTACCCCTGGCTGACGGTGCGCGGGAACGTCGAGCTGCCACTGCGGCACAAGAAGCTCACCCGCGCGGCCCGGAACAAGCTGGTCGTCGACGCTCTTGAGGCGGTGGGCCTCGCGCACGCCGCGCGAAGCCACCCGTGGCAGCTCTCCGGGGGGATGCAACAGCGGGTGGCGATCGCGCGGGCGATCGCCTACCAGCCCGATGTCCTGATCATGGACGAGCCGTTCGCGGCCGTTGACGCGCAGACCCGGGCCGACCTGGAGGACCTGGTGCGTGAGCTGCACGCCAGCCGCACCATCTCGGTTGTCTTCGTCACCCACGACATCGACGAGTCGGTGTATCTCGGTCAGCGGGTTCTAGTATTGTCCACGTCGCCGACCTGGGTCCAGGAGGACCTCGCGATCGACCTGCCGCCGGAGCGCGATCAGATCACGACCCGCGCTCTGCCCCGTTTCACGGAACTGCGGACGCACGTCTACGACCAGATCCAGCGGGCCAAGCGCGGGCAGGCTGTGGCCCCGCGATCCGCGCGGTGATCGGCGGCCAGGCCAACGAGTTCGCCGAAGGGAAGGGCTGTGGGTAGTCGTCAGCCGAAGCAGTTGTTGCTCGCCTTCTTCGGCGAGCACGTCGTCGACGCCGCCACGGGACCCATCCGGGCGAGCGCTCTGATCAACGTGCTGGAAGGCGCGGACGTCGCCGCGCCGGCCACCCGCGCGACCCTCGACCGTCTCGTGCACAGCGGCATCCTCGCCCGCAGCAGGAGCGGCCGGGAGACGCTGTTCTCACTGACCGAGCACGGGGCCGCGGTGTTGCGCGAGGCGACAGACCGCGTTCGCGGCCCGCGGCCGTTCGACCCACAGGGCAGCGGGTGGACCCTGGTCACCTTCTCGATCCCGGAGGGCCAGCGGATGCTGCGGCACCGGCTGCGTTCCACCCTCACCTGGGAGGGCTTCGCGCCGCTGCGGGACGGGCTCTGGCTCGCGCCCGGCGAGGTCGACCTCGCCGGGTCGTTGGAGCGGCTGCGGCAGGACCTCGCGCCCAACACAGTGGTCGCCTTCCACGCCCGTGAACTCGCCGGCTTCCCGATCGGCGAGAGCGTGCGCGCGGCCTGGGACATCGAGGCGATCCGACGTGCGCACCTCGCCTTCATCGAGGTGTGGGACGACCCGTCCGCGCTGGCGATGGCGCCGAGCGCCCTCACCGTACGAACCATGCTCGTGGCGGACTGGCTCGCGCTGCTGCGCGCCGACCCGAGGCTGCCGGCCGAGTTCATGGACGCGGAATGGCCCGCCGCGAGATCGGTGCGGACCTACCGCCGGGTGCACGACAAGCTGGCCGAGGCGTCCGCTGCGGAGTTCGCCGAACTCGTCGCGGCCCGGCCCGCGACTAGGCGCCGAATCGGGTCCGCAGATCGGCCTTCCGCACCTTCCCCGACGCCGTCCGCGGCAGCTCGTCCACGATGACGACGTTCTTCGGGAGCTTGTAGCGCGCGATCCTGCCGTCCAGGCGGGCCCGGACGGTGGCGGTGTCCACGGACGCCCCGTCCCGGACGGTCACAATCGCCCATGGCACCTCCCCCCAACGCTCGTCCGGTACGCCGATGACCGCGGCCGAGGTCACCCCGTCGACCTCGGTGAGCAGCTGCTCGAGTTCGAGCGGGTAGATGTTCTCGCCCCCCGAAATGATCATGTCCTTGAGGCGGCCGGAGATGTAGAGGTAACCGTCGGCGTCCAGGTGGCCGAGGTCGCCGGAGCGGAACCACCCATCGGCCGTGAACGCCTCGGCGGTCGCCTCCGGCAGCCCGTGGTAGCCGGGGAAGACGTTGGGACCGGCCACCTCGATCTCACCGACAGCGCCGGCGGGCAGCACCGCACCGGCCGCATCGGTGATCCGCACGTCGGTGAAGAAGTGCGGCAGACCGACACTGCCCTGCTTGACGCGGGTCATCGTGGGCGGCAGCGCGGTGGCGCCCGGCGCGGCCTCGGTCATTCCGTAACCCTGGGAGAACGACAGGCCCCGCGCCTCGTACGCGTTGAGGATGCGGGCCGGCACCGCCGACCCTCCGCAGGTGAGCTTCGTCAACGTCGACAGGTCGGTCGACGCCCAGGCGGGGTGGTCGGCCAGCAGCTGGTAGGTGGTCGGCACACCGCTGAGCATGGTGACCCCGTGCCGCTCGATCTGGGCGAGCGCGCGGCCCGGCTCGAAGCCCCTCGCGATGACCATCGTGGCGCCCTTGAGGATGACGGGCAGGGCGCCCATCCCGAGCGAGGCGACGTGGAACAGCGGCGAGATCATGAGGGCGACGTCGGTGGAGACGACGTCGTAGTCGACCACACAGTTGAGCGCCACCCAGGTGAGGTTGCCGTGGGTCAGCACCGCACCCTTGGCCCGACCGGTCGTGCCCGAGGTGTAGATGATCGCCGCCGGGTCCTGGTGGACGGTGTCGGCAGGGTCGCCGAACGCGGTGCCGACGGCCCGGGCCAGGTGGTCCAACCCCGGCCGGTCCGCGGTGCCCTCGCCGTTGACGATGACGTACGGGGTCCGGGCGGTCGCCGCGGCGGAGGCCACCGGCACCGCGAAGTCCGGGTCGTGGATCAGCACCCGCGCGGCACAGTCGGCGAGGACATGGGCGATCTCGGGTGCGGCGAGCCGGGTGTTGACCGGCACGAAGACGGCACCGACCTGCGCCGCCCCGAACATCACCTGGAGGAGTTCGGGGCTGTTCTCGCCCAGGTAGGCGACGGGGTCACCCTTGCCGACGCCCCACTCCCGCAGCACCGCCGAGATCCGGTCCACGGCGTCGGCGAACTGGCGGTACGTCATGGGCGACCGGTCGCCGTGGATGATCGCGATCTGGTCCGGGGACTTGAGCCGGCGCTTGGCCAGCCAGGCGCCAATTCCGTGCTGGTGCATCATCAATCTCCTGGGGGTGGAGGTGGTGTGCTCGCCCGGCTCGACGGATGCCCCCGGGCTCAGGCGTAGAAGCGGTACAGCCCGCGCGCGACGACCGCCGGCTTGGTCCCGCCCTCGATCTCGATCGTCTGGTCGACGGCGAGCTGGTAGCCGCCGCGGACCTCGACGACCTCGACGACTGTGGCCCGCATGCGCACCCGAGCCCCGACCACGACCGGCGCGGGGAAGCGCACCTTGTCGAGGCCGTAGTTCACCTTCGTGGTCACGCCCTTGACCTCGAGCAGCTCGGTCCAGAAGGGAACCGCCAGGGAGAGGGTGAGGAAGCCGTGCGCGATCGGCGCGCCGAACGGGCCGGTCATCGCCCGCTCCGGGTCGACGTGGATCCACTGGTGGTCGTCCGTGGCGTCCGCGAACAGGTCCACCTGGTCCTGGGTGACAGTGCGGTACCCGGTGTGGCCGAGGTCGGTGCCGGCGAGGTCGCCGAGCCGCTCGTAGGTGATGGTCGTCGTCATGGCGTTTCCTCTCGTCGTCACCGGGCCAGGCCCAGCAGTCGGGCCGCGTTGTCCTTCAGGATGCCCGGGAGCACGTCCGGCTTGAGATCGGTCGACTGCACGTCGCGAAGCCACCGGTCCGGGGTGAGCATCGGGTAGTCGGTGCCGAAGAGCACCCGGCGCTTCAACAGCGAATTCGCGTAGCGCACCAGCTCGGCCGGGAAGTACTTCGGGCTCCAGCCGGACAGGTCGATCCAGGTGTTGTGCTTGTGCGTGGCCACCGACAACGCCTCGTCCTGCCAGGGCACCGACGGGTGGGCCATGATGATCTGGAGGTCGGGGAAGTCGGCCGCGATCGGGTCGAGCAGGATCGGGTTCGACCGGCCGAGGCGCAGGCCGTAACCGCCCGGCGTACCCGCGCCGATGCCGGTCTGCCCGGTGTGGAAGAGCGCCGGGACGCCGGCCCGCTCCAGCAGGCCCCACAGCGGCGCGTACTCGTCGTGGCTGGGATCGAAGCCCTGCACAGTGGGGTGGAACTTGAAACCGCGGACGCCCTCCTCCCGGATCAACCGGTCGGCGAGTTCGACTGCCGCTCCCCCGGTGCGCGGGTCCACCGAACCGAACGGGATGAGCACGTCGGCGTGCTCGGTCGCCGCGCGGGCGATCTCGACGCTGGACAGTGGCTGGTGCTTCAGTTGGGTACGCGCGTCCACGGTGAAGACGACAGCCGCCATGTGCCGCTCGCGGTAGTACCGCGCCACCGCGTCGACAGCGGGCCGTGGGCCGTCGGTCTTGAAGTACGCCGACGCCGCTGCCACGAGCGGTTCGGGCAGTGAGGTGTGACCGTGGTCGTCGACCTCGATGTGCACGTGCATGTCGATCGCCGTGACGTCATCGAGGTCGATCGCGGGCTGGTACATGGGCCAACCTCCGTCGGGCGGGTCGGTGCGGGCAGGTCTGCTCGGGCCGGTCAGGACGGCGCGGGCTCGAACTCCTCGGGAAGTTTCGGGAAGCGTTCGCCGACACTCTGCGCGGCACCGGCGAACCTCGTCGGCCAAGCCTCCACCAGCGCGTCGTACGTCCAGCCACCCTCGCGGTGCGCGGTCAGCGCCGCCTCCGGGTGGGTCCAGATCTGCAGGCGGTCCCCGCCGACACCGATCACCTGCCCGGTCACCGAGGCCGCCGCGTCGGAACCGAGGAACGCAACCAGCCCGGCCACGTCGTCCGCCGTGCCGAATCCCAGCTCGTGTCGGAAGAACGCGGGCATCGGCTCGCCGTTCGCCTCGGCCCGCACCGCCGCCGCGAAGTAGGGAACGGTGGCGGTCATCGCGGTCGCGGCGACCGGAACGACGGTGTTGGCGGTGATGCCGGCCCGCTTCAGCTCCAGCGCCCAGGTCCGGACCATGCCGACGATGCCCGCCTTGGCGGCCGCGTAGTTGGTCTGGCCGAAGGTGCCCCGCTGCCCGGTGGGCGATCCGACGCAGATGATCCGCCCGCCCTCACCGGCCTGCCGCATGTGCTGCACCGCCTCACGGACTGTGGTGAACGTGCCGCGCAGGTGCACGTTGATGACGGTGTCGAAGTCGTCGTCGCTCATCTTCCACAGCACGCTGTCGCGCAGCACGCCGGCGTTGGTGACGAGGATGTCCAGCCGTCCGAAGTGCTCCACCGCCGTGCTGACGAATTCCTTCGCGGTCTCGGTCGGGCCGACCGGTGCGACCACCGCGACGGCCCGACCGCCGGACGCCTCGATCGTCGCCACGGCGTCGGCGGTGGCCTCGGCGTCGACGTCGTTGACCACGACCGCGGCGCCCCGCCGCGCCAACTCCTGCGCGTAGGCGAGGCCGAGACCCCGCCCGGCCCCGGTGACGATGGCGACTTTGCCGTGCAGAGACATGAGTGCTCCCTTTCGTCGATGCCGGACCTCCGGGTAACACGCGCACCGGAAACGTAATGCAAAATTTGACCGGGCGTCAACGATTTACAGTCTGTCTACATCAGACGGCCGGACGGGTCGAGTTGCTCAGCGCCCGGGAGACCACCCGGCCGGCGGCCTGCACCAGTGGCGCCAACGCCACCGGGTCCGCCCGGTCGTAGGCGACCACCAGCGAGATCGCCGCCACCACACCCTCCGGTACGCGGATCGGCGCGGCCACCGAGAGGGCGTCCATGGTGACCTGACGGTCGCTGACCGCGTACCCGACCCGGCGCACCTCGGCGAGGCAGCGACGCAGCCGCTTCGGGTCGGTGATGGTCAGTTCGGTGTACCGCTCCAGCGGGGCGGCCAGCACCTGCTCCTGGACCTCGGCGGGCGCGTGGGCGAGCAGGACCAGCCCGACGCCTGTCGCGTGCAGCGCGAAGCGACCCCCCACCCGGGTGAGCACGGGTACCGCGTGTCGCCCGGCGATCCGTTCGATGAAGACGAGTTCGAGATCCTGCCGGACGGCGAGCTGGACGTTCTCGTGGGTCACCTCGTACAGGTCCTCCATCACCGGCAGGGCCAGCTCCCGCAGCCCCAGGCCCCTCGGGGCGAGCGAGCCCACCTCCCACAGCCGCAGACCGATCCGGTACCGCCCGTCGTCGCCGCGTTCCAGTGCCCCCCACGCGACTAGCTCCGCGGCCCGCCGGTACACGGTGGGCAGTGGCATCCCGGTGCGACGCGCCAACTCGCTCAGGGTCAACGCCGGGGTCGCCGGGCTGAACGCGTCGAGCAACGCCAGCACCTTGCTCGTCACCGACCGTCCCGGTTCTGCGCGCACCCCGTCATCATCCCCGCCCACGTCGGGCGCTCACAGCTCCAGCACGAGTCGGGGCGTACGGGCCCGGGAGACACAGATCATCATGGTGTCCCCGGCGGCCCGTTCCTCGGCGGTGAGCAGGCTGTCGCGATGCTCGGGCACACCGGCGAGCACCGGCGTCTCGCAGGTGCCGCAGGTGCCCTCCCGACAGGACGAGAGGACCTGCACCCCGGCCTCCTCCACCGCCCGCAGGATCGGTGTGCCCGGCGGCACTGTCACCGTCCGCCCGGAGAGCGCGAGTTCGACCTCGATCGTCGTCTCCGGCGCGCCGGTGTCGCCCCGGGCGGTGAAACGCTCGACGTGCAGGCAGCCGGGTGGCCAGCCGCGGCAGTGCTCCTCGACCGCGGTGATCAGTGGTTCCGGGCCGCAGCAGTAGACGAGCCCGGTGCCGGGCCGGCCCAGCAACCCGGCCAGGTCGAGCAGCCCGGTCTCGTCCTGCGGGTGCAGGCTCACCCGGTCGCCGTACTTCTCCCGCAAGGTGGTGGCGAAGGCCATGGTGGCCCGGCTGCGTCCGCCGTACACCAGCCGCCAGTCGGCGCCCGCGGCGTCGGCTGCGGCGACCATCGGTGCGATGGGGGTGATGCCGATGCCGCCGGCAATGAAGAGATAGCGCCGCGCCGCGACCAGCGGGAAGGTGTTGCGCGGTCCGCTCACCCGGACGGTCGCGCCGACGGTGAGCCGCTCGTGCGCCAGCCGGGAGCCGCCGCGCCCGTTCGGTTCGCGCTGCACCGCGATCCGCAGGACGGCCCGCTCCGCCGGGTCACCGCAGAGGGAGTACTGACGGGCCAGCCCGGCGCTTAACTCCAGGTCGATGTGCGCGCCCGGCGCCCACTCGGGCAGGTCACCGCCGTCCGCGCGACAGAGGCGAATCGCCACCACCTCGGCCGCCACCTGATCGCGGCCGACGACCACCAGCTCGACACCGGTCAGCACGTCCACCGTCACTCGCGCATCGCCAGCCGCCTCGGCGGTCCGGGCACCGGCTCAGCCACACCCTGGTGGCCCTGCGGGTGGCCGAGCAGCCACTCCCACAACTCGACTGGTTCCTCAGTGCGGCGCTCGGCCCCGCAGTGGCAGACTCCGCGCAGGCTGTCGGTGCCCGGCACCCAGTGGATCCGGTAGACCCGGCCCCCGGTGAGGGAGCCTTCCCGGGACCTCACCGCGCCGCTCCCACCGTCCCCGACCCGACCATCCGCGCCAGCAGCCGCCGGGCGGCCAGGCCACCGGTGTCGACGTTGATGCTCAGCTCCTGGTACCTGTCCGGCTCGGTGGCGATCACCTGCTCCAGGATGTTGAGCGCGGTCACGTCCTGCATGACGACTGTGTGATTGCTGTGGTGGAGGTACTCGCTGACCGACTCGTCGTCGATCGCGAAGTCGCGCGCCACCGCCCAGAAGTCATAGGTGGTGTGTTCCGTCGACGGGGTGATGGCGTACACGATCTCGGCGTGGAACGCTTCGCGGTCCTCGCCCTCGGCGGGCGGGTAGACACCCTGCGGCGCGATCCGGCTGTGCAGCAGGTAGAGGCAGGGCGGGTGGTACTCGATGTCCTGCCACCGGGTGATCCGGCCCTGGATGCCTGTGGAGCGCGCGTAGAACGGCGGGCACTCGGCGTCGTCCATGTGCCGACTGACGTAGACGATCCCCCGGTCCTCGTCCACCTCGGTGGTGATCGGGGTGTTCGCCACCTCCGGGGTGCCGATGTAACCGCCGTGCAGATAGGTCTCGTGGGACAGGTCCAGGAGGTTGTCCACCAGCAGGCCGTACCGCGCGTTCAGTGGCGCCATGCCCCGCACCACCGCGTAGCGCGGGTCGGCCAGCCACGGTGCGCGGGGAATCGCAGCCGGGTCGGCCCGGTCCAGGTCGCCGATCCAGACCCAGATGAGCGAGTCCTGTTCCACCACCGGGAACGAGACCACCCGCGCGGTGCGCGGGATGCGCTGTTGACCCGGTACGAAGACGCAGGCGCCGGTCGGATCGTAGGTGAAGCCGTGGTAGCCGCAGACGATCGTGTCGCCGTCGAGCCGGCTCTCGGAGAGCGGGAAGCGTCGGTGTACGCACCGGTCGGCGAGCGCCACCGCCTGCCCGGCACCGGTGCGGTACAGCACCAGCGGCTCACCGAGCACCGTTCGGGCGAGCAGGTTCCGCCCCACCTCGCTGCCGTAGGCGGCCACGTACCACTGGTTACGCGCGAATGCCATGCGACCGGACCTCCATGCCGACGGACGTCGATGGAGCCGGATCGTCCCGTGCGGTGTCCCCGCTGGGGAACCGGAGCTTTCACTGGATGAAAGGCCGGGGCATTCGCACCTGACGGTGTGGCTGCCGTGCCGACCGCACGGCAGCCACACCGGGCCGTCACCTGTTCTGCTCGATGTTCTGGCGGGTGGCCACCAGCAGCGCGTCCCGGGTGTGGGCGCGCGCACCGTGCGTCGGGTGGTGGCCGAGCTTACCGACCAGCGCGGGGTGAGCAGCCGTTTCCAGGCGGGTGCCGAGGCGGTCCGCCATGGCTGGATCTGATCAGATCGGCTCTTTGTAGTTCTGCCGCATGGAGATGCTCACCTCGGCACAGACCGGGTGGCCCGCCGGGCAGGTGGTGCTGGCGAGCGCTGTCTGCGTGATGGTCAGGCCGCCCCGGTCGTACATCCAGCACGCCACTCCCGAACTGTTCAGGCAGGATTCCTCGGGCCTACGCCTCCACTGGGCAGCCGCGATCTGCTTGTCCAGTTCGCGAACCGCCGCGTCCGGACTGGTATTGACCTGGTGGTCACGGTCCCAGTGGAACTTGCCCCGCGATCTGTCCGCCGCCTTGCCGCCCCGGAGTTGCCAGCCTGCCGGAATGGCAATCTCGTCGAGACGGGCCTGCCCGATGGTGAGCAGCTCCTCGGTCGACCGCTTCTCCGGCGGCGGGCCGCCGCACGCTGACACGAGCGTGACGCCCCCCAGAGTCAGGGCCACCAGCAAACGGCCGCTGAACCGCATGGCACACCTCTCTCCGTTGTCGCATCCGGACCGGCCGCCGTAGCCGGCACAGATCACCGCGATTGCCGCTTCCTGTCGGGCCCCGGCAGGGGCCTGCGCGACCAGGCACAGGCCCGCGCCGGTCAATCACTGCGAAGAGAAGCGCGGGCATGCGGGCGGCCACCGCGTTGACCATCGATGGTTTGTGCGGACGACCGAAGATCGTGCGGTGGCCGCGGGCCACACCCTAGACCCGCTGGGTGGCGGGTCATCCTGGACGAGGCGGTGACGCGTGTCGCTGTCCGGTCACCGCTGACCCTGTCGCAGCAGGGCGGTGGAGCTGAGGGCAGCCGGATCCGGGGAGTGCCGGGGATGGAACAGGGAGCAGGCGTAAGTTACCGCCGCTCGGCTCCCTCGGTTGCTGGCGCGGCGGCGTCGAGCCGCGGCGGTGTTCCGCAGGTCGTACGGCCGACCGAGCGGAGTCAACCTGGCGAGGCGCCGGTGCGGGTCGATCGATCCGGCACGAGCCGCTGCTGGGCGTGCGGCCGTATTGCCAGCAGATTGGCCGAGTTCAGCGTGCGAGCTTCGCGCGTACCTGCTCGGCCTTCGGATGCCCGATGGCAACGAGAAGGGTGAGTGCGTCCTGCCACGCCGCTTGCGCAGCGCTCGCGTTCCCTGCGGCAGCCTCGCTGTCGCCGAGATGGTGCAGGGTCTCCGCCTCGTAGTACCGGTCACCAAGGGTCCTGTACACGGCGATGGCCTCCTGGTAGTGGTATGCCGCGTCGGCGTACCGCTTCAGGTGTTGGAGGCTGTACCCGATGCTGTCCAGCGTATGGGCCCGGTACGTGAGGTCGTCGACCTCGTCGAACAGAGCCAAGGCTTGTGAGCAGTGCGTGAGCGAGCTGTCGTAGTCGCCCTGCAGTGCTCGGTACCAACCCAACGCATTGAGCGCCTGCGCCTCGCCCGTGCGGTCGCCTATCTGCCGGTAGAGACCCAGGGCGGTGCTGGCGTGCTGCTCGGCTGCGGGGAAGTCGCGCAGCTGTTCGCTGGCGTATCCCATGGCGCGTTCGGTCCGGGCAAGGCCTTGGATGTCACCGACTTTCCGGAAGCAGTCAACCGCTAGTCGATGGCGGGCCATGGCGTGGTCGTATTCGCCGAGCTGTGTCAGCGCGTTGGCGAGGTTGCGCAGTGCGACACCATGCGCACGCGGGTCGCCCATCGGCTCGGCGGCCTCGACAGCGAGGCGGTAGAGGTCGGCGTACTCGCGCCAGTATCCGCGGCGGTGGAGGAAGGTCGTCATGCTCCACGGTAGGAGGAACGCCGGTCGGTGCCGGCCGCGTGCGGCTGCGAGTCGAGCCGCCGCCGACAGGCTCTCGTGCTCCTGCTCGAACCACTCTGCCGCGCCCTCGGCCGAGTCGAAACTGGGCGGCTGGATCCCATGTTCCGCAGAAGGCGTCGGGAAGGTCTCCCGAAGGGGATCCAGCAGCCGGTCACCATGTAGGGCGGCCTGTAGGTAGTAGTCGATTACTCGGGTGTGGGCGGCGGCTCGTCCGGAGCTGGTCTCGTGCTCCTCGCTCAGATCGTTCGCGTAGGCGCGCAGTAGATCGTGGAGCCGGTAACGACCCGGGCAGTACTCCTCGATCAGGTGTTGATCTGCCAGGTTCCTCATCAACCGGGCGGTGAGGCCAGCTTCGGCGCCGACCAGGCTGGCAGCGGCAGCGACGGTAAAGTCGGGGCCGGGTACCAGACCCAGGTACCGGAACAGCCGCGCGGCGTCCGGGTTGAGGGTTCGGTAGGACCAGGAGAAGACGGTGGGCAGGTCCGACTCCGAGTCGTCGACCTCGAAGTTGCGCAGTACGGGTTCGCCGCCCGTCGCCTCCGCGACGAGTCGGTCCAGTGGTTGGTCCGGCGCGAGCATGATCCTCGCCGCCGCGATGACGAGCGCCAGCGGCAATCCGCCGCACATGGTCAGCAGCGTGGCCGTCGCTTCTGGATACTCGTCCAGCCGCCCGCGGCCGATCCGATCATCGAGCAGTTCCCTGGCCTGCTTCCGGGAGAGGACGTCCAGCTTGAGCGGGACGGCCTTGTCGCGGGCGACGAGCCCGGTGAGCTGGCTTCGGCTGGTGACGATGGTGAAGCACGATGAGCTGCCCGGCAGCAGTGGACGGACCTGCTCGGCGGTTGCGGCGTTGTCCAGCACAAGCAGCAGGCGTCTGCCGGACAGCACACTGCGGTACAGGCTCAGTTGAGCATCGAACCTGGCCGGTATTCTCTCGGCCGGCACGCCGAGCCCGTCCAGCAGCTCACGGACGGCATGGGCAGGCGCGACCGGATGGTCGGCGCTGAAACCACGCAGGTTGAGGTACAGGTGTCCGTCGGTGAACCGTCTTGCGTTCTTGTGCGCCCACCTCAGTGCGAGAGTGGTCTTACCGATGCCCGCAGTGCCGTGCACGGCGGATATGACAGCTACCCCGTTGCCCGCCCTCCTGTGCAGGGCGGTGAGCTGGTCGAGCTCGGCCGTTCGGCCCACGAAAGGGCTGGTGTCCATAGGTAGCTGCCTGGGTGGCACCGTGCCGTCCGGGTCAGGCGTCACCGTTCCCGCCGTGGCGTGCTGGTGTGCCGTCGTCCACGCGTTCTCCCAGGCGCGGTATCGACGCGTACCAGTGCCGACTCCACAGAGATTGACGTACGCGCGGAGCCAGTCCAGGCGCGGCAGCTCACCTCCTTCAACCTTGCTGATCTTCGTACGGGTCAATCGCACATCGCTGAGGCGCGTCTTCGAGTCCATCTCCCGCGTCGTGAGGCCAGCCGTCTCCCTGAGCGACTGCAGCGCCGCGCCGAGCGCGGCCGGTGTCGACACGTCCGCCAGTTCCCGGTCCACTCCGTAAACCTCGCATCCGTCCCAGCGGTGTCTGCGGTTTCTCTGTGGCGTTCCGATGGCAGCCTGTCCTACCAGGCGATCCACCTCGATTATGTCCCGGCCTGTCCCGCAGAGCGCCACCACGCCGAGTGAGCGCGAAGGTGTGGTCAGAACCGGTGGAACTGCGACTGGGAAGCGGCGGGGTGGGACCAGTGGACCTTGAGCGACTTGTGACGTACAGCCCTTGGGTCGCGACCGCCGCTGTGGGTCTACCGGTGCTTGCCAAGACGGTGGTCGCACTGATCGTGACGAAAGGCGTCCCACCCCGCGAGAAGGCGGCGATCCTTCGTGCGGTGGGCGACATGTTCCGGCCATGGCGGCGGGGCGGCGATCCCGGATGAGTACGTTGGTGCCGCGGCTGTCGCACCCTGCCCAGGGCAAATCACGGAACTGCAATAGCTCGGCGCAGGCTGATCGACTGATCATCGCGAAAGGCTTCCCACCTCAGCCACCGCGTACCGGAACCGTCTGACAGCCTGAACTCGGCGGGCGGCCAGCCCAGCCGCCTGGGGCGTGTCCTGCCGATCTTGTAGCGGTTGATCGTTGACGATGTGCCGGTGGTGCGTCGTGGTGAACTGACTGTCGAGGCGTGGGCGGTGATCGCGCCGCTGCTGGCGTACGAAGATCCACCTCGCCGTCGACGGACGCGGCCGGCCGCTGTCGATCCTGCTCACCCCGGCCAGGCCGGCGACAACCCGCAGTTGCTGGCGCTACTGGACGCGATCCGGGTCACGAACCTGGACCCGGACGGCCCCGTAAACGCCCCGACGTGTTGATCGCCGACCAAGCCGGGGATTCAGGGGTGCGCCCATCTCGGCCTCAGCCTGGGGATCCGCCCGTCCCGATAGCGCCTCGACCAGACGCTGAAAGCGCCGTTGATCCTCGGTCCGGTACACGGCTGAAGCATGTCATGACGCGGACTGCCGATCCATGATCGGCAGGACACGCCCTAGCCGGTCAGTCGCCGTGGTGGCGGCCGGCGGAGCGGAGTGACCCGCGAGGACTCTCCCGAGCCGGCTCGCTGTCCACCACCGACCTGCCCAGCCCGCTCACCCAGTCGACGAACTCCGCGTCCTGCCTCGGCAGCGGCTCGCGGTCCGGCCGGGTGCCCGCGCCGTCCGCGTCGGCCCGGGATCTGTTGCGCCGGAACAGGCCCAGCCGGCCGCCAGCCCGCTCGCTGGTCCGTTGCGCCTTGACAACGGGTGCCGGGGCGGCCGGCGCAGGGATTGCGGCGACCGGAACGGCCCCTACGGGGCCGGCTTGCGCGGCATCGGCCGTGGGCCGGATACCGGCGCGCCGGGCGTTCGCGAGGGCATCCCAGTTCGCGGCCTGGTCCAGGTTGGGCAGGGGCGGCCGGTGCCGAGGTGGGAGAGCCGGTTCGACGCCCTCTTGCGTGCCGGCCGAGTGGGTTGCCTCGGCACCCGGACCGGGCTCGGTCGAGGACGGCACCCGCCGGGCCGGAACGACTGGCCGAACTGCCTGAACTCGGTTCCGGTCGATCTTCGGCGGCTGGTACATCCGGCCGGTCCCCGGGGCGGCGGTTGCCCCGACGGGTTCGGTGTTGTCGGCCCCCGCCGTTCCAGAGCCGTCCCCGCCGGGTCCTGCGGGAAGGTGGGCCGCCGTCGCGGGCGCCGGTTGCGATGTCTCCGGCGTGGCGAAGTCGGACTGTGTGGCGAAGTCGGCCTGTGTGGCGAGGTCGCCAGATGCGGCCGGTGCGGCGGTAACGGTCGGTGCGGCGGTCCGCGTCGCGGAGTCGGCCGACGCACCGTAGCCCAGCGGTTCGGTCGCGGTCGCGTGCGTCGCTGCCATCACGCCGACGAACCTCCCCGTGCCGGCCAGGTCGACGGGCTCCGGCTCGTCGGCCGCGCCCGTGCCTGGCGTCATGGCCCGCGGCACGGCGGGGTCGGACAACGGACGGAGGATGTCGGTCGGCTCGACGACCCGCTCTTCGGAGGTACGCGACAGGAACGGCCAGCGGAACAACGCGGCGGCGGCCGAACCGAGCACGCCGGCGGCGACGGCGAGCAGCGCGCCGTAGTAGGGCGTGATCTGGTACCGGTCGACGGCGCCGCCGGGACCGGCGGTCAGGTAGGCGAACGCGATCAGCACCGCGCCGGTCGCGCCGGTCGCGCCGTTGACCAGAGGCGGATGCCTGCGCCAACGGGCCAGCCCGCCGGTCGCCGCGCCGACGAGCAGGGCCACCGCTGGCAGAGTCAAGAGAGCCTGGCGGTGTGCCGCGTCGGCGTCGAGCCCGGCCTGCTCCAGCACGCCGATCCGTACGGCGGGCAACGGCCCGGCGGTTGCGAGCGCCGGGACGACCGAGATGAGCGCCAGCAGCCAGACCACGCCGCCCACCGCCGCCATGTTCCAGCCCAGCGGCGGCTTCAGCAGTACGGCGATCGCGGCCCCCGCGCCGACCAGCGCGCCGACGATCGCGCAGATGCCGAGGGCCCAGATCGGGTCCACAGAGAAACGATCGGCGGCCTGGGCCGGCCGGACGCAGAGTGGCGCGATGACGGTGGCGCCCAGCGCGGCAGCGGCGGCGATGGCCACCAATCTGCCGGTGCTTTCCAGCACCCCGTATCGGCGGGCCAGTCGTGCGGTGACGACGGTGCCGGCTACTGCGGCGTGTGCCGCGAACCAGCCCACCCAGGCGAGCTGGGCGGGCCACTGGTTGACGGTGGCTCCGGTGGAGACGCCGGTGAGCTGGACGATGCCGAAGCTGAACGCGATGCCGAGCTGACCGGCACCGGCGAGCACGCCCATCCCGAGAGCTGCGACCAACAGGTTGCGCCAGGTGCGAGAGACCATGTCCGGCACCGTACGCACCTTTTAGGCCGATTGTAACCGAAATGCGATATTCCATGTCGGACGGCCGTGCCAGCGGTCATCCCAGTTCGACCAGGTGCGCGACCTACCTGGTGCTGCCCACATCGGTGCGCATGTGGACCGTGCCGGCGTCGCGGGTGGCCGGTCGGCTCGTCGGCGTCGATCACCGCCCCCGGCGTCCTCGCCGCGGTGGCGGCGAGGTGAGGACGGCCACGGCCGATGCGGCCCGGCCTCAGAGCCGGGAGGTGAAGGTGGCCAGGAACCGTGCGGGGTGACCGCGCCGGCGTTGTCGAAGCAGATCACGTCGACGTCGGCGTTGGTGGTGTACGTCCAGGGTTGGGTGAGGTGGAGGCTCGGGCGCGCGCCGAACGCCGGTCAGGGCAGTGTCAGCTCGAAGCACCCCCACCCGTCGCCGGCCTGCGCGACGAGCTTCCACGTTCCGGCGGCCGGCAACGGGATGCCGCTGGGGTACATCGCCTGCCCGGCGTCGTTGGTCGCCAGCGAGCCGGCGCTGTAGGTCTCGGTGCGACCGCCGGAGGTCGCGGTCACGGTGAGCGCGGCGTTGAGCTGGGGGCGGGCCGGCAGCCAGAACAGCTTGCCCAGGTCGGGGCCGAGGTCAGGGTGCCATTGCCGGCGGTACTCCACGAAGTCCCCGGCGATGAAGTCGCCCGAGCGCACCAGCATGGCGTCGCCGGGCACCGCGACGCACTCGCGTCGGGCGCTGCCGGGCAGGCTCTGCTGGAAGGCCGGCACCGACGCGGCCGGCGAAGACGGCACCGGCGCCGACCCAGCCGGCGAGGCCGGGCCGGCGGCGGGCGGGACTGGTGCAGTACACCCGCAGAGCACCAGCGCCACGACGAACAGCGGGATTGCTCGCACAGCGTTGCCTCTCTCCTCAGGCGGCCGGGGTCCAGGTGAGACCCGGCCGCTCCAACAAGCCACGAGCGTCGCGGTCGTGATGCAATGTGAGCTTCAGGCAGGGCAGGGAGATCGCCACGTCGGAGCCTCATCTTCCACCGCCCGGCCTGCAACCAGGACCGAGGGCTGTAAGACCGAATACGCGGCTCGTGAGGATGCTTGTCAATCCCAAGGTCAATACGGCAAATGAGGCTGAATTTAGTCATGGCCTCACAGAGCACGGACGGCCCAGAGCGGCACGTCGATGTGACCGACCCGCTTCGCCTCCACGGTGAAACAGGACGCGCCGCGAGCGCCTTCATCGCGAAGATGCGCGACTGGGCGCCCTGCACACCGTGCGGGATCAGCTGGCCCGTGTCCGGCCTGTTCGCCTGCACGGTCACCGCGACGGGCTTGGCGTCCACGGGTCACACCCACAACCGGACAGGTAGCCCCAGTGGTCACGGACCGGGACGGCGGACCAGCAGCACCAAGGCCACCCCGACGAACCGGTCGGTGCCGGTGACGGCGAACTCGCGGCGGAGCAGCTCGGCCCGGGCGGGCGGGATGCCCTCGTACGGGTCGCCCGCCCCGCCGACGACCAGCCAGATCCGCCGGACGTCGCCCAGGCAGGGAGCGGGATCGACGCAGTCGATCGCCCAGAACCCGCCGGACCGGCCGGGCGGCACGGCGAGGAAAACGTCCCGCGGCGCCGTGCGCAACTGGTACGCCATCGGCAGTGGGGCGCTCCACCCGCGCCAACCGGAGTAGGCGATGCCGTCACCGGGCTCGTACCGCCGGTCGATCACGGCGGCGGCTGCGCGGTAGTCCGCCTCCCCCGGCACCGGGCTGCGTCGGGCCTCCACCTGCCCCGGCAGGCCCACCCCGGCGACGGCCAGCACGGCCGCGACGAGCACCGCCGCAGGCCCGCCCGCCGGCAGCGCGCGCCGCAGCGCGGCGACCGGCACGGCGATCCCGACCGCCGCCAGCAGCGCCCAGGCGGGCAGCGTGAACAACACGAACCGGGCCAGGAAGAGGTGCACCAGCGGGTGGCTCAGGTAGCAGCACACCGCCGGCGCCACGGCCCAGACCAGCAGCGGAAGGAGCAGTGCGCGCCGCCGGCGCCAGAGCACGGCGGCGCCGGCCAGGCCGGTCCCGACGAACGTCACGGCGACCGGGAGGGAGCCGAACAGCTCCCGGGGGAAGCGGGCGAGCGCCGCCTGGTCGCGGGTGATCCAGGAGACCTGGTCGGCCTGGCGGGACGCCGCGTACAGCAGGGGCGCCGCGGCCACGGCGACCACCAGCACGGTGAGCGCCCAGGCCCACCGGGCCCGCCGGGCACCGCCGCGGCGGACCGCCGAGCCGACCAGCAGCGCGTGGGCTGCCAGCACCGTCGCCGCGACGGCGTGCAGGCAGGTCAACGCCAGCAGGCAGCCGCCGTAGCGGACCCACCGCGGCCACGAGGGCCGGTCCAGCGCCCCGACCAGGGCGAGCGTAGCCAGCACGGTGAGGGCGACGACCCAGGCGTACGAGCGGGCCTCCTGCCCGTACCGGGACACCGACGGGATCGCGACGAAGAGCAGGCCGGCGGTGACCCCGACGGTGCCGTCGTACAGCTTCGCGCCGAGCAGGGTGAGCGCGCCGGCGGCCACCGCCGTGCCGACGATGGACGGGAACCGCAGGGCGAGGGTGGAGTCCCCGGCCAGCGCGGTCCACCCGCGCAGGGCCAGGTAGTAGAGGGCGTGGGTGAGGTCCATGTTGCCGAGCAGATGCCGCAGATCCGGCCACGCGAGGGTGGTGGTCAGCCAGCTGACCGACTCGTCGAACCAGATCTCGCGGCCGCCGCTGCCGAGGGCCGCGACCGCGAACGCGACGAGACTGACGGGCAGGGCGACGCGGGTACGCGACACCGGCGCGCCCGCCCGGCGCGCCGACGCGGCCGGCGCCGCGCGGCCGGGCGCGGCGGGTTGCCGGTCCGACCTGACGGGCTGGGACACGCTCACGGCGGCGGACGGCCTATTCCTAGACCCGGGTACGCGGCACCATCGCCGGCGACCAGCCGACGTCGTACCGGGGGGCGGCGACGGCCCGGGCGAAGGCCTTGGCGACGGCGGGTGAGCTGACGATCCGCCAGTCGACCTCCTTGCGCGCCTCGAACCAGATCAGGCCGATGATGTCCCGGTGGCCGGACAGCAGCTCGAAGGCCTGCCGGATCCACTCGGCCTTGCGCCCCTTGCCGTCGGAGGCGCCGGTCTCGGTGACGACCAGCGGCTTGTGGGTGAAGCCGCGGATCTCCCGGATCGTCGGGCTGAAGATCGCGTCGAAGGACCGGTACGTCGAGAGCGCCCCGGTGCCGTAGTAGCCGGAGAGCCCGACCCAGTCGACGTAGTCGTCGCCCGGATAGAGCGTGGCGAGTTTCGGGGTGGAGTCGTCCCACCTGACGTTCGGGCTCCACGTCCAGATGACGTTCTGCACCCCGGCGGCCTCGAACACGGCGTGGACGTGCCGCCAGGCCTTGACGTAGTCACCCGGCCGGTTGCCGTTGGCCGTCTCGCACCACGGGTACCAGTCGCCGTTCATCTCGTGGGCGAACCGGATGGCCACCGGGTACCCGAGGGCCTTGATGCCCTGCGCCCACGACCGCAGGTACGGGTCGAAGCTCCCCCGCGTGATCTGGGCCAGCCGGTACCGGGGCTGGTCCGAGCGGATCCTGTCGATCTTGCGGGCGCTGAAGCCCTTCTTGCGGGAGGTCTCGTCCAGCCGGTAGTCCCACGGTTCCCACGCCAGCATCGGCAGCATGCCCCGGTCGCGGATCCGGTCGAAGAGCACCCGGTCGAAGGCCGCCGACGCCCATCCCGCGCCGAAGAGCATCGCCTGCGGCTGACGCTTCGCGGCGGCGGCGAACGCATTCACCGGCGTGAAGTCGTACGGACCCTCGTTCGTCATGACGCCGATGAACGTCTTCCCGGCCGGCGGAAAGAGCACCGGCTCCGGGCGCGGCGGCGGTGCGGGCGTCGCCGGGGCGCTCGGTGCGGCCGTCGCCGGGGCGCTCGGTGCGGCCGTCGCCGCGGCCTCCCCCCGGGCTCCCGACGCCGTGCGCGGCGCGATCACGAAGGCGTACGTGAGCAGCAGCGCGGTGATCAGCGCCAGCATGCTCCGCGGCAGGGTCAGCCTCGCCATGGCACACTCCGTTCCGCCGGCACCCGCGTCCTCGGCGGGTGGCGGTCCTCGCTACGGGTACGCGCGGCGGCGCGGGCCGCGTCGTCGCGGTGTCGCCCACGGCGCGTCACACCGGAGACGATGGCGATCAGCGGCGGGCCCAGGCCGGTCACGAGGGTCAGCACCGGCCAGACCCACAGCAGAGTCAGGCCGTGGTCCAGCAGGAAGCTCGCGCCGAGCACGGCAGCGGCGATGGCCGCCCAGCCGAAGTGCAGCCGGAAGGTGCCGAGCGACTCGGTGGTGCGCAGCTTGCCCTTGGCCGTCACCACGAACGCGAGCTTGCGCCGCAGCAGCGCGCCGACCGCGGCGGCCACGTAGACGGGACCGGTGAAGAGGGCCAGCGCCATGCCGACCACACCGATCTCCTCCCGTTCGTGCGGGGCGATGTTGAAGCGGCGCAGCCAGAGCCAGAGCGCGAACCAGGTGCCGATGGTGCCGGCCCAGAGCACCGACCACACGGTCACGTCGAGCTGGGCCGTGCCGACGCCGGTGAGCAGGTACAGGGCGGTGGCGAGGTTGCCCAGCAGGAGGCCGACGGCGACGCTCGGGTAGTAGAACTGGAGCAGCCGGTACTGCCAGCGGCGCCGCGTGCCCAGCTCGCGCGGTGCGCGCAGCTCGGGGCGGACCAGGATCTCGCAGATGCCGGCCGCCCACCGCTTCTGCTGGTTGAAGTAGTCGGCCCACGAGGTGGGGCCCTCCCCGATGGCCACCACGTCCGGGGTGTAGACGCCCTTCCACCGGTTGCCGGTGTGCGGATTGACGGCGGCGTGGACCCGGATGCTGGTGAGGTGGTCCTCGATGATGGAGTCCTGGTAGCCCCCGACGCTGCGCCAGGCCGCCGGTCGGTAGAGGTGGCCGGTGCCGGTGAGCAGTGGCGCGTCCAGCCCGTTGCCGCCGCGCGCGATGAGTCCGTTGTAGAGGTACTGCTGCACCGACGCGCCGTGCGCGACCCAGTTCTGGTGCATGTTGCCGTAGACCTGCGGGGTCACCACGAAGGCGACGTCCGGGTCGCGGAAGTAGCCGAGGGTCCGTTCCAGGAAGCCGGGCAACGGCACGTGGTCCGGGTCGACGTTGGCGACCACGTCGTAGCCGTGCTCGTGCTCGGCCCGCCAGGCGTTGTGGTTTCCCGACTTCGTCCTGGCCCGGAACTCGCCGCTCGGCTGGTTGTACTCGGGCCGGCCCTTGCGGCTGAAGTGCCGCACCCCGAGCCGCGCGGCCATCTCCTTCACCTCGGGGTCGTCCCCCTCGTCGAGGATCCAGACGTCGACCTGGCCGCAGTAGACAATCTGCCGCATCCGCCGCAGGGTCCGCTCGGCGACGTCGAGCGGCTCCTTGCTGGGCACGATGGTGGTGAGCAGCGCCACCCGCAGGCCGACGGGCGGATCGACGGGGACCGGATCCTTGGCATGGAACGCGAAGACCCAGATCACGACGTTCTGCGCGAGGCGGATCAACTCCACGCCGACGACCACGCAGAAGCCGAGCCGGGCCGCCGTCGTCTGCCAGCTGCCGATCCCGGTCACGCCGGGCCCCGGCACGTGCGCCGGAAGCAGCAGCCACCCGACGAACAGCAGCCCGGCCGCACTGTTGACGAGAACCAGGAGCGTCAGGATCAGCCGGGACGCGGGCGACAGGGCCGGCCGGAACTGGACCGGCGCCGCCACGTGCCCCGGCGCGATCAGCGGGCCGGCCGTCGTACCGCACGCCGCGTAGGCGCGGCGCGCCCGGACGTTGCGCTGCCGACGGTCGGGCGGCTCCGACGACCCTCCGATCGAGGTCAGGGCCGGAGCGACGGCGATGCCCTGCCCGGCGACGGGAGACCGCCGGCTATCGCTGGCGATGACCACATTGCCCCCATGGATTTCTGCCCGACTCGAACTCGACCGGAGCTGATGCTATTCGGACAATTTGCTTAAAGCGGGCTGGTTACGTAAACGACCATGAGCCGCGCTCTCCTCAGCCACCGGCGGGGTGCGCCTCGCGTGCCGTCGCACCGTCGGCGGGTCGCGTCCACAAGTGAACGACCCTCGTGAGATCGCCGGTCGCCCGCTCGCGCCCCCCGGGCGTGGACCGGGCCAGCTGCGCCGGGGCGCCGAGCACCGCGATCGCCACCAGGGCGACCGCGCACCACCGGGCGCGCACCCGCGCCAGCGCGACCGCGCCGAGGGTGGCCCACGCGGGCAGCGTGAAGAGCAGCACCTCCGGCATCCAGACCGGCGTCGCCTGCGCGACCAGCAGCAGACCCAGCGGCGGCACCACGGCCCAGGCGGTGTAGAGGGCGGCGGAGCGTCGCAGCGGCAGGCTGAACAGCGCCAACCCGGCCAGCACGACCCCCAGGGCGGTGACGCCGAAGAGGTTCCGGGGCGTCGCGGCCAGCACGTCCAGAGTGGGCTCCGACCCCCGCGCGATCCCGCCGCCGACCACGCCACTGGGAAGCCCCAGCGCGACAGCCGCGGGGAGTGCGCCGAGGATCGCGACCGCCGACCACCGGCCGACCACCCCGCGTCGGAAGACGAACATCGACCAGCCGTGCCCGGCGAGCAACAGCAGCGCGAGACCGTGCGAAAGGCCCAGCAGCAGCACCGCGGCGCCGTAGCCGGCGAAGCGTCCGACCGTCGGCCGGTCAACCGCCCGCACGAGCAGCAGCGTGGCGAGCACGGCGGCGAACACCGTCAGCGCGTACGGCTGGATCTCCTGCGCGTACCGGGTCGACGTCGGCAGCAGCGCGAAGATCACGCCGGCCAGCAGGCCCACCCGCGGCGTGAAGAGTCGGGCCGCCAGGAGCCCGACGAGGGCCGCGGCGGCGGTGACGGCCACCGTCGACACCACCCGTATCGCCGGGCCGGACGCGCCGAGCACCTCCGCCCACAAGCGCAGCAGCGGCGAACCGGCGAGGCCCGGGGTGCCGCCGCCCGGCGGAGTGGCCACGCCGGCCCGCAGGAGGCAGAGCGCGACCGTCAACAGTGCCGGCACCAGCCAGGCGGTGACCCGCCACCGGCCGGTGTCGGTCGTCGCCTGGGTGACGATCGCGTGGTCCTCACCCCAGGGGTCCTCGACGTCGACCTCCGTCGACGCCAGCCGGGGCAGGACTATTGTGTCCGCGTCCTTCATCGTGTCTCACGCATCTCTGTCGGATCCGGCGGTGCACACCGCGGCGGGGGCGCGCCCCACGGCGACGTGAGCCGGGCGTACGCGCGGCGTGGGCAGCACGCGGCGCAGGACCGGCCGGACTCCTGGATCGGGTACGGGTGTCAACTGGAGCATAGGGAACAGAACCGGACAGATGACTCGGATGCGGCATAAGCCCCAAATGAGCGATCACCCGGACCTTGAGGTCTACCTCAGCCAGCCCGGCCTCGGGGCGCCGTTGCGTAATCGGATCGGCGGACGTGTTGAACCCGGGTCGGGTCCGCGGTCAGATCGCCTGGGCGAGTTCGGTGAACGCAGCGGCGACCCGCAGAGTGGGCGGGGCGTCGATGGCGAGTTCGTAGTGGCCGCGTCGTAGGTTCTGCATGAATGCGTGCCCGGCGATGATCACCTGCGCTGTCTTGTCCGTCCGTAGCCCGCGCATCGATCCCAACCGGTGTTTGAGCCGACTGTGATCAGCTTCGATCGGATTGTTCGCGTACCGTTCGACGTGGTGCCACGCGGACGTGATCAGTTCGTCGAGCACGCCGGGGTAGACCGCCGCGGCGTCGGTGACGACCTCGCCGGGTGTCACCTTCAACGTCGACAGCGCTCGTCGGAAGAACCGCCGGGCCGCGCCGGAGTCCCGGCGGGCCGAGACCAGCATGTCGATGACCTGCCCGTACTGGTCGACCGCCCGGTACACGTACCGCCGCACTCCGTTGACCTTGACGTACGTTTCGTCGACGAACCACCTGTCGCCTGGTGAGTGCCGGCAGAAGTGGGCGGCGTCGGCCAGCAGCGGCGTGAACCGCTGCACCCACCGGTAGACCGTGACGTGATCGACCTCGACCCCACGTTCGGCCAGCAGTTCCTCAACATCGCGATAGGACAGGTTGAACCGCAGATACCAGCGGACCGCGACCACGATCACCTCCGGCGGGAACCGGAAGCCGGCGAACGCGGACGTCGGAGGCGGCCATGGGTGAGGTCGGGTCGACGACCTCACTGCTCAAGTCTGCCTCGATCTTGGCGACGCTCAACGCAACGGAGCCTGGTATTGCGATGCGGGCTACGAGCCGGTCCGCCGGGCGAGCGCCTGAACTCGGCGCAGGTCCGCTCGGCATCCGGCAAGGCCGAATTCGGCGATCGCTCGCTCAAGGTGCTCAGCCCGGTCGAGCCCGAGGGCTGACCGCTGTCCCGCGACGAGGTGACGGCCGAGTTCGTAATGGGCGCGTGCCAGCTCGTAGGGCATCTGACGTCGCCCGGCTTCGCGGGCTGCCCGGACCCACGCCCGCCGGGCGGGCTCGGCCCGGCCGCCCAGCCATCGGTACCAGCCCAGGCAGATGAGCGCCCTCGGACGGGCCATGGGAAACGTGCGGGCGTAGCGGCGTAACCGGCGCAGGGCGACTGCGGTGCTTTCGCGCAGCTCGGCCGGGTCAGGCTCGCCCGCTCCGCGCGCCGATCGTCGATGCGGATCCGCCAGCTCGAGCAGCGCCAGAGAGACCTCGGCAATGCCGGCGTGCGCCTCGATGGCGTACTGCTCGAACGACGGATGTGGGCCGATCAGGTGGTCGGCGGTGCGGATCGCCTGCCACGCGTCCAACGGCTGCCCGCTGGCAAGGTGTTGGCGAGCCACGGCGGCGTGGAGGCGGGCCGCGTCGATCCTGGCCGCTGCCGGCAAGAGCTGTGCGGCCTCTTCGAACCAGCCTGCCAGCGCCGGGTCGTCGGGGTTGGCGCGCAGGGCCGTCTCGATCAGGACGAGTAGACCCCAGAGGTGTACGACGGGATCGCGGCGGTCTCGGCCGGAGGCCATCGCCTCGGCGGCCGCTGCGGCCGCCTGCGCGTAGCGGGCGGTGAGGTACCGGCTGAATGCGCTGATCAGGAGCACCTCGTCGGCCCACCGGTGCATCGGTGTCCGGCGCCGGAGTTTCAGGACCCGGTCGGCGCCGAGGTCGACGGCGGCCCAGTCGCCGACCCCGGTCCAGTGCAGCCCGCCCACAATGCCGACCCAGCAGGCGGTGAGCGGATCGTTGGTGCGTTCGACGGCGCTGCTCGCGGCGCGAAGGTGGCGGCCCGCGAGCCGGTGCAACCCCACGGTGCCGATGATCATCCCGAGACCAGCCTGCGCCCGCACGATCAGATCGAGGTCCCCGGCGCGTTCGGCAGCGTTCAGCGACGAGATCGACGCGGCGAGGACCGGAAGGTGCTCATCGAGTACCCAGTAAACCTCGGCGATCGTGAAGCAGGCGGCAGCGCGTTCGCGGGCCGCCTCACGCCGGTCCGCACCCCGGGTCACGACACCACCCGGCCGCAGGCCGTGAAGCGTCCGGCGGATCACCTGTGACGCGATCATCCCCAGTCGTCCCGACGTCGACGTCGGGACGCGGCCGACCAGGAGGTCCAGTGCCCGCTCCAGGTGGTACCGAGCGGCGTTCGCCTCCCCGATCTGCTGGTGCGTCTCGCCGAGCATGCGGTGCCAGCGGGCCCGATGCAGGGGCGCGACGTGACGTTCCAGGGCCGCGCGGAAGAAGGCCTGAGCCTCCCGGAACCAGCCCAGGCGCTGGTACACCGCCCACAGCCGGACCAGGTGAGCGTCGAGCGTGATCGGGTCGCCGCCGAGGATGAGCCATTCGGTGGCGGCGCGCAGGTTCTCCTGCTCCGTTTCCAGACTCGGCCCGCCCTCGGTGCGGGCCTCGCCCGGCGGGGGCAGCAGTGCGACGTGGTGCTCGGCGTGGCGCCACCGGGTCCGCGCCTCCTCCGCGGGGTCCGCGGCCAGGCTCTCGGCCGCGTACTGCCGGAGCAGCTCGTGCATCTCGTAGCGGCCGTCCTCGCCGACCGCGATCAGCGACTGGTCGACGAGGCTGGCCAGCATCGGCAGTCCGGCGCCCGCCACGGCGCCGGCGGCCGCGAGGTCGAAGCTACGGCGCAGCACCGACAACCGCCGTAGGGTCCGGCGTTCCTCGTCGGTCAGCAGCTGCCACGACCAGTCGATCACGGAGCGGAGGCTGCGGTGTCGCCGCTCCACGTCGGGTGCGGTGGTCTCGAGCAGTTCGAGCCCGCTGGCGAGCCGATCGGCGATGGCGGCCGGGGTGGCGGAGCGCACCCAGCGGGCGGCCAGCTCGATGGCCAGCGGCACACCGGCGACCAGCCGGCACACGCGGCCGGCCCCCGCGGTGCCGTCGATGGCGGGGGAGTTGGGACGCAGCAGCCGGGCCCGCTCCTGGAAGAGCTGCACCGCCTCGTAGCCGGCGGCGTCCGCGTCGGCGCCCGGCGGTGGGTACGGCAGACCTGGCACCTCGACCAGCCACTCCACACCCAGCCCCAGCGGCCGCCGGGACGTCACCAACAGCTGCGCGCCGGGTGCTCGCCTCAGGAGTTCGGCGAGCACCCCCGCGCTGTCGCGGAGATGCTCCAGATTGTCGAGCACGAGAAGCAGCTCGCGGCCGGCCAACTGCTCGGCGAGCAGGTCCAGCGGTTCGCGGGGCACAGCCAGGTCGATCTCGAGCGCGCGGGCGAGACCGGCGACGACCAGATCGGCGGCCTCGGCCGGCCGGGCCGGGCTGGTGCCAACGAACGACACGAACACCGTCCCGTCACGACGACGCCCCTGCCGATACGCGGCGACCTCTACCGCCAGCCGGGTCTTTCCGATCCCGCCGGGACCCACCAGGGTCACGAGCCGGCACGTGGGATCATCGAGAAGCTCATGCAGGCGCGTCAGCTCCCTTTCCCGACCGACCAGCGCGGTGAGCGGGCGAGGCAGATCGGTCGTCGGCGACCCGGCCGCCAAGGCCACGTCCTGCCGAGCGGCGGACGCGAGCGGGTCAACACCCAGCGCGGTGAACCCACGGGCGGCGGCGATCTCGTCACGGAGGGCAAGCGTGTCCGCCGCCGGCTCGATACCCAACTCCTCCCGAAGGAGATAGCGGCAGGTCTCGTACTGGGCGAGCGCGGCGCTACGCTGACCGCCCACGGCCAGGAACCACATCAACGCACGGTGCGCCTCCTCGTGCAGGCGCTCCAGCTGCAGCAGGCGGCGGGTCACCTCAATCCCGCCGGCAGCATCCCGCCGGTCTCTGGCCCGCTGCACGGCACGGTCCATGAGCGCGAGCATGTCCGCCCGAACAGCGGCGCGCCGCTCGGTCAGCCAATCATCGAAAAGCGGCGCTCCCGGGACGCCGAAACCCTCGAGGAAGTCGCCTCGGCAGAGCCGGACGGCCTCCAGCAGCTCGTCGTCGTCCTGGTGGGCGGCGGCCACCCGGCTCACCTCCACGACGTCGACCCACACCTGCCGGCTGTCCGCCAGCGCTATGGTCTGCCTGCTCACTGCCACCTGCTCCGGGACGACCCGGCGCAGCTTGGTCAGCACCAGCCGCAGATTGGCCCGGGCCGTCGGCTCCGGAAGGTCGCTCCAGAGCAACCCGGCCAGCGCCGAGCGTGAGTGCGCGGTGCCGGTAACCGCCAGGTAGAACAGGAGCGCCGCCGCCTTGGCGGAGGCCAGCTCCACCAGGGGACGCCCATCCATCGTCAGCTCGGCCCCGCCGAGCACCCGGACACGCAACTGTTGGTTCCGCATAGCCACCACCGTCGTCGTCCGGAAAGAACTCTATCGCTTTCCACGCTGCGAAAACGGTCGGGAAACGGTCTGCACACGGCGGCTCCCTACGGTCGGCTCATGAGTGTCGGAACCCGGGCCCACCAGCGGCAACCTGCCCAGGTTGGTGCCGGCGTCAACGGTGAAGGAGTAGCCATGGCCGTTGTTCATCCGTCCCGCAGCGATCTGCCGGACGTCCAGGTCGGCGGGACCACCGTGCCATCGCTGGTACTGCGGCATGCCGCCCGCCTCGGCGACAAGCCGGCCCTGATCGACGGCGCAACCGGCCGCACGATCAGCTACCGGCAACTCGCCACCGGTGTGGAGCGGGTCGCGGCCGGCCTGGTCGCCCGAGGCTTCGCCCCGGGTGACGTGCTGGCCCTCTACAGCCCCAATTCGCCGGAGTTCGCCCTGGCCGCCTACGGGACGATGGCAGCCGGCGGGATCATCACCGGCGCCAACCCGATGCTCACCGTCGAGGAGCTGGCCGGTCAGCTCGCCGACGCCGGGGCGCGGATGCTGGTCACCGTGCCGCCGTTCCTGGACCGCGCGGTGGCCGCCGCCGAGCGGGCGGGCGTCGAGGAGGTGCTGGTCTTCGGGGACGCGGTCGGCGCAACGTCGTTCCGTGAACTGATCGCCCACCACCACCCGCCGGCGACGCTCGCGGACGACCCCGATCGCGGACTCGCCGCCCTGCCGTACTCCAGCGGCACCACCGGCCTGCCCAAGGGAGTGGAGCTGACCCACTCGAGCGTGGTGACGAACGTTCGCCAGAGCCAGGCGGTGATGGGTTTCCGCGAGGACGACGTGGTGCTCGCCGCGGCGCCGTTCTTCCACGTCATGGGGTTCAACGTCGTGCTGCCGTGCAGTCTGGCGGCCGGCGCGACCGTCGTCACCCTGGCGCGCTTCGACCTCGAAGCCTTCCTTCGGACGATGGAGGAGTACCGGGTGACGGTCAGTATCGTGTCGCCGCCGATGGCGACCGCGCTGGCCGATCATCCACTGGTGGACGACCACGACCTGTCCTCGTTGCGGAGTCTGGGCGTGGGTGCGGCTCCCCTCGGTGCCGATGTGGAGCAGCGATGCGCCGAGCGGCTCGGGTGTGTGGTCAGCCAGGGCCTCGGCATGACGGAAGCCACCGCCATGGTCGCCGTAGGGCCACTCGACCAGCCGCGGCGCGGGTCGGTCGGTCGACTGGTGCCGAACACCGAGGCGCGCGTCGTCGATCCGAACGGCGGTGCCTACCTTGGTGCCGGGCGCGCCGGCGAGCTATGGATCCGCGGCCCGCAGGTCATGCGGGGCTACCGCGACCGTCCGGAGGCCACGGCCGCCACCATCGACGCCGACGGCTGGCTGCGCACCGGGGACCTGTGCTACTTCGACGAGGACGGTTACCTGTACGTGGTCGACCGGTTGAAAGAATTGATCAAGTACGAGGGGTACCAGGTGGCGCCGGCCGAGTTGGAACACCTGCTGCTCACCCACCCGGCGGTCGCGGACGTGGCCGTGGTACCCCGGCCCGACCCGGACGCCGGCGAAGTGCCGGTCGCGTACGTGGTGCTGCGGGGACCGGCGACAGCTGCGGAACTGCTGGCCTACGTGGCCGAGCGGGTCGCTCCCTATAAGCGGCTCCGCGCCGTCCGGTTCACCTCGTCAGTGCCGAGGGCGCCGTCGGGCAAGCTTTCCCGCCGGGTGCTGGTCGAGGCCGAGCGCACCGGATCGGAACGGGCGCGGACAGTGCAAGACTCCCCGCCCGCAGTCCGCGCGGACGGCGGACAGCGATGAACATCCTGGTGGCCGGAGCCGTCGGCCGTGGCCCGACCGAGCTGGCCGCCTTCGACGCCGCGCTGGTGGCGGCCGGTGTCGCCGACCGGAACCTGATCTACCTCAGCTCGGTGTTGCCGCCCGCCAGCTCCGTCGAGCAGGTCGACCGGATCGGCCGTACACCGGGTAGCTGGGGCGACCGGCTGTACTGCGTGGTGGCACGGGCGCGGACGGCGGTGCCGGACGCACAGGCCTGGGCTGGTCTCGGCTGGGTGCAGGACGACTGCGGGCGCGGACTGCTGGTAGAACACGACGCCGACGACGAGGTGAGCCTGCGGGGGCTGGTGACCACGTCCCTGGACGCGCTGTGCCGCAACCGCGGCACGAGCTTCCCGTCGCGTGGCATCGCGGTCGCCGGCGCCCGCTGCACCGGGCGACCGGTCTGCGCCTTGGTGGTCGCGGTGTTCCAGTCGATGGCCTGGGAGCCGGGCCGACGACCGGCCAGAGCGGCGGCACCGGTATGAACGACATCGGTGCGGCTCCGGTGGGCCGGCGGGCGGACCGTGCCCCGACGACGCACCGCAAGCTCTGGAACTGGGTCTTCAGCCTCGTCGCCACCACGGCATCGGCCTACGCGCTGGAGGCGAGCGTGGTGGCGGCCGGCGCGTGCCTGGTCGCGTCCGGCCTGCTCAGCAGCCTCGACCACCGCGGGACGGTGGCGTTTCTGGTCGCCACCTACGCGGTCTGGGGGTTCGGCCTGCGGACCGGTGTGCGGGCGAACTGGACGCTCCTGGCGACGACGGGCACCAGCACCAACGTGTTGTCCAAGGCGTTGTACGACGTGCTCCGGCGCAGGGCGAGCGGTGTCCGCGCACCGCGCCTGGCGGCGGCCCTCGGGTACGCCGGTACCGAGGTCGCCAAGGAGGTGCCCTACTACGCGGGCGCCTTCGGGATCGCCGCCTTCAGCGACTCGATCACCTCGAACGAGGCACTCGTGTTCCTCGGCGGCGCCAACCTGGGCGCCGCCCTGTACGAGTACGGCCTCGCCCGCCTCACCCGAGCCTTCCTGACCCGGCGGCGCCGCCGGTACGCGTCATTCGACACGGACTGGATACCGGCGGAGTACCTCGCCGGCTACTACCGCACCGTCGAACCGGACGAGATCGCCACCATCGCGTTCCTCGTCGAGGCGATGCGACGCGCGGAACGTGGTCAGCCCGTGTTGTTCTTCGGGGTGGGGCCCACCCTGCATCACGTTTTCGCGGCCGCCGAGGTGGCCTCGGAGATCCACCTGGGCGACTACCTGCCGGCGAATCTCAACGAGATCCAGCGGTGGATCGACCGCGAGCACGATGCTCACGACTGGCGCCCGTTCGTCCGCTACACCCTGCGGTGTGAGGGGGTCAGCTGCCCGACCGACGAGGACGTGGCGATCCGTGAGGATCTCGCCCGGGAGAAGATCACCGCGCTGATCCGGGTGGACGCCCGGCAGCCCCGCCCGATGGACCGCCGATACGCGACGGTGGTCAGCGCCTACTGCGCGGACTCCGCCACCGCCGACCGGGCGACCTGGCAGTTCTTCATGCGCCACATCACTGGCCTGGTCCGGCCCGGGGGTCTCTTCGTCACCGCGGCCCTGCGCCGCTGCCGCGGTTACACCGTCGGGGAGAAGACTTTTCCCAGTGCGGATGTCGACGAACACGACCTCCGGGCGGTGCTGCGACCCGAATTCGGGCCGCTGGACGGATCAATTGAGGTACGGCAGGTCGCCCGGGAGAGCTCACACGGCTATTCGGCAATCGTCCTGTGCTCTGCCCGCAAGCGTCCCCGGCCACCCCACTTCCGCCTCACCGCTCCGCGTCACATGGTCGGCCCATCACGGGCAAGTCGTACACCCCACTCCAGCGGACGCAACCTCAACCCTTACGCGTGAAGCCCGATCATCAGTGAACCGATGGACGGAAGAACCATGCCGCGATCAGATCCGGCAATCCACACTGGACTTGGTCTATTGAGGGGAACTCCACGATAGGGACCGCAAATGACCGGACTCAGGGCCGTCGAGGCCCACACGGTGGCGCCATGTCGATCCACAGTCTGATCTTGCTCATCGCACCGCCGACGGTGGGTGTCCTTGTCGGCTACGCCAGCGGGGGTCGAATCGCCGGCTTGCGGAGCATCCGACTCTCGGCCGTGTGGCTCCTGTGGCTGGCCGCCGTCGTCCAGGCGGCGCAGTACCACGTGGCTGCCCTGCGGCATCCCGGCACGCTGGTCGTCGTATTCGGCCTGGTCCTGTGGTGGCTGGCCATGAACCTTCCCAGATGGCCGCTCGCGATCCGCGTCGCTGGCGTCGCCATCACGGTAGGTGCGCTCGCCAATGGAGTGACGGTCGCACTCAACGGACGCATGCCATACCAGCCGAGCGGGGCTGAGGCGGTCGGCCTACGGCCGGATCTCACCACGCCCAAGAACGAACCCGCGGACGATGCGACCCGGTTCGCGCTCCTCGGTGACACGATCCCGGTCACGCCGTTGAAGAAGCTCGTCAGTCCCGGCGACGTGCTCATTGGCGCCGGGACCGTCGCGCTGACGGCGCTCGCGATGCGTCGCCGCCACGACCAACCCGATCCGGGACCCCAGCACATCACGGGAGGTGAAACATGACCATGTCCACCGTCTGGCGCCAGGCCGCCTACGCGATGCTCACGTTAGCGTCGCTGGCCCTGCTGCTCTACACCATCGGCGCACCAATGACAGAAGGAAGCTGAGGGGCCGGCATGAGAATCCGCATCATTGTGGCGCTCCTGTCGCTCGCCACACTTCTCTACACGGTCGGTGCACCACATGAGCACGGAGGCTGAAGCGTACGAATCCGCAGGAATGGATCGCGGCTCCGGCGACGCCGGGTGACCCCTGGCTGCAACTCGTCACCATGACGGGCAAGAAGTGCCTCGGCGTCAAGGATGTCAGCTACGACATCGGCGCACCACCGCAGGTATGGACCTGCAGCGTGAACTGGAACCGGCGCTGGAACATTTCCTAGCCGCGTGACGCAGCGGCCGGGCCTGGTGCGGTGTCGACCAAGCCCGGCCGTTGCGCAACCAGGGTCAGCAATCCTGAACGCGCCCCACTCGCTGCCACCAACTCCTGTAGCTGCCGTCTAGGGCCTGTCTTGCCGATCATGAGGATCCGGCTTCCATCATTGACAGGTCAAACTCCAGGGCTACTCCGCCGGTGCGTGCGCGTTGAGCAGTGCCTCAAAGGCGGGGAACTGGGCTTGCGCGGCGGCGATCACCTCTGCGGTCGGCCGTCGGGCGGAGCCGGTGTGCCGCTGTGCGATTGTCGTCAACGCTGCGATGGGCTCGGGCACGCGCTCGATGCCGTCGACCGTCTCGAGCGGGCCGACGCCGTTCGCCAGCAGCCACCCCAGCTGAAACACCGAGCCGTCTCGTCGCACGCACCGCGCGCGTCACGCAAGGTTCGACCTCGGTCGACCTCATGCTTGCGACCGGGCTCCCTCGCGGCGATCTTCGACTTTGACTGCGGCGAGCCGTAGGGTCAAAGCGTGACGACGGGGCCAGGCACTTATCGCGTGGCGGACAATTCGCCCGTGGCGTTCGTGGATGCGCTCGCAGCGTGGGTACCGCTCGCCCATGAGGAGTTGGTCACGACGGCACGCCGGTACAACGCCGTCATCAAATACAAGGATCTCGGCGAGCACGTGCAGGAGCGGTCAGGCATCCGTACGCGCATGCTGTTGACCAACTGGATCGGGAAACTCCTCGAGGAGGTCGCCATCTTGGCGAAGGCTGCGGGTGGGCCGCCGCTTACGTCGCTGTGCGTACGTCAGGACGGCACGATCGGGGATGGCTACGCCAGGGCACCAAAATCGGTCCTGGGTGTCCCCGGCGAAGATATCGAGGCCTACGCCGCCGAGCATCGCCTTCTGTGTTACCGGACTTACGACGCTGTCGGCCTGCCTGCTGATGGTGGCCGACCTGAGCTGACTAAAGAAGTGGCCGAGCGTCGGGCAGCTCGCAAGGCTGCGAAGGAGCCTGTGCCCCGACCGCGCTGCCCGAGCTGCTACACCGAGTTGCCCGCGTCGAGCCGCTGCGACTACTGCGCATAGACTATGGGCCAGCCGGAACCCGCGGCACTGCGTTATGTCTCAAGTCGTCAGCGGAGCCCGCCCCACCGACGCCTTTGTACTGATGGGCACGCCCCGGCCGGTTGAATATGTCCCACGCGGTACAACGGACGTCGTCCCCACCGGTCTTCACGCCCAGCCCATTCGGGCTCGCCGAAGAGGTCACCGTCGAGGAAGACCTGCCCACAGGTTTGCCGGTGGGATTCAAGTCTCAGTCGGCCGGATCAGCACCGACGCTGGCGCAACAATGCCGCTGTTGCACGTCGATGCGAATTGACCGCCCCGGCTGGGGCCGGCGAGCAAGCATGAAAGCCGGCGCCAGCCATCGCACGGCTGAGGAGGTGGCAAGGTGAAGGACCCCGAGATCATCGACGTGCCTGGGCAGGTCCGGGGCCTAGCGGCCGCTGACCCGGACGGGCCGATCTACCTCACCAGCTATGCGGGCCGCAGCCCGAGCACACGCAACCTGTACACCACCGTCCTCACCGCGGTCGACCTGGCCGGAGGCAGGCTCTGGCAGCGCACGTACGCAAGCCATCCGTTCCCGCCACGCGCTGACGCCGACGGGACTGTGTGGGTGGCCCACCACGACGGCTACAGCACGCCCGTGTCACGCCTGCCTGCGGAACCGAGACGCTCTGGCCGTACGGGTAGAGCATGTGTTGCCCAGGTTGGTTTTCACCGCCGAACCAGGCGCCGGTATCGTGCCGCGCCACCAGCAAGGCGCTTCCGCAACAGGAAGCGAGCAGGTTTGTCGGGAGGACTTGTTCGTGGGCATGGAGCTGATCGGGCGTCGGCTGTCGGCCGAGGAACTGCGGGCCGTGTTGGACGATCCGGCGACCGTAAGTTTGCTGCTCTTCGGCGACCTCGACGATGAAGACGCAGAGATGCCCGATCCCGAGCTGGATCTGCACAAGTCATGGCATGCCCTGCACTACCTGCTGGCCGGCACAGCCGGAGAGGTGGACGATCCAGCCGCTGCGGCCGTCCTCGGCGGCGACGACATCGGCGAGGAGGGCGGTTACGGACCGCCACGCCTCCTCGACGTGGAGACGGTCCGCGTCGTCGCCGCCGCGCTCGACATGCTGGACGTCGACGCGTTGCGCTCCCGCTTCGACCCGGACGCCCTAGCGGCCGCAACCATCTACCCGGGTGGGTGGGATCGCGGCGCCGACGACTTCGACAAATTCCTCGCGCCGGCCTTCGCCGACCTCTGCCGCTTCTACCGCTCGGCCGCCGCCCAGAACCAGGCGGTACTACTTGCCATTGTTTGACATTGCCACTCGCACACACGACCGGCAGGCCCTCCCTTCCTGCCGGCACCGGCGGCCAACACCGTCCGATAGCCGTCGAACGTTCGGTCGGCGAAACTTTCGTCAAGGCAACTCGCGCAGCCGTCCTCGCCCACGCAGGTTGGGGTCATCGAGCAGCCTCCCCGGCTCCCGGCGTGCCTTCGAGGCTTCACGTTCGATGTGAGTGGCGGTGTCGCCGTGGACGGCACACCGACTCCGCGTTCCACCGGTCCGCTTGATCCGAGTCGAGGACGGGGCCTGCTGTCTACCGCCGGAGGTCCCCAGTGAGCGGCACGAACGTGCACGCGCGACGTCGCGCGCTGGCCGCGGTGATGGTCGCGCTGCTGACCGCAGGCGCGTGTTCCACTCCTAGCGAACCGTCGTGTTCACGAGCGAAGTGTGCCACTGTTGCCGATTCCCGACACCGGTCCCCGGACCAGCGCGGCAGATGAGTGCGCAGGTGGCGACTCGGCGATGAGTCCGATAGCCCCTGTCGAGGTGCCGGCAGATCCCGTATGCCGCTTGGTGGACCGATCCCGGCCGTCTGGTCAGGCAGGTGGGTCGTCCCGGTAGAGATCCGATTTCACATCTCGGCCGCTCCAGCGAGTGGCCGTAAGCTCCGGCCGCTGCCGGACGGGTTTGGGCACCCAGCCGTATCGTCTGGTGTCGGGCGCTTCGTTGTCCCAGTCAGCGATCAACGCGAACGGGTCCGGGATGATGCCCGCCTTATCGTCGCAGGTCGTCAGGACGACCATAAATGGATAAAAGCGCGTCTCCTGGGCCACATCGCAGTCGTCGGTCCGAGAAGCGACCAAGGCGCCGCACTTCTCGCAGGCTACGCAAGGGTTCCATCCCACGAGAGACCAGCAGCCGACCTGAACGAGGTCGTGGACGAATCGTGTGCCACGGACGTCGCCGGGCGAGAGCACGAACGTGTTGACGACCTGATCACGGCCGTAGACGGCCGCGTCGATCGCATAGGTGCCGGGTTGGAGCCGCGGAGGGTTCACATGGTGGTGGTCCAGCAGCGACCAGTGCGGTCCGGCGGGCAGCTCGACCAGCCGCAGCGGAACGCTCAACTCGTTCCCGCACGACGCGCACTGAAGGCTTTCCACTTCTGGAGTGTGTCATTTCAAGCCGAGCGTACGCATCCGCAAAGGGGCCATGCAGGGCCACCGCTGCCGCGACCTCGGACAGATCGTCGGCCGCCACGGCCCCGGTCACCCGATGCCGCCGCCACATGCTGCAAATCGGCACGACCTCCGACAGCTACCGGGGGTGACGGACGCTCCGCAGCAGCGCGCACGGTCGGCGGCAGATGAGGGCCCGCTACCTCGGCGATGCAAGAGGGTCTCCGGCATTCAGAGGGCGGCGATTGAGCTGGGAGCTCGTTCTTGCCGAGCCAGTGCGCGTATCACGTCCAGGGAACCGTGTCGCCAGGCGGCGAGGCTACTCAGCAGCTGGATCGTCGCTTCGGCCGCTGCCGTCGGCACCGACGGCGTCGGCAGGCTGAGGCTGACAGCGAGGTCGTCGACGTGCACGACCAGCTCCATGACTCGGGTCAATAGGAAGTCATCGACCCTCAGACCCCAGTCGCCGAGGTCCACGATGCGGTCGACAGGTTGTGCTGGCACTACGGCCCGCAGCTGGGTCAACGCGGCATCGACGGTGTCCGCCAGGTCCGCGGCGGTCGTCGACGCGGCTGCCTGCTCGCTGCGGCGCCGGATGCCGATGTTGTCAGCGCTGTCTACGCCTGACGTCACCCAGGTGTTGCCAGTGAAATGCTCCAGCACCGAGATCGCCGACTGTCCGGGCGCGGCGCTAAGGAAGGCCACCGTGTGCGTTACCTGGTAGGCAAGATGACGAGCCAGGCCGCCCGTCGAGAAGTCGGCCAACGCGCTGGGCGTGGACCACCGTTCGGCCAGTATCGGTTCGCGCAACAGAGCTGCTGCGGTCTCAGCGGCGTCGAGGAAGGCAGGTCGGATCATCGGGTGCACGCTATGCCCCGCGGGCGCCTGTTGTCATGGGTGCTCCTGCCCGCGAGGGGCAGTTCGTGGGCTGGAGCGCCGGCGCATCGGCATGAGCGGACGTCGCCCGACCGACGACCGGGAGAATCACGGCTGACTTCTTCGCATCCGCCGAAGAGGTCACCAGCTTGAAGTACCTGGTCAGGGCGTTGGTGGTAGGTCCACGGCTCCGCTGTGGGGGCGGTGGTGGTCGTACCAGTCGACGTACTCCAGGGTGGCGATCTCGACGTGGTCGCAGGTCCGCCACGGCCGACGTGGTTTGATCAGCGCGGTCTTGAGCATGCCGATCGTCGACTCGGCCAGGGCGTTGTCATAGGCGTCGCCGACCGAGCCTACCGACGGGTCGACGCCGCGCCTTATCAGGGCATGACAGGCTGTTCGGCATGGGCCCTGCCGACGATCGTCTCCATCCGAGGCTAAGGATCAACAACGGCCTGCTCCTGGTGCGGGATGGTGTCGGCACTTGGCTAATCCATGGCGCCGCCGACGGGTTGGTCTACCCGGCCGGGGACCGGCTCGTGTGGCTGTTGCCATTGCTGGAGCGCACCCCGAACGACGTCAGTGCGGAGCTGTCTGACGTGCCTATAGCCGACACACCGCTTCCCGCCCTCGTGCGGTTCGCGCTCACCGCATGGGGAAGCTACTGGCCGGCACTGGCACTCGATTGGCTGGACGCCGGCTGGCCTACCCGGGATCTGCGCGACGTACTGGCCGACATGAAGGACTCGCGCGAACTCTCCCAGCCGCTTCGCGACCGAGCACTTCGCCTCTGGCGCGCCTCGGCACATGCCTGACGGCCCGACAAGCCCGAATCTCGGGGCCTCCTCGACCAACGCCGGACCTACACCGCACTGCACGTCGAGTGCTCACGGTGGAACCGGCAGCCACGGAGGCGACAGCAACGGCGAGCACTCCGCGCGGGGGCGCTGACACCTTCGTGCACGCCAAAGAGGTCACCAACCAGAGGTGCCTGGTCAGGGTGTTGCCTGTGGGATAGCCGTCCCAGATAGCGGCACGCCGGCGCCCCCAGGGATGCCACTCGGATCGCTCCTCGTTGATGACAGTCGGCCGTGCGGCGACGAAACTCGACGGCCCGACATGCTGCGCCGCGCTATGCGTGTTTGAGGCAGCGAGAGGTGCTCCCAACCTGCACCCCCAAACCAGGGCGGCACCGGGCCGCCGACCGATTGTGAGCTCGGGCCCAGTGCTGTGGTTGGCGCCAGCGCTGGCTCCCGCAGCCGCATCGGTCGATCGGGGAGCACGCTCACGATCGACGCGCCTTGTCCGCGGCAGAAGAGTGAGCGCGGCACCGATCCGAAGCACGGTGACCTTGCCCGATCGAGGGCGGGGCGGTAGCCGGGCTGGCTGCCGTCGTCACTCGCCCTGCTACCGACTGCCCGGCGTACGGGACGGGTCGTGGCCCAGTCCATAGCCGGCGTGAATCTCCACCGCGCTCACTCCTAGCGCGTCGAGACCTCGGTTGAGCTCGCGGTACGCCCTGAACTCCGCCGTCACGTACTGCTCGCTCTCGACTGCGGCCGAGGGAGCCCAGCCGCTGCGGCCCAGCGCTGTCATCGCTGTCTGCATCGCCACCCATGGGCGGTGTCCGGTGACGCCGACCAGCGCATACACCCGGGTGAACGACACCGGCGGACTGACCTCGACAGGGCCGGGGCCGTCACAGGTCCGCCTGCCGACCCGTTGGGCGAGTGTTGTGGCCACCTCAACGGCACGGTCCGCGTCGCTGGTCGACACGTCGACCACAAGCGCCACGCGTGCCGTTGCTTGTTCTCTTATCAAGGCCTGCAGTTCGGTGGGGAGTTCTTCCGCCTCGGCCTCGGTCACAACGCCGCCATCGGTATTCGCTTCGGTGTCCTCCGGCGGGGCGGCATCGATGTCACCGGCGGCGTCGACGTCGAGCCAGTATCCGGTGTTGCGGAAATGAGCGGCCGCCTCGCGCCAGGCGAGATGGGCCGGTTCGGTGCCGTCGCCGGACACCGGCGGGGGCAGCTCATTGCCAGACAGGAACCCCCGTACGAAGTACCGGGTCTGCTCGGAGCAGTCGCCGATTTCCCCCTTCGACACCTGGGTACGGATGCCGCGCTCTGCGCAATAGGCGAACATGCGTCCGGCGAACGTGTGCGGGTTGCCGTCGAGGAGGTAGTGCCGTCCGCATCGCTCGGTGTCGAACCACAAATTGGGGTCGACGTCGGGCGGCAACGGCGGACGAGCAGGCACGGACATTCCACGATAGTAGGACCCACGTGTGCCAGAACGGCCGACAGCCCGGACCGGACTCAGCGATAAGCCTGCTCACAGCGGCTCCACAGCCTGGTCTCCCGGGCAGCCGCACGACCCCCCTCGCCAATGGCGCCGGCTCCCTGGCAAAGATCGGTACTCGGGCTTCGACCTACAGAACCGCATCAGCATGAGTCCACAGCGCAACTCGAACCGGCAGCGAAGTTCGCGCCGACACCCTCATCGGCATGAGCGGGCTGGACCAGCGGTAATTGACCTGGTGCCCGGAGGTACCGTGCGGCAAGCCCGATTCGCATATCCGTGCGTTCTGCGGCACCTGCTATGCCCGGCAGCCTCTCAGCAGGTCTACGGCTACCCTCACGCAGGGGCGTCAGATTCTGGTTGGGAAGCCCGGCGGCGCTGCACGGATCAATCAGCGCTACTTCCAGCCCAAGCAAGGTGACTAGGGCCGCGGCCCACGCTCAGCTTGGAAACCGCGTTGATCTAAACGACGCATAGAGACATTCTGGGGCAGGCGGCACGCAGCGTGTCTGCCTCGCTGGTCGCGTCCCGCGCTACCCCATACTGACCGCCGCATCGGGCATGCTACGGGCACGGCCATCTGGCGTCGAGGAGGGTTGTCATGTCGTTGGTCAAGAAGGGCTCTCGACTCATAACTGTTGACGGGGTCACCTACAGGTGGCGAGTGCGCGGCAAACCAACCTATGTCCAAGGGCTGTGTGAGCGACCGCTCGCTGTCGCTGTAGAACAGGTCGATTGCAAGGCCAGGGTGTTGCTGGTCAGCATGCCTCAGGACCATCCAAGTAACTGGATTGGCGGGTCGGCCGTGCCCGTTCTCCCGTCGGCGGTCGCTGCGATTGTCCGCAAGGCGTTGGCCGAGGGATGGCAAGCTACCCCGTCAGGCACGGCCTTCCTTATGACTGCGCCCGTGGGCTGATGACACGACGCTTCGGTGACCGGGCCACGTTCGCGGTGGAGATCGGCGAGGTCGAGCCGCACCAAATCCGCGTCGTCGACCTCTGGGCGGCTGGCAAGAGACTGCCCACCGAGGACAACTACGCCTTCCTCCCGTTCTTCATCCGCGTTATGCGGTCGAGCGCGGCGCAGGTGCGCCGACGCGACGTCAAGCCCTGTCCCTTCCCGGGCCGCACGCCGGAGGAGATCTTCCGGCTGCTCCACGCAGACGACACGGAGTTTCGGGAGCAGTTCTGGTTCATGCAGTGGGGCGAGACCGTCGACAACGTCTCCATGTACGCCTACCTTGACGACGACCTAGTGATCGGCTTCGCGTTCTGGCGGCCAGACCATCCCTTTCCGGATGACCTGGGCAAGGTCTTCGTCGCCAGGATCCCACCGGAGGAATTCGTGGCCATCGTCGAGGATGCAGCCGATCTGCTGGACGCCGAGTTGGTTGACGTCGAGCCGCCCCGGTGACCGAACCGCCACGCCCTACGGCGTCAAGCTCACCTTGACGACTCGTTCGTTCCGCCACGTCTCGGGGACAGGTAAGAGCAACCACGGTCCACCGAACGTCGGGGAAGGCCAGGCGGACAGCATCAACCGCGTCAACCTGGCCAACGTGCACCACGGGGATTTGTCGGCGGAGCTGTTGACGTAGCCCGGGTGCGTCGATGACGTACAGGGAACCATACCGTCGGTTCTCCCACACCACGCCGCCCGAGGCACGCAGTGCGCCGACCCGGCGGTTGTCACCGCCCGGATCGCGCAGACCCAGACCGAACGCGCCATCGCGGGCACCACCCCGCGCCGGATGAGCCGAGCAGAGATTTCGGCCCTGGTGACCGCGCTCGGCGACATCGCCACCGTGCTGCGCGAAGCCGACCCCGACGACAAAGCCGAGGTCCACCGGCAACTCGGACTCCGACTCACCTACGAGACCGAAACGCAAACGGTGCGCGCTGCAGTGGATCTCAGCGCGCACCGTGGGGTTATGGTTCGTGTCCGAGGGGGGATTCGAACTCTTGTACGCATCATATGTGTACCAACCTGGGGTGCACATGTTCATAGGTTACGGTACGGCCAGGGCTGACTCAAGACTGACCGCCATAACCATGTGTAAGTGTGCAGCCATCAAGTTGGATTCAGTCCGCTACGACCTCTCTGTCTGACATCGGCGGGCCACCACGAGAGCCGTTTTGCACGCTGGTGAACTTTTAGTCGACTGGCTTTGGCGGCAAGCCATATCGTTCGCTGTTGAGGGCATGTGGCTCACTGCCTTCAGCCGGAACCTGCGCGGGGTTATTGCGTACGTCCCAGCTCATGATCGTGCCGTCGTCGTAGGCGATGATGAGGGCGTCTTGCCACGACATGCTGCGCACTACCCCACGAGGTGTGTCAAGTACGCCGAGAGGCCGTCCCTCTTGAGCGCGCCAGATGTAGAGCATGTAGTCATCGCTGATCTCGGTGGCTCAGCTGCGTCCGCAAGATGGTTCGGGAGTAGCCAGCGGACTCCAACTGCCAGTACGCGCGTTCGACCGTCCGTGCACTCAGCCGCGACGCCCGGGCCTGGCTCACGTACGGGTAGCGAGCGGACCTGGCCCGCGTCTGTCCGGATCGGTAGCTCGTGTCCCACCATGATGGGATCGCGCCCGACTCGGAGGCACAAACCGTGCCCCCGAGTCGGCGCGACAATCGGCAGCCCGTTACCGGCGGCCGAACTTGACACTCACCTCTGCCACTGGTCAGGAGGCTACGAACTGCCACTGCTGGTTGGTCCCGCCGTTGGCGGTCCACTGCACGACCTGCGCCCCGTCGCTGGTCGAGGCGGCGGAGACGTCGGCTGCCAGTCCGCTGCTGCGGCTGACGATGGTGTAGTAGCCGTCACCGGTGGGCCGCAGGTACCACATCTGGTTGGTGCCGCCATTGGCTGACCACTGCTGCAGTTGCAGGCCCGCCGTGGTGCTGCCGCCGTTGACGTCCAGCACCTTTCCGGAGGCGGTGTAGCGCAGGGTGTAGGCGTCCTGCGTGGTGCTGATCGTCCACGTGGGGGTGCCGCTCTGCTGGACCGCCTTGGCGCCGTCGGCGGTGGAGTTGCCGGCGATGGCGAGGGGCTTGCCGCTGTTGCGGTTGACGATGCGGTAGGTGCCTGCTGCGGGCCCGGTTCCGCCGCTTCCACTGAGGTTGAGGTACTCGACCGCGTCGGTGAAGACGGTGCTGCCGGACTTCGCGGTCGACAGCTGCAGGTACACCCGGCTTCCGGTGGCGGGGGCGGTGAAGGACACCGGTTGGGTGACCCGTGAGCCGAGTGGGATGGTCAGGGTGGTGCTGCCGGACGCGACGAGGGTGCCGGTCGGGCTGTCGAGCCGGGCGGTCCAGGTGAAGCCCACCGAGGTGTTGGTGAAGTCGTCGTTGAAGACGGTGATGTTGCGGGTCACCGTGGCGTTTCGGGCGTAGCTGGGTACCGCCTGCGGCAGCGGGAAGGTGCCGTTCGAGTCCGAATTGCCGGAGGCGGACCAGTAGGGGAGGTCGACCGCGGCCACCGGGTTGAACGCCGCCTGCACGCGCTGGATCTGCGGGTTGCTCCACGGGTCGGGCAGGTTGTCCGCGCCGTAGATGGGGTGGCCACCCTCCTCCGGGGTGAAGTCGGTGGACCGCACTCCGGGCACGACGCTGGCCCAGGCGGACAGCAGCGTGTAGGGGCGCAGGTCGGTGGCGCCCTTGCCGCGCTTGGCCAGGGTTGCCGTGGCGAACCACTCGAAGCCCTGCTTGTTGTTGCATGCCGGCCAGATGAACTCGCCCTCGCCGTCGGGCCGCCCATTCACGGTGATCAGGCCCTCCCCGTACCTGCCGAAGCCGTCGACGTAGTGCGGGATCACCGCGAAGTTGGCGTACGTCATCCCGGGATACAGGCTGACATTCCCGCCGACGCCCACCTCGACAATGATCGGCCGGGTGCCGTCGGCGCCGTTCATCGCCGCGTACAGGTCCTTCTCGAACTGTTCGGAATCCTGGCCGCTCTGGTTCGGCTCGTTGTTCTGACTCCAGCGGATGATCGCGGGGTGGTTGCGGTCGCGCAGGACCAGCGCACGGGCGTGGTTGACCATGTTGTCGCGCCCGACGGAGTTCTGCCACTCCTGCGAGGATTGGGAGCCGCGAATCGCGACCTCGTCGATGATCATCAGGCCCATCTCGTCGGCGACATCCAACATGTACGGGCTCCCGGGCTCCTGGTGGATGCGCACCACGTTGTAGTTCAGCCGCTGGTAGTTGTCCACCGCCTGCGGCCAGCCGCCGTTGCCGGACGACGGGGGCAGGAAGCCGGGCAGGGTGTGGTACGCGTCGCCCTTGCCGCCGTTGTTGATCCGGTCATAGTCGCCACCCTGGAGGTTGTCGCCGCGGAAGTTCACGCGCACGCCGTTGAGGTAGTAGTAGTCACCGTTCTGGGTGGCCTCCCGGAACCCGAACCGGGACGTGGCGTCGCTGGTGTGCCCGTCATCGGTGACGGCATGCACCGTCAGCCCGTGCAACTGCGCCCGGTACCCCGACCGGTACGGCACATTGGGCCACCAGTACGAGGTGCTGTCGAGGTTCCACGCGACCGGCCCGACGGTCACGATCACGGTCGAGCGGGCCGCCACGGTGACCGTACGGCTGGGCAGTGCCGGGTAGCTGAAAGCCGTTCCGTTGTGGGACGACAGCGACCCGGTCAACGTCACCGACCGGGAACTGCCCGACGTGTTCCGCACCGTCACGTCGTAGGTCAGCGTTTTGTTCGCCACCGACGTGCGCACGAATGTGTCGCTGACGTACACCGCCGGGTACACCCGCAGGAACGCGGACCCGAAGATCCCCTGCGGTATCGCCTCGGACCACGTGGCGGCGTCGGGCACCAGGTACCGGCCGTTGGATGCCTTCAACGCGCCGCGGCCCTTCACGTTCACCGTGATCGTGTGGGTGGTGCCGGGCGCCGCGTATGCGCTGATGTCGAAGTTCGACGGGGTGAACGCCGTCGTCTGGGTGGCGACCACGCGGCCGTCGACCGACAGTGTCGCCTGGTGGTTGACGGCGCCGAACTCGATCCAGGTCGACTGCGGCTGCCCCGAGTCCGGCACGGTGATGCTGCGCGAGTACACCGCCTCGTTCACGTCGGTGAAGCCCTGCTTGTACCAGCCGCCACCGGGCACCGTGATCGTGGTCGCCGCCCGGCCCGCGGGCGTGAAGGTCCACGTTCCGCTCAGATCGATCGAGGTGATCGCGGCGCTACCGGCCGCCACACCGTCAAGTCCGGCGGCCGCGACACTCTGCGTCTCGACCGGCGCGGCCAGGGCCGACCCGGGGGGCGCCAGGGTCAGGCCACCCAGCGTCAGGGGCAGGGCGAGCGCCACGGTCGCGGCCAACCCTCTGGCCCACGCCGACAATCGGCCACCCCAGCGGACGTTCGTACGATGCACGGTTACCTCCTGTGACTCATCCGCCAACTCCGCAACACCGGTTCAGGGCACAGCCTCAAGGCCGATACTCGAATCGATTCGACAAAGCTGCCGGCGTCGCCGACCACCCGGGAAGGGTGGTTGCGGCCAGATACATAGGTACGTATTAATGGGTGCATCGAGCGTGAAGTCAAGGTTTCAAGACGGTTACTTCCTGCTCCTGACGCCTCGCAAGCTTCGAGTGGCCGCCGATAGTACGACCCTTCCGGAGTGCTAGGGCATCGCGCTCAGGCACTCCGTGTCGCCGGCCCACCGACGCGGCGCCGATCGAGTAGCGAACCGATTCGCCTCTGCGGCGCCCGGCCGCGTGACACGCCGAAGGCGTGGACAGCAGCACTGCCGTCTTCGGTGAAGTCGGCGGGCGGCCCGGCCTGACCTGTTCGGTTCGAAACTGGGGTTAGGGTGCTGGTAAGAAACGTGCTTCGCCAGCGTCACGGGCGGGTTACGGGATCTTGATGGCGAGCGTCTGACTGCGTAGACATGACAGCGCAATCATAGAGGACGATGGCCGGCGGCGGGAGGTGCCATGACGCGACTGGCGAGGCCGGGTGGAAGCCCTCCGACGCCGCGCAGCGTGGACGTCGCGCGGCTGGCCGGCGTCTCCCAAAAGACGGTGTCCAGGGTCCTCAACGACGAGCAGTATGTCTCGGCCGACGTGCGCCGGCGGGTCCTGGACGCCGCCGCGGAGCTCGGCTACCGGCGCAACCAGGCGGCCCGGGCGCTGGCCTCCGGGCGGACCCGGTCGATCGGCGTGGTGACGCTCGGCAGCGCCTTGTACGGGCCGGCGTCGTGGCTCATGGGCATCGAGCGGGCGGTCCGGGAGGTGGGCTACACGCTGCGGGTGGCCGCCACGATCGAGGGCGACCCGGGCGGCATCGCGAGCGCCCTGACGTCGCTGCTGGGCCAGGGCGTGGACGGCGTCGTCATCTCCGAGCCGATCGACGAGGGCGTCGGCCTCATCAGCGTCGACGTGCCGGTCCTGGTCCTCGGCGCGCCGCCCACCTTCGCCGCGCCGCAGGTGGTGACCGCCAGGGTCGGCGCGGGCCGGCTCGCGCGGGCCGCGACCGAGCACCTGCTGGAGCTGGGGCACGCGACCGTCCATCACCTGGCCGGCCCGCAGCGGTGGTATTCGGCACGGGACCGTCTCGCCGGCTGGCGCGAGGCGCTGCGAGCCCACGGCGCGGACGAGCCGCCGGTCGTCGAGGGCGACTGGTCGGCCGCGTCCGGCTACGCGGCGGGCCGGGAACTGGCCGGCGACGGCACCGTGACCGCGGTGTTCGCCGCGAACGACGACATGGCGATCGGTCTCATCCGCGCGCAGCTCGAGGCCGGGCGCCGCGTGCCCGAGGACATCAGCGTCGTCGGGTTCGACGACATCCCGGTCGCCGCCTACGTCACTCCCCCGCTCACCACCGTGCGGCAGCCGTTCGACGAGGTCACGCGGCAGGGCCTCGCGCTGCTGGTACAGGTCATCGAGAAGCCGGACGTCGAGCTTCCACCGGCGGCCGACCAACCGGTCGAGCTCGTCGTCCGCGCCTCGACGGCGCCACCACCGCCCCGGCCGATCCCGGGACGTGGCCGCCGAGCGATCCCCCATGCCCACGGTGGCCCGCACGGTCAGCCCGCCGGCAGCGAAGTCCCATCCACCCAGCCCTGATCAGCGTCGATCTGTCCACCTACGGCGGCACGTCACCCGAGGCCCGCACCGGCCGTCGCTGAGGAGCGGCGCCATCCAGGGCTCGAATTCGATCGAGGGCTACCAGGTGTCCCTGGACGTCGCCGCCGCGGCCGTCGCCGGCGACGAACCGGTAGAGACGAGCCCGCAAACCTGGGGGGTCATCACCGGCTACCGGGACGCCCTGACCTACGTGCAACAACTCGCCCGCTCACGCGAGTTCACCTGGCAGCACATGCTGCTCAACGCGCTGCACTTCATGATGCTCCGCCATGACCTCAGCAAGTGGCCGGGCCGCTACCGTCCAGGAGACATCCACATCGACGAGGCGCACACCGGCCGACGCGTCTACACCGGGCCAGACACCGACGACGTCCCGTCGCTGATCTCCGAGCTGATCGACTGGCTGGCCGACGGCGAACCGGAAACCCCGCTGCTTGTCCGGGCCTCCATGGCCCACCTGAACCTGGTCAAGATCCATCCCTGGCGGGACGGAAACGGCCGAATGTCCCGGTGCCTCCACACCCTCGTACTCGCCCGCGACGGCGTCCTCGCCCCTGAGTTCTCCTCCATCGAGGAGTGGCTCGGCGTCGGCCGAAACACCTACGCCTACTACGACGCGCTCGGTGAGGTCGGCGGCCCGACCTGGCAGCCCGACAACGACACCAGCAAGTGGATCCGATTCTGCCTGAGCGCCCACCACCAACAAGCCCAACTGGTCCGGCAACGCCTCGACCAAGCCGCGCAGCTCTGGGAACTGCTGGACACCTGGGTCCGGCGCAACGGGCTGCCCGAGCGGGTTGTTAGCGCCCTACACCTCGCCGCGACCGGCGGTCGAATACGCCGCACCCTCTATCAACGCGACGAGAACCTCACCGACGACCAAGCAACCCGCGACCTTCGCGCCCTCGTCCGGGCGGACATGCTCGAACAGCACGGCGAGACCCGAGGCAGGTTCTACCTCACCTCGCCGACACTCCGCGACCTCGCCGCCCCCGCGCTGCGCCCAAAGGAAATCATCGACCCGTACCGACGGTGAAGCGCAAGCCCCGGCACTGCGAGTCCGCGCCGGTCAGCCGCCCGACCCTGCCACCGCACCCCACGTACGGTGGATCTTCGAGCAGCGGCTCGCCGGCCGGAGCGTGGCCAGCATCGCCCGCGCCCTCAACGACAACGGCGTCTTGTGCCCGTCCGGCGTCGACCCAGCGCGTAATCCCCACCGCAGCGGCCATCAGTGGATGCTCACCACTGTCGCGGCGATCCTGGCCAACCCCCGTTACACCGGGCGGCAGGTCTGGAACCGTCAACGCACCGACCGTGATGCCCTCCCTGACAAGGGAACCTTCGATCGACACCACGAGATCCAACGGTGGAGCGCCTCCACTGACTGGGTCATCTCCCGCGAGATCGCGCATACTCCGCTGGTCAGCGAAGAACACTTCGTCGCCGTCCAGGCAATCCACAGCGCACCGACCCCAGCCGACGGCATCCCCCGCTGCTATGTGTTGGCCGGAGTGATCTGCTGCGGCGTGTGCGGCCGAATCATGGACTCCCACTGGGTCCACGACCGTGCCGGCTACCGCTGCCGACACGGCAACACCTGCACCCGACCCACCTCATCGAGACGACAGAAGACCCTCTACGTCCGAGAGACCATCTCCTGGACAGGATTCGACACCACAGCTGCCTGCGTCGGCACCACCCGGCGATGCGCGACCAGGATCCAGACAGCGTCGCCGGCTACCTGCGGCTCAACAACATGATCATCGTGTGTGACCACGACGCCTGGACCATCGAAACTGACACGGAGGTCTTCCCGCTCACCGCCCCGACGAGCGTCCTGCCCCGCGCAGCAAAAATCCCCGCCCAACGGGACGGGGATCGCTCGAAACGCGAAGAGAAATCACGCTTCGTGGGGAAATAACGTGTCCGAGGGGGGATTCGAACTCCTGTACGTATCACCCGTGCGCCACTCAGGGTGCGCATGCTCATAGGTTACGGTACGGCCAGGCCTGGATCGATCCCACAATCCAGATCACCGTGCGTGAGCGCGAATAGCATATTGAACATGCGCGGCGACTCGCTCCGTCATCGACTAGCCAGGATGAAAGTGCAGCTATCCCCTGTGGCCGCTCAATCATCAGGCGTCGGCGAGCCGCCGCTAAGCATCTCTGCCTTTGGTGCGCTTCAGCGGGTCGACCTGTTGGCAGCCATAGCACCCGGATTCTTCGCGGTTCAATGCACGAATTCACCGCCCTTGTTGGAGGTCTGCGATGGTCACCCGGCCGACATGGGCTGGGCCTGCTGGCGCATGGATCTCTTGAGGCATGTCGAGTACGTCGAGCGGTGAGCCGCAGCCTCGGTGTCATGTTGCGGTGGCCGCCAAGTCGTTCAGGGCTGCGTTGATCACGGGCCAGCACATGCTGAGGGTATCGCGGTCTGGAGCGTGGCCGATGTTCACCTGGGCGTATGGGATGCTCGGCGGTAGCCCGCAGCTTACCCGGAATATTGTCATCGACGTCGAGGTCGACAATGTGGCGACTTCCGTTACCTACGTAGACATCCACAACGGACTGGGCGGTCACCGCGCCCGTCTCTGGGTCTACTGCAGAAACCCGGTCACCGATATAGATACTGTCGATCGGCACGTATCGGAAGATCATCAGGGTTCCTACGCCGTGTTGATCGCCGAAGTGAGTCATGCCCGCGCTGCCATCATCGCTGATCTCGTCGGTGTCGTGTGCACCGGCTCTGACCGTGTCCGAAGCCGCTGGCGGGCTGCTTGCAGCGCTGGCCGATCTGCCTGATCCGCGGGCCCGTCGCGGTGTCCGGCACCGGCTGACGGTGGTGGTGACTGCTGCGGTGTGCGCGGTGGTGGCCGGCCACCGGTCGTACACCGCGATCGCTGAGTGGATCGCCGACGTGCCGGCGACGACCGCGCTCGCGCTGGGCATGGCCCCGGATCGACGCCCTTCCGAGGCGATGATCCGCCGGCTATTGCAGGCCATGGACCCGCAGCTACTGACCGCGGCGGTCAGCGTCTGGCTTGCCGGCCGGTCTGCTGCCGGCACGTCGACGTCCCGGCGAGCGATCGCGGTCGACGGCAAAACCCTGCGCGGCTCGCGCACCACCGACAACGCGGCCCGGCATGTGATGGCCGCCTGTGATCAGGCTGTCGGCGTGGTCCTGGCCAGTACCGACGTCGACGGCAAGACCAATGAGATCACCCGGTTTCAGCCGCTGCTCGACCAGATCGGCGACCTGCGCGACACCGTGATCACCGCCGACGCGCTGCACTGTCAGCGTGGGCATGTCGACTACCTCGCCGAACGCGGCGCACACTGGATCCTGACCGTGAAGGGCAACCAGCCGAGCTTGCATGCCCAACTCGCCGGCCTGCCCTGGCGGGCCGTTCCCGACGCCCACCCGCGACACCGCCCGTGGGCACGGCCGCCGTGAGATCCGAACCTTGAAGGTCCTGACGGTCTCCACCGGCATCGACTTCCCACACGCCGCTCAAGCGCTGCAGATCCGCCGCCGCAGGCGGCGCCTGGACCAGCCGAAACGCTTCACCACCGAGACCGTCTACGCCATCACCGACCTGCGCGTGCACCAAGCGAGACCGGCGCAACTGGCCGCATGGATCCGCGGCCACTGGTCGATCGAAAACAAAGACCACTGGGTGCGGGACGTCACCTACGACGACGATCGCTGCCAGATCCGCACCGGGACCGGGCCCGAGGTCATGGCCGCCCTACGCAACGCCGCCATCGGTGCCCCCTGCGCACCGCCGGAATAGCCAACATCGCCGCCGCCAACCGGCATCACGCCCGCGACAGCACCCGCCCGCTGGCACTGCTCGGCATCACCTGACGACTTTGCCGGGGCCCTGGGTTGGGGCCGGTGCGACGGATGGGAGCGCCCTCCTTCGTCAACGAGCCGTGGCAACCCAGTGCGACGCCAGGGAGAAGATCAGAGATGACGAATGAACGGGCCGTGACTCCTACGTGAGGCCGTGCCCACGAATACGCAGTGCCGACCGCCGAAGGTCGGAAACGTCGACGTCCTGTTCATCAAGGACATCAAAGAGATGCTCGGGCCCTCGGGACGCCAGAAGGTCAGCCTCCACCTCGTAGGCCGGTACCAACAGGCAAAAGTTGGTTTCGCCCGTAGGGCCGGTTGCGAACTGGAAATCTTCCTCGAAGAGGGCCGCCGGGGTAGGTAGGAGAAACCTCATCCCGGAGCTGGACGGCACGTCGACGTCCAGGCGAACGGGCTCGTCCCACGAAAGGAGTCGCCCCTGCTGCGCGTAACGCGCCGCGCAGGACATCACAAAATCCAGCATATCGGGGCCCATGAATTGGCCGTCCAACACGAAGAGCAACTCTTGAGCATAACCGTCCCGACGAGCCCAGCCGTGCTGGCGGGCGAGGCTGGCCAACCCATCCGTGACCATGGTCACCTGGCCGTCGTTGGGCACCTCGGCGAATCCGTGAAGACGAATCACAGCCCCATCAGGAAGAGCCTCATTAAGGGTGCTGAAGGGTTTGCCGAGAAATTGGCGGAGATGACTTTCGACGTCCTGCGGTTCCGCCTTCTGGCGGCCAAACTTCACCATGATCGCCCCATTCTGTTCGCTCCCTAGGCTTGTACGGTGCCAAAACTCGTCGCACAGCGCGTGAGCTGTTGTTTCGCGACGGTGACGCATCATGGCAGGCGTGTTGGTTCGGCTGCTGTACCTGAGTGCGGTGCGGGTGTTCGGCTGGTTGCCGCGGGCCACGCGTAGCGAGTCGGCGATGGTCGCCGAGCTGTTGGTGCTGCGCCATGAGGTGGCGGTATTGCGGCGTCAGGTCGGTCGGCCGCGGCTGTCGTGGCCGGAGCGGGCGGTGTTGTCCGCGCTGGTCCGGGCGTTGCCGCGGGAGTTGTGGAAACATCGGATCGTCACCCCGGCCACCCTGCTGGCCTGGCACCGCCGCCTGGTCCGCAGGCGTTGGACCTACCCGAACCGTCCCGGACGACCACCGATCAGCGACGATCTGCGGGACCTGGTCTTGCGGCTGGCCAGGGAGAATCCCGGCTGGGGGCATCGGCGCATCCAAGGTGAACTCGTCGGGCTCGGCCATCGGGTCGGCGCCGGCACCATCCGTCGCATCCTCGCCGGATCGAGGGTCGGTCCCGCCCCGCGTGAGATCGACACTAGTTGGCGGACGTTCCTGCGCGTTCAGGCAGCCGGGTTGCTGGCTACCGACTTCTTCCATATCGACACCGTCACGCTGCGGCGGCTGTATGTGCTGTTCGTCATGGAGATCACGACCCGGCGGGTGCACATCCTCGGCGTCACCGAACATCCGACTGCTGGCTGGACTACCCAGCAGGCCCGCAACCTGGTGCTGGACCTCGGCGATCGGATGACACGGTTCCGGATCCTGATCCGCGACCGCGACGCCAAGTTCACCGCGTCGTTCGACGCCGTGTTCGCCGCCGAAGGCATCAAGGTGGTGAAGACTCCTCCACGTACGCCTCGGGCGAACGCCTTCGCGGAACGCTTCGTGCGCAGCGTCCGGGCCGAGTGCACCGACCGGGTACTGATCTACAACGAACAGCACGCCCGCACCGTGCTCCGCGCCTACGAGGACCACTTCGACCGGCACCGGCCACACCAGAGCCTGAACCAGCATCCACCCGACTACGACCCCGGCGCGGTCATCGCGATCGAAAGGCCGATCCGCCGGCGACGGGTTCTCGGTGGCGCGATCAACGAATACCGCCGAGCCGCTTGATCCACTCGCAAATCCCCAGGTCACGAATACGAAGCACAGTTTTGGCACGGTACAGGACCGATCGGCGATCCGACCACGCGAATCGAGCGTTGCCAGTCCATAGAGGGCTGTACGGCTTCGAGTGACTGCAAGACTCGGAAGCGGTAGCGGAGGACACCTCATGGCTGCCGCAGGGGTGCCAGGAGCCACGCCCACGACCGGTGCCGGACTCGGCAGGACAACGGCGGGGATCACTGAAGAGCCGCCGCGCGTCAGCGCGGGGCTCGCCCGCCGCTGATCACTGAGAGTAGCGCCAGACGCTACATCGGATGGGTTTCGGCGGTGGTCAAGCATCCTTGACCACCGCTACGTCTACGTCGCACATATGAGACGTACTCGTGTCCGAGGGGGGACTTGAACCCCCACGCCCTATACGGGCACTAGCACCTCAAGCTAGCGCGTCTGCCATTCCGCCACCCGGACCTGCTCGTTCAGCCTACCTCGCCGCCCAGATGATCTTTCCATCCGAGGTCGGCACGGCGAGCCGCACGGGGAGTCACTGTACACGGCACTCGTGGATCATGCACATCGCCCACTGGTCCCTGCCGGGTCGTCCTCCCGCCCCTGCTCACACCCGTCACGCGAGGTCACCGAAGCGGGATCGGGCGTGAGCCCGGGTAGCGTCGGCGGCCCGGTGACGGGCAGCATTGCCCTGTGTCCCATCCCTCTCCTCTGGCCGCCATCCAGCAACGGGCCCTCGCACTGCGTACCGAGGGCGACCTCGGCACTGCCCGGCAGCTGCTCGCGGACGCTGTCGGGTCCGCCCGTCCGCCGTACGGCGAGGACCATCCCGAGACGCTGCACACCGCGCACCTGCTGGCCCGCCTGCACCGTGAGGCAGACGACCCACTTGCCGCTCGCCGGGTGCTGGAGGAGGCCTTCGCGGCGGGCGAGCGGCGCTGGGACCATTCCGAGCCGATGATGCTCGCGCTCGCCTTCGAACTGGCCGAGGTTGCCGAGGAGTTGGGCAACAGGCACGAGGCTCGCCGCAACTACACGCGCGTCGCCAGCGCCGGGCCCGCCGTGCTCGGTGAGCACCACCCGGCGGTACGCGCTGCCCGCGACTACCTCGGCGCGGCCAACCCTGGCCCGAACCGGCCGGACGTCGGGCCGCCGACGTCCGCCGCCGTTGCCACGACGACGGACTCTGGCGCCCGATCGGCGTTGACCGGCCCGACGTTGTCCCTGGCGACCCTGGCCGCGATGCGCCCGGCGGCAGGCGACCGTCCGGCTCCCCCCTCGCCCTGGGCCCCACCGCCTCCCCCGACCCCCGCCCATCCGGCACCGGCCACGTCCCCCATGTCGCCGACGCCAGCCAGCCCCGCCCGTCCGATACCGCCTGCGTCCGCCATGTCGCCGACGCCCGCCACTCCCACCCATCCGGTGCCGCCGCGCCAGCGGGCCGAGCAGCAGCCGGCGGCGTCGCCCCGGCCACCGGTCGCGCCGCTGTCTCGGGCGGTCGGCCGGCCGACGCCGTACGTCCGGCAGCAGCCACCACCCGCACCGCCGCGTCAGCGCACGAGTGATCAGCCGACCCACCCGGTCGTCGAGGCGCCGCTCTCCGCGGCGGCGGCCGCGGCTCCGGCTCACCCTCCGGCCCACCCCGCGACCCCGGCCCCGGCAGCCGCCGCGCAGCCCTCCGCCACGCCGTCGGCACCCCAACCGCCGGCTCCGCGGTGGGCCGACCCGACCATTCAGGTACGGCAGATCGAGCCCCTGCTGGCCGAGGAGGCCGCCCGGATCGCAGCGACCGGGCCGAGCGGGTCGACCCGCACGACTGACGGGCCGGGGCACTCCGGGGCGATCCCGACGACTCCAGGCGCGGCGCCCTCCCGGCCGGTGAGCGGGCCACCCCTGCACCACGCGGTCGCCGCGACGCCCACCGCGCCGCAGCCGGTCTCCGCGCCGCCCGTGCACGTCGGCCCAGCCTCCGCACCGGCCGTGGGCCGTTCGCATCCAGTGTCGGCTCCGCCCGACCACGGTCAACCCGTCTCCGGACCGCCCGACCAGCCCCACCCCGCCTCCGGCCCACCGGCGGCCCACGCCCAGCCGGTGTCCGGACCACCCGGCTACGGACCACCCGGCTACGGACCACCCGTCTCCGCGCCGCCGGTGAGCGCGCCGCCCTGGGGACTGACCGCCCCGCCCTGGAGCAGCAGCGCGCCCCCGCATCCGCTGCCCACGGCTGGCGGCGACCCCAAGGACCCGTCCCGTACGGACGCCGCAGGGACCACACCGGACAGCGAGGCGACACCAAGCAGCGCGACCACCATGGACGGCCAGTCCACAGCGGGCGGCGAGAGCATGCTGGTCGCGAGCGCGACGATGTCGACAGTGCAGGGCGAGCCGTCGGGGTTCGCGTCCGCGTCCACGGAGGTGTTCCCGGCCGTCGGGCCGGCACCGGCCCCGCCGCAGGACACGACGGCGGCGTCCCTGACGCCCGTGACCTACGGGCCGCCGGCCACCCTCACGCACCCGCCCGCCGCGCAGTACCCGTCCGGTCAGCAGTACCCGGGGCAGCCCTATCAGCAGAGCCACGAGGTGTACCCGGGGCAGCGGTACCAGCAGGACACCTACTCGGCCGCGTACGCCGATGAGAGTGTTTCGGCGGGCCGCAGCCGGGCGACGCTGATCGGTGCGGCGGTGGCGGCCGGGGTTGCCCTGGTCGCGGTCGCCGGCCTGGGCGCGGTGGTGCTGAACCGCGACGACGCGCCGCCCCCGACCGGGGGTGCGGTGACGGCGGCGCCGGCGGTGACCGGCCCTCCTCCCGGTGACCTGAAGCTGCGCGACGACGTCGTGACGATCACCCTGACCTGGACGGACCCGTCCGGAGGGGCGGTGCCGTTCATGGTCGCCGGCGGACGGGCCGGTCTGGCGCTCGGGGTGATGGCCACCGTGGAACCGGGGCGGACCAGCCACACCGTCAACGGGCTCAGCTCGCGGGTGGACTACTGCTTCACGGTGCTCGCGGTCTACTCCACGGACAGCTTCGCCACGTCGAGCCAGGTCTGCACCAACCGCGAACGGTCCACGCCGCCAAGCTGATCGCGACCGGTCCACGCCGCCGAGTCGACACAGTCGGGTTCGCGATCGTCGAGCTGAGCTGGGCGTCCACTGCGCACGCTCGGTATCCACAGGGGTGACGGTGCGGGTTCCCCCGTTCCCGGCCGGGCCATATGATGGCACCCGGCTCAGGGGAGGGGTCGCCGCGAGGCGTACGCCACCTGCCACGACTCAGGGAAGGCAGCCGGCTGTGGCCAGCATCGACGACGCCGAGCGGACCGACGCCCCCCGTTCCCGGTCCCGACTGCGCGGCGGGCTGGTGACGGTCGGCACGGTCACCGCACTGCTGGCCGCCATGGGGCTGACCGTCCTGGGGCTGGGTGCGGCGGACAATGCGGTGGCCAACTACGACGCGAGTTCGTGGCTGTGGAGCGCGGTGCGCAGCGAGCTGGCCCGGGTCAACGGGGTCACCGCCCGGGTGGACACCCGCACCGAGGTTCCCGGTGCCCGCCGGCATCCGATGCAGGTCGCCCAGACCGATCGGCTGCTGATCCTGCGTGATCTGCAGACCGGGCAGATCAGCTCGCTGGACCTGGCCACCCTGCAGCTCACCGCGACCACGCCGACCACCCCCGGCCTGGGTGTGAGCGTCGCCCTGCACGAGGACGCGGCGTTCGTCGTCGACGCCGTGCAGGGCATCGTGCGGCAGCTCGACCCGCGGTCGTTGAGCCCGGTCGGCGAGCCGGTGCGCTATCCCCCGGGCATCACCGGCGGCACGTTCGACGGCGAGGGCCGGCTCTGGATCGCGGTGCCCAGCGAGGGCACCGTCTCGGCGATCACCGCCGCGAAGCTGCCGTCCGCGCCGGCCTCGGCCGCGCCGGCGGGTGGCGGGCTCAGCCCCGAGCGGGTCGAGACGTACGACGTGGCCGACGCCAGCCACGAGCTGGTGGTCTCCACCCTGGACGACGGGGTGGCGGTGCTCGACCGCACGGCCGCCCGGCTGGTGCGGGTGCAGCGCGGTGAGGTCCGCCCGACGCCGTTGACACTGCCCGGCCCGGCGGCGATGCCGACCCGCACCTCCGGTCCGCGGGTGCCGGTGACGGTACCGGCCGAGCGGCGGGTGTTGGTCGTGGGTGACGTCGGTGAGGAGCGGGCGTTCACGGTGCCGGGCAGCGGCGACCGGCTGAGCCCGGCGGTGGCCTGGGCCGACCGGTTCTACTGCGCCGACGAGGCGACCGGCACCATCTACTCCTTCGACGCGGGCGGCCAGTTGGTCGACACCATCAAGGGCAGGGCGAACGGGCCACTGGAGATGGAGGTGCGGGAAAACCACCTCTTTATCAACTCGCCCGACTCGGCGACGGCCCGGGTGGTGGACGACAAGCACCAGGTGCGCGAGGTCGACAAGTACGCCAACGACGTGCTGGGCGGTGACCCGCCGCCGGCTCCCCCGCCGCCGCCCCCGCCAAAGAAGCCCCGCGTGGGCAAGCCGAGCGCGCCGCGCAGCGTCACCGCCGCCGCCGGCAACGCCCAGGCTCGGGTGAGTTGGCGGCCGGCTGCCGCGAACGGCGCCGAGATCATCAAGTACGTCGTGCAGGGTGCCGGTCAACGCCTGGAGGTGGGCGCCAACCAGCGTTCGGTGGAGGTCAAGGGGCTGACCAACGGCGAGACGTACCGTTTCGCGGTGCACGCCGTCAACGCCAAGGGTGACGGCCCGGCGCGCAGCAGCAACCCGGTGACCCCGACGGCGGCGGTGCCCGATGCACCGGCCAGCGTCACGGCGCAGGAGCGGCCGGACGGCACGGTGGTGGTGAAGTGGCCGGCCGCGAACGGGCAGGGCAACAAGATCGCCAAGTACGCGGTGACGGCCACGTCGGCGGGGACGAACGCGCCGGCCGGCGAGTCGACGAAGACGGAGCTGGTGGTGCCGGCCGGTGAGCTGGAGTTCGGCACCCAGTACGCGTTCACCGTCGTGGCGGTCAACGACAAGGGTGCCGGCTCGGCCGCGTCGCCGGTGAGCAACACCGTGGTGCCGTTCGCGGCGCCGGGCCGGCCGCTCGACCTGCAGGCCGGGACGGTCGCCGACCAGCCCGGCGCGGTCACCGTGCAGTGGTCGCCGGCCGAGGCGAACGGCCGGCCGGTGACGAAGTACCTGGTGGACGTCGGTGGCAGGACGAGCGAGGTGACCGAGACCCGCACCACCGTCACCGGGCTGGGCAACGGCCAGAACGTCACGGTGAAGGTGAAGGCGGTCAACGAGGCCGGGCCCGGTCCGGAGGCCACCGCCACGGCCCGTACGGTCGCCGCGCCCCGGGTCACCGTCACCGGTTCGTCGGCGACGGCCACGTCGGCGACTGTCACGTTCACCGTGGACGCGGGCGGCGGCAAGGCCACCTGCTCGCTGAGTACGTCGGGTGAGCCGGCGAAGGCCGGGGCGTGCTCCAGCATCACGATGACGGGGCTGACGCCGGGCACGGCGTACACGTTCACGGTCACCGCCAGCAACGCCGCCGGCAAGGGCACCGCGCAGAAGGCTGAGAGCACCGAGCCGCTGTACGGCATCGCGACGTGCAACAACGGGCCCGACGGCGACCAGCGGACGTACTGCAACAGTGACGTCGACGGCCGCAACGGCAACGAGATCTTCAAGGTCACCCGGCAGGACAACGACCAGCAGGCCGGCTGGGCGAAGCCCGGCACCCGACTGAAGGCGTACTGCAAGAAGTCCGGCGAGAACGTCGACTCGTGGATCTACAACAACCAGAAGCAGAGCACCTGGTGGGTGCAGGTCGAGTACAGCGGGAAGAACTACATTCCCTGGGCCTGGCTCAACCTGGAGGGCGGCGACAACATCAACGTCCTGCCCACCTGCTGAACCACCAGCCGAGGAGCACCGCCGACCGTGAACACCCACGAGCCGCTCACCCAGCCGGAGGTGCAGGGCTTCGCCGCCCTGGCCGCCCGGCTGGCCGAGAACGTCAACGCGGTGGTGCTCGGCAAGCCGCAGGTGGTCCGGCTGGCGCTGACCGCGCTCTTCGCCCAGGGTCACGTGCTGCTGGAGGACGTGCCGGGGGTCGGTAAGACGACCCTGGCACGGGCCATCGCCGCGACCGTGAAGGGTCAGTGGCGGCGCATCCAGTTCACGCCAGACCTGCTCCCCTCGGACGTGTCCGGTGTGACCATCTTCAACCAGGCGAGCCGGGACTTCGAGTTCCACCCGGGGCCGGTGTTCGCCAACATCGTGATCGCCGACGAGATCAACCGGGCGTCGCCGAAAACCCAGTCGGCGCTGCTGGAGGTCATGGAGGAGCGCACGGTCACGGTGGACGGTGTCCGGCACCCGGTGCCGGCGCCGTTCCTGGTGGTCGCCACGCAGAACCCGGTCGAGATGGACGGCACCTACCGGCTGCCCGAGGCGCAGCTCGACCGTTTCCTGGTGAAGCTGTCCGTCGGCTACCCGGACGAGGCGGTCGAGGTCGAGGTGCTGCGCGGTGCGACGGTCCGCTCCCCCGAGGCGCTCGCCCCGGTCACCGACACCGCGACCGTCGGGGAGATGGTCCGGATGGCCCGTCGGGTGCACATCGCCGAGCCGCTCTACGCGTACGCGGTCCGGCTGGCCGCCGCCACCCGCACCCATCCGCAGGTACGCGTCGGGGTCAGCCCTCGGGGCGTGATCGCGTTGACCCGGGCGGCGTGCTCGTACGCGCTGATCGACGGTCGGGGCTGGATCATGCCGGAGGACCTGAAGGCGCTCGCCGAACCGGTGTTCGCGCATCGGCTGCTGCTGACCCCGGACGCGCAGGTGCGCGGGGTGACCGCCGCGGAGGTGCTGCGCCAGGCCATCGCCTCGGTGCCGGTGCCGCTGCCGTCGGGGCAGCCCGCCCCGGTGCAGGGCTGACCGGCAGCAGCGCCATGGGGATCACCGCCCGCGGAATCGGGCTGCTCGTCGCCGCCGTCGTCCTGCTCGGCCTGGGGTTCCGCTTCGCGTACCCCGAGTTGACGTTGCTCGGCGCGGCGGCCGGCGCGGCGGTGGGCTACGCGGCGCTGACCGCGGCCTGGCGGCCCCGGCTGGTGGTCGGCCGCCGGGCGGACCCGGACCGGGTCGCGCGCGGGGAGCCGGCGAGCATGACGCTGACCGTGCGCAACGCCGGCCGGCTGCGCTCGGCGAACCTGCTGGCCGAGGACCGGTGCGGGAGCCGTGTCGTGCCGGTGCCGCTGCTGCGCCTGCGACCCGGTCGGGACACCGAGGTCCGCTACGACGTGCCGACCGACCGTCGCGGGGTGGTGCCGGTCGGTCCGCTGCGGGTGACCCGGCGCGACCCGTTGGGTCTGGTGGCGCTGGCCCGCCCGTACGGCGAGACGACGCCGGTCTGGGTGCATCCCCGGGTCCATCCGCTCACGGCGGTGCCCACCGGCGCGGGGCGCAGCCTCGACGGCCGGGTGGACGGTGTGCCGCACGGGTCGATCACGTTCGACTCGCTGCGGGAGTACGTGGTGGGTGACGAGCTGCGTCGGGTGCACTGGCGCACGAGCGCCCGGGTCGGCGAGCTGATGGTGCGCGAGAACGTGGACACCAGCCTGCCCCGCCTTGTCGTCCTCCTGGACAACCGCTCTGCCGCGCATCCGCACCGGTCCGACGGGGTGGCCGAGTCGTTCGAGTCCGCGTGTGAGGCGGCGGCGTCGGTCGTCACCGCCGCGCACCGCGCGGACCTGCCGGTGGTGATGCTGCTGGTCGGCCCGGAGCTGATCGAGCGCGGCCCGGCGGGGGACGCCGAGGTCGGGCCCCTGGACCGGCTCGCCGCCGCCGACCTGTCCGACGAGGACGACGCGTTGCGCGCGGTCACCACCCGGCTGCGCCAGGACCGGCTCGGCGACACGCTGATCTTCCTGACCGGCCCGAGTGGGCGGGACGGGTTGGGACATGTCGGCGCGCTACGCGGCGCGTACCCGTCGGTGGTGGTCGGGGTGTTCGGCGCGGCCGAGCCGACGCCGGCGGGCACGGCCGGCCTGGTGGTGGTCGACGCGGTGGACGGCGCGCAGTTCGCCGCCGAGTGGGACGGGGTGCGCCGGTGGTGACGGGTGTCGAGCCGCAGCGCGCGCCGGACGTGGCGACGGACCCGCGGCAGGCGCCGTCGGCAGCCGGCGACGCGACCGGGCGGGTGGTCCGCGCGCTGCGGGCGGCCGTCGTGCCGCTGGCGCTGATCGCGCTCACCGCGCTCGCCGGGGTGGTGCTCGGCCGGGTGTACGCGGGCGACCTGCTGACCCGGCTGGTGATCGGCGCGGCGGTGGGCTCGGTGCTGGTCAGCGTCGCCGCCCGACGACTGCCGTCCTGGCTCGTCGCACCGGTGTCGGTGGCGGCGTTGGCCGGGTGGACGCTGTGGTCGTTGCGGCTGGCCGCCGCCCGCGCCGACCTGCCGGGCAGCCTGCTGGAGGTGAGCGCGGACGCCGCACGCAACGGCATTCCCCGGCTGCTCACCGCGATGATTCCGGTGGAGCCCACACCGGACACGGTGCTGGTTCCGGTGGTGGCCGCGTGGCTGGCCGGTCTGGCCGGGGCGGAGGTGGCGCTGCGCACCGGCCGGGTGCTGCTCGGCTACCTGCCGGCGGCAGGGCTCTACGCCGCGGCCCTCTACGTGGTCGGCCCGAACGCCGAACCGGCGATCGGGACGACAGTTGCCTTCGTCGCGGTCGCGGCGGTCGGGCTCGCCGCGCCGACGGGTACGCCGCCGGCCGGCGGTGACCCGACGGCCGGTCTCGCCCCGGGGATGCGCGCGGCGGTACGACTTCGGCTGGCGGCCTCGGCTGCGCTCGGCGTCGCGCTGGTGATCGGCCTGGTCGCGCTGCTCGGCCCGGTGGTCGCCGGTCAGGTCGACGGGCGGCCGGTGGACCCGCGCCGGTACGTGGAGCCACCGCAGGTGCAGACGCTCGACGAGAACCCGCTGATCCGGATCTCCGGGTGGGCGCTGCGACCGGAGCAGAAGCTCCTCGACGTGAGCACGGTGGGCGCCACCCCACCGGCCGGCGGCGCGGACGACCCGACGGCGACCGGCGACGCGGACGACCCGAAGGCGGGCCGCAGCGTACAGATCCGGTTGGCGGTGCTCAGCGACTACGACGGGATCACCTGGCGGGTCGGTGCGACGTACCGCAACGCGGGGCGGATCCTGCCGGCCACCGCGCCGGCCCGGGACAGCACGGTGCAGACCGTTCGGCAGGAGATCACCGTGGCGGAGCTGAGCGGCCGGCTGCTCCCGGCCGTGGCGACGCCGCGCGAGGTCAGCGGGGCGCGGGTGGCGTACGACCCGGCGACGGGGACGCTGATCAGGCCGGAGGGACTGACACCGGGGCTGCGGTACACGGTGACGTCGGCCCGGGAACGCCCGGACAACAACCTGCTGGCCACCGCGAACGTGCCGGCCGGCGAGGAGGTGGCCCGGGTGCTGCGGGTCGCCGACGGGGTGCCCGACCCGATGCGCCGGTTGGCCGCGCAGCTCGCCGAGGAGAACGGCGCCCCGTACGCGCGGGCGTCGGCGATCGAGCAGTTCCTGGCCGAGCACTACCGGGTGGTGGCCGACGCGCCGAGCGGGCACGCATACCCGAACCTGGCCTTCTTCCTCTTCGGTCCGCGCAACGGGGGCGGGCAGCGGGGAACGTCTGAGCAGTTCGCGGCGGCGTTCGCGGTGCTCGGCCGGCTCTCCGGTCTGCCGACGAGGGTGGTGGTCGGCTTCTCCTGCAGTGGGCAGGGGCCGGTGCGGGCCGGTGACGCGTACGCCTGGCCGGAGGTGCTCTTCGACGGGTTGGGGTGGGTGGCGTTCGACCCGCTGCCCCGCCCGGATAACGAGCCGAGGCCGGTGGAGGAGGACTTCCGCCCGACCCCGGAGGACCCGCCGCCGTCGGAGGCGCCGGCGCCCACAGTGGAGCCGACCGCGTCGCCGGAGCCGGTGGCCGCTCCCGACGGGCCGCCCGCACGAGGTGGCGTGTCCACGCCGGTGCTGGTCGCGGGCGGCAGCGGTGGTCTGCTGCTCGTGGTGGGGGCGCTGCTGCTCACCCTGTTGGCGATGCGTCGCTCCCTCACCCGCAAGCGACTGGCGGGGGGTGACCCCAACCAGCGCATCGCCGGCGCCTGGCGGGAGGTCACCGACGCGTTGCGACTGGCCGGCCGCCCGGTCGGCGACGACCTGGCGGCGACCGAGGTGGCCGCGCAGGCCCGGCAGACCCTGGCCGACGCCCGAGCAGCCACGACCAGAGGCGGCACGAACGGCAGCGACGCGACCGGCAGCGGCGTGCCCGGCGACGAGCCGACAGTCGACGAGCTGGCGATCCTGCTCAATCAGGTGGGCTTCGCCCCCGGCGCCGCGGCGGCCGATCAGGCGGCCCGCGCCGCCGAGGTGGCCACGGTCTACGTCGCCAACCTGCGCGCGGCTCGCCCCTGGTGGCGCCGCCTGCTCTGGTCCGTGCACCCCTCCCCCCTCCGCCAAACCCGCCGGTCCCCCCACTCCCACCCCCGCCGCCCCCCGCGGTGATCAAGAGGTTCGCGTCATCTCAGGACCCGTTCCTGACGCGAACCTCTTGATCACCGGTGACGGATCGGGGGGAGCGGAGCCGGGCGCGGCGGCCGTAGTCGGCGGCCACGGCTGTCACCCGGGGGCCCGGGCGACCAGCGGGACGTGACAGAGGTGAATGCGCTCCCGCAGCCGAGGTAGCGGCCGCATGCCGGAGCGGAAACACGGTGGCGGCGGGTACGGCGTAACGACGAGCATCAGGGGGTGGATCAGCACACGAGCGAGATCGTCGACTACTACACGCTGCGCTACCGCGAGGACCAGCGGCTCTCCGCCCGCCCGCAGGCACGACTGGAGTGGATCCGCACGACGCAGCTCCTGCGGGATCTCCTGCCCGGCCCGGGTGCCCGTGTCCTGGACATCGGCGGAGGCACCGGCGAGTACGCGAGGGCCCTCGCCGTTGCCGGCTACGAGGTCCGTCTCGTCGACCTGGTGCCGAGTCACGTCGCGCAGGCACGCGGCGGGCAGCCACCCGTCGAGGCACGGGTCGCCGACGCGCGAGCGCTTCCCGACGCCGACGACGCGTACGACGCCGCGCTGCTCCTGGGGCCGCTCTACCACCTGTTGGACCGTGCCGACCGGGTTCAGGCGTTACGGGAGGCCGTCCGGGTCACCCGCCCCGGCGGTCTCATCGTGGCGGCCGTCATCTCCCGTTTCGCCGGTCCGCTGGACTTCGCCGCCACCGCACGCCTCGACGAGCGGCTGCTCGACGAGGCCAGGAACCTGCTGACCGACGGCACCAACGATCCACGGACCGGCTTCACCCACGCGTACTTCCATCGGGTCGAGGAGATCACCGACGAGTGTTCGGCGGCAGGGCTGACCGACGTCGTCGTACACGGGGTGGAGGGCCCGGCGTGGACGGCGGCGGAGGCCGCGGCAGGTGGGCCGGCGCAGGACACGGTCTTCTCCGCGGCGTTGGATCTGGCCCGCGTCTACAGCACCGAGCCGGCGCTGATCGGATCGAGCGCGCACCTCCTGGCCGCCGGGCGCGTTCCGGGCCGCTAGGACGTGTGTCAAAGCCCCAGACCGTCAGGCCGTCAGTCGGCGGACCAGCTTGCGGAGGCCGGCCTGCCAGCCGTCCGGGTCCTCGGCGCGGCGGCGGGCGTAGTCGGCGACCTCCGGGTGCGGCAGGATGAGGAACCGCTCCTCGGCCAGCCCGGCGATGGTCGCCTCGGCGACCTGGTCCGGGGTGAGCACCGCTCCGGAGGCGGCGATCACCCGGGCGCCCAGGTGGCCCTCGACGATGCCGTCGGCGAGCATCGGGGTGTCCACACCCTGCGGGCAGAGGGCGCTGACCCGGATGCCCCGGTCCCGGTAGGTGATGGCGAGCCACTCGGCGAAACCCACCGAGGCGTGCTTCGTCGCGGTGTACGCGGCGTCGCCCACCGCGGTCAGCACGCCCGCCGCCGAGCAGGTGTGCAGCAGGTGGCCGCCGCCGCGGGCGAGCATGCCGGGCAGCACCGCGCGGGCCGAGTAGACGTGGGCGAGCACGTTGACCCGCCACGCGCGATCCCAGGCCGCGTCGTCGACCTCGATTCCCCCGCCGGTGGTCACCCCCGCGTTGGCGCAGAACAGGTCGATGCGGCCGAAGCGCCGTTCGGTGTCGTCGACGAGCGCGCGGACCTGGGCCTCGTCGGTGACGTCGAGGGCGGCGGCGTGCGCCACCGGGCCGATGCCCTCGGCCACGGCATGGGCCGCCTCGGCGTCCAGGTCGGCGACGACCACCGCGGCGGCGCCCTCGGCGGCGAAGCGCCGTGACAGTGCCGCCCCGATGCCGCCGGCGCCGCCGGTGACCACCGCGATCCGGTCGGTCAGATTCACTGGGACGCTCCCACGGGCTCGGTGCCCAACCGGGCGATGAGGGTCATCAGCGCGGCCGCGCTGCCGGCGGTCACCTCGGGGGTGGGCAGCAGCGCGAGGACCGGCACGTCCACGCCGGCGTCTGCGTAGCGGCGGACCTGGGCCCGGCACCGCTCCGGCGAGCCGTGCAGCACCAGGGCGTCGACCACCTCGTCGGGCACCGCCGCGCTGGCGGCACGCCGGTCCCCCGCGGCCCAGGCCTCCCACATCGGCGCCAGCGCCTCGGTGCGGCCGAGCCAGCGATGGAATTCGGCGTACGCCGGCACGGTGAGGTAGCTGGTGATCAGCCGGCGGCCGAGCGTGCGGGCGTACGCGGCGTCCTCGGTGGGGCAGACGAAGATCCGGGCGGCTACCTCAAAGCCGGCACGCCGCTCGCCCAACTCCGCGAGGGTCCGCGGCACGTCCTCGGCGCTGAGCCAGTTGAGGATGACCCCGTCGGCCTCGGCGCCGGCGAGTCGGAGCATGCCCGGGCGCAGCGCGGCGAGCAGGATCGGCGGCGGCACCGCCGGTGGCCGTTCGAGGGTGAACCGGCGCACCGTGAAGGTGTCGTAGACCTCGTCCACCGTCTCACCGCGCAGCGCGGCGCGCAGGAACCGCAGGACGTCGCGGGTACGTCGGAACGGCTCGTCGAACCGCACCGCGTTCCAGTCCCGCACGAGCACCGGCGAGGACGCGCCGATGCCGAGCGCGAACCGGCCCGGGGCCGCCTCGGCGAGCGCCGCCGCGCTCATGGCGAGCAGCCCGGGGCCGCGGGTGAAGACCGGGGTGATCGCGGTGCCCAGCCGCAGCCGCGGCTGCCACGCCGCGGCGAGGGCCAGCGGGGTGAACGCGTCGGTCCCGGCGACCTCGGAGGACCACACGTCGGTGAACCCGGCGCTATCGAGGGTCGCGTAGACCGCCTGGTGATCGGCCAGCGGGATCCCGCCCAACGGCACCGTCATGCCCCATCGATTCGTCACCGATCGATCGTGCCCGTTGACGGGGCCTGCGAGCAAGATCCCCGAAGTGGGCAGAATCGCCGGTTCGCGGCCGCGCGTGCCGGCCGAGGTGCTACGACTTCGAGGTGGACCGGAGCACCGGCGCAGGCCGCTGACCATGGGTTCCAGGGCGGCGGGACACCTGGAGCCGGTCCCGGCGGCGACCGCGCCCGGTCGGGCCACGTTCCTGGAGCTCTTCTTCGACCTGGTCTACGTCTTCGCGCTCACCCGGATCTCCGCGCGTGCGTTCGAGGACCTGACCGAGAGCCCGGCGCAGCTGGGCTGGCCGGCGGTCACCGGCAGCGGCAAGACGCTGCTGTTGCTGCTGGCGCTCTGGGCGGTCTGGCAGGGCACCGCGTGGACGACCAGCCGCTACGACCCGTACCGGGCACCGCTGCAGACCGTGGTGTTGACCGCGCTCGTGGCCAGCATGGTGATGGGGGTCGCGATCCCCCGGGCGTTCAGCGAGACCGGGCTGACGTTCGCGACAGCGTACGTCGTCGCGCAGGTGACCCGGCCGCTGATCCTGTCGATCGCGTTGGGACCGCATCCGTACCGCCGGTTGAAGGTGCGGATGACCGTGGTGTTCGCCGTCAGCGGGGTGTTCTGGATCGGTGGGGCGTTGCTGCCCATCAACGGGCAGGTGATGCTCTGGGCGCTGGCGTTGCTCATCGAGTACCTGGCGGCGCGGTGCGGCTGGCCGGTGCCGGGCCTGGGCCGGTCGACGGTCTCGAAGTGGGAGATCGCCGGGGAGCACCTGGCCGAGCGGTACCAGCAGTTCTTTCTCGTGGCGCTGGGCGAGACGATCCTGGTGGCCGGTTTCGCGTACAGCAAGGGCCCGTACGAGTCGGGGCACGCGTGGGCCTTCGCGCTCTCGGTGGCCACGTCGATCATGCTGTGGCGGATCTACGTCCAGCGCGCCGGGCAGATCCTGGGCGAGGCCGTGATGACGGCCCGCCACCCGGCGAACATCGGCCGCTCGGCGGCCGACACGCACCTGGTCATGGTGGTCGGCCTGGCCGCCACGGCGGTCGGCTACGAGCTGATCATCGATCATCCGCTGGGCCATGCCCCGGGGGCGTGGCTGGCCATGGTGCTCGGCGGACCCGCGCTGTTCCTGGCCGGCCGGGCCCGTTTCGAGTACGAGGTGTTCGGGCGGGTCTCCCCGTCGCGGTGGATCGCCATCCTGGTGCTGGCGGCGGTGGTCGTACCGCTGCTGTTCCTGCCGGGGCTGGCCGCCTTGGCCGCCGGAGTGCTCGTGCTGGGCGGCGTCGCGGTCGCCGACGCCCGCCGGGCGCGGGGCGCGCCGCCGGAGGCCGCCGCGACCCCGTTCTGACCGTCGGCGTACGCCCAACAGCCGGTTAGTCTCGGCGGGTGACCTTCTCCCTCGTCGCCCGCTCCGCCGACGGCCGCCGCCACGGCGTCGTCGTGGCCAGCAAGTTCCTCGCCGCCGGGGCGCTGGTGCCGGCCGCGCAGGCCGAGGTCGGCGCGCTGGCCACCCAGGCGCACGTCAACCTCGCCTACCGCCCGCAGGGGCTGACGCTGCTCCGCACCGGGGTGGCCGCCGCCGACGTGGTGGCCGGCCTGATCGCCGCCGACGCCGAGCGGGAGCACCGGCAACTCGGCGTGGTGGGCGTCAGCGGCCCGGGTGCGAGCTGGACCGGCCCGGCCTGCCACCCTTGGGCCGGCGGGCGGACCGGCGACGGCTGGGCCGCGCAGGGCAACGTCCTCACCGGCCCGGAGGTCGTCGACGCGCTGGGCGACGCGTGGCTGGCCTCCTCGGCGCTGCCGTTCGCCGAGCGGCTGGTCGCGGCGCTGCGCGCCGGTGACGAGGCCGGCGGGGACCGGCGCGGCCGGCAGAGCGCCGGCCTGCTGGTGGTCGAGCGCGGCGGAGGGTACGGCGGCACCAGCGACGTGCTGATCGACCTGCGGGTGGACGACCATCCGGACCCGGTCACCGAGCTGGGTCGGCTGCTGGCCGTGCACACCATGCTGTTCAGTCGGCCCGACCCGGCGACCCTGCTCGACCTGAGCGGCGCGGTCGCCGACGAGGTGGCGACGTTGCTCACCGCGCTCGGTCACCCGGTCGGCGACGCCGGGACGGAGGCGGCGCTGGTCTCCTGGGCAGGGCTGGAAAACCTGGAGGAGCGGTTGGTGCCGGGGCGCATCGACCCGGTGGTGCTCACGCACCTGCGGGGCGTCGCCCCGCACGTTCCCGCGCCCCGACCGGCGAGCTGACCGGCCGGGCCGGCCCCGCACGTTCCCGCGCCCCGTTCGGCGGGCTGACCGGCCGGGGCGGCGTCAGCGGCACCCGGTGACGAGCCAGCGCGGGCGACTCGCGACGGCGGTCGGGGTCAGCGGCCGAAGGCGAGCCAGCGGAAACCGGCGGCGTCGATCGCGGCCCGTTCCGGGACGGTCAGTGCCGCACGGCCGGTGGTCTTGCGGATCAGGGTCAGCCGGTCCCAGCCCAACGCGGCCGGTGCGGGTCGCCCTGCGGTGAGCAGGTCGGCGATCACCGCGGCCGCACGCGGGGTGAGCCACGGCGGGCGGTCCAGCGCCGCCGCCAGGTCCAGGCCGTGCACGCCCACCTCGACCACCCGGGTCCGCAGGAACTCGGTGAGGAGCATCGCGTCGCCGTGCCGGGTCCGGACCACCCGATCGGGCGGGGCCACGGCGACCGCCGCGTCGGCGGCCCGCCAGGCCCGCTCGAACCCGGTCGCCAACGCCTCCCGGTGCACCTGCCGCGCGTCGCGGCGGCCGCCGGCGATGCGGTCGGCGTCCACCTGCGGGGTGAACTTCGCCGCGCCGAAATACCGGGCGGCGTCCACCTCGGCGCGCGGCGGGGCGGGGGCGGCGAGCATGTCGGCCAGCCGTCCGGCGCCGGTGCGCACGTGCGCGAGCAACTCCCGGACGGTCCACGGCGGGCAGGGGGTGGGCCGGTCGAGGTCGACGGCGTCCACCTCGGCCAGGATCTCGGTGAGCCGTACGCACTCGGCACGGAACGCCGCGCGAACCGGGTCCACCGGTCGGCTCAACCCTTGACCCGGGGCACCAGCCGGTGCACGACGGTCAGCACCAGCGCCATCACCAGCGCCATTGTGCCGGCGATGCCGGCGGCGCTGCCCGCGTACCCGACGAAGAGCGGGCGGCGGCTCAACTCCTCCGGGCCGGTCCCGCGCAGGTCCACCAGCCAGGTGAGGGCCAGTCCGGAGGCGATCAGGGCGAGCACGCCGGCCACACCGAGCACGACCGCGGCGACGCGGTGGGCGTCACCGGGCGCGATCTGGGCCTGCTCGCGTTGGGTGATCAGCAGGACCAGTCCCGCCAGCGCCGCCCAGACGCCCACCACCAGGTAGGCGGCGACCGCGTCGCTGGGTCGGTGCCAACCGGCGGACAGGGTCGCCACCCCGGCGATGGCGGCGTAACTCGCGCCGACGAAGGCGCCGACGGCCCGCACCTTGGGCGGCAGGACGAGCATGAGCGCGACCGCCACCGACGCGGCCACGGCGGTGTGCCCACTGGGGAGGCTGTTGCCCACCGCGGCGCGCTCCGGGTCGAGGCCGAGGTCGGGCCGGCTCAGGCCGTACTTGAGCAGTTGGGTGGAGACGTTCGCCCCGGCGATGAGCAGGGTCGCGGTGACGGCCAGGGCGATCCGCCCCCGGATGAGCGCGATGAAGCCGATCATCGCGGTGGCGGCGAGCAGGGAGACCACCGACATCGCGTTGAGGATCCGGTCCACCGGCCCGTCGATGCGGTCGTGGCCGATCTCGTTGCCGGTCAGGGCGACCGTGTCGACCCACTGACCGATCTCGGTGTGCACGGCCACCCGCCAGACGGCAAGGAAGGCGGCCGCCTGGACGAGCGCCAGTACGACCAACCAGACCGCGGTCCAACCCCGTGCCGTCGCGCGCATCCGCACACCGTAGCGGCCGGCGCCGGCCGGTCGGCCGGTGGCCCACCGGCTCCCGGCGGTTAGGTTGAGGCGGAGGCGAGGAGGTGGCGGTGGGCGGCACACCGGAGCGGGAGTCCGGCCAGGTCGAGCCCGGCCCGGACCGGGCGACGACGGCCGGTCGGCAGGCCGGCGGAGCGGCCCCGGCCGAGTCCCTGGCGGACCTGCTGGGTGGGCGGCGGGGAGCGGTGGACGCCACCCTGCCGCCGGTGGCGTTCGCGCTGGGCTGGCTGATCGGCGGCGAGTCGCTGTGGGCCGGGGTGGGCGCGGCGCTCGCCGTGGGCGTCGTGGTGGCCGGCGTACGGCTGCGGCGGGGCGACCGGCCGCGCTCAGTGCTGATCGGGCTGCTCGCCGTCTGCGTCGCGGCGCTGATCGCGGTGCGGACCGGCCGGGCCGAGAATTTCTTTCTGATCCAGTTGCTGTCGAACGCCGCCAGCGCGCTGGCCTGGGCCGTGAGCATCGTGGTGCGCTGGCCGCTGCTGGGCGTGCTGGTCGGCGCGGCGCTGGGCCAGCGGGCCCGGTGGCGGCGGGATCCGGCGCTGCTGCGCGGGTACGGCCGGGCGAGTTGGGTGTGGACGGCTACCTATGTGGTGCGGGTGGCGGTGTTCGTCCCGCTGTACCTGAGTGGGCAGGTGCTCGCGCTCGTGGTGGCCCGGATCGCGTTGACCTGGCCGCTGGTCGCGGCGGCGCTCGCGGTGAGTTGGGTGGTGCTGCGCCGGTCGTTGCCGACCGGGCACCCGGGGCTGCGTCACCCGGTCACCGGCGACCCGGACATCCGGCCCGACGAGCCGGCCGGGAAGGGGCCTCGGCGGGCATAAAAAGTGGAGAGGCCGCCACGGGGGGAGCGGCCTCTCCGGTGACGTACGTTACTCCGTCATCCTCATTGGTGTGATCCCGCGACAGCCCGAATTTCTGGGCTTTTTCGCGGCAGTCTTCAGTCCGGGCGGTGGGGTGGGCCGGTCGACCCGCTGCGTTGGCCAGATGACCGGCCCACCCCGGCCTGACCGTGGGTGTCAGGCCGTCCGCCGGCCGGGTCCCATCGTTCCCCCGGACCCGGCCGAACCCCGGGGTGGGCGGGGCACTCCACCCACCCCGGGTGGCTCTCAGCCGTTCGGGAACAGGGTCCCGTAGTCGGCGTACGCCATGGCCACGTCGGCCTGCGCCCAGAAGCGGTGGTAGTTGAAGCTGGGCTCCGCACCACCGTTCAGGTACGCCTGCACCTTGGGCCAGTCCGGGTCGTTCTTGTAGAAGGACCGGATGTCGAGGAAGCTCTTGCCGGCGGCGATGGCGTCGCCGTTGGGCATCTTCCCGGTCCAGCCCGGCGGGACGTAGAGGCCCTGCCCGGTGGACGCGTCGTAGGTGTCGTCGAAGCGCTTGTAGTCGCCCCGCGTCTCGGTGGTGGAGACGCCCTTCGCGTCACTGGCGGCGTCGAGCGCGTCCAGCAGGCCCTTGGCGGTGGTCTTCGCCGCCGCGTTGCCCGACTTGGCCGCGTACGCGATCAGGGTCCGGGCGTAGGAGGCGGCGACGCCGACGTCCTGGCCCTTGCTGATCACCTCGACGTGCAGGTTGGTGTTGGGCTGCGGGCTGGACGGGTTCCAGGTGATCGGCTGACCGGTCCACTTCATGTCCGACGGGATCGACCAGTTGGTGCCGACCGTCGTGTTGGCGATCGCCCACGGCACCCACTTGTCCAGCAGCGCCTTGGCCTTCGCGTTGCCGGTCTGCAGGTACAGCTCGGCGACCCGCTGCATCGACCACGCCTGCATGCCGAACCACTGGTTCGACGGCGGGTCGTTGTAGACCGGGTCGACGTCGTAGAACATGCCGTAGAAGGTGCTGGTGCCCGACGGCGGCTGGGCGTAGCTGCCGTCCCAGCTGTTGGTCGCGCCGCCGGCGATGCCGCCCTCGGACGACTGCAGCCAGGTGTAGAACTCCAGCTGCCGGTCGAAGCTCTTGGTCCAGTCGGCGACCGCGGTCGACGACTGCGGCTTGAGCTCCGGCGTGTTGGTCAGCGCCCAGGCCGCGAACGGGTTCTGGTAGCCGAAGTGGTTGTGGCTGGAACCGATTCGCCAGGACCAGTTCTGGCTGGTGTCGTACGCGCCGCCCCAGGCGTAGTACCAGGACAGCAGGTAGTGCGCCGAGTCCTTGCCACTGCCGGCGGGGCAGGTGCTGGCCCCGACGCAGTTGCCGATCTTCTTGAAGTACTTGTCGAACATCGCGTACCGCAGGTAGTCGCCCATCTTGGCGGCCTTGGCCACGGTGGCGGCGACGTCGGCCTGCTTGCCCTGCGCCTTGGCCCAGGTCAGCGCCCAGTACGCGGCCTGCACGGCACGGGCGTCGGCGTCCGGGGCGTTGGTGTACTTCCACTGCTTGGCGGGAGTGCCGGTGTCCTTGACGAACAGGTCGAGGTAGCCGTACTGACCGCCGTGCTTGAAGGTGTCGCAGGACGGCTGCGGGACGGTCTCCCACACCGACTCCTGGGTGCCCCGCTGGAAGGTGTTGATGTACGCCGGCTTGGTGGTGCCGTCACCGCAGCGGCCGAAGCCGTAGGTGTTGTCGACGTCCATCAACCAGTGCATGCCGTAGATGTCGCCGGTGCCGTAGGTGGACTGGAGCTCCGAGCGGAGCGGGTCCTGCCCGACGGAGATGTTCGGGTTCAGCGCCGAGGGGTACTGGCTGGGCAGGTTGTACTCCGCGGCGTACTGCGGTGTGCCGGCGGAGCCCGCGGTGGGCTGGTCGGCGTGCGACGGGATGATGTACTTCTCCATCACCGTCCAGGCGTTGTTGAACGGCGCCCAGTTCTGGGTGACGCGGCCGTACTGGGCCTCCAGCCAGATCCAGAAGCTGAACGCCTCCGAGGTGGTCTCGTGGCCGTAGTCCGGCGCCTCGACGATCAGCGTCTCGACCGAGTGGTACGGCACGCCCTCGGGGCTGAAGTAGCCCGAGTTCTTGATCTTGCCGTACTGGGCGAGGAACTTCTTGATGTAGGCGTTGTCGCCGCCGGGGGTGTCGTTGTCGATCTCGGTGGCGGTGACCGCCAGGGGTGCGAGACCGGTGGCGGACGCGGTGATGGTGGCGGTGCCGCCGACGGTGTCGGTGTCCTCCGCCGCGGCGACCGTGACGGTGACCCCGGTGTTCCAGTTGCTCGGGGTCAGGGTGACGGTGCTCGGCGAGACCGTGACGTCGGTGTCTCCGCTGCGGGTGAGGGTGACCGGCACGCTGGCCGTCGGCGCGGCGCTGAGCTTGAGGTTGAAGGTGGTCGTGCCACCCTCGTTGACGCTCACCGCGGACGGCGTGGCGATCAGCGTCGGGCCGCTGGCGGCGCCGACGGTGAACGCCTTCTCGGCGACCCCGATGCCGTTGGCGTTGTCGTACGCCTTGGCCTGCACCGTGTAGTTGCCGGCCGGCAGGTCCTCCTGCGTGTACGTGTACGGCGCGGTGGTGTCGGTGTTGATCAGCAGGCCGTTGCGGTAGAACTCGACCTTGCTGATCGTCCCGTCCGGGTCGCTGGCCGTGGCGGTCAGCGGCACGTCGGCCGGGGCGGTGAACGGCCCGCTCGGCAGGGCGAGGGAGACCGTCGGCGGCTGGTTGGCCGGGGTGCCGTTGCAGGAGGTGCCGTTCAGGGTGAACGAGGTGGGCTTCGGGTTGCTGCCCGAGTAGGACCCGTTGAAGCCGATGGTGGTGGAAGCCCCGGTGCCGAGGTTGCCGTTGTACGACTCGTTGGTCGCGGTGACCTCACTGCCGGACTGGCTGAACCTGGCCGACCAGCCCTGGGTGACGCGCTGGCTGCTGTTCGGGAAGGTCCACTTGAGCGTCCAGTTGCTGACCGCGTCGCCCAGGTTCTTGATGGTCACGTTGGCGGTGAAGCCGGTGTTCCAGTCGTTGGTCGCGTAGACCACGTCGCAGGCGGGTGCGGCCTGCGCGGCGCCGGCGGGCAGGGTCACCCCGCCGATGGCGAGCGCGGCGGCGGCGAGGATCGCCACTCGGCGGCGTCGTGCCAGTTGTCTCATGTGCGCGGTGTCTCCTCGGACCAGGCCGGGATGGTCCCCGGCGAGGCGCCTGCCCGCGGGTGTGGTGGTACGCGGGGGATTCGAGGCGCCGGGAAGGTGGTTGCCCCGGGCCCGGCCGGGGTGCGGCGGTGCGGCCCGCGCGGGAGGGGGTCCCGCCGGCTGCGCTCGGGTGCCGTGACCGGAAGTCGTGCTGCCGGCTGCCCTCGGCGGACCCGCGCCCACGCGATCTGGCTCCTGTCGCGTTGAATCGACAGTGTGCCATGGAAGCGCTCCCACAACAAGCGCACAGGGGACGGGATCACCCAGTTGTTTCGATCTCGTTTTGGGTCTTTCACAAAGGCGTGACGGGCGTTACAGTCGCAACATCGGTCGATGGGAGCGCTTCCATCGACAAAGGTTCCAACTGGAAGATCACCGGGACCGTCCTCGTGGCGGGCCCCGGGGAACCAACCCGAAGGCCGACGGCGGGCCAGCCCGGACGCCGCCGTCAGCCATCATCCCGCCACAGGGAGGGAGGTGGAACCAGAGCCACTCGCGTGGCCCGGCTCCCGCGCGACACGCACGGCAGGACCCAAATTCCGCCCGTGTGTGTGCAGTTACGGTGGGGACGGGGGTTGCCCTCCCCCGTCCCCACACTAAACCCCCGTACACAATGGGAAAAGAGGCCGACGGGACAGGCGCCAAGCGCCGCCCGGTCGGCCTCGTTCGCTGTCCGGGGCCCTCACCCGCCTCGACCCGCCATGTCCGGCCGCCGTGACGGCCGGCTCACGGGGCCGGCCGCTCCTGGCCTATTCTGGGAGCGCTCCCGAATCTCGGCGGCGGCCCCGTATCCACGAGGAGAATCCATGTCGATACCTACCGGGCCCGCCGGCCCGCTGCGCTTTCCCCGCGACTTCGGCTGGGGCGCGGCCACCTCCGCTTACCAGATCGAGGGCGCAACCAAGGAGGACGGCCGCGGCGAGTCGGTCTGGGACACCTTCAGTCGTGTCCCCGGGCGTACCCGCAACGGCGACACCGGCGACGTGGCCGCGGACCACTACCACCGGTACGCCGAAGACCTCGACCTGATGCGCGACCTGGGTCTGCGCAGCTACCGCTTCTCCATCTCCTGGCCCCGCGTTCAGCCCGACGGCACCGGCGCGCCCAACCAGCGCGGGCTCGACTTCTACCGCCGCCTCCTCGACGGCCTGCACGAGCGCGGCATCGCCCCGATGGCCACCCTGTTCCACTGGGACCTGCCGCAGGCGTTGCAGGACGCCGACGGCTGGGAGTCCCGCGACACCGCCCACCGCTTCGCCGACTACGCCGACGCGGTGTTCACCGCCCTCGGTGACCGGGTGCCGGTCTGGCTCACCATCAACGAGCCCAAGACCGTCGTCCAGAACGGCTATCTCATGGGCCACCACGCGCCCGGCCGGCAGGACCCGGACGCCGCCTACCTCGTCGCCCACCACCTGCAACTGGCCCACGGCCTCGCGGTCCGCGCGCTGCGCGCCGCCAACGGCACCGGCCGGATCGGCCCCGCGCTCAACCTGCACCCCTGCTACCCCACCGACGACTCCCCCGAGGCCGGCGCCGCCGCCCAGCTCTACGACGGCTACGAGAACCGCCTCTACCTCGACTCGCTGCTCAAGGGCAGCTACCCGCAGGACGTGCTGGCCGACCTGGGCCCGCAGAGCCGGATGGTTCGCGGCATCCGCGACGGCGACCTGGCGGTGATCTCGTCGCCGGTCGACCTGCTGGCCGTGCAGTACTACACGCCCATCTACGTCACGGCCGACGGCAGCACCGAACACCGGTGGCCGACCTCCGAGGCCGGTTGGCAGCAGATCTACCCCGACGGGATGTACGACATCCTGACCCGGGTCACCCGCGACTACGGCCCGATCCCGCTCACCGTCACCGAGAACGGCCTGCCCACCCCCGACACCCTGGCCGCCGACGACACCGTCGACGACAGCGGCCGGATCACCTTCCTGCGCGACCACCTGGCCGCCGCGCACCGCGCCATCAGCGCCGGAGTGCCGCTGGAGAGCTTCCACGTGTGGTCGATGCTCGACAACTTCGAGTGGGACGAAGGGTACGACCAACGCTGGGGCCTGGTCTACGTGGACTACGCCACCCAGCGCCGGGTGCTCAAGCGCAGCGCCCACTGGTACCGCTCCGTCATCGCCGAGGGCGGTTTCTGAGCGGGCCGCCCGGACGGCCGGGCCCGGACGGCTCGGCTCCGGGTGAGCCGGTGACCGTCCGGGTCACGGTCGGCAACGTTCAGCGGGGCAGCGCCTGCTGCAACTCCGCCCGCAGGGCAGGGGTGAGCATCTCCCCCGCCTGCTTCGCCAGCCGGGCCATCTCGTAGCCCACCACGCCGATGTCCGCGTCGCCGGCCGCGAGCGTGGCCAGGATCGATCCGTCGCGCACCTGCATCACGAGGAAGTAGCCCCGGCCCATCTCGACCACCGTTTGCTTGACGATGTCGCCGTCGAACATCTGCGCCGCGCCCGCCGTGATGCTCATCAGCCCGGACGTCACCGCGGCGAGCTTGTCCGCGTGGTCGCGGGGCAGATGGTCGGAGATCGCCACCAGCAGCCCGTCGGAGGAGACCACCACCGCGTGCGCCACACCCGGCACCCGCTCTGCGAACGCGCTCACCAGCCAGCTCAGGTCACGTGCCTCCTGGCTCAACGTCGTCACTGTCGTCGTCCTCCTTCGTCGTGCCCCCACGAGGGTGGCACCGATATCTCGGTGGTGTCCTCGGCCTCGGCACGCCGTACCCCGCTGTAGAGCCGGGAAAGCATGCCACCGACCGCCTCCGGGTCCAGTTCGGCGCGCGCCGGCGCCGACTCCGGCTGGGCCGGGCGGGTGACCGCGGAGAGTTGCGCCATCGGCACGCGTACCGGCAGGCCCCGCTCATTCGTGCCGGCCGTCACCGGAGTGGCGGGCGGCGCGGCCGGGCCGGGGGCCGCCGCCCCGGTCGGCCCCTGCCGGGACCACCAGCCGCCGCCGTCATCGGAGGCGGCCGGAGCCAACACGTCCTCGGCGCGTACCGGCACGGGGCGGGTCTGGCGCGGCACGGTGGCAGCCGGCGGGCGACCGGCCACCGGCAGGTCCAGCGGCGCGACGGCCGGCCCACGGGCACCAGCCGACCGGGGGGCCCCCGCCATCCGCTGCGCCGCGGCGCCCCGCGCCGCACTCGCCGCCAGCATCCGGGCCGGCGCCGGCGGATCCAGCTCCACCGCACCGGCCGGAGCCAGCAGGGCGGCCGGCAGCACCAGCCGCGCGACCAGGCCGCTCTGGCGTGCGTCGAGCTGCACGCGCACGCCCAGCCGGCTCGCCAGGTGGCTGACCACGAACAGGCCCATCCGCTCGACCGCCGCGACGTCCGCGGCCGGCGGGCTGGCCAGCACCGCGTTCGCCTCGGCCAGCGCGGTCGGGCTCATGCCCAGGCCGTCGTCCACGATCTCGATCAACGCGCCCGACGCCTCGACCCGGGCGGTCACCAGCACGACCGTGTCCGGACGGGAGAACGCGGTCGCGTTCTCCAGCAGCTCGGCCAGCATGTGCACCAGTTCCCCGACCGCGTGCCCCACCACGTTGACCTCGCCCACCGAATCCAGCCGGACCCGCTGGTACTGCTCGATCTCGGCGGCGGCGGCCAGCAGCACGGTGCCGAGACCCACCGGACGGTTCCACCGACGGGTGGAGTCCGTACCGGCGAGCACCAGCAGGCTCTCGTCGTTACGGCGCATCCGGGCGGCCAGGTGGTCGAGTTTGAACAGGTTGCCGAGCTGGTCCGGGTCGCTCTCCTCGCGCTCCAGGTCGTCGAGCAACTCCAGTTGGCGCTCCACCAGCACCTGGCTGCGGCGGGCCAGGTTGACGAACATCGCATTGACGTTGCGACGCATCAGCGCCTGCTCGACGGCTACGGTCACGGCGCTGCGGTGCACCGCGACGAACGCCTCCGCCAGCTCACCGATCTCGTCGAGCGAACGGACCACAGCCGGCGCGACGTCGATGCTCGGCACCCCGCCGGTGACGGTCCGCAGCCGATCCAGCGCGTCCGGCAGCTCGACCTGCGCGATGCGCAGCGCCTGGCTGCGCAGCAGCCGCATCGACCGGGCGACCGACCGCCCCACCAGCAATGAGATCAGCAGGGCGACCAGCAGCACGGCGACGACACCGCCCACCACCAGCAGGGTGGCCCGCAACTGGCCGCTGCTGGCGTCGTCGGCCTGGCGCACCGCGTCGTCCAGCACCCCCGCCTCGACCTGGCGCAGCAACTCCTGGCGCTGTTGGCTGGCCGACCACCACTGCTCCGACGGCAGCACCTCGGGCGCGGCGTTCCCGGCCGGCAGGCTGCGCTCCTCCAGCTGGGTGGCGACCAGGAACAGCGGGTTCACCGAGGTCTCGTCGTACCGGCGGATCTGATCCGTGGTGGCGGCCACCCGGAACGCGCCGAGGGCGGTCAACTGCTGGGCGCGCAGGTCGGTGAGGACCACCCGGTCCTCCGTGCCGTACCGGCCGGCGCGGGCGGCGGCGTAGAGCTGGGCGCGGACGCGGGAGGAGAGCTCCTTGACCCGGGCCAGCTGCACGTAGCGCAGCACCGAGTCGCTCAGCGCCGCCCGGTCCTGACCCGGCGTCGGCTCGGCGAGCAGGTCCAGCAGCGCGCCCACGGCCCGGTGGTAGTTGCTCAGGATGGTGTCGTTGCTGAGCACCGCCGGCGGGATCGCCGGACGGATGTCGATCACCTGGTCGTACGCCTCCTGCGCCTCGGAGAAGGCCACCCGCCAGGACGCGTCGGCATCGGCCAGCGGCCCGGCCGCCCGGCTCAGGTCGGCCATCGCCCGGTCGGAGGCCGCCTGCAACGGTCGCAGCGCGGTGGCGGCGGCCTGCCGGTCGCCACCGCGGCGCAGCTCGCCCAGCTCACCCGCCGAACGGTCCCGCTCCTGTTGGAGCTGGTGCACCACTGCGGTGATCTGCCGGCCGATGCCGACCTGCCGGGAGAAGTCGTTCAGCGCGGTCGTCCGTCCGACCAGGGCGCTGGTCTGCACGCCCGCGAGCACCAGGAACGCCACCGACGGCACCACCAGCACGGTGGCCAGCTTGGTGCTCATCCGCCAGTCCCGCAGCCGGAACGGCGAGCGGCGTCGATGCGGAACGACGCGGACGTCGAAGCGTCGCCGGCGGTGATTCGACACCCCGCCGGTCGCCGGATCGGGACCTCCCGCCACCCTGCCTCCTCCTGCCGCGTCCACCGCGACCCGGGGAGCGCAGTCCATCCAACCAGGCTCGGTAGCGCTGTCAACGGCCCGGGCAGGGCGAAAGTTCAGGAAGAATACTGCGGGTGGGATCGTCCTGTCGTGGTCGGTAAGACCAGCTCATCCGTCTGGCCGATGTCGGCGAGCTCGGCCGCCGCACCAAAGCGGCCCAGCGCGACCAACGCGGCGCCGGTGGCACCGATCTCCGGGTTGCGTTGGTGCGACACCGGTCGCGGCGCGAGCGCGGCGGCGAACGCCTGCCGCCACCACACCGAGGCGGCCACCGCGCCGCCACCCAGCACCACCCCGACCGGTTTGTCGACCGTGGACTCCAGCACCGCGAGATCGTCGGCGACCAGCTCGCACAGCCCCTGCATCAACCCGGCCAGGATGTCCACCGCCGTGGTGCTGAAGCTCAGGCCGCGCAGCTCGCCCGAGCCGGCCGGCGCCAACCCGGGCGGCCGGTCGCCCCCGAAACGGGGGTCGGTCGGCCGGCCGCCGCCCGCCGGCACCAACGCCAGCGCCGCGTCCAGCTCATCCCCGTGGGGCAGTCGCAGCTCCCTGTTCGCCCAGGCGAACAGGTTGCCACCGCTGGAGTACGCAGCCCCGGTCACCACGTGGTCGTGGTCGACCCGGTAGCGCCAGAGTCGTTCGGGCAGTCGTGGTAGCGGCTCTCCGGCCGGGATCCGCTGCATCAGGCGTACGGCCGCGGAGGTGCCCACCGTGACCGCGGCCCGGCTCGGGTCGGCGCAGCCCGAGCCGACGTTCGACGCCCCGCCGTCACCCACCGGCGGCGCCCACCGGGCCTCGGCCAGCTGCGGCCAGCGGCGGGCGCGGTCGGGCCGGAGCCGGCCGTGCCAGTCCAGCTCACTGAGGGTCGGCAGGTCGCGCGGTCGCGCACCGGCCAGCGTCAACGCCTCCTCATCCCAGCGCAGGCTGCGCAGATCCAGCAGGCCGGTGCCGGAGGCCTGGGAGACCGACATGGGCGCCGCCTGCAGCAGCTCGCCCAGCACGTATTCCGGCAGGCCGACGAACCGGGCGATCGGCGTGCCGGACTGTTCCCGCAGCCAGGGCAGGCGCAGCGACCAGTAGGAGCGGTGCCACCAGCAGCCGGTGCGCTGGTGGAAGGCGTCCGGGTCGGCCGGGCCGGACGTGTCGCCGACCGGCGCGGGCCGGGTGTCCAACCAGGTGACGACCGGGCCCAGCGGAGTGCCGTCGCGGTCCAGCGGAAGCACCGAGTGCCACTGCGCGGAGGTCGCCACCAGGTCGACGTCGTGCAGGTGCCCCGCCTCGGCCAGCTCGTCCAGGCACTCGATGAGACAGGCGAGGTAGTCGGGGCCGGAGAGCGTGCCGGTGCCGTCGTCACCGAGGGCGAGGTTGACCTTCCGCCGGGCCAGGGCGCCGGGCAGCGGCTGGGTCTCCCCGTCCAGCACCAGCCCCCGTACGGAGGAGGTGCCCAGGTCGAGCGCGAGAATGTTCATCGCCGGTCAAGTTACCCGGTGCCGGCCGCGCGGGAACGGAGGTCCGGCCGGGCACACCGGTACGCCCGAAGGGGTCCCGAGCCGGCCCGCGGCCGCGTAAGGTGGACCGCATGCTCGCGCACCCAACCTCCTGGTGGCCCGCCGACCCGGCGGCCACCCCCCGCGCGTAGCTCCATCCACGCGGCCGCCACGAGGCGGCCGCCGGATCTCCCGGCCCGGATGGCCGCCACCGCTGGCGGCGCCCGGCCCACGGAGACCACGATGACCAGCCTGACCCACCTGACCGACCTGCTCGCCGCCATCTCCCGTGGCGACGACCCCGGCCCGTTCGCGCTGTTGCGCCGCGAGGGCGCCGACGAGCTGGAACTGTTCACCGGCGTCGTCGCCACCGTCGACCGCCTGGCGGACATCCCGCTGTCGCCGGGTGCGCCCGGGGCGCGGACGCTGGCCCTGGTGCCGTTCCGGCAGATCGCCGAGCGTGGCTTCGCCTGCGTCGACGACGACGCCCCGCTGGAGTGCCTCCAGGTCCGCGAGCACCGGCGGATCCCCCTGGCCGAGGCCCTGGCCGCGCTGCCCGACCAGCCGGTCCGCACCCGCGACGCCGCGTTCGACGTCAGCGACGAGGAGTACGCGCGGATCGTGCAGCGGGTGCTCACCGAGGAGATCGGCCGCGGCGAGGGCGCGAACTTCGTCATCCACCGCACCCTGCACGCCAGCGTGCAGGGCGCCCCGCTGGTGGCGGCGCTGGCCGCGCTGCGCCGGCTGCTGGTCGCCGAGCGCGGCGCCTACTGGACGTTCGTGGTGCACACCGACACCCGGACCCTGGTCGGCGCCAGCCCGGAACGACACGTCAGCGTCGACGACGGGCTCGTGATGATGAACCCGATCAGCGGCACCTTCCGGCCCGGCGGCGACGCCCCGGACCGGGAAGCGCTGCTGCGGTTCCTCGCCGACCCGAAGGAGGTCGAGGAGCTCTACATGGTGCTCGACGAGGAGCTGAAGATGATGGCGACCGTCGCCGAGCACGGCGGCCAGGTCATCGGCCCGTACCTCAAGGAGATGTCCCACCTGGCGCACACCGAGTACCTGCTCGCCGGGCGGGGCACCCGCGACGTGCGGGAGGTGCTGCGGGAGACGATGTTCGCGCCCACCGTGACGGGCAGCCCGATGGAGAACGCCTGCCGGGTGATCGCCCGGCACGAGCGCCGGGGCCGGGGCTACTACGCGGGCGTGCTGGCCCTGCTCGGTCACGACGACGCCGGTCGCCAGACGCTGGACGCGCCGATCCTGATCCGTACCGCCGAGATCTCCCCCACCGGCCGGCTGCGGGTGCCGGTCGGCGCGACCCTGGTCCGGCATTCCACGGCGGCCGGCGAGGTGGCCGAGACGCACGCCAAGGCCGCCGGAGTGCTGGCCGCGCTCGGTCTCGGCCCGGCGGCGCCCGCCGGCGACCGCGGGCCGGTCGTGCGGCTGGCCGACGACCCGGCGGTACGCGACGCGCTCGCCGCGCGGAACACGCCGCTGGCCCGGTTCTGGCTGGACCAGCGGGCGCCGGACGCGCCGGGGCTGCCCGGGTTGGTCGGTCTGCGGGCACTGATCGTGGACGCCGAGGACACCTTCACCGGCATGTTGGCGCACCAACTGGGCGCGTTGGGTCTCGCGGTCACCCTGCGGCCGTGGCACGCAGGTGGCCCGGTCGACGAGTACGACCTGGTGGTGGCCGGGCCCGGGCCGGGCGACCCGGGCAGCTCGGACGACCCGAAGATGGCCGCGTTGCGCAAGCTGCTGGACGGGCTGCTGGCGACCGGCCGGCCCACCCTCGCGGTCTGCCTGGGGCACCAGGTGCTGGCCGGGTTGCTGGGGCTGCCCCTGCACCGCCGCGACGCGCCCTATCAGGGGTTGCAACGGGAGGTCGCCCTGTTCGGCCGGGCCCGCCGGGTCGGCTTCTACTCCTCGTTCACCGCGCGGGCCGAGGCGGACCGGCTGCACACCGCGTACGGGACGGTGGAGCTGGCCCGGGACGCGCGCGACGGGTCCGTGCACGCCCTGCGCGGGCAGGGTTTCGCCGGGGTGCAGTTCCACCCGGAGTCGGTGCTCAGCCCGGACGGGCTGACCGTGCTGACCGAGTTGCTGGCCGATCTGTTGCCGGCGCCACGCCCGGCCCGGCAGGCATCGCCGACCGGCCCGGCCCACCAGGCGTAGCCGACCGGCCGCGTCCGCTCGGCATAGCCACCGCCCCCGTGGGGTAGGGCTGGTGCGACCGGTGGTGCGAGCGGGCCGAGAGCCCCCGCCCGCGCCACCGGTCGCACCATCTGTCAGCCGCCCATGCCCTGCTTGAGCGCGGCGCCGATCTGCACCGCCCGGCGGGCGGTGAGGGCGCAGGCGCCCAGCGCCACCGCGTCCGGGGCGATCTCCCCGTTGTTGCTGGTGTGCGAGGCGCCGTACGGGTTGCCGGCGATGAACTGGCTGGAGTCGGTGTAGCCGGGGGGCACCACGACACCACCCCAGTGGTAGAAGACGTTGAAGAGCGAGGTCAGGGTGGTCTCCTGCCCTCCGTGCGAGGTCGCCGTCGAGGTGAAGCCCGCGTAGACCTTGTTGGCCAACGCGCCCTGCGCCCACAGCGGACCGGTGGTGTCGATGAACTGCTTCAGCTGGGCGGCGATCATGCCGTACCGGGTGGGGGATCCGAAGATCGCCACGTCGGCCCAGGCCAGGTCGTCGATCATCGCCTCGGGCACGTCCTGGGTCTCCAGGTGGTGCGCCTGCCAGCCGGAGTTGGAGCGGATCGCCTCGTCCGGCGCCAGCTCCCGCACCTTGCGCAGGCGCACGTCGGCGCCGGCCTCCCCGGCGGCCTCGCACGTGGCCTGCGCCATCTGGTACGTGATGCCGGTGGCGCTGTAATAGATCACCGCTACCTTGGTCTGGGCAGCCATCAGATTGTCCCCTTCTCGTCTCGGGTCAGCTCCCGCGACTACCCCCCAGGTGCGGTGACAAACGACGCCGACAGCGGCCTTCCGGTCGTCCGGGCTCAAGTTTTCCGCAAGTTCCCGGTCGTTGCGGCCCGGCCGCCCGCGCGGGCGGCCATCCTGATGCCATCGGTGCCGGCGCGATCCTGCCGCCGGATGGCACCGGGCGCCTGAACGGGGGATCGCGCTCCGCTGGCAACGACGCTGGCGCAGCGCGATCAGGGGCTCTTCCCGAACCTCCCGGCCGGGTGCGCTCAGTGGACCAGCGCCGCCATCAGCCGGTCCAACTCGCCGGCCGGGTCAGCGGTCAGGCCGGTGTGCACCGGGCCCGCCTGGATCATCGTGCTGCGGGGCGCGGCCAGCCAGTGGAACCGCTCACCGAGCCGCATCCGGGTCGCCGGCCCGTCACCGGAGCAGGTCCGGTCCAGGGAGTCGAGCACCGCGGCCACGGCCGGCAGATCGACGTCGGATGCCAGCGCGCGGACCCGATCGGCGTCCAGGTGCGTCCGCGCGGCCAGGAAGTCGCGCTGCTGGCAGTAGAGCAGCACCCCGACGTTGATCTGCTCGCCGCGCTCGATGCGGGGCACCAGCCGGATGAGGGCGTACTCGAAGGGATGCCTCACGCCACGCTCCCCGCCGGTAGCCAGTCCGTCGGGCGGGCGACCCGCCGAGACAGGTGCGCCACGTACGCCTCCCGCGCCGCGTCGGCCGAGTCGAAGTCGGCGGCGGTCAGCCACTGGGCCGGCACCAGCGCCAGCACCTCCCGCAGCAGCTCCGGGGTGACCCGGGGTGCCAGCTCCGCGTCGGCCTCGGCCAGCCGCGACGCGTACGGCTCCAGCACGTGATCGTCCGCGCGGTAGGCCCGGTGCACTGCGGCGTCGGCGCGCGGCCAGTTGTGGTGGAAGTACAGCGCGGCGCCGTGGTCGATGAGCCACAGCTCCCGGTGCCAGACCAGCAGGTTCGGGTTGCGCCAGCTCCGGTCGACGTTCTCCACGTACGCGTCGAACCAGAGCACCCGGGACGCCAGCACGGCATCGACCGGGTGTGCGACCGGGTCGAAGCCGAGCGCTCCCGGGAGGAAGTCCATCCCCAGGTTGGCGCCGCCGCTGTTGCGCAGCAGCTCCTGCACCTCCTGGTCGGGCTCGGCCCGCCCGATCACCGGGTCGATGTCGAGGACCACCAGCGGCGGCACCCGCAACTCCAGCCGGCGGGCCAGCTCACCGCAGATCACCTCGGCGATGAGCGCCTTGGGCCCCTGCCCGGCGCCGGAGAACTTCGCCACGTACGTGCCGAGGTCGTCGGCCTCCACGACGCCCGGCAGCGAGCCACCCTCGCGCAGCGGCGTGACGTAGCGGATGGCGTTGACCTGGCGGAGCACGTCGCCCACCCTACTGGGGCCCGGGTCGCGACCCGCCCCGCGTCGTCGAACGTGCTCCCCGTCGGGGCGGCCCGCGTCAGTCGAGCTTGTCGCGCAGCTTGTTGACCTGCGTCTGGAGGCGGTCCACCGCGTTCTCGTTGTTGACGAAGGTGGTGATGCCCGCGGCGAGGCCGAGGCCGATCAGCACCGCCAGGATGCTCAGCACCAGACCGCCGATCGACACCCCGCGGCCGGTCACCCCGGGTCGTTGCGCCATCTTGAGCCCGACGATGCCGAGGATGATTCCGATGATGCCGAGCACCAGCCCCAGCCAGGCGAGGATGGCGGTCAACACGCTGAACAGGCCGGCGACGCCGAACACCAGAGCGAAGGTGGCGGCCGCACTGGTCTTCGCGTTGGCTTCCCCCCGGTGGCTCCGAGACCCGGCCGGTACGCCGGCACCCCGGGCCGGCTCGCTTGCGGCAGTCATGAGACTCCCCCTCCGTACGCGCGGCTCGCGTACTTCCGGGGGGCCGCCTTCCCGCTGCTCAGGTGGTTATGCACACGAGGCACTGTCGGCCGGGTGCCCTACCCTGACGCAGCCACCTCCGGGAAAGGGAGTCCGATGACCACGGAACTCACCGCGTCCGAGGCGCTCGGTCTGCGGATGACGAGCCTGCTGTTGCGACCGCACCCGAGCATCCGGCCCGGCGCGGTGGCCGAGGTGGTCGAGTGGTTCGGCGCGATGCAGGCGCAGGATCTGGCGAGCGGGTTGTGGTCGCTGGGCGCCCGGTTGCCGGGGTGGACCAGGTCCGACGTGCAGGCGGCGCTGGAGCGCCGCGAAGCTCTGCGCACCTGGCCGATGCGGGGCACCGTGCACCTCGTTCCTCCCGCCGACACCCGCTGGATGCTGGAGCTGACCGGCGTCCGCTCGCTGGCCGGCGCCGCGGCCCGTCGAACGCAACTCGGGCTCACCGAGGCCGACGCGGACCGGGCGCTGGACGTGCTCGGCGCCGCGCTGGTCGGCGGGCGCCGGCTCACGCGGGCGGAGTGCCTGGCGGCCCTTCGCGCGGCGGGCCTGTCGACGGACGACCAGCGCGGCTACCACCTGCTCTGGTACGCGAGTGTGCGCGGGGTGACCTGCGTGGCGCCGAACGTCGGCACCGACCAGACCTTCGCCCTGCTCGACGAGTGGGCGCCGGAGCAACGCCACCTGGATCGGGACGAGGCGTTGGCCCTGCTCGCCCACCGCTACGTCCGCGGGCACGGGCCGGTCACCGCCCGCGAGTTCGCCGGTTGGAGCGGCCTCACCCTGACCGACGCGCGGCGCGGCCTGGCAGCCGCCGGCGAACTGCTGAGCACGGTGCTCGTCGACGGCGAGCCGATGCACGTGGACGCGGCGCTGTGTGACACGGCGTTGGCCGGTGCGCGCGCGTCGCAGGCCGACGTGCTGGCGCTGCCCGGCTTCGACGAGTACCTGCTCGGCTACCGGGACCGCACGCTGATGCTCGACCCCGCGCACCAGGCGGCCGTGGTGCCCGGCAACAACGGCATCTTCCAGGCGACCGTGGTCCGCGCCGGCCGGGTGGTGGGCGTCTGGAAGCGCACGCTCGGCCGGGCCGCCGTCACCGTGGCGATCCGGCCGCTGACGACGCTGGACGCCGGCGAGCGAGCCCGGGTGGAGCAGGCCCTGGGGCGGTACGCCGACTTCCTCGGGCTGCCCGCCCGCTACGACTGGTCGGCCTGAGGGCTGCTCGTCCCGGACCGGCGCGGGGCGGTCGATCGGGGACGCGCGGCGGTGAGGAGGTCGACGACCCGCGTCACCCTCGGGTCGGCGCGGATCTGCGCCACGGTCGCCGGCAGCGGCAGCCGCCAGTTCGGATACTCGTCGACCGTGCCCGGCATGTTGGGCTGGCGCACCTCACCCAGCACGTCGTAGAGGGAGACGCCGAGCAGTCGGGTGGGGCTGGCCGCGAGCGCCGCGTGCATTGCCACCACCACGTCGTCGTCGGGTGGGCCCGGCTCGCCGCCGGGCGTCGACCCCGGGTCGGCCGGCTCGGGCAGCAGCGCCTCGTCGCGCAGCATCGCCAGCAGCCGCTCGCGGTCGGCGGCGGCCCGGGCGCGCTCGACCGCCACGTCGGTGCCGAGCAACTTCAACTCGTCGCGGACACGGACGTGCTCCCCGGTCAGGAAGCCCGGCGCGGTGGGCAGGTCGTGGGTGGAGATGCTGGCCAGCGCGTTACGCGGCCAGCGGGCCGGCGGGACGAAGGTGCCGTCGTCGTCCCGGGCGAACCACAGCACGGTCGAGCCGAGCATGTTGCGCCCCCGCAGGCCCCGGGTCACGGCGGGTTGGACCGTGCCGAGATCCTCGCCGACCACCACCGCGCCGGCCCGGTGGGCCTCCAGCGCGAGGATGCCGAGCATCGCCTCGGCGTCGTATCGGACGTAGGTACCCTCGGCGGCGCCGGCGCCCGGCGGCACCCACCACAGCCGCCACAGCCCTGCGACGTGGTCGACCCGTAGGCCGCCCGCGTGCCGCAGGGTCCGCCGCAGCATGTCCCGGTACGCCGCGTACCCGGTCTCGGCGAGCCGGTCCGGCCGCCATGCGGCGAGGCCCCAGTCCTGGCCGAGCTGGTTGAAGTCGTCCGGTGGGGCGCCGACCCGCACCCCCCGGGCCAGGACGTCGGCGAGCTGCCAGCCGTCCGCGCCGCCCGGGTCGATGCCGACGGCCAGGTCGTGCACCACGCCGACCGGCATCCCGGCCGCCCGGGCCGCCGCGGTGACGGCGTCGAGCTGCTCGTCGCACAGGTGTTGCAGCCAGGCGTGGAAGGCCACCCGGTCGGCGAGCTGCCGACGCTGCTCGGCGACCGCCGGGGCGTCCGGGTGGTGCAGCTCCGCCGGCCAGGCACGCCAGTCGTTGCCGTGCCGCTCCGCCAGCGCGCACCAGGTGGCGAAGCTGGCCAGCGCCGGGTCCGCGGCCAGGTCGACCGGCTGGGCGTACGGGTGCAGCAGCTCCAGGGCGTGCCGCTTGGCGCTCCACACCTCGTCGTAGTCGATCAGGTCGCCGCGGTCGGGGCGCAGCGCGTCCACGACCGCCCGGGTCGCCGGGTCTGCCGCGGCGTACGCGGCGGTGTCACTGACGCGCAGGTAGAGCGGGTTGACGAAGCGCCGACTGGCGGGTGAGTACGGTGAGGCGGCCACCGGGTGCGCGGGTCCCACCGCGTGCAGCGGGTTGAGCAGCACCAGCCCCGCGCCCGTGGCACCGGCCCAGCCGGTGAACTCGGCCAGGTCGCCGAGGTCGCCCATGCCCCAGGAGCGTTCCGAGGTGAGCGCGTAGAGCTGGAGCATCCAACCCCAGGTGCGCGGCGGCACGGGCAGCCGACGGGGCACCACCACGAGCGTCGTCTCGCGGCCGGCGCAGCCCAACCGGTGCCAGCCCAGCGGCAGGTCCTCCGGCAACTCGCCGTCGACGTCGCGGCGGCCGCCGTCCTCCAGGGTCACCACGCCCGGGCCGGGCAGCGCCCGGGTTGTGCCCTGGGTCAGCACCACCGTCGCCGGCAACGCGGTCGAATCGACCGCGCGGGCGGCGGCGAGCGCGTCGGCCACGGCGGCTGGGCTGGTGGCGTCCACGCCGAGCAGGCCGAGCACGCCCACGACGGTCTCCGGTGCGACCTCGACTCGACGGTGCCGCCAGTCCTCGTACCAGGTGGACACGCCGTACGCCTTGGCCAGCGCGGCCAGTCGTCGGTCCATCCCGCCCCCCGCCTCACGATGCGACCTTCGACCACCTTGCCACGCCCACCCACCGACCGCAGCGCACCCTGCCCCCGCCGATCCTGCGGTTCCTGTCACGACACAGGGGACATTCGACCCAGGTCGACAACGGAGACTGCAAGATCGGCGGGACTGGCGGCGGGGTCGGGCCGTCAGTCGGCGAGCGCGCCGGCCGACCTGCCCTCGTGCAGGGTGAGGTTGCGGCCGTTGGTCGGATCGAACAGGTGGATCTTTTCCAGGTTGAACCAGACGCGGCGGGACTGTCCCTCCGCGACCGGCGACTCGGCCGACAACCGGGTGACCAGGTTGCCACCGGTGCCGGCGAAGTCGCCCCCGCCCGCGTCGGCGGCCAGCTCCTCCAACTCGGCGGCGCTGGCCCGCTCCCCCTCCACCGTGAAGTAGACGTACTTGTCCGAGCCCATCGACTCGACGATCTCCACGGGCGCCTCGAACTCCAGGCCCCGGCGGCGGGTGTCCTCGTCGACCAGCTCGGCGTCCTCGAAGTGCTCGGGGCGTACGCCGAGGATCAGCTCGCGGGGCGCGTCGGCCGCCTCCAACTCGCGGCGGACCCGGTCGCCGAGCGGCACCTCGCCCAGCGCGGTGTGCAGGCTGCCGTCCTGCACGGCGGCGTGCAGGAAGTTCATCGACGGGGAGCCGATGAAGCCGGCCACGAAGAGGTTGCGGGGGTGGTCGTACAGCTCCTGCGGAGGCCCGACCTGCTGGATCGCGCCACCCCGCATGATGACCACCCGGTCGCCGAGGGTCATCGCCTCGGTCTGGTCGTGGGTGACGTAGACGGTGGTGGTGCCGAGCTGCTTCTGCAACCGGGACACCACCGTGCGCATCTGCACGCGCAGCTTCGCGTCCAGGTTGGACAGCGGCTCGTCCATCAGGAACGCCTTGGGCTGGCGGACGATCGCCCGGCCCATCGCCACCCGCTGACGCTGCCCACCGGAGAGGTTGGCCGGCTTGCGGTCCAGCAGCGGCACCAGCTCCAGCACCTTGGCCGCCTCGTCGACCTTGGCGTTGATGGTCTCCCGGTCCAGCTTGGCCAGCCGCAGCGGGAACGCCATGTTCTCCCGCACGGTCATGTTCGGATACAGCGCGTAGGACTGGAACACCATCGCGATGTCCCGGTCCCGGGGGGCCTTGTCGTTGACCCGCTGGCCGCCGATGCGCAGCTCGCCGGAGCTGATGTCCTCCAGCCCGGCGATCATGTTGAGGGTGGTGGACTTGCCGCAGCCCGAGGGGCCGACCAGGATCACGAACTCGCCATCGGCGATCTCCAGGTCGACGTCCTGCACGGCGACGGTCCCGTCCGGGAAACTCTTGCTCACCTTGTCGAGCACGATGTCAGCCATGACTACTCACCTATCCCTTGACTGCGCCGGAGGTCAGGCCGGACACGATGCGGCGCTGGAAGAAGAGGACGAACAGGATGATCGGTACGGTGATCACCACGGCGGCGGCGCAGATCGCCCCGGTGGGGTCCTCGAACTGCGACGCGCCGGTGAAGAACGACAGCGCGGCCGGCACCGTGCGGGACCGCTCGGTGGAGGTCAGCGAGATGGCGAACAGGAAGTCGTTCCAGCAGAAGATGAAGACCAGGATCGCCGTGGTGAACAGGCCGGGCGCGGCCAGTGGCGCGATCACCCGCCGGAACGCCTGTGCCTGGGTGGCGCCGTCCATCTTCGCCGCCTTCTCCAGGTCCCAGGGGATCTGCTTGAAGAACGCCGACAGCGTGTAGATCGCCAGCGGCAGCGCGAAGGTGATGTACGGCAGGATCAGCCCCGGCCAGGTGTCGAAGATCTTGAGCTGCCGCTCGATCTCGAACAGGGGCGACACGAGGGACACCTGCGGGAACATCGCGATCAGCAGGGACACCCCGACCAGCAACCCCTTGCCGGGGAAGTCCAGCCGGCTGATCGCGTACGCGGCCATCGCGCCGAGCACCACCGCGATGAGCGTGGCGATCAGGGCGATGCCGATGGAGTTGATCAGCGCGCGGACGAACTGGTCGGTGTCGAAGATCGTCCGGTAGTTGTCCAGCGTCCACTCCCGGGGGATGAAGTTCCCGTCGGTGAGGGTGGCCGGCGTCTTGAACGACAGCGAGGCGATCCACAGCACCGGGACCATCGCGAAGACGACCACGAGGACGTCGAGCAGACCCCAGCGCACCTTCGCCCGGGTGGTGGTTTCGACAGCCATGTCAGCGCCTCTCCCCGTCGTCGCTGCCGGGGGCAGCGGTGCCGAACAGCTTCACGAAGACGAACGCGATGATCGCCACGGTGATGAAGATGAGCACCGACATCGTCGAGCCGATGCCGAGGTTGAGACCCCGGATCAGGTTGTTGTAGGCGAGCATCGACACCGACGAGGTCTCGTTGCCGCCGGCCGTCAACACGAAGATGTTGTCGAAGACCCGGAACGCGTCCAGGGTGCGGAACAGCAGCGCGACCAGGATCGCCGGCTTCATCACCGGCAGCATCACCTTGGTGAACTTCTGCCAGGCGGTCGCCCCGTCGGTGGAGGCGGCCTTGAGCAGGTCCTCCGGGACCAGCGCCAGCCCCGCCATCAGCAGCAGCGCCATGAACGGCGTGGTCTTCCAGATCTCCGCCAGCATGATGATCGCCAGCGAGCTGGCCCGCTCGGTGAGCGGCGCACCGTCGCTGAACACGTCCGCCAGGTAGCCGGTGCCGGGCGTCCAGGCGTACCGCCAGGAGAACGCGGCGACCACCGTGACGATCCCGTACGGGATGAGCGCCGAGGTCCGCACCAGGCCGCGCCCGACAAGCGTACGGTGCATGATCAGCGCCAGCCCCATGCCGAGCACCAGCTCGACGGCCACGGTGACCACCGTGATCAGCGTGGTCACCCCGAACGCCGTCCACCAGAACTCGTTGGTGAGCACGGTGACGTAGTTCTCCAGCCCGATGAACTCACGCTGGTCGGGAAAGCGCAGGTCGTAGCGCTGCAACGACAGCCAGACCGAGTAGATGATCGGGTACGCGGTCACCGCGACCATCACCAGCGCGGCGGGCGCGCAGAGCAGCCAACCGAGTCGCCGTTCGGCCTTCTTGTTCTCACTCAGCGGCGGCCTGCGACGGCCGCCCCGCTGGGTGGGGACGGTGGTGGCCCGTTCCGCCTCGGCGCTCACCTGCGCGCCGGCCGGCGTGGCGTTGACACTCACGGCAGGACCCCCTTGGACTGGAGGGCGTCGGCGATGGCGCCGCGCAGCTCATCGGCCGTCTGTTGCGGACGGATCGCCGACGGCGGCGACAGGATCGCCGACATGACGGTCGAGATGCTCTGGTAGGCCGGGGTCAGCGGACGGGTCGCCGGTTCCTTCAGCTCTTCGAGGATGGTGTCCTTCATGGGGTACGCCTCGGTCATCTCCGGCTCGTCGAAGACCGCCTCGATGGTCGGTGGCACGCCGTCGTTGATGGCGGAGAACTTCTGGTGCTCGGGGCTGCGCAGACACCGGGCCGCCTCGAACGACTGCTCCGGGTGCCGGGAGTAGGAGCTGACCGCCAGGTTCACGCCGCCGATGGTGACCTTGCTGGGGGTGTTCTCGTCGATGCCGGGCACCCGCGCCCAGCCGACCTGCTTGGCCAGCTCCGGGTTGGCCTCCTGCAACGCCGGGTAGACGAACGGCCAGTTCACCTGGAACGCGCCCGAGCCGGACTGGAACTCCAGCCGGACCGGGTCCTCGGTGGCGTTGCTGAACGACGGCGAGGTCACGCCCGACGTGGCGAACCGCTGCAACTGCTCCAGCGCCCGGACCGTGCCGTCGTCCATCACGGCCTTCTTGCCGTCGTCGGAGAGGACCTTTCCGCCGGCGCTCTCGGCCAGGGTGTTGTAGAGGACGACCAGGCCCTCGTACTGGGCGCCCATGGTGAGCACCTGGTACGGCTTGCCCTGGTCCTTGAGCTGCTGGGCGGCCGTGATCATCTGGTCCCAGGTGGTCGGCGGCTGCGGCACCAGGTCCTTGCGGTACCAGAGCAGTTGGACGTTGGTGTTCTTCGGCGCGGCGTAGAGCTTGTCCTCGTAGCGGGCGGTGTCCAGCGGCCCGGCAAGGGTGCCCTGCTCGACGTCGGACTTCTCCTGGCCGGTCCACTCGCGGATCCAGTCGGCGCTGGCGAACTCCTGGGTCCAGGTGACGTCCAGGCCGAGCACGTCCATGCCGGCGTCCTCGGCGGCGAGCCGGCGCACCATCTGCACCCGCTGGTCGTCGGCCTGCCGGGGCAGCACCCGGTAAACGATCTTGTATCGTCCCTGGGCCTGCGCGTTGCAGTCGTCGACCACCTTCTGCAGGTTCTGCTCCGGCGGGTAGTACAGGTTGATCGTCGGCGTACCGCCGCCACCGTCGTCGGCGCCGCAGGCGGCCAACGGCGCGACCAGCGCCAGCGCGGCGGCCGCGGCGCCAAGCCGGGCAGCCGGCCGACGCCGGTGTCGAGCCGTTTCGGGGTCCGTCATCGCTCTCCCCCTCTCTTCGGCGAGAAACCGGGGAGGGGCATCCGTGCCCCGGCGCACGGCGAGACCTTTCCGGGCCGATGAGCTGCGGAAATGACCAGGCCCGGATGCTCCGTGCGGCTACACTGCCCCACTCCCCGCGCCGCGAAACCTGCCCGCAACGGGCAAGACGAGCACCCCGCCCCGACCGACAAGCGTCAGCCCCGGGCTCGCGCCCAGGAGAGGAAGCGTTCGGTCATCCGTGTCGGCGGGTGGTCCGGGTGGAGTTGGGTGAGCTGGTGGGTCGCCTCGTTCATCAGGGTGCCGAGGTAGATCAGCAGACCCGTCCGGTCGGTCCGGTACTCCGTCAACAGGGTGAGCTTGGCCGGCTGGCAGGGCCACTCCCGGCCGCAATTGCGGCACCGCCACAGCGGACGCATGGCGACATGCGGGGTGGGCGGACGAACCACCATCACCACCACCGTGTCTCGTCGTGGTGGTCTGTCGGGCTCAGCACATCGGCCTCCTCGCGCATGGGGAAGGGGCCGCTCCCGCAAGGGGGGAACGGGAGCGACCCTCCGGGCGGAGACAGGGCTCAGCCAGGACGACTTCGGTCGAGGCATCGGCTACTCGGGCTCGCACGTCAGCTCCGTCGAGACGGGCGGGCGACCGCCCACGAAGGAGTTCATGCGGGCGGTCGACAACCACCACCGGACCGGCGAGCGCTTCCAGCGGATGCTGGAGCGGTTGGGCCGGCTCGACGCCGAACCGGCCTGGCTGCGTGAGTGGATCGAGTTCGAGCGGGAGGCGACCACGCTGCGCTGGTTCGAGTTGGCGTACGTGCCGGGCCTGCTCCAGACCGAGCGGTACGCCCGCGCCACGTTGGCCGGCGGCCGGTTCGACGCCGAGGACGTCGACCGCATCGTCGCGTCACGGCTGGAGCGGCAGGCGATCCTGCGACGCCCGCGCCCGCCGCAGCTCATCACCGTGCTGGACGAAGCGGTGTTGCGCCGGCCGGTGCTCGACCAGCCGGGCCTCATGCTCGAACAGTGCGAGCACCTGGTGGAGTTGGCGGCCCAGGAGCACATCCAGGTGCACGTCGTCCCGGTGGACGCGGGGATGTACCTGGGGTTGGCCGGTCAGTTCATCATCGCCGAGATGCCGGACGGCGAGCGGGTGGCGCACGCCGACAATCAGCTCATCGCGCAGTTCGTCGACACGTCGACCGACGTCGCTAAGCTGGCCAAGACGTGGGAGATCGTTCGCAACGAGGCCCTCCCCCGCCGGCAGTCAATCGAGCTGATCAAGGAAGTGGCGAAGTCATGGATGCCCTGACTCCACGCTGGCGCAAGTCGACCAGGTCCGGCGGCAACGGCGGTTCCTGCGTCGAGGTCGCCGACAACCTGCCGCGCGTCGTGCTGGTGCGCGACACCAAGGACCGCGACGGCGGGACCCTGCACGTCACCCCGAATGCCTGGAAGGCATTCATCGGTTACGCCAAACAGCGCTGACCGCGCACTCTCCCGGGCCAACGCGCCGCAAGATCCGCACAACATCCCGGACACTGCTGCGTCAGGGCCGCCGGGGGCAGCGACACCCGCGTCGACCCCCGCTCCGCGCGTTCGGACGCCGAGTCGATCTGGGTGAACCAGGTGCCCGAGCCTCGGGTCGGCAAGACACGCGTACACCTGGATCTGCGGCTGGCGGGGGCGGAGCCGGCGCCGCTGCTCGCGGCCGGCGCCCGGCTGGTCCGCGAACCCGACTGCGAGGTCGGCTGGTGGGTGCTGGCCGACCCGGAGGGCAACGAGTTCTGCGCCTTTCCGCCACGCACCACCGGGTGAACGACCCACTACCCAGCGCGGGCGGCGTCGACTAGCGTTTCCGTAGCGCCGCAGCCAGCGCGTTCGCCGCCGACGTCGACACGCCTCCGGCCGGCCCAGCCTGCCCGATCGGTTGGTTATCGCGGGAACGTCCCACCGCCGCTGCACCGGTTCGGCAGGATCGTCCCAATGAGGGAGGTGCCGTCGTGCAGGACACCCGCGCTCTCGCCCTGACCTTCGAGGTGAGCGGCCTGCCACCGGTCAAGACCGAAGCGTTGTCCATCTTCGCCGCCGGACACCGGCAGGCGACGAGGGTCCGCACCCTGCTCCAGGCCGCCTTGGGCGCGGCCCAGCGCACCGGCTGGACGCCGTTGCCCGGGCCGATCGAGGTGGACCTGGTTCTGCGCTGCCCGCCCGGGCACCGGACATCCGACGCCAGCACCCTGCTCGGCGGCGTCTGCGCGGTGCTGCAGAACAAGAAGCGGGTCTCCACCATCGGCCTGGCGCACCTCGGCGTCCTGGTGGATGTCGCCCTCTACGACGACGACCGGCAGATCCGCCGCTTGTCGTACCACGAGGAGCCGGCGGAGGACTTCTCGTACCAGGTGCGGGTAGCCGCCGTACCTTCCGGCGTTTGACCGACGGCCGCGGTGGGGTATCGCGGACGCCGACGAAGGGAGCACGATGTCGGAGCCACATGTCACGCTCGACCCGCGCGGGCTCGATCCCGTGCAGCAGAAGCTGCGCGGGCCGCTGGAGGACCAGCTGACCTCGGCTCTCCAGGCAGCCACCGACCGGATTCGCGCCGGCTACGCCGGCGAGCCGGTCGAGCAGGTGTGCCAGCGGCTGTTGGACGAGACCCGCTCCGGGTTGCATCCCGACATCGCGGCCGGGTTCAACCCGGACATGGACGAGTTCTGCCGGGTGGCGATCTCGATCGTCCGCGGCGGGTCCGACGAGCCGGACGCCCGCCCCACCGACGACGGCCGGCACCGCGCCTAGCGGGCCGGCACCGATCGCAGTGGCCGGGTCAGGACCGGGTCCGCAACTACCCGGTCCTGACGTCCGGCCGTCCGACGGGGAGCGGACAGGTCCGGCACCCACCGCGCGCGTGGGCGCGGCACGACGCCACGCGGCCCGGCGGGGAGGTCCGGCCGCCCTGCACTCAGCTCCACGGTGCCCACCCGCCGGACACCGGTGCGCCCCCGGTACACCCCGAAAGGCCGTGAGCGCCGGCCCAGGTTAGGCGGATCCCGACGGGGCGGACAAGCGTTGCGGGACCGTCCGGGACGTGACTGATCTCAAGGGGAAAAAGCGGCATGTGCGCGTAACGCGACCATGATCTTCGACGCTGTTCGGGTTCGACGGTCAGAAGTGCCGAAGCAGGTCCCGGAAGGCGGCCAGTCGCAGCACGCCGGTGTCGGTCGGGTCCAGCTCGTCGTCCTCCAACACCCAGGTGTTCTCGTTCGGAATGAACACCGCGTTCAGCCCGGCCGCCCGCGCCGGGAGGATGTCGGACTTCGGGGAGTTACCGATCATCCACGCGTCGGCCGGCTCGAACCCGTGCTCGCGGATGAGCCACCGGTAGGTGTCGACGTTCTTCTCGGCGACGATGTGCGCCGCGCCGAAGTGGTGCAGCAGCCCGCAGGCATCCAGCTTGCGCTGCTGCTCCTCCCGTTCGCCCTTGGTCAGCAGCAGCAGTTCGTGCCGGCCGGCCAACTCGTCGAGCGCCTCGGCGACACCGGGCATCAACTCCACCCGGTGCTCCACCAGCGCCAGTGCCAGCCGGTCGATCTCCTGGCGCTCGGCGTCGGTGGCCGGCCGTTCGCGCAGCCGCTCCAGGCACTCGGCGAGGCTGCGGAGGAAGACCTTGCTGCCGTACCCGTGCGCCACCGCGTTGGCCCGCTCGATGTCGTCGAGGATCGCCCGGGTCTCCGCCCGGTCCAGGGTGGGGTGGTCGAGCCAGGCCAGGAAGTCGTCGATCACCCGCTCGAAGACGACGTTGTTCTCCCACAACGTGTCGTCCGCGTCGAAGATCAATACCTGTGCCCGTCGACGGGCCGCCTGGTCCGTGGTCATGCCGGCACCTCCTCGCGATCATGCTCGTGCGGGACGCGAACTCTAGGGCATTGCGCCCCGGGCACCCAGCGAGTTCCCGTCCGCCGGGCAGGGCCACCACAGCAGCCTCTCCGTGATCATCGCCTCCCGCTCCTCCTGCGCCTCGGGGCGCAGCCGGCCGCCGCGGGTGAGCATCACGACGCCGTGCAGCAGGCTCCAGCCCACCTCGGCGAGGGTGTCCGGATCACGCCCCTGAGCCAGCGGGAGCAGGGCCGCCCGCAGCGCGGCGAAGACCGCCCGCGGCGCCGCCGGCACCCCGGCCGCGCCGAGGGCGAGGTCCGGGGTCAGCGCGAGCATCGCGTCGTAGACAGCTGGATTGGCGTACGCGAAGTCGAGGTACGCGTTCGCCATCACCGCCCAGGCCCGCTCCGGGAAGGGGTTGTCGGCGTGGGCGGCGGTCAGCTCGGCGGCCAGCTCGGCGAAGCCGTGCACCGCGACGGCGGCCAGCACCGCCTCCTGGTCGGCGAAATGCCGGTAGAGGTCGCCGACGTCCACGTTGGCCCGCTCGGCGAGCCGTCGGCCGTTCAGCCCCGTCCAACCCTCAGCCTCGGCCAGCTCGCGGGCGGCCGTGACGATGAGATGTCGCCGGTCCTCTTCGGTTGCCTCCTCGGCAGGTACGGACACGGGCCGAGCGTAACGACCAGCACTGTTCGTATCCGCCTCATGACAGATTGGTGACTGTTGCCTCCTCGGCAGATCGGCAGCCGAGGCCGCGCCGCACGAGTGAGCGCCGCTCCATGATCGTGCTCGATCCAGGATCGAGTCGCCTCACCACGCCACCGACACCACTACATCCTGGATCGAGCACGATCATGCGGTACGCAGGGCGGGGCGCGGCGGGCGGGGCGGGGCGCGGGTCAGCGGCGCAGGGTGAGGATCAGGTCGGCGATCAGGGCCGTCCAGCCGGTCTGGTGCCAGGCGCCCAGGCCGGCGCCGTTGTCGCCGTGGAAGTACTCCGGGAAGGCGATCAGGTCGCGCCAGTCCGGGTGGGTCTGGAACATCTGAGCGGCGCCGTAGATCGGCCGTCGGCCCCAGTCGTCCTGGGTGAAGAGCGAGATCAGCCGGGCGGACAGGTCGTCGGCGATCTCGTCCAGCGAGCGTTTCACCCCGGAGCGGGTCGGATACTCCACCTGGAGGTCGTCGCCGAAGAACGCCGCGTAGTCGCGTAGTGCGCTGATCAGCAGGAAGTTCGTCGGCATCCAGATCGGCCCGCGCCAGTTCGAGTTGCCGCCGAACAGGCCGCTCGTCGACTCGGCCGGCTCGTAGCCGACGGAGAACTCCTGCCCGCCCAGAGTGACCGAGAACGGCTTGTCCAGGTGCGCGCGGGACAGCGTCCGCAGGCCGAAGTCGGAGAGGAACTCGTCGGGGTCGAGCATCCGGGCGAGCAGCCGGACCACCTGATCCTGGCCGACCATGGACAGCAGCCGCTGCTGGCGGCCGTCCGGGCCGAGCCGGCGGGTGCCGATCACCTGGGCGTACTCGGGGCGGTTGGTGAGGAACCAGCGCAGCCGCGCGCCCAGCTCCGGCAGCCGGTGCAGGGTCTTGGCGGTGAGGCGGGTGGTGGCGGCCAGCGGCAGCAGCCCGACCACCGAGCGGACCTTCAGCGGCACCTTCGTGCCGTCGGCGAGGCGCAGCACGTCGTAGAAGAAGGCGTCCTCGTCGTCCCACAGCCCCTGCTCGTACGCGGCGGCGGCGATGTAGAGGAAGTGCTCGAAGAACTTGGTGGCGGTGTCCACCCAGGTCCGGTCATGTTCGGCCAGCACGATGGCCATGTCGAGCAGGTTGAGGGCGTACATGGCCATCCAGCCGGTGCCGTCGGACTGCTCCAGCACGCCGGCCACCGGCAGCGCCGCCGAGCGGTCGAACGGCCCGACGTTGTCCAGCCCGAGGAAGCCGCCCTCGAAGACGTTGTTGCCGCCGGTGTCCTTGCGGTTGACCCACCAGGTGAAGTTGAGCAGCAGCTTGTGCATCACCCGGCCCAGGAACTCGAAGTCCTTGCCGCCGTCGATCTCGAACACCTTGAGCGCCGCCCAGGCGTGCACCGGGGGGTTCACGTCCCCGAACGCCCACTCGTACGCCGGGATCTGCCCGTTGGGGTGCAGGTACCACTCGCGCAGCAGGAGCAGGATCTGCTCCTTGGCGAAGCCCGGGTCGACCCGGGCGATGCTCACGCAGTGGAAGGCCAGGTCCCACGCCGCGTACCAGGGATATTCCCAGGGGTCGGGCATGGAGATGACGTCGAAGCTGGTCATGTGCCACCAGGCGCTGTTGCGCCCGTGCCGGCGCCCGGCCGGCGGGGGCGACGAGCCCGGGTCGCCGTCCAGCCAGCGCTTGACGTCGAAGTGGTAGAACTGCTTGCCCCACATCAGCCCGGCGATGGCCTGCCGCGCCACCAGCGCCTCGTCCGCGGTCGCGGCCTCCGGGATCACGCCGGCGAAGAAGCGGTTCGCCTCGGCCCGCCGTGCCCACACCACGGCCTCGAAGCCGTCCCGGAGGTCGGCCGGGGGCGGCGGGGCGGCGGCCGGCGGCGACGCGGTACGGGTCAGCCGCAGCCGGATCTGGCGCTGGCCGCCGGCCGGCACGTCGAGCACGTAGTGCAACGCGCCCTTGGTGCCCTCGCGGGCCGGGTTGACCGTGGGGGCGCCGTTGACCACGTGGTCGTTGATGCCGTCCTTCGGGTACGGCGAGCGGCCGGGCAGCCCCCACAGCCGCTCGGCGTTGGTGTCGTTGTCGCAGAGCAGCGGCACCGGGCCGCCGTCGCCCTCCAGCAGCAGTTGGCCGAGCACCCGGTGCTCACCGACCAGTCGGGTGCCCTCCCCGGTCAGCCGAGGGATCCGGTCGCCGCCGGGCAGCCCCCAGGCCCAGGTGTTGCGGAACCACAGGGTGGGCAGCACGTGCAGGGTCGCCGCCTCATCGCCCCGGTTGGCCACGGTCACCACCATGCACAGGTCGGTCGGTGACGCCTTGGCGTAGTCGACGGTCACCGCCCAGTACCGGTCGTCGTCGAAGATCCCCGTGTCCACCAGCTCGTACTCGGTGTCGTCCCGGCCGCGCAGCGCGTTCACCGCGACGAGCTCGTCGTACGGGAAGGCGGCCTGCGGGTAGTGGTAGCGCCAGCGCATCCAGGAGTGGGTGGGCGTGGAGTCCTCGTACCACCAGTACTCCTTGGCGTCCTCCCCGTGGTTGCCGCCGTCGCCGCCGAGGCCGAACATCCGCTCCTTGAGGATCGGGTCCTTGCCGTTCCACAGCGCCAGGGCGAAGGCGAAGGTCTGTCGGTCGTCGCAGACGCCGGCCATCCCGTCTTCATTCCAGCGGTAGGCTCTGGACCGCGCATGGTCGTGCGGGAAGTAGTCCCACGCCGTACCGTGCTCGCTGTAGTCCTCCCGTACCGTCCCCCACGCCCGTTCGGACAGATAGGGACCCCATGCACGCCAGTCCTGCTCCCCCGAGTCGGCCTGGGCGAGCCGGAGCCGCTCAGCGTCGGGTGGCGAGGCGTCGGAGGACGATCGGTCAGTGATCACGTGCACATCTTTGACGCCGCCGAGGTACTTCACCACAGCGGCCATTCTCGTCGTGGCGTGTTACACCTCGGCGGCGGTGGAGGAAAGTTGATCGACATTCACTTCGGCCCGCAGGTCTGCGGCGATCTGACCAGCGCGTCCAGCCGGGAGTGGCTGGTGCCCGACGGCATCGGCGGGTACGCGATGGGCACCGTCGGTGGGCTGCGGACCCGCCGCTACCACGGTCTGCTGGTGGTGCCGGGCGAAACTCCCGCGTCCCGCCAGGTGGGACTCGTCAGCCTCGACCCGGCGGTCACCCTGCCGTCCGGCGCCCGGGTCCGGCTCGGCGCCCACGAGTGGTCCTCCGGCGTCGTCGACCCGCGCGGCTTCGAGCTGCTGGAGCGCTTCGACCTGGTCGACGGGCTGCCCCGGTGGCGGTGGCGGATCGGCGCGGTCGTGATCGAGCGGGAGCTGGCCATGCTGCCCGGCCGCTCCTGCGTGGCGGTCGTCCACCGGCTGGTCGCCGGCGGTCCGGTCCGGCTGGAGCTGTCGGCCGCGTGCACCTGGCGCGACGCGCACGGCGAGCGTCGGGCCGACGGCCCGACGCCGCAGGTCGAGGCGGTCGCGGACGGCGCGGTGGTCGAGGGCGCGTACCGGCTCGCCGGGCCCGGCTGGACGCCGGAGGGGCAGTGGTGGCTGGGCGTGCACCACCGCGAGGAGGCCACCCGGGGCCTGCACCCGGACGAGGACATCTGGTACGCGGGACGCTTCGCCGGCGAGCTGGAACGACCCGGCGACACGGTGTCGGTGCGGGCCTGGGCGGGCCGGCTGGACGAGGAGCCGCCGCCGGCCGCCGAGATCGTGGCGACGGCCCGGCGACGCAACCGGCAGGTGGTGGCCGCGGCGAAGCCGGCCGACGAGGTGGACGCGACGCTCGCGCTGGCCGCCGACGCGTTCGTGGTCCGTCCCGGCGGCGCGGCGATCGACGTGGTGGCCGGGTACCCGTGGTTCGGCGCCTGGTCGCGGGACACGATGATCTCGTACGAGGGGTTGTTCCTCTGCACGGGCCGGGCCGCCGAGGGGCGCGAGCTGCTGCGGGCGTACGCGGCGACGCTGTCCGAGGGGATGCTCGCCAACACGGCCGACACCGGGCGGGTGGAGTACAACACCGTCGACGGCACGTTGTGGTTCCTGCACGCGGTGAGCCGGCACGTGACGGTCACCGGCGACACCGATCTCGGTGACGAGCTGCTGCCGGCGCTGCGCACGGTCGTCGACGCGCACGTGGCCGGCACCCGCTACGGGATCGCCGTCGACCCGGCCGACGGGCTGCTCGCCCAGGGCGCCCCGGGCACCGCCCTGACCTGGATGGACGCCCGCGTGTACGGGGTGCCGGTCACCCCGCGCACGGGCAAGCCGGTCGAGGTCAACGCGTTGTGGATCAACGGGCTGGCCGGTCTCGCCGAGCTGACCGAGCTGGCCGGGCAGGACGCCGGCGAGCTGTGGCGGCGGCACGCCCAGGCGACCGCGTCGTTCCGGGACCGTTTCCCGTCCCCGACCGGCTGGCTGCACGACGTGCTGGACGCGCCCGCGCCGGCGTACCCACTCGGTGGGGCGGCCCTGCACGACGACGACGCCCTGCGCCCCAACCAGTTGCTGGCCTGGTCGTTGCCGTTCGCGCCGCTGGAGCCGGACGAGCCGACGCTGCGCCGGATCGCGGCCGGGCTGCTCACCCCGCTCGGGCCCCGCAGCCTCGCCCCGGACTCGCCCGAGTTCGTAGGTCGGCACCGGGGTGGCCCGGCCGAGCGCGACGGCGGCTACCACCAGGGCACGGTGTGGCCGTGGCTGCTCGGGCCGTACGTGGACGCCTGCCGCCGAGGCAAGATGTCAGTCGATGACGTATTGATCGGTATTGAGTCCCATCTGACCGAATATGGGCTAGGCTCGGTAAGCGAGACGGCCGACGGCGTCGCGCCGCACTCCGCGACCGGCTGCCCGTTCCAGGCGTGGTCGGTGGCCGAGCTGCTGCGGGTGCGCCGCAAGGGCCAGTAGCGCTTTACACGACCGCAACGGCGGTGTCTCCGCTGGTTATCTCGGCCCCGGCAGGATTGGCCCCGATCCAGACGCGACGGCGACACCGACTCCGGTGTCGGTCGGCGCGCGCCCGGGGACAACTCAAAGGGGGCCGCATGTCACCCGACGCCCACGTGATCGACATCCACCCCGCCCGTCAGCTGCGGGTGCTGATGCTGTCGTGGGAGTACCCGCCGGTGCTCGTCGGCGGCCTCGGCCGACACGTGCACGCCCTCTCCGTCGCCCTCGCCGCCGCCGGCCACGACGTCACCGTCGTCACCCGCCACGCCGACGGCGCACCCCTGGAGGAATACGCCGACGGCGTCCGCATCCTGCGCGCACCCGAAGACCCCGTCACCTTCCCCCTCGCCACCAGCTCCCTGCTCGCCTGGACCATGGCCTTCAACCACACCCTCACCCGCACCGCCCTACGCGCCACCCAGGCCGGCAGCTACGACGTCATCCACGCCCACGACTGGCTCGTCGCCCACACCGCGACCACCCTCGCCGAACACCTCGACCTGCCGCTGGTCACCACCATCCACGCCACCGAGGCGGGCCGGCACCAGGGCTGGCTGCCCGAGGAGATGAACCGCACCATCCACGGCGTCGAGCACTGGCTCAGCGGGTCCTCCACCCGGGTGATCACCTGTTCGGGTTACATGCGCGACCAGGTCAGCGCGCTGTTCGACGTGCCGACCGGGCTGGTCGACGTGGTGCCCAACGGGGTCGACGACCGGGCCTGGCGGGCCCGCCCGCGCGCGGTCGCCACGGCCCGCGCACGGTTCGCCGCGGACGGCCCCCTCGTCGGGTACGCCGGACGCCTGGTGTACGAGAAGGGCGTGCAGCACCTCGTGCACGCGGTGCCCCGGCTGCGCGAGCGGCACCCCGGCCTGCGCGTGGTGATCGCCGGCGACGGCCCGTACCGCCCCGAGTTGGAGGCCGAGGCCCGCCGCCTGGCGCTCGGCTCGACCGTCCGCTTCACGGGCTTCCTCGACGCCACCCAACTGCCGGCGGTGCTCGGCGCGACCGACGCGACGGTGGTCCCCAGCCTCTACGAGCCGTTCGGCATGGTGGCCCTGGAAGCGGCCGCGGCCGGAGCGCCGCTGGCGGTGGCCCGCACCGGCGGCCTCGCCGAGATCGTCGAGTCCGGCGTGACCGGTGTGACGTTCCCGCACAGCGACCCGGCGGCCCTCGCGGGCGCGGTCGACCAACTGCTCGATGACGAGGTCTTCGCCCGGCGGGTGGCCCGACGGGCCCGCAGCATGGTCGGCGAGCGGTACGGCTGGGCCAGCATCGCGGCCCGCACCGCCGCCACCTATGCCACCGCCCGTCGCGAACACGGCCCGCTCCAGGCCCGGCGGGCCGCCGCCCGACTGGCCGGCGGGCGTGACCGGATCGCCATCCCGGAGGGCAATCTGCTCGCCGCCGCCGACCACGCCGCCTGCTGAGCCAAGTCGGACGACCGATAGGTGACTTCCGATCCACTGGTTAGGGTGTACCCCGGACAGCGGCTGAGGAGGAGCGTGCGCAGGTGCTGATCGCCGGTCGGTACCGGCTGCTCGACCTGGTGGGTCGCGGGGGCATGGGTCGGGTGTGGCGAGCCCGCGACGAGATGCTGCACCGCGAGGTCGCGGTCAAAGAGGTCGTACCGCCCAGTTGGCTGGCCGACCACGAACGGGCCGAGCTGCGCTCGCGCACGCTGCGAGAGGCGCGCGCCGCGGCCCGGCTCAACCACCCCGCCGTGGTCCGGCTCTACGACGTCGTCCCGGTCGAGGGCAGCCCGTGGATCGTGATGGAGTACGTCCCGTCGCGCACCCTGCAGGACGTCGTCGACGCCGAGGGGCCGCTGGAGCCGGCCCGCGCCGCCCGGATCGGCCTGGCCCTGCTCGGTGCGCTGGAGGCCGCGCACACGGCCGGAGTGCTGCACCGCGACGTCAAACCGCAGAACGTGCTCGTCGCCCACGACGGCCGGGTGATGCTCGCCGACTTCGGGCTGGCCACCTTCGACGGCGGGGACGGCGCGATGACCCGCCCCGGGTTGGTGCTCGGCTCCCCGCAGTACGTCTCCCCGGAGCGGGCCGCCGAGGGGGTGTCCACGGTGGCCGCCGACCTGTGGTCGCTCGGGGCCACCCTGCACGCCGCCGTGGAGGGCCGCTCCCCGTACGCCCGCAGCAACGCGATGGCCACGCTCAGCGCCCTGGCCGCGGGCCCACCCGACCCGGCCCCGCACGCTGGACCGCTCGCCCCGGTGCTCGCCGGGCTGCTGCGCCGCGACCCGCGCGACCGCCTCGACCACGACGGGGCCCGCCGGCTGCTCACCGCCGCGACCGGCCACCCCAGCCCGCCGGCGCACTCGCGGGAAGCCGCAGCCGACGCCCCGACCCACTCCTCGCCCGCGACCGGCTCCCCGGCCCCAACCGGCTCCTCGGCCTCGACCGGCTCGACCGGCTCCTCGGCTGCGGCCGACTCCTCGGCCTCGGCGGCGTCCGCCTCCGGGGAACCGGCCGACCAGGACGTCACCATCGCGCTGCCCGAGTCCGACCCGACCGCCACCACCAGCGGCAGCGAGGCCGTTCCACCGGGAAACGCTGCGACCGACGCCCGCCCGAGCAGCGAACCGGACGTCCGGGCCTCGGCGGATGCGACAACCCCCGCCCCTGCGACGTCCGAGCGACTGGGCGGACGACTGGGCGGACGACTGAGCGAGCGGCCGACGGCGCGGCGGGCCGCGCTGGTCGTCACCGCGCTGCTCGTGGCCGCCGCGGCTGGCGTGGGCACCGCGCTGGCCGTCGCCGGTGACGCCCCGACCGACACCGCCGGGCGGTCCACCGCGACACCTGCGGATCGTCCGAACGACGCCAGCGGCACGAACGGGGGCTCCGGCGATGACCGGGGCGGCCTGTACGGCGGTGGCGGGCCCGGCGGGCCGTACGACGGTGGTGGCCCCGGCCGGCCCGGCCCGCCGCCGAATGGCCGCGACGTGCCCCCGCCGCCGTTCCCCTGCGTCCATCCGGACGTCGCGGGGCCGCCGGTCGCGGCCGGGTCACCCCTGCCGGGCGAGCGGTTGCGGCCACCCACGGGTTGGGTCTGGCACGCCGACAGCACCGGCTTCCGGGTCTCCGTGCCGGCGACCTGGCACTACTCACGCGAAGGCGCGGTGGTCTGTTTCCAGGACCCGGCCACCGGTCGGGCGTTGAGCATCGCGCAGGGTGCGGAGGCCGACCCGCTGACCCGACTGCGGTCGGCCCGCGACGACGCGGCCCGGGTCGGGGCGCTGCCGAACTACGACGAGATCCGGCTCGCCGCGGGCGGCGGCGGCGCGGAGTGGGAGTGCCGGTGGACGGCCCCGTACGGCCCGGTGCTGCACGCCCGGCAGGAGGTCCTCCCGGACGAGCGCTGGACCCTGGGCTGGATCACCGACGACCGGGACTGGACGGCCGCCGACGCGGACTGGACGAGGGTGCGAGAGAGTTTCCGACCACCCCGCTGACCTGCGCCGTATGGCCCTGCTCGGCCCTCCGTCCGGCGTGGATCGAGGCCGCTCAGCGGATGAGAAAAGCCGCGTTGGTGGCTATCGTGTAACTCGGGGTGACCGAGGGGGAGCGACCGTGCAGCAGTTGCTGATCGCGGGTCGGTACCGGCTGCTCGACCTGGTCGGCACCGGCGGGATGGGCCGGGTATGGCTGGCCCGCGACGAGATGCTGCACCGGGACGTGGCGGTGAAGGAGGTTGTGCCGCCATCCTGGCTGGCCGAGGCCGAGCGCGCCGAACTACGACTGCGGACGATGCGCGAGGCCCGCACGGCGGCCCGGCTCAACCATCCCAACGTCGTGCGTCTCTACGACGTGGTGCACGACCGGGAAAATCCGTGGATCGTGATGGAGTACGTGGCATCCCGGTCGGTGCAGCAGATCATCAACACCGAGGGCCCGCTGAGTCCACAACGTACCGCCCGGATCGGGCTGGCCGTGCTCGCGGCGTTGCGAGCGGCGCACAGCGCCGGCGTGTTGCACCGCGACGTGAAGCCGCACAATGTGCTGGTCGCCGACGACGGGCGGGTGGTGCTCACCGACTTCGGGCTGGCGACCTTCGACGGCGGGGACGGGGCGATGACCGGCCCGGGCCTGGTGCTCGGCTCGCCGCAGTTCGTCGCGCCGGAGCGGGCCCGCGAAGGCGTGTCGGATCCGCGTACCGACCTGTGGTCGTTGGGCGCGACGCTCTACGCCACGGTCGAGGGGCAGTCCCCGTACGCCCGGTCCAGCGCGATGGCGACGCTGAGCGCGCTGGCCACCGAACCGCCGGATCCGATGCGCCGGGCCGGCCCGTTGCGTCCGGTGATCACCGGCCTGTTGCAGCGCGACCCCTGGCGGCGGTTGACCGCCATCGAGGCCGAGCAGCTGCTGCGCGCCGCGGCCGCCGACCGCGACCGGCCAGCCGGGCCGGCTCCCACCTCGGCGGTGGCGGCGGTCCGCAGCGCGGGCCGGTCGGCAGCGTCCACCCCGGTCGGCCCGGCGGGTCCGCCGGACGACGCGGCGCCGTCGATCCGCCCGCCGACGGCCCGCCCGAACGGCCGACGCCGACGGCTGATCGCACTCAGCGGCGCGGCGACCGCCGCCGTCCTGCTCGTCGCCGGGGGTGTCACGGCGACGCTGCTCAACCACCAGGACGAGCGGATGCCGCCGTCCGGCGCCGGAGGTGGCGCGACCGCCACCCGACCGGCCGCGTTCGCCTGCGCGGCACCTCCGCCGCCGACGGCCACCCCGGTGCCGTCGGCGTCGCCGCCCAGCGACGCGCGGTACGGGCTGCGGGACGGTTGGACCTGGCACGTCGACCCGACCGGCTTTCGCATCGCGGCGCCGGTGGCCTGGGCACGCTGGACCGAAGGGGCGGTGACCTGCTTCCGGGAGCCCAGCGGGGCCCGGGTGCTCAGCGTCGAGGCGGGGCCGCCGCAGGTCGATCCGGTGGCGCACTGGAAGGCCGAGGAGAAGCGGCTCGTCGCCGGTGGCGCGCTGCCGGGCTACCGCAAGGTGGACATCTCGGCGCTCGACGTCTTCGACGGCGGGGCCCTCTGGGAGTGCAGTTGGGAGAACGCCGCCGGTGAGCGGGTGCACAGCATCCGGCTGCTCGCCAACACCTCGGCCGGGCGCGCCTACACCGTCTCGTGGTTGACAAAAGAGTTCGACTGGCAGGTCAACGCGGCATACTTCGTGATGATCCGGCAGAGCTTCACGCCCACCCTCTGACACTGTCCGATATGGACCGCATGACTGACGCCCCTGCGACACCGGCGCTGGCTACAGTGGCGTAGTTTTGGCGCTCAAGATCCCTGGGGAGGGTGAGCCGAGATGATGGGACCGTCGCACGCGCTGTCCGGCGCGGCGGTATGGCTGGCCGGGTCCTGGGCGCTGGACCAGTTCGCCGACTACCACCAGTCGCCGCTGGCGCTGGCGGTGGGCACGGCGGTGTGCGCGGGCGGAGCGCTCTTTCCCGACCTCGACCTGTCCGGCAAGGTGACCCGCAACCAGGGTGGCGCCACCGTCGCCCGTACGTTCGGGGTCTTCTCGCTCTTCGTCGCCGAGGTGATGGAGAAGATCTCGCTCGGTGTCTACTACGCGACGAAGCTCAGCAAGGATCCGCGTCGCAACAACGGGCACCGGACGCTGACCCACACGCTTCCGTTCACGCTGCTGGTCGGCTGGGGCACCACCGCCCTCTGCGCCGCGTACGGCAAGTGGGCGGTGATCACGATCCTGTTCTTCATGTTCGGTCTCGCCCTGCGCGGGCTCTTCGACGAGTGGGCCGAACGGGCCGGCTGGGTGATCGTGACGCTCGCGTCGGCCGGCGCGGCCTGGTTCACCTTCGCCAACCTGCCGGGTGGGCGGGGCTACCCCCTGATCGGCACGGCTGTCGGGGTGGGCTGCTTCGTGCACATCCTCGGCGACATGATCACCAGAGCCGGGGTGCCGATCCTCTGGCCGATCCCGATCCGCCGACGCATGTGGACGATGATCGGCCTGCCCAACAGCATCGCGCTGCGGACCGGCAGCAAGACCGAGGTGGTCGTGCTGCGCGCCGTGCTGACCGTGGTCTCGGTGCTCGCCACCGCCGGCCTGGTCGCGCCATCGGTGCTGCAACGGTTCAACATCGACGTATGACCCACGCCGACCCCGCGTCACCCCCGGCGGAGAGCCCGCCGTCACCGCCGGCCGAGGACGCGCGGGTGCCGGAGTTCTGGCGCGCGCTGGGACTTCCCGGGCTGGCGGACGTGCACGTGCACTTCCTGCCGCCGAGGCTGCTGCGCCGCGTGTGGGAGTACTTCGACGCCGCCGGGCCGCTGGTCGGCACCGAGTGGCCGATCCGCTACCGGTGGAGCGACGCGGACCGCGTCGCCCACCTGCGCCACCTCGGGGTACGGGCGTTCAGCGCGCTGGCGTACCCCCATCGACCGGGCATGGCGGCGGACCTCAACCGCTGGACGCTGCAGTTCGCTCGGGACACCCCGGGCTGCCTGCCCTCGGCGACCTTCTTCCCCGAGCCCGGCGCCGCCGCGTACGTCGAGGCCGCGCTGGCCGACGGAGCCCGGCTGTTCAAGGTGCACGTGCAGGTCGGCGGCTTCTCCCCCACCGACCCGGCACTGGACGAGGTGTGGGGGACGCTGACCGACGCCGAGGTGCCGGTGGTTGTGCACGCCGGGCACGCCCCGGTGGGGACGACACACACCGGGCCCGCCCCGTTCGCCGACCTGCTCGCCCGGCACCCCCGGCTGACCGCAGTGGTGGCGCACCTCGGCGCGCCGGACTACCGGGCCTTCCTCGACCTCGCCGAGGCGTACGAGCGGGTCCGGCTGGACACCACCATGGCGTTCACGCCGTTCTTCGACCGGTTCGTGCCCTTTCCCGCCGACGAGTTGCCCCGGCTGCGCGACCTGGGCCTCGCCGGCAAGGTGCTGCTGGGCAGCGACTTCCCCAACATCCCCTACCCGTACGCCGACCAGCTGACCGGGCTGGCCCGGCTGGACCTCGGTGACGACTGGCTACGCGCGGTCTGCTGGAACAACGCCGCCACCCTGTTCGACCTGCCGTAAAGCGCCCCAGCCGGGGCCGCCCCAGCCGGGCCAGTGGGCCCGACTTGTTTTCGACATCGGCTATTGACGTCGCCGTAACAGGTGGCCTAGCGTCTGTCGAAACGCTTCGTCGAAACGCTTCGACGATCATTCGGGAGCGATCCCACGCCGGGCCGGAGGAGGTGCGCGGTGGCCACGATGCACGACGTCGCCCGCCTTGCGCAGGTCTCGGTCAGCACCGTGTCGTACGTGCTCACCGGCACCCGGCCGATCTCCCAGGCCACCCGGGACAAGGTGCTCGCCGCGATGGCCGAGCTCGACTACCAGCCCAACGCCATGGCCCGCGGGCTGGCCAGCCGGCGCAGCCGCATCCTGGGCCTGCTGATGCCGATGGACGAGCGCGGCCTGGGCGCGACCGAGACCGCGTTCGTCACCGGCGCCGCCGCCGCGGCCAGCGCCGTCGGCTATCACCTGGTGCTCTCGCCGGTCGGCGGCGGCAACCTCGACGACCTGCGGCGGCTGGCCAGCCAGCGGATGCTCGACGGCGTCGTGCTGATGGAGGTGCAGCTCGCCGACGAGCGGGTCACCGTGCTCCAGGAGGCGGGCGTGCCGCTGGTGCTGATCGGGCGCACCGGCGACACCACCGGGCTCTCCTACGTCGACATCGACTTCGAGCAGACCGTGCGGGAGGCCGTCGCGCACCTGGTCGGCCTGGGACACCGCCGGATCGTCTACGTCAACCACTCGGCCGCCACGCTCGCCAGCGGCTACGGTCCCGCGTTACGCACCCGGGACGCGTTCGTCACGGCGATGACCGGGCACGGCCTGGAGCCGGTCATGATTCCGGCCGAGGACAGCGCCGCCGGTGGGCGGGCCGCCCTGGCCGCCGCGTTCGCGCGGACGCCGGAGCTGACCGCCGTGCTGGCGATGAACGAGACCGCGATCTTCGGCATCCTCGGCGAGCTGACCGGACGGGGGCTGTCGGTCCCCGACGACGTCTCGGTCGTCTCGATGGTCACCTCGCCACAGGTCGCCGAGTTGGCCACCCCGGCGCTGACCGCGATGACGTCGCCCGGGTCGACCCTGGGCCGGATCGCGATCGAGGCGCTGGTGCGCCACCTGGACGGGCCCGGCCACGAGCGCCACCAGCAACTGCTGCCGTGCGCGCTGGAGATCCGGGGATCGACCGCCGGGCCACGTCGGCCGGCACGAGTCACCACCGAACCGTCCCCGACGGGCGGGGGCTGACCAGCGAAACGGCCCGCCGTCGCGCGGCAACGCGACGACGGACCCAGTGAAGTACCGGGCTCGATACTCAACGAGGAGGATAGCAATGCAGCGATTCCGCCGGATCGTCGCGGCGATCGCCCTGGCGGCGACCGCGACGACCACCGTGGCCGCGTGCGGCGGCGGCGAGAGCGAGGACGACAGCGGGGCCAAGACCCTCAAGCTCTGGCACTACGAGAGCGAGAACAGCGCGATGGGGGTCGGCTGGAACCGGGCGATCGAGATCTTCAAGGCCGAGCACCCGGGCGTCGAGGTGCGCTTCGAGCGCAAGGCGTTCGAGCAGATCCAGCAGAACGCCGGCATGATCATCAACTCGTCCGAGGGCCCGGACATCATGGAGTACAACAAGGGCAACGCGACTGCCGGCCTGCTGTCGTCGCAGGGTCTGCTCACCGATCTGAGCGCCGAGGCCGACAAGCGCGGCTGGGCCGGCAAGCTCAGCCCCAGCCTCCAGACCACCGCCCGGTACAGCGACAAGGGCGTGATGGGGTCGGGCAACTGGTTCGGCGTGCCGAACTACGGCGAGTACGTCACGGTCTACTACAACAAGGACCTGTTCGACCGCAACGGCGTCAAGGTGCCGACCAGCATGGCTGAGATGACCGCCGCGATGGACACCTTCGTCGGCAAGGGCGTCACGCCGCTGGGCATGGCCGGCGCGGAGTACCCGGCCGGGCAGCTCTTCTACCAGTTGGCGCTCTCCAAGGCCGACCGGCAGTTCGTCGACAACTACCAGCTCTACAAGAACCCGGTCGACTTCAAGGCCGACCCGCTGAAGTACGGCGCGGACACCTTCGCCGAGTGGGTGCGCAAGGGCTACGTGGCCAAGAACTCGGCGAGCCTCAAGGCCGAGGACATGGGCACCGCGTTCATCGCCGGCAAGACCCCGATGATCGTCTCGGGCAGCTGGTGGTACGGCCGGTTCAAGACCGAGATGAAGGCCAACTGGGACACGTTCCTCTTCCCCGGCAACACCCTCAACGCCGGCTCGTCGGGCAACATCTGGGTGGTCCCGTCGAACAGCAAGGCCAAGAGCCTGGCGTACGACTTCATCGACATCACCCTGCGTCCGGAGATCCAGGACCTGATCGGCAACAACGGTGGCGTCCCGGTCGCCGCTGACGCGTCGAAGATCAGCGACCCCAAGGACCGCAAGCTGATCGAGGACTTCAACACGGTCAGCAAGCAGGACGGCCTGGCCTTCTACCCGGACTGGCCGGTGCCCGGCTACTACGACGTGCTGGTCGGTGGCTTCCAGGGCCTGATCAACGGGTCGAAGTCCCCCGACCAGGTGCTCGACACGATCGCCAAGCCGTACGCCGATGGCGTCAAGGAGATCACCGGCAAGTGACACGGCGAGCGGCGGGCACGACCGGCACGACCGGCGTGCCCGCCCGCCCCGCCGGGAAGGATCTTCCATGGCAGTCTCCGAGACCGTCGCCGCCCCACACCCGACGGCGACCCCCTCCCCGCGCAAGCCCCGCCGCGGACCGCGCGGCCGCAACGCGGCGTACTGGCTCTACCTGCTCCCCGGAGCGGTGCTGTTCGTCCTGGTCATCGGCGCGCCCCTGGTCGGCACCGGTTATCTCTCGCTGACCAAGTGGTCGGGCATCGGCGACCCCACCTTCGTGGGGTTCGACAACTACCAGCGCCTGCTGCACGACGAGGTGTTCTGGGCATCGTTCCGCAACACCGTGGCGATGATCGTCGCGATGGTGGTGGTGCCCACCCTGCTCGGGCTGCTGCTCGCCTCGGTGCTCTTCGACGTCATCGGGCGCCGGTTCAAGCCGCGTACCGCCGCCGCGCTGCGGGCCGCGTTCTACCTGCCGCAGGTGCTGCCCGTGGTGGTGGCCGGCATCGTCTGGGGTTGGATCCTGCGCCCCGACGGCGCGTTCAACAGCCTGCTCGACGCGGTCGGCCTCGGCGCGCTGCGCCACGACTGGCTCGGCGACCCGGGCACGGCCCTGCCGGCCGTCATGGCGGTGATGATCTGGGTGCAGATCGGCTACCCGGTGGTCGTCTTCATGGCGGCGTTGCAGCGGGTCGACCCGGAGCTGTACGAGGCGGCCGAGGTCGACGGCGCGAACTGGCTGCACCGGTTCCGGGCGATCACCCTCCCGCAGATCCGGCCGGAGACCTTCGTGGTGGCCCTGACCTGCACCATCGCCGCGCTGAAGGTGTTCGGGCCGATCTTCGCGCTGACCCGCGGCGGCCCGGAGAACGCCACGAACGTGCCGTCGTACTTCGCGTACTACACGTTCTTCAAGAAACTCCAGGTCGGCTACGGCTCCGCGATCTCCACCGTGCTCACGCTGATCATCGTCGTGGTGGCCGTGGTCTTCATCTGGATGCAGGCGCGCAGCGAGCGCCGGGACCGGGGGTTCTGACATGGCCGTGACGCTCACGCCGGTGCACCGGCCCGTCCGCGACCGGCACCACCGCGGCGTCAGCCGCTGGGTCGTGCTCGTCGGAGTCACCCTCGGCGCGCTCGTCATGCTGGTGCCGTTCGCGTTCATGCTGCTCAACGCGTTCAAGTCGCCCGGCGACTATTCGTCGGGCGGGCCGCTGAGCTGGCCGGGCGAGTTCTACACCAAAGGTCTGCGGACGTACTGGACCGAGGTGAACTTCCCGCTCAAGCTGTGGAACTCGGCGCTCATCGCCGGCTCCGTGGCGGTGCTCGGCGTCGTCGTTTCCCTGCTCAACGCGTACGCCCTGGGCATCGGCCGGGTCCGCGGCCGGCTGTGGATCGTCGGGTTGTTCCTGCTGGCCAACATGCTGCCGCAGGAGGCGCTGATCTACCCGCTCTACTACGTGGCGAAGGAGATCGGCCTCTACAACACCCGGCTCTCGGTGATCATCATCTTCACGGTGATCCAGAGCGCGTTCGGCACGTACCTGCTGGCCTCGGTCCTGGGCACCTTCCCGCGCTCGCTGCTGGAGGCCGCCGCGCTCGACGGCGCCGGCAAGTGGACGGTGCTGTGGCGGGTGGTCTTCCCCAACCTGCGGCCCACGCTCGCCGTACTCCTCATCTTCTTCTTCATCTGGACCTGGAACGAGTTCCTCATCCCGCTGGTCATGCTCATCGACAACCAGACGCAGACCATCCCGGTCGCGCTGGCGTCGTTGCAGGGCGACCGGTTGATGGACGCCCCGACGACCAACGCCGGCGCGTTGATCAGCCTGGTGCCGGCCATCCTCTTCTTCCTCATCTTCCAGCGCACTCTGGCGCGCGGCATCACGGCAGGAGCCGAGAAGTGAAGTTCACCGACGGGTACTGGCAACTGCGCCCGGGGGTCAGCGTGCTGCGCCCCGGCACAGTGGAATCGGTCGAGCCGGACGAGCGCGGCTTCACCGTCTTCGCGCCGGCCGGTCAGATCACCGGTCGGGGCGACACCCTCAACCGGCCCGTCGTCACCGTCCGGTTCTTCTCCCCCGCCCCCGGCGTCGTCGGGGTGACCATCGGTCACCACAGCGGCGGGCTGCCCCGCGAGCCGCACTTCGGGTTGGCCACCGACGACGCGCACCCGGTCACCGTCGACATCACCGGCATCACCGCGTCGCTGACCACCGGCGAACTGACCGCCCGGGTGGCGCTCATCGACGGCTGGCGGGTCGAGTTCCTGCACGGCGACCGGTTGATCACCGCCTCCACCGCGCGCAGCGTCGGCATCGTCACCGACGGCGAGGGCCGCCGGCACGTGCACGAGCGGCTCGCCCTCGGCGTCGGCGAGACGGTGTACGGGCTGGGCGAGCGATTCGGCCCGTTCGTGAAGAACGGCCAGACCGTCGACATCTGGAACGACGACGGCGGCACCGCCAGCGAGCAGGCGTACAAGAACGTGCCGTTCTATCTGAGCAGCGCCGGCTACGGGGTCTTCGTGGACCATCCCGAGCACGTGTCGTTCGAGGTCGGCTCGGAGGTCGTGGCGCAGAACCAGTTCAGCGTCGAGGGCCAGTCCCTCACTTACTACGTCATCGACGGGCCCACCCCCAAGGACGTGCTGCGCCGGTACACGGCGCTGACCGGCCGGCCGGCCCGGGTGCCCGCCTGGTCGTACGGGTTGTGGCTGTCCACGTCCTTCACCACCTCGTACGACGAGAAGACGGTGACCGAGTTCGTCGACGGAATGGCCGAGCGGGACCTGCCGCTGTCGGTGTTCCACTTCGACTGCTTCTGGATGCGCCAGTTCCACTGGGTCGACTTCGTCTGGGACCCGGCGACCTTCCCCGACCCCGAGGGGATGCTGCGCCGGCTGCACGAGCGCGACCTGAAGGTGTGCGTCTGGATCAACCCGTACATCGCGCAGCGCTCGTACCTCTTCGAGGAGGGCCGCCAGGCCGGCTACCTGGTCCGCAACCCGGACGGGTCGGTCTGGCAGTGGGACAAGTGGCAGGCCGGCATGGCGCTCGTCGACTTCACCAACCCGGACGCGGTCCGCTGGTTCACCGGCAAGCTCAAGGTCCTGCTGGACATGGGCGTCGACTGCTTCAAGACCGACTTCGGCGAGCGCATCCCGACCGACGTGGTGTGGCACGACGGCTCGGATCCGCAGCGGATGCACAACTACTACTCCTACCTCTACAACAAGGCCGTCTTCGAGCTGCTGGAGACCGAGCGGGGCGAGGGCGAGGCGGTGGTGTTCGCCCGCTCGGCCACCACCGGCGGGCAGCAGTTCCCGGTGCACTGGGGCGGCGACTGCGAGTCGACGTTCGTCGCGATGGCCGAGTCGCTGCGCGGCGGGCTGTCCCTGGCGTCGTCCGGTTTCGGCTACTGGAGCCACGACATCGGCGGCTTCGAGGGCACCCCCGACCCGGCCGTCTTCAAGCGGTGGATCGCCTTCGGCCTGCTCTCCTCGCACTCCCGGCTGCACGGCTCCGGCTCGTACCGGGTGCCGTGGGCGTACGACGAGGAGGCCGTCGACGTGCTGCGGCACTTCACCCGGCTCAAGCTGAGCCTGATGCCGTACCTGGCCGCCGCCGCGCAGGAGGCGCACCGCGACGGGATCCCGATGATGCGTCCGATGATCGTGGAGTTCCCGGACGACCCGGCCGCGGCGCACCTGGACCGGCAGTACATGCTCGGCTCCGACGTGCTGGTCGCGCCGGTGCTCAGCGCCGACGGCCAGGTCACCTTCTACGTGCCCGCCGGCACGTGGACGCACCTGGTGACCGGCACGCAGCTCACCGGCCCGGCCTGGGTGACCGAGAAGCACGAGTTCGACAGCCTGCCGGTGCTCGCCCGGCCGGGCGCGGTGATCCCGTTCGGATCGCGCTCCGATCGGCCCGACTACGACTGGGCGGACGGTGTGCAACTGCGCCTCTACGCTCCGGCGGAGGGGCAACGGCAACGGGTACGGATTCCGTCGCCCGGCGAGGGGCCGGGCGCGGAGTTCGAGGTGAGCTTCCGCGACGGCGTGGCCACGGCGGAACTGGTGGCGGGTGACTCGTCGGCGTACCACTGCGTGGTCGCCGGGACGGAGGTAGCAGGACGATGACGGCACGCACCTTCCCGGAGAGCTTCCTCTGGGGCTCGGCCACGGCGGCGTACCAGATCGAGGGCGCGGCCACCGAGGACGGCCGAGGGCCGTCCATCTGGGACACCTACAGCCACACCCCGGGGCGGACGCTGAACGGCGACACCGGTGACGTGGCCGCCGACCACTACCACCGCTGGCCGCAGGACCTCGACCACATCGCCGAGCTGGGCCTGGGCGCGTACCGCTTCTCGATCTCCTGGCCGCGGGTGCAGCCGGGCGGATCCGGCCGGTTCAACCAGGCCGGCCTGGACTTCTACTCCCGGCTGGTCGACGGCCTGCTGGAGCGCCGCGTCCGCCCGGTCGCCACCATGTACCACTGGGACCTGCCGCAGGAGCTGGAGGACGCCGGTGGGTGGCCGGTGCGGGACACGGCGCTGCGCTTCGAGGAGTACGCGTCGGGGATCGTCGCCGCGCTCGGTGACCGGGTGCACACCTGGACCACGCTGAACGAGCCGTGGTGCTCGGCGTACCTGGGCTACGGCTCGGGCGTGCACGCGCCGGGACGGACCGAGCCGGCGGCCGCGCTGGCGGCGGTGCACCATCTGAACCTCGCGCACGGCCTGGCCGGCCGGGTGGTCCGGGAATTGGCCCCGACCGCAGAGCTGTCGGTGACGCTGAACCTGCACGTGATCCGCCCGGCGTCGGACTCGGCGGCGGACGTCGACGCGGCCCGCCGCATCGACGCGCTGGCCAACCGGGCGTTCCTCGGCCCGATGCTGAACGGGGCGTACCCGGCCGACCTGCTGGCCGACACGGCGGGCGTCACCGACTGGTCGTTCGTGCACCAGGGCGACGAGAAGGCGGCCGCCGTGCCCCTGGACGTGCTCGGTGTGAACTACTACTCGAGCACCCTGGTTCGCGCCTGGGACGGGCACTCGGCCCGCTCGGACGCTGACGGTCACGGCGCGTCGGCACACTCGCCGTGGGTCGGCGCCGACGACGTCGACTTCCTGCCGCAGCCCGGCCCGTACACGGCGATGGGTTGGAACATCGATGCGCCGGCCCTGACCGAGCTGCTGCTGCGGCTGGGCCGGGAGTACCCGGGGCAGCCGCTGATGATCACCGAGAACGGCGCTGCCTTCGACGACGCCGTGTCGGCCCACGGCCGGATCCACGACGACCGGCGGATCGACTATCTGCGCCGGCACATCTCCGCCGTGGCGGACGCCCGCGAGCAGGGCGTGGACGTGCGGGGCTACTTCGTCTGGTCGCTGTTGGACAACTTCGAGTGGGGTTACGGCTACGACCGCCGGTTCGGGATCATCCGGGTCGACTACGACACGCAGGACCGCATCTGGAAGGACAGCGCGCACTGGTACCGGCGACTGGCCGCCACCGGCGAGCTGGACCAGCCCGCGGAGTAACGGCTTGCCTCCCCACGCCGCGCCCCGGCTCCGCACGCCCCCAGCCAAGGTCCGTACCGCAGCCTAACCAAGATCACTCAATCATCCGTGGGCATCGCAGAGGAGGCACAGGTGGGCGATCCGGTGAAGGATGCCTCGCTCGAGGTTCCCATTCCAGAGGTCTGGCGGCCGGCGCTCAAGGCGGTCGTGGACTCGCTGGTGCGACGAGACGCCGTTATCGGCGCAGCTCTGCCGTCAGTAGAGCCAGTTCCGCCCGAAATCTCGCAACAATGCCTCCAGGCGGTCGACGACTACGGCGCGGTCACGCTGATCACCCCACCAGACGAATCCTGGAACACGTCCGTTGCACTGTGGTACGGCGATCACTGGCGCTGCTTGGTCGACCTCTGGACCGAAGAAGAAGGCAGGAGCGACCTGGTCCTCGATGTCCACGTCTTCGAGCACGGGCCCGGATACCGCTACCGCGTGCACCTCGTCTACGTCCCCTGAGCGATCCATCCACAGGTCTTGACAATTGCTCCGTTGTTCGGCAGAAGTCCGAAGAAGGATTCCATGGCGGCGTTGTCGCTGGCGGCGCCGACTCTGCCCATTCAACGCATTCCAACAACCGAAACTACAAGATCGGCGCGGGGCGGGGTGGTGATCTGTTAGACGCCGACGCGCTGCGGCGGGACGGTGAGCCCGTAGAGCGCCATCAGCTCCGGGCTGTCGACCCGGCTGCCGTCGGCCACCGAGTCGCAGGCGATGTCGACGATCTGGTCCTTGTGCGCCAACAGGTACGGCCGGGCCCCCACGTCGGCGCTGGCCAGGGTCGCGATGCCGGGCCAGTGCCGGCGGCCGAACAGCATCGGGTACCCGCGCAGCCCGTCGTAGGTGGCGCAGACCAGCACATCCGGGTACGGCAGCGCGGCCACCCGGCGGACCGCCGCGGCGGTCAGGCCCGGCATGTCGACGGGCACCACCACCACCGCCTCGATCCCCGCGTCGTCCATGGCGGCCAGACCGGCGCGGATGGACGAGCCGACCCCGGTGCCCCACGCCTTGTTGATCACAACGGTCGCCTTGCCCAGGTCGGTGGTCTCCCGGACCTGGTCCGCGGCGGCCCCCAGCACGACCACGATCTGCTCGCAGCCCGCCTCGGTCATCGTGTCGATCATCTGGTTGACCAGGGGCTTTTCTCCCTGGTGCAGCAGCGCCTCGGGACCGCCGATGCGGCGTCCCCCACCTGCGGCGATGATCATTCCTGCGATCCGGTTCAGCTGCGCCCCCTCAAGCACGGGATCGACCGTGACGGCCGGCCCCCTCCTACGGACACTGCAACGAGGAGGGCCGCGCATGAGTGGCGGGGCGAAAAGGGAAAATAGTGCAACCGTTACGCACCGGACCACCGACGGCGAGGCCTGCGATGGCGTACTCCGCGACCGCCGCAGCACCGGACGGCCCGGCGACCGACGGGCGCACCCCGGGTGGACGATCGACTCCACGTCGCCCACCTGGGGGTATCCAGGTGCCTGGATGCCGCCACATCGGCGATGTGGAGTCGATCATCGCGCGCGATGACCTCCGCCGAACCGGCCACGCTCGCCGAACCGGCCACGCAGTGCGAGCCGGTCAGGCCGCGTCGGCGTAGCAGTCGACGATGGACAGATCCAGGGGAAAGCGCACCGGGGTGTCACCGAACAGCAGCGCGGTGGCCCGCTCACCCGCCCGGCTCACCGCCGCCGCCACGGCCTCGGCCTGCTCGGCCGGACAGTGCGCCATCACCTCGTCGTGCTGGAAGAAGACCAGCTCGGTGTCGGTGCCGGACAACTCGGTGCGCAGTGTGGCCAGCAGCGTCGAGGCCCACTCCGCGGCGGTGGCCTGGATGACGAAGTTACGGGTGAAGCGCCCCCGGGACCGGGCGGCTCGCGCCCGAGGGCTCTGCCGATCGGCCGCGGCGTCCGGATCGGTCGGCCCCTCGTCGGGGTCACCGAGGCCGACCGAGCCGGGTGGGCAGGTGCGCCCCAGCCACGAGCGCACCAACCCGCCCGCCTCGCCGGTGCGCGCCGCCGCCTCGACGTAGCCGAACGCCGTCGGGTAGCTGCGTTTGAGCACCGCCAGCGCGGGCACCGCCGCACCGCCGGTCTGCCCGTACATGGCCCCGAGCAGGGCCACCTTGGCCCGGGGACGGTCACCACCGAACGAGTCCCGGGCGAGCGCGGCGTACAGGTCACCGGCGCCGCCCGCCGCCGCCAGCCGCGCGTCGCCGGAGACCGCCGCCAGGACGCGGGGCTCCAACTGGCCGGCGTCGGCGACCACCAGCCGCCAGCCCGGGTCGGCCACCACCGCCCGGCGGATCACCTTGGGGATCTGCAACGCGCCACCGCCCCGGGTCGCCCAGCGGCCGGAGACCACCCCGCCCGGCACGTACTCCGGCTGGAACCGCCCGTCGCGCACCCACTGCTCACGCCAGGACCAGCCGTGCGCCGTCCAGATCCGGTACAGCTCCTTGTATTCCAGCACCAGGGGCACCGCCGGATGGTCCACCCCGCGCAACACCCAGGCCCGGGTGTTGGGCAGCTCCACCCCGGCCCGGGCGAACGCCTTGAGCAGCTCGGCCGGGGAGTCGGCGTGCAGCTGGCGGACGCCGAACGCGTCGGCGATCCGGGCCGCCAACTCGGCCAACCGGCGCGGCGGCCCGCCGACCGGGGACGGCTCCCCCAGCAGCTCGGCGAGGATCGCGTCGTGCACCTCGGCCCGCCAGGGCAGCCCGGCGACGCCCATCTCCACCGCGATCAACGCGCCAGCCGACTCGGCGGCCACCAGCAGCCGGAACCGGCCCGGGTGCTCGGTGGTGGCGACCCGGGCGAGCTGGTCGGCGTACACCCGGGTCAGTGCCTCGATGCCCGGCCCCGGCGGACCGGGCAGCGTGTCGAAGAGCGCACCCTGGCCGTGCCCGGGCGGCGCGGCGGCGCGCGGCGGCGGGTCGGCCGGCACCGGAGCGCCGGTCAGGCGGGCCCAGGCGGCGGCCAGCGAGCGGGGCTCACCCCAACGGCCGGCCTGCCCGAGCAACAGGGCCTCGGTCAACTCCACGTCGTGGCACCGCTCGACGCGCACCCCGGCCCGCAACAGCGCCGGGTAGATCGCGCCCGCGGTGGCCCAGACCCACCGTGGGTGCTCGGCCGCCTCCCGTGCGGCCATCGCGGCCGCGAGGTCGCTGACGGTCTCGATCGGGCCGACGGGTCGGCCGGCGGCGTCGAGCGGACGCAGCTCTCCCCCACCGCGTTCGCCCGCCACCACCGCCACCAGCACGAATGTGATTCTGCCTTCCCCCTCCGACAGGAAAACGGGTCGGTGCGTCGGCCCGGTGCTCGATAGCGTGGCCAGGTGCCTCCCCAGATCCCACACTCCGACCCCGGCACCCCCGACACCCGCGGTCCGATGCGGTACCTGTGGTGGCTGGTCCGGTGCCAGCCCTGGCGGGTGCTGCGCGGCAGCCTGCTCGGCACGGCCTGGATGGTCGGGCTCTCGGCCCGGCCCTACCTGATCGCCCGCGCCGTCGACGACGGCCTGCGCGCCCGCGACGGCCGCGCCCTGGCCCTGTGGGTCGTGGCGATCGTCGTGGCGGGGGTGGCGTTGTCGTACCTGGGCATCATGCGACACCGCACGATGACCTTCATCCGGGAGGACGCCAAGGCCCGCTCGGCGGAGGTGCTGCTGCGTCAGCTGTCCCGGGTCGGCGCTGCGCTGCCCCGCCGTTCCGCCGCCGGTGAGGTCGCCACCGTGGGCGGTTCCGACATCGACTGGTCGGCGCAGGTGCTGACACTGACCGGGCCGGGGGTCGGCGCGATCGTCGCGTACGGGGTCATCGCCGTGGTGCTCTGGTCGATCTCCCCGCTGCTCGCGCTCTGCGTGCTGGTGGGTATGCCGGCGGTCGCGCTGGTCGTCGGGCCGCTGCTGCGCCGACTGGAACGGGCGGAGTCGATCTACCGGAGGCAGCAGGGCGCGCTCACCGCCCGGTCCGGCGACATCGTGGCCGGGCTGCGCGTGCTGGCCGGGGTGGGCGGCCGGGATCTCTTCGCCCGACGGTACGCGGCCCGCTCTGCGGACCTGCGCGCCGAGGGCTACCGCGTCGGCGCGGTCGTCAGCTGGATCGACGCGGCGACCGTCGCCATCCCCGGCCTGTTCCTGGCGGCGGTGGTGTGGCTCACGGCCCGGATGGTGGTCAGCGGCACCGTCAGCGTCGGTGAACTCGTCGCCGTCTACGGCATCGTCGCGAGCCTGATCGTGCCGGTCTGGTTTCTCCTGGAGGGCAGCCACCAGCTGATCCGGGGTCGGGTCGCCGCCCGGCGGATCACCGACCTGCTCCGGCTCACCCCGGACGACGTCGGCGGGCCGGGTCGCCGGTGGCCGTCCGCCGTCCCCGACGCGCGCCACCCGCACGCGGTGGTCGCGCCGAACGGCCCCGCCGACCTGCACGACCCGGTGACCGGGCTGACCGTACGCGCCGGCCGGCTGACCGCGGTGGCCGCCGACGACCCGGCGGCGGCCGTGGCGCTGGCCGACCGGCTGGGCCGGTACGTCGTCAGCGACACCACCTGGGGTGGCCTACCGCTGACCCGGGTCGCCCTGGACGAGGTCCGTGCCCGGATCCTGGTCGCCGACCACGACTCGTACCTCTTCGCCGGGACGCTGCGCGACGTCCTGCGCCCCGGGACCGACGACGAACGGCTCGGCGCCGCCCTGCGGACCGCGTCGGCCGACGACATCGTCGACGCCCTCCCGGCCGGGCTGGACACCCCGCTGGACGCCCGGGCCCGGACGCTCTCCGGCGGGCAACGCCAACGGGTACGCCTGGCCCGGGCGCTGCTCGCCGAGCCGGAGGTGCTGATCCTCGTGGACCCGACCTCGGCCGTGGACGCGCACACCGAGGCGCGCATCGCCGAGCGGCTGCGGACCGCTCGGGCGGGGCTGACCACCGTGGTGCTCGCCACGTCGCCGCTGCTGCTCGGCCGCGCCGATGTGGTCGCGCACCTGAGCGGAGGCCGGATCACCGCCACCGGCACCCACGAGAACCTGCTCGACCACGACCCGGGCTACCGGCACCTGGTGGCCCGGGGCAGCGACGATCCGGCGGCCGAGCGGCCCGCCGACGCCGAGGAGGCGTACCGGTGACCCGGCTGCCGATCGCGGACCGCGGCACCGTACGCCGTGCCCTCCGGGACATGATCAGCCGGCATCGCCGGGCCGTCGGCGTCGTGCTGGCGCTGCACAGCGCCGCCGCGGTCGCCGGCCTCGCCCCGCCCTGGCTGCTGGGCGCCATCGTCGACCGGGTCACCGCCGGCGCCGGCCTGGCCACAGTGGACCGGCTGGCACTGGCGATCGCCGGCTGTGTCCTGGTCAGCGCCCTGCTCTCCCGCTACGCCCAGTACGCCGGCCACCGCTTCGGTGAACGGGCCGTCGCCGAGCTGCGCGAGGAGTTCGTCTCCCGGACCCTCGGGCTGCCGGTCTCGGTCGTCGAGCGCGCCGGCTCCGGGGACCTGGCCACTCGCAGCTCGGTCGACGTGGCGACGGTCGGGACCACCGTCCGGGACGTGGTGCCCACCATCGTCATCGCCTCGGTGCAGCTGACGTTGCTGTTCGGGGCGGTCTTCCTGCTGCATCCCCTGCTCGGGGTCGCGGCGCTGGCCGGGCTGCCGTCGATCGTGGCGGTGACCCGGTGGTACCTGCGTCGGGCCAGCTCCGCGTACCTCACCGAGGGTGCCCAGGCGGCCGAGTTGACCGAGGCGTTGACCACCACCGCCGAGGGGGCCCGCACGGTCGAGGCGCTGCGGCTGGCCGACGACCGGATCCGGCACGGCACCACCCGCGTCACCCGGGTGTGGCAGGCCCGCCGGGCGACCCTCGCGCTGCGGACCGTGTTCTTCTCGGTGGTGGAGGCCAGCTATCCGCTGCCCGTCGCCATGGTCCTGCTCGTCGGCGGCTACCTGTTCGCCGCCGACCGGGTCTCGCTCGGCGCGGTGGTCGCCGCCGCGCTCTACCTCCAGCAGGCCATCGACCCGCTGGACCGGCTGTTGCAGTGGACGGAGCAGGCGCAGCGCGGCTTCGCGTCGTACGCCCGGGTGCTCGGCGTCGGGCTGGTCCCACCGGAGCCGCCGGGGACCACGGCCACCTCGCGGGGTGAGCGGCTCGTCGTGCGCGAGGCGCGGTTCTCGTACGCCGAGGGGCACGACGTGCTGCACGGCATCGACCTGGAGGTGCGGCCCGGCGAACGGCTGGCGGTCGTCGGCCCGTCGGGCGCCGGCAAGTCGACCCTGGCCCGGCTGCTGGCCGGCATCGACGCGCCACGACGGGGCGTCGTCAGCATCGGCGGCTGCCCGGTCACCGACCTGGACCCGGCCGAACGCCGGCGGCGGATCGCCCTGGTCACCCAGGAGCACCACGTCTTCATCGGCTCGGTACGCGACAACCTCGCGTTCGCCGCGCCGGACGCCTCGGACGAGCAGATGCGCGCCGCGCTGGCCACTGTGGGCGCCGACTGGTACGACGAGCTACCCGAGGGTCTGGACACCGCGCTCGGCGACGGCGCCCGGCAGCTCGGCGCGGCCGAGGCCCAGCAACTGGCGCTGGCCCGCCTGCTGCTCGCCGACCCGCACACGCTGATCCTGGACGAGGCGACCGCGGCGCTCGACCCGAGCACCGCTCGGCGGACCGAGCGGGCCCTGGCCGCCGTGCTCGTCGGGCGGACCGTCATCGCCATCGCGCACCGGCTCAACACCGCCCACGACGCCGACCGGGTGGCCGTCCTGGCGGACGGCCGGATCACCGAGATCGGCAGTCACGACGACCTCGTCGCGGCCGGCGGGGCGTACGCCGCCCTCTGGCGCTCGTGGCACGCCCACGCCGACGAGCGCCAGAGGTGACGGCCTACTTGACCGCGCCGGAGGTGAGGCCGGCCTGGATCTGACGCTGGAAGACCGCGTACACGATGATCATCGGGAGGATGGCGATGGTCAGCGCGGCGAACAACCCGGACCAGTCCGCCTCGTAGCCGGCGTTGACCGAGATGTCGGCGATGCCCTGGGTGAGCACCCACTTGTCCTTGGCGTTGGAGAGCAGCACCAACGGGAGCTGGTACTGCGCCCACTGCCCGATGATGTTGAAGATCGCCACGCTGATCAGACCCGGCTTCGCCATCGGCATCATGACCTTGAAGAACAGCCGGGTGTGCCCGCAGCCGTCGATCATCCCCGCCTCGGCCACCGAACTCGGCAGCGTCTTGAAGAACGCGGCCAGGAAGAAGATCGTGAACGGCAGCGAGTACGCGATGTAGACCAGCACCACGCCCTGGTAGGTGTCCAGCATGCCCAACTGCTTCACCACGAAGAAGAGCGGCACCAGGGCCAGGAAGACCGGGAACGCCAGCCCCGAGACGAACAGGTAGTAGATCGCCCGGTTGCCCCAGAACCGGTACCGCGCCAGCACGTACGCCGCCATCGAGCCGAGCAGCATGGTGCCGAAGGTGCTGCACGAGACCACGAGGACGCTGTTGAGGAAGTACCGGCCGACGTGCGCCTTGGTCCACGCCCGGCCGAAGTTCTCCCACCGCAGCTCCGCCGGGAGCGTCCACGGGCTGCTGAAGATCTCGCTGGTGTTCTTGAACGCGGCGAGGAAGGTCCAGAGGATCGGCACGATCACGATCACCGCCCACACGGCGAGCGCGATGTGTCCCAGGCCGGCGAAGAGCCGCACCTCCGAGCGGGGGCCCTTGCCGCGTCGGCCGGAGGGCGACGGGTCGCCGGTCTTCGGCGGTAGGGCCGCCGGCGTCGGCGGCAGCGTCGACTGCGGGTTCATCAGTACTCCACGCTTTCCCGCTTGGTGAGCCGCAGCGTCAGCGCCGCGAACGTGAGGGTGAGGAAGAACAGCGCCACGCCCATCGCGGAGGCGTAACCGTACTTCGAGTAGACGAACGCGTTGCGGTAGATCTCCATGGCCAGCACGGTGGTGGCGCCGTCCGGGCCACCACCGTCGACCGAGAGCACGGCCACGATGGCGAACGCGTCGAACGCCGCGATGCCCAGATAGACCCACGCGACCTGGAGGGTGTCCCAGAGCAGGGGCAGGGTGACCCGGAAGAACAGCGTCACCCTGGTCGCCCCGTCCATCTCCGCGGCCTCGTAGATCTCGCCCGGGATGGAGGCCATCCCGGCCGAGAAGAGCACCACGTAGAAGCCGACGGCCTGCCAGACCAGCACCGCGAGGATCGACCAGAGGGCCAGGTTCGGCTTGACCAGGAAGAGGATCGGATCCAGGCCGAGCTTCATCAGCACGCCGTTGATCAGACCCGACTCGTTCGGCCGGTAGACCATCTGGAACAGCACCGCGATGATCGCCACCGCCAGGACCTGGGGGAAGAAGAACACCACCCGGTAGAACTTCGCCCCCCAGACCCCCTGGCGTTGCCCGCCACTGCTCTTGCCACCCACGTTGAGCAGGAAGGCGAAGAACAATGCGATGGCGATGGTGATCAGCGGCAGGGCAAGCAGCAGTACGCCGTGGTGCTGGACCGCCTTCCAGAAGGCGCCGTCGTCGAGCAGCTTCCGGTAGTTGTCGAAGCCCACCCACTGCGGGGCGGAGAGCCCTCGCCAGTTGGTCATCGAGATCTGGAACGCCTGGGCGTACGGCCAGATCACGAATGTCACGTACAGCGCGACCGGGGCGAACAGGAACCCGATCACGAATGGATACTTGCCGTGCCGCATGACCCTAGCTCCGATCGATCAGCGCTTGAACTTGGCGACCGAGCTGTCCTTCTTGATCGCGTCGGCGCGCTTCTGGATCCGCTCCACGAAGGCGTCCGCGTTGATCCGGCCGAACATCAGCTCGTTCGTGGCGCTGCGCGCCTCGGTGTCGAGCTCCTTGTACCAGCCGTCGAAGTACAGGTTGAACACGTCCTGCCCGGCCGCCTTGAGCGCGGCCTGCGAGCTGGCCACACCGGGCGGGAAGGCGAAGCCCTCCGAGCCGGCGGTGACCACGGTCGGGGCCTTGACCACCTCGGTGAAGCCCTTCGCGCCCGCCGTGGACAGCATCTGGCGCATGTACTCCAGGCCGCCCTTGGGGTTCTTGCTCTTCGCCGAGACGAAGTAGCCCTCGCCCGCGGTGGCCCGCAGCGCGGTGGCCGGCAGCTTGTCCGACGCGGTGAGGCTCGGCACCGGCATGAGCTGGTAGTCGAAGCCGGCCGGGGTGTCCTGCTTCTGCTCGCCCTCCAGCCAGTCACCGCTGGGGTACAGGGCCACCTTGTACTGATTCTGCCGCAGCTGCACGTCGGTGTGCTTGAGCCCCTCGAAGCTCTTGTCGCTGAACTTCGCCCCGACCTCGGCCCACGCCGTGGCCGCCTGCTTGACCGCGTCCTGCTTCCAGGCGCCGTCCTCCAGGTTGTCGATGTTCTTCAGCACCTCCACGCCACCGATCTTGGCGGCCTGGGTGAGGATCACGTTCCACTGGTAGTACGCCGCGTTCGCCCCGGCGTAGCCGTACGGCGTGATGCCCTTGGCCTTGATGGCGGTGAGCAGCTTGATGAAGTCGTCCCAGGTCTTCGCCGGCGCCCAGCCGTTGTCCTTGAACAGCTTAGCCGAGTACCAGATGCCGAAGACGGTGGAGACGTAGTACAGCACGTACGGCTTGCCGTTGAACGAGCCCGCCTCGACGGTGCCCGGCACCACGGTGTCGCGGACCTTCTTGGCCGGGTCGTCGACCGACGGGGCGTCCCACAGCTCGGTGAGGTCCTGGAGCTGACCGTCGGCGACCAGCGCGCCGAAGTCCATCAGCTTCTCGCCCGAGTTGTTCACGAACTCCGGCGGGTTGCCGGACGCGAACCGCGGCTGGAGCACGGTGGAGATGGCCTGCGTGGACTGGTGCTTGATCTCCGCCTTGGGGAACGCCTTCTTGTAGAGCGGCTCGTGCACGTCGGTGGCGTACTTCTCGCCGTAGCCGCCGTTGAAGATGATCACCTCGATGGGGGCGTCCTCCTTGACGCCCAGCGGGTTGGTCGCGCTCTTGGTGCCTTCGGCGGCCTTCTCGTTGTCCTTGTCACCGCCGCTGCTCGTCGCGCAGGCGCTGAGCAGGCCGATGGCCGGAGTGGCGAGCATGCCCACGGCGGCGGCGCGACGCAGCACCGTGCGACGGTCGAGTGCGGCCGGGTGCTCGGGGGTAATCGACATCGTCGTCTCTCCTTGTGGAATTCGGGTCAGGCGGTGCGCCGGAGACGCCCGGCGTACCGCGACTCGAGGGCGTTGTTGTGCTCGTCCCCGCCGGGGACGTTGGCGGAGAGGTAGATAGGGGGTACCTCCCCGGCCTGATGGAACCGTCGTACGACCTCAGCGGTCAGCAACTGCGCCAGCAGCGCGGTGGTGACCGAGGAGACCGCACAGACCGCGCCGCCGCCCTCGAGCGGCAGCAGTGCGTCACCGTACGGCGCGCCATTGTCCAGCACGACGTCGGCGAGGTCGGCGAGCCGTTGACCGGACGGGTGCCGTGGCGCCACCCGCGCGGTGTGCTCGACCGAGGTGACCGCGATCAACGGGTGACCGCGCTCGGTGACCAGCGCCGCCAGCTCGACCACCGAGCCGTTGATGCCGGACTGGGACGCCACCACGAACACGTCGCGCGGCTGGGGCGCCGCGAGGGCGTAGATCTGGTGGGCGATGGAGGGGTCGCGTTCCAGCTTGGGGTCGGCGAGCACGTCGCGCGGGGCGTCGCCGTGCACCACCAGGTCCCGTACCGAGAGCCGGTTGGTGGGGACCAGCCCACCGGCGCGGGCGACCAGCTCGGCGGCGAACGCCTCGGAGTGCCCGGCGCCGAACGCCTGGAGCACGCCGCCGGCGCGCAGGCTGTCGGCGATCAGGTCGGCGGCCCGGGTGATCCCGTCGGCCTCCGAGTCGAGCAGGCGGTCGAGCACCGGGCGGACGGCGTCCGCGTACCCCTGGGCACTGATCATGAGAGGGCCCCTTTCGCGGCCTTGTGCCCGTCGACGGCCTGCGCGGTGCGCCGGAAGGCCGCGTGGGCGCGGTCGTGGGTGCGCTGGGCGACGGCGATGTAGAGCAGGTCGAGCACCACCAGTTGCGGGTGGCGGGCGGAGAGGGCGTCCGGCCGGAAGGTGGTGGCCTGGCTGGCGGTGAGCAGCACGATGTCGGCCAGCTCGGCCAGCGGTGAGCGGGGAAAACCGGTGAGGGCGAGAGTGGTGGCGCCCCGGCTGCCCGCCTCGGCGAGCATCTCGATCGTCTCGCGGGTCTGGCCGGTGTGCGAGATGCCGAGCGCGACGTCGCCGACGCCGAGCAGCGCGGCACTGGCCAGCCCCTCGTGCACGTCGCTCCAGGCCCAGGCGGCCACCCCGATGCGGTGCAGGCTGAACTGCATCTCCTCGCCGACCAGGGCGCTGCCGCTGGCGCCGAAGATGTTCACCCGGCTGGCGCCGGCGATGGCCACCGCGGCGCGTTCCACCTCGCCGAGGTCGAGCAGCGCGGCGGTGTCGTGCATGGCCCGGGTGTCGGCCGCCATGATCTGGTCGAGCACCCGCGCGAGGGGGTCGGTGGGCTGGATCTCGCGGCCGATGTCGACGGTCCAGCCGGCCAGGCGGGCCCGGCCGGTCTCAGCGGCGATGCCCAGCCGCAGGTCGGCGTACCCCTCGAAGCCCATCGCCCGGCAGAAGCGGGTGATGGTCGCCGGCGAGGTGCCACTGCGCTCGGCAAGCTCCACAATGGTGGAGCGCGCGGCGGCCTCCGGGTCGCTGAGGACGTGCTCGGCGACGCGGCGCAGCGCGCCGGTCAGCTCGGCGAGCCCGTTGCGCACCCGGGCCAGCACCCCGTCGGAGGGTGAGTTCCTCCGGTCGGTCACGTGGGCGTCGACCACCGCGGTCCCCGCGACGGTGTCCACCTCGTGATCAACCATGGGTCGCCTCACCTTTCCGAAAAGACTGTTAACTGTTAGTGGTAAAAGTTCTTACTGAACGGCCCTCTGTGTCAAGACTGTGGGCGAAGTTTTCAAACTGTTACCTGGCGCACAGCCCTCCGCGCCGGCCCGAAGTTGCCCTCCGCGGCGGCGCCGACCAGCATGAACAGGCCCAGCACCGCGCAGCGCAAGGAGGCCCGTGCCGATGTCCGACACCGTCGTGGTCGGTCTCGACGTCGGGGGTACGTCCACCCGGGCGACCGCCCTGACCCTCGCCGGCGAACGCCTCGGCACCGGCCGAGCCGGCGGCGGCAACCCCACCAGCCACGGCGCCGAACGGGCCGCAGCCGAACTGTCGACCGCGCTGCGCGCCGCGCTCGCCGACGTCGACCCGAGCCGGGTGGCCGCCGGCACCATCGGGCTGGCCGGCGCAGCCCGGCTGCTCGCCGACCCCGCCGGACGGGCCGCCTTCGACCGGGCCTGGCACGACGCCGGCCTGCGCTGCCCGTACGCCGTACACGGCGACGCCCTGGTCGCCTACGCCTCCGGCACCGCCGAGCCCGACGGGACGGTGCTCATCGCCGGCACCGGCGCGATCACCGCGCAGGTCGTCGACCTGCGACTCGACCGGACCGCCGACGGCCACGGCTGGCTGCTCGGCGACGCCGGGTCGGGCTTCTGGCTCGGCCGCGAGGCGGTCCGCCGGCTCCTCGCCGACCTGGACGCCGGCCACGCGCCGGGCACGCTGGGCGCGGCGGTGCTCACCGACCTGGTGGGCAGCGCCGACGTCGCTCCCCGCCCCCGCGACACCGTCGACGCCACGATCCAGGCGGTCACCCGCCGGCCGCCGATCGACCTGGCCCGGCTGGCGCCACTGGTCGTCACCGCCGCGACCGACGGCGAACCGGTCGCCACCGCGCTGATCGCCGAGGCCGCCACCCACCTCGCCGGGAGCGTCGGCCGGATCCGTCTCGCCGGGGCGACGACGCCGGTCGTGCTCGGCGGCGGGCTGCTCACCGCGGACACCCCGCTGGCCACCGCCGTCCGCGCCGAGATCGGCCGACGCTGGCCGTCCGCGCCCCTGCGCACCGCCGGTGACGGGGCCGCCGCCGCGGCCTGGCTCGCCGCCCGCGAACTGCCCGAGCTGACCGACCCGGCCGCCCTGCACGCCCGCCTCTTCCCCGCTCCCTGACCACCCCATCGCGCCCCGCCGGCGCCCACCGCGCCCCAGCCACACGCCACCTCGCCGCGACGCGCGCCGGCGACGACGCGTCGCTGCGACGGGCAAGATCGCGCCCGATCCAGGAGGTAGTGGCCTCCCGCCGCGACGAAGGGACTCGTTCGAGGATCGAGCGCGACATGTCCGCGCGGGGCGCGATGCGGGCGCGGGGCTAGAGGGCGTCGAGGACCGTGGTGAGGCGGCGCCAGACGTGCGAGCGCCAGCCGCCGTCGAGCAGGGCGTAGGTACGCTGCTGGAGCGGGTCGTCCGGGTCGAAGCCGGAGTGTTCGAGGAACAGCCGGGTGCCGCGCCCCTCGGCGACGAGGGTCCAGGTCACCACGGTGTCCAGCGATCCGCCGCGCCAGGACCAGCACAGCAGGCGTTGCGGGTCCAGGTCGAGCACCTCGCAGTGCACGATGCCGTCGAACCCGGGGCGCGGGTCGGTGCGAAAGGTGAACCGGTGGCCGACGACCGGCACGAAGTCGGTCCGCATCAGCCAGCGCGCGATGAGATCAGGATCGGTCAGCACTCGCCAGACCTTGGCCGGCGGGTGCGGCAGGAACTGGTCCACCCGGATGGTGCCGCGCTCACTCATCGTCAAGCTCGTCCAGCACGTCGCGCAGCGCCCCGAGTCGACCGCGCCAGTACGCTTCGTACGGGCTGAGCCAGTCGGCGACCTCCTGCAGCGGCTCCGGCCGGAGCGCGTACAGCCGCTGCCGTCCGACCGGCCGCTCGACCACCAGGCCGGCCTCCTTGAGCACCTTGAGGTGCTCGGACAGGCTCGGCCGGCGCATGTCGAAGTGCTCGGCGAGCCGCTGCACCGGCTGCTGCCCGCCGTCGCGCAGCAGCCGCAGCAGCTCACGCCGGGTCGGGTTGGCCAGCGCCGCGAAGACGGCCGACTCAGACACGGGTCGCCTGGAGGACGATGCCGTTGCCGTCGGGGTCGTCGAAGGTGGCGTACCGGCCCCAGGGGGCGGACTGGATGCCCCCGTTGGCGAAGTCGACCCCCCGCTCCCGTAGCCGGGCGACGTCCGCGTCCAGGTCGTCGGTCTCCAGCACCAGGCCCTTGAGGGACCCGGGCGGCATGGTCGGGAACCAGGTGACCAGGGTGAGGGCGGTGGCGGCGCCCGGGGGCGCCACCTGCACCCAGCGCCCGCCGTCGGGGCCCATCGGGTTGTCCCGGACCAGGTCGAACCCGAGGACGTCGACGTAGAAGTCCCGGGCCCGATCCTGGTCGGTGACGGGTACGGAGAGTAGTTGCACGTGGGTCACGGTCATGCCGACCACAATAGGTAGGAGATTTCCTACCGGTCAAGCGAGACCCTACTTGAGCTGGCCCGCGGTCAGGCCGGCTTGGACCTGCCGCTGGAAGGCCACGTAGATCGCCAGCACCGGCAGCACCGCGATACTCAACCCGGCGAAGAGCCGAGCGTAGTCCCCCGCGTAGCCCTGACTGACCGACAACGCGAACAGCCCCTGGGCGAGCATCCACTTGGACTCGTCGCCCTGCATCAGCACCTGCGGCAGCAGGAACTGGTTCCAGTGGCTGAGGAAGTTGAAGATCGCCACGCTGATCAGTCCCGGACGCGCCATCGGGAGCATCACCCGGAAGAAGAGCCGGAAGTGACCGCAGCCGTCGACCATGGCCGCCTCGGCCACCGAGGTCGGCAGGGTCCGGAAGAACGCGGTCAGGAAGAACACCGTGAACGGCAGCGAGTAGGCCGCGTACACCAGGATCAGTCCCGTCCAGGTGCCGAAGAGGCCGGCGTTGCGGACCACGAAGAACAGCGGCACCAGGGCGAGGAACACCGGGAACATGAGGCCGCCGACGAACAGGTAGTAGACGATCTGCCGGCCGCGGAACTCGTACCGGGCGAAGACGTACGCGGCGGCGGCGCCCATCAGCATGGTGAGGCTGACCGAGCCGGTGACCACCACGAGGCTGTTGAGGAAGTACCGGCCGATGTGCGCCCCGGTCCACGCGCGCGCCCAGTTGTCCCAGCTCAGCGACGCGGGCAGCCCCCACGGGTCGGCCAGGATCTCGCCGTTGGTCTTGAACGAGCTGAGGAACATCCACAGCAGCGGCAGGACGGTGAGCAGGCCCCAGAGCAGCAGGAAGCCGTGCGAGAGGGCGTTGGCGACGCCGAATTCCCGGCGGACGGGACGGTCCCGACCCGGGGTCGGCGTCGGCACGGCGGCAGTGGGCTGATCCAGTGTGGTCACGAGTACTCGATCCGATCGCGCCGGCCGACCCGCAGCGACAGCACCGCCACCGAGAGGGTCAGGAAGAACATCACCACGCCGATCGCCGAGGCGTAGCCGAACTTGGTCTCGCTGCCGAAGGCGGTGTCGTACATCCGTACGCCGATCACGTCGGTGGAGAAGTTCGGCCCACCGTTGGTCATCAGCTGCACGAGGATGAACCCGTCCAGAGCGAAGATGGCCAGGTAGACCCAGGCGACCTGCACGGTGTCCCAGAGCAGCGGCAGGGTGATCCGCCGCAGCGTGGTGAACCGGGACGCGCCGTCGAGCAGCACCGCCTCGTAGATCTCCTTCGGCACGGCCGACATCGCGGCGCCGAACAGGACGACGTAGAAGCCGACGTTGCTCCACACCATCACCGCCAGCACACACCAGAAGGCGGTCGCCGGGTCGCCGAGCCAGGTCGGCGCGGGCAGGCCGACGGCGTGCAGCGCGCTGGTCAGCAGCCCCTTGTTGGGGTGGTAGACCTCCTTGAACAGCAGCGCGATGATCACCACGGAGAGCACCTGCGGGAAGAAGTACACGGTGCGGTAGAACGCGCCACGGCGGACCCCGGTGACTCCGGCGCGGCCCCGGCGCCCGCCCAGGGCGAGCATGGTGGCGAAGAAGAGCCCGAACCCGATGGTCAGCACGGGCACCAGGGCCAGCAGGATCGCGTTGTTCTTCAGCGCGTTCCACACGTAGTCGTCGTGCCACAGCGCCGTGAAGTTCGCCAGCCCGACCTGGTTGGCGTCGGCCGAGTAGCCGAGCCAGTCGGTGGTGGAGATCTGGAACGCCTGGAGGTACGGCGAGACGACGAAGAAGACGTACAGCAGCACCGGCGGCACCAGGAACGTGACGATCAGCGGCCACTTGCCATGTTTCACGGTGGACCTCTCCCGGAGTGCGACCGGTGGGGGCGCGCTCGCCCCCACCGGCCGGGCTGTCAAGCCGCTCGCTTGTACTTCTTGATCGAGCTGTCCTGGGCGATCGAGTCGGCGCCCTTCTGGCACTGGTCGAGGAACTCCGCCGGGCCGATCCGGCCGCTGAAGAACTCGCCGCACGCCGCGTCGACGAGGTTGCGCTCCAGCTTGCGGTAGTAGTTGTTGTAGACCCAGTTGAAGCCGTTGGCCCCGGACGCGTCGAGTGCCTTGACCACGGTCTTGAGCCCGTACGGCAACTCGACGCCCTCGGTGGCGCCGGCGACCACGGTGAGGCTGGCGACCTTCTTCGTGAAGTCTTGCGCGCCCCTGCGCGACAGCATGGTTCGGAAGTACTCCAGACCACCGGCGACGTTGCGGGCCTTGGCCGGCACCATGAACGGCTCGCCCGCGGTGCCCCGGATCGCCTCGAACGGCAGCTTGTCGCCGCTGCCCAGGCTGGGGGTGGGCGCGATGGTCATGTTGAACCCGGCCGGGGTGACGTCCTTCTGCTCGCTCTCCAACCAGGAACCGCAGGAGATGAAGGCGGCCTTGCCCTGGCACCAGGCGGTCTGCGACTGCTTGTGGTCCAGGCCGGGCGAGCCCTCCAGGATGAACTTGTCCTTGACGATCTGGTGCCACGCGTCGGCGGCGGTCCGCATCGAGTCGGACTTCCAGGCGTTCGGCTCCAGGTTGTCGATCGCGGTCGCCACCGACGGCCCGCCGAGCTTGATCGCGGTGGCGATCAGCGGCCAGCTCATGTAGCGCGGGTGCAGGCCCGCGTACGTCCAGGGGGCGATGCCGGCCGCCTTGATCTGCTTGCACTGCGCGATGTGGTCGTCCCAGGTCTTGGCGTACTCCCACTTGCGTTCGGTGAACAGCTTCTCGGAGTACCAGATGCCGTAGGCGGTGTAGGTGTAGTTGAGCACCAGGAACGTGCCGTCGTACGAGCCGACCTCCACCGCGCCGGGCAGCAGGGTGTCCTTGACGGTCTTGCCGGGCACGTCGAGGCTCGGCGCGGCGAGCAGCTCGCCCAGGTCGGCGATGGCGTTCTGGCTGACCAGGCCGTTGAAGTCGATCTGGCTGGCGCCGGAGTTGTTGACCACGTCGGGTGGCGTGCCGTCGACGAAGCGCGGCTGAAGGGTCTTGCTGATCTCCTGGGTGGCGGAGTGCTTGATCTTCGCCTTCGGGTACTTCTCGGTGTACATGGCCTCGTGGGCCTTGGCGTACTCCTCACCGAACCCGCCGCCGAAGATCACCACCTCGAGCGGGGCGTCCTCTTTCACGCCGAGCGGGTTCTCGGCGCTCTTGGTGCCCTGGTAGGTCTCGGCATCGCCCTTGTCACCGCCGCCGGTCGCACAACCGCTCAGCAGACCGGCGGCGGGGGTGGCCAGCAGGCCGGCGGCGGCGCTGCGCCGCAGGATGTCACGCCTGTTCATCAGATCTCCTCGGGTCGGGTCGGGCGGATCGCCGGAAGTGGGGGGAGGCGTCCGCCGCGCGAGGCACGTCGATTCTCTTCAGTTAACGCGTTGCTGCTGAAGAATTTCTACGACAGGCCGGCCCGGACTTCAAGTCCTGACTGTCGAACCGTTATCACCACCGGCCGCCGTCGGTCGCCTAGCCTGAGGTGATGCGCCGTCTGCGCGACCTCGCCGACCGCACCCCGGCCGGACGGGAGCGGTACGTCGATCTACTCCGTGCACTCGCTATCACCATGGTCGTTCTCGGACACTGGGGCGTCACGGTGATCGGGCGGGACGCCTCCGGCCAACCCACCGGGCACTCCGCGCTCGGCGACCTGCGCTGGGCGTACCCGCTGACCTGGGTGGCCCAGGTGATGCCCGTGTTCTTCCTGGTCGGTGGCTACGCCAACGCGGCCTCGCTGACCCGGCTGCGCGCCCGGGGTGGCAATGCGGCGGACTGGCTGCTCGACCGCAGTGCCCGACTGGTCCGCCCCACGAGCGCGCTGCTGCTCGTGCTCACCGGGGCGGCGGCGGTGGCCCGGCTGCGCGGCGTCGACCCGACCCGAATTCGCGAGGTGGTCTGGTTCGCCACCATCCCCCTGTGGTTCCTGATCGCCTACCTGGCGGTCGTCGTGCTCACCCCAGCCATGTACGCGCTGCACCGCCGTCTCGGCCTGGCCGTCCCGCTGGTGCTGGTCGCCCTGGTGGGCCTCGGGGACCTGGCCCGGCTGACCGGGTCGGTGGAGCTGAGCTACGGCAGCTACCTGTTCGGCTGGCTGGCCATACACCAGCTCGGCTTCGCCTGGTACGACACCCGCGCCACCCCGCCGACCGCCACCGAGACCACGCCCGCAGCGCCGCCGACCACCGAGACCGCGCCACCGTCAGCCGCCGCCGACGACGCCGGCGGGCCGTCGGCTCCCGACCACCCGGGGGTACGCCGGCGGCGGCTGCCCACCTCCCGGCGGGCCGGGCTGGTGTTCCTGACCAGCGGGCTGGCCGCTCTGCTGCTGCTCACCGGGCCCGGCCCGTGGCCGGTGGCGATGCTGCACGTGCCCGGCGAGCGCCTGGACAACCTCAGCCCGCCCAGCCTCGCGTTGCTGGCCGTCGCCACCGCCCAGCTCGGCCTGATCCTGCTGCTGCGCCGGCCAGCGGAACGCCTGCTGCGCCGCACCGGCCCGTGGCAGCTGGTGATCGGGGTCAACCTGGTGGTGCTGACCATCTTCCTCTGGCACCTGACCGCCGCGATCCTGCTCATCGGGCTGCTCGACACGACCGGGACGCTGCCCACTCCGGCCGCCGGTTCAGGCGCCTGGTGGGCGTGGCGAGTCCCCTGGCTGCTGCTGCTCGCGGCCGTCCTGGCGGTGCTGGTCGCGATCTTCGGCCCGGTCGAGGCGCGCAGCGCCCGGCACCGCACCGCACGGCGGGTTGGCCGCAGCACCACGGCCCGCGCGGCGCTGACCGTGGCCGGGTACATCGCCGTGGTGGTCGCGCTGCTGATCAACAGCACGACCTCGCCGCACGCCCGGGAACCCTTCGGCACACCCGTCGCGGCGCTGCTGGCGTACCTGGCCGGGGCGGGCGTCCTGCGGTTGCTCAGGTCTGGGTGGGGAACCCGAGGTTGACCCCACCGTGGCGCGGGTCCAGCCACCGGCTGGTGACCACCTTGCCCCGGGTGAAGAACCGCACCCCGTCCTCGCCGTGCGCGTGCAGGTCGCCGAAGAGCGACGACTTCCAGCCGCCGAACGAGTGGTACGCCATCGGCACCGGGATCGGCACGTTGATCCCCACCATGCCGACCTCCACCTCGTGCTGGTAGCGCCGGGCCGCGCCGCCGTCGTTGGTGAAGATCGCCGTGCCGTTGCCGTACGGGCTGGCGTTGACCAGCTCCACCGCCTCGTCGTACGAGCCGACCCGAACCACGCTGAGCACCGGCCCGAAGATCTCGTCGGTGTAGATCGACATGTCCGGGGTCACCCGGTCGAACAGGGTCGGGCCGAGCCAGAAGCCGTCCGGGTGGCCGTCCGGCGTCACGTCCCGCCCGTCCACCACCGGCACCGCGCCGGCGGTCACCCCGGCGTCCACGTAGGAGCGCACCTTCGCCGCGTGCGCGGCCGTGACCAACGGACCCATGTCGCAGCCCCGTCGGCCGTCGCCGGTGCGCAGCCCGGTCACCCGGGCGGCGATCCGCTCGACGAGCGCGTCCGCCACCGGCTCCACCGCCACCAGCACCGAGATGGCCATGCACCGCTCCCCCGCCGAGCCGAACCCGGCGTTGACCGCCGCGTCGGCAGCCAGGTCCAGGTCGGCGTCGGGGAGCACCACCATGTGGTTCTTCGCCCCACCGAGCGCCTGCACCCGCTTGCCGGCGGCCGTGCCGCGTTGGTAGACGTACCGGGCGATCGGGGTGGAGCCGACGAACGACACCGCCCGCACCTCCGGGTGCTCCAGCAACGCGTCGACCGCCTCGGCGTCGCCGTTGACCACGTTGAGCACCCCGTCCGGCAGGCCCGCCTCGGCGAACCACTCGGCCAGCAGCAGCGCCGCGCTCGGGTCCTTCTCGCTCGGCTTCAGCACCACCGCGTTGCCGCAGGCCACGGCCACCGGCACGAACCACAGCGGCACCATCACCGGGAAGTTGAACGGGGAGATCACCGCGACCACCCCGAGCGGCTGCCGGATGGTGTACGAGTCGACCTCGGTGGAGACGTTCTCGCTGAACGCGCCGCGCAGCGCCGACGGCAGGCCGCAGGCGTACTCGATGACCTCCAGGCCGCGCTGCACCTCGCCGGCGGCGTCGCCGAGCACCTTGCCGTGCTCGGCGGTGATCACCTCGGCGAGCCGGTCCCGCCGCGCGTGCACCAGCTCGCGGAACGCGAACAGCACGGTCGACCGCTTCGCCAGCGACGCGTCGCGCCAGTCGCGGGCCGCGCGGGCGGCGGACCGCACCGCGACGTCGACGTCCGCGGTCGAGGCCAGCTCCACCTCGGCGGTACGCCGACCCGTCGCCGGGTCGAACACGTCACCGCGTCGCTCGGATGTGCCGCCGACCCGCTTGCCGTCGACGAAGTGGCCGATGCTCATGCCGCCACCTCCGCCGACGAACGGATCGCGTCGACCAGGATCGCCAGGCCCTCGCGGGCCTCCTCCTCGGTCAACGTCAACGGCGGTCCCATCCGCAGCACGTTGCCGTACAGACCGCCCTTGCCGGCCAGCAGGCCACCGTCCCGAGCGGCTTCGAAGACCCGGTTGGTCAGCACCGGATCCGGCTCGCTGCCGCCCGGCCGGACGAACTCGACGCCGAGCATCAGCCCCTTTCCGCGTACCTCGGCGACGCAGTCGAGACCGCCCACCGCGGACCGCAGGCCATCGGCGAGGATCGCGCCGACGCGGGCCGCGTTGGCCTGGAGGTCGTGCGCGAGGAGGTAGTCGAGCACCGCGTTGCCGGCCGCCGTCGAGATCGGGTTGCCGCCGAAGGTGGAGAAGCTGATCCCCGGCACCGCCTGGAGCACCTCGGCCCGGCCGACCACCCCGGCGAGAGCGAACCCGTTGCCGACACCCTTGGCGAAGGTGAGCAGGTCCGGGGTGACGCCGTGCGCCTGGTAACCCCAGAAGTGCTCCCCGGTACGCCCCCAGCCGGTCTGCACCTCGTCGGCGATGAACAGGATGCCGTGCTCGTCGAGGACCTTCTTCCAGCCGGCGAAGAGCCCGTCCGGCGGGTGCACGAAACCGCCCACGCCCTGGATCGGCTCGGCGATCAGCGCGGCCACGTCACCGGCGGTCTGGGTGGCCAGCACCTCGCGCAGGTCCTCCACCGCCGCGTCGACCTGCTCCTCGGCGCTGAGCCGGGCCAGCAGACCGCGCACCCGGTCACCCGAGTGCAGCCAGGCCACCTGGAGCGGGTTGAGGCCGCTGGCCGACCAGTTACGGTTGCCGGTGACACCCATCGCCGCGTACGACCGGCCGTGGTAGCTGTTGCGCACCGCCAGGACCTGGTGCGAGCGGCGGTAGTTGGTGGCTACCAGCAGCGCCGCCTCGTTCGCCTCGGTGCCGGAGTTGGTGAAGAACACCCGGGCGTCCGGAATGCCGGAGCGCTGGGCGATCTTCTCGGCCAGCTCCACCTGCTGGCGGATCAGGTAGAGCGTCGAGGTGTGCACGATGCCGGTGGCGAGCTGCCGCTCGACCGCCTCCCGGATCTCCGGGATGTCGTACCCGATCATGTTGGTCAGCACGCCGCCGAAGAAGTCCAGGTAGGTGCGGCCCTGCGCGTCGGTGACCCGGCGGCCCGAGCCGGAGACCAGCTCGATCGGCTCGTCGTAGTAGAGGGGCATCCAGGACGGGAGCACGGCCCGGTGGCGGGCCAGCAGGTCGTCGGTCATGGTGGCAACCCTTCAGCGGCGTTCGTGGATACCGCACGCTCCCACCGCCGGCCCGCGCGGACAACTGTCAGGGTGTAGCGCAAGGCCGTTCCGGCCTGACAGCACGTCAACGGTTTCCGAGACAATGCCGCCATTTCACCGCTGTTTCGCGCGGCGTCAGCGGCCTACCGCCACTCGATCCGCAGCCTCGCCGGGCCCCGTTACCCTGAGTCCGTCCACTGTCGCCGGGGAGGCACGCGGCGACGAGTGGGCCGACGCCCTCCTGCCCCGCTACGGCCGCCTGACGCACCTCATCGCCTGCGAACGGGTCGGGCCCGGGATGGACGGTCGACCCCGCAACATGCGCGGCGAGGACATCGGCGCGCACACGGCCCCCCTGGACCGGCTCTACCACGCCGGATCGGCGTTTCGGATCGGCATCGGCGACGGCGGCAACGAACTGGGGATGGGCCTCCTGCCGGCGGAACTCGTCGGCCGGGTGGTCGCCTCGGGCGAGCGGATCCGGTGCGTGGTCGGCGCGGACGCGCTGCTCGTCGGCGGCACCTCCAACTGGGCCGCCGCAGCCCTCGTCGGCGCGCTGTCGCTGCTGCGCCCCGAGGTGCCCGAGCTTCGTACGCTGCTGGAGCCCGCGTGGTCGTCCGACCTGCTGACCGCGATCGTCTCGGCGGGCGCGGTGGACGGGGTACGCCGCCGCCCCACGCGCAGCGTCGACGGACTCGACTGGCCCGCGTACGCCGAACCGCTCGCCCAGATCGCGGACCTGGTCAGGAGCGCCCGCTAGGCGGGCTCACCGCACGGTGGCTGGCTGGCTCGGCCGCCGGCCGCAGCGGTCTCGACACGCGTCTCGGTGGACTGGCCCGGGCGTCTCCGTGGCGGCGCAGCGGCAGGTGCAGGGCGGTGGCGACCACCGCGAAGGCCGCCCAGCCGCTGCCCACCGCGACGGCCGACGAGACGTCCTGCAGGTAGTGGTACGCGGTGAGGAAACCGACCAGCGCGAGGCTGTTGCGCGCGAAGTGCCCGCTGAACTCGACCAACTGACGGCGAGCCTCGACGGCGACCAGCACCCCCGAGTACGGGAAGGTCACCACCATGCCGCGCAACACCGCGCCGAGCACCGCGGTGAGGATCGCCCCGACGAAGATGACCAGCAACTTGAGCAGCGCCGGCAGACCGTCCGGACGACCTTCGGCCGGCGTCTCCGCGCGGGAGTCCGCGTCGCCGGCAGCGGCAGCGTCCGCTTCGCCGGCAGCGGCAGCGTCCGCTTCGCCGGCAGCGGCAGCGTCCGCTCCGCCGGCAGCGGTTGCTGAGGCGACCCGCGTACGGGCGCGACGGCGCAGCAGGAGCATGGCCGCCAGCCAGAGCACGAGCGTGGCGCCGAGGGCCTCCTCGAACGGGATGTCGACGGCCAACAGACCTGCGCTCAGCGCCACGTAGACAGCGATCCCCGCGCCGTCGGCGAGCAGGATGGGCCAGCGCAGCCGCTGATGGGTGACCGCCACGGTGACGAAGAAGAGGTTGAGCCCGAGCACGCCGAGCACCTGCGCACCGCCCACCCCGTACGGCGTGCTGACCAGGGCGAGCGTCATCGGCAACGGAAGGCTGTAGACCAGCGCCCGGAGCCGGACCGAGCGGATCACGCTGACCGCCCAGACCACGGCCGTCACCAGCAGGACCGCACTCAGCGTCATGGCTTCCCCGTCTCGGCCGTCAGTCCTGGAAGGTCGCGGCGTTCACGCAGACGTCGAACACGCGGGTGAGGCGCTCGACGTCCGTCCGGTTCACCGAGAACTGGTTCTCGCCGATCTCGCCGTGCGCGGTCATCCGGGCCTCCCAGCAGCTCGACCCGTCCCAGACTGTCAGATTGACGAGGAGCTGTGGACTGACCACACCGAAGGGCAGCAGACCCACCCGCGCCCCGGCCGCGCGCTGCCGCTGCACGAGCGCGGACAGCTCGTCGGTCAGCGTGGCGTAGACGAAGACCCGGGTGATCCGGACGCCCCGTTGCAGGGCCGCGACGTTCGCCTCCCAGTACCGTCGGCCGATCTCGCTGCGCCACCAGCTCAGCTCCCCGCTCACCCGGGGCATCACGTTCGTCAGCGCGTCGAGCCGGTGCACGCAGCCGCGGGTCGCACCGACCAGGTCCTCGTCCTCGTCGCCGCGGCGGATGATCCGCCCCTGCGCGAGCTGCTCGGCCTCCAGCCGGAACTGCTCGTAGCGCCGCTGCGCCTCGGCCGCGACCCGCGTGCCCGCGTGCTGCTCGGCCGCCTCCCGCATGGCCGCGGCCAGCTCAGTGGTGGTGTGGACGAGCCACGGCGGACCGTCCAGCAACGTCCGCAGGTGAAACCGGCGCTCCGCGCGGGCCAGCGAGTCCACCAGCAGCGAGATGGTGATGCCCATCAGGCCGGCCAGCAGCGACTCCACCCCGGAGGCGGCGTTGGTGAGGTCGAGCATGACGCTGAGGGTGATCGACAACGTGATGCCGACCAACGCCACCGGGTCGGTGTGCGCCACCAGACGCGCGAAGCCGTCGGAGGCGCCGCCGCGCTCCCGGGGCCGCCGACGGGCCACGTCACGGACCATCGAACTCCCCCAATCCGCCGGTGCCGCCAGGGTAGACGCCAGCCACAACCCGCCGGCCCCGCCGGACCGGAGCGGTAGCATCCGGCACGTGCAGAGCGCGGATGCGGCCCCGTCGACCGACACGGTCGCCGAGCAGATCACGGCGGACGTCCGGGCCTGGGTCGACTCCACTGCGCTCCGCGGCCTGGTCCGGCACTTCGGCGGCGACTGGCCGACCGGCGACCTCGCCGACGTGCTGCGGTTCCTCGACGACTTCTCCGCCCGGCACTGGGACTTCCGGCAGGGGCGCGAACGCCCGGACGCGCGGGAGCCGACCCTCGACGCGCTCACGTCCAGGCTGGTCCTCGACGCGGCCGCCGCGCTCGGCATGGCGCGTACGGTGCCGCCGGCCCGCCCGGCGTACGCCCACCTGGTCGTGCTGGGCGGCCTGGCGCACGCCTGCGTGCGTCGCGTCGCGTACGCCGCGCACCTGCTGCGCGCCGGCCTGCGGGTGACCGGCGAGGTCGCCGTGCTGGGCAGCTTCCGACCACTGTCCGAGTGGGAACGCGCCACCCTCGCCGACGCGGGCCTGCCCCCGGACGAGACCGAGGTGGACGTGCTGGACACGGCGGTCCGGCAGGTGTTCGGGGTGACCGCCCCGACCGAGCAGGACGGCGTCGACGCCGGCCACCCCCACCACTCCTGGTCGTCGCGGACCTACCGGCCGACGGGCCTGCCACCGGTACGGGTGCTGGCCGCGCCGTCCAGCGAACCCGACCGGCGACGCGCCCACACCGCCGACACCCAGCGGTTCTGGGCCGGACACGTCCGGCTCGCCCCGGGTGACGAGGCGCTGATGGTCACCGCGCCGATCTACGTGCCGTTCCAGCACTGCGACGCGCTACGCACCCTGGCCGTGCCGTACGGCTGCGCCATCGAGACCGTCGGGGTGGACCCGACGCTGGCCGACCTGGCAGTACTGCCCGAGCAGACCCTCACCCCCGGGCGGTACCTGCAGGAGATCCGCTCGGCCATCCGCTCGTTGCGCGCCCTGCACCACCAGGTCGCCCGGCGGTGACCCGACGATCCGCCGGGCCCTACGCCCCGGCGGTGTCGGCGACGGCCTGGGCGAAGACCTCGGAGCGGTGCTCGAAGTTGCGGAACCGGCCGTAGCTCGGGGCGGCCGGGGACAGCAGCACCACCCCGCCGGCCGGGGTCACCTCCCGGGACAGCCGGACCGCGTCCACCAGGTCGTCGACCAGCTCCGTCCGCACCTTGGGCAGGCCGTCGAGCGCCGCGACGATGCGGGCGCCGCTGTCCGGGATGCCGATCACGGTCAGTTCCCGCTCGGCGAGGTGCTCGGCCAGCGGCGTGTAGTCCAGCCCTCGGTCGGTGCCGCCGACGATCACCGTCAACGGTCGCCCGTCGTACGCGTCGATGGCGTGCATGGCCGCGTACGGGCTGGTGGCCAGGGTGTCGTCGACGAAGGTCAGGCCGGACGGGTCGGTGATCTCGGTGAGCCGGTGGGCCAGCCCCTGGAACTCGGCCACCGCGACGGCCAGGTGGTCCTTGGCGGCCACCACGTCGATGCCGAGCGCGTCGAGCACGGCGAGGGCGACGCACAGGTTGCCCTCGTTGTGCCGGCCCACCAGCGGCAGCACGGCGCGGGGGAAGAGCGGCTGGTCGCTGAGGTGGAACCAGGGGGTGCCGTCCGCGCCGGTGGCGACGTTGGTGGTGTCGGGGCGGCCGGCCCGCACCGCCGGCAGCTCCCCCAGCTCGGCGGCGAGCCGTGGGTCGGCGCCGTTGACCACGATCGTCTGCGGATCGTGGGCGAGCAGGTTGAGCTTGTCGCGGTAGTACTCCCGCTCCCCGCCGTGCGCGTCCAGGTGCTCGGGGAACAGCGCGGTGACCACGGCCACCCGGGGCGAGTCGGTGAGGTCGCTGCACTGGTAGCTCGACAGCTCCAGCACGTACAGCTCCGCGTCGGGCAGGTCGAGGGTCGGCACCCCGATGTTGCCGCCGAAGACGTTCGGGCGGCCCATCGCGGTGAGCAGGTGGCTGATCAGGCTGGAGGTGGTGCTCTTGCCCTTGCTGCCGGTCACCCCGACGGTGCGCGCGGCGTGGTCGGCCATCCACAGGGCGGTGCCCTGGGTGACCGGCACGCCGCGTCGGCGCAGCTCGACCAGCCAGGGATGGGTCTGCGGCACGCCGGGCGAGCGGACCACCACGTCGGCGGCGGCCAGCCGGGCGAAGCCCGCCTCGCCGGTGACCAGCGGGGCCGCCTCGGCCAGCGGCCCGTCCCAGGGCAGTGACAGGAAGTTGGCGCTGTCGTCGACGGCGACCAGCTCGGCGGGGCCGTGCGCGGCGATCGCGGTCACAGCTGCCCGGCCCTCCCGGCCGGTCCCCCAGACGGCGACGGTACGTCCGCGCAGGTCAGACAGGCGCACTGGGCTCTCCTCGGGGTCACGGCGGCGGCAGGGCGGGGGCCGGTCCGGACACGGCCGGACGAACCAGGGCCTAGTATGGCGTGTGCCCAACGAGCAGCTCCGGCGGATGGACGCCTTCACCTTCCCGTCCTACTCGATCGACTTCGCCACCGGCGAGGTGTTGTTCGACTACGCGCTGACCGGCCCGGCCGGTGAGCAACGGTTCACCGAGGTGATCACCCTTCCGTTGCCGGCGCAGCCGCCGTCGGACGAGACCGTGGCCACCCTCGGCCGGGTGCTGGAGGTGCTGCACCTCGTCGCCGGTGTGAGCTACTACAAGGTCGCCGCGCCGCCCCGGCTGGTGCTGCCGGCGCCGCTGGGCGCGGCCACCGTCGACTACGTCACGGCCGTCTACACCAAGGGCCTCGCGGAGTACGCGTACCGCAACCAGTTGCCGCACGTGCTCGAGGTGCGCCCGCAGGTGCCGGCCGGCTCACCGGAGTCGCCGCGCGTCTACGACAACTCCGATCGTCGCCCCCTCTCCGCCGTCGGCGGCGGCAAGGACTCGATCGTGAGCTTGGAGGCGCTGCGCCGCGCCGAGCTGGACCCGGTGCCGTTCTCGGTCAACCCGAACCACGTGATCGTCTCGGTCAACGAGGCGTCCGGGCTGACCCCCCTCGCGGCCCGCCGGCGCATCGACCCGGTGCTGTTCGACCTGAACGCGGCGGGCGCGCTGAACGGGCACATCCCGGTCACCGCCATCAACTCGCTGATCGCAGTGGCGACGGCGGTGCTGCACGGGCTCGGCCCGGTGGTGATGTCCAACGAGCGCTCGGCGTCCGACCCGAACCTGGTCTGGAACGGCCACGAGATCAACCACCAGTGGTCCAAGGGCGTCGAGGCCGAAGGGCTGCTGCGGGGGGCGCTGGCCGAGCACGCCGGCCTGACCGAACCGTACTTCTCGCTGCTGCGTTCGCTGTCCGAGCTGCACATCGCCCGGCTGTTCGCCGAGTTCACCCGGTACGACGACGTGGTGACGAGCTGCAACCAGGCGTTCAAGCTGCGCGACGCGTCCGAGCGCTGGTGCCGGGACTGCCCGAAGTGCCGGTTCGTCTTCCTCGCGATGGCGCCGTTCATGCCCCGCGAGCGGGTCACCCACATCTTCGGCGGCGACCTGCTGGCCGACCCGGAGCAGATCCCCGGCTACCGGGAGCTGCTGGGCGTGGACGGGCACAAGCCGTTCGAGTGCGTGGGCGAGGTCGAGGAGTCGGTGGTGGCTCTCGGCCTGCTCGCCGAACAGGACCAGTGGCGCGACGCCCCAGTGATCAAGGCACTGGTCGAAGCCGTACCGGAAACGGCCTGGTCCGCGGTGGCGACGTCGGACGTCTTCACTCCCGGCGGCCCCAACCACATCCCCCCAACCTACGCAAAAGCCCTAACCTCCCTGTCCTAACCCCCTCCCCCTCCCCCTGCCCCCCTGCTCCTACCCCCGTTGATCATGAAGTTATTGCCACTCTCATCGGCGTGTCTTGGCAATAACTTCATGATCAACGCGGGAGGTGGGGGGCAGAGAGGGAGGGGGTCAGGGGGTGCGGACTGCTTCCAGGGCCAGCAGGGCCACGTGCAGGGAGAGGCTTGCCTCTACCGAGTCGAGGTCCACGTCGAGGATGCGGGCTATGCGGGCCAGGCGTTCGTAGAAGGCCGGTCGGGACAGGTGGGCGGCCGCGGCGCCGGCGGACTTGTTGCGCCCCTGCTCCAGGTACGCGCGCAGGGTGTCGAGGAGCCGCTCCCGGGGGTGCTGGGCGTCGTACTCCAGCAGTGGGCCGAGTTCGCGCTCCACGAAGGTCTGTAGCCGGGGCTCGTCGCGCAGCAGGTGCAGCAGCCCCGCGAGGCCCACGTGCGGCAGTCGGAAGATCGGCAGGTCACGCCGGTCCCGTCGGGCCGCCTCGACGATCTGCCGCGCCTCGACGAGCGACCGTCGAGCCTCGCGCAGACTGCTCACCCCGGACCCGGCGGCCACGATCAGTCCGGCCGACGCGCCGCCGACGCTGCCCCGCAGCGCGTCGACACCCGACCCCAGCCGGGACGGATCGGCAGCGGACGTGGCCCGGCCCGTGCCGGCGTCGAGGCGTACCCGACGAAGTGCGCCGGCGAACGCGGTCAGCGCGCGGTCCTCGGCGGCCGCGTCGGGCAGGGCCAGCAGCGCGCCCACCGAGTTGTCGTCGACCGCGCTGGTGAGCGCGGTCAGCTTCGCCTCCCGCAGTGCCTGGCCGACGGCCTCGGACAGGTCCCGCAGCCGGGCCTGGCCGGCCTCGGGGCCGCCCTCTCCGGCGGGGTCGTCGCCACGGTGGCGAACCATCACGCCGACGAGGTGCCGGCGGTCCAGCGCCACACCGAGCGCCTTGGCGCGCAGCGCCACCTCGTCGACCGGTCGGGAGTGGTCGAGCAACGCCGTGAGCAGGGTGCGGTGCAGCTGCCGTTCCAGCCCCTCGGCGTCGCGGCGGATCAACCGGCCCAGCGCGAGGGTGGACGCGGCCCGCTCGATGAGGATGGTGAGCCGGGTGGGCGGGGCGACGGTCGGCTCGCCAGGCCGGGCGCTGGGCGCGTCTCCGCTGGCCGGCCAGCGCAGCAGCAACCGCCCCCAGTCCTGCCCGCGGGCGCCGACGACCGTCACCAGCCAGCCGCTGTCCGGGTCGTACGCGGTGCGCCCGGCCGGCCGGATCCGCCGCGAGTGCTGCTCCCAGCCGTCCAGCAGCAGCTCGGCGCTCTCCCCCGCCGGGTCGTACCCGAGGACCTGCCGGGACAGGTTCTCCAGCACGACCGGGCACCCGGACAGCTCGGCAGCCTGCCGGATCACCTCGGCCGCGTCGGCGCCCTCGACGGAGAGGTCGGTGAACCGCTGGTGGATCTCCTCGGCGGCCCGCAGCTCGGTGAGCTGCGCGTCGACGATCAGCGCGTGCACCGCCTCGGTGATCCGCACGAACGGGGTGGCCCGGCGCAGCTCGACCAGGGGCAGGCCGCGCCGCTCGGCGGCGGCGGCCATCACCCGGGGTACGCCGCTGACGTACCGGCGGCCCAGTTCGACGACGAGCCCGGAGACACCGACGTCGGCGAGGTCGCCGATGAACGCGCGCAGGCCCGCGTCATCGGCCGGCAACCCGATGCCTGTGGTGAGCACCAGCTCGCCGCCGCCGAGCAGGGTGGCGATGTCGGGTACCTCGGCGACGTGCACCCAGCGGACCGGCCGGTCCAGCCCGGCGTCCCCGGCGACCACGCGGGGAGCACCGTGGCGGACGGGATCCAGGGCGAGGACCTCACGGACGGTAGGGAACACGGCCGCCACGCTACCGTCCGTGACCCCGGACCTCGACGTGCCGGGGCCGCTCAGTCGACGCCGAACTCCATGGCGGCGCGGTCGAGCGCCTCGTCGGCGGCGGAGGCGACGCCCCGGGAGGCGATGGCCTCCGCGCCGCCCTCGGGCATCGCGCCGATCAGCCCGGTCGAGGCTGCCTGCGCGGCGCCGATCATCCGCTGGGGTGCCGCGCCGCCGACCATGCCGAGGGAGGCGTACTGCTCGAGCTTCGCCCGCGAGTCGGCGATGTCCAGGTTGCGCATGGTGAGCTGGCCGATCCGGTCGGACGGGCCGAACGCCGAGTCCTCGGTGCGCTCCATCGACAGCTTGTCCGGGTGGTAGCTGAACGCGGGGCCGGTCGTGTCCAGGATCGAGTAGTCCTCGCCCCGGCGCAGCCGCAGCGTCACCTCGCCGGTGACCGCCGTGCCGACCCAGCGCTGCAACGACTCGCGCAGCATCAGCGCCTGCGGGTCGAGCCAACGGCCCTCGTACATCAGGCGACCGAGGCGGCGGCCCTCGCTGTGGTAGTTCGCCAGGGTGTCCTCGTTGTGGATGGCGTTGACCAGCCGCTCGTACGCGGCGTGCAGCAGCGCCATGCCGGGCGCCTCGTAGATGCCCCGGCTCTTGGCCTCGATGATCCGGTTCTCGATCTGGTCGGACATGCCCAGGCCGTGCCGGCCGCCGATGGCGTTGGCCTCCAGCACCAGGTCGACGGGGCTGCCGAACTCCTTGCCGTTGATCGTCACCGGGCGACCCTGGTCGAACCCGATCGTGACGTCCTCGGTCGGGATCTCCACCGACGGGTCCCAGAACCGGACACCCATGATCGGGCTGACCGTCTCGATGCCGGTGTCGAGGTGCTCCAGGGTCTTCGCCTCGTGCGTCGCGCCCCAGATGTTGGCGTCGGTGGAGTATGCCTTCTCGGTGCTGTCCCGGTACGGCAGGCCGCGCTCCAGCAGCCACTCCGACATCTCCTTACGCCCACCCAGTTCGGTGACGAAGTCGGTGTCGAGCCACGGCTTGTAGATGCGCAGCTGCGGGTTGGCCAGCAGGCCGTAGCGGTAGAACCGCTCGATGTCGTTGCCCTTGAAGGTCGAGCCGTCGCCCCAGATCTGGACGTCGTCGGAGATCATCGCCCGCACCAGCAGGGTGCCGGTCACGGCCCGGCCCAGCGGGGTGGTGTTGAAGTACGCCCGCCCGCCGGAGCGGATGTGGAAGGCGCCGCAGGTCAGCGCCGCGAGGCCCTCCTCGACCAGGGCGGCGCGGCAGTCGACCAGCCGGGCGACCTCGGCGCCGTAGCTGAGCGCACGGCCGGGCACGGAGCCGATGTCGGGCTCGTCGTACTGGCCGATGTCGGCGGTGTAGGCGCAGGGGACGGCGCCCTTGTCGCGCATCCACGCGACCGCGACCGAGGTGTCGAGGCCGCCGGAGAAGGCGATGCCGACACGTTCGCCGATGGGCAGGGAGGTGAGAACCTTGGACACGGGGAAGATTATTCAGCAAGACGCATGGTCATGCAAGCGGATCGTCGCGACCCAGTTCCCAGAACGCCACCGCCGCCGCGGCGGCGACGTTCAACGAGTCCACGCCGCGCCGCATCGGGACGACCACCCGCACGTCGCTGGCCGCCTGCGCCGCCGCGGTGAGACCGGGACCCTCGGCGCCGAGCAGCAACGCCGCCCGCGCGCGCTGCGCCGGGGTCAACCGCTGAATGGGTACGGCGTCCGGCGCCGGCGTCATGGCGAGCACGGTGAAGCCCGCCTCGCGTACCTCGTCGAGGCCGGTGGGCCAGCGTTCGAGCTTGGCGTACGGCATCGCGAAGACCTCGCCCATGCTGACCCGCACACTGCGCCGGTAGAGCGGATCGGCGCAGGACGGCGACAGCAGCACGGCGTCGATGCCCAGCGCGGCGGCGCCCCGGAAGATCGCGCCGAGGTTCGTGTGGTTGTTGACGTCCTCCAGGATCACCACCCGGCGCGCGGCGGCGAGCACCTCGGCCGCCGTCGGCAGCGAGCGGCGGTGGAACGACGCGAGCACCCCCCGGTGTACGTGGAAACCGGTGGCCCGTTGCAGCACGTCCTGGGTGGCGGCGTAGACGGGCGCGTCGCCGGTGTCCAGGTCGGCGAGCTGGTCGACGCGCTTGGCGTCGACCAGGTACGACCGGGCCGGATAGCCGGCGCGCAGCGCCCGGCGCAGCACCAACTCGCCCTCGGCGATGAACAGGCCGTGCGGAGGCTCCCAGCGGGTGCGTAGCTCGACGTCGGTGAGCGCGCGGTAGTCGGCGATCCGGTCGTCGTCGGGGTCGGTGATCTCGTGGACGGGCACCCGCCGATTCTGCCGGACGGCCGACCCCCGCTCCGGATGGCCGCCCAACGGGGTGTTTTGTCCGGTCGAGACGGGGAACGACCGGTGGAATACCGGACCCGACGGGAAGGACCAGCCAGGTGAGCGCAGACCACATGGCACCGGGCGAAGCGGGCGCGCTGCCCCGGCGACCGACCGTCGCGGACCACATCGTCTCCCGCCTGTTCAGCTGGGGCGTGCGGCGCTACTTCGGCTATCCCGGCGACGGCATCAACGGCATCACCTCCGCCCTGCAACGCACCAAAGAGCGCGCCCAGTTCGTCCAGGTCCGGCACGAGGAGACCGCCGGCTTCGCCGCCTCCGCGCACGTCAAGTACGGCGGCGGGCCGCTGGGCTGCGCGCTGGTGACCAGCGGGCCCGGCGCCATCCACCTGCTCAACGGCCTGTACGACGCCAAGCTCGACCACCAGCCGGTGGTCGCCCTCGTCGGGCACACCGCGGTGACCGCCGAGGGCGGCGGCTACTACCAGGAGGTCGACCTCCTCGCCCTCTACAAGGACGTCGCGGCGGCGTTCCTGGCCCAGCTCGACCACCCGGCGCAGGTGCGTCACCTCGTCGACCGGGCGTGCCGCACGGCGCTGTCCCGGCGTACCGTCACCGCCCTGGTGCTCCCGTCGGACCTGCAGGACGAGCCGGCCATCCCGGACCCGCCGCACGCGCACGGCTACTACCACACCAGCAACGTGCCGAGCAGCACGCCGACCATTCCGCCGCAGGCCGACCTGCGCCGCGCCGCCGAGGTGCTGCGCGGCGGCGAGCGGGTGGCCATGCTGGTCGGGCAGGGCGCGCTCGGCGCGCAGGACGAGGTCCGCGAGATCGCTCACCGGCTCGGCGCCGGGGTGGCCACCGCGCTGCTCGGCTTCACCGTCGTCGACCATCGCGAGCCGTGGGTGACCGGCGCGATCGGGCTGCTCGGCACCCGGCCCAGCTGGCAGCTCATGACCGGCTGCGACCGGCTGCTGATCGTGGGCAGCAACATGCCGTACTCGGAGTTCTACCCGCCACCCGGTCAGGCCCGCGCGGTGCAGATCGACCTGGACGGCACCCAGCTCGGGCTGCGCTACCCGACCGAGGTGAACCTGACCGGCGACGCCCGTCCGACCCTGCGGGCGCTACTGGACGAGCTGGGCCCCGGCCCCGGGCCGACCGCCTGGCGGGCCGAGATCGCCGAGACCACCTCGGCCTGGCGGCGTGTCCAGCGCGACCTGGCCGCGCAGACCGCCGACCCGGTCAACCCGCAACTGCTGTTCACCACGCTCAGCGACCGGCTCCCCGACGACGTGATGCTCGCCGTGGACTGCGGCACCGCGACCGCCTGGTACTCCCGGCACGTGCAGGTCCGGCCCGGGATGCTGGCCAGCCTCTCCGGCACGCTGCTGTCCATGGGTGGCGCCATGCCGTACGCCCTGAGCGCCAAGTTCGCCCACCCGGACCGGCCACTGGTCGCGCTGATCGGCGACGGGGCGATGCAGATGAACGGCGTCAACGAGCTGATCACCGTGGCGAAGTACTGGCGCGGCTGGGCCGACCCGCGGTTCGTGGTGCTGGTGCTCAACAACCGGGACCTGGCGTTCGTCAGCTGGGAACAGCGCTCCAGCGAGGGGACGCCGATGTTCCCGGACAGCCAGCAACTGCCGGACATCGGCTACCACCAGTGGGCCCAGGTGCTCGGGCTGCACGGAGAGCTCATCGACGCGCCGGAGCAGGTGCCCGGCGTCTGGGAGCGCGCGCTGACCGCCGACCGGCCGGTCGTCATCAACGCGCTGGTCGACCCGGCCGAGCTGATGCTGCCGCCGCACTTCACCGCCGAGCAGGCCCGCAAGACCGCAGCGGCGGTGCTACGGGGCGACACCGACTGGGCCGGCATCATCCGCCGCGGCCTCCCCGCGACGATCGCCAGCTACCGCCCCCGCCGCCGCGAGCGCTGACCCCGCCGGGTCAGCCGCGGCGGTCGAGCCAGCGTTGCAGGGCCGAGCGCGGGTCCTGGCCCTGGGTGGGCTGCTGGCGCTCGGGGACGGCGGGGCGCTCCACCGGGCGGCGGGGCTCGCCGGCCAGCTCGCGGCTCGGCGCGACGAACGCCATCTCCGGCTGACCCTTCACCGCCGTGGCGATGACCCGGGCGACCGCGTCGATCACCTTGCTCTGCACCGCCGAACCCACCGAGTCGGCGGGGTCGTCCGGGTTGGCGGCGATGCCGGCGACGGCCACCTGCGGGGTGAAGCCGACGAACGTCTCGGTGGCGTTCTCCTCCGAGCTACCCGTCTTGCCGGCCACCGGCCGACCGCCGAGGATGTCGTTCACGCCGGTGGCGGTGCCGCCGTTGCACTGCCCGTACGGCGACTGCTGGCCCACCGGGCAGCGGGCCGCATCGGTCGCGGCGCGCGCCACGTCGGCGTCGAGGACCCGCTTGCAGGACGGCTGGCCGACCGGCACCGTCGCGCCCTTCGCGTCGGTCACCGAGACCACCGGCACCGGCGTGCAGTAGGTGCCCTCGGCGGCCACCGTGGCGTACGCGTTGGCCAGGTCCAGCGGGGTGGTGGCGGCGACGCCCAGGGTGAACGACCCCCAGTTCGCGGCGTTGTCCTTGGCGAAGGCGGCGTCCGTGTCGGCGCGGAAGGTGATGCCCAGCCGCTGCGCCATCTCCACCACCTTGTCCTGGCCGACCTGCTCGGCCAGCCAGACGAAGTAGGTGTTCACCGAACGGCCGAAGCCGTCCCACATCATCCGGTACCCGTCCATCCAGTCCGGGTTGGCGTTCGCCGGGCACCAGCGGCCGTCGCAACTGCCCGGCCCCTCGGCGGCGTACCGGGTGGGCAGCTTGGCGGGCGCGTCGAACCCGGTGGAGAGGGTACGGCCCGACTCCAGCGCGGCGAGCATGGTGAACAGCTTGAACGTCGAACCCGCCTGGTAGCCGTCGACACTGGCCCCGCCAGAGATCAACGGGTTGACGGTGTTCGGGTAGTTCGCCTGCCCGGCCGGGTTGTCGGCGAGGCTGTAGTGCCGGTTGACCGCCATCGCCAGCACCCGACCGGTGCCCGGCTGCACGGCCGCGATCGGCAGGGCGCGCTTGTTGTCGTACCCGTACACCTTGGTGGCCTGCTGCTGCGCGGTGGCCTGGACCTGCGGATCGAGCGAGGTGACGACTGTGTAGCCGCCCGAGCGCAGGGCCTGCTCGCGCTCGGCGGTGGTGGCGCCGAAGGCCGGCTGGGTCAGCCACCACTGGCGCAGGTAGTCACAGAAGTAGCCCCAGTCGTCGTGGCCCTGGGCGACGGCGGTGCAGCCGTTGGGCTGCGCGGTCGGGTGCAGGGTCAGCGGCTCCGCCTTGGCCTGCGCGGCCTGCGCGGCGGTGATCGCGCCGGTGGCGGCCATCGAGTCCAGCACGTACGACCGGCGGGCCAGCGCCTCGTCCTTGTCGCCGCTGATCGGGCTGTACGCGTCCGGGGACTGCACCAGGCCGGCGAGCAACGCCGACTCGGCGAGGGTCAGGTTCGCCGGCGGCTTGCCGAAGTAGCGCTGGCTGGCCGCCGCGATCCCGTACGCCCCGGAGCCGAAGTAGGCGATGTTCAGGTACCGGTTGAGGATCTCGTCCTTGCCGAGGCTCTTCTCCAGCGCGCCCGCGTACCGGATCTCCTGGAGCTTGCGACCGACGGTCGGGTCGGTGGCGGCGGCGCGCTCCTGCGGCGTGCGGGTGGGGTCGGTCTTGAGCACGTTGCGGACGTACTGCATGGTCAGCGTGGAGCCGCCCTGCTCGGTGCCGCCGCCCTTGACGTTGGCGACCAGCGCTCGGGCCAGGCCCCGCAGGTCCGCGCCGCCGTGGTCGTAGAACCGCCGGTCCTCGGCCGCCACGATCGCCTGCCGCATCACCGGTGCGATGTCCGCCAGCGCGACGTCGGTGCGGTTCACGTCGTAGAACGTGGTGAGCAGCGTCTTGCCGTCGTTGGCGTAGAGGTACGAGCGCTGCGGGGTGGCCGGGGTCTTCAGCGAGGCCGGCAACGCGGCGTACGACCCGATCGCGGCGCGCGCGGCGAACCCGACCAGCAGGTTGCCCGGGAGCGCGGCGACGGCCAGGGCGAGCCCGGCCAGCACGCCGGCGAGCAGCACGGTGAACAGCCGCGACAGCGGCGAGCGAGAGGCGGCCATGCTCCCCAGGATTGCCACAAAAACCGCCAACCGACCACCCCCGCCTCCCAACTGTCACCAACTTCACGGCCCCCGCCCAGCCCCCACCCAGCCCCCGGCCCGCGTTGATCATGAAGTTATTGCCACGACACGCCGAGGCCGAAGGCAATAACATCATGATCAACGGCAGCGGGAGGACGCCCGCGCGGGCGCTTCAGGGGTTTGGGGTGCTCAGGCTGGCGTTGGCGGCGTCTCGGGCGGTTTCGCGGGGCATCAGGCGGCCGGAGCGGTAGCCGATGCCGATGCCGGCGATCAGCACGAAGATCGCGCCGAAGGTCTGCAGCGAGCCGATCAGGGCACCCCCCAGGCCGAGCAGTGGCGCTGCGATGACCAGCATGACGCCGTCGCCGAGGCTGAACATGCCCGAGCGGGCCACCGCCCACCCGGTGAGGAACCAGCCCACGCTGTAGAAGGTGGCGCCGACCAGGACAAGCGACCGCGCCGTGGCGCCGAAGACCGGAGTCTGCTCGGCGAGCCCGGCGAAGGGCAGCATCAGCACGGTGCCGGCGATGCTGACCAGCAGCCCGGCCGCCGCCACCCGGCGGCTGCGCGTCGCGGCGAGCAGCCCTGTGAGGGCCAGCAGCGCGAGCAGGCCGAGCCAGACCGCGGCCACCCAGCCGATCAGGTAGACGGCGCGCCCGTTGGCCGGATAGGGGTCGTTGCCCACCCCGCCGTCGCTGGCCATCGCCACCGCGCCGTAGAGGATGGCGTACGCGGGCAACAGCCAGACCGCGGCCCGTGCGAACCTGCGCACCGACCAGGCCCAGCTGGCGTTCGTGGCCGGCCCGGCGGGGGTCGGCTCGCCGACGAACGGCAGTACGCCGAACCCGCCGCCGCTGCTTCGGGAGCCCAGTGGGCCAGCGGGGTCGTGCGCGCCGGGCACCGGGGCCGAGGACCACATCCGATTCGCGGGATCCTTCATGCGTTCACCTCGCTCGTCCACGAGCGGTGCGAGACGCGCCGGGGCGCCCCGATTGCCTGGTCACCACCCGTCCTAGGACCGATCGTGGCAGGCGTCGGAGCGCCCCATGAGTCTTTCTCGCATTAAGGCCTGACGGGATCAGCCGCGCTCGCGCTGATCAGCCGGGTCCTCGGTCAGGCTGGCCGGGGTGACCGGCTCGGGAGCGGGGAGCCCCTTCGGCCCCTTGCTACCGGTGGCCTGCGCCTCGGCGACGCGTACCTCGTCGTGGATCTGCTGGGCGGCGTCCGCCGCGGCCTGCGCGGCCTCCGCGGCCTCGCGCTCGACCTGGCTCGCCTGGTCCGCGGCCTCCGGTGCGGGCAGATCCCCCACCATCTGGCTCAGCCCACCGAGCGCGCCACCCATCCCCTCCAGAGCCTTGGTCAGCTCGGCCGGGACGATCCAGACCTTGTTGGCGGTGCCCTGGGCGATCTGCGGCAGAGCCTGCAGGTACTGGTAGGCGAGCACCTTCTGGCTCGGGTTCGCCTGGTGGATCGCGTCGAAGACCGTCCGGATCGCCTTCGCCTGACCTTCGGCCTGCAGGATCCGGGCCTGCCGGTCACCGTCGGCCCGCAACACCGCCGACTGCTTGTCACCCTCGGCGGTGAGGATCACCGACTGCTTGTGGCCCTCGGCGGTCAGGATCGCCGCACGGCGGTCCCGCTCGGCGCGCATCTGCTTCTCCATCGAGTCGCGGATGCTGGCCGGCGGCTCGATCGCCTTGATCTCGACCCGGGTCACCTTGATGCCCCACCGGCCGGTGGTCTCGTCGAGCACGCCCGAGAGGTGCCGGTTGATCTCGTCCCGGCTGGTCAGTGCCCGCTCCAGGTCCAGGGAACCGATCACGTTACGCAACGTGGTGACTGTCAACTGCTCGATGGCCTGGAGGAAGCTGGAGATCTCGTAGGTCGCCCGGACCGAGTCGACCACCTTGAAGTACAGAACCGTGTCGATCGAGACCACCAGGTTGTCCGAGGTGATCACCGGCTGCGGCGGGAAGCTGACCACCTGCTCCCGCATGTCGACCTTGGTGCGAACCGCGTCGATGAACGGCACCAGCAGGTTGAGGCCGGGATTGAGGGTGCGCTTGTACTTGCCGAGTCGTTCCACCACGTCCTGGCGCTGCTGCGGCACGATCCGCACCGCCTTGGCCAGCGTTATCACGGCGATCAACGCCACCGCGATCACCAGCACCCCGACTGTTGTCATCCCGTTCACCCTCTCGCTTCCGGCAAGTCGCCGGCGGAAGAAACATCGTCCTGCCAGACCAGGGCGGTCGCGCCCCGGACCTTAATCACCCGAACCCGCTCGCCGGGCTCGAAAGTCTGCGTCGTGTCGTACGGCCGGGCACTCCACAGCTCCCCGTCGATCTTGACGAGGCCACTGTCGGCGTCCACCCGCTCCAGCACCAGCGCCGTGGAGCCCTCGATCGCCTCCACGCCGAACGGCTGTTCGCCGCTCTCCAGCGCCGAACGGCGGTGCCGCTTGATCACCGGTCGCGCCACCACCAGGCTCAACGCGGACACCACCGCGAAGACCAGGGCCTGCACGGCCACCGGCGCACCCAGAGCGGCGGCACCGGCGGCGGCGAAGGCGCCGAGCCCGAACATGATGAGAAAGAGGGTCGTCGTGAAGATCTCGGCGACCGCCAGCACCACACCCAAAACGATCCACACCACGGCGTCCACACCACGATCCTGACACGCAAACGCACGCGCGACCTCCCCCCGAAGATCAGTAGGCTCGACCAGGCCCCTTTCCGGCCCGCCGAAACGCCACCGACCAGCGGCCCGACCCCAGGAGATCCCCTTGACGCTGCTGCCCGAGACCGCCCGGCAGATCGACGCCCGGGTCGCGCAGGCCCAGGCCGACGGCCACACCCCGTCGCTGGTGCTGGGCGTGGTGTGCGACGGCACGCTGGCGCACCTGGCCACCGCCGGCGCGCACCCCCGCCCGGACGCCGACCTCCAGTACCGGTTGGGCTCGATCAGCAAGACCATGACCGCGACCCTGATCATGCAGTTGCGCGACGCGGGCCGGCTCGCCGTCGACGACCCGGTGGAGCGCCACCTGCCGGGCACCAGCGTCGGCGCGCTCACCCTGCGCCAGCTGCTCGCGCACGCCAGCGGCATCCAGCGCGAACCCGAGGGCGACTGGTGGGAACGGGCGGCCGGCGTGGACCTCACCACCCTGCTCGCCGGGGTCACCCCCGACAAGATCGCCTACCCGCCGCACCTCACCTACCACTACTCCAACCTGGCGTACGGGTTGCTCGGCGGCATCCTCGAACGACTCACCGGGACGCCCTGGGCCGACCTGCTCAACGAGCGGATCCTCACCCCGCTGGGCCTGCGCCGCACCACGTACGCGGCCAGCGAGCCGTTCGCCCGTGGCTACGTCGTGCACCCCTGGCACGACACCCTGCGCGAGGAGCCGCGTACCGACACCGGGGCGATGGCCCCGGCCGGGCAGCTCTGGTCGACGATCGAGGACCTGGGCCGCTGGGCGGCGTTCCTGGCCGACCCCGACCCGTCGGTGCTGGCCGCCGAGACGCTTACCGAGATGTGCTCGCCCGTGGTGATCAGCGACCAGGAGTCCTGGAGACACGGCCACGGCCTCGGGGTGGAGCTCCACCGGGAAGGCGACCGGGTGTACGTCGGACACGGCGGCTCCATGCCCGGCTACGTCGCCTCGCTGGCCGTGCACCGGCCCAGCCGCACCGCTGTCGTCGGCTTCGCCAACTCCTACGGTTTCCGTACCGGCCACATCGGCGGGCTGGGCCGGCAACTGCTCACGCTGGTGCTGGACGCCGAACCCGCCCCGGTCACCCCGTGGCTTCCGGCCGCCGCCCCGCCGCCGGCCGAACTCGCTGAGCTGACCGGCCGCTGGTGGTGGATGGGCACCACCATCGAGGTGTACGCGGACGCAGCCGGCGACCTGCACGCCGGCCCGGTCGGCGCACCGAACCTCCGGTTCGTTCCCGAGGGCCCGGACCGCTGGCGGGGTCGGGCCGGTGGGCAGGACGGCGAAATCCTCACGGTGCGCCGCGACGGACAGGGCCGCGCGGTCGCGCTGGACATCGCCACCTTCGTCTACACCCGCAGCCCCGACCAGGAGCCCTGAGAACCGCCCGCCCGTCGCCCCGGCACGCCGCCGGGGCGACGGGTCAGGCTGGCTCGGTGACGAAGTCGATGAGGCGTTCCATGGCGTTGATCAGGGGGGTCTCCACGTCGGCGAAGCTGTTCACCCGGGACAGGATGTGCCGCCACATGTCGGCCGGCTCGGCCACCCCGAGGGCCGCGCAGACCCCCTCCTTCCACGGCTGCCCCGGCGGCACGACCGGCCACGCCGCAATACCCAGCGCCGCCGGTTTGACCGCCTGCCAGACGTCCACGTACGGGTGGCCGGTCACCAGCACGTACGACGAGTTGACCCGGGCCACGATGCGGCTCTCCTTGCTGCCCGGCACCAGGTGGTCGACGAGCACGCCGAGTCGTCGGGTCGGGCCGGGGCCGAAGTCGCGTACGTCGGCGTCCAGGTCGTCGATGCCGTCCAACGGCTCGACCACCACGCCCTCGATACGCAGGTCGTCGCCCCAGATCCGCTCGACGAGGGCGGCGTCGTGGATGCCCTCCACCCAGATCCGACTGGCCTTGGCCACCTGGGCGCGAACATTGTCCACCGCCACCGAACCGGAGGCGGTACGTCGGCGGGCCGCCGGCACCGGCGCGCGGCTCGGGCGGCGCAACGTCACCGGGCGGCCGTCGAGCAGGAACGCCGCGGGCAGCAGCGGGAAGTTGCGCCGCCGGCCGTGCCGGTCCTCCAGCACGACCGCGCCGGCCTCGAAGCCCACCACCGCACCGCAGAACCCGGAGTCGGCGTCCTCCACCACGAGATCCGGTTCGGCGTCCACCTCGGGGGTGACCTTTCGCCGCCGCCAGTCCCCCGCCAGCACGTCCTCGCCGTATCGCCCCGCCATGTCGATCACGCTAACGCCCCCACCAGCACCCCGCCCCCCGACACACCGCGCCACCCCATCGAGGTCTGCGGCTGCGCCAGCGCTCAGGGAGGTACGCGGGACGGGGTCGCAGCGCCGCGCCCCGGCGGCTGACGGTCAACCGCGGATCAGCGGGCCGCGCTGCGGGCGCGGATCGGGCGAAGGGGGCAGTTCGGGGCAGGCAGGGCGGCCGGAGCGGCAGTCGAGACACGGCCACCGATGACCACGTACCCTTTCGGCATGTCCACCCCCGCAACGGGCGCGGCCACGCTTGCGCCGCGCCGGTCGAGCCGGTTCGTTGCCTGGGTGCGCGCGTGGCGCGCCGGGCTGGTGCCGTACGACGAGGTCGCCGACGCCATCGCCGGCGACGAGGAGCACCTCGTTGCGGACGCCCCCGGCACCTGGACCGACGTCCCGCTCGGCGCCGCGCTGCCCACCCTGGCCAAGCTCTCCCCCGACGAGATCCGTCTGGTGCTGCCCGCGCCGGGCGACCCGCGGGGTCTGCCCGGTCCCGGGGACTTCGCCGGGGCGGCCCTGGTGGCGGGCGAGGCGGTGGTGGCCGGTGGGCTGGGTCTGATCCCGCAGGTGCGCAGCCACACGTCCGGCTCGGGGGACTGTTTCGAGACGGTGCTGTGGCGGGTGTACCCGCTGCCGGCCAACGCCCCGGCCGCCTCGCTGTCGCTGCCCGGCGCCGCCGAGGCGGAGGCCGAGCTGGCCGCCGCGCTGGCCGAGACCACCGCCGCGCTGACCCGGCTCGACGTGGCCCAGTGGCGGCCCGAGTTGGCCGGAGCGCTGGCCGCGCTGCGCCGCCCGGACGGCGCCACCGACCTGCCACCCGGCTTCGACCCGCGGGCCCGCCGGCTCTTCGCCCGGGCCGCGGTGCTCGACCGGGTGCTCGCGCTGGCCGGGCACGCCGCCCCCGGTGGCGCGATCAACAACTACGAGGCCCAGCAGCGCGACGCCGCGCTGCGCCCGCTCACCACGGCCTGCCGGCAGGCGCTGGTCGCCGCCTGCAACGCCCCGCTACGCCCCTGACCCACGCCGCCCGCGATCATCGCCCGCGCCGGGCATGATCGCGCTCGATCCAGGATGTCGTGGCCTCCGGCGCGCGCGTGACCACTACATCCATGTTCGAGCGCGATCATCAGCGCGCCGCTCGGTCAGACCTCGTCGAGCAGGTCGGCCACCGAGTTGATGATCCGGGACGGTCGGTACGGGTAGCGCTCCGCCTCGGTACGGCTGCTGATGCCGGTGAGCACCAGGATGGTCTCCAGCCCGGCCTCCAGACCACAGAGGATGTCGGTGTCCATCCGGTCGCCGATCATCGCGGTGGTCTCCGAGTGCGCGTTGATGGTGTTCAGCGCGGAGCGCATCATCATCGGATTGGGCTTGCCGACGAAGTACGGCTCCACCCCGGTCGCCTTGGAGATCATGGCGGCGACCGAGCCGGCGGCGGGCAGCGCGCCCTCCACCGACGGGCCGGTCACGTCGGGGTTGGTGCAGATGAACCGGGCCCCGTCGTTGATCAGCCGCACCGCCTTGGTGATCGCCTCGAAGCTGTAGGTGCGGGTCTCGCCGAGCACCACGTAGTCCGGGGCGAAGTCGGTGAGCACGTAGCCGACCGCGTGCAGCGCGGTGGTCAGGCCGGCCTCCCCGATGACGTACGCGGTGCCACCCGGCCGCTGGTCGGCGAGGAACTGGCCGGTGGCCAGGGCCGAAGACCAGATCGACTCCTCCGGCACGTCCAGACCCATCCGGCTCAACCGGGCCGTGAGGTCCCGCGGGGTGTAGATCGAGTTGTTGGTCAGCACCAGGAACGGCTTGCCGGAGGCGCGCAGCCGGTTGACGAACTCCGGTGCGCCGGGCACCGGCTGGCCCTCGTGCACGAGCACGCCGTCCATGTCGGTGAGCCAGCTCTGCACGGGCTTGCGGTCATGCATCGGTGCTCCCAGCGGGCGTCGGACGGCGGGTCGGTACGCAGCACACGGTCGGGCAGGTGTCCCACATCGGCAGCTCGCCGAGGCGACGACGCAGCTGCGCGCCGTCCGGGTCGGTCCGCTCGGTGACCAGCTCCCGGACCATGGTCACGAAGCGCGGGTCGGTGCCCGGGGTGCCGGCCCGGACGAAGTCCAGGCCGAGTTGCTTGGCCGTCTCCAGCGCCTCGGTGTCGAGGTCCCACACGACTTCCAGGTGGTCGGAGACGAACCCGATCGGGCTGACCACCACGCTGGTGGTGCCACCCTCGGCGAGGGTGCCCAGGTGGTCGTTGATGTCCGGGTCCAGCCACGGCACGTGCGGGGGGCCCGAACGGCTCTGCCAGACCAGGTCGTACGCCAGGTCGGGGGCGGCGGCAGCGGCCACCAGCGCGGCGGCCTCCCGCAGTTGCGCCTCGTACCGGCCGCCGTGCGGGCCGGCGTTGGCCGCCATCGAGGTGGGGATGGAGTGGGCGGTGAACACCAGCCGGGTGGTGTCCCGCAACGCCTGGTCGAGCTGGCCCAGCGCGGCACGGACGGCGTCGATGTGCGGCTCGATGAAACCGGGGTGGTCCCAGAACTGGCGGATCTTCTCGATCACCGGGGCGTCCGGGCCGACGGCGGCGCGGGCGGCGGCGATGTCCTCCTGGTACTGCCGGCAGGACGAGTAGCCGCCGTACGCGCTGGTGACGAAGGCCAGCGCCCGGGTCACCCCGTCGTCGCGCATCTGCGTCACGGTGTCGGCGAGCATCGGGTCCCAGTTGCGGTTGCCCCAGTAGATGGGCAGGTCGAGGCCGTGCGCGGCGAAGTCGGCCCGGACGGCGGCCAGCAGCTCGCGGTTCTGCTGGTTGATCGGGGACACCCCGCCGAAGTGCTGGTAGTGCTCGGCGACCTCGGCCAGCCGCTCGGGCGGCACGCCTCGGCCGCGGGTCACGTTCTGCAGGAACGGCATCACGTCCTCGGGCCGTTCGGGCCCGCCGAAGGACACCAGCACCACCGCGTCGTACGCCATGGGGTCATTCTCGCCCCTCGGCCGCGACGGCCCGGCGACGCCCCCTGGTCCGGACGCGTAGATCACGCGGACGGCGACCAGGGAGCGTCGCGGCGCAGCGTCAGGAACCGACGGCGTGGTAGCCGCCGTCGACGTGCACGATCTCGCCGGTGGTGGCCGGGAACCAGTCGGAGAGCAGCGCCAGGCAGGCCCGGGCGGCCGGCTCCTGGTCGGTGAGGCTCCAGCCCAGCGGAGCCCGCCCGGCCCAGGCCTCCTCGAACTGGTCGAAGCCGGGGATCGACTTCGCGGCGATGGTACGCAGCGGCCCGGCGGCCACCAGGTTGCTGCGGATGCCCTGCTTGCCCAGGTGCATGGCGAGGTAGCGGGACGCGGACTCCAGGCCGGCCTTGGCCACGCCCATCCAGTCGTAGACCGGCCACGCCTTCGTCGCGTCGAAGGTCAGGCCGACCACCGCGCCGCCGGCCGACATCAGCGGCAGCGCCGCCATGGCCAGCGACTTGTACGAGAAGGTGGAGACGTGCAGGGCGGTCGCCACGTCCTCCCAGGGGGCGTCGAGGAAGCCGCCGCCGAGGCAGCTCTGCGGGGCGAAGCCGATCGAGTGCACGACGCCGTCGAGACCGTCGACGTGCTCCCGTACCCGGTCGGCGAGGCTGGCCAGGTGCTCGGTGTTGGTCACGTCGACCTCGATCACCGGCGCGGGCTCGGGCAGCCGCTTGGCGATCCGCTCGACCAGGGAGAGCCGTCCGAAGCCGGTCAGCACGACCTGCGCGCCGTTCTCCTGGGCGAGTTTCGCCACCGAGAAGGCGATCGAAGCCTCGGTGATCACACCGGTGACGAGCAGCCGCTTACCGGCGAGCAGTCCGGACATGCAGGGTTTCCTCCGTACGTAGTCGAAGCGCTGGTCAGTGGCCCATGCCGAGGCCGCCGTCGACCGGGATCACGGCGCCGGAGACGTACCCGGCGCTGTCCGAGGCCAGCCAGGTGACCACGGCGGCCACCTCGTCCGGGCTGGCCATGCGGCCGGCCGGGATGGACTTGCGAATCTCCGCCTTGCGGTCGTCGCTGAGGCTGGCGGTCATGTCGGTGTCGATGAAGCCGGGCGCCACCACGTTCGCGGTGATGTTGCGGCTGCCCAACTCCCGGGTGATCGAGCGGGCCACGCCGACCAGGCCGGCCTTGCTGGCGGCGTAGTTGACCTGACCCGCGCCGCCGGAGAGACCCACCACCGAGGAGATGAAGATCATCCGGCCCCACTTGGCCCGCAGCATCTTGCCGGAGGCCCGCTTGGCGACCCGGAACGCGCCGGTGAGGTTGGTGTCCAGCACACCGGTGAACTGCTCCTCGGACATCCGCAGCAGCAGGGTGTCGTCGGTCATGCCGGCGTTGGCGACCACCACCTCGACCGGACCCAGCTCGGCCTCGACGGCGGTGAACGCCGCGTCGATCGAGGCCGCGTCGGTGACGTCGGCCCGCACGCCGAACAGCCCGTCGGGGGCATCGCCGCTGCGGTGGGTGACCGCCACCCGATCGCCCTGCTTGGCGAAGGCCTGCGCGATGGCCAGGCCGATCCCCCGGTTACCCCCGGTCACCAGCACGGTACGGGCCACGGTTCCTCCTTGCGAATGGTCAGCACGGACGCGTCGGAGCCTAGGCGTTACCGGCAGGTAAGCGCTAACGGGAGCCGCGTCACACCGTGGTACGACACCGGGATCAACCCCTGGTGGCACGCCCCGTGATGGGCTCTGCCCGTAGCCTCCGGGTGGTGAACCGGCAACCGATCGCCGTGGCCCTGCGGGCGTTGCGGCAGACCCTGTGGGGCCCGGACGCCCCGCCCGGTCGACCGCTGCTGGCCCGCTGGCCCCGGCTCGCCCGACCCGCCGCCCCGGTCGGGCTGCTCGCCGCGCTCGGCCTCTTCTGGATCACGCTCACCGTGGAGAGCAACTGGGGTCTGCCGGTTCCGATCGCGGTGCTGTTCGCGGCGCTGACCGTGGCGCCGCTGCTGGCGCTGCCCCGGCGTCCGCTGCTGGCCTGGCGGCTCACGGTGCTGGCCCTGCTGGTGTGCACGTTCAACGCGCCGGCCGACCTGCCCGGACCGTGGACGCCGCCGCTGGCGCTCGGCTCGGTCGCGGTGGTCGCGGTGGTCGTCGCGCGGGTCGACCGGCCGGTGCTGGCCTGGGTGGTGGCGATCACCGCGGTGCCGGTACTCACCCTGGTGCACGCCCAGAACCGGGCCGCCGTCCTGGCGCTGCTCGGCGCGCTGGCGATCGTCGGTGACCTGATCCGGCGCAACCGGCTGTCCCGGCGGGCGCTCGCCGCGCAGACCGAGCTGAGCGAGCGGGAGCAGGAGCGCCGCGCGGTGCTGGAGGAGCGCACCCGGATCGCCCGCGAGCTGCACGACGTGGTGGCCCACCACATGTCGCTGATCGCGGTGCAGGCCGAGACCGCGCCGTACCGGCTGACCGACGTGCCGGCGCCGGCCGCCGCCGAGTTCGCCGCCATCGCCGGCTCGGCCCGCGACGCGCTGACCGACATGCGGCGGCTGCTGGGGGTGCTGCGCAGCGAGGCCACCGGTCCGCAGACCGCTCCGCAGCCCGACCTGACCGACCTGGGCCCGATGGTGGACGCGGCCCGTCGCGCCGGGCTGCCGGTGACCCTGGACGTCGACCCGCTTGGCGACGGGCGGATGCCCGCGCCGGTCGGGCTGGCCGCGTACCGCATCGTGCAGGAGGGGCTGGCGAACGCGGCCCGGCACGCGGCCGGCGCCGCGGTGCGCGTCACCGTCCGCGCCCGCCAATCCGGTCTGGGAGTACGCGTCGAGAACTCCCCGACCGACGCCCGACCGACCGCCGACGGCAGCCCGGGGCACGGGCTGACCGGCATGCGGGAGCGGGCCACCTCACTGGGCGGTACGTTCACCGCCGGGCCGCTGCCCGACGGCGGTTACGCGGTGGCGGCCGAACTGCCGTACGAGCCGGAGAGCGGAGACGCATGATCAAGGTGCTGATCGCCGACGACCAGGCGATGGTCCGGCAGGGCTTCGGCGCGTTGCTCGCCGCCCAGCCGGACCTGCTCGTGGTGGGCGACGCCGCCGACGGCACGCAGGCCGTCGCCGCCGCCCGCCGGCTCGACCCGGACGTGGTGCTGATGGACGTGCGGATGCCGGTCATGGACGGGCTGGAGGCCACCCGCAAGCTGCTGGGCGACCGCTCGGCGCAGCGCCCCCGGGTGCTCATCCTCACGACGTTCGACCTGGACGACTACGTGTACGAGGCGCTGCGGGCCGGCGCCAGCGGATTCCTGCTCAAGGACGCGCCGGCGGCCGACCTGGTGCAGGCGGTGCGGGTGGTGGCGGCCGGGGACGCGCTGCTCGCCCCGGCGGTGACCCGCCGACTGATCGCCGAGTTCGCGGCCCGCCCGGACCGCCGCCGACCCCGCCCCACCGACCTGGCCGGGCTCACGCCCCGCGAGACCGAGGTGCTGCGGTTGATCGCCCGGGGGCGCAACAACGCGGAGATCGCCGGTGACCTGGTGGTGGCGGAGCAGACCGTCAAGACGCACGTGGGGCGGATCCTGGCCAAGCTGGGGCTGCGCGACCGGGCCCAGGCCGTGGTGCTGGCGTACGAGACGGGTCTGGTCGCCGCCGGCGAGTAGTCCCACAGGGCCAGCCGGGAAACGGCTCCCCGGGGCGACGCCAGCGACCCGTGTCACGGTGACGGCGCTCACCGCCCGGGGTGGCCTGGCCCTGCCCGGGCTGCACACCGCGCCGGACGGTCCGGCGTGGGTGCTGGCCCGGTTCTGCTGGCTGCCCCTGCTCGCCGCGGTGCTGGTCACCGTCGTGCGCACGGGCCGCCGACACGGGTCGGCGGACCGCCCGGACCGGTGGCGTCGGCCGGGCGGTGGAGCGGTTGCCGACCGGTCGGCCGAGTGCGTGCCGGCGCCGGCTCAGGTGTACGCTCATCGACGTTCCGGCCCGGCCGACTTGCAGGAGGTGATCGCTGTGCGAGATAGCGATCCTCCTAGTCGTGGCCGGGCCGATGGTCAGCCCCGCTGAGCCACGACTCAGTCTGGCGAGCTGACCCCGCTCCGCTCCCCCACCGCCTCGGCTGACGCCGGGGCGCGTGTGCCGCGCCGTCCGGTCACCGGACGGTCGCCGGGAGCCGCCCGGTCACGACTTCGTGTGCGCGTCCCCACCCCCTGCGGTCCGCCCCCCGCACGCGGACCGTCCAGCCGCCACTCGGAGCCGTCCATGAGCCGCTACGTCGCCCCGCTGGGCTTCACCCTCGCCGCCGTCTGGGTGGCCGTCGTCTTCGTCCTGGCCGGCGGCGGTCACTGACCACCGCCGGCCCGTTCTCTTTGCTGGCCGTTCGCTGCCTGTCTCTTCCCTGGCCGTCCGCTGCCCTGGCCGCCCTCAGAGCATCCGCGACGACCAGAGCAGGCTGAGCGCGCCGGCGCAGAGCGCCAGCAGCAGCGCCAACCCCGCGTACCACTGGGTCACCTCGCGCGGCTCGGTGCGGAACCCGATCGAGCTGCCCATGTCCTGGTAAACCTGCTTCAGCTCGCTCACCGAGGCCGCCTCGTAGAAGTAGCCCTCGGTGGTCTCGGCCAGCTCCGCGAGGGCGAGCCGGTCCACCGGCACCCGCTGGAGCTGCCCACCGATGTCGACCTGACCGGTGTCGGTGCCGAACGCGATGGTGGAGACCGGCACGTTGGCCGCCTGCGCGGCAGCCGCCGCCTCCTCCACCGACCGGCCGGAGGTGCGGAACCCGTCCGACAGCAGCACGATCCGCGCCGGTGGGATACCCGCCGCGCCGTCGGCCGGCACCGACCGGATCGCCTCCAGGCAGGTGAACACCGCCTCGCCCGTCGCGGTCGCCTCGGCCAGCACCAGCCCGTCGATCGCGGCGGTCACCGCGTCCCGGTCCTTGCCCGGCGGCACGAGCACGTTGGCCGCCTTGGCGAACGAGACGAGACCCAGGTTGTAGCTCTCCGGTAGCTCGCCCACGAACTGCTTGGCCGCCTCCTGCGCGGCCTCCAGCCGGTTCGGCGCCACGTCGTCGGCCTGCATGGACAGCGACACGTCGATGGCGAGCATCACCGTGGCCCGCTCCAGCGGCTCCTTGGTGTCCACCGCCGGACGGGCCAGCGCCGTGGCGAGCACCAGCAGGCAGAGCAGGAACGCGGTCGCCGGCACGTGCCGCCGCCAGCCCAGACCCTTCGGCGCGACGGTCCGCAGCAGGTCCACGTTGGTGAACCGCATCGCGTACGCCCGGCGGTGCAGCTGCCGCCAGATGTAGAACGCGGCGAGGGCGAGCACCGGCAGCACGGCCAGCAGCCACCACGGTTGCAGAAAACGGATCATCGTGTCGTCCCCCGGGTGCGGGCGTGCCGCTGCGCGGCCACGAAACGCACCATGTCCAGCAGCCAGTCTCGGTCGGTACGCAGACGCAGGTGGGCCGCGCTGGCGCCACGCAGCGCGGCGGCGATCGTGGCCCGTTGGGCGGCGGCGGCCTCGGCGTAGCGCTGCCGCAGCCGCGGGTCGGCGGTCTGCACCTCGTGCAGCTCACCGCTCTCCGGGTCGACCACCGGCAGCACCCCCACGTCGGGCAACTCCAGCTCGCGCGGGTCCACCACCTCGATCGCCAGCACGTCGTGCCGGACGCGCAGCTTGCGCATCGGCCGGGCCCACTGCTCGGTCGGCGCCAGGAAGTCCGAGACCACCACGGCCACCCCGCGCCGCCGGGGCGGGCGGTTGAGCATGTCGACCAGCGCGCCCAGATCGCCCCGGCCGGGCTGGATCGCGGTGCCGGCGACGGCCCGCAGCAGGCCCTGCGCCTCCTTGCGGCCGGAGCGGGCCGGCAGTCGGGTGAGCACCCCCGGCCCGACCGGCGGCGGGCCACCGCGCCACCGTCGCGCCGGTGCGGACGCGCCGCCACCGGTGCCGATCACCGCGCCGATCCGGTTGCCGCCGCGCACGGTCAGATGGGTGATGGCGGCAGCGGCGGCCACCACCACCTCCCGCTTGAGCCACTGCCCGGTGCCGAAGTCCAGGCTGGCCGAGAGGTCCAGGGCCAGCCACGTCTCCAACTCCCGGTCCGCGACCGTGCGCCGCACGTGCGGGGTCGTGGTCCGCGCGGTCACCGGCCAGTCCATCCGGCGTACGTCGTCACCGGGGCGGTACTCTCGCGACTCGCCCGCCTCGCTGCCGGGCCCCGGGAGCAGGCCGGCGTAGTCACCCTGGAGCAGACCATCGAGCTTGCGAGTGACCAGCAACTGGAGTCGGGACAGCACGGCCTCGCTGCGGTCGGGGGCGGGACGAGGGGTGGGTGAGGTCACGGCCGCTGCCCGGGCCAGCCGGCGCCCGGCGGCGGGGTACTCGGCGGCGGGGTGGCCTGCTGTCGGGGCGCGACGGCCGGGAGCGGGATGATCGACATCACCCGGTGCACGATGTGGTCGGCCGGCACGTCGTCGGCGAGCGCGTCGTAGCTGAGCACCAGCCGGTGGCGCAGGATGTCCGGGGCGATGTCCTGCACGTCCTGCGGCAGGGCGTAGTCGCGCCCGCGCAGCAGCGCCAGCGCGCGGGTGGCCCGGACCAGACCGAGCGAGGCGCGCGGGCTGGCCCCGTACTGGATCAGCTGGGCGACGTCCGGCATGCCGTGCTCGGCGGGTGCGCGGGTGGCCAGCACCAGGCGCACCGCGTAGTCGACCAGCGCGTTGTGCACGAAGACCTGGTCGGCCTTGCGTTGCAGGGCGATCAGCTCGGGGGTGTCGAAGACCGCCGTCGGCTCCGGGGCGGTCACGCCCATCCGGTAGACGATCTCCCGCTCCTCGGCGTCGGTCGGGTAGCCCACGACGATCTTCATGAGGAACCGGTCCCGCTGCGCCTCCGGCAGCGGGTAGACGCCCTCCTGCTCGATCGGGTTCTGGGTGGCCATCACCAGGAACGGATCGGGCACCCGGTGGCTCTCCCCGCCGATCGACACCTGGCGCTCGCTCATGACCTCCAGCAGCGCCGACTGCACCTTGGCCGGAGCGCGGTTGATCTCGTCGGCGAGCAGGAAGTTGACGAAGACCGGGCCCAGCTCGACGTCGAACTTCTCGCTCGACTGCCGGTAGATCCGGGTGCCCATGATGTCGGCCGGCACCAGGTCCGGGGTGAACTGCACCCGGGCGAAGGACCCGCCGACGACCTTGGCGAGGGTCTCCACGGCCAGGGTCTTGGCCACGCCGGGCACGCCTTCGAGCAGGCAGTGACCCCGGGCGAGCAGCGCGACGAACATCCGCTCGACCATCCGGTCCTGCCCGACGATCACCCGTTTGATCTCGAAGAGCGCCTTCTCCAGCAGGCTGGCGTCCTGCGCGGGTGTGGTCACCGGTGCGGGTGTGTCCGGTGCCGTCCCGTTCGGCGTCGGGGCGTCGGGCGTGGTCGGCTGGGCCACCGGTCCTCCACAGCGTTGGTCGGTCGTCGCGGCTGGTGCGGTATCAAGCCTCGCACGCCTTCCTGAGTGCCGAGGTGGGGAGAAGCCTATTTTCGCCGCCGGCGTCCAATGCCCGAATCGCGTGTCACGGGTGGACAGGGACCGGCCCGCCGTGTGTACGATTCACCCCGTCGCCGGGCGGCTCCCCCCGTGGCCGCCCGGCGCTCAAGCTTTCCGTCCGGCCGCCCTAGACTGGCCCGGATGAGCCTCCCCTCCCCTGCCGACGAGCCCCTGGTCTGCTCGGCCCGGGGCTGCCGCGCCCCCGCCGTCTGGGCGCTGGAGTGGAACAATCCGCGCCTGCACACCGCCGATCGGCGCAAGACCTGGCTGGCCTGCGCCGAGCACCGCGGCAGTCTCGGCGAATTCCTGAACGTTCGCGGCTTCCTTCGTGCCGTCACTCCGGTGCCCGGATCGCCTACCCTCGACACGTGAGCGAGCGCAGCGAGCGACCGATGAGGCACGGCAGCGGGGCGCTCCGCGCCGCCGACGGGCAGGGCGAGGCGGCGGCACACGGCGCACGGATCGTGCGGCGTCGCGGCGTGCGGAACGGCGCCCGCCGGTGAGCGCGGAGGACCGCGTCGACCGCCCGGCCTCCCCCGACCCCACCTCCCCGGCCAGTCCGCCGCCGCCCGGCGTCGCGCCGCCACCCGGCGCGTTCCCGGCGCCCGGCACACTCGGCCCGGACCCTTCCCCACCGGACGTGTCGTGGCCGGCCCCGCTGCCGCCGAGCGCCCTGCCCCCGCCCGGCGGGTACGACGCCGCATCGCCTCCGCGCGGCGGGTACGACGCCGGTCCGCCCCCGTCCGACCTGCCGTCGCCTGGTCTCCTGCCGTCGGGCACGGGCCCGGTGACCCACTCCGGTCCGCAGTCGTCGGGGCGAGGGCCGCTGGAGCCCTGGCCGGACACCGTCCGGTGGCAGCCGATCTCCACCAACCTGATCTGGGTGGAGCTGATCCGGCTCGGGGTCGTGGTGGCCATCGGCCTGGCGGTGACCGCGATCGGCTGGGCGCTGAGCGGCCACTGGCTGTTCGGGCTCGCCCTCGCCCTCGTGGTGGTGCTCGGCGCGTGGCGGGCCACGGCCATCGTCCGCGCGGTACGCGCCTGGGGCTACGCCGAGCGCGACGACGACCTGCTGGTGCGGCACGGGCTGCTGGTGCGGCGGTTGTCCATCGTCCCGTACTCCCGCATGCAGTTCGTCGACGTGAGCGCCGGTCCGCTGGAGCGCGCATTCGACCTGGCCACGGTGCAGCTGCACACGGCGGCGGCCGCCAGTGACGCGCGGGTGCCGGGGCTGCATCCGGCGGAGGCGTCCCGGCTGCGCGACCGGCTCACCGCGCTGGGCGAGGACCGGGCGGAGGGGCTGTGACCGCCCGCGCGGGTGACCGTCGGCGCCGCCGGGAGCCGGCCCGATGAGCGACGGTCCCGCCGAGCCGGACACCCGGCCTCCGCTGCCCGCCGGCAGCGCGCCTCCCGCCGGCGCACCGCCTGCCGCCGGCAGCGCGCCTCCTGCCGGCGCACCGCCTGCCGCCGGCAGCGCGCCTGCCGCCGGCGCACCGCACCCCGTTGGCCCGCCCACTCCGCCACATCCCGGTCCGCCTGCTCCGCCGTACCCCGCGGGACCGCCTGCTCCGCCGTACCCCGCGGGACCGCCTGGGGTGCCGTACCCCGCGGGGCCGTCTGGGGTGCCGCCCGGGGCGGTCTACCCCTGGCCGGCGTCGCCGGGCGGCGGTGACGGTGAGCCGCGGCAGCGGCTGCACCCGCTCAGCCCGCTGCTGCACGGCGCCAAGTCGCTGGTCGTGGTGATCGCGGGCTTGTCCTGGTCGACGCTGTCGCGGGTGGGCTTCGGCTGGTTCGCCGCCATGGTGGTGGTGCTGGCGCTCGGCGCAACCGTGCTGTCGGTGATCAGCTGGTACAACACCGGCTACCACGTGGTGGGCCGCGAACTGCGGGTGCACGAAGGGCTGCTCTGGCGGCGTACCCGCGCCATCCCGCTGGAGCGGTTGCAGGCCGTGGAGGTGGTCCGGCCGCTGCTCGCCCAGCTCACCGGCCTGGCCGAGCTGCGCCTGGAGGTGGTCGGCGGAGGCAAGACCGAGGCGCCGCTGGCGTACCTCGGAGTGGCCGACGCGGCCCGCCTGCGCGAGCGGCTGCTGACGCTCGCCGGGCGGACGACCCCGCCGCCCCCGCCCGGCGTCACCGCGTCTTTGACGGAACCCGGGACGCCGACGGCCGCGGCGGGACGACCGCTGCACGCGGTGCGCAACCAGAACCTGCTGGTCAGTCAGTTGCTCACCCCGCAGGCGTTCCTGCTCCCGTTCGGCGTGGCCTTCGTCGTGGTGCAGTTCGTCACCGCCGGGTCGTGGTCCTTCGTCGCGGTGGCGAGCACGCTGACCGCGATGGCCGGTGTGCTGCTGCAACCGATCCGCCGGGTGCTCGACGACTGGAACTTCCGACTGGCCCGCGACGGCGGCACCCTGCGGGTGCACAACGGCCTGCTGGAGACGCGCGCGCAGACCGTGCCGCTGGACCGGGTCCAGACCGTGCGGGCCACCTGGCCGCTGCTGTGGCGGGTCAACGACTGGCTGCGGCTGCGGTTGGAGGTGGCCGGCTACTCCGTGGCGGAGGCCGACGACCGCAACCGGCCGGACCGGCTGCTGCCGGTCGGCGACCTGCCGACCGCCACGATGATCGTCGCCGAGGTGCTGCCGGGCGTACGCCTGGACGCGCTGACGCTGAGCCCACCACCGCCCCGGACGCGCTGGCTGCACCCGCTCGGGCGCGGCGCGCTCGGGGCGGGTCTGTTCGAGCGGGTCTTCGCCACCCGGTCCGGGCTGCTCACCCGGCAGTTGGCGATCGTGCCGTACGCGCGGATCCAGAGCGTGCGGGTGGTGCAGGGGCCGGTGCAGCGCCGACTGGGGCTGGCGACCGTGTACGCGGACACCGCCGGCGGCTCAGGCGCGGCCGCCCAGGACCGGGACCTCACCGAGGCGTGGGCCCTGGCAGCCGAGCTGACCACCCGAGCAACCAAAGCCCGCCGCACGCCCTAACCCCACCCCACCCCTCCGGTGATCATGAAGTTATTGCCCCGACACGCCGAGCGGACGGCCAATAACTTCATGATCGACGGGGGCAGGGCAGGGGCGGGCGGGGCAGGGCGGGGTCGGTCAGTGGTCGGCGGGTATCGCTGGTTGGTCGCTTGGTGTGGGGTGTCTGTCGACTGATGGGTCGGGGGCGACCGTCTGCCCTGGTGGTTCGTCGGCGGCCCCCGCTCGGCGGGCCCGTAGCGCCGCCCAGCCACGCTCGGCCAGGCCGACGACCAGGTAGGTGAGCCCGACGTACGTCCAGCCCACCAGCACGTCGATCACGTAGTGCTCACCGGAGTAGACCAGGGTGAAGGTCATCGCCAGCGGGTACGCGAGCAGCAGCGGCCACCAGCGGCGACGGGTGGTGGTCAGGAAGAACAGCACCACGAACAGCGCCCACGCCGTGTGCAGAGACGGCATCGCGGCGACCGGGTTCGAGGCGATCTGGCCGGCGTTGAGCACGTTGCCGGCGCCGTGCATGCCGAACGCCTTCCAACCCCGGGTGGAGATCCGGGCGACCTCGGTGAGCAGGCCGTTCTGCGCCGCCCACCACGGCGGGGCGGCCGGGTACACGAAGTAGGTCACCAGGCCGGCGGCGCAGAGGAAACCCCAACGCCGCATGTACGCGGCCCAGCGGCGCCGGTCGCGCAGCCAGAGCACCGCGGCGGCGGTCAGCGCCACCACGAAGTGCGAGAAGTACACCCAGCTCGCCGCGACGTCCCACCAGTGCACCTGCGGGCGGTAGAGGTGCTCCTGCAACCAGATGGTGGGCACCTCCCCGCCGGTGGCCCAGCCGAACATGAACCGGTCGGCGACGATCAGCTCCATGGCGTGCGGGGTGGCCCCGTTGTCGGCGAACCCGCGCGAGAGGTTGTAGACGACGAACAGCAGCACCACCGGCACCCAGTCCCGGGCGAAGCGCAGGTGGCTGCGCCACGGCCGCTCGCTGTTCCAGGCGATGGTCGCCAGCCAGATCCACACGAAGGCGTACGCGGGGTCGGTGGGCAGCCCGATCGCCAGCCAGGCGGCGACGAAGGCGACCGCCCAGATCGTCATGGCGACGATGCGGCGACGGCCCCCGTCCGGGGACGCGGGCGGGTCGGTCCGGGCGGGGGGTTGGGGGTCAGTCACGACGGCCATCGCGGTCAAGGTTAACGACGGGTACGGCATCGACCGACGGGGACCACCCGGCGAAGCCGTGCACACGTGGACGGCGGTCGGTGTGCGGATCGTCGGGCGCGTGCGCGACGGGCTCGGCGAGCACCTAGGCTGACGACCATGCAGGAGCAGCCCGAGCCGGCCTTCGCGCCGGGTCTGACCGCCCAGGTCGAACTGACCGTCACCGACACGGACACCGCCCAGGCGGTCGGTTCGGGGGACGTACCGGTGCTGGGCACACCCCGGGTGCTCGCACTCGCCGAGGCGGCCACCGTCGCGGCCACGGCGGCCACGCTGCCGCCCGGGTCGACAACTGTCGGCACCCGGGTCGAGTTGGAGCACCTCGCGCCGACGGTGGTCGGGCGCACGGTACGGGCGCAGGCGCTGCTCGCGACGGTCGACGGTCGCCGGTTGTCGTTCGAGGTCACCGTCGCGGACGGCGACCAGACGGTGGCCCGGGGCCGGGTCGACCGGATCCTGGTGGACCGGCAACGCTTCGTCGACCGGGCCGGACGGTCGTCGTGAGCGCCGGGTTCAGCGAGGTCGCCGACCGGGTGTACGTGCTGCGCGAGCCCCTGCTGCGGGTCAACGTCACCCTGGTCGTCGGCGACGACGAGGCGCTGCTGGTGGACACGCTCTCCTCGGCCGGGCAGGCCACCGAGCTGGCCGCCGCCGTCGGGCGGGTCACCGACCGTCCGCTGACGCTTGTCAACACCCACCACCACTACGACCACTGCTTCGGCAACGCCGTCCTGGCCGGCGACCCACCCCGCCCGGTGTACGCGCACGAGCGGGCCGCCGCGGCCCTGCGCGACGAGCCGGAGCGGCTGCGCCGGGAGGCGTACGAGGAGGTGCGCACGGAGCACCCGGAGCTGGCAGCCGAGCTGGCCGACACCCCGCTGCTCGCTCCGACGCACACGGTGCACACCGAGACCGCACTCGACCTGGGTGGCCGGCGGGTGCTGCTGCGGCACCCGGGGCGCGGGCACACCGACGCCGACGTCGTGGTGCACGTGCCCGACGCGGACGTGCTCGTCGCCGGCGACCTGGTGGAGCAGAGCGGCCCGCCCGCCTTCGAGGACTCGTACCCCCTGCAGTGGCCGGACGCGGTCGCGGACCTGCTGCGGCTGACCACCGCGCGCACGGTGGTCGTGCCGGGCCACGGCGACCCGGTGGACGTCGGGTTCGTCCGCGCCCAGCACGCCGAACTGGCGCGACTGGCCTGGCTGATCCGCGCCGCGCACACCGGCGACGCGCCACCGGAGCGGGTGGCCGCCGAGGCGCCCTTTGGTGCCCGCGCCGCCCTGATCGCCGCCCGCCGCGGCTACAACGAGCTCAACGGCACGGTCTGACCCCCCACCCCGGCGCGGGTCAGGGTTCGAAGCGGCGCTCGACGTCGGTGCGGGTGGGCATGGCGGTGGCGCCGCCCGGGGATTCGCAGACGAGGCCCGCCACCCGCAGCGCGAAGGCCATCCGCTCGACCCAGCCCGCCGGGTCGTCGGGCTCGCCGTCGAGAAGCAGGTCGGCGATCAGCGCGGCCATGACCGAGTCGCCGGCGCCGGTGGCGTCGATGGCGTTGACCTTGGGGGCCCGCACCCGTACCGGATCCGCACCGGCGGCGGCCAGCACCGCGCCGGCCGCACCGAGCGTCACCACCACCGTGGCCGCGCCCAGCTCACGCAGGTACGCGGCCACCCCCTCGACCGGCTCGCGCGGGTAGAGCAGCGCGGCGTCGGCGGTGCTCAGCTTGACCAGGTGCGCGCCCGCGGCGAACTCGGCCACCACCTCGCGCAGCCCCTCCAGCGCGGCCGGCCCGTCGAGCAGGTGGGGGCGTACGTTCGGGTCGAAGACGCGCAGCCCGGCGGCGAGCGACCAGGCCCGGCGCGCGGCGGCCAGGGTGCGCGGTTGCACCAGCACGACCGAGCCGCAGTAGAGCACGTCCGCGCCCTCCAGCAGCGCCAGGTCCAGCTCGTCGGCGCCGAGCAGGCTGTAGGAGGGCGGCTCGCCGTAGAAGCGGAAGTCGGGTTCCGGCCCGTCGTACGTGACCACCGCGAGCGCGGTCGACGCCGGCACCGTGACCGCACCGGCGAGACCGACGCCGACATCGGTCAGGAAGCCGCGGATCCGCCCGCCCAGCACGTCGTCGCCGAGCGAGCCGACGAACTGCGCCGCACCGCCGAGCCGGGTCACCCCGACGGCGACGTTGAGCGGCCCACCGCCGATCGCCTGCCGGTAGACCCGTTCCCCGTCGCGCTCGGTGTCGAGCAGGTCGACGAGCGCCTCGCCGAACACCACCGCGTACCCCATCGAAGTCCCTTCGTCGTCAGCCGGCAGCGTCCCGGCGTGCCGCACGCCGGCCCGCCGAGGGAACGATCGGGCGGACATGGTCCGCTGGCACCAGGCTGGCACAACGGACGCCCTGCTGGGCGGCGAAGACGCGGTACCGGTGCGGCGTCAGCCCGGGTGGTGGATCGGCCCGTCGAGCGCGGACAGGGGCCGGCCGCTGCCGCCCCAGCGGGCGGCGACGATCTGCGCGGCGACGCTCACCGCGGTCTCCTCGGGCGTACGACCGCCGAGGTCCAGCCCGATCGGTGAGGCGAGCCGGTCGAGCTGCTCCGGGCTGAGCCCGGCCTCGCGCAGCAGCTTGTGCCGCTCGTCGTGGGTGCGCCGTGACCCCATCGCGCCGACGTACGCCAGCGGTTGGCGCAGGGCCAGCGCCAGCAGCGGCACGTCGAACTTCGGGTCGTGGGTGAGTACGCAGACGACGGTGCGCGCGTCGACCCGGCCGGCGTCGACCTCGGCCCGCAGGTAGCGGTGCGGCCACTGCACCACCACCTCGTGCGCGTCCGGGAAGCGCCGCCCGGTGGCGAAGACCGCCCGGGCGTCGCAGACGGTCACCTGGTAGCCGAGGAACGCGCCGATCCGGGCCACCGCGGCCGCGAAGTCGATCGCCCCGAAGACGATCATCCGGGGCGCGGTGGCGTACGCGGCCACGAAGAGGCTGAGGCCGGCGCCCCGGCGCTGCCCGTGGTAGCCGTACCGGAGCACGCCGCTGTGCCCGGCGGCGAGCAGTCCGAGCGCGTCGTCGGTCGCGGCGTCGTCCAGCCGGTCGTCGCCGAGCGAGCCGGTCACCTGCCCACCGGTCAGCACCAGCCGTCGGCCCAGTCGCCCCGCCGGGTCGGTCGGGGCCGCGCCCGGGGGGTCGCCGGCGTCGGCGGCCACGCAGGTGATGACCGCGGCCGGTTCGCCGGCCCGCCGCGCGGCGGCGACCGCGTCCAACTGCGCGAGGGCGCCGCCGTCGATCCGCTCCACGAACACGTCCAGCATCCCGCCGCAGGTCAGGCCCACGGCGTACGCCTCGTCGTCGCTGACGCCGTAGTGGACCAGCTCGGGTACGCCGGTGTCGAGCACGTGGCGGGCGCGCTCGTAGAGGTCGGCCTCGACGCAGCCGCCGGAGACGCTGCCGGTGACCGTGCCGTCGGCGGCCACGAGCATGGCGGCGCCGGGCGGCTGGGGCGCCGATCGCCAGGTGGCGACGACGGTGGCCAGGGCGACCGGCTCGCCGGCGCGGCAGCGGCGGTGCAGGTCGTCGAACACGTCGGACACGCGCTGCCGCCTCCTTCGTCTCGTCGCCGTCCGGTCCCGCCGTACGACCGACAGGGCGAGGTGCGCCGCCCCGACGCGGGAGATCTGCCCGGACGGCCGTCGTCGCCGTGGGGATGCAGACCATCACTATAGGAGAGATCCCGCCGATCCGATCCGGAGACGGGTGAGCCGACGACGGCACGACGGGCCGCGTCACCCGCGTTTTCACACATCGAGGATCGACTATTGCGTCGGCGACGGTCGCGTGGTGGGATGACGCGTACCGGGCGGTGCGAGGGCTGCCGCGCCGCCGGTTGCCGGGTTGGTTCGACGCGAGGGCACCGGTCCAGGACAGGACCGTTGATGGCGTGTGTCCGCTGGCCGCTCTTCGGCCGGGGCACGTCACTGTGATCGCCGCAACCGCCCGCACGGCGCTGCGACGACACCACAACCCCACCCGATTGCGGCGGGGCGGCTCGGGCGGCACGCCTCGCGAGTCAGGAGAACCCGTGAACCGTTCCCGTACGGCCGCGTTGCTCACCGCGGCCCTTACCCTCGCGCTGGGCGCCGTAGCCCTGGCGTCCAGTCCGCAACCGGCCGCCGCGCACGGCGCGGCGATGACGCCGGGCGCCCGGACCTACCTCTGCTGGCAGGACGGCCTCAGCCAGACCGGCGAGATCAAGCCGAACAACCCCGCGTGCGCCTCCGCGGTGGCGCAGAGCGGGACGAACTCGCTCTACAACTGGTTCAGCGTGCTGCGCTCGGACGCCGGTGGTCGCACCACCGGCTTCATTCCGGACGGGCAGCTGTGCAGTGGTGGCAACACCGGCTACCGGGGCTACGACCTGCCCCGCACCGACTGGCCGCTGACCCACCTGACCTCCGGCGCGCGACTGGACTTCCGGTACAGCAACTGGGCGCACCACCCGGGCACCTTCTACTTCTACGTCACCAAGGACAGCTGGAGCCCGACCCGGGCGCTGGCCTGGAGTGACCTGGAGGAGCAGCCGTTCCTGACGGTGACCAACCCGCCGCAGCGCGGCGGCGTCGGCACCAATGACGGTCACTACTACTTCAGCGGCAACCTGCCGTCGGGCAAGAGCGGCCGGCACATCATCTACTCCCGCTGGGTGCGCTCGGACTCGCAGGAGAACTTCTTCGGCTGCTCCGACGTGGCCTTCGACGGCGGCACCGGCCAGGTGACCGGTGTGGGTCCGGGCGGCTCGAACCCGCCCACCACCCCGCCGCCGACCACGGCTCCGCCCACCACGCCGCCGCCGACCACCCCGCCGCCGACCACGCCTCCGCCCACGACGCGGCCGCCGACCACCCCGCCGCCGACCACGCCGCCGCCGTCGACCGGTGACTGCATGGCCGTCTACAAGGTGACCAGCGCCTGGCAGGGCGGTTTCCAGGGCGAAGTCACGATCATGAACCACGGCAGTACGCCGTTCGCCGGCTGGACCGCGAGCTGGACCTGGCCCAACGGGCAGGTGATCAATCAGATCTGGAGCGCCACTCAGACGACGTCCGGCGCCTCGGTGACGGCGACGAACGTCTCGTACAACGGCACGGTCGCACCCGAGGGCACGACCACGTTCGGCTTCCTGGCCAGCAGCACAGGAACGAACGGCATCCCGACGGTGACCTGCGCGCGCCGCTGAGGTTCCCTGAAATGATCAAGAGGTTTGCGTCACCCGGAGTCACTCGGGTGACGCAAACCTCTTGATCGACAGGGTGGGGTCGCTGGATCAGCGGACCATGGAGCCGACCACCGGCTTCGTCAGCAGAGCCGACTGGTTGCGCTGGATGCCCGGGTCGAGCGTCTTGGCCACGAAGATGGCGTGCCAGATGCAGAAGATCAGCACCGTCCACACCTTGCGGGAGTGGTCGGCCTCCTCCCGCTTGTGCTCGTCGAGCAGCCGCAGCGCGTACGACAGGTCGAGCAGGTCACCCGCGCCCGAGGTGCTCAGCACGTGCCGGGCCCACTCGTACATCTCGCCGCGCAGCCAGACCCGGGTGGGCGTCGGGAAGCCCAGCTTCTTACGGTTGACGATCGCCGGCGGCACGACACCCTGCAACGCCTGACGCATCGCGTACTTGGTGGCGTCGGAGCGCGGCGGCAGCTTGAGATCCACCGGGATCTTCGCCGCGACGTCGAAGACCTCGCGGTCGAGGAACGGCACCCGCACCTCCAGCGAGTGCGACATCGAGATCCGGTCGGCCTTGACCAGGATGTCGCCGCGCAGCCAGGTGTAGAGGTCGACGTACTGCATCTTGGTGACGTCGTCCAGCTCGGTGCACTCGGCGTAGATCGGCGCGGTCACGTCCGTGTAGCGCACCGAGGGGTCGTAGCGGCGCAGCAGGTGCTGCTTCTCCTCCTCGGTGAACATCCGGGCGTTGCCGTAGTAGCGCTCCTCGATCGGGGTGGTGCCGCGCTCCAGGAAGCTCTTGCCCTTGACCCCCTGCGGGATCGCCTTGGAGACCGCCCGCAGGCCCTTCTGCACACCGCCGGGCAGGCCGTTGACGGTGCCGAGCGACAGCGGCTCCCGGTAGATCGTGTAACCGCCGAAGAACTCGTCGGCCCCCTCGCCGGAGAGCACCACCGTGACGTGCTCGGCGGCCTTCTTCGCCACGAAGTAGAGCGGCACCAGCGCCGGGTCCGCCACCGGGTCGTCGAGGTGCCAGACGATCTTCGGCAGCGCGTCGATCATGTCCTGCGGACCGATCTTGGTGGGGATGGTGGTGACGTCCAGGTGCCGGGCCGACTCCTGCGCGACGTCGATCTCCGAATATCCCGGCACGTCGTAGCCGACGGTGAAGGTGAGGATGTTCGGGTTGAACTCGCGGGCCAGCGCGACGACCGCTGTCGAGTCGATGCCGCTGGACAGGAACGACCCGACCGGCACGTCGGAGCGCATGTGCATGCGTACGCTCTCGCGCAGCGTCTCGCGGATCTCGTGGTAGAGCTTCTGCTCGTCGTCGACCGGCGCGGGCCGGAACACCGGCCGGTACCACCGGCGCACGTCGATCCGCCCGCCCGGGGACCAGGTCAGGTACTCCCCCGAGCCGATGCGGCTGATGCCCTTGTGCAGGGTGCCGGGCTCGGGAACGTACTGCAGCGTCAGGTAGTGGCTCAGGTTGGCCGCGTCGACACCTGCGTCGCCCTGGTAGTTGCTGTGCGCGAACGGCAGCAGCGCCTTCTTCTCCGACGCCAGGTAGAGGCCGTCGGCGGTCTCCAGGTAGTGCAGCGGCTTGATGCCGAAGTAGTCGCGGGCGCCGAACGCGCGCCGTTCCTGCCGGTCCCAGATGACGAAGGCGAACATGCCACGCAGGCGGGTGAGCACCTGCTCGCCCCAGTAGTGGTAGCCGGCGACGATCACCTCGCCGTCACCGGCCGTCGCGAACTGCGCGCCGAAGTTCCGGACCAGCTCGTCGCGCAGCTCGATGTAGTTGTAGATCTCACCGTTGAAGGTGAGCAGATAACGGCCGTTCGCGTAGGGCAGCGGCTCGTGACTCGACGCGACGTCGATGATGGCGAGCCGCTTGTGGGCGAACACGCCGTCCGCGTACCGGCCGGAGGCGTCGCCGACCACCTCGACCCCTGTCTCGTCGGGGCCGCGGTGGTGCAGGCATTCCAATGCTCCGGCGATGTGGTCGCGGTGCGCGGCGGCGTTGCCGTTCGCGCTGAAGAAGGCCAGGAGTCCGCACATGGTGGTCATCTTTCCACGCGGTCCGTCGGCCCGTCGCAGCCGTCCGTCGATCCGGAGCGCTCCCGGCCGCCACCAACACGAACCGGGCACGCGGTACCGTCGGGACCAGCAACGACGCGGAGGGAGCGGCGCAATGACCGAGGAACGCACCGACGGTACGCCGACAGACGGCACGGAATCGCACGATCCGGACTTTCCGGAGGCGTTCCTGTCCTTCATGCGGCAGGGCTGGCGGGACACCGAACTCCCGGTCATGCCCCGTCCCGAGGCACCCAACTACGCCAAGCGCCGCGCCGCGCTCTCGGCGGCGTTCCCCGGCGAGACACTGGTCATCCCGACCGGCGGCGAGAAGGTCCGCGCCAACGACACCACCTACCCGTTCCGGCCGGGCAGCGACTTCGCCTACCTGACCGGCGACCACGACCCGGACAGCGTGCTGGTGCTGCGCCCGAACGGCTCGGGGCACGACGCGACGCTGTTCATGCGGCCCCGCTCGTCCCGGGAGACCGACGAGTTCTTCCGCAGCCGGCACGGCGAACTGTGGGTCGGCCGGCGACACACCCTCGGCGAGAAGTCCACCGAGCTGGGCATACCCACCGCCGACCTGAGCGGCCTGGAGGCGGCGCTGGCCGACCTGGCACCCGGTCGCACCCGGGTGCTGCGCGGGTTCGACGCCCAGGTCGACGCGGCCGTCCGCCCGTACGACGGGGTCCGCGCCGAGGGGCAGCCGCCCCGCGACCGGGAGCTGGCGATCGCCATCTCGGAGCAGAAGCTGGTCAAGGACGAGTGGGAGATCGGCCAGCTTCAGGACGCCGTCGACGCCACGGTGCGCGGCTTCGAGGACGTGGCCCGGATCCTCCCCGCCGCCCGCGCCGTCTCGGAGCGACTGCTGGAGGGGATCTTCGCGCTGCGCGCCCGCCACGACGGCAACGACGTCGGGTACGGCTCGATCGTCGGCGCCGGCGAGCACGCCACGATCCTGCACTGGGTGCACAACCACGGCACCACCCGTCCGGGTGACCTGCTGCTGATGGACATGGGCGTCGAGGGGCACAACCTCTACACCGCCGACGTCACCCGGGTGTTGCCGGTCGACGGCCGGTTCACCCCATTGCAGCGCCAGGTCTACGACGCCGTGTACGCCGCGCAGCAGGCCGGCATCGACATCATCAAGCCCGGCGTGGCGTTCAAGGACGTCCACCTGACCGCCATGCGGGTCCTCGCCGAGGCGCTCAAGGACCTCGGGCTGCTCCCGGTGAGCGTGGACGAGGCGATGGACCCGGCCTCGACGGTCTACCGCCGGTGGACGCTGCACGGCACCAGCCACATGCTCGGCATCGACGTGCACGACTGCGCCAACGCCCGCAAGGAGCACTACCGCGACGGCGCGCTCGGCGAGGGCTATGTGCTGACCGTCGAGCCGGGGCTGTACTTCCAGCCGGAGGACGAGCTGGTCCCCGAGGAGCTGCGCGGCACCGGCGTGCGGATCGAGGACGACATCCTGGTCACCGCGACCGGCGCGGTGAACCTCTCGGCCGGCCTGCCGCGCCGCTCCGACGAGGTGGAGACCTGGCTGGCCGAGCAGCGCGAGGCGGGTCCGCGCCTGCCCGGCTGACCCGGTACGACCCCCGGCGGGCCCCGCCCCCGGTGCCAGCGACGTTTTCCGTCGTCCTGACACCGGTGGCGGGGCCCGTCGCTGTTTGCGCTGCCCAGGGCCTTTCTTCACGCCCTGCGCCCCGGTGTACCCACCCGACCGACGTGAGGCGAATGCGGGCTTTTTTCGGATAAGTCCGCCTCGCGAGGATCCTTCTCATACGGTGTGGATAACAGGCTGCAACCCATTTGTAGCTGCTCGTGCCGCTCAAGTGGTACGAGCCCGTCTGGTAGCAGGAAAGGGCGGAAGGCTCTGATGTCCAACGACGTAACGACTCCCGACGGCGGGGCCCCAGCGGCCGCGCCGTCGACTAGGCGACGCAAGCTGTGGGTCGCCACCGGCGTGGCCGGCCTGACCGGCGTCGTCGGTCTGGCGGCACTGGGCGGGCTGGCTGCCCGTGACCACAAGCCCGACGACGCACAGCGGGCCAGCGACTCGCAGGCGGCGCCGAAGCAGAACGTCAGCGATGCCGGCCAGGCCGAAGGCCAGGACGACGGTAAGGACCGGGATGAGCGTGGCAAGGACCGGGATGAGCGTGGCAAGGACCGGGATGAGCGTGGCAAGGACCGGGATGAGCGTGGCAAGGACCGGGACGGGCGTGGCGAGGACCGGGATGAGCACGGCAGGGTGCGGGAGGTGCCTTGTGACGATGAGAAGCTGATCGAGGCGATCGATCTGGCGAACCGGGACCAGGGCGGCACGTTGAAGCTGGCCCCGCACTGCACCTACGAGTTGAGCTTCGCCGACAAGAAGTCCGGTACGGGTCTGCCGACGATCCGGCAGGAGATCACGATCAAGGGCAACGACGCGACGATCAAGCGGGACTCCGAGGACGCGTTCCGGATCTTCCGGGTCGCCGACGGCGGCGACCTGACCCTGAAGGACCTCACCGTCAAGGACGGCAACGCCGCCGAGTTCAAGTACGGCGCGCCGCAGGGCCCCGGCGGTCCCCAGGGCCCCGGCGGTCCCCAGGGCCCCGGCGGTCCCCAGGGCCCCGGCGGTCCCCAGGGCCCCGGCGGACCGCAGGGCCCCGGCGGACCGCAGGGCCCCGGCGGTCCGCAGGTTGCCGATGCGCCGCAGGCTGCGGATGTGCCGCAGGCTGCCGACGTTCCTTCGGCGGCCCCGGAGAAGCCCGCGCCGCCGATGAAGAAGGACGGCGATGCCGACGGCGGTGCGCTGCTGGTCGAGCGCGGCGGCAGCGCCCACCTGGAGAAGGTCGAACTGACCCGCAACAACGCCGAAGGCAACGGCGGCGCCATCGCCAACTTCGGCCGGGTCGACCTCGACGACAGCGAGGTCGAGAACAACCACGCCCGGGAGAACGGCGGCGGCATTTTCAACGTCGGCGTACTCAAGGTCAAGGGGTCCTCCGACGACAAGGACTGGTCCTCCCACGGCCAGGGCGGGTCCGCCGACGGCAAGGCCGACGGCAAGGCCGACGGCAAGGCCGACGGCAAGAACGAGTTCTCCCACGAGCGGGATCACGAGTCCCGCATCACCAACAACACCGCAGGTGACAACGGCGGCGGCAT
>NZ_JBIAKM010000003.1:398696-546627 GCF_042872525.1 Micromonospora sp. NPDC005254 | reverse complement strand
CAACAACGGCAAGGTCCGCCTCGACGAAAAGTCGACCATCACCAACAACGACCCCACCAACTGCGCCGGCACCGTCAAGGACTGCTTCAACTGACCGACGGTCAGCGAACGGATCCACGCAGGGTCCGGCCCCCTACCACCTCGGTGGCAGGGGGCCGGATCGTCGTGGGATCAGCCCTGGACGAAGACCGCCACGCTGCGCGCCGGCACGGTGAACGTGCCGCTCGCCTGGTCGAACGAGGCGGTCCGCAGCACCGAATCGGCGGACTCCCGCAGCACCGGGTGCAGCGCCACGTTCGCCCCGCGCAGGCCGGTCACCGTCTGCTTCGCGGCCCCAGGGGTGGCGTTGAAGACGACGGTCACCGACTTCCACTTCCCGTCCAGCCCCCGGGCGTCCAGGGTCATGGTGAGCACGCCCGGCGTCTCCTTCTCGCCGGAGAGCGGGAAGGCGACCCGCTGCTGCACCTGGCCGGCGGTGGCCAGCCCGAACACCGGCGAGGACTCCCGGATCCGCAGCAGCTCCGCGTACCGGGCGTCGGCCAGGTTGATCGCGGCGCAGTCCGGCACCAACTTCGGATCGGCCAGCAGCGGCTTCGCGTACGACCACTTGTCCTGGTTGTCCTGCGCCGGCGGCAGGCCGGCGCCGAACCCGTTGCCCCGCTCGCAACCCCAGCGGATCTGGTTGAACCAGTCACCGGAGTTGAACGAGTTGCGGTCCAACGACTTCGACCGCAGCCGTTCGGTGCCGGCGGTGACGAACCCGGTGCCCTGCCCCAGCACCACCGTGCTCAGCGCCAGCACCTGCATCCGGGAACGGTCCGCCGCGGTGGTGGCCTGCGGCAGCTTGTACGCCAGCGCGTCGTACAGGATCTCGTTGTCGTGCGCGTCGACGTAGGTGACCGCCTCCCCGGGCGCGGCGGTGTAGCCGGCCGGGGCGCCGTTGTAGTCCACCTGCGCCCCGGTGACCGTCCGCCCGGAGGTGTCGGTGAACCGGTAGTCCCGCAGGTTGCCCGTGAGACCCACCTTGATCAGGTCGTGGGCGTGCAGCAGGCGGGCCTTCTGTGCCGCCGCCGACCCGTTCACCGGGTCGCCGTTGGGGTCGCTGTAGAGCCCGGAGGCGAAACCCTGCGCGCGGGGGTTGGCGTCGAACGGTCCGCCGCCGCGTACCGCGTCGCGCAGCCGGTCGTTGAACGTGCCGATGCCGGTGCCGGCCATGTTGGCCTGGGTGGCCTGCACGAACCGGGCGTCATTGGCGACCTCGCCGAAGTTCCAGCCCTCGCCGTAGAGCATGATCGCCTTGCCGTCCACCCCGTCGCGGGCGACGGTCAGCCGGTCCAGCGCGGCACGCACGGCCAGGATGTTCGCCTTCGGGTGGTGGCCCATGAGGTCGAACCGGAAGCCGTCCACCTTGTACTGCTTGGCCCAGGTGACCAGCGAGTCGACGACCAGCTTGCCCATCATCGCGTGTTCCGGCGCGGTGTTGGCGCAGCAGGTGGAGTTGGCCACCGTCCCGTCGTCGAGCAACCGGTGGTAGTAGCCGGGCACCACCTGGTCGAGCACCGACTTCTCGTCGACGCCGGCCGCCGAGGTGTGGTTGTAGACCACGTCCATGACCACCCGCAGGCCGGCCTCGTTCACCCCGGCGACCATCCGCCGGAACTCGGTGGTCCGCGCCGCGCCGACCGGGTCGACGGCGTATCCGCCCTCCGGCACTGTGTAGTGCAGCGGGTCGTAGCCCCAGTTGTAGCCGTCGGTCTCGGCCACCGCCGCCACGCACTTCTGCTGCTGCTCGGAGTCCGGCGGAAGCGCCGCCAGGTCACAGGCCGGCTGGCGCTGGTCGGCCCGCTTCTCGGGGATCGTGGCGAAGTCGAACGCCGGCAACAGGTGCAGGTGCGTCACACCGGCGTCGCCCAACGCCCGCAGGTGGGTCATCCCGGCGGTTTTCGGGTCGGTGAACGCCAGGAAGGTGCCCCGCCGCTGCGCCGGCACGGTCTCGTCGGCGATGGAGAAGTCGCGCACCGACAGCTCGGAGATCTGCGCCTTCGACGCCGGCACGGCGGCCGGCTTGCGCAGCGTCCGCCACCCCGCCGGGGCCAGCGCCGGATCGTTCAGGTCGACCAGCTGGCTGTGCGTGGAGTCCGCGGCGAGAGCCACCGAGTACGGGTCGGTCACCGACGCGGTGACCATCCGCTGCGCGGCCGGCTGCCACGCCTGCACCTGGTAGCGGTAGTACTTCCCCGTCCAGGCGTGGCTGCCGCGCACCGACCAGACGCCGGTGCGGTCGTCGCGGCGCATCGGCACCGTCTTCGGCGCCGCGGCGGGTGAGTCGAACAGTTGCAGCGCCACCGTCCGGGCGGTCGGCGCCCAGAGCGCGAGGCTCGGCGTACGGCCGGCGAAGGTCGGACCGAGCGTGACCTGGGTGGCCCGGGAGTACACGTCGTCGAGCACGCCGGGAATCTGCACGCCGGTCGCGGCGAGCAGGGCGCCCGCCGCGTCGCGCTCGGTGACCAGCAGCTGCCCGCGCAGCGCCGCCGGCACCTTCGCCAGGTCACCCCGGTCGAGGGAGAAGGCCCGGTAGGACCACAGGTGCGGGAACGCCGCGCGCTGGGCCTCGGTGAGCCCGTTGCGCTGCGCCCGCAACGGCAGACTGGTGTACGTCCCGGACAGCTCGCCGTCGACGACGCTCACCCCGCCGGTGGGGGCGGCCACCAGGGCGTACACCCGACCGTCGGTCGGTGGTGTCTGCCAGGCCACTGTGGACCGGTCGATCCATTGCGCCTTCTGCTTGCCGATGTCGGTGTCCCCGCCCGCGCTGGTCGCGGTCGACGGCAGCAGCCGCCCCGGGGTGGCGGCGAGCAACCACACCTCCCGGCCGGCGCTGGCGAAGTCGAGCCGCTGGTCGTCGGGCAGATCCTTGGTGTCGCCCTTGTGGATGATGTAGTTCAGCCCGGTGGCCCCGGCCGCCAGCGGCACCCGGAACACCGCGCCGAACGCGTCGATCGACGTCGGCGCGAGCGGGGTCGCCCACTCGGTCGGGTTGGCCGCACCGTCCCACAGGTGCAGGCCCCACCCGTCGTACTTGCCGTCGGCCCGCCGGTAGTGGATCACCGCGGTGCCCTCCTCCACCGCCGGGTCCGGTTGACCCGTGGCCGCCTGCCTGCTCGGATAGACCGCCGGGTCACCCTGCTTGAGCCAGACCTCACCGGTGGCCGTCACGTCGATGCTGCGATCCTGGGCGACGTCCTTGGTGCCATTGGAGTCGACCACCACGAAGCCCACGGACTTCGCGCCCGGCTTGAGCTTCACCCAGGCGAACCGGCCGTAGGAGTCCTCCCCGGCGAACGGCTGCCCCTTCGGCCACTCGGTGACGTACGCCGGGTCGATGTCGCCCCAGGCGTACAGCCCCCAGTCGTCGTACCCCCCGGCCGGACGCTGGTAGTGCACCACCGCCCACTCCCGGGACCCACCCTGCTCGGGCGTGCCGACGACGGCGACGGACCGTGCCGTCGCGGTGCGGCCACGGCCGTCGCGGACGACGGCGCGGTACTCGATCCGGGTGCCGCCGGCCAGCCCGTCCAGGTCGTGGTGCACGGTGTACGGCGCGTGGTCGGCGCTGCCCAGCAACGTCCACCTGCCGCCGGCCACCCGGGCCGCCACGGTGACGGTGGCCAGCGGGTCGCCGGTCACCTTCGCGGTGACCGCCGCGCGGGTCGCCACCGAGGCGCCCGGCGCGGGGGTGGTGATGCTGATGGTCGGCTTGCCGGTCGGCCGGGCGATGGCGGTGCCCGCGCGGTACACGGCCGCCGACAGCGGCGGCACGGTCAGCGTCAGCCTGCCGTCGGCGCCGGCCTGTTGGCCGCCCGATCCGCCGTAGATGCCGGTGAAGGTGGCGCCGGCCGACCAGGTGTCCACGGTGACAGTCTGCGCGGTCTCGGCGTTGTTCACCGCCACCACGTACTCGGTCCGGTCGGCGGGGGCGATCCGGGAGGCGGCGAACACGCCGGGGCCGTCGGCGGCGTACCGGGTGACCTGGATGCCGTCGCGCAGCGCGGGGTGCGCCTGGCGCAGCCGGCCCAGCTCGGCGATCGTCCGGTACAGCGGGTGGCCGGTGTCGAACTGGTCGCTGGCGTGGGTGCGGTCGGTGCCGAGCAGGTCGTCGTCGAGGTAGTCGGGCACCTTCGAGGCGAACATGTCCTGCCGGGCGTCCTTGTCCCCACCGGGGCCGGTGAAGCCCTGCTCGTCGCCGGAGTAGACCACCGGCTGGCCGCGGGTGAGGAACATCAGCTGATGGGCGAGCTGGTCCCGGCGCAGGTGGCTGGCCGGGGCGGTGCCGCCGCCGGCGATGAACGACCCGATCCGGCCCATGTCGTGGTTGCCGAGGAAGGTGGTCAGCCGACCCGCGTCGGTGTCCCGGGCGGCGTAGAGGTCGTCGCGGGCGTACACGTCGGCGAGGGCCTTCGCCGAGCCGGCGCCCGCCGTGTAGCCCCGCGCGGCCTCCTGGAACGCGAAGTCGATGGTGGCCGGCAGGCCACCACGCCGCACGTACGTCGACGTGATCTCCGGGTTGGCGCTGTAGACCTCGCCGAACAGGAAGAAGTCCTTCTTGCCGGCCTTCTCGGCGGCCCGCTCGACGCCCCGGGTGAACTGCGGCCAGAAGTCCATGTTGACGTGCTTGACCGTGTCCAGCCGGAACCCGTCGACGCCGGTCGCGCCGATCCAGTCCCCGTACGCCTTCGTCATGCCCCGCACCACCTCGGGACGCTCGGTCCACAGGTCGTCGAGGCCGCTGAAGTCGCCGTACTCGCTGTTCTCACCGGAGAAGGTGGAGTCACCCCGGTTGTGGTACATGGTCGCGTCGTTGAGCCAGGCCGGCACCTTCACCGTGGCGTCGCCGGGCTCGGGAAAGACCGGCGTGTAGGGGCCGGAGTTCCTGTCGACAGTGGGGAAGTCACGGCTGCCGTCGGCGTAGTTGCGGTCCTCGAACGCCCGCCCCTGCGCGTCGACGTACGGCGAGGTGGCCTTGTCCACGTAGGCGTAGGAGTCCTCGGCGTACTTGATGACGTCGGCGGTGTGGTTGACCACGACGTCGAGGTAGACCTTGATCCCCCGCCGGTGCGCGAGCGAGACCAGCTCCTTGAGCTGCGCGTTCGTGCCGAAGTGCGGGTCGACCTGGGTGAAGTCGGTGATCCAGTATCCGTGGTAGCCGGCCGAGATGTCGTCGCCCTTGCCCTGCACCGGACGGTTCTTGAAGATCGGTGCGAGCCAGATGGCGGTGGTGCCCAGACCCTGGATGTAGGCCAACTTGTCGATGACGCCCTTGAGGTCACCGCCGTGGTAGAAGCCCTTGTCGGTCGGGTCGAGCCCGGTGCGCAGCCGGTCGCCGGTCAGGCCACCGGAGTCGTTGCGCCGGTCGCCGTTGGCGAACCGGTCCGGCAGGACGAAGTAGAACTGCTCGGCACGCGCGGTGTCGGCGCCGGCGGCCAGCAACGCCTCGGCGGTGGGCTCGTCGCGCCACTGGACGGCGCCGGCCGCGGCGAGGGGGTCGGTGCCGGACGGTCGGGGGTCGGCGTCGGCGCCGAGGGGCCGCGCGGAGTCCGGCGTACCGACGAGGGTGAAGGTGAGCAGGCAGACGAGCGCGAGCAGGGCGGTACGCGGAATCGGCGGGGGTTTCATCGACGGCCTTCCTCTGGTCGTGATTGGCCGCACGCTAACCCTTGCCGAAACAATCTGCAATACCTTGCAAACAAAGTCGTAACCGAGCAGTCTCCTTGCGGAAGCACAGCTCAGAACCCGCTGCAGCGCGCTCCGTCGACTGTGCAGCCTCGCGGCCTCGTCGACGCCCGTTCCAGGTGGAACCGCAACGCCACCGACCCGCCGGCCGGCACGTCCACCCCGCTGACGTACGTGAAACCGCCGTCGAACTGCCGCACCGTCCCCTGGGGCACGCCCTCCACCCAGGTGGTCACCAGCCGACCACCGGCGAACTCGAACCGCACCGTCCAACCGCGGTCCACACCGGATGCGTTGATGATCAGCACCTCGCCGATGAAACCTCCATCGAAGCTCTGCACCACCCGGTAGCGTCCACTCACCGCCGGCGGCTGCTGCGGCGGCACCCCCGCCGACGGTCGCAGCGAGGTCGGTGCCACCGTCGGGCCGACCGCCGGTGGCCGCGACATCGCCGGCGTGCTCGGGGGCGGCCCGCTCGCCCGCGGCGACAGCCCCGGCAGCACCGGCGCCCTCTCCGGCAGCGGTGTCGACGACAGGTCGGACGGCGTGACCGGCGCCTGCGGCAACGGCAACCCCGCCGGCGGCGGCCCGTCGTCGACAGCCGGACTACGCCCCCGGTACGCACCCAGGGCCACGAAGAGCAGAACCACCATCACGACGAGGCCGGCGCACACCACGATCCACGGCGACGACGCGATGGCAGCCGGACCGTGCGACGGTCGCGACGCGCGACGCATGCCGGACATGTACCTCCCTCAGCGGGCCGTCCGGGCAGCGTAGCGATCGACGGCCCAGCCCGGAAGCGCCGTCGCCCTTGCCCTGCACCGGCACCGGCACCGGCACCGGCACCGGCACCAGTTCAGCCGAAGCGACAGTCGACGCCGTTGACCGTGCACCGCACCGGCCGCTGCGCCGACCCGTCCCAGGCCAGCCGCAACCGCAACGTCTGCGTGTCACCCGGATCCAGCGCCGCCCCGCCGCTCACCACGAACGCACCGCCACCCTGCGCCGACACGGAGATCCCCGCAGCACCGCTGACCCGCAGGCCCCGCATGGCGTCCTCGAACGCCAACTCCACCCGCCAGTCCGCCGACCGGGCCGACTCGTTCGTCACCGACAGCACGGCCTCCGTCGCGTCCCCGCCGTCCGTACCGCCCTGGTACCGGGCGGTCACCGCCCCCTTCGCCGCCGCGCTCGTCCGGGCCGGCGACGGCGAACCCGTGGTGGCGCGCGGCGACGGCGTCCGACTGCTGCGCGACGGCCGCGGCGACGCCGTGCGCCGCTCCAGCCCACCCGGCGTCGCCCCCGACGACGCCGTAGCCGGCACGGTCGGCAGGAACACCGGCGGCGCGGCCTGCGGCGCGCTCTCCCGCTCCCGCGTACGGAACGACAACAGCGCGATCACCAACAGCACCACCAGCGCGCCGATGCCGAGCAGCACCACGATCCACGGCACCGACAGCAGCACGCGCGCCGTCCGCGGACCCCCCGCACCGTCCGGCCCTGACGCCATCAGGTCTCCCCTCGTCCCACCGACGCGACAGCGTAGCCAGCGGCGGCCAGACCGAAAACCTCGCGGGTACAGATCGGACCGACCGGCCCACCCGAAGCGGAAAACGGCTCGCCCGCGTGGACGGTCGCCCGGCGGTCAGGCCGTCCGGATAACGGTGCAGATGACCGGACCCTCACCCGACGTACGCAGCAGATAGCGGTACCGCTCCCCCGGCACCGCGTACCCCCGGCTGTCCAGGAACTCCCACTCCACCGACACCATGGTCAGCAGCGCCGACACCGGCTGCACGTCCTCGATCCGAGCGTGCGCGGCGATCAACTCCCGGTCCTGGTAGTCGGGCGCGGCGCCCACGAAGGACAGCGCGACCGCCGCGAGGGAGGTGAACGAGAAGCTGTACGTGTCGGCCACCACCAACCCGGGCAGGGCGTAACAACCGGCGAGCGACGGCAGGTCGCCGGAGGTCATCGCGGCGCCGTACCGGTCGAAGAAGCCGGTCAGCGCGTCGAGATCGGTGGAGGCGTTCACGCGACAGCAATTGCCGCTCACCGGGCGGGCCAAACCTCAGCGGGGCGGCACCCGCACCTCGATCTCCGCACCCAACCGGGCGCCACCGGTCAACCCCAGATCGTCACCACTCCAGAACCGCCCCGGGTCGTACCAGTTTGGACGCTTACCGGCGGGCAGCAGGGCCATCGCCTCGTAGGTCACCGCCACCACCTCGGCGCAGTACGCCGTCTCCAACGCCCTCTCCCGCGCAGCTGCGCTGGCCGGAGCTGCCGTCGTCCCCGGGGTGGCCGTTGTCCCCGAGTTGGCCGTCGTCCCCGAGTTGGCCGTCGTCCCCGGGTTGGCCGGTGTCCCCGGGTTGGCCGCAGCGCCCGGAGCGGCCGTTGTCCCGGGGTTGGCCGCATTGCCCGGGGTGGCCCGGCTGGCCCGGGGCCCCGCCCCGGCCGGATTGGCCCCGGTGGTCGGGGTTTCCGACGCGGCCGGAGCGGCCGGGTCGGCCCAGGTCGCCTGAGCGGCCCGCGACACGGCTCGGAGTGCGGCCCGGCCGGGGCCCGGCAGCGACGGCACCCGACCGCGCACCCACCGCCACGCCAACTGGGCGGTCGACGGGAACGGCGTGCCGTCCAACCGCGCGACGGTCCGCAGCACCGCCCGCTCCATCTCCCCGTCCGCCGGCGGGTCGAGCTGCCGCAGCCAGGCCCGCTGGCCGTACCGGTTGGCCCACACGCAGACCGCGTCCCGCAGGTCGTGCAGCTGCACACCACGCTGGTGCGTGCCCGACCACAGGTCCGGCAACGACCGGCCCAGCTCCGCGTGCCACATCAACGGCGGCATGTCGTCCAGCACCACCGCCATCCCGACGTGGTTGACCGGGCTGTTCGTGGTGAACTGGATCGCCCGGTCCGGCACGCTACGACCCCGGAACACCCACACGTCACCGGTGCGGCTCAACTCGACGGCCTCATCCAGGCTGATGCTCATGAGGGTCTAGCCTAGGCCGATGCGGCAACGAATGCGGTGGTGGAAGGTCCTCGGGCTCGCCGGCCTCGCCGGGGTCGCGGCGTCCGGTGTGGTCATAGCGCGGGCCGAACGGCGCCGGCGCGCGTACACGCCGGAGGAGATCCGGCAGCGGCTGCTGGAACGTCACGCCCAGGCCAGTGAGGCAGCCAAACCCGCAGACCCCGCCTGACGACCCGGACCCGGTCGAACCTCCCCGGTCTACCCCGCGCGGTCCCACGCCGGTCCCACCCGACTTATCCGGCCGGCCCAGGTGATCGGCGGACAATCCCGCCGGCCTTCATGATCGTGCTCGATCCTGGATGTAGTGGCCTCGCCCGCGTGGTGAGGCCCCTGTTTCCTGGATCGAGCACGATCATCCGGTGGCGGTAGGGCCGCGCGGAGGTGATCCACTCGGGTTCGGTGATGTGGGGGTGTCCTGGGCGTCCGGATACCCCGGTATCGCCGAAGTCGAGTCGATCAACCCCCCGGGGTGGTGGCGTGACCCGGAGGTCGCCGTGCAGTGGCGTGTCGCCCACCGAGGGACACCGCGCACGCGCGTTTCGGCGGGCATGATCGTGCTCGATCCCGGATGTAGTGGTCTCGCCCGCGTGGTGAGGGGCCTGTTTCCTGGATCGAGCACGATCATCAGGTGGCGGTGGGGCCGCGCGGGGGTGATCCACTCGGGTTCGGTGATGTCGGGGTGTCCCGCGCGCCCGGATACCCTGGTATCGCCGAACCCGAGTCGATCACCACCGGCTGGTGCGGATGTCCGTTTCCGGTGGGTGGTTTGTCCGGTCCGGGTGTTGGCGTCCCGTGGCCGGTGCCACCTTGGTGGCGGAATCGGGGACCCGGCGGGGTCGTTATACCTGGCATGCCGCCGCGACCTACGGGTAGCGGCGTGCGGCAGCCGCCGGGAACACCCGCCCGGCCGCCACGGTTACACCCCCGCACGGCCGAGCACCACCGGCCGGCGTGGTCCGGAATGCGGAATGAGTCGCTGCCCCGGGCCGTTGCACCACCCTCCGGGACAACCCCCGTGCAGGCCCCCGCCGGGCCGCCGGGCCCCGTCCCGCCGTGGACTTTCCCGCTCGGCACACCGCCCCCGCTTGTGTGTCGTCGCGTTTTCCCCCGATGCAGAGGAGCACGCCATCATGCGTACCGATCTGATTCGTAAGACCGCTCTGACCGCTGCTGGCCTCGCCTTCACCGGCGGCGCCATCGCCGGCCCCGTCACCACCGCCTACGCCGCGTCCGAGGCCAAGCCCGCGTCGCAGACCCAGGCCGACCGCAAGCCCTCGGGTGAGCGTCAGCTGGGTGTGCGCTACGAAGCGCAGCCGAACTTCTACTACTGCGGTCCCGCCGCTGCCCGTAACGCCCTGTCCGTGCAGGGTAAGGACATCAGCGTGGACGCCATGGCCAAGGAGATGGGCACCACCGAGGCCGGCACCAACAGCATCAACGACATCACGCCGGTGCTGAACAAGGAGACCGGTAAGAACGACGCGTACCACAGCGTCGCGATCAGCAAGCCCGACGCCGACGCCACGCAGACCGACCAGCTACGCGCCGACATCGTCAAGACCGTCGACAACGGCCGCGCCGTGGTCGCCAACATCGCCGGCACCAGCACCGACACCGACGGCAACACCCACTCGTTCGAAGGCGGGCACTACATCAGCGTCGTGGGCTACCGCGACAACGGCACCACCGTACGGATCGCCGACTCCGCCGACCCGAACACCGCCTCCTACGACATCACCGTCGAGCACCTCGCCGACTGGATCGCCACCCGCGGCTACGCCACCAGCTGACCCCACCCCAGCACCACCACCGACAAGGGCCGGACCCCACCACGGGGCCCGGCCCTTTCGGCATGCCCCGGGTCAGCGATCCCTGCCGGTGCGGGCCGGCTCCGCGGACTGCGCCGGCTCAGTGGACTGCGCCGGCTCGGCCGCACTCACGCGGTGGGCCCGTCGGCGTAGCCACCACGTGCTGGCCAGCCCTGCGAGCACCGCGAGGACCAGGCCGGCCCAGGAGATGTCCTTGAGCCAGTGCTCGGCGGCCCGGCCGACGGTGAACAGCAGGTACGTGGTGCCGAACGCCCACACCAGCCCGCCGGCGGCGTTGGCCAGGAGGAACCGCCGGTACGGCACGTGCAGTGCCCCGGCGAGCGGGCCGGCCAGGATCCGCAGCAGCGCCACGAACCGGCCGAAGAACACCGCCCAGACGCCGTGCCGGGCGAAGCTCTGCTCGGCCCGGGCTAGCTGGGCGGGGCCGAGATGGCGGGGGAAGCGTCGGCCCAGCCGGGCCAGCAGCGGGCGGCCGCCGCGGCGACCCACCGCGTACCCGATGGAGTCGCCCACGATCGCTCCGGTAGCGGCGGCCGTGGCCACCCACTCCGGCTCCACCACTCCGGTGGCCGCGAGCAGGGCCGAGCTGACCAGGACGATCTCACCGGGCAGGGGTACCCCCATGCTCTCCACGCCGATCACCCCGGCGACGAGCAGGTAGACCGCGATCGGCGGCAGCGACACGAGCCAGTGCTGGACGTCGAACACGGTTGACCCTCCTCCGACCGGACCTCGAACCCTACCCGCGCCGGCCTGCCCGACCGGCCCCTCGACGAAGACCCGGCGGCGGGTGGTGCGGGCACGCGCACACCCCCTATCCATCCTAGGAGGCTAGGGGTGAAGCGATGGGCGAACCGTGCGCCGAGTTGCGAAACTAGCAAGACGGACGTACGGTTTTGTTTGAGAGCGGGAATCGTCGGTAAGTGTCACCTAACCTCGGCGGCACCCCGGTCGGTGCGACACACTGCTCAGGACTACTCACGGTCGCTGGTGTGAAGGAGTACGACGTGGCGAGCCTCGACACCTTCGGTGCGAAGACCCAGCTACGCGTCGGAGACGCGAGCTACGAGATTTTCAAGATCGACAAGGTGGACGGCCACGATCGGCTGCCGTACAGCCTGAAGATCCTCCTGGAGAACCTGCTGCGGACCGAGGACGGCGCGAACATCACCGCCGACCACATCCGCCAGCTCGGCGGGTGGGACCCGACCGCCGACCCGAGCGTGGAGATCCAGTTCACCCCGGCGCGGGTGCTCATGCAGGACTTCACCGGCGTGCCGTGCGTGGTCGACCTGGCCACCATGCGCGAGGCGGTACGTGAGCTGGGCGGCGACGCCACCAAGGTCAACCCCCTCGCCCCCGCCGAGCTGGTCATCGACCACTCGGTGATCGCCGACCTGTTCGGTCGCGAGGACGCGTTCGCCCGCAACGTCGAGCTGGAGTACGAGCGCAACAGGGAGCGCTACCAGTTCCTGCGCTGGGGCCAGACCGCGTTCAACGAGTTCAAGGTCGTCCCCCCGGGCACCGGCATCGTGCACCAGGTCAACATCGAGTACCTGGCCCGCACCATCATGGAGCGCAACGGCCAAGCGTACCCGGACACTGTGGTCGGCACCGACTCGCACACCACGATGGTCAACGGCCTGGGCGTGCTGGGCTGGGGCGTCGGCGGCATCGAGGCCGAGGCCGCGATGCTCGGCCAGCCGGTCAGCATGCTGATCCCGCGCGTGGTGGGCTTCAAGCTGTCCGGCGAGATGCCGGCCGGCACCACCGCCACCGACCTGGTGCTCACCATCACCGAGATGCTGCGCAAGCACGGCGTGGTCGGCAAGTTCGTCGAGTTCTACGGCCCCGGCGTGAGCGCCGTGCCGCTGGCCAACCGGGCCACCATCGGCAACATGTCCCCGGAGTACGGCTCCACCGTCGCGATCTTCCCGATCGACGGCGAGACGATCCGCTACCTGGAGCTGACCGGCCGCGACGCCGCGCAGGTCGCGCTCGTCGAGGCGTACGCCAAGGAGCAGGGCCTCTGGCACGACCCGAAGGCGGAGCCGGACTACTCGGAGCGCCTGGAGCTGGACCTGGGCTCCATCGAGCCGTCGCTCGCTGGCCCGAAGCGTCCGCAGGACCGGGTGCCGCTGGGCGCCGCCAAGACGCTGTTCCGCTCGGCGCTGACCGACTACGTCGCCGAGGAATCCGACGTTGAGCGTGACCTCAAGCCGGGTGTGCCCCGCGAGGAGCTGCCGCGCGGCGCGAACGGGCCGGCCGACGAGGCCAGCGCCGAGTCGTTCCCGGCCAGCGACCCGCCCGCCAACGAGTTCAGCGACCCGGCCGACGAGCCGCGCGACCTGGAGACCGCGGCGGTGGGCGCGGGCGGCCGGGCCACCAACCCGATCCGGGTCACCAGCGCCGACGGCGTCGAGTACGAGCTGGACCACGGCGCCGTGGTGATCGCGGCGATCACCTCCTGCACCAACACGTCCAACCCGCAGGTGATGATCGGTGCCGCGCTCCTGGCCCGCAACGCCGTGGAGAAGGGCCTGACCCGCAAGCCGTGGGTGAAGACCACCCTCGCCCCGGGTTCCAAGGTCGTCATGGACTACTACGAGCGGGCCGGCCTCACCCCCTACCTGGACAAGCTCGGCTTCAACCTGGTCGGGTACGGCTGCACCACCTGCATCGGCAACTCGGGCCCGCTGCCCGAGGAGGTGTCGGCGGCGGTCAACGAGCACGACCTGTCGGTCGTCTCGGTGCTCTCCGGCAACCGGAACTTCGAGGGCCGGATCAACCCGGACGTCAAGATGAACTACCTGGCGTCCCCGCCGCTGGTCGTCGCGTACGCCCTCGCCGGCACGATGGACATCGACCTGGCCAACGAGCCGATCGGTGAGGACAGCGACGGCAACCCGGTCTTCCTGCGCGAGATCTGGCCGAACAGCGCCGAGATCCAGGACGTCATCGCCCAGGCGATCGGCGCGACCGGGTTCAGCGCCGCGTACGCCGACGTCTTCGCCGGCGACGAGCGGTGGCAGTCGCTGCCCACCCCGACCGGCGACACCTTCGCCTGGGACAGCGACTCGACCTACGTGCGCAAGCCCCCGTACTTCGAGGGCATGCAGCAGGAGCCGAGCCCGGTCGTCGACATCTCGGGCGCGCGGGTGCTGGCCAAGCTGGGTGACTCGGTGACCACCGACCACATCTCGCCGGCCGGCTCGATCAAGGCCGACTCCCCCGCCGGCACGTACCTCGCCGAGCACGGCGTGCCGCGCCACGAGTTCAACTCGTACGGCTCCCGCCGGGGCAACCACGAGGTGATGATCCGAGGCACCTTCGCCAACATCCGGCTGCGCAACCAGCTGGTGCCCGGGGTGGAGGGCGGCTTCACCGTCAACCACCTGACCGGCGAGCAGACCTCCATCTACGACGCCTCGATGGCCTACCAGGAGGCCGGCATCCCGCTGGTCATCCTGGCCGGCAAGGAGTACGGGTCGGGCTCGTCGCGGGACTGGGCGGCCAAGGGCACCATGCTGCTGGGCGTGCGGGCGGTCATCGCCGAGTCGTACGAGCGGATCCACCGCTCCAACCTCATCGGCATGGGCGTGCTGCCGCTGCAGTTCCCGGTGGACGTCACCGCCGAGTCGCTGGGCCTCACCGGCACCGAGATGTTCACCATCACCGGCGTGACGGCCCTGAACGACGGCGACACCCCGCGCACGGTGACGGTCACGACCGACACCGGCGTGGAGTTCGAGGCCGTCGTGCGGATCGACACCCCGGGCGAGGCGGACTACTACCGCCACGGCGGCATCCTGCAGTACGTGCTGCGCCGCATGATCGCCAACTGATCGCGTACGCCTCAGAAGGGCCGCTTCCCGCGCTGGCGGGGAGCGGCCCTTCCCCGTCTCTGCCTTCCCATGCCCCGGGTAGCTGTCTCGCGCCCTTTGCTCTGCTTCACTCGGCGCAACACTGACCGTGCGGTGCCGTTGCGCCCGTTGAAGCAGAGCAAAGGGCAAGAACGTGGTACGGCCAGCGAAGGATCCGGACCAGGTCCCGCTCAGCGCAGTCGCAGCGCGACCGCGCGGGCCTCTTCGTCGGTGAGGGGCAGGAACCAGAGGAAACGGCGAACGATGGCCACCGGATCGGGGCCGCCCGGCTGGCCGCGCAGGTCCCGGATCGCCCGCCGGGTGATCCGGGAGAACTCGGGGATAAGGGTCGCGCGGCGGGCGGCGTCCGTCGGGGTCGCTCGCAGCGCCGGGCAGGGCCAGTCCCGCCCGCAGGCGTCGCACATCCAGAGGGGACCGTCGGCGGTGTGCCCGACCGGCGGGCCGCACCGGGGTCGCCAGCGTGATTCGGGTACGACGTTGGCGGCGCGACCGGAACCACGGTGCGGAGGAATGAGCCGCTCGATGGGGCGGGGCGCGCTCTTGCGCGGCTGCTTCGGCCGGGACGGCAACGGACCGACGGTCGGCTTCGCGTGCTCTCGCGGCTTTTCCTCGGGCATCCTGCGCTCCCTCGTCGATGCTGTCTACACAGCACCCTGCCGAGGGTTGCCAAACAATTACACCGCGTAGAAGTATTTACCTCCGACGTCTGGAACGTTCTGGAGAGTGTGGAGATGAATCGAGCCGTACAGGCGGCCATGGTCGAAAAGGGCTACACAGCGGACAGTCTCGCTGCTCAGATTGGTGTCGATCCGAAGACGGCGGCAAAGTGGGCGAGCAGGGATCGAATTCCCCAGACTCGTCATCGTGCCCGGGTCGCCGAGCTGCTCGGTCGGAACGTCGAGGAGCTGTGGCCGGACGCGCTGAAGCGTCGAACGCCGGCCTGGTTCCGACCCTGGGCCGAGATCGAGCGCGAGGCGCTGTCGCTGCGGTCGTTTCAGCTCGCGTGGATACCGGGCCTGCTTCAGACGAAGGCGTACGCGCTGGCGACGCTGGTCGGCGAGGCGCTGACACCGGCCGAAGCCGACAATCTCGCCGAGGCGCGGCTGAGCCGGCAGGCCATCCTGCGCCGGGAACGCCCGCCGCTCATCGTCGCGGTCCTGGACGAGGGAATCCTCCGGCGCACCCTCGACGGCGATCGGGCCATGATGCGTGAGCAGTGCGAGCGGCTGGCCGAACTGGCCGCTCTGCCGAACGTGTCGCTGTTCGTCGTGCCCGCCGACGTCGGCATGTATCCGGGCCTCGGTGGGCCGTTCACCGTGGCCGAGATGCCGGACGGGGCGCGGGTCGCCCACGTCGACAGTCAGGCGCAAGCGCAGCTCATCGACAAGGCGGCCGACGTTGCTACGCTGGACCGACGGTGGGAGCGCATTCGTGACGGAGCACTGTCGCGGGCGCAATCCCTCAACCTCATCAGAGAAGCGGCAGCATCATGGACCTGACCGGCGCTCGGTGGCGCAAGAGCAGCAAGAGTGGCAACAACGGCGGCGACTGCGTCGAGGTGGCCGACAACCTCGCGGGCGTCATCGGCGTACGCGACTCCAAGGACCCGGCCGGTCCGACGCTCGCCTTCGACCCGGCGGCCTGGACCCGCTTCCTGGTGCTGGCCAAGCGCGGCTGACCCGGAGGATCCGGCTACCTCGCGAGGTCGTCCGCCCGGTCGAGCAGAGCACGGCGCTCGGCGGCCGAGCCGGCCATCCCGGCGGCCTCCCGGAACAGCGCGGCGGCCCGCAGCCGGTCACCCTGCCGGGCGACCAGATCGGCCCGCACCGCCACGGCGAGCGGGTTACCGTCCAGCCCTCCCCCGGCCTGCGCCGCGTCGAGCAGGCCCAATCCGGCGTACGGCCCGTACGCGTAGCCGTGCGCGACCGCGCGGTTGAGCGCGATCACCGGTGAGGGCCGGATGTCGGCCAGCGCGTCGTAGGCCCGCGCGATCGTCAACCAGTCGGTGGCCTCCGCGGACGGCGCGGTGGCGTGGCAGGCGGCGATCCGGGCCTGCCACGCGTACGGCCCGTCGTGGCGTACCCGAGCAAGGGCGGCCTGGCCCTCGGCGATGGCCGCGCGGTCCCACCGCGCGCGATCCTGCCGCTCAAGGGTGAGCAGGTTGCCTGCGGCGTCGCGACGGGCGTCCCGGCGGGAGTGCTGGAACAGCAGCAGCGCCAGCAGCGCGGCCACCTCGGACTGCTCCGGCATCAACCGGTCGAGCAGCCGGGCCAGCCGGACCGCCTCATCGGCGAAGGCCGGCTCGCCGTCGACGACGTAGCCCCGGGTGAACAGCAGGTACAGCACGGCGAGCACCCCGGGCAGCCGCTCGGCCAGCGCCGGCCCGCTCGGCACCCGGTACGGGATGCCGGCCTGCGCGATGCGGGTCCGGGCGCGGGTCAGCCGGCGGGTCATCGTCGACTCACTGACCAGCAGGAGCCGGGCGATGTCGGCGGTCGGCACCCCGCAGACGGTCCGCAGGGTCAACGCCACCCGAGCCTCGATCGCGAGCGCGGGATGGCAGCAGGTGAAGATGAGCCGCAGCCGGTCGTCCACCACGTCCTCCCCCGCCGGGGTCTCGGGCCACGCGTCGTCCGGCGCGAGGACCGCCAGTTCGTGCAGCTTGCGGCGCTCGACGGCGGTCCGGCGCAGCACGTCGATCGCGCGGTTGCGGGCGACGGTCAGCAGCCAGGCGCCGGGGTTCGCCGGCACGCCGTCGCCGGGCCAGCGCTCCAGCGCGACGGCCAGGGCCTCCTGCGCGCAGTCCTCGGCCAACGCCCAGTCCCCGGTCACCCGGATCAGGGTCGCGACGATCCGGGGGTACGCGTCGACGCCAGCGGCCGCGACGGCCTGCGCCGCCACGGCCGCGCCGACGTCGTCGGGCGCACCGGTCGTGGTGTCGGTGCGAGCCATTCAATCAGTCCGACAGGGCACCGAACGGGCGCAGTTCCAGCCGCCCCTCCCGCGCCATCGGGTGGGTACGCGCCACCTCGATGGCCTCGTCGAGGTCGGCGCAGTCGAGCAGGTCGAAGCCCACGATGACCTCCGTGGTCTCGGCGAACGGCCCCTCGGAGACGAGCAGTTCGCCGTCGCGGACCCGGACGGTGGTGGCGGCCGTGGTCGGCGCCAGCACGTTGCCGGTGAGGCGACGGCCGCGGGTGTCGTTGTCGGCCACCCACGTGTGGATGTCGGGCAGCTCGGTCGGGTCGGTGTCCGGTGCGGTGTCGCTGCAAACGAACATCATGAACTTCATCTGGCGCTCCCTCGGGTTTTCCGGGTGTCGCCAGCATGACGAACGGCCGGGGCCGATCCGGACACGGGTGCCCGGAAAATTGCCCCGACCGTCGGTCAGTCCCCGCTGGCGGCGCGCCGGCGAGCCTCGCGGGTCTTCATGGCGTGCTCCATGAGGGTCACGAGCACCTCCTTGCTGGACTCGCGCTGACGGGCGTCGCAGAGCAGCACCGGCACGCCCGGGTCCAGGTTCAGCGCGGTCTGCACCTCGTCGAGCCGGTACTGGCGGGCGCCCTCGAAGCAGTTCACCGCCACCACGAACGGGGTGCCCCGACCCTCGAAGTAGTCGATCGACGGGAAGCAGTCGGCCAGCCGGCGCGTGTCGGCAAGCACCACCGCGCCGATCGCGCCCAGCGCCAGCTCGTCCCAGACGAACCAGAACCGGTCCTGCCCGGGTGTGCCGAACAGGTAGAGCACCAGGTCGTCGCTGATGGTGATCCGACCGAAGTCCATCGCCACGGTGGTGGTGGTCTTACCCTCCACCCCGGACAGGTCGTCGATGCCGACGCCGGTCTCGGTCAGCACCTCCTCGGTGCGCAACGGCCGGGTCTCGCTCACCGCGCCGACCATGGTGGTCTTGCCCACGCCGAAACCACCGGCGACCAGGATCTTGATCGCGGTGGGCAGTGGCGTCGCTCCCGCCGGCCGCTCAGAGTGCCCGTAGTCCATTGATTACCGCCTCGAAGATGCTGTTGTCGGGAAGACCGGCCGTGGTCTGCGGTTCGCGTACCTGCACGAGGTTGCGGGCCGCCAGATCGCCGAGGAGCACCCGGATGGTCCCCACCGGCAGGTCGAGGTGGGCGGCGATCTCGGCGACGGACTGTATTCGCTGGCACAGGCCGACGATCGCCAGGTGCTCGGGACCGAGACCCACCTCCGGCGTCACGTCGGCACGGGTCGCGGTGACCAGGGAGATCAGGTCGAACGTGCCGGTGACCGGACGGGCACGCCCGCGTGTCACCGCGTACGGGCGCACCACCGGGCCCGCATGGTCATCCACCCACTGATGCTCTGCGGACTCCCCCTGCACCGTCATGGCCGTTACCTCTCGCCAGCCGACTGTTCGGTGCCCCGCGACGGGGAGGCCACGTACTTGCCGACCCGGGTGACGAGCATCGCCATCTCGTACGCGATGAGACCGACGTCGGCGTCCTCGCTGGCGAGAACAGCCAGGCAGGCGTTGCGGCCGGCGGCTGTGACGAACAGGAACGACGACTGCATCTCGATGATGGTCTGCTGCACCTGCCCACCGCCGAAGCGCTTGCCGGCGCCCCGGGCCAGGCTCTGGATGCCGGCCGCCATCGCCGCGAGGTGCTCGCCGTCGTCGCGGCTCAACCCCTGTGAGGAAGCCATCAACAGCCCGTCGGTGGAGAGCGCGACCGCATGCTCGGCCTGCTTCACCCGGCCCACCAGATCATCCAGCAACCACGTCAGGTCGGCACTCGAAGCCGTCTTCTGGGCCACTTCGTCGTCCTCTTCTCGCCCGGCAGTTGCGCCGTATTCGTCTTGGGCTTGACCGTCACACCGCGCGGGAACCCGCAGCACCGGCGCTCGGTCAGGTGGCTTGTGGTTCCTCGTCGGTCGGCTCGGACGTGCCGCTCGACGAGGCGTCGGACGCGCCACCGAGCAGTCGCGCCGCGTCGGTCCGACCGCGCCGGGTGCCGGTCTGATACGAGCTCATCATCCGGCGTACCTGCTCCGGCGGCCGTGCCACGTCCTCCTCGTCGGACTCGGTTGCCGCCGCCGGGTCGTCGCGCAGCTCGGGAACGATGTTCGCCTGGCGAACGCGGACCGGCAGGCCCGAGCCGGTCCGGTCCGTCTCGGCCCGCGCCGGAATCGGCCCGCCCTCGCCGCCCGGCTCGCCCTCGCCGCCCGGCCCGCCCTCGCCGCCCGGCTCGCTGCCGCCGCCGCTCAGGCCGCCCCGGTCCACGGCGGGCAGGCCGGTGGGCACCGTCGGGCCCTCCAGGGCCGGCTGGCCCAGGCCACGCCGGGCCCGGGTGGGCAGCTCCGCCGCCGAGGCGCCCAGGGTCGTGCGCTGCCGGGTGGGGAGTACGACGTCGGTGTCGGTTCCGTCCACCTGCTGCTCGGTCGGGGTGCTGCTCTCGGCCAGCACCGGGGCGCCGGGGGTCACCGGCTGCGCCGCGCCCGGACCGCTCGTGTCCGTCGCCGCGGCGGCCACCGCGACCGACGAGAGGCTGGCGGAACGGCCGCCGTCGGCGGGACCGCCGGCGGGCGGCCCCGAGGGCAGCGCGATGGCCGTCGGCCCGACCGGCAACGCGCCGGAGGTCTCCGGGGCGGTCCCGTTCGAGGTGACCAAGTCCAGCGGGATGAGTACGACGGCGGTGGTGCCGCCGTACGCCGACTCCTTGAGCCGGACCCGCACGCCGTGCCGCTCGGTCAGCCGGCTCACCACGTAGAGGCCGAGCCGGGCGGCGTTGGCGAGGTTCAGCTCGGACTGGTCGACGATGCGGTGGTTCGCCGCGGCCAGGTCCTCCTCGCTCATGCCGAGGCCGCGGTCCTCGATCTCGATGGCGAACCCGTTGGCCACGAGCTGGCCACGGACCTCGACGGTGGTGTGCGGCGGTGAGAACGACAGGCCGTTCTCGATCAGCTCGGCGAGCAGGTGGATGATGTCGCCGACCGCCCGGCCGGCGAGCGAGACGGGCCCGAGCGGCAGCACGTTGACCCGGGTGTAGTCCTCCACCTCGGCGACCGCGCCGCGCACCACGTCCACCATGGGGACGTTGCGCCGCCAGGCCCGGCCCGGGGTGGAGCCGGACAGCACGATCAGGTTCTCGGCGTTACGCCGCATCCGGGTGGCCAGGTGGTCGACCCGGAACAGGTCCTCCAACTCCTCCGCGTCGTGTTCACGCCGCTCCATCGCGTCGAGCAGGGTGAGCTGGCGGTGCACCAGCGCCTGCGTACGCCGGGCCAGACTGAGGAACACCTCGCGGACGTTGCGGCGCAGCTCGGCCTGCTCGACGGCGGTGCTCAGGGCGGTCTCCTGGACGGCGTTGAACGCCTTGCCGACCTGGCCGATCTCGTCGGTGCCGAACTCCAGCGGGGGCGCCTCGGTGGCGACGTCGACCTCCTCGCCGCGACCGAGCCGCTCGACCACCCGGGGCAGCCGCTCGTCGGCGAGCTGCCAGGCGGCCTGCCGCAGCCGTTCGAGCTGGCGCAGGAGGGTCCGGGCCGTGGTGATGGAGACGACGACCGAGGCGATGACGGCGAGCAGGCCCAGGCCGGTGGCGAGCACCAGCCGGACGACGACCATCACGGCCACGCCGGTGGCCCGGCCGACGATGCCCTCGCCGCCGTCGGTTACGGCGTCGTTCACCTCGGCCAGCGCCGGCTCGACGGTGCCGCGCCACTGTTCGGCGCTGACCGGCAGTTGGGTGGCCGGCCGGCCCTCGCGGATGATGCTGTCCTGTACGGCGCGTAGCCGGGTGAACGCCTCGCCCTCGACGAGCTGCCGGTAGCGGCGCTGGTCGGCGTCGGCGAGCCGGGCCCGGGTCTCCTCGCCGAGGAACCGCTCGGCGCCGACCAGGCTGACGTAGCGGGCGTACTCCGGGCCGCTGATCCGGCCGTTGCCGAAGAGGCCGCTGAGCAGCGCGTCCTCCTGGGAGATCAGCTCCTTCATCCGGTTGAGCTGGATCAGGGCCGCCGCGTCGGCGGCGATCTCCTTGTCGTCCAGGCTGCCCGTGACGTCGTAGATCCGAAAGATCGATTCGATCGCGTCGGTGTAGGCGTCGGCGGCGGAGATCCGGTCCACCTTGCGGGCGAGCACGTCGGCGCGGGTCTGCTTCAGCCCGTCGACCTGCGCGATCGTGGCGTCCAGCTGGGCGTCGAGCGCCGAGCTGCCGGCCACGTCGACCTGCCAGTTGCGGACCGAGGCGGCGAAGTCCTCGGCCAACCGCGCGGCCTTGCCCTGCTCGGCCTCCAGCGTCGCGCGCTGCTCGGCGTCGGGGTTGCTCAGGTACGCCTGGGTCAGCCGCCGCTCCAACTGGAGCTCCTGCAGCAACGGCTCACTGGGCGTGTAGACCCTGCTGTTGAGCAGCTGGACACCGAGCAGGTTGAAACCGTCCCGCAGGGTCACCCATGCCGCGAACATCCAGAGCGCGACCAGGGAGAGCAGCAGGGCGACAACCTTGGTGCGGATACTCGTACCGCGAGAACGCATTGAACCGTCCCAGGCCGGGGTTGACTCAGCTCATCAACGGGTGATCATGGCAGACGACGTCCCGCCACGGCGGGGCGAACGGGGCTGAGGCTCTGCGTACGCTAGCAGTGTCCACACAACCCCTCAAGTTGTTGTTTTTGTTGCCGCGTAACCACAATCCACCACCGAACGGTCGGCATCCGCCAGATGGACGGAGGCCAGCCGGCAGGCGGCCAGCACCGCCGCGCGGACGATCGCGGTAGGACAGTACAGCTCCTTGCCGTACCACAGTGGAGGGTCGACCCGACCGGACGGCCGGTGCAGGTAGGCGTGGCCGCGCGCCACCGCGTCGTCGACCCGGGGCGCTCCGGTCGGTGCGGCCAGCAGCACCTGCAGGGCGTACGCGGTCTCCTCGGCCGTTCCGCCCCACCGCCCCCACGAGCCGTCGGGGCGTTGGCTGTCCAGCACCCAACGGGCCGCCCGGTCCACCGCCTCGGCCGCCACGCCGCCGCGACCGAACTCCGCCAGGGCCAGCACGCAGCAGGCCGTGGCGTAGTACGGCGAGGCGTGCCACCGGTCCTGCCAGGGGCCGTCGGCGAGCTGGTGTGCCGGCAGCATGATGCTGAGCCGCTCGATCGCCCGGTGGTAGCGCGTGTCCGCGCCGGGGTGCGCGGCCACGTGCTGGCCGAACGCGTCCAGCACGTGCGCGTTGGTGGTGACCGAGAAGCCGTCCTCGCTCCCCGGCCAGGTGCAGAAACCGTCTGCCGTCTCGTACGCCCACAGGCTGGCCGGGTCGGCGGGGTGGCCGAGCCGGGCCAGCGCGTCCAGCGTGACCGAGGTGGTGTCGGCGTCGGTCGGCAGGCCCTCGCCGGTGGCGACGCCCTCGGCGGCGGTGGCGGCGGCCAGGGTGCGCAGCACGGTCGCCGGCGGGTTGACCGCGACACCGGCGCGGCGCAGCCCGCCGAGCACCCAGGCCCGCTCGAAGACGGTGATCGGGGCCGGGCAGGGCACCGGCCCGTCGCCCTCGCGGATCAGCTCCCGCAGGAAGGCGTGCGCGGCGGGGCCGGCGTCCGGGCCGGCGGCGGTCAGCCAGGCGGCGGTCGCAGCGGGTGAGGCGCCGACGGCGGTGAGCGTCGGCCCGGCGTCGGCCGGTGTCGCGTCCAGCACCTCGTAGAAGTGGGCCAGCTTGGTCGGCAGCGCCGCCCCGGCGGCCACCGCGGCCCGTACCGCGCGCAACCGGTCGGGGCCGAGCCCCGGTGGCAGGGTCAGCGGCGGGTGGGGCAGCCGGTCGGCGGTCGCCCGGTCCAGCCGGGTCAGCCGGTCGTTGATCGACTCGACCAGCGCGGGGACGATGAGGTCCAGCGCCGGGGTGTCCGGCAACGCCCGCGCGTGCGTGGCGAGCAGCCGGCCGGTGAGCGCGTCGAGCCCGCGCGCCACCGGGGCGAGCAGGTCCGGCCCGGACCACCCGCCGTCGGCCAGCGCGGCGAGCAGAGCGTCGGTGGCGCTGAGCGTGGGCACCAGGGCGTACCCCTCGGGCGGGCCCCACGCGCCGTCCGGGCGCTGCTCGCGCAGCAGGAACCCGATCCGCTGGTGGTGTCCCGGCAGCCAGGCCGCACCGGCGACGAGCCGGCCGCTCTCGTACACCGAGGCGGCGACCTGCCCCCACGGCCGCAGCGCGAGGCCGGCGATCAGCTCGCGCGCGGCGTCGGTGGCCGGCTCGGCCAGTACGCGCGGGGAGCCCTCACTCACCGCGTGCCCCCCAGAAGTCCGACAGCTGGTAGAAGCCACCCGTGAAGGAGATCTGCCGGTGCAGGTAGTCCGCCTGGCGGGGGCAGCGTTCGGCGAGGGCGGCCAGGTCGCCGCGGGACCGGGTGGTCAGCTCGGCGAGCCGGGCGTGCACCCGCGCCGGGTCGTCGACCAGCAGCAGGGCGTTCAGATCACCCCACTCGGCGTCCCGCCCGTGCGTGGCGAGGTCGTTGACCAACCGCAGCACCCGCTGCACGCCACGTCCGGCGTCCAGCAGGTCGGTCAACTGGGCGAGGGTCCGCTCGTCGCCGGTGGCGATCCAGTGCGTGACGTTGACGAAGGAGCAGGCGAGGTTGTCGGCGTTGTCCAGATAGCGGTCCAGGTCCGGCAGGCGCCGCCCGGTGGTCGGGTCGGTCGGCAGGTTCTTCCAGTCCCACTCACGCGACACGGCGGCGAGCATCCGCGCCAGCTCGTCGCGCCAGATCGGGCGCAGCCGCGTGAACGCCGGGACGCTCGCCAACTCGTCGCGCAGGTCGGCCAGCAGCCGCGCCAGGTGCCGGCCCGGCGGGGGCGCGGCGCCGTCGGCGACCGCCAGGCAGTCGGTCACGATCGCCCGGACGTCGTCGGCGGACCGGGCGAGGTAGTCGACCTGCCAGTCGGCGGCGAAGACCCAGAGCAGGGTACGGGTGGTGATCCGCAGTTCGGCGGCGGTGTGCCACGGCGCGGTGAACGCGATCGCGGTGGCCACCGAGCTGAGCAGCGCGGCGTCGAACGGCGCGGCGTCGAAGAGTTCCGGATGGGCGGCGGTGACGCCCTGCAGGTCGCGGACGCCACGCACGGCGAGCGCGCACACCCGGCCCTGCTCGGCTACCGCGTCGGGCCCGGCCTGCACCGGCCACGGGACCCCGGTCATGACACGACCGGCCGCTCGACCGGAGTGACGATCAGCTCGGCCCGCTGCTTGGGTTGCAGCGAGGCGCCGAGCCGGGGTGTCAGGCCGACGGGCTCGCGCAGTCGGAAGCGGTAGCGACTCAGCACGGTGCTGACGATGAGCTGCGCCTCCAGCAGGAACAGGTACTGCCCGAGGCACTGGTGCGGGCCGCCGCCGAACGGGAAGTAGGAGTAGCGGTAGCGCCGCCGGGGCTTCTCCGGCGCGAAGCGCTCCGGGTCGAACAGCGTCGGGTCGTTCCAGAACGTCGACATCCGCTGGGTGACGTACGGGCTGACCAGCACCGTGCCACCGGCCTTGATCCGCACACCGCCCAGCACGTCGTCGCCGACCGCGGTCCGGGGGATCATCCAGCCGGCCGGGTAGAGCCGCAGCATCTCGTCGAGCACCATGCGGCCGTAGCGCAACTGCGGCAGGTGCTCGCGGCCGACCCGTTCCGCGCCGACCACCTGCTCGATCTCGTCGGTCATCCGCTCGGCCACGTCGGGCCGGGAGGCCAGCACCGGCCACAGCCAGGAGAGCAGGGCGATGGTGGTCTCGGTGGCGGTGGAGAACATCGCCACCACGTCGCCGCGGATCGCGTACTCGTCGGGTTCGCTGCCGTCGGCGCGCGGCCGGCAGAGGGTGGAGATGATGTCGTCGCCGTCGGTGGGCCGGGCCCGGGCCTCCCGGATGATCGGCAGCACCACCTCGTCGATGGTCCGCACGGCCTCGGAGAAGCGTCGGTCGCCGGGCATCGGCACCGCGTACGGCACGAAGGGCACCAGCAGGCGCGGGAGCATCGCGGTGGTGACGGTGTCCAGCGCGGCGCTGATCCGCAGCGCGTCCGGCACGGAGATGCGGTCGGCGAAGAGCACCCGCATGGTGGTCCGCAGCACGATCCGGGTCAGCTCGGCGCCGCCGTCGATCGGGCGGCCGTCGCGGGCGGGCTCCAGCCACTCGTCGACGGCCTCGTTGATCGCCTCGGCCATCCGGTCGACGAGCGTCTCGGCCCGCTTCGCGGTGAACAGCGGTTGCAGCGCGCCGCGGCTGGACTCCCAGATCTCGCCCTCGGCGACCAGGATGGCGTCGCCGACGATCCGGCGGACCGGCCGCCACAGCAGTCCGTCGCCGTCGCGGGTGTAGTTGGCAACGTTGTCCCTCAGCACGCGTTGCAGGTGCTCCGGGTGACTGACGAGGTAGGGGCGGAACGAGCCGAGGTTCAGCCGGACGACCTCGCCGCCAGCGGCGTCCGCGAAGCCGACCAGCGCGCCGAGCGGGTCGCGGACCAGCGCGGGCAGGGCGCGACGGAGCGGGATCATCCGGGGTTCGGTGCTGACGGGGGTGGGGCCGGCATCGGACACCTGGGACATGCAACGTCTCCTCGTCGTTCCGCCGGCCTGGGTTGTCCACTTCGGCCGGTCGGGACTGTGGAACTTTCACCTTCTGGGCGACGGAAGCATCTCACCAATTCGGGGGCACCTCTAGACCTGTGACCGGTGAGATTCCACCGACACGCCCAACGGACATCGATGGCGATGGCCGGCCTGAGTCCTGAGTGGATAGTCAGGATGCGGCACCGATGCAGGTCGCACCCGTGCACGTTGAGGTCGCAGCCGCCGGCGAGCCCACGGGACGGCGGGTCCGTGGGCTGCTCGGCCAGCGGGCCCGCCCGCCGGGTCGCACCCGGGCGATCCCAGAGGGCGGGCGGCGCGGGCGCGCCAGGACGCACCGGTACCTGCGAATCCGGGCGATGTCGGGCACCCTGTGCCAGGCTCTGTGGCATGGACGACAAGACCATCCTGAACCGGATCTCCGAGCTGGTCGACGAGGAACACCGGCTGCGCGCGGACGCCCAGGCCCACGAGTCGGGCACCGAGGGCGAGGCCAGCGAGCGGCTGCGCGCCCTGGAGGAGTCCCTCGACCAGTGCTGGGACCTGCTACGCCGCCGTCGGGCCGCCCGAACCACCCACGGCGACCCGGACTCCCAGGGCGAACGCCCCAAGCCCGAGGTCGAGCGCTACCTGCAGTGACGGGTACGGGCGGGTCGGGCGGCCGCTCGGGCCGCCCGACCCGCTCCGGTCAGCGGATGCCCGCCTCCCGCAGCAGCTCCCCCGTCAGAGCACCGGGGTCGACCTGCTCGGCGCCCAGCCCCCGGGCCACGAACCAGGCGCTGACCACCCGCACGTCGCGGGCCAGGAACTCGGGCCCCTGCGGGTTCGCCACCACGTCGACCACCTGCGGCAGATCGATCACGACCAGCCGCCCGGAGTGCACGAGCAGGTTGTACGGCGACAGGTCGCCGTGGGCGTAGCCGGCCCGGGCCAGCACGCGCAGCGCCTCGACCAGCTGACCCCACAGGTCGCGCAGCTCGGCCGGGCCGGGCCGCAGCTGGGCCAGTCGGGGCGCGGCCAGCCCCGACTCGGCGTCGCCGACGAACTCCAACATCAGTTCGGTGCCCCGCAACTGCACGGGGTACGGCACGGCGATCCGGTCGTGCCCGGCGCCGATCTCCCAGAGCCGGGCCAGCGCGGCGAACTCGGCCGCCGCCCACTGCCCGGCGATCATCTGCCGGCCGAAGGCCGTCCGGCCGGCCATCGCCCGGTTCTCCCGGGACCGCCGCACCCGGCGCCCCTCCAGGTAGCCGGCGTCGCGGTGGAACAGCCGGTGCTCGGCGTCCCGGTATCGCTTGACCGCCAGCAGGCAGGAGCGGTCCGTGTCCGGTACCGCCCGGCGGACCAGGTGGACGTCCGCCTCCTTACCGGTCTTCAACACACCCAGTTCGGTGTCCTTGGCGGCCAGCTCGGTGACCAGCCACTGCGGATGCGGCGCAGGGCCGTGCACGGCGTCGTCCCACGACGACCAGCGTTCGCCGGTGGCCGGGTCAGGATCGCCGTCGGGGTCGGCGAGCGGCTCGGTGGGCCGCCCGCGCTTCAGAAACTGCGGTTCGTCGTCGTCGAAGCGGCTCTTGCCGCGGCTGCGGCGCTCCAGCGCCGGCAGGTCATGATCGCGCACTGTGGTGAGGTTCCCTTGGTCGAGGCTGAGTTAGGCAGCTGGAAGCGACCTGCGAAGACGGCCATGACCAACCCCCTCTCCTCGACCGGGCGTACGCCCGGGTGCACGATGCGCCGCCCATGCTGCCGTCGCCCCGACGGCCGGTCAATCGAATTACCGCTGCCGCCGCCCGGCCGGTGCGCGCCGCGTCCGGCGGCGGCGAACCGCGTCAGCTCGCGAGCACCGTGGCGACCGCGGCGATCAGCCCGTCCACCGTGCGGCTCGGCGCGAACCGGACGTCCGACCAGGTCCGTCCCCGGTGCAGCCAGACGCTGGGCAACCCGACGGCGGCAGCGCCGCCGATGTCCGCCTCCGGGCTGTCGCCGACCACCCAGGCGCCGCGCAGCGGCATCCGGACCCGCTGCGCGGCGAGCGCGAAGATCCGCGGGTTGGGCTTGCTGACCCCGGCCTCCTCGGAGATCACCCAGTCGGCGACGTACCGGTCCAGGCCGGTACGGCGGATCTTGGCGTCCTCGACGCGTACGGTGCCGTTGCAGACCACCACCGGCACCCAGCCCGCGTCGTCGGCGATCCGCAGCGCGCAGGCGGTCAGCGGATCGAGGCGGGTCTGCGCCACCACCCCGTCGTGCAGCTCCTCCACCAGGTCGATCGAGGGGATCCGCAGCTCGTAGCGGTCCCGGATCGCGTCGGCCAGGTCCCAGCGGTCGGTCAACCCGTCCGCGTCGATCGAGAGCAGCCAGTCGATGTCGGTGGGGGGCGCGCCGATACCGTCCAGGAAGCGCTCACCCCAGCGGCGGAACGGCCCGGCCCGATCCAGCAGGGTGTTGTCCAGGTCCAGCAGGAGCAGTGGCACTCGGGCACCCTACGGGACCGACGTGTCCGCCAACAGATCCCGCGGGTGTCGACCTGACGGTGGGCTCAACCGGTCAGCGACACCCGTGGGCCGCCCTGGCTCGGCAGCAGATCGGCGAGCATCGAATGGGCCGACCGGGTGGCCGTGAGCGCGGCCGGATCGAGGGTCGCCACCAGCACCGCCGTGCCCTCGTCAGCGCCCCGGGCGAGCGTACGTCCCTGCGGGTCGTAGATCGCCGCGCCGCCGTTGAACCGCCACGGGTCGCCGCCGCCGACCGCGTTGGCGAAGACCACGAACATCGTGTTGTCCAGGGCCCGCGCGGCGTAGTACAGGTCCCGGCGGTGCTCGGAGCCGGCCAGGTAGCCGCTGGGGCACAGGTAGGCGTGCGCGCCGTCGAGCGCGGCGGCCCGGCCGTGCTCGGGGAAGCAGCCGTCGTAGCAGATGCCCAACCCGAGCCGCCAGTCGTCGACCAGCAGCGTGGCGCCCCGACCGCCGGGGCTGAACAGCTCGCGCTCGTCGCCCCACAGCTGCTGCTTGTCGTACCCGACCCGGATCGCGCCGGCGCGGTCGACCACCAGGGCGGCGATGGTGCGCCGACCGTCCGGGTGCCGCGCCGCCGCCCCGACCACCACGGTGATCCCGGCCGTCCGCGCCGCGGCGCGCAACGGGTCGAGCCGACCGTCGGCGACCACCCCGGCCGGGTCGGCCACGACGTCGGTGCCGACCGGGTCGGCGGCGAGGGTCGGCGGGTGGTACGCGCACAGGTACAGCTCGGGGAGGACGACCACCCGGGCGCCCTGTCCGGCGGCCTGACGGACCAACTCGGCGGCGGCCGTCGCGTTGCCGGCGACATCACCGGGTACGGGGGTGGCCTGGACGGTGGCGACGGTCAGCGCCGCGGTGGGCGTGGGGTGAGGCGGGGTCACCGGAGGATGGTAAACGGCACCGCACCAAGCCGTACGTACGGTTTGCATAGGCCGGGGTGACCTGCGACGATCGACGTGTGCCCAGAGTAAGCCAGGACCAGCTCGACGCGCGCCGGCAGGAGATCCTCGCCGCCGCGCGGGCGTGTTTCGCGCGGCTCGGCTACGAGGGGGCGACCGTCCGCCGCCTCGAGGAGGCCACCGGGCTGTCCCGGGGCGCCATCTTCCACCACTTCCGGGACAAGGACTCGCTCTTCCTCGCCGTCGCGGAGGATGACGCCGCCGCCATGGTCGAGACGGTGGCCCGCAACGGTCTGGTGCAGGTGATGCGCGATCTGCTGGCCCGCGCGGTCTCCCCCGACACCACCGGCTGGCTGGGCAGTCAACTGGAGGTCTCCCGCCGGCTGCGCACCGACCCGGCGTTCGCCAAGCGCTGGGCCGAACGGTCCGCCGCGATCGCCGAGGCGACCCGCGACCGGCTGGCCCGCCAACGCGACGCCGGGGTGCTGCGCGAGGACGTACCGATCGACGTGCTGGCCCAGTTCCTGGAGCTGGCCTACGACGGCCTGGTGCTGCACCTGGCGATGGGCCGACCGGCCGGCGACCTGGGCCCGGTGCTCGACCTGGTCGAGGAGGCCGTCCGCCGCCGCTGAACGCCGGCCGCACCGTCGCCTGGTCGAGGAGGCCGTCCGCCGCCGCTGAACGCCGGCCGCACCGGGACGGGGACCGTGGCGGTCGTGCTCCACAATGGGGCCGCCGATCCCTCCGGCGACAGGAGCAGCCGATGATCGTCCACGCCGCGTCGGGCGACACCTGGGGCATCCCCGGCCCGACCTTCCTCCGGCTCTACCTCGTGGCGGTCGCCGTCGCGGTCGCCCTCGCGGTGCTGCACCGGGTACGCCTCGCCACCGAAGGCGGGCACGCCGCCGCCGACCCGCTCGGCCCGCAACAGGTCGCGTACCTCAACGGTGGGCCCGCACTCGCCGTGCACGCCGCGCTCGGCGGGCTCCGCGGCAGCGGGGCGATCGGCGTACGGCCGGACCGCCGGCTGACCACCGTCGGGGCGGCGCCGACGGGGCTCACCCCGTTGGACAACGCCATCCACTGGGCGGCCCACCAGCACTCCCGCGTCCCGGACCTGGGCCAGAACGAACGGGTGGTCGCCGCGCTCGACCAGCTCCGCACCGGCCTCGAAGAGCGTGGCCTGCTCGTGAGCCCGACGCGACGGGCCACCGCACGGCGGTGGGCACGGCTCCTCGCCGCGCTGCTGGTGCTCGGCGTGGTGCGGCTGTTCGCCGGCCTGGCCAACGGGCGGCCCGTGGGCTACCTGCTGCTCACCCTGGTCGGGGTGCTGGTGGCGGTGCTGCTGCTCTGGCGGGTGCCGCAGACCAGCCGGGCCGGTCGCGCCGCGCTGCGCGACCTGCGAAAGCGGCACACCCACCTGGCCCCCGCCTCGTCCCCCGCGTACGCCACCTACGGCGCGGCGGGCGCGGCGATGGGCGTGGCGCTGTACGGCACCGCGTCCCTCTGGGCGATCGACCCGGGCTTCGCCGAGCAGGCCGAGATCCAGCGGCAGGCCATCGCCAGCAGCGGCTGGTCCTCGGGCACCAGCACCGGGTCATCGGGCACCGCCGGCAGCTCGTGTGGCGGCGGCAGCTCCTGCGGTGGCGGCGGTGGCGGCGGATGCGGCGGCGGTGGGTGCGGCGGATGACCGCCCCGTACGGCGTCGGCATCGGCTGGCGTCCCGAGATCGCCGGTTTCGTGGCCGAGCTGCCCGGGTTGCGCTTCGTCGAGGTGGTGGCCGAGTCGGTGCCGGCGACCGGGCCGCTGCCGCCGGGGCTGGCGCAGCTGCCCGAGCGCGGCGTGACCGTCGTACCGCACGGGGTGCGGCTCTCCCTCGGCGGCGCCGAGCCGGTCGACCCGGCCCGCGTCGCCCACCTGGCCGCCGTCGCGCAGCGGATGGACGCCCCGCTCGTCAGCGAGCACATCGCGTTCGTGCGGGCCGGCGGGCTGGAGGCCGGGCACCTGTTGCCGCTGCCGCGCAGCCGGGAGGCGGTCGACGCGGTCTGCGCGAACGTGGCCCGGGCGCAGGCCGAGCTGCCCGTGCCGATCGCGCTGGAGCCGATCGCCGCCCTGTTCGACTGGCCCGACGACGAGCTGGACGAGGCGGACTTCCTCACCGAGATCCTCGACCGCACCGGCGCGCTGCTGCTGCTGGACATCGCCAACGTGCACGCCAACGCCCGCAACCGGGGCAGCGACCCGCTCGCGCTGCTCGACCGGCTGCCGTTGGACCGGATCGGTTACGTGCACGTGGCCGGCGGGGCCGAGCACGGCGGGTTCTACCACGACACGCACACCGATCCGGTGCCGCCGGAGGTGCTGGAGCTGGTCCGCGCGCTCTGCGCCCGGCAGCGGCCACCGGCGCTCCTGCTGGAACGCGACGGCGGCTATCCACCGGCCGCCGAGCTGCGCGCCGAGCTGGACGCCCTGGCCACCGCCGCCGGCTTCCCGGCCGTGACGTGACGGGCACCGACCCCCGCGCCGGGCTCGCCGCGCGGCAGGCGGAGCTGGTGGCGACGCTGGTCGCCGGAGGTCCGCCGCCGGCGGGCTTCGCGGCCGGGCCGCTGGCCGCCACCCGGGCGGCGCTGCGACGCAAACGGGCCGGTGAGGTGGCCCGGCACTGGCCGCTGCTCGCCGCCGGCCTCGGCACGGCCTGGCCGGCGACCTTCGCCGACTGGGCCGCCGAGCGCCCCACCGCCGGGTCCCTGCGCGACGGCTGGGACCTGGCCCGGGCGCTGCGCGACCGCGACGCGCTGCCGCCGGCCGGCGCCGAGGAGCTGGCCGTCCGCGAGGCGGGCCTGCGCTACGACGGGCGTCGGGCGCCGCGCCAGCGCCGGCTGCCGGCCGTGGCCCGCGCCGGCGGGGCCGTCGCGGTGCAGATCGCCGGTTGGGTACGCCTGGTGCGCCCCGCCGCGCGTCCGCCCGCCCACGTTGGCGGGCCCGAGCCTGATGCGGCAGGATCGGCGACATGGATCTCGGACTGACCGACCGGGTGTACGTGCTCACCGGCGCCTCCCGCGGCCTGGGCTACGCGACGGCGCAGTGCCTGGTCGCCGACGGCGCGCGGGTGGTGCTCTCGGCCCGCGACGCCGACGCCGTCGACGCCGCCGCCGATGCGCTGGGTGGCCCGGACCGGGCGGTCGGCGTCACCGCCGACCTGGCCGACCCGCAGACCCCGGAGCGGCTCGTCGCGGCGGCCCGGAAGCACTTCGGCCGGATCGACGGCGCGCTCATCTCGGTCGGTGGCCCACCCGCCGGTAATGCGGCGTCGATCACCGACGAGCAGTGGCGGCACTCCTTCGAGACCGTCTTTCTGGGCACCGTCCGCGCGGCGCGCACCGTCGCCGCCGCGCTGCCCGACGGGGGCGCGATCGGGCTGGTGCTCTCCACCTCGGCCCGCGGCCCGGTGCCCGGCCTGGGCATCTCCAACGGCCTGCGGCCCGGCCTGGTCGGCGTCGCCAAGGACATCGCCGACGACTACGGCCCGCGTGGCGTACGGGTGGTGGGCCTGCTGCCCGGCCGGATCCTGACCGACCGCAACCGGGAGCTGTTCGCCGCCACCGGTGACCCGGAGCGCGCCCGCGCCGAGGCGGAGGCGAGCATCCCGTTGCGACGCCTCGGCGACCCGGCCGAGTTCGGCCGGGTGGCCGCGTTCGTGCTCTCCCCCGCCGCCAGTTACCTGACCGGCCTCACCGTGCCGGTCGACGGCGGCGCGCTGCGCGGCCTGTGACACCCGGCGCTCCGACACCCGGCGGCCGGGCCGTCGCTTCGACACCCGGCGGGCGGGGCGGCGCTCCCGCACCCGGCGGGCGAAGCGGCGCTCCCGCACCCGGCGGCCGAGCCGGCGCTTCGACGCCCGGCGGGGGCGGCCGAGGCGGGGATGTGCCGCCCGCGCTGGGAGGTCGTGCGGGTGCCGCGCATCCACGGCCGAGCAAGGCGGACCTGGCCGCCGCCACCGACCGGACCATCCCCGACGTGCTCGCGCCCGAGCTGTCGGTGCTCTTCGTCGGGATCAACCCCGGCCTCTGGTCGGCCGCCACCGGCTGGCACTTCGCCCGGCCTGGCAACCGGTTCTGGCCGGCACTGCACCTGGGCGGGTTCACTCCCCGGCTGCTGCACCCGAGCGAGCAGGGCGAGTTGCCGGCCCTCGGGCTCGGCATCACCAACATGGCCGCCCGGGCCAGCGCCCGCGCCGACGAGCTCAGCGCCGAGGAACTGCTGGACGGCGCCGCGATCCTGACCGACAAGGTGACCCGCTACCGGCCGCGCTGGGTGGCCGTGGTCGGGGTGACCGCGTACCGGATCGGCTTTCAGCGGCCGAAGGCCGCCTTCGGGCCGCAGCCGGAGTCGCTGGCCGGGGCGCGGCTGTGGGTGCTGCCGAACCCGAGTGGCCTGAACGCGCACTTCACGCCGGTCACGCTGGGGGCCGCGTTCGCCGAGCTGCGCGAGGCGACCGGCCTGCCGGACCGTCGCCCGGACTGACGCACCCGGCCATTGATCGACTCGACTTCATGGAAGTCGGGCTGTCGACGCGACCGGGACACCCCCGATTCCAGGAACCCGAGTCGATCAACGCTCGGGGGCGTGGGTGTGTTCGTAGCCGAGTAACCCACTCCTGGGCTGCCGCTTCCACTGGCCCCCGCACCATGATCGACAGGTTCGTTCCATCGTGGACTGGGAACGAACGCCACATGGCCGACGACTGCAAGCCTGGGCTGGAGGAGCTGCTCGCCTCGCGGCTGTGGCCCGCGGTCCTCGTCCCGCTCGGTGCGCTCGCCGCGCTGGTCGCCGCTGGCGTCTGGCTGGCGCCCACCTTCCCGTTCGTACCGGTCGCTCTTCTGCTCACCACGGTGGTGGTGGCCTGGCGACAGCGGGGCGACGCCCTGTTGGCCGACGAGATCGGACTGTGGATTCGGCGCCGTGGCCGGGTCACTCGCCGCTACCGATGGGAGGAGATCCGCGAAGCTGGCCTGACCCGGCCGGGCTTCGGTCAGGTCGCCCTCGCTGTCTACCCCAACGGCGGGCCGTGGGACGTGCCCGGCCCCAACAGCGCGGTCCTCGTGGGTCGCATCTGGATGCTGCGCAAGCCCGACCGGCAGATCACCGACCGGGTCAACGCGTTGCTGCGCTCGCGGGGCGTGCGCACGATCGACTCGCCGCACCCCCCGATCGGCACCTGACGGGTCAGTTGGCGGCGGCGGGTGGCATCGCCTCGTCGGCGACGTACGTGCCCAGGGGCATGACCACCGGCTCGGAGCCGGTCGCGTCCACGAAGGGCCGGGGCGAGTCGGCGACCGCGAACTGGGTGCGGTACAGCTCGGCGTAGAGCCCGCCGACCGCGACCAGCTCGTCGTGGCGGCCCCGCTCGACGATCCGCCCGCCGTCGAGCACGAGGATCTGGTCGGCGTCGCGGACGGTGGAGAGCCGGTGCGCGATCACCAGGGCGGTACGCCCGGCCAGCGCCACCGACAGCGCCCGCTGCACGGCCGCCTCGCTCTCCGAGTCCAGGTGTGCGGTCGCCTCGTCGAGGATCACGATCGACGGGGCCTTGAGCAGCAGGCGGGCGATGGCGATGCGCTGCTTCTCGCCGCCGGAGAAGCGGTAGCCGCGCTCCCCCACCGTGGTGTCCAGCCCGTCGGGCAGCGACCGGACGAGGTCGGCGACCTGGGCGCCGGCGAGCGCCGCCCAGATCTCGTCGTCGGTGGCGTCCGGCTTGGCGTACCGCAGGTTCTCGGCGATCGTCTCGTGGAACAGGTGCGAATCCTGGGTGACGACGCCGATCTCGTCGCGCAGGGAGGCGAGCGTGGCGTCGCGCACGTCCGTCCCGCTGACCAGCACCTGGCCGTCGGTGACGTCGTAGATGCGGGAGATGAGCATGGACAGCGTCGACTTGCCGGCGCCGGACGGGCCGACGAGGGCGACCATCTGCCCCGGCTCGACGCTGAACGAGACGCCCTTGAGCACCGGCTCGTTGACGGTCCGGTCGAGAGTGGCGACCTCCTCCAGCGACGCGAGGGAGATCTCGGCGGCGCTCGGGTAGCGGAAGCGGACGTCGCGGAAGTCGACGCGACCGTTGCCGCGGGGCACCGGCACCGCGTCGGGCTTCTCGACGATGCCGGGTTCGAGGTCGAGCACCTCGAAGACGCGGTCGAAGGAGACCAGCGCGCTCATCACGTCCACCCGGACGTTGGAGAGCGCGGTGAGCGGCCCGTACAGCCGCGTGAGCAGCAGCGCGAGGGTCACCACGGTGCCCGCGCTGACGCCGCCGGTGACGGCGAGCCAACCGCCGAGGCCGTAGGTGAGCGCCTGCGCCAGCGAGGCGACCAGCAGCATCGCCACGAAGAACGTCCGGGAGTACATGGCGGACTGGATGCCGATGTCACGCACCCGCTCGGCCCGGTCGGCGAACCGGCGGGCCTCGATCTCGGGCTGGCCGAACAGCTTCACCAGCAGCGCGCCGGCCACCCCGAACCGCTCGGTCATGGTCGCGCTCATCTTGGCGTCGAGGTTGTACGCCTCGCGCGTGATGTCGGCCAGCCGCCGCCCGACCCGTCGCGCCGGGATGATGAAGATCGGCAGCAGCACCAGCGAGAGCGCGGTGATCTGCCAGGAGAGGGTGAACATCACCGCGGCGGTGAGGACCAGTTGGATGACGTTGCTGACCACACCGGACAGGGTGGAGGTGAACGCCCGCTGGGCGCCCAGAACGTCGTTGTTGAGCCGGCTGACCAGGGCACCGGTCTGGGTGCGGGTGAAGAACTGCAGCGGCATCCGCTGCACGTGGTCGTAGACCCGGGTACGCAGGTCGAGGATGATGCCCTCGCCGATGCGGGCCGAATACCACCGCTGGGCCAGCGACAGCAGCGCGTCGGCGACCGCCAGCCCGGCGATGAACAGGGCCAGCTGGACCACGAGTCGGCCGGCCTCGCTGCCGCCCCGGTTGATCGCGTTGATGACGTCACCGGCGAGCACCGGCGTGGCCACGCCGATGATGGCGGCCAGCACCACGGTGGCCAGGAAGACGATGATGTCGCGCCGGTAGGGCTGGGCGAAGGCCACGATGCGGCGGGCCACGCCGTGCTTGAGCCGGTGGGTGGAGACCTCGTCGCGGTTACGCATCGACCGGAGCATGCTCCACCCGGCCATGCCACCGCCGGACATCGGGTTGGACACCGCTCACCTCCGGGTCGTCGGGTGGACCACACACGTCAGGTCAATTCTCCCGACGACTCTGACAACCTCGGTCGTAACCCGGATCTTCCCGTACGGTCCTTACTATTCTCCTCGGCCGGTCAGATCCCGCAGGCGGCGGGTCTGCGCCTCCCGCTCGGCGCGTTGCTGGTCGGCGTGCGACCGCCCCGCAGCGCCGGCGAGCAGGGCCTTGATCTCCACCACCGCGTCGCGGGCCCCGGCCAGCAGGCCCGCGGTCAGGTCACGGACCGCGCCGTCCAGCTCGGCCGGTGGTACGACAAGAGTGGCCAAGCCGATCCGGTCCGCCTCGGCGGCGTCCAGCCGGCGGCCGGTCGCGCAGATCTCCAGCGCCCGGGAATAGCCGACCAGCTCGACGAGGCGCTTCGTGCCGGCCAGGTCGGGCACCAGCCCGAGGGTCACCTCGGCCATCGACAACTTCGCGTCGGCGGCCAGGACCCGCAGGTCACAGGCCAGCGCGAGTTGGAAACCGGCGCCGATCGCGTGCCCCTGCACGGCGGCCACGGAGATGACGTCCGGCCGGTGAAGCCAGGTGAAGCCGGCCTGGAACGCCGCGATCTGGTCGGCGCACTCCTGCTCGGGCAGCGTGGCCAACTCGGCGAACGACCCCGGGCCGGAGGCGCCAGCAACCGCGAGGTCGAGGCCGGCGGAGAACGCACGCCCCTCGCCACGCACCACCACCACCCGGACGTCGCCGGGCAGGTCGCGGGAGAAGTCGCTCATCGCGCGCCACATCGCCGGCGTCTGGGCGTTGAGCACGTCGGGCCGGCACAACGTCACCGTGGCAACCGGCCCGTCGCAGGTCAGCCGAACCCCGGTCGCCTCGGCGGTCACCGGGCTGCCCGGGGCGCGGCGCTGGTGAACGACGCGAAGGGGCGGGTCACGCCTTCTTGCGGCGCCGGGCACCGCCGCGCTGACGCAGCTGAACCCCGGACTCGGTGAGCACTCGGTGAATGAACCCGTAGGAACGGCCGGTCGAGGCCGCCAGTGCGCGGATGCTCTCCCCCGAGGTGTACCGCTTTACCAGGTCCTTGGCGAGCGTCTGACGCTCGGCTCCGACGATCCGGCGACCCTTCTCAGTGCTGGTGGCTGTGCCAGTGGCTGCCATGCTGTGTCCTCACGTCCCAGACTGTGCGGTTCGGATACGGTCCCACCTATTAGACCGCCTCGGACGATCATGCGCCAGATATCAACTCTTCGCCAACCGACACGCTATGCAATGTCAGCTTCCCGATAGAGTGATCCTCGCGATCGGTCCCGGCACACCGTCCGGAAGGGCCACCGCCGAGCGGCGACGCCTCGGCCCGTACGCTCCCGGGCGTGATCGACCTGCTGGGTACGGCGGCCGGAGCGGCGGTGGTCTTCGCCGCCACCGACATCGACGACATCGTCATCCTCACGCTGTTCTTCGTGGCGGCCCGCACCACCGGCCGGCCCCGCACCTGGCAGATCGTCGCCGGCCAGTACCTCGGCATCGGCGCGCTCGCGCTGGCCAGCGCGGTGGTCGCCGCCGGGCTGCTGGTCGTGCCGGACCCGTGGACCGGGCTGCTCGGCCTGCTGCCGATCGCGCTGGGCGTCCGCGCGCTGCGCGATTCGGACGACGACGAGCCGGCAACGGTCGTCACCGGCGCACTCGGCGTGGCCGGGGTGACCATCGCCAACGGCGCCGACAACGTGGCCGTCTACGTACCCGTGTTCCGGGCTCTCGGCCCCGGCGACAGCGCGGTCTTCCTGCTGGTCTTCGTGGTGCTCGTCGGCCTGTGGTGCGCCGCCGCGGCCTGGCTGGGTGGGCACCGCCGGGTGGTCCGGCTGGTGGAGCGCACCGGCCACTGGCTGGTGCCGGCGATCTTCGTCGCCATCGGCGTGGTGATCCTGGTCAGCTCCGGCGTGCTCGGCCGGCTGGTGGACCTGCTCGGCTGAGGCGGACCCGCCCCCTGCCGCCGCGGGCGGCCCGGGCCGGGCCGGTCAGGCCAGCTCGACCAGTTCGAGGAGGTCGTCGCTCCAGGCGTCCTCGTCGCCGTCGGGCAGCAGGATCGCGCGGTCGGGCTTGAGCGCGAGCACCGCACCCGGGTCGTGCGTGACCAGCACGATGGCGCCCGGGTAGTTGGCAATCGCGTCGAGCACCTGCTCGCGGCTGACCGGGTCGAGGTTGTTCGTCGGCTCGTCGAGCAGCAGCACGTTGGCGCCGGAGCAGACCAGGGTGGACAGCGCCAGCCGAGTCTTCTCGCCGCCGGAGAGCACCCCGGCCGGCTTGTTCACGTCGTCGCCGGAGAACAGGAACGCGCCGAGGATCTTGCGCAGGTCGGTGTCGGACTGCTCGACGGCGGCGGCCCGCATGTTCTCCAGCACCGTCCGCTCCACGTCCAGCGTCTCGTGCTCCTGGGCGTAGTAGCCCAACCGCAGCCCGTGGCCCGCGTGCACCTCGCCGGTGTCCGGGGTGAGCAGCCCGCCGAGCATCCGCAACAGCGTCGTCTTGCCGGCGCCGTTGAGCCCGAGGATGGCCACCCGGGAACCCCGGTCCACCGCGACGTTGACGTCGGTGAAGATCTCCAGCGAGCCGTACGACTTGGACAGGCCGGTCGCGGTGAGCGGCGTCTTGCCGCACGGGGCGGGGCTGGGGAAGCGCACCTTGGCCACCCGGTCGGCGACGCGCACCTCCTCCAGGCCGGAGATCAGCTTCTCGGCGCGGCGGGCCATGTTCTGCGCGGCGACGGTCTTGGTGGCCTTGGCCCGCATCTTGTCGGCCTGCGCCATCAGCGCGCCGGCCTTCTTCTCCGCGTTGGCCCGCTCCCGGCGGCGGCGGCGCTCGTCGGTCTCGCGGGCCTCCAGGTACGCCTTCCAGCCCAGGTTGTAGACGTCGATCACGCTTCGGGTGGCGTCGAGGAACCAGACCTTGTTGACCACCGACTCCAGCAGCGCGCCGTCGTGGGAGATCACGATGAGGCCGCCCTTGTGGTTGGCGAGAAAGCCGCGCAGCCAGGTGATCGAGTCCGCGTCGAGGTGGTTCGTCGGCTCGTCGAGCAGCAGGATGCCGCCGCCGTTCTCACCGGCGTCGCGGAACAGGATCCGAGCCAGCTCGATGCGGCGGCGCTGACCGCCGGAGAGGGTGCCGATGGTCTGGGCGAGCGCGCGGTCCGGCAGCCCCAGGTTGGCGCAGATCCGGGCGGCCTCGGCCTCGGCCGCGTACCCGCCCAGGGCGGCGAACTGGTCCTCCAGCGCGCCGTAGCGGCGGACCAGCTTGTCGCTGGCGTCCTCGGCCAGTTGGGCCTCGATCTCCTTCATCTGCGCCATCAGCACGTCCAGGCCGCGGGCGGAGAGCACCCGGTCGCGGCCGGTCACCTCCAGGTCGCCCGTGCGCGGGTCCTGTGGGAGGTAGCCGATGGCGCTGCGCTGGTCGATCTGCCCGCCGTACGGCTGCCCCTCGCCGGCGAGCACCTTCAACGTGGTGGTCTTGCCGGCGCCGTTGCGGCCGACCAGGCCGATCCGGTCACCGGGCTGCACGCGCAGCGTGGTGTCGGACAGCAGGATCCGGGAGCCGGCGCGCAACTCCAGGCCGGTGGCAGTGATCATCTCGTGGGACTCGCTCTCGGGGTCTGGAAGGCTGACTCAGGGCACGCGAAAGCGCCGGCGGGCGGTGGGCCCGTCGGCGCGGGGCGGTTCAGCCTTCGCAGCGCGGCACGGGGACAAGTGTACCGGGCGCTCCCCGGCGACCCGCCCGGATTACCAATCAAGATCATCGGGTACCGGAACGCCTGTCCGGACCCCGTCCGGCACTGAAGCGACGAAACGACATACACCAGACATTCACCGGCATACGGCGATCGGGGTCAGCATGGAACTCAACGAGCAGGCCGAGCTCGACACCTCCCAGGCCAAAGACCTGGGTCGGGGCAGCGGCGGCGGGTCGGGCGGCGGCATCGGCATCCCCATCCCGGGAGGCGGCGGCCGGGGCGGCATCATCGGCATCGTGGTAGCCGTGATCATCGCCCTGCTCGGCGGGGGCTTCGGCCTCAATGCCATGACCAATGGGGACGACGGTGGACAGGCCGGAGGCGAGGACCTGGACCAGGTGTGCTCCACCGCGAACCCGGACCGCCTCCAGGACGCGCGCTGCCGCAACCTGCTCTACGTCAACAGCATCCAGGGGTACTGGCAGAAGGCGTACCCGGAGCTGGGCAACGGCACGTACGAGCCCACCATCACCAACTTCTTCCAAGAGGCCGTGAACACCGGCTGCGGGCAGGCCGACTCGGGCGTCGGCCCGTTCTACTGCCCCGCCGACAAAAAGGTGTACATCGACCTGAGCTTCTACGACGAGCTGGCCACCCGGTTCGGCGCCAAGGGCGAGTTCGCCCAGCCGTACGTGCTCGCCCACGAGTACGGCCACCACATCCAGAACCTGCTCGGCACCAACGCCAAGGCCGGCCAGGGCGACCAGAGCGGCCCCCGCTCGGCGTCGGTGCGGCTGGAGTTGCAGGCCGACTGCTACGCGGGCGCCTGGGCCAAGCACGCCAGCGAGAGCAAGGACAGAACCGGCGAGAAGCCACTGTTCAAGTCGATCACCGAGGCCGACGTCAGTCAGGCCATCGATGCCGCCGAGGCGATCGGTGACGACAGCATCCAGGAACGCTCCGGCGGCCGGGTCAACCCGGACCAGTTCACCCACGGCACGTCCGAGCAGCGCAAGCGCTGGTTCAGCCAGGGCTACGACCAGGGCGACCCGAAGACCTGCGACACCTTCGGCACCGACCAGCTCTGACATCCGACAAGCGACGTGGCAGGCCCCGCGGGGCCTGCCACGTCCATGTTTACCGTCAGTCGGGCCGAGGCCCGGCAGCGCTTCGGGTGCAGACGTCGGGACGGGGAGGCTTCGTCAACGGCACTGCACCTGACGACAGAGACGCTGATCGAGAGCAATGGGGCAATACGACTGTCAATTACTCTCGACCATCAATTTCTGCGTCAGTTCTCCGAATTACGCCGCTGCGACACTGCCAGTGCACCCACTCGGCATACGAGTACCAGTGCGATACTTGAGCCAATTATGGTGCCGGACGTTCTTCTTCTGACTCTCGCACCAGTAATAGGTGTACGGGTGCACAACATCCCAGCAGTATGAATAGCACGTGCCGGAGGTGCAGTCGTTGACCTGACTGAGGTCCAGGTCGGCGCAAGGGTTGATCTCGAACATGGGAACCATGCCAGATGAACCCTGAGCTGCGGTAACACATTCTGCTGCGGGCTTGCCGGTCCGCTCTTGGGCAACCGAGGCCGCCGCCGGCGAGGCAGCGGTCAAGGATAGACCCATCAGGAGAATTGCGACCGAGAAAAGCTTGGTCATTGCCTTTAACACGTGTCCTCCAGGTGAGATCCAAGTCATCACACGCTGCGATGACCCACGACATCCTGGAACGACCGACGTCGCTCGCGCCACGGCCCCCCGTGCACAAACCGCCGTAGTCGACCAGCGCGGCAACCGGACCGAGAAAATTCTGTTACCGAAATTCTCTCTCTTGGTGCCGCGCTGTTTATACAACGCTTGTCTTCGGGGCCTGTCAACCCCGGTCATCGGCATCTGGGCTCTGATCGCGGTGAATGCGCTGCCCAACCGGTCTAATGCTGAGCTGAAGGCTGGGGTCACTCCCGTGCCATACACCGAGGTCATGCTTGCCGCTGGACAAGCATGTCCTTGCTGCGGGCAACCGTCGCCATTGAGTTCAAATTTCCGAGGTATGGAGCACCGTCAGTCGAGCCGGGAGACCTGGTAGTGCGCGATCAACCAGGCGTCCCCGACCCGCCGGACGACCACGCCCAGGTGCACCGTCAGCGCCGGTCGGTCGGTGAAGCCGAACTCCACGTCCAGGTAGCCCAGGACCACGTCGTCGGCGAGTCGCCGCGCCTCCCGGACCTCGTACGCGGCGGTCAGGCCGAGCGGCTGTGCGGCGTAGTACGCGGCGACGCCCTCCCGGCCGACGGTGTACGGGCGCAGGCCCTGGAAGACCGCGTCCTCGATGAAGACCGACGCGACGCGGTCCGGCTTGTGGGCGTCCACCGCCGACCGCCACCGGTCCAGGACGGACCGCAGGATCTCGACCTCGCTGCCAGCCATGGTCACCTCCCCGCCGGCCGGGGCGGCAGGCCCGGGTCGTTGGGGTGCGGCGTCAACGGCGTGACGGTCTCGCGTCGCCAGGCGCGCAGCGGCATCGAGGCGAGGACCGCCTCCAACTCGTCCACGTCGGCGGCCTCGAACAGCCCCCACGTACGCCACTCCCCAGGCGCCAGCGGCGGCCGCCACAGGCGCAGCAGGCTGCCCTGCGCCGTCAGCTCGGCCGAGCGCGCCGCCTCGCGTGCCCGCATCTCGGCAACCCCGTCCTCCGACGTGCCGTCGGGCACCGTCGTCACCATGTCAACAAGGAACTCCACGCGCCCATCCTCCGGCCACCGCGCGGGCACCACGCCGAGAACCCCGATCCACGTGGCGGTCGTCTCCCCGATCACTCCGCGGGGTCGGGTTCCGGGTCGCGCAGTCGGATGCGTACCGCCCGGGCCGCGTTCACCGCCGCGACCAGCACCGCGTGCCGCGGCTCCGGCACGTCTAGCAGCCGCTCGGCCCGCAGCGGCACGAGCGGGGCCAACCGCCGGTCGGCCAGCACCGTGTCCACGGCCCGCCGGTCACCGCCGCCGACGAGGGCCGCGAGCCGCGCCGCCTCCGGCAACAGCAGGCGTACGGCCAGGTCCGCCGCGTCGCCCAGCGCCGCCTTGGCCTGGTTGTCGCGCCGGCGGGCGAAGCGGTGCTGCGACCATCCCCCGGCGGCGGTGCGCCCCTGCACGTACCGGGTGTCCACCTTGGAGACCACGAGATCGGGGCCCTGCGCCACACCGACCGCCACCGCGCCCTTGCGGGCCAGCAGCAGACCGATCCGGTGCGGTGTGCCGGCGGCGGCGACGAAGGCGGCCACGTCCGCGCCTACCGGAGCGCCCGGTGGGGCGTACAACTCGGCGGTGGTGCCGTCGGGGGCGGTGAGCAGCAGGCCGTACTCCCGCGCGGTGGTGGTGGGCGGGCCGTGCCGGTCGGCGAAGCCCTCGACCCAGCGGCCGACGCGGGCCGGATCGACCTCGACCCACCGGCCGCCCCCGGCTGCGGGTCGACTGGTCACGGCCCGACCGTACGCCACGATGGTCCCGTCCGGTCCCCCGGCCGGCCCGCTCAGTCCCGCAGCGCCGCCGGGGGCGCTCAGCCGGGCAGCAGCGCCGCCACCGCGAGCGCGGCGATGAGCGCGCTGGAGACCAGGCCGGTGACCAGCCGGCCACGCGGTCCGGTCAGCGCCCGGCCGACCATCGTGCCGCCGCCGGCGATGAGCAGTTGCCAGCTCGCCGACGCCAGGAACACGCCGGCCACGAAGAGCGCTGCGGTCAGCCCGTTCGCGTCGGCGGTGTCCCGGCGACCCAGCACCAGCGCGGCGAAGTAGAGCACGGTCGTCGGATTCAGCAGGGTCAGCCCGAGCACCGCCGCGTACGCCCGCCCGGGAGTGCGCAGGCCCCCACCGGCCGATGGCGCCGGCCGGGAGCGGTGGGTGGTCCACGTACGCCAGAGGCCGTGCGCGGCGAGGCCCAGCAGGACCACGGCGGCGACCACCCGCAGCGGACCGGCCGCCGGGGCGACGACCCCGGCCAGGCTCGCGCCGCCGAACGCGGCGACCGCCGCGTACAGCCCGTCGGCCGTCGCCACCGCGAGCGCCGCGGCCGCGCCGACCCGGAACGAGGTACGGGCACTGAGCCCCAGGATGAGGATCGCGATCGCGCCGACCGGAATGGCGACGCCGTACCCGGCCACCAGACCCGCGAGGAACGCGCCGCTCACGACGACGGGCGACGGGCCGAGGCCACCCCGGGCACGGTGCGCTGTCGACGCGCGGCGGTGGCCGCACGGACAGAAACCTGCATCGGGTACGCCTCGATCACAGTCGGCATCCTGCGCGCCGCACCCACGCCTCCGCAACGGAGTTTTCCCCGCGCCCCGCGCCAAGATCCTCACAACATCCCCGATGTTGCTGCCTCAGACAGGCGGGAGACAGCAACATCGGGGAAGTTGCGCGGATCTTGCCGACGCCGGCCGGCCGGCGAGCGCGTGAGCCCATCCCACAACGGATCGAGCGCGGCACCCCGGAGGGCACCGCGCTCGACGACTGTGGGACGGAGTCGGGTCAGACGTTGAAGCCGAGGGAACGGAGCTGGTCCCGACCCTCGTCGGTGATCTTGTCCGGTCCCCACGGCGGGAGCCACACCCAGTTGATCCGGATGTCGTTGACCAGGCCGCCGCCCGGGCCGGTGGTCAGCGCCTGCCGGGCCTGGTCCTCGATCACGTCGGTCAGCGGGCAGGCCGCCGAGGTGAGCGTCATGTCCAGGGTCGCGACGTTCTCGTCGTCGACGTGCACCCCGTACACCAGGCCCAGGTCGACCACGTTGATGCCCAACTCGGGGTCGACGACATCCTTCATCGCCTCCTCGATGTCGGCGATCATCGCCTTGCTGACGCCGCCCGCCGAGGTGGCGGCGTCGCCGGCACCCGGGGCCGCAGCGGCGTCGGTCGCAGCGCCGTCGGTCGCAGCGGCGTTGGTCGTCGCGGCTCCGTCGGTCGTCACGGCGTCGGTCTGCGGCGCCGCGGTGGCGTCACCGGCCTCCGGCGTCGCCGCGGTAGCGGTGTTCTCGCTCATGCCGTCCCTCCGGTTCGCTTCGTGATGCCACCCGGCACCACAGTGCTGCTGGAAATCGCTCGCTGACGCTCGCTCACGCCTTCACCTCCGGGCCCACGCCCACGCCGGCGCGTGCCGCGGCGTCCTTGAACGCCATCCACGGCAGCAGCGCGCACTTCACCCGGGCGGGGTAGCGGGCGACGCCCGCGAAGGCCACCCCGTCACCGAGTACGTCCTCGTCGGGCGTGACCTGGCCACGTCCGGACATCAACTCGACGAACGCCTCGTGCACCTCGAATGCTTCCCCGGTGCCCCGACCGCGCAGCAGTTCGTGCAACACGCTCGCCGACGCCTGGCTGATCGAGCAGCCCATCCCGTCGTACGAGATGTCGTGCAGCACGTCGCCGTCGGTGGCCACCCGGACGGTGATCTCGTCGCCGCAGGTCGGGTTGACGTGGTGCGCTTCCGCGACCTGATCGGCCGCATCGTCGGCGTCGCGCAGGCCACGGCCGTGCGGATGCTTGTAGTGGTCCAGGATGATCTCCTGGTAGAGCTGGTCGAGTTGCACCATCAGTCGAACACCTTCCGCACCTGCTCCAGACCGCCCACCAGGGCGTCGATCTCCTCGGTGGTGGTGTAGAGGTAGAACGAGGCCCGGGTCATCGCCGGGACGCCGAACCGGCTGCACACCGGCTTGGCACAGTGGTGGCCCACCCGCACCTGCACGCCGAGCGAGTCGAGCACCTGACCCACGTCGTGCGGGTGCACGCCACCCAGCGCGAACGAGATGGTGCCGCCGCGCCCGATCGGCACGGTCGGGCCGAAGATCCGCAGGTCGGGCACCGAGCCGAAAGCGTCCAGCGCGTACGCCGTCAGCTCCTTCTCGTGCCACTGGATGGCCCGCATCCCGACGCCGGTCAGGTAGTCGACCGCCGCACCGAGCGCGACCGCCTCGGCGATCGGCGGGGTGCCCGCCTCGAAGCGGGCCGGCGGCGCGGCGAACGTCGAGCGGGCCATGGTGACCGTCTCGATCATCGAACCGCCGCCGAAGACCGGTGGCATGGCTGCCAGCAGCTCACCCCGGCCCCAGAGCACGCCGATCCCGGTCGGGCCACACATCTTGTGCCCGGTGAAGACGATGTAGTCGGCGTCCAGGTCGACCACGTCGATGGGCAGGTGCGGCACCGACTGCGAGCAGTCCAGCAGCAGCAGCGCGCCCACCTCACGGACCCGCGCGGTGATCCGGGAGGTGGCGTTGACGGTGCCGAGGATGTTTGACGTGTGCACCAGCGAGACGATCTTCGTCCGTTCGGTGACCAGGTCCTCCAGGCCCGACTCGTCCAGCCGACCCTGGTCGGTGACCGGGAACCAGCGCAGGGTCGCGCCGGTGCGCTCGCACAGCAGCTGCCACGGGACGATGTTCGAGTGGTGCTCCATCTCGGAGATCACCACCTCGTCGCCGGGGCCGAGCCGGAACCGGGGGTCACCGTCCGGGCGCAGCGAGGCGTTCGAGAAGGCGTACGCCACGATGTTGATCGCCTCGGTGGAGTTCTTGGTGAACACCACCTCGTCGACGCTCGGCGCGTGAATGAACGCGGCGATCTTGGCCCGCGCCCCCTCGTACGCCTCGGTGGCCTCGGTGCCCAGGGTGTGCACCGAGCGCGACACGTTGGCGTTGTGCCGCGCGTAGTGCTCGTCGAGCACGTCGAGCACCTGACGGGGCTTGTGCGAGGTGTTGGCGCTGTCGAGGTAGACCAGCGGGTGGCCGTTGATCTCCCGATCGAGGATCGGGAAGTCGGCGCGTACCCGGGCCACGTCGAAACGCGGCACGTCGTCGTACTGCGGCATCCCCTCGGGGATCGCGATGCTGGTCATCTCGGCAGCGCCTTCCCCACTCAGGCCTTGGCCGTGCCGGCCCCGGCGGCGTACCGCTCGTAGCCCTCGGCTTCGAGCTTGTCGGCCAGCTCCGGGCCGCCCTGCTCGACGATCCGGCCGGCCACGAAGACGTGCACGAAGTCCGGCTTGATGTAGCGCAGGATCCGCGTGTAGTGGGTGATCAGCAGCACGCCGGTGTCACCGGTGTCGCGGACCCGGTTGACGCCCTCGCTGACCACGCGCAGCGCGTCCACGTCGAGGCCCGAGTCGGTCTCGTCGAGGATCGCGATCTTCGGCTTGAGCAGTTCGAGCTGGACGATCTCGTGCCGCTTCTTCTCACCGCCGGAGAAGCCCTCGTTGACGTTGCGCTGGGCGAACGCCGGGTCCATCTGGAGGCGCTCCATCGCGCCGCGCAGCTCGCCGCCCCAGGTGCGCAGCTTGGGCGCTTCGCCGTCGATGGCGGTCTTCGCGGTGCGCAAGAAGTTGGCCACCGAGACGCCGGGCACCTCGACCGGGTACTGCATGGCCAGGAAGAGGCCGGCGCGGGCGCGCTCGTCGACCGTCATGGCCAGCACGTCCTCGCCGTCGAGGGTCACCGAGCCGCCGGTGATCTCGTACTTGGGGTGGCCGGCGATCGAGTACGCCAGGGTGGACTTGCCGGAGCCGTTCGGGCCCATGATCGCGTGGGTTTGACCGGAATTCACCTCCAGGTCTACCCCATGCAGGATCGGCTTGAGCTCACCCTCGGGCAGCTTGACCGACACCTTCAGGTCGCGGATCTCCAGGGTGCTCATTATCGGGTCACTCCATTACTCGGCGTCAGGCTGAGGTAGATGTCGCCGTCGCGGACTTCGACGGGGTAGACGGGGACGGGTTCGGTGGCGGGCAGGCCGGTCGGCGCGCCGGTGCGCAGGTCGAAGCGCGAGCCGTGCAGCCAGCACTCCAGCGTGCAGCCGTCGACCTCACCCTCGGAGAGGGCGACCGCGGCGTGCGAGCACTCGTCGTAGGCGGCGTAGAACTCGCCGTCCTCGCCGTGCACCAGGGCGATCGGGGTGCCGTCGACATCCGCGCTGATCGCGGTGCCCTTCGGCACGTCCTCGGTGGAGCAGATCCGGATCATCAAGCGCCCGCCTTGGCCAGCCGGGCCTCGATCGCGTCGCCCAGGCGCTCGCGCAGCGACTCCACCGGGATCTTGTTGATCAGCTCGGCGAAGAAGCCGCGGACCACCAGGCGGCGGGCTTCGCTCTCCGGGATACCCCGGGCCATCAGGTAGAACAACTGCTCGTCGTCGAAGCGGCCGGTCGCGCTGGCGTGGCCCGCGCCGGCGATCTCGCCGGTCTCGATCTCCAGATTGGGTACGGAGTCCGCCCGCGCGCCGTCGGTGAGCAGCAGGTTCCGGTTGATCTCGTACGTGTCGGTGCCGGTCGCCTCGGCCCGGATCAGCACGTCGCCCACCCAGACGGTGTGCGCGTCCGCGCCCTGCAGGGCGCCCCGGTAGCCGACGTAGCTGCGGCAGTCCGGCACGGAGTGGTCGACCAGCTGGCGGTGCTCCAGGTGCTGGCCGCCGTCGGCGAAGTAGACCCCGTACAGCTCGGCCTCGCCGCCCCGGCCGGTGTACTCCACGCTGGTGAACTGGCGCACCAGGTCACCGCCCAGGCTCACCTGCACGTGCGTCACCCGAGCGTCCCGGCCGAGCTTGAACTTGAGGTGCTGCGCCTGCACCGCGTCCGGCGCCCAGTCGGCCACGGTGACCAGGGTCAGCTTGGCCCCGTCGCCCACCGACACCTCGACGTTGTCGGCCAGGGTCGCCGAGCCGACGTGCTCCAGCACCAGCGTCAGCTCCGCGAATCGGCCCACCTCGACGAAGGTGTGCCCGAAGGCCAGACCCTCGCCGCCGTCGCCGACCACCCGCACGCTCACCGGGGCGCCCACCACGACATCGCTCGCCACCGAGAGCAGCAGCGCCTGCCCGGCGCCGCCGTACGCGAGCGCGCTGACCCGGTCGACCGGGGTGAGCACGCTGCCCACCCGCGGGTCGTCGGTGCCGATGCGCTCGATGGCCACGCCCTCGGGCAGCTCGCCGTACTCGTGCCGGACCGTGCCGGCACCGGCCTGGGCGTCGCCGCTGAGGCCGCGCAGCCGCTTGAGCGGGGTGAAACGCCACTCCTCCTCCAGGCCGGTGAGGGCCGGGAAGTCGGCGACGTCGTACGAGCGCAGCGCCTGCGACTTGGTGCTGGGCGGCGCGGAAGCCTGGGTAGTCATGTCTTCCTTGGTCTGTCATGAATCGGAGGGTCAAAGCGGGCTGGACCGGACCCGGCGTACCGGGTCCGGGCCCGTCCGTGGCCGGGCGGCGGCGGCGTCAGCCGACCGCGCCCTCCATCTGAAGCTCGATCAGGCGGTTCAGCTCCAGGGCGTACTCCATCGGGAGTTCCTTGGCGATCGGTTCGATGAAGCCACGAACGATCATGGCCATCGCCTCGTCCTCGCTCAGGCCCCGGCTCATCAGGTAGAAGAGCTGGTCGTCGCTGATCTTGGAGACGGTCGCCTCGTGCCCCATCGACACGTCGTCCTCGCGGATGTCGACGTACGGGTAGGTGTCCGAGCGCGAGATGGTGTCGACCAGCAGCGCGTCGCACTTGACCGTGCTCCGGCTGTGGTGCGAGCCCTCCAGCACCTGCACCAGACCGCGGTACGAGGTGCGGCCGCCGCCACGGGCGATCGACTTCGACACGATCGTCGAGGAGGTGTGCGGCGCGGCGTGCACCATCTTGGCGCCCGCGTCCTGGTGCTGGCCCTCGCCGGCCATCGCCACCGAGAGCACCTCGCCCTTGGCGTGCTCGCCGGTCATGTAGACCGCCGGGTACTTCATGGTCACCTTGGAGCCGATGTTGCCGTCGACCCACTCCATGGTCGCACCCTCGTGGCAGACGGCGCGCTTGGTGACCAGGTTGTAGACGTTGTTCGACCAGTTCTGGATGGTCGTGTACCGGCAGCGCGCGTTCTTCTTGACGATGATCTCCACGACCGCGCTGTGCAGCGAGTCCGAGGAGTAGAGCGGCGCGGTGCAGCCCTCGACGTAGTGCACGTACGCACCCTCGTCGACGATGATCAGCGTCCGCTCGAACTGGCCCATGTTCTCCGTGTTGATCCGGAAGTAGGCCTGCAGCGGGATGTCCACGCGCACGCCCTTCGGCACGTAGATGAACGAGCCGCCGGACCACACGGAGGTGTTCAGAGCGGCGAACTTGTTGTCGCCGACCGGGATGACCGTGCCGAAGTACTCCTTGAAGACGTCCTCGTGCTCGCGCAGCGCGGTGTCGGTGTCCAGGAAGAGGACGCCCTGCTCCTCAAGGTCCTCACGGATCTTGTGGTAGACGACCTCGGACTCGTACTGCGCCGCGACACCGGCGACCAGCCGCTGCTTCTCCGCCTCCGGGATGCCCAGCCGGTCGTAGGTGTTCTTGATGTCCTCGGGCAGGTCCTCCCAGCTGGTGGCCTGCTTCTCGGTCGACCGCACGAAGTACTTGATGTTGTCGAAGTCGATGCCGGTGAGGTCCGCGCCCCAGGCCGGCATCGGCTTGCGGCCGAACAGCCGCAGACCCTTGAGGCGCAGGTCGAGCATCCAGGCCGGCTCGTTCTTCTTGGCCGAGATGTCCCGCACCACCGCCTCGTTGATGCCGCGCTGGGCGACCGCCCCGGCGGCGTCCGGGTCGGACCAGCCGTACTCGTAGCGACCCAGGGCGGCGAGCTGCTCTTCCTGGGTCAGGGGCTGGACGATCTGCTCGGTCATCTATCTGTCCTCACAGTGGTGACGGGATTACCGGATTGGGCGCGGCCCGGCTGGGTCGGGATGTGCGTGGTGCACACCCCGTCGCCGTGCGCGATGGTGGCCAGGCGTTGTACGTGGGTGCCGACCAGACGGGAGATCACCGCGGTCTCGGCCTCGCACAGCTGGGGAAACTCGGCGGCCACGTGCGCCACCGGGCAGTGGTGCTGGCAGAGCTGGCCGCCGGAGGCGATCGTGGTCGCGTTGGCAGCGTAACCCTCGGCGGTGAGCGCTCCGGCGAGTGCCTCAGCTCGCGCGAGGGGGTCGTCGCCGGCGTCCTCCATGGCGGCGCGGCAGCGCGACTCCAGCGCGGACACCTGCTCGGTGGCGAACGCCTCGACCGCGTCCGGGCCTCCGCTGCGGGCGATCCAGCGCAGCGCGGCGGTGGCCATGTTGTCGTAGTGGTGTGTGCCACAGCGGACCCGGGCCGCCTCGGTGAGCACGAAGACCTTGGCCGGACGCCCCCGACCGCGGCTGCCCTGCACCGTCTGCTCGCGGGCGACAACGTCACCGTCGGCGAGCATCGCGTCCAGGTGCCGGCGGATCGCCGCCGGGCTCAGGCCGAGCGCCAGACCGAGCTGCGCGGCGGTGGTCGCGCCCCGCTCCAGCAGCAGCTGGGTGACGCGGTCCCGGGTGGAGATCTCTGTCGCGGCGCCGCCCAGCGCGGACGACGAGGCCCCGACGAGGGCGGACGCGGACGCGCCGACGGCCTGGGCAGCCGTCGGCTGGTGCCCGGAGAGCGCCGCCGCGTTTTTCACAACACCAACGTTACGTAATTACCCGGAGGGTGGCAAACCCGGGCCCCGGTGATCCGAACCACCGACCCTGCGGAGTCGGACGAACCTCGATCACTACGGTGCGTAGGATTTGCGCCGTGAACCGCATCGTCCGTCCGGTCTCCGGTCTCCTGCTGCGCCGCCTCGCGCTCGCCTCGATCATCGCGAACGTCGGCATCGTCGTCACCGGCGGGGCGGTCCGGCTGACCGCCTCGGGCCTCGGCTGCCCCACCTGGCCCCGGTGCACCGACGATTCGTACGTCACCACGCCCGAGATGGGCGTGTACGGGGTGATCGAGTTCAGCAACCGGATGCTGACCTTCGCGGTTGGCCTGATCGCGCTGGCCACCGTGCTGGCGGTCCTGGCACACCGGCCGCGCCGCCGCGGGCTGCTGACCCTCGCCGTCGCCGTCTTCCTGGGCATTCCCGCCCAGGCGGTGATCGGTGGCATCACGGTGCTCACCAACCTCAACCCGTGGGTGGTCGGGCTGCACTTCCTCGCCTCGATGGCGGTGATCGCCGCCGCGTACGCCCTCTGGCGGCGGGTCGACGAACCGGACGCCCCGACGGTCGCCGTGGTGCCCTCGCCCCTGCGCACGTTGGCCCGGGTCACCACGGGCGTCACCGTCGCGGTGCTGGTGATCGGCACCTGGGTCACCGGCAGCGGCCCGCACGCCGGCGACCACGGCGCGGCCCGCAACGGACTGGACCCGGAGTCGATCTCCCAGGTGCACGCCGACGGCGTCTTCCTGCTGATCGGCCTGTCGGTGGCGTTGATCTTCGCGTTCCGCGCGGTCGGCGCGGCCCGGGCCACCCGGGCCGCCGTCGTCCTGCTCGCGGTGGAGCTGGGTCAGGGGCTCATCGGCTTCGTGCAGTACTTCACCCAGGTGCCGGCGGTCCTGGTCGGCGCGCACATGCTCGGCTCGTGCCTGGTGCTGCTGGCCGCCCTCGCCGTGCAGTGGTCCACCCGCGAACGCCGCCCGGCCGCCCCGGCGCCGCAGGCCACCGCGACCGAGGCCGAAGCCGTCCCGGTCACCGCCTGAACCCCCGCGCCCGCGCGACATCGGAGATGTCGCGGTGCGCTTGTCACGATCATGCTCGATCCAGGAAGTAGTGGCATCGCCAGCACGCCGATGCCACTACTTCCATGATGGTGCGCAGACGTCGGCGCGGAGGCTCGGCGGGTCAGGCTCGGCGGGCCAGGTGGGTGGCGATCGCGGTGGCGAGGCGGTCGGGGGCGCCGTCGGCGTACCCGATGAAGAGCGACGGCTCGGTCAGCTCCAGTTCCACCAGGACCGGGTCGCCGTCCGGGCCGGGGATCAGGTCGACCCGGGCGTAGAGCAGTTGACGCGTGCCACCGGGCACCGCCGCGAGGGTCCGCTCGGCGACCGCCAACTGCTCGGGCCGCGGGGCGCGGGGCCTGATCTCCTCGGCCTTGTAGAGGCCGTCCGGGCCGAGATCCGGGCCGGTCAGCATCGGACCCTTGCGGATGGCGTGGCTGTACGCGAGCCCGTCCGGGCCGGCCAGGAAGAGCAGTGCGGTCTCACCCTCGCTGTCGACGGCGCTCAGGTACGGCTGGACCATGGTCGTCCGGCCGGCGGTGGAGAGGCGGCGTACGTGGGCGTGAGCCAGGTCGCGGTGCTCCGGGTCGGCCAGGTCGTACCGGCCGGTGTCCTGACTGCCGGCGCTGACCGAGGGCTTGAGCACGTACTCGCCCGTCTCGGCGGGCGGCGACCAGCTCTCGCCCGGCTCGACCCAGGACGTCGGCACGGTCGGCACCCCGGCGGCGCTCAGCTCGGCCAGGTAGCGCTTGTCGGTGTTCCACCGCACCACGTCGGCCGGGTTGACCAGGGTGGGCACCGACGCGGCCCAGGCGACGAACTCGTCGCGGCGCAGGGCGTAGTCCCACGGTGAGCGGAGCACGACGAGGTCGTACGAGGACCAGTCGGCGTCGGGGTCGTCCCAGACGACCGCCTCGGCGGCGATCCCCCGGGCGGTGAGCGGGTCGAGGACGAGGCGGTCGTCTGGGTCGAGGTCGACCAGATCGGCGCAGGTGACGAGAGCGACCCGGGGTTCCCCCCGGGTCGACTGGTGGTGGTTGGTCAATTCAGCTCTCTATCTCAACGGGCCATCGTGCGCCGGGCCATCGACCGCCAGAGGTCGTTGCTCGGTCGCATCTGGTCCATCAGTTCACGCTCCCAGGCGTTCTCGACGGTGACTCCCGCCTTGGCGCACGCCTCCCGGGCGGTGACGGTGTCCTCGGCGAACTGGTCGCCCCACTCACCATCGGCACCCACGAGGACGATCCGTGCGCCGCGCTTACCGACGTACTCGATGACGGCCTTCGCGCCGCCGTGCCCGGCGGCGAACGACCGGAGGCCCGCGACCAGGCCGTGCGGGGCCTGCTCGCCGGCGGTCTGCTCGGCCGTCAGCGTCGTATCGGAACCATCTGCCATGACGCGAAGCCTAAGCAGAGTTGCACTCACGCGTGCGAGAACCATGAACCTTTTGTGATGCCAATTACCTCTAGGTTTCAGGAAGGCCACAGGCTTCCTGTCCGGTTATATCCGGACTTTCCCGCACTAACCACTCGGGCAAATCAGGGTCCAGTGCCCGCAGGTTGAGTCGATCCGACTCATGCCGAAAGTTACTCTCATGTGACATTAAACCCGGACAACTCATCCACGACCATGATTAGTCTGCGGATTTCCGCAGCGTCGTGGGACGTCCCGCGACGCGGGTCAGATCAGCGCGTCGAGCGCGACGGCCACGAAGACGATGGTCAGGTACGTCGTCGACCAGTGGAACAGCCGCATCGGCTTGACCGCCTCGCCGCGGGTCGCCCGCCGGCAGAGCCGGTGCGCCTCGACCAGGAAGATCGCGCCCACCACCAGCGTCGGTACGCCGTAGATCGCGCTGAGGCCCAGCGGCCAGACCGCGAGGGAGGTGAGCACGGTGAGCCACGCGAAGATCAGGATCTCGGCGTTCACCCGGCGGGTGGAGGCCACCACGGGCAGCATCGGGATGCCGGCGCGGGCGTAGTCGTCCTTGTACTTCATCGCGAGCGGGTAGAAGTGCGGCATCTGCCAGAAGAAGACCACCGCGAACAGGCCCCAGGCCGCCGGGGCGAGCCCGCCGGTGACCGCCGCCCACCCGATCAGCACCGGAGCGGCACCGCAGGCGCCACCCCAGAACGTGTTCGTCGAGGTGGAGCGCTTGAGCCAGAGCGTGTAGACGACGTCGTAGTAGACGATCGCGGCGAGCGTCAGCCCGGCGGCGAGCAGGTTGGTGAACGCCGCCATCAGAACGATCGAGATCGCCGCCAGCACCAGACCGAAGACGAGCGCGCTGCGCGGCGACACCGTGTGCGCCGGCAGCGGACGCCGCTTGGTCCGCCGCATCAACTGGTCGATGTCCCGGTCGATGTAGCAGTTGAGCACGCTGGCCGCCCCCGCGGCGAGCGAGCCACCGATGAGCACCACGGCCATCAGCCACAGCGACGGCAGTCCGCCGTCGGCGAGCATCATCGCCGGGACGGTGGTGACCAGCAGCAACTCGACGATGCGCGGCTTGGTGAGCGCCACGTACGCCGACACGATCGCGCGCACGTCCCGCCGCGCCACCGGACCCTCGGCCGCCCGTACCGGGGGCTGCCCGGTGGGGTTGCTCGCGGGGCGCTCGGTGATCATGCTCACGGATTGCCACCTTCCGGCATCGGCACGGGGAGATCGAGTCGGCCGCGCCCGCTCGGGGGCCGCACACCGACCCACACACTACGCGTTGTCGTTTTGGCTGCCCGGCCGACCCGACAACGGTGCGGGCCGTCACACCACCGGGTTGAACGTCTGGGCGCAGAGTCACGTACTGCACACCATGCGGAGATCCCCGGGCGCACGTTTAGTCGCGCTCGATAGGGTCATCAGTGAGGGTTCCGCCCATCTGCCGAGGAGCACAACCATCGTGGCTGCCAACCGACCCGAGCACTCCGAACTCAACTGGTCCGACCTCGATCGCCGGGCTGTCGACACCGTCCGCGTCCTGGCCATGGATGCCGTCGAGAAATCCGGCAACGGCCACCCGGGCACCGCGATGAGCCTGGCGCCCGCGGCCTACCTCCTCTTCAACCGGGTCATGCGGCACAACCCGGCCGACCCGAACTGGCCCGGCCGGGACCGGTTCGTGCTCTCCGCCGGGCACTCCAGCCTGAGCCTCTACATCCAGCTGTTCCTCTCCGGCTACCCGCTGAGCCTGAACGACCTGAAGTCGCTGCGCCAGTGGGGCTCGCAGACCCCGGGTCACCCGGAGCACGGTCACACCCCGGGCGTGGAGACCACCACCGGCCCGCTCGGGCAGGGCCTGGGCAACGCGGTCGGCATGGCCATGGCGGCCCGTCGCGAGCGTGGCCTGTTCGACCCGGAGGCCGAGCCGGGCAGGTCGGTCTTCGACCACAACATCTGGTGCATCGTCTCCGACGGTGACATCGAGGAGGGCATCAGCCACGAGGCCAGCGCCCTCGCCGGGCACCAGCAGCTGGGCAACCTCACGGTGATCTACGACGACAACGAGATCTCGATCGAGGACGACACCCGCATCGCCAAGAGCGAGGACGTGGCGGCCCGCTACGAGGCGTACGGCTGGCACGTGCAGACCGTCGACTGGCGCAGCGGTGACGCCGACCAGGGTGACTACCACGAGGACGCCGAGGCGCTGTACCGCGCGCTGGTGGCCGCCAAGGCCGAGACCGGTCGTCCCTCCTTCATCGCGCTGCGCACCATCATCGGCTGGCCCGCGCCCAACAAGCAGAACACCGGCAAGATCCACGGCTCGGCGCTCGGCGCCGACGAGGTGAAGGCCACCAAGCGGATCCTCGGCTTCGACCCGGAGCAGACCTTCCAGGTCGACGAGGAGGTGCTCGGCCACGCCCGCACGGTGATGGGCCGCGGCGACAAGGCCGAGCAGGAGTGGACCGCCGCGTTCGACGCCTGGAAGAAGGCGAACCCGGAGCGCACGGCGCTCTACGAGCGGATGGCCGGCCGGGTGCTGCCGGACGGCTGGACCAAGGCGCTGCCGGTCTTCCCCGCCGACGCCAAGGGTGTTGCCACCCGGGCCGCCTCCGGCAAGGTGCTCGAGGCGCTCGCGCCGGTGCTGCCGGAGCTGTGGGGCGGTTCGGCCGACCTGGCCGAGAGCAACAACACCACCATGAAGGGCGAGCCGTCGTTCATCCCGGCCGCGCACGCCACCAAGGACTTCCCCGGCCACGAGTACGGCCGGACGCTGCACTTCGGCATCCGTGAGCACGCCATGGGCGCCATCCTCAACGGCATCGCGCTGCACGGCGGCACCCGCCCGTACGGCGGCACGTTCCTGGTGTTCAGCGACTACATGCGCCCGGCGGTGCGGCTGGCCGCGTTGATGAAGCTGCCGGTGACGTACGTCTGGACGCACGACTCGATCGGCCTGGGCGAGGACGGCCCGACCCACCAGCCGGTGGAGCACCTGACCGCGCTGCGCGCCATCCCGGGCCTGGACGTGGTCCGCCCGGCGGACGCGAACGAGACGGCGTGGGCCTGGCGGCAGGCGCTGGAGCACACCGACCGGCCGACCGCGCTGGCGCTGAGCCGCCAGCCGCTGCCGACCCTGGACCGGGATGTCCTGGGTGACGTGGCCGGCGTGGCCAAGGGTGGCTACGTGCTGGCCGAGGCGTCCAACGGCAAGCCCCAGGTGATCATCATCGGCACCGGCTCCGAGGTGCAGCTCGCCCTGACCGCCCGGGAGCGGCTGGAGGCCGACGGCACGCCGACCCGGGTCGTCTCGATGCCCTGCCAGGAGTGGTTCTACGAGCAGGATGAGGCATACCGGGAGTCGGTGCTCCCGCGTGGGGTAAAGGCACGGGTGAGCGTGGAGGCCGGGATCGCCATGTCCTGGCGCGGCATCGTCGGTGACCTCGGCGAGAGCGTCAGCCTGGAGCACTACGGGGCGAGCGCCCCGCACACCGTGCTCTTCGAGCAGTTCGGGTTCACCCCCGACCGGATCGTGGCGGCGGCACACGCCTCGCTGGCCCGGGTGGGCGACATCACCGGTTTCACGACCGGCAACTGAGGGAGCGTGGACGGCATGACGGACAAGCTGAATGAGCTCACCGCCGCGGGTGTGGCGGTGTGGCTCGATGATCTTTCCCGGGTACGTTTGAGCTCCGGCGGGCTGGACAAGCTCCGCCGTGAGAAGCACGTCGCGGGCGTCACCACCAACCCGACGATCTTCGCGAAGGCGTTGAGCGACGCCGACGAGTACAACTGGCAGTTGCGCGACCTGGCCATCCGTGGCGTGGACGTGGAAGAGGCCGTACGGATGCTCACCACGTACGACGTACGGTGGGCCTGCGACGTGATGCGCCCGTCGTACGACGGCAGCGCAGGCGTGGACGGCCGGGTCTCGATCGAGGTGGACCCGCGCAGCGCGCACGACGCGGACAAGACGGTCGCCGAGGCCAAGGCGCTGTGGTGGCTGGTCGACCGGCCCAACCTCTTCATCAAGATCCCGGCCACCGAGGAGGGCCTGTCGGCGATCACCGACACGCTCGCCGAGGGGATCAGCGTCAACGTGACGCTGATCTTCGGTCTGGACCGCTACTCGGCGGTCATGGAGGCTTTCCTGACCGGTCTGGAGCAGGCCAAGGCCAACGGGCACGACCTGTCGAAGATCGGCTCCGTCGCGTCGTTCTTCGTCTCCCGCGTCGACTCCGAGGTCGACAAGCGATTGGACCGGATAGCCGACAAGGCCGCCGACAGTGCGGGCAAAGAGCGCGCGCTGGGACTGAAGGGCAAGGCCGCGATCGCCAACGCCCAGCTGGCGTACGAGCGCTACACCGAGGTCTTCTCCTCGGACCGCTGGAAGGCGCTCGAGGCCGCCGGAGCGCACCCGCAGCGGCCGCTGTGGGCCTCCACCTCGACGAAGAACCCGGACTACCGGGACGTGATCTACGTCGAGGAGCTGATCGCCCCCGGCACGGTCAACACCATGCCGGAGTCGGTCATCCACGCGTACGCCGATCACGGCGAGACGCGCGGCGACACCATCACCGGCGCCTACGACGCGGCCCGGAAGGTCTTCGCGGACCTGGAGTCGGTCGGGGTGGACATGGCCGACGTGATCGCCACCCTGGAGCGCGAGGGCGTGGAGAAGTTCGAGGCGAGCTGGCAGGAGCTGCTCGACGGCGTCCGCAAGTCGCTGGAGGCGGCCGGCAGCGGCAAGGGTGCTCCGAACAAGGCGGCCAAGGGCAACGCGAACGCCGCCGCGAAGGCGGGTGGCGCGTGAGCGAGCGAATCGGCACGCAGCGAAGCGGAGTGGCGGCATGAGCGATCTTCTTGCAGGGCCGGTGGAGGCAGCCGCCGGGCTCGCTGTGTACGGCGCGGACGCGGTCGACAAGTCCGCGCCCGCCTCGACCCGGGAGGCGCTGGTCAAGGCCGGCGTCCCCGGCAGGCTGGCCGCCAAGGACGCAAGCCTGTGGGGCCCGGACGCCGAGGCCGAGGCGAAGGTCCGGCTCGGCTGGGTGGACACCCACCGGCGCAGCCGGGAGCTGCTGGTGCAGCTCGCCGAGCTGACCGCGGAGCTGGCCGACCTGGACCACGTGGTGCTCGCCGGTATGGGCGGCTCGTCGCTCGCCCCCGAGGTGATCACGCGGACCCTGGGCCGGCCGTTGACCGTGCTGGACACCACCGACCCGGGCCAGGTCCGGGCGGCCCTGGGTGACCGGCTGGAGCGCACCGTGGTGGTCGTCGCCAGCAAGTCCGGCTCGACGGTGGAGACCGACAGCCACCGTCGCGCCTACTGGCAGGCGTTCCTGGACGCCGGGATGACCGAGGCGGAGGCCGGCCGGCACTTCGTCATCGTCACCGACCCGGGTTCGCCGCTGGAGGCCACCGCGGCCGAGATGGGCGCGTTCACCGTGCTCGCCGACCCGAACGTGGGCGGCCGGTACTCGGCGCTGACCGCGTTCGGGCTGGTGCCGTCCGCGCTGGCCGGTGTCGAGGTCGCCGAGCTGATCGACCAGGCCGACGCGTTGGCCGAGTCGCTCGGCTCCGACCGCGACAACCCGGCGCTGGCGCTGGGCGCCGCGTTGGGCGCCGCGGCCACGCTGGCCCGCGACAAGGTCGCCCTGGTGTCCGACGGCACCGGCATCGACGGCCTGGGTGACTGGGCCGAGCAGTTGATCGCCGAGTCGACCGGCAAGGCCGGAGTGGGCATCCTGCCCGTCGTGGTCGAGTCCCCGCAGAGCCCCGGCGCCACCGGGCCGGACGTGCTGACCGTCAGCTACGGCGGCGCGCTGGCCCCCGGTGACGTGCCGGGCGGCGGCGCCGACCCGGACGTGGCCGTCAACGGCCCGCTCGGCGCGCAGTTCCTGGCCTGGGAGTACGCCACCGCGGTGGCCGGCGTGGTGCTCGGCATCGACCCGTTCAACCAGCCGAACGTCACCGAGTCCAAGGAGAACACCAACAAGATCCTGGCCTCGGGCCTGCCGGCGGAGACGCCGTCGTTCACCGAGGGCGCGATCGAGGTGTACGCGCCGCAGGGCGCGCCCGGTGACCTGGCCGGCGTGCTGCGCTGGCTGCTCGACGGTCTCGGCGACGACGGTTACCTGGCCGTCATGGCGTACCTGGACCGCTTCGCCGACGCCGACGCGGCCCGGCTGCGGCCGCTGCTGGCCGGCGCGTCCGGTCGGCCGGTCACCTTCGGCTGGGGGCCGCGGTTCCTGCACTCCACCGGCCAGTACCACAAGGGCGGCCCGCAGGTGGGCAGCTTCCTGCAGGTGACCGGCGCGGTCACCGAGGACCTGGCGGTGCCGGGCAAGCCGTACACCTTCGGTGAGTTGCAGGCGGCACAGGCCGCCGGCGACCGGCAGGCCCTCGCGGGTCGGAAGCGGCCGCTGCTGCGGCTGCACCTGACCGACCGGGCAACCGGCGTCGCCCAACTACTCGACGCGGCCGGTGAGCTGCGGGCGTGAGGATGGACGCTGTGACAGAAGCGGAAGCGAGGGAGCACCGTGAGCGCGAGGAGTGAACCGGGGTTGCGAGCCCCGGAGGCGCGAACCGAAGGTGGCTCGACGAACCCGCTACGCGACCCGCAGGACCGCCGGTTGCCCCGGATCCCCGAGCCGTGCGCTCTGGTGATCTTCGGGGTGACCGGCGACCTGGCCCGCAAGAAGCTGCTCCCGGCGGTCTACGACCTGGCGAACCGGGGCCTGCTGCCGCCCGGTTTCGTGGTGCTCGGCTTCGCCCGCCGCGACTGGGGTGACGGCGACTTCGAGACCCTCGCGTGCGAGGCGGCGAAGAAGCACGCCCGTACCCCGTGGCGGGACGAGGTGTGGGCGCGCCTGGCCGGCAACATCAAGTTCGTCGGCGGGTCGTTCGACGACGACGCGGCCTTCGACCAGCTCGCCTCGACGCTGGACGACCTGCGGCAGAGTCACGGCATCGCCGGCAACGCGGCGTTCTACTTCTCCATCCCCCCGGCCGCGTTCCCCGTCGTGCTCAAGCAACTGGCCCGCACCGGGATGGCCGACAACGAGAAGTCCGGCGGTTGGCGCCGGGTGGTGGTGGAGAAGCCGTTCGGTAACGACCTGCCGTCGGCGAAGGCGCTCAACGACCTCGTCGACGACGTGTTCACCCGCCAGGACGTCTTCCGGATCGACCACTACCTGGGCAAGGAGACCGTCCAGAACATCCTGGCCCTGCGGTTCGCCAACAACCTGTTCGAGCCGCTGTGGAACTCGAAGTACGTCGACTCGGTGCAGATCACCATGGCCGAGGACGTCGGCATCGGCAGCCGGGCCGGCTTCTACGACACCGTCGGCACCGCCCGTGACGTGCTGCAGAACCACCTGCTCCAACTCCTGGCGCTGGTGGCCATGGAGGAGCCGACGAGCTTCGACGCCGACGAGATCCGCGCCGAGAAGCTGAAGGTGCTCAAGGCCATCACCCTGCCGAAGGACGTCGCCCGGGACACCGTCCGCGGCCAGTACCTGCCCGGCTGGGTCGGCGGCGAACGCGCGGTCGGTTACCGGGAGGAGCAGGGCGTACCCCCCGACTCCACGACGGAGACGTACGTGGCGGTGCGGCTCGGCATCCAGAACCGGCGCTGGGCCGAGGTGCCGTTCTACATCCGGGCCGGCAAGCGGCTGCCCCGGCGGGTCACCGAGGTCGCCATCATGTTCAAGAAGGCGCCGCACCTGCCGTTCAACGACGCCGACATGGAGTCGCTGGGCAACAACCAGCTCGTCATCCGGGTGCAGCCGGACGAGGGCGTGGTGCTCAAGTTCGGCTCGAAGGTGCCGGGCACCACCATGGAGGTCCGCGACATCGCGATGGACTTCCAGTACGGCGAGGCGTTCACGGAGTCCAGCCCGGAGGCGTACGAGCGGCTGGTGCTGGACGTGCTGATCGGGGACCGCACCCTGTTCCCGGACGCGGCCGAGGTCGAGCAGAGCTGGCAGGTGATCGACCCGCTGGAGCACGCCTGGGAGGGCACCACGCCGGAGCCGTACCGCGCCGGCGAGTGGGGGCCGCGGGCGGCCGACGAGATGCTGGCCCGCGAGGGCCGCGCTTGGAGAAGAGCATGATCGGGCTGTGGGACACCACCGGCAACGAGGTGGTCAAGGCGCTGGCCGCCGAGCGGCGCAGCGCCGGTGGTGTGGCCAGCGGCATGGCGCTCACCCTCATCGTGGTGGTGGACGAGAAGCGGGTCCGCGAGGCGGAGGCGGCGGCGACCATCGCCGCCGCCGCCCACCCGTGCCGGCTGGTGGTCGTGGTCCGCTCCGACATCGAGCGGGAACGCAACCGACTGGACGCGGAGATCGTGGTCGGTGGCCGACTCGGCCCCTGCGAGGCGGTGGTCACCCGGTTGTACGGGCGGCTCGCCCTGCACGCGGAGTCGGTGGTGATGCCGCTGCTGGTGCCGGACGTGCCGGTGGTCACCTGGTGGCACGGCGAACCGCCGGCGGAGATCGCCACCGACTTCCTCGGGGTGGTCGCCGACCGGAGGATCACCGACACGGCGCAGGCCACGGACCCGGTGGAGGCGCTGCGGCAGCGCGCCCGGGACTACGCCCCGGGTGACACCGACCTGGCGTGGACCCGGATCACCCCGTGGCGGACCCTGGTCGCCGGGGCGTTCGACACCACCGAGGCGAAGGTCACCGAGGCGACCGTCGTCGCGCCGCCCACCGACCCGACGGCGGCGCTGATGGTCGGCTGGCTGTCCAGCCGGCTGGGCATCACCCCGCGCCGGGTCGACACCAACGAGTTCCCCCGGATGCGGGAGGTGCAGTTGACCTGCGCCAACGGCGACCGCCTGACGCTGACCCGCGAGGACAGCCTGGCGGTGTTCCGGCGGACCGGTCAGGACGACCGGGCCCTGCCGCTGGTCCGTCGGCCGCTCGGCGACGAGTTGGCCGAGGAACTGCGCCGGCTGGACGCGGACCAGGTGTACGCGGAGGCGCTGGGCGCGACCGCCGGGCTGCGGGGTCTGGAACAGCGCCCCCCGCAGCGGGTGCACGTCTGGAAGGATCCGGCCACGGCCCAGCGCGCCGAGGCCGGGGTCACCGCGCACACCGGCACGAGCGGCGAGAGCTGAGCCGGAACGTCCGCAGCACGACGAACGGGAGGGCCGGGATGGTTCCGGCCCTCCACCGGAGCACCTCTGGGCGCACCGGCCCGGAGACGACGCGACAGCGACCGCCCAGCGGTCGGGAAACGAAGGCACAACCCATGAGTGAGGCGAGTGTCGCCGTCCACGCCGACGCCGACCTGCTGGCGCAGGCCGTGGCGGCCCGGCTGCTGGTGAAGTTGCTCGACGCCCAGGCCGACCGGGGCGAGGCCGCGATGGTGCTCACCGGTGGGCGCGTCGCCGCGGCCGTGTACCGGGCGGTGGCGCAGTTGCCGGCCCGCGACGCGGTGGACTGGTCCCGGGTCGACGTGTGGTGGGGTGACGAGCGGTTCCTGCCCGCCGGCGACCCGGAGCGCAACGAGACCCAGGCCCGCGCCGCCCTGCTGGACGTGGTGCCGCTGGACCCGGCCCGGGTGCATCCCATGCCGGCCTCCGACGGCCCGGCCGGCAACGACCCCGAGGCGGCCGCCGCCGCGTACGCCGACGAGTTGGCCCGCGCCGCCCGGCCGGGGCACGCCGCGCTGCCGCACTTCGACGTGCTGATGCTGGGTGTCGGCGAGGACGGGCACGTCGCGTCGGTCTTCCCCGGGCACCCGGTGCACTACGAGACGCGGCCGGTCAGCGCGGTGCGGGGCAGCCCGAAGCCGCCGCCGGTGCGGACCACGCTCACCCTGTCGGCGATCAACACCGCCGAGGAGGTCTGGCTGGTGGCCGGCGGCGCCGACAAGGCACGTGCGGTGGGCATGGCGCTGGCCGGCGCCGGCCCGGTGCAGCTGCCGGCCGCCGGGGTGCACGGCGTGGACCGTACCCGCTGGCTGCTGGACCGCGCGGCGGCCGCTGACGTGCCCGCCCGGCTGCGTAGCCTGCGCTGAACGACGGGAAGGGCTCCGACGCGGGGCCCTTGCCTAACTTTCGCCCCGGCGGCGGCGCAGCGCGGCGAGCGCCTCCGCCAGCAGCGCCTCGCCCTCCTCGGCGGTACGCCGCTCCTTCACGTACGCCAGGTGGCTCTTGTAGGGCTCGGCGCGGACCCGTCCGGGCGGGTTCTGCGCGTCCAGACCGGCGGGGAGCCCGCAGCGGGGGCAGTCCCACAGCGGCGGCGCCGTGGCGTCGGCCGCGATCCGGATGTCGGTCTGGTGGTCGTTGCGACACCAGTAGGTGACGTCCTGTCGGGGTGCGGGTTGGTGCCGCTCGTCCGGGCGCATGGGTGCGGACCCGACGCGGGCGCCGCGGATGACGTTGCCACTGGGCACGGCTGCTCGCTCCTGTCGTCGGAGGGGACCCGCCGCCGTCGGGGATGGGCGGCGGGCGACGCGGTGCAGCGGAGAAAGACTGCGCGCGGCCCGTCGAGTGACGGACCGCGCGCAGATTGTACGACTTCGCGGGCCTGCTCAGGAGCCGCTGTTCAACTGGAGACGGAGCCAGAGCCCCAGCCCGACGATCGCCGCGAACCAGACGACACCCACCAGAACGGTGTAACGGTCCAGGTTCTTCTCGGCCACCGAGGAGCCGGCGAGGCTGGAGCTGACGCCACCGCCGAACATGCTCGACAACCCGCCACCCTTACCGCGGTGCAGCAGGATGAGCATGGTGAGCAGGATGCTCGTGATGACCAGCAACACGATCAACGTGTATGCGAACCAGATCGGCATGGCTGGGGGGAGTCCTCTCGTAGCGATCCTCGCCCGGACAGGTCGGGCACGGTGGCACCGGCCGGTGGACGGGCGGTGTCCAGGATAGCGAGCGATCAGCGAGCGATGTGCTCGGGGAACCGGCAGATCTGCGCGAATTCTTCCGCGTCCAGGCTGGCGCCGCCCACCAGGCCCCCGTCCACGTCCGGCTGAGCCATGATCGAGGCGACGTTGGACGCCTTGACCGACCCGCCGTAGAGGATCCGAACCGCGTCGGCGGTCTCGGCGTCGAAGCGCTCCGCCAGCCGCTGGCGGACCGCACCGCAGACCTCCTGGGCGTCCTCGGGCGTCGCGGTCTTGCCGGTGCCGATCGCCCAGACCGGCTCGTACGCGATGACGACCTGGCGCACCTGCTCGGCGGTGAGCCCGGCGAGGCCCCCGTCGAGCTGGTCGGCGCAGTGCGCCACGTGGGTGCCCTGCTCGCGGATGTCCAGCCCCTCCCCCACGCAGAGGATCGGGGTCAGGCCGTGCGTGAGCGCCGCCTTCACCTTCGCGTTGACCAACCCGTCGTCCTCGTGGTGGTAGGCCCGCCGCTCGGAGTGCCCGACCACCACGTACGTGCAGCCGAGCTTGGCGAGCATCACGCCGGAGATGTCCCCGGTGTACGCGCCCGCCGTGTGCGGGGAGAGGTCCTGCCCGCCGTAGCCGATCAGCAGCTTGTCGCCGTCCACCGCCGTCTGCACGGTGCGCAGGGCGGTGAACGGCGGCAGCACGACCGTCTCGACCTCGGTGAGCTGCTTCTCGGTGAGGCTCGCGGCCAGCTTCTGCACGAGCAGGTTGGCCTCGAGGTGGTTGAGGTTCATCTTCCAGTTGCCGGCCATCAACGGCCGGCGGGTCGTGCTCGCCATGCTCAGTTCTCCAGGGCCGCGATGCCGGGGAGGGTCTTGCCCTCCAGGTACTCCAGGGAGGCGCCACCGCCGGTGGAGATGTGCCCGAACGCCTTCTCATCCAGGCCGAGGAGCCGGATCGCGGCCGCCGAGTCACCGCCGCCGACCACGCTGAACGCGTCGGAATCGGCGATGGCCTCGGCGACGCCCCGGGTGCCCGCGGCGAAGGGCGCCATCTCGAACACGCCCATCGGCCCGTTCCAGAAGATCGTCCGCGCGTTCCCGGGATCTCCACACGCGGAGGTCTTCAGGGCGGCGGCGAAGCCGGCGACCGTTTCCGGGCCGATGTCCAGCCCGATCCGGTGGCTCGGGATGCCGTCCGCCGGGAAGACGTCGTGATCGGCGTCCGGGGAGAAGGCGGTCGCGGCCACCACGTCGACCGGCAGCATGATCTTGCCCTCGGAGCGCTCCAGGAGGTTGCGGCAGGTCTCCACCATCTCCTCCTCCAGCAGCGAGGTGCCCACCTCGTGGCCCTGGGCCTTGAGGAAGGTGAAGCACATCCCGCCGCCGATGAGCAGCCGGTCGACCTTCGGCAGCAGCGCCTCGATCACCGCCAGCTTGTCGGAGACCTTGGAACCGCCCAGCACCACCACGTACGGGCGCTCCGGGTCGCCGGCCAGCTTGCCGAGCACCTCGACCTCGCGCAGCACCAGCCGGCCGGCCACGTGCGGCAGCCGCGCCGGCACGTCGTACACGCTGGCGTGCTTGCGGTGCACGGCGCCGAACGCGTCGTCGACGTAGGCGTCGCCGAACGCGGCGAGCTGGTCGGCGAAGGCGCCCCGCTCGGCCTCGTCCTTGCTGGTCTCACCGGCGTTGAAACGCAGGTTCTCCAGCAGGGCGACCTGGCCGTCGGCCAGGCCCGCGACGGTGGAGCGGGCCGAGTCGCCGACCGTGTCGGTGGCGAAGTGCACCGGAGCGCCGAGCAGCTCACCGAGCCGCCCGGCGACCGGGCTCAGGCTGAACTGCGGGTCCGGCGTGCCCTTCGGGCGGCCCAGGTGCGAGCAGACGACCACCTTCGCGCCGGCCTCGACCAGCGCGCCGAGCGTCGGCAGCACCGCGCGGATGCGTCCGTCATCAGTGATCGCACCGGTCTGCTTGTCGAGCGGGACGTTCAGGTCGGCGCGCACCAGCACGCGCCGACCCGACACCCCCTCGGCGAGCAGGTCGTCGAGGGTACGGATGCTCACAGCGACGAACCGACCAGCTTGACCAGGTCGACCAGGCGGTTGGAGTAGCCCCACTCGTTGTCGTACCAGCCGACGACCTTGACCTGGTTGCCGACGACCTTGGTCAGCGGCGCGTCGAAGATGCACGACGCCGGGTCGGTGACGATGTCGGTGGAGACGATCGGGTCCTCGTTGTAGACGAGGATGCCCTTGAGCGGGCCGTCCGCGGCGGCCTTCAGCGCGGCGTTGACCTCGTCCACGGTGGTCTCACGACCCACGGTGACGGTGAGGTCGGTGACCGAGCCGGTCGGGATCGGCACCCGCAGCGCGTACCCGTCGAGCTTGCCCTTCAGGTCCGGCAGCACCAGGCCGATGGCCTTCGCGGCACCGGTCGAGGTCGGCACGATGTTCAGCGCGGCGGCCCGGGCGCGGCGCAGGTCGGAGTGCGGGGCGTCCTGCAGGTTCTGGTCCTGGGTGTACGCGTGGATCGTCGTCATCAGACCGTGCTGGATGCCGAACGTGTCGTGCAGGACCTTCGCCATCGGCGCGAGGCAGTTGGTGGTGCACGAGGCGTTGGAGATGATGGTGTGCTTCGCCGGGTCGTAGGTGTCGTGGTTGACACCCATGACGACGGTGACGTCCTCGTTCTTCGCCGGAGCGGAGATGATGACCTTCTTGGCGCCGCCGTCGACGTGCGCCTTGGCCTTGGTGGCGTCGGTGAAGAAGCCGGTCGACTCGATGACGACGTCCGCGCCGACCTCACCCCACGGCAGCGCCGCCGGGTCCTTCTCGGCGTACGCCTTGATGGTCTTGCCACCGACGGTGATCTCGTCGGCGGTGGCCTTGACCTCGAACGGCAGGCGACCGAGGATGCTGTCGTACTTGAGCAGGTGGGCGAGCGTGCCGTTGTCGGTCAGGTCGTTCACCGCCACGACCTCGATGTCGGCGTCGGACGCCAGCACTGCCCGGAAGAAGTTCCGGCCGATTCGGCCGAAGCCGTTGATGCCAACCCGGATGGTCACAGGTCCCATCTCCTCGCGTTCTGGTCTGCCGGCTTCAGACAACGGGCCGGCGGAGTGGTGTGCGCCGACCGTTGGAGCCGGCCGTTGACGGTTCGTCTCGGCACCCCGCCGCGGTCTGAGGACCTGACCGCCCGAGGCGGTAAGCACGACGAGGAGTGCCCGTGTCGGCCCCCTTGCCGTACTCAGCGACCTTATCCGAGCGCGTGAGACCACGCCGCGCCGGGTCGTGCTCCCGGCGCACCGTACGGCCCCACCGTCCTATCAGACCACGAGCATGTCGGGCGTGACGGCCGCTTCGGTATCCGGGATGCCGAGGTCCCGGGCCCGCTTGTCGGCCAGCGCGAGCAGACGGCGGATCCGTCCGGCGATGGCGTCCTTGGTCAGCGGAGGCTCGGCCAGCGCGCCCAGCTCCTCCAGCGACGCCTGCCGGTGCTCCAGGCGCAGCCGCCCGGCGTCGGTCAGGTGGTTGGGCGCCTCCTCGGCCAGGATCTCCAGCGCCCGGGTCACCCGGGCGGCGGCGGCGACGGCGGCGCGCGCCGAGCGGCGCAGGTTGGCGTCGTCGAAGTTGGCCAGCCGGTTGGCGGTGGCCCGCACCTCGCGGCGGACCCGGCGCTCCTCCCAGGCCAGCACGCTGGAGTGCGCGCCGATGCGGGTGAGCAGCGCCGCGATCGCGTCGCCGTCCTTGACCACCACCCGGTCCACCCCGCGCACCTCGCGGTTCTTCGCGGTGATGCCGATCCGCCGGGCCGCGCCGACCAGCGCCAGCGCCGACTCCGGCCCCGGGCAGGTGATCTCCAGCGCGCTGGAGCGGCCGGGCTCGGTGAGCGAGCCGTGCGCCATGAACGCGCCCCGCCATGCCGAGACCGCGCAGCAGACGTTGGCCGCCACCACGTGCGGAGGCAGCCCGCGCACCGGCCGGCCGCGCACGTCCAGCAGGCCGGTCTGCCGTGCGAGCGCCTCACCGTCCTTGACCACGCGGACGATGAAGTGGCTGCCCTTGCGCAGCCCACCGGACGCCAGCACGTGGATCTCGCTGGGGTAGCCGTAGACCTCGGCGATCTCCCGGCGCAACCGACGCGCCACCGCGCCGGTGTCCAGCTCAGCCTCCACCACCACCCGGCCGGAGACGATGTGCAGCCCGCCGGCGAAGCGCAGCAGCGCCGCCATCTCCGCCCGCCGACAGCAGGGCTTGGGCACGTCGACCCGACTCAGCTCGTCCTTGACCGCAGCCGTCATCGCCATTGTGCGTCCCCTCACGGACCTGTTCCGGCGTGTCGCCGGAGATTACGTACGTGTCTAACGATCGGCGCCCAGGACAGGCACCAGCGCGGCGCCCAGGGCAGCCGGATCATGGCGGGGAGTGCCGTCGATGACGGCGACGGGGGCGAGGACCAGGCGGGCACCCAGCGATTCTGCCGCACGTTCGACCGGTTCAGGGTCACCCACCGCCTTGGCGTCCGCGAGCACGAGATCAACCTTGAGCTCGGGCAGGTACCAGCGCAACGCCGCCAGATGGTCGGCGACCGAGAGGCCGAGGGTCTCCTTCTCCGCGGCCAGGTTCAGCGTGACCAGCCGCCGGGCCGAGCTGGACACGATCGCGTCGGCCAGCTGCGGCACCAGCAGGTGCGGCAGCACACTCGTGTACCAGCTGCCCGGCCCGAAGATCAACCAGTCCGCCGCGCCGATCGCCGCCAGGGCCTCGGCGCAGGCCGCCGGGGCGGCCGGGGTGAGGCGCAGCGACTCGACCCGCCCGGTGGTGACCGCCACCTGGTGCTGACCGCGTACGGTGCGCACCTCGTCGGGGGCGCTCGGGTCGGCGCCGCGCACCCGCGCCTCGATGCCGACCGGCTGGCGCGACATCGGCAGGACCCGGCCGACCGTGCCGAGCATGGCCCCGGCGTGTTCCAGCGCGGCCACCGGGTCGCCGAGCAGCTCCATGAGACCGCAGAGCACCAGGTTGCCCACCGCGTGCCCGGCCAGGCCGTCGGTGCGCGCCGCCGTCGGGTCCGCGCCGCGCGGCTCCGGGCCGCCCGCCGCCGCCGGGTCCGCGTCGGTCCCGCCGTCCGGGGGTACGCCGAGCGCCGGCACGGCGGCGAAGCGGTGCTGGAACAGCCCGGCGCTGCGTCGCGTGGCGGGGTGGTCTCCGGCCAGCGCCACCAGCGCCTGGCGCAGATCACCCGGGGGCAGGCCGCCCCGTTCGGCGCGCAGCCGGCCGCTGGAACCGCCGTCGTCACCGACCGTGACCACCGCGGTGATGTCCAGGTCGAGTTCGGGGGCGCAGTGACGCAGCGCACGCAGCGACGCGGACAACCCGTGCCCTCCGCCGAACGCGACCACCCGACGCGCCGTCATTCCCGCCCCAGGTCGCGGTGCTGCGCGTTGGCGGCCAGCCCCGACTGGCGCAGCCGACCGGCCAGCTCCTCGGCGATGGCCACGCTGCGGTGTTTGCCGCCGGTGCAGCCCACGGCGACCGTCAGGTACCGCTTGCCCTCCCGCTCGAACCCGGTGGTGGTGGCGTTGACCAGGTCGGCGTACGAGGCGACGAAGGCGTCCGCGCCCTCCTGACCCAGCACGTACGCGCTGACCGCCTCCTCCCGCCCGGTGTGCTCGCGCAGCTCCGGCACCCAGTACGGGTTGGGCAGGAACCGGGCGTCCAGCACGAAGTCGGCGTCCGGCGGCAGGCCGTACTTGAAGCCGAACGACAGCACGGTGACCCGCAGCCGGCGGGCGTCCTCGCCGCCGAACAGCTCCTCGATGCGCCGGCGCAGCTGGTTGACGTTCAGGTGGCTGGTGTCGATGATCACGTCGGCCTGGTCGCGGGCCTCCTCCAACAGCCCGCGCTCCACGGCGATGCCGTCGGCCAGCCGCCCGTCGCCCTGCAACGGGTGCGAACGCCGAACGCTCTCGAAACGCCGGATCAGCACCTCGTCGTCGGCGTCGACGAACACCACCCGCGGCGAGAAGCCCCGCTCCTTCAGCTCGCGGATCGCCCCGGCCAGGTCGGTGGAGAAGGCCCGCGAGCGCACGTCCAGGACCATGGCCGTACGCCGGGCCGCGCCGCCGGCCTTGAACGCCAGCTCGGCCATGTCGAGCATGAGCGCCTGTGGCAGGTTGTCCACGACGTAGTAGCCGACGTTCTCCAACGCCCGGGCGACGGTGCTGCGACCACCACCGGACAGCCCGGTGACCACCACCAGGGTGGTCTCCGACTCGGCCGCCGGCTGCCCGTCACCGGCTGTGTGCGCCTCGCTCACCCGTACCCCCAAGCCGTGGCGCCGCGGCCGCCATCGGCCGCGATTGGTCAATCAGCGACTCTATCCCGCCGGCCGGCGTCGGGTCGGGCGCGTCCGCACCCGGGACCGCGGGTCGCCCTCCCGACAGCCTCCGCCCTTGATAACGATCAGTAATCATCTATACGCTCCTCGTGATCGCCGCAGGTCAAGGCCGACATCTGGGAGGGTGCGATGCACGATCTGGCGGACAAGAACAAGTACGTCGGTTTCCTGTTCATGCGGATCAGTCCGGAGTATTTCGCCCTCGGCCGGGAGGGCATCCACGAGGTCTCCGCCGAGCACGCCCGGGATCTGGGCCGCTTCGCCAAGCAGCTCACCCACGTCGTCTGCACCGGGGTCAACGGGAAGTACGACCAGGTGACGATGGTGGAGGCCGACACCCTCGAGGAGATCAACGCCGCGGCCACCGCGTTCCGGATGGGGGCCAAGGCCCGCTACATCGAGATCGTCGACATCGTCGTCGGGATGAAGGCCCCGCCGCGCGGCCTGGCCAACCGGCCCAGCTGACCGCACGCTCGTCCGGTGTGCCCGGGTGCGCCGGGCGAGCGGTGTCGGGGTCGGCTCGTAGACTCCGCGAATGGCTTCCCCCACCGACCTGCGTACCGAGGACGCGCTGCCGGTGCTGCGCCGGGTGTTCGGCTACGACGCCTTCCGCGGCTTCCAGCAGCAGGTCATCGACCATGTCGTCGCCGGTGGCGACGCGCTGGTGCTGATGCCCACCGGTGGCGGCAAGTCGCTGTGCTACCAGATCCCGGCCCTGGTCCGCGACGGTGTCGCGGTCGTCGTCTCCCCGCTGATCGCGCTCATGCAGGACCAGGTGGACGCGCTCACCGCGGTCGGTGTCCGCGCCGGCTTCCTCAACTCCACCCAGACCCTGGACGCCCGGCGGCGGGTGGAGGCCGCGTTCGTCGCCGGCGAACTGGACCTGCTCTACCTGGCGCCCGAGGCGCTCGGCGTCCGGTCCACCCTCGCCCTGCTGGACCGGGGGCGCATCTCCCTGTTCGCGATCGACGAGGCGCACTGCGTGTCCCAGTGGGGGCACGACTTCCGGCCCGACTACCTGGCGCTGTCGATGCTGCATGAGCGCTGGCCGCAGGTCCCCCGGATCGCGCTGACCGCCACCGCGACGAGCGCCACCCGCACCGAGATCGCCAGCCGGCTGGCGCTCGACGACGCGCGGCACTTCGTGGCCAGCTTCGACCGGCCCAACATCCAGTACCGGATCGTGCCCAAGCGGGAGCCCCGCAAGCAGCTGCTGGCCCTGCTGCGCGACGAGCACCCCGGCGACGCCGGCATCGTCTACTGCCTGTCGCGCGCCTCGGTGGACAAGACCGCCGAGTTCCTCGTCGCCAACGGCGTCGCCGCGCTGCCGTACCACGCCGGTCTGGACGCGGCCACCCGCGCCGCCAACCAGCAACGTTTCCTCCGCGAGGACGGCCTGGTCATGGTGGCCACCATCGCCTTCGGCATGGGCATCGACAAGCCCGACGTGCGCTTCGTCGCCCACCTCGACCTGCCCAAGTCCGTCGAGGGCTACTACCAGGAGACCGGCCGCGCCGGCCGCGACGGGCTGCCGTCCACCGCATGGCTGGCGTACGGCCTGCAGGACGTGGTCCAGCAGCGCAAGATGATCGAGACGTCCGACGGCGACCTCGCGCACCGGCGCAACCTCGCCGCACACCTGGACGCGATGCTCGCGCTCTGCGAGACGGTCCGCTGCCGACGGGTGCAGCTGCTCGAGTACTTCGGCGAGACGACCCCGACGGCCTGCGGCAACTGCGACACCTGCCTCAACCCACCGGAGTCGTGGGACGGCACCGTGGCCGCCCAGAAGCTGCTCTCCGCCGTGTTCCGCCTCGACCGCGAGCGCAACCAGCGGTTCGGCGCCGGGCACTGCATCGACATCCTGCTCGGCAAGCAGACCGACAAGATCAGCCAGTACGGTCACGACTCGCTTACCGTCTTCGGCATCGGCACGGAGTTGAGCGAGGCCGAGTGGCGGGGCGTGGTCCGGCAACTCCTCGCCGAGGGGCTGCTCGCCGTGGAGGGCGACTACGGCACCCTCGCGCTGACCGAGGCCAGCGCCGACGTGCTGGGCCGCCGCCGCACCGTCACGATGCGCCGCGAGCCGGAGCGGCCCGCGTCGAGCCGGTCGTCGAAGCCGCGCGGGTCGGCCACCGTCGTCGCCGAGCTCACCCCGGCGGCCGCGTCGGTCTTCGAGCGGCTGCGCGCCTGGCGGGCGGCCACCGCCAAGGAGCAGGGCGTCCCGGCGTACGTCATCTTCCACGACGCCACCCTCCGGCAGATCGCGGGTGACGCGCCCACCTCGCTGGCCGAGCTGTCGCGGGTCGGCGGGGTCGGCGAGAACAAGCTCGCCAAGTACGGCGAGCAGATCCTGGCCGTCCTCGCGACCGACTGACTGCATGCCGAAAGGGCCGGACCCCTGTGGTGGGGTCCGGCCCTTGTCGGTGTGTGGTTCTCAGCTGGTGGCGTAGCCGCGGGTGGCGATCCAGTCGGCGAGGTGCTCGACCGTGATGTCGTACGCGGCCGTGTTCGCATCGGCCGAATCAGCGATCCGCACAACGTCACCGTTGTCGCGGTAACCCACGACGCTGATGTAGTGCCCGCCCTCGAACGAGTGGGTGTTGCCATCAGTGTCGACGCTGGTGCCCGCGATGTTCGCCACCACCGCCCGACCGTCGTCGACGGTCTTGACGATGTCGGCGCGTAGCTGGTCGGTCTGCGTGGCGTCGGCGTCGGGCTTGCTGATCTCGACGCTGTGGTACGCGTCGTTCTTACCGGTCTCCTTGTTCAGCACCGGGGTGATGTCGTTGATGCTGTTGGTGCCGGCCTCGGTGGTGCCCATCTCCTTGGCCATGGCGTCCACGCTGATGTCCTTGCCCTGCACGGACAGGGCGTTACGGGCAGCGGCGGGGCCGCAGTGGTAGAAGTTCGGCTGGGCTTCGTAGCGCACACCCAGCTGACGCTCACCCGCAGGCTTGCGGTCGGCCTGAGTCTGCGACGCGGGCTTGGCCTGCGACGCGGCGTAGGCGGTGGTGACGGGGCCGGCGATGGCGCCGCCGGTGAAGGCGAGGCCAGCAGCGGTCAGAGCGGTCTTACGAATCAGATCGGTACGCATGATGGCGTGCTCCTCTGCATGTGGGGGAAAACGCAACGACACACAAAAACGGGGGACGTGTGCCGAGCGGAAAAGTTCACGGGGGACCTGGCCCGGCGACCCGGGGGCCTGCACGGGGGATGTCCCAGGGGGTGGTACAACGGCCCGGGGTGGCGAGTCATTCCGCATTCCGGACGGCGCCGGCCGGTGGTGCTGCTCGGCGGTGCGGGGGTGTAACCGTGGCGGCCGGGCGGGTGTTCCCGGCGGCTGTCACACGGGCCGGTCGGTGGTGCTGCTCGGCTGTGCGGGGATGTAACCGTGGCGACCAAGCGGGTGTTCCCGGCGGCTGCCGCGCCACCGAAGCCCGAGGCTCGCGGCGGCATGCCAGGTATAACGACCCCGCCGGGTCCCCGATTCCGCCACCAGCGTGGCACCGACCACGGGACGGCGATGCCGAATCCACCCCAAACCATCCATCGGAAACGGACACCCGCCACCAGCCGGTGGTGATCAACTCGACTTCGGCGAAGTCGGGGTATCCGGGCGCGCGGGACACCCCGACATCACCGAACCCGAGTGGATCACCTCCGCGCGGCCCTGCGCCCACCTGATGATCGTGCTCGATCCCGGAAACAGGGCCCTCACCCTGCCGGCGAGACCACTACATCCAGGATCGAGCACGATCATGCCCGCCGAAACGTGCCGTGCACGGCGTCCCTCGGTGGGCGACACGCCACTGCACGCCGACCTCCGGGTCACGCCACCATCCCGGGGGTTGATCGACTCGACTTCGGCGATACCGGGGTATCCGGACGCGCCGGACACCCCGACATCACCGAACCCGAGTCGATCACCTCCACGCGGCCCGACCGCCACCGGATGATCGCGCTCGATCCAGGAAACAGGGGCCTCACCCTGCCAACTAGGCCACTACATCCAGGATCGAGCACGATCATGCGGGGCGCGAGGATTGTCGCGGTGTGTCTACGCGCTGGGCGTCGCCCCCGCGCTGCGGATCGCCTACGCGCAGGGCGTCGCCTACGCGCAGGGCGTCGCCCCCCGCGCTGCGGGTCGCCTACGCGCTGGGCGTCGCCTCGGCGCTGTCGTCCGCTTTTGCGCCCTTGTCGAGGGCGGCCAGGATCGCCTCGGCGGTGCGTCGACCCACCCCGGGCACCTCGGTGATCTCTTCGACGGTCGCCGTCGAGAGTCGCTTCAGCGAGCCGAAGTGCCGTAGCAGCGCCTTGCGGCGTACCTCGCCCAGGCCGGGGACATTGTCCAGCGCCGACTCGGTCATCCGCTTCGAGCGACGCTGGCGGTGGAACGTGATGGCGAAGCGGTGCGCCTCGTCGCGGACCCGTTGCAGCAGGTAGAGACCCTCCGAGGTGCGCGGCAGGATGACCGGGAACTCGTCGTCGGGGAGCCACACCTCCTCCAGCCGCTTGGCGAGGCCGCACAGCGCGACGTCGTCGATGCCCAGGTCGGCGAGGGCCTGGGCGGCCGCCGCAACCTGCGGGGCGCCGCCGTCGACGACCACCAGTTGTGGCGGGTACGCGAATTTCCGCGGCCGGCCGGTGGTCGGGTCGACCAGGATGCCGATCTGCGGATCCGTGGCGCCGCCGGGCGCGGTCGGGTCGTCGGCGGACTCCACGCCCACCTCGCCCGTCTCGGCCCGCGCGTCGAGGTAGCGGGCGAAGCGGCGGCGTAGCACCTCGGACATGGCGGACAGGTCGTCGGTGGCGCCCCGCACGATGAACCGCCGGTACTCACTCTTGCGGGGCAGCCCGTCCTCGAAGACCACCATGCTGGCGACCACGTCGGTGCCCTGGATCTGCGAGATGTCGAAGCACTCGATGCGCAGCGGCGAGGTGCGCATGCCGAGCGCCTCAGTGATCTCGTCCAGCGCCTTGCCGCGGGTGGTCAGGTCGCCGGACCGCTTGAGCTTGTGCCGGGCCAGCGCATCCTTGGCGTTGCGCTCCACCGTCTCCATGAGCGAACGCTTGTCGCCGCGCTGCGGCACGCGCAGCGACACCCGACTGCCCCGGTGGCTGCTGAGCCACTCGGCCAGCGCGTCGGCGTCGGCGGGCAACTCGGGCACCAGCAGCTCGCGGGGCACGTCGGCTTCGCCGTGCTCGCCGCCGTACACCTGGGTGCAGAAGTGGTGCACCAGGTCGCCGGTGGTCAGGTCCTCGGTCTTCTCCACCACCCACCCGCGCTGGCCGCGGACCCGGCCGTCGCGGACGTGGAAGACCTGCACGGCCGCCTCGAGCGGGTCGTCGGCGAACGCGACCACGTCGGCGTCGGTGCCATCGCCGAGCACCACGGTCTGCTTCTCCATGGCCCGGCGCAGGGCGGCCACGTCGTCGCGCAGCCGGGCGGCCCGCTCGAACTCCAGGTGCTCGCTCGCCTCGGTCATCTCGCGCTCGATCTTGCGGACCATGGTGTCGGTGCGCCCGGCCATGAAGTCGCAGAAGCCGTCGACGATCGCACGGTGCTCGTCGGCGGAGACGGTGCCGACGCACGGCGCCGAGCACTTGCCGATGTAGCCCAGCAGGCAGGGACGACCGACCTGGCCGGCCCGCTTGAACACGCCGGCCGAGCAGGTGCGCGCGGGGAACACCCGCAGCAGCAGGTCGAGGGTCTCCCGGATGGCCCAGGCGTGCGAGTACGGACCGAAGTAGCGCACACCCTTGCGCTTCGCGCCGCGCATCACCTGGAGTCGCGGGTACTCCTCGTCGAGGGTGACGGCGAGATAGGGGTACGACTTGTCGTCGCGGTAGCGGACGTTGAACCGGGGGTCGTACTGCTTGATCCAGGTGAACTCCTGCTGGAGCGCCTCGACCTCGGTGCCGACGGTGATCCAGTCCACCGACTCGGCCGTGGTGACCATCTGGCGGGTGCGCTCGTGCAGGTTCCACACGTCGCCGAAGTAGGAGTTGAGCCGGCTGCGCAGGTTTTTCGCCTTGCCGACGTAGATCACCCGGCCGGTGCCGTCGCGGAAGCGGTAGACCCCCGGTGACTCCGGGATGGTGCCGGGTGCGGGACGGTAGGTCGAGGGGTCAGCCACGTCGACAAGCCTAGTCCGCACCCCCGACACCCACCGCGAGCACTTGATCCACTCGGTTTCCGGGAAGTCGGGGTGTCCGGTGCCTACCGACACCCCGACTTCATGGAACGCGAGTCGATCAAGCCGTCGAGCCGCGCGGGTCAGGCGAGGGAGATCTGGTCCCCGGTCACCTTGATGTCCTTCGGCGGCAGCGGCTTGGTGGCCGGGCCGGCCTTCACCGAGCCGTCCTCGATCGAGAACTTGCTGTTGTGGCAGGTGCAGTTGATGGTGCCGCCGTCGACGTTCGTCACGGGGCAGTTCTGGTGCGTACAGATCGGGCTGAAGCCCTTGAACTGACCGGCCGTGGGCTGGGTGATCACGACGCCCTCGGCGGCGAGGACCTTGCCGCCGCCGACCGGGATGTCGGCGGTGGTGGCCAGCGACTGGGCGTTCTGCCGATCCCCGCCGCCGGCGTCCCCGGTGCTGGGCACCGCCGGGCCGCCGCTGGTGGGGGCACCGCTGCCACTGCCGTCGTCGTCACTGCCGCAGGCCGCCAGGACGACGGCCGCGCCGACGGCCCCGACGCCGGTGAGCAGGGTACGACGGGTCTGCGTACCCGGTCCGGTCAGCGCCTGATCGTCGCTCATGCCTCGCCTCTCTCTCGCCCAGTGCGCCGGTCCAAAAGCCGGCCACACTTCTCTCCACGGGCAACTGTGCCGGATAGTTCACCCCGGCATCGGTGCGACACCCCGCAAAAGGGTCGGGGCGGGTCGTCATCCGACCGCCCCGAAAGAGTTGCGTCACGGTCAGCGCGCGCCGGCCGGCACCTTGCGGCTGGCCCGCGTCTTGGTGGCGCCGTTGGCCTTGGCGGCGCGGGTGGTCGCCGCCGCCGCGCCCTTGGCCTCGCCGTCGAGCTTGAGCACCTGACGCAGGAACTGGCCGGTGTGGCTCTCGGGCACCTCGGCGACCTCCTCCGGGGTGCCGGTGGCGAGCACCATGCCGCCCCGGTGGCCGCCCTCCGGACCCATGTCGATCAGCCAGTCGGCCGTCTTGATCACATCGAGGTTGTGCTCGATGGTGATCACCGTGTTGCCCTTGTCGACCAGCCCTTCGAGCACCATCAGCAGCTTGCGGATGTCCTCGAAGTGCAGACCGGTGGTCGGCTCGTCGAGCACGTAGACCGTCCGCCCGGTGGAGCGCTTCTGCAGCTCGGAGGCCAGCTTGACCCGCTGCGCCTCGCCGCCGGAGAGGGTCGGCGCGGGCTGCCCGAGGCGGACGTACCCCAGGCCGACGTCGACGAGCGTCTTGAGGTGCCGGTGGATGGCCGGGATCGCGGAGAAGAACTCCGCGGCCTCCTCGATCGGCATCTCCAGCACGTCCGAGACGGTCTTGCCCTTGTAGTGCACCTCCAGGGTCTCCCGGTTGTACCGGGCGCCCTTGCAGACCTCGCAGGGGACGTACACGTCGGGCAGGAAGTTCATCTCGATCTTGATGGTGCCGTCGCCGGAGCACGCCTCACAGCGACCGCCCTTGACGTTGAACGAGAACCGGCCCGGCCCGTACCCCCGGACCTTGGCCTCGGTGGTCTCGGCGAAGAGCTTGCGGACGTGGTCCCAGACCCCCGTGTAGGTGGCCGGGTTGGAGCGCGGGGTACGGCCGATCGGCGACTGGTCCACACCGACGACCTTGTCCACGTGCTCCAGACCGGAGACCCGGGTGTGCCGGCCGGGCACCAGCCGAGCGCCGTTGATCTGGTTGGCCAGCACGGCGTACAGGATGTCGTTGACCAGCGTCGACTTGCCCGAGCCGCTGACCCCGGTGACCGCGATGAGCTGGCCCAGCGGGAACGAGACGGTCAGGTTGCGCAGGTTGTGCTCGCGCGCGCCGTGCACCACCAGCTCGCGGGCCGGATCCTGCGGGCGGCGGCCCGTCGGTGTCGGGATCGACCGGCGCCCCGACAGGTACGCCCCGGTGATCGACTCCTTGTTCTTCAGCAGGGCCGGCACCGAGCCGCTGTGCACGATCTTGCCGCCGTGCTCGCCAGCGCCGGGCCCGATGTCGACGATCCAGTCGGCGACGCGGATGGTGTCCTCGTCGTGCTCCACCACGATCAGCGTGTTGCCCAGACCGCGCAGCCGGATCAGGGTCTCGATCAGCCGATGGTTGTCGCGCTGGTGCAGACCGATCGACGGCTCGTCGAGCACGTAGAGCACGCCGACCAGGCCGGAGCCGATCTGGGTGGCCAGCCGGATGCGCTGCGCCTCGCCGCCGGACAGCGTGCCGGCCGGCCGGTCCAGCGAGAGGTAGTCCAGGCCGACGTCGAGCAGGAACCGCAGCCGGGCGTTGATCTCCTTGAGGACGCGCTCGGCGATCATCTTCTGCCGGTCGGTCAGCTCGATGCCGGCGAGCAGGTCGGCGCACTCCCCCACCGACAGGTTGCAGACCTCGGCGATGCTCTTGCCGGCGAGGGTGACCGCGAGCACCTCGGGCTTGAGCCGGGCGCCGCCGCACGCCGCGCACGGCACGTCGCGCATGTAGCCCTCGTACTTGTCGCGGGACCACTCGGACTCGGTGTCGGAGTGCCGGCGCTCGATCCACTGCACCACGCCCTCGAACCCGGTGTAGTAGGAGCGCTCGCGACCGTACTTGTTGCGGTAGCGCACGTGCACCTGGTCGTCGGAGCCGTGCAGGATCGTCTTCTGCGCCCGCGCCGGCAGCGCCCGCCACGGGGTGTCGACGTCGAAGTGCTGGGCCTCGCCGAGCGCCTCCAGCAGGCGCAGGAAGTATTCCAGGTTGTGCCCGGTGGACCAGGGCTGGATGGCGCCCTCGCGCAGGCTGCGCTCCGGGTCGGGGACCAGCAGCTCCGGGTCGACCTCCTTCTTGGTGCCCAGGCCGGTGCACTCCGGGCAGGCGCCGTACGGCGCGTTGAAGGAGAAGACCCGAGGCTCGAGATCCTCGATGGCCAGCGGGTGGTCGTTGGGGCAGGCCAGGTGCTCGGAGTAGCGGCGCTCCCGGTCCTGGTCGTCCTCCGGCAGGTCGACGAAGTCGAGCAGGACCAGCCCGCTGGACAGGCCCAGCGCGGCCTCGACCGAGTCGGTCAGCCGCTGCTTGGCGCTCGGCTTGACGGTGAGCCGGTCGATCACCACCTCGATGGTGTGCTTCTCCTGCTTCTTGAGCTTCGGCGGCTCGGTCAGCGGGTGCACCACGCCGTCGACGCGGGCCCGGGCGTAGCCCTTGGCCTGCAGCTCGGCGAAGAGGTCGACGTACTCGCCCTTGCGGCCGCGGATCACCGGCGCGAGCACCATGAACTTGGTGCCCTCGGCCATCGCGAGGACCCGGTCGACGATCTGCTGCGGGCTCTGCCGGGAGATCCGCTCGCCGCAGACCGGGCAGTGCGGCTCACCGATGCGGGCGAAGAGCAGCCGCAGGTAGTCGTAGACCTCGGTGATGGTGCCGACGGTCGAGCGCGGGTTGCGCGAGGTGGACTTCTGGTCGATCGAGACGGCCGGGCTCAGCCCCTCGATGAAGTCGACGTCGGGCTTGTCCATCTGCCCGAGGAACTGCCGGGCGTACGAGGAGAGCGACTCGACGTAGCGACGCTGCCCCTCGGCGAAGATCGTGTCGAAGGCCAGGCTCGACTTGCCCGACCCGGACAGCCCGGTGAACACGATGAGAGCGTCCCGGGGCAGGTCGAGACTGACGTCACGCAGGTTGTGCTCGCGCGCGCCACGGATGATCAGTCGGTCGGCCACAGTGCGTGTACTCCCGGGAGAAGACGAAGCGAAGGATCTGTCCCGCTCTGGGGGATTTCGAGCGGTCGTGCGGGCGCGGAAAACACGCCTCGGCAACTCTAGCCCCGAGGTGTGACAGTTTTCCCCGCCCGCACATTCCCCCAGCTCAGCCCGGTCGGCCGCGCCACGCACGACCGCCCGTCAGTAACCTCCGGGCGACGGCGGCCGGGCCGCCCGACGCCGCGCCGATCGCCACCCGCCGCGCCGCTCGGCGGCCAGCCGCGCCTCGCGCCGCCGGCTCTCGTGGGTGACCTCCGACTGCAGACGCCGCCAGCTCTCCCACCGACGGGTGGACAGCTCACCGGTCCGCAACGCGTCGCGGACCGCGCAGGCCGGTTCGCCGTCGTGCCGACAGTCGGCGTACCGACAGCCCTCGGCCAGCCCGGCGATGTCGGCGAACGCCCGGTCCAGCCCGGCCACGCCGTCGAGCAGGCCGACCGCCCGTACGCCGGGTGTGTCGATGACGGCACCGCCGTTCGGGATCGGCACCAGGGCCCGCCACGTGGTGGTGTGCCGGCCCTTGCCGTCGACCCGACGGATCGCCTGGGTCGGCATCATCACCGCGCCGGCGAGCGCGTTGACCAGGCTCGACTTGCCGGCGCCGGACGGCCCGAGCAGCCCCAGCGTGCGACCCGGCGCGACCTCGGCGCGCAGCGGGTCCAGCCCCGTGCCGCGCTCGGCGCTGACCGACAGCACCGGCACACCGGGGGCGATCACGGCGAGCTGGCGGGCCAGCGCGGCCGGGTCGGCCGCGAGGTCGGCCTTCGTCAGCACCACGAGCGGCCGGGCCCCGGACTCGTGGACCAGGGAGAGCAGCCGCTCGATGCGGCCGACATCCGGCTCCGGGTGCACCGGCTCCACCACGGCGGCGGCGTCGAGGTTGGCGGCCAGCACCTGGCCGCTGGCGTCCTTGCCGGCGGTACGGCGGATCAGCGCGGCCCGCCGGGGCAGCACGGCCGCCACGGTGATCCGGCGGTCCGGCCAGTGCGTGAGCAGCACCCAGTCCCCCGCGCAGGGCAGTGCCGAGGGGTCCTGGACGGCGGCGGCCAGCACGGACGGGCCGAGGCTGGCCCGGACCGGGCCGCCTGCGGTGAGCACCGTGCAGACCCCCCGGTCCACCCGGGCCACCCGGCCGGGGTGGTGCTCGCCGCGTCGGGCGGCGTACGCCGCCCGGTCGGCGTCCCAGCCGAGGGCGGTCAGATCGATCGTCATGGCATCCTCATCGGTGTCGAGCTGGTGATGGCGGAACACGCGTGCCACGTCCGGCATGAACACCACCTCCGTCCGACGTCCCGGTGCCGCTTGTGAGGCCGACGGTAGGGCGCGGGGCGACGCGCCGAAAGCGATTTCCGCGACGACGGCGCGGCGCGGGCCCGCTAGGGTCGACGCGTGACCACGGGTCCGCTGCCGCTCGGGGGCGCGGCGGACGACACCACCGGCCGCCACGTTCGCCGTCGACCCCGACGGTCCCCCTGCCTACTCCACCGGAACGGATATGGACACGTCATGACCTACAGCGGAGATGTCACCCACGGCGGCCCGCCGGCGGTACGGGAGTTGGACGGGCTCACCATCAGCAAGCTGTCGGTGGGCCCGATGGACAACAACGCCTACCTGCTGCGCTGCACCGGCACCGGCGACCAGGTGTTGATCGACGCCGCCAACGAGGCGCCCCGGCTGCTGGAGCTGATCGGCGACGGTGGTCTGACCGCCGTGGTGACCACCCACCAGCACATGGACCACTGGGTGGCGCTGGAGGAGGTGGTCGCCAAGACCGGCGCGCGGGCGCTCGTGCACGCCGACGACGCGGCCGGGCTGCCGATCGAGGCGGAGCAGCTGGCCGATGGCGACACCGTGGCGGTCGGCGACTGCGCGCTGGAGGTCATCCACATCAAGGGCCACACGCCGGGTTCGATCGCGCTGCTCTACCGCGACCCGAGCGGCACAGGCCACCTGTTCACCGGCGACAGCCTCTTTCCCGGCGGCGTTGGCAACACGGATCAGGACCCGCAGCGCTTCGCCGCGCTGATCGACGACGTCGAGCACAAGCTGTTCGACCAACTGCCGGACGACACCTGGTTCTACCCCGGCCACGGCAAGGACAGCACCCTGGGAGCAGAACGCCCATCCCTCCCCCAGTGGCGAGCCCGAGGCTGGTAACCCCCCAACACCAGCCCCAAGCCCCAACCCCCGAGCCCGAGCCCGAGCCCGAGCCCTGAGGCCCCGAGCCCCGAGCCCCGAGCCCCGAGCCCCGAGCCCCGAGCCCCGAACGATGGTCACCCAACGCTGACCAAACACCACTGACGATCCAACCCACCGACGGATCGCGGCACCACCGGACGAACCGCCCCCACGACGGGGCGGGGGCCTGCCGTGCCCGGCGCAGGGATCAAGCCTGACCGCCCGGAGCCGGGCACGGCAGGCCCCCGCCCCCCACCGCAACCACGGCAAGCCCAACCCAAACAGCTCAACCAGCAAGAGCAGAGAACCGCCGCCGCGCCCCCACCAGCACCACGAACGCCAGCGCCAGCCCCACCCCCATGGTCACCAGCAGCGGGCTCGGCGCCCCCGGCAGCAGCCCGGCCAGCGACCGCGACGCGGTGCCCAGCGCCAGGTAGAGACCGGCCCAGGCCGCCGCGCCGAGGGTCGCGCAGCCGAGGAACCGGCGGTACGACATCCGCAGCCCGCCGGCGGCCAGTGGCAGCAGCGCGTTGAACACCGGCAGGAACGGCGCGATCATCATCATCCGGCCACCGCCGTGGCTGAGGATCCCCTCCGCCGCGCTCCAGCGCGACTCACCGATCCAGCCCCCGATCCGGCTGTGACGCAGGCGTTCGGCGTAGCGGCGACCGACCAGGAAACTCAGCGACCAGCCCGCCAGGCAGCCGGCCAGCACCGCGGCGAAGGTGGCCAGCCCGGTGGCCGGGCGGCCCACCCCGACCGCGGCCAGGATCGCCACGTCACCGGGGATCAGCACACCCAGCAACGGTACGGCGTCGAAGAGCATGACCAGCCCGAGCGCGCCCATCAGCACCAGGATGGGCAGTTCTCCGACCTGGGCCAGCCATTGCGTCATGCCTCGTACGCTATGGCCGCCGCACCCCCGCGGACATCAGGTCGCAGCCCCCAGCGCCCCCTGGTATCCGCCTCGGGGTCGCCCCTGAGAGGGCCCGCGCGTCACGCGGGTCGCAGCACCTGCACCCGGCGCAGCGACGAGTCCACCGACGGCTCGGTGGTGGGCACCGGATAGTCGGCCAGCACCCGCAGCCCGTCGGCGGGCAGGTGCCCCCGACCGGGGTCCCCGACCAGGACCTCGGCGCCGGAGGCGACGGCCCGTCGCAGGAACGGCAGCATCCTCTCGGCCATCGGGCGGCTGTAGAACACGTCCCCGGCGACCACCAGATCGGCGTCGACGCCGACGCTGTCGAGCAGGTCGTCCCCGCTGGCGTCGATGGTGACCCGGTTGGCGCGCGCGTTGACGATGATGGCCGCCACGGCGTACGGGTCGATGTCGTTGGCGACGACGTCGGCGGCGCCGGCCAGCGCGGCGGCGATGGCCACCAGACCCGAGCCGGCGGCGAGGTCGAGGACGCGGCGTCCGGCGGCCAGCTCCGGATGGTCCAGCAGGTGCCGGGCCAGTGCCTGGCCGCCGGCCCAGGCGGAGGCCCAGTACGGCGGTGGCAGAGCGTGACCGGCCAGCGCCTCCATCCGGGCCCACCAGACGATCGCGTCCTCGGCGAGGTGCAGCCGCACCTCCGGGACGAACGGGGTGGGCACCAGCTGGAGCCGGTCCAGGCCGGAGCCGGGCGCGTCGATCTCGCGCTCCAGCTCGGACAGCGCAGTGGCTGCGGCACCTCTCATCGGCGCAAGCATGCCGTAGCGGAGGGTGGTCGGGGCGGCTTTCGCGTGCCGGCGCGCACAGAGTTCATCTGAGTTCAAGTAAACACCTACGGCACTTCGGCCAGCAGATCGGGGCTTCGCCCGCTACTGTCGAACAGGTACGGGCGACCATCGGCCACAGGCCGGTGGTCCGCCGCTTTGAACAGGGAGAGATGCATGGCAACCGGCACGGTTAAGTGGTTCAACTCGGAAAAGGGCTTCGGCTTCATCGAGCAGGACGGTGGAGGGCCGGACGTGTTCGTCCACTACTCCGCCATCGCTTCGAGCGGCTACCGCGAGCTCAACGAGGGCCAGAAGGTCGAGTTCGAGGTGACCCAGGGCCAGAAGGGCCCGCAGGCGGACAACGTCCGCCCGATGTAGTTCCGTGCCGGTGACGGCGGTCGGTCCCCGGCCGCCGTCGCAGTGCACTCAAGACGCTGCCGGGGCGGCGGGCAGGTCCCGCCGCCGCCGGAGCGGCCCTATCAGCATGATCAGCGGGGTGATCGCCAACCAGGCGGTCATCACGCCGATCGCCGTGCCAACGCCATAGCGCGCGCCGAGGGCTCCGGCCAGCACGGCCGCCAGCGGGATGGCACCGAAGTTGAGCAGGTGCATGCTCACCGTCACGCGGCCGAGCAGGTGGTGCGGTGTGTACGTCTGCCGGAAGGCGCCCTTGACCACGTTGCCGATGGCCACTCCGAGGCCGATCAGCACGCCGCCGAGGGCCGGCCAGACCAGCCCGACGCCGGGTGCGGCCAACGGGATGAGCAGGGCGGGCGGGCCGGTGAGCGCTGCCCCGATGAGCATGGCGCGCGCGGTGCCACACCGGCGGGCCAGGGCGGTGGCGAGCAGCGCGCCGATGATTCCCCCGGCGCTCATCACTCCGACCAGCACGCCCACCAGGCCCGGTGCGAGCCGCAGCTCACGCACCAGGAACACCACCAGGACCGCCTGGTAGCCGGTCAGACCAATGTTGCTGGCCGCGCCGAAGACGGTCAGCACCCGCAGGTACGGGTCGCGGATGACGAAGCGCAGTCCATCGACGATGTCCCGACGCAGCGACCGGGACCGGTCCGGCCGGGCGGGGCGCGGCTCGGCGGTGCGGATGCGCAGCAGGAGGACCGCCGAGAACAGGAACGTCAGCGCGTCCAGCAGCAACGCGGCGACCGCCCCGGTGAGCTGGGCGATCAGGCCCGCGATGCCGGGCCCGACGACGTAACTCACGGTCTGCGTGGCCTGTAGTTTCGCGTTTCCCTCGGGCAGTTGCTCGGGCCGCAGCAGCACCGGCAGGTAGACCTGGTCGGCGGTCTCGAAGAAGACCCGTGCGGCGCCGGTGCCGAGCGCCACAAGCAGCAACTGCTCGACGGTGAGGTGGCCCAGGGCGGCGGTCACCGGCACGCTGAGGAAGGCCAGCGCGCAGAACAGGTCGCAGACCACCATCAGGGGCCGGCGTGGCAGCCGGTCCACCCACGCGCCGGCCGGGAGGCCGATCAGCAGCCAGGGCAGCCAGGCCGCGGCGGTGAGGACCGCCACCTGGAAGGTGCCGGCGTCGAGCACGGCGACAGCCACCAGGGGCAGCGCGACAGTGGTGACGTTGCTGCCGATGCTGCTGACCGTCTGCCCGGCCCAGAGCAGGCGGAAGTCGCGATGCCACAGCAGCCCGCCGGCCGGTCGGACCGGGCTCGGGTCGGTGCGGGTGGCCGCGGTCACGGCCGGGCCGGTACGCCGTGGACGAACACGAAGACAGGCTGGCGTTCGCGGCCGTCGTCGGGCAGCTGTCGGGCCGCCCAGCGATCCAGCAGGTCGATCATTTGGCGGCTCAGCTCGGCCAGTTCCTCGGGCGTGAGGTGCAGCCACTTGTCCGTCGAGAACGGCGCGTCGGCCCAGGCGGCCTGCGCCGACTCGTCGCTGGCGTGCCAGGCCCGCGCCAGGGAGACGTGCCGGTCCAGGTTGAGTGAGGTGGCGGCGTTGGCGACGGCCCGGGCTGCAGGGTCAGCGTCGAAGTCGGTGTTGGACCAGCGCACTCCCCGGGTGACGAGCTGCCACCACCGCTCGCGGCGGTCCCGGGCCAGCTCGGGTGCCTCGGTGACGAGGTCGGCGGCGGCGAGGACCTTGAGGTGGTGGCTGACGTTCGCCGGCGCCTGGTCGGTGCGCTCGGCGAGCACGCCGACGGTCGACGGGCCGTGCACCTTGAGCACGTCCATCAACCGGCGGCGCAGCGGGTGGGCCATGGCGGCCAGCACTCGCGAGTCGGTGACCTGGCGTACGTCGGGTGTGTCCATGGCGCGAGCATCGCATCCGCAATGGCAGTTGCGCAACGGCTATTGCCCAATCGTTCTTGCGGATAGTGGTGGGGAGGGGCGGCCCGGTGGGGACGAGCCGCCCCTCGCTCAGGCGACGAGCCGGCGGCCCAGTTCGTCGGCGACCTGCTTGGCGATGGAAGGCGGGATGGCCGCGGCGATCTTCTCCGGCGTCAGGCCGGCCAGCACGCCCGCGATGATCGCCGGTTCGTCGGTGAAGTCGCGCCCGGCCAGCGTGTTCAGCGCCGTCTGGATGGCGGTGATCTGCACGCCGAGGCTCTTGAGGTTCGGGTGGCCGGTCACCGGCGCTCCGGTGTCGTCCCGCCCCTCGGCCAGGCGCAGGTAGACCTGACCGATCGGGTTACGACCGTCGAGCACGGTCAGGTTCTTGTGGACGGTGGCCAGCCAGTTGTGTTCTTCGGGGGTCATGTCGTCGTCCTCCAGGAGTCCGATGGAGCTGAGGTAGCGGCGGAACAGTGGCCGCTGGTCACCGCCGGCCTTGATGGCGTCACGGAAGAAGCTGAAGTGGGTGTGCCAGCGGTGCGAGCTGTCGCCGCTGGTGCGCTTGCCGAGCCGGTCCCACCGCTTCACGGTCGTACCGTCGGGGCTGTAGATGATCTCGCGGATGTCCCGGGTGTCCGCCGCGTTCGCGGTGCACTGACCCACACACCAGAGCGAGAAGCTGGGCAGGGTGTGCGTACGTCCGCCGGAACGGACCTCGAAGCCGCCGACGTCGAGCGCCGCCGCGTCGAGGGTCAGACCGTTGCGGTCCCGCGACGACTCCACCACCGAGTAGTCGTTGGTCACCACCCGGTCCGATCCGCAGTGGTAGCCGCCCCGGTGGGCCGCGTCACCGACGATCCCGACCTCCGCCGGTTCCAGGTCGGCGTCGCGAACGGTGTTCGGGTCGACGTTGAGGTGCGTGAGAAGGAGACTTCGGACGGCAAACAGGTTCGCCGGAGCCCGGGTCATGGGGCCCCCTTCCGATTGACGGGGGCCGGACATGACGTCACACCGCGTACGCGGTGCTGGGCTTCAGGCGAGCCCGGCCTACTGGTGCACGGCGCCGGGCGTTGACCCAACCATAGCCCGCACAAAACATGAACGCCCAGCTCAGATGGGGTATCTTCGTTTCAGATGCTGCGCGGGGCAGTGTGGACGATCGGCAGCCACAGCGCCGAGGGATGCGCCGGATCGTGCAGAACCTGCCGCCAGCCGGCACGCAGCGTAACGGCCGTGCCGAGGGGCTCCCCACTGCCCGGGTTGCGCGCCCAGCGCGGGTGGGCGCCGCCGGCGACCTGGACGCGCAGTCGGTGCCCGGCCGCGAACCGGTACGCGGTCGGCCAGAGCGGCACCGGCACCCGCAGCGCCCCGGACCCGTCGAGGGCGAACCGGCCGGGTGCGACCCGGACCAGTCCGTCGCACACGTTGCGAGAGCGCCCTCGCCGGTCCACATCGCACAGCCGGACGTAGACGTCCAGGTACCCGAGCTCGCTGCGGACGTGGATCTCCGCGCGTACGCCGCCGATCACCTCTACCGGTTCGGTGAGCGGAGCGCTGGTGTACGTCAGGACGTCGGGCCGGGCCTCGACGTGCCGGTTGTCCACCGGGCCGGCCCGCTTGGCGACCAGCAGCGGGCCACCGAGCGACGGGGTGGGGTCGGCCGGGTCGTACCGGAACTCGTCCGGGGCCGAGGGGTTCGGTGGGCGGATCGCCAGCTCGCCTCCCGGGTGCAGGTGCCACGGGGTGTCGGTGGCCGGTGGTGGCCAGTCCGGCAGGTCCCGCCAGCCGCCGTCGGGACCGCCCACGTGCAGCCGGACCGGGGCCCCGCGGGACACCTCGGTGGGCCGCCGCTCGTCGGCCGCAGACCCGCCCAGATGCTCGTCCAGCCAGGCCAGTCCCTCGCGCAACGCGGCCACGAAGAGACCGGGGCTGCCGTGCGTCCACGGTCCGATCACCAGCCGCGGCCGGGCGCCCGCGGCGCGCAGGGTGGCGTGGTCGTCGAGCTGGGCGGGCAGGAAGATGTCGTGCCAGCCGGTGACCATGACCACGGGTGCGCGCACGCGGGCCACCCGGTCGGCGAAGACCCGGCCCTTCCAGTACGCGGCGTCGGGATCGTGGTGGCGCAGCCACTCCTGAAAGAACCCGATGGTGACGCCGGTGGCGACCCGGTCCGCTCCGGCCAGCGGCAGGTGATCCAGTGCGGCAGCCAAGCGGGGCTGCCCACGCTTGAGTTCCCACTGCCGGGCCAGCCTCGACACGGTCTGGGCGTGCAGCAGCTCGGCCCAGGTCAGCACGGTGTCCAGGGCGAACGACTCCCCCGCGTACGTCGAGTCCCGGGTGGACGACGCGGTCACCACCGCGACCATCGCGCGCAGGTCCTCGCCGGCGTCGGCGGCCAGCGCCCACTGGGCGAAGCCCTGGTAGCTGACGCCGAACATGCCGAGCGCTCCGGACCACCAGGGCTGGCGGCGCAGCCAGTCCAGGGTGTCCACCCCGTCGTCGCGCTCGTGCACCAGTGGGGCGAACGTGCCACCGGAGCCGCCCGTGCCCCGGCAGGACTGGATCACCGCGTGTCGACCGCGCGCGGCGAGCAACCAGCCGAGCAGCCGCAACGGCCCGCCCCGCCCGTACGGGGTGCGGATCAGCACGGTCGGGGCGGACCGGTCGGCCGGGGCGTAGTGGTCGGTCCGCAGCACGACGCCGTCGCGCACCCGGATCGGGATGTCGCGGGTGACCCGCACCGGGCCGGGGCGCACGGCGGGAAGCCGCAGCGCGGCAGCGGCGAGGCGGGCGACGAGCCGGCCCGGCACGCTCAGCCCGTCGTCCGGCGGGGCGGCTCGGGCCGGGCGGCGCGGACCGCGTCGCGGTGCGCCCGCAGCGACTCGCCCATCTCCGCCAGGAACCGGTGCACCACCTCCAGCTCGTCCTCGCCGAAGCGGTCCATCACCGTGTCGGTGCGGGCGCCCAGCGGCCGGAAGAACTCCATGGCCAGCGCGGCGCCCTGGTCGGCGTAGTGCAGCAGCACCTTGCGTCGGTCGACGGTGTCCCGGTCCCGGCGGATGTGCCCGGCCCGCTCCAGCCGGTCGATCAGGGCGGTGACCGACCCGGACGACAGGTTGAGCTGCTCGCCGAGGCGGCCGGGGGTGATCGGGTCACCGAACAGCTCGGCGTCCATGACCGCGATCAGCGCGTTCAGGTCGGTCGGGTTGAGGCCGTGCAGGTTGGCGAAGGCGTGGCCGACCTGCTGGGCGTCCACCGCGTACCGCCGGAGGTTGTTGGTGATCTCCGCGACCAGCTGATCGCGGCGCGTGTCGCGCCGCCGGTACATGCCGTGAGTCGCCACCTCGCGCCGCTTCTCCCCGTCGTCGGTCCCCGGGTTGCAGCATAAAACAGCCGCCGATAATCTCGTTTATCAAGATACTCGACTGTCGAAAGATCTAGGGGTCACCGATGTCTGTCTTCACCACTGTCGCGCGGGGCCGGCTGGCCGCCTGGCTCACCGTGGCCGCCGCGCTCGTCGTGGGCGCGGCCGTCTTCGGGATACCCCGACCGGACAACCCGGCGCCGGTCTCCGCCACCGGCCTGTCCGTGCAGTGGGAGTCGACCCAGGTGCAGCGCCTCCAGGACCAGCTGCCGTCCAGCGACGTCCAGCCGGCCATCGTGGTCGTCAGTCGGGGCGACGGTGCGGCGTTGAACGAGGCCGACCGGGCCGCCCTCGCCGCCCGCTCCGGCGACCTGGGTCGCTTCGCGGTGGGCGGTCGGGTCAGCCCTGCGCAGGTCTCCCCGGACGGCACCGTCGCGCTCGTCGGGGTGCCGCTGGACACCGCCGGCGGCCAGGAGGCGGTCACCGAGACCGTCACCCAGCTGCGCGACACGCTCGCGGACCTGCCCGACGGGCTGGCCGCCGAGGTCACCGGCGCCCCCGCCTTCACCGCGGATCTGTCGTCCGTCTTCGAGGGCGCCGACGTCAGCCTGCTCGCGGTGACCGCCGCCGTGGTCGCGTTGCTGCTGCTGATCACGTACCGCAGTCCGTTCCTGTGGATCGTTCCGCTGCTCGTGGTCGCGGCGACCGAACAGCTCACCCTGCGCGCGGTGGACACGATCGTGCCGGCCGTCGGCATCAACCTCCAAGAGGGCCAGGTCACCGGCATCGCCAGCGTGCTGGTCTTCGGCGCCGCCACCGACTACGCCCTGCTGCTCATCGCCCGCTACCGGGAGGAGCTGCGGCGCGAGGAGAACCGCTTCGCGGCGATGCGCGCCGCGCTGCGGCGTACCGCGGAGCCCATCCTGGCCAGCGGCGGAACCGTGGTGCTCGGTGTGCTCACCCTGCTGCTCAGCGAGCAGGAGACGAACCGGGCACTGGCCGTGGCCTGCGCCACCGGTGTGGTCTTCGCCATGCTCTCGGCGCTGTTCGTGCTCCCCGCCGTGCTGGTGCTCTTCGGTCGCGGGCTGTTCTGGCCCTTCGTACCCCGCGTCGGCGGCCCGGTGCGCGAGGGCCGGCTCTGGGGTCGGCTCGGCAGTGCCGTGCAACGCCGTCCGGTGGTCGTCGCGGTGCTGGCCACCCTGCTGCTCGGCGGCCTGGCGCTCGGTGGGCTCGGGATCCGCACCGGCCTGTCCGAGACCGAGCAGTTCCGGGCCCAGCCCGAGGCGGTGACCGGCGCGCAGACCCTGGCCCGGGCGTTCCCCGCCGGCAGCACCCAACCGGTGGCCGTGCTCACCACCCCGGCGGCGGTGCGGGCGGTCACCGACGTCGCCGCCGCCGTTCCCGGCGTCGCCTCCGCGCGACCCGGCGACGCCGGCGAGGCCGTCGCCCAGGTCGACGTGGTGCTGGACGCCGAACCCGGCACGACCGCCTCGGACCGCACGATCGAGGCGCTGCGCGACGCGGTCGCCGCCGTTCCCGGCTCCGCTCCCCCGGCCGTCGCCGGCGCCGACGCGCCCGCCGGGGCGATCGTCGGTGGTTCGGTGGCCGCCACGTACGACTCCGAACAGGCCAACGACCGCGACCTGCGGTTGATCCTGCCGATCATCCTGCTGCTCGTCGGCGCGGTGCTCGTGCTGCTGCTGCGGGGTCTGCTGGCGCCGGTGCTGCTGGTGCTCACCGTGATCGCGTCGTTCTTCGCCAGCCTCGGTGCCGCGTGGCTGCTCTTCGACCACGTGCTCGATTTCCCGGCGCTCGACAGCGGCGTGCTGCTGCTGGCCTTCGTGTTCCTGGTCGCCCTCGGCGTGGACTACAACATCTTCCTGGTCACCCGTGCTCGGGAGGACGCCCGCAGCACGGGCACCCGCGCCGGGATGTTGTCCGCGTTGCGGGTCACCGGAGGTGTGATCACCAGCGCCGGAGTGCTGCTCGCCGCGGTGTTCGCCGTGCTCGGTGTGCTGCCGCTGATCACGCTCACGCAGATCGGCATCATCGTCTGCATCGGCGTCCTGCTGGACACGCTGCTGGTCCGCACGGTCCTGGTGCCGGCGCTGGCGTTCCTGCTCGGGGACCGTTTCTGGTGGCCAGGCCGCGTCGACGCCCACCCGGGCGTCGACGTCCCGACGACGCGTGAGCCGGTGGCCGCGCGGGACTGACCGCCCACGCGACGGGGGCGGGGCCGGGAACCACCCGACCCCGCCCCCGTCGACGTGTTCAGTACCCCAGGCAGACGCATTCGGTCATCAACGCCCGCACGTTGCGCACGTACGACGGATTGGGGATGGCGAGGGGCTCGCCCTCCTGCGCCACCGCCCCGTGCCCGTAGTTGTACGCGGAGATGACGGCGTTGAGCAGGCAGGAGTCGAGTTCGGCGGTGCACAGGTCCGCGTCGAGTCGGAAGTCGGACTCGAAGTACATGTCGCCGATGTACTTGGTCAGCCAGGCCAGGTAGTTGGCCCCCAGGTACGCGTTGTCCCGGTAGTCGGCGATGTCGTAGCTCTGCTCGAACCGCTGGTTCATCCAGGTGGCGGTGCCCGGCATCACCTGCATCAGCCCGACGCCACCGTCGCAGGCGTAGATGTTGGACTGCCAGCCGCTCTCCTGCCAGGCGGTCGCCTTGACCAGGTTGAGCGGGATCTTGAGCTCCGGTGCGGAGCCGGGCCAGTACGTGCGGCTGGCGGCATCGGTCAGCGCCGCCTTCACGTCGGCGCGGCTCGCCTGGGTGCCCTTGTAGCTGGGCTTGCAGGACGAGGGGGCGGGCTTCGGCGGCGCCGGCGGGACCTGCGTCTCGGTGGGCGGCTTGGCGACCGCGCGCGGCTTCGGGGCCGCCGTCGTACGGGTCGGCTTCTTCGAGGGCGTCGGGGAGGCCGACGCGCTGCGGCTCGGGGCGGCACCCATCGCCGCCACCGCGCTCGGCGAGGGGCTCGGCTCGCCAGCGGCCTCGTCGACCGGGGTCTCCTCCGTCGGCGCTTCGGTGACCGAGACGGGGGCGGCCTGGTCCTGCGGGCGTTCCCCCTTACCGGCGCAGCCGACCGCCCCGCCGGCGAGCAGGAGCCCGGCGAGCACGAGTGCGCCCACCCGACCGGTCCGTTCACGCATGGTGGTCCTCCCCCGTCTGACAGTCGCCGCAGATTAGCAAGGTTCGACCGGACGACGGGGCCCCTGCGGCGGCCGGGCCGGGTCGGCCGGCTGCGCCCGGTCGCCCACCGCCCGGTCCCTGGTGGCCCAGGCGACCATGAACACCACAGTCCACAGCACCCCGAGCAGCACCGCCGCGGCAGTGCCGCTCGCCGTGTCCAGGCCGAGGTAGAGCCGTGCGGCGCCGACCCCGAGCACGCCCGCGGCGGCGGTCGTCCACGCGGCCACCGCCACCGGCCAGTGGGCGCTGCGCGACACCAGCCACGCCAGGGTGCACAGGCTCGCCGGGACCACGGCGTTCTGGGTCGAGAACGGGACGGCCTCGTGCCCTCCCGGACCGCCACCGGGCGTCGGCGTCAACTCGGCCACCACGGCCAGCACCACAAGCGGCACGAACGCGCCCACGGTGCCGACCACACTGAGCAGATCCGCGCGCCAGGGGCGATTCCGCCACGCCAGCACCGCCGCCACCAGAGCCACCAACACGATCAGCACCCACCCGCGTACCAGCGACACCACGACCAGTGTGGCGTCGGCGGCGTCCGGGGTCCGGCGGGCGGTGAACCAGGCACCGATCGCCCCGTCCAGCGCCGCCAGCCCGCTGTTGCGCACCACGACGGCGAGCAGGCCGGCGATGGCCAGCCCGGCGGCGAAGAGCAGCAGCAGCCCGGCGGCCAGGTTGAGCAGCAGCGTCCAGGCCGGCCCGATCCGCATGGCCACCAGGAAGAACAGCACCCCGTAGCGGGCGCTGAGCCAGCGCACCGGCGGCAGCGCGGCGGCCCGGGACAGCAGCGCGCGTACCGGGTCGGGGTTGCGGCCGAGCCACCGCCCGGAGAGCACCACCCCCAGCAGCCCCGCCAGCAACGCCAGTGCCGCGCCGGTGGCCCGGCCGAGCAGCCGGGAGACCGTGTCGTACGACTCACCGGCGAGGTGGCCGAGCAGCACCGAGCAGCCGACCCAGGTGACGATGCCGGCCACGTTCCACGGCGCGAACCGCCGGTACGACATGCCGGCGGACCCCGCCAGCCGGGGCACCAGGGTGCGGGCGAAGGCCACCCAGCGCGCCGCGAACACGCCCCGGCCGCCCAGCCGGGCGAGCATCGCGTCGGCCCGGCGCCACCGCTCGGGCCCGACCCGGTGGCCCAGCCCGGCACGCAGCTTCGGGCCGAAGCGCCGCCCGGCGCGGAAGGCCAGCGCATCGCCCACGAACGCCGAGACGATCATCGCGAGCAACGCCGGTCCGAGCCGCAAGGTACCGTTGTAGGTGAGGAAGCCGACGAGCAGCAGGGTAGCCTCACCCGGCACCAGCAGGCCGAAGATCACCGCGGTCTCGCCCGCCACGATCAGCGCGGCGACCAGGTAGATCCACAGGGTGGGCAGACCTTGCACCCAGGTCAGCAGGTCGTGCACTCAGGCCCCCGGGACACGGGAGCCAGCATGCCAGCCAGGGCAACGACCGGGACAGCAGTTTCACCATAGATCAGGGGCACCTGGGGGTGACCCCGACGCAGCCTGCGCGAGCGCAGGCGGAAGGATAGAGGGTATGCAGCTTCGCACCGACCTCCGCAACGTCGCCATCATCGCTCACGTCGACCACGGCAAGACCACCCTGGTCGACGCCATGTTGCGGCAGGCCGGCGCCTACGGTGCCCGTGGCGAGAACACCGAACGGGTGATGGACTCGGGTGACCTGGAGCGGGAGAAGGGCATCACGATCCTGGCCAAGAACACCGGTGTGCGCTACCTGCCGGCGGACGGCTCCGACCCGGTCACCATCAACATCATCGACACCCCCGGCCACGCCGACTTCGGCGGCGAGGTCGAGCGCGGCCTCACCATGGTCGACGGCGTGGTCCTGCTGGTCGACGCCAGCGAGGGCCCGCTGCCGCAGACCCGCTTCGTGCTGCGTAAGGCGCTGCAGGCCCGGATGCCGATCATCCTGGTGATCAACAAGGTGGACCGCCCGGACGCCCGGATCAAGGAGGTCGTGGACGACACCTACGAGCTCTTCCTCGACCTGGACGCCGACGAGGAGCAGATCGACTTCCCGATCGTGTACGCCTGCGCCCGGGACGGCATCGCCTCGCTGACCCAGCCCGCCGACGGCTCGGTGCCCGACGACAGCACCTCCCTGGAGCCGCTGTTCCGCACCCTGCTGGACACCATCCCGGCCCCCGCGTACGAGGATGGCGCTCCGCTGCAGGCGCACGTCACCAACCTCGACGCCTCGCCGTTCCTCGGCCGGCTGGCGCTGTGCCGGGTCCGCCAGGGCACGATCAGCAAGGGCCAGACGGTGGCCTGGTGCCGCACCGACGGCAGCACCCAGCGGGTCCGCATCTCCGAGATGCTGATGACCGAGGGCCTGGAGCGCAAGCCGGCCGAGACGGCCGGTCCGGGCGACATCATCGCGGTCGCCGGCATCTCCGACATCATGATCGGCGAGACCCTCGCCGACGCGGAGAACCCGGTCGCGCTGCCGCTGATCACCGTCGACGAGCCGGCCATCTCGATGACGATCGGCACCAACACGTCACCGCTGGTGGGCCGGGTCAAGGGCTCCAAGGTCACCGCGCGGATGGTCAAGGACCGGCTCGACAAGGAGCTGGTCGGCAACGTGTCGCTGCGGGTGCTGCCCACCGAGCGGCCGGACGCCTGGGAGGTGCAGGGCCGTGGTGAGCTGGCGCTGGCCATCCTGGTCGAGCAGATGCGCCGGGAGAGCTACGAGCTGACCGTCGGCAAGCCGCAGGTCGTCACCAAGGAGATCGACGGCAGGACCTGCGAGCCGGTCGAGCGGTTGACCATCGACGCGCCCGAGGAGTACCTGGGCGCGATCACCCAGCTCCTCGCGACCCGCAAGGGCCGGATGGAGCAGCTGGTCAACCACGGCACCGGCTGGATCCGGATGGAGTGGCTGGTCCCGGCGCGCGGCCTGATCGGCTTCCGCACCGAGTTCCTCACCGACACCCGGGGCACCGGCATCCTGCACCACGTCTTCGAGTCGTACGAGCCGTGGTTCGGCGAGCTGCGCACCCGCAACAACGGTTCGCTGGTCGCCGACCGGGCCGGCGCGGTCACCGCCTTCGCGATGATCAACCTGCAGGAGCGCGGCCAGCTCTTCGTCGACCCGACCACCGAGGTGTACGAGGGCATGATCGTCGGGGAGAACTCGCGCTCCGACGACATGGACGTCAACATCACCAAGGAGAAGAAGCTCACCAACATGCGGGCCTCGACCTCCGACGAGACCGAGAAGCTGATCCCGCCGCGCAAGCTCTCGCTGGAGCAGGCGCTGGAGTTCTGCCGCGAGGACGAGTGCGTCGAGGTCACCCCGACCGCGGTGCGCATCCGCAAGGTGGTGCTCGACCAGCAGCAGCGCGGTCGGGCCGCCGCCCGCCGCAAGCACGCCGGCTGAGGACACCAGCACCCGGCACCGGGCGCGTCGGCCGCTTGCGGCCGGCGCGCCCGTCCGCTTTCCGGCGGGGGTACGCGGGCCCGCCCGCCCCGTGATCAGCTACGGTCACCGGCATGACCTGGGATGATCTCGACGCCCATCTGGACCGGGTGCCGGGCACCGTCTCGGCGTACGTCTGTCGACTCGACGCGCCCCCGACCTGGACCCGCCACGCCGACGCCGGCCACTACGCCGCCAGCACCATGAAGGTGGGGGTGCTGACCGCGCTGCACTGCGCCGCCGAGGCCGGCACGCTGGAGCTGGACGCCGACGTCCCGGTGGTCAACGAGTTCGACTCGGCTCAACCCGGCGCGCCCCGCTTCTCCTGCGCCCAGCACTACGACAACGACGACGCCGTGTGGGACCGGCTCGGCGGCACCGCGCCCCTGCGCTGGCTCGCCGAACGGATGATCGTGCGGTCCAGCAACCTGGCCACCAACCTGGTCATCGGGCACGTCGGGTTGCCCGCGGTGGCCGAGGTGTGGAGGCTCGCCGGCGCCCGCAACAGCGTCACCGGCCGGGGCATCGAGGACTTCGCCGCCCGCGAGGCCGGCATCACCAACACCGTCACCGCCGCCGACCTGGCCGCCCTGCTGGGCGCGCTGACCAGCGGCGCCACGACTCCCGGCCGCCTCGCCTCGCCGGCCGGCTGCGCCGCCATGCTGGACGTGCTGCTCGCCCAGGAGCACCGCGAGGACCTGGCCGCCGGCCTGCCCGAGGGCACCCGCGTCGCGCTCAAGAACGGCTGGGTGCGCGGCGTGCGCCACAGCGTCGGCGTGGTGCTGCCCGACGACGCCCCGCCGTACGTCATCGCCGTGTGCACCACCACCGACCTGGCCGACAGCGACGAGGGAGTCGTCGACGGCGCCTGCCGCCTGATCGCGCACGTCTCGGCGCAGGTCTGGGCCGCCCGCCACCGGCTCTGAGGCCGGCGCCCGCCGATCCGGCTAGGCTGCTGCCACCCCCACCTCGGAGCCGCTGATGCCTCGCAGCCGTACCCTGCTCGTCGTCTTCCTGGTCGTGACGGCGGCGAACCTGCTGGCCAACGCCGTCGACAGTCCAGTGGCCGAGCTGCTCACCAAGCCGCTGCTGATGCCGCTGCTGGCCGCGTACCTCTGGCGGGCGGCCACCGAACGCGGCGCCCGGCCGGACCGGCTGGTGCTCGCCGCGTTGGCCTGCTCCACGGCCGGCGACGTGGCGCTGCTGGCCTCCGGCACCGGCTGGTTCATGGCCGGCATGGTCTGCTTCCTCGCCGCCCACGTCTGCTACCTCGTGGCCTTCACCCGGCACGGCGCCGCGACGCGGCTGCGTCGTCCGCCGCTGGTCGCAATGCCGCTGGTGTACGCGGTGCTGACCGTCGCCGCGCTGGCCTGGATGTGGGCGGGGCTGACCGAGGCCGGGCTGGCCGTGCCGGTGGCCGGCTACGCCGTCGCGCTGGCGGCGATGGCCACCACCGCCGTGACCCAGGGCTGGCGGGTCGGTGTGGGCGCCGCGCTGTTCCTCGGCTCCGATCTGCTGATCGCCGCCGGGGTGGCCGACGTGGCCCAGCCGCCCGGCGCGCCGGTGCTCGTGATGGCGACGTACGCGGCCGGCCAGGCATTGATCGTCATCGGGCGGGTCGCCCGCGCCGACGTGCCGCCCGGCGTGGCGGTCACTCCAGCAGTTGCGCCCGCAGCGCCGTGAGGACCTCGTCGGTCAGCCCCAACCCGTCGCGCAGGTAGCCGTCGAACGAGCCGTGCACCCGGCGCACCTCCTGGTAGGCGGCGTCGAGGTACTCGGCGCGAACCTCCAGCACCGGCAGCACCGCGTCGACGTCCAGGCCGGGCTGCCGGCGTCGCATCGCCTCGATGATCACCGCGCGGAGGCTGCCGGTCAGCGCGTTGTTGCGCAGGTACTCGGCGCGGATCGCGGCCTCGTCCACACCGAGCGCGGTGAGCAGGATGACGGTGAGCCAGCCGGTGCGGTCCTTGCCGGCGGAGCAGTGGTAGAGCAGCGGCAGGTTCTCCGACCGGGCGGCCAGCCGCACCGCCGCGCCGAAGTTGCCCCGGGCCGACTCGCCGGTGACGAACCATCGGTAGATCTCGGCCATCGCTCCCGCCGTGCCCTGCCGGGCCAGCTCCGCGTACGCGTCGAGGTCGTGGCCGAGCAGCACCGCCGAGACGTACGTGAAGACCGGGTGCTCCGGGTCGTGCACCGGCAGATGCACGACCCGCGGCTCGCCCGCCAGCCGATCGGTCGGGGCGAGTGCGATCTCCGCGGCGGCGCGCAGGTCGAGCACGCAGGCCGGCCCCAGCTTCGCGAGCACCGGCAGATCCTCGTCGGTGAGCCGACCCAGCGCCGGAGTGCGGATCAGCCGTCCGGCGCGCACCTTCCGGCCGTCGACGCCGCGCAGCCCGCCCAGGTCACGGGCGTTCGGCGCGCCCACCAGCTCCCAGTCCCGCACGACCATCCGGTGTCCCCTCTCGCCGCGTGCCTGCATATAGGGTGCCCCACATGACGATCTCGGCGGTACGCACCCACCGGGTTTCTGCCCCCTTACACACCCCGTTCGTCACCGCGCTGCGAAGTACCACCACCGTGGACACCCTGATCGTCGAACTGGTCGATGCCGACGGTCGGTCCGGCTTCGGCGAGGCGCCGCAGGTGTGGCAGGTCACCGGAGCGTCGGTCGCCGGCGCGCAGGCGTGCGTACGCGAACTGCTCGGCCCGCTGCTCACCGGACGTGACCCGGACGACCTGGTGGCCCGCTGCGCCGAGGTGCAGCGCGCGGTGGTCGGCAACGAGGCGGCGAAGGCGGCCATGGACGTGGCCCTGCACGACCTGGCCGCGCAGCGGCTGGGCGTACCCCTGGTGCGGTTGCTCGGCGGCACCACCCTGCGGGTTCCGACGGACGTCACCCTCGCCGCGGGCGACGCGGTGGACCTGGCGGCGGCCGCGCGCCAGCGGCAGGCCGACGGCTTCGGCGTGCTGAAGCTCAAGGTCGGCACGGACGCGGCCGGCGACCTGGACCGGGTACGGGCGGTCCGCGCGGCGGTCGGCGCCGGGGTCCGGATCCGACTCGACGCCAACCAGGGCTGGACGCCACGCGAGGCGGTCCGGGTGATCCGTGGCATCGAGGACGCCGGGCTGGACGTGGAGCTCGTCGAGCAGCCGGTGGCCCGCTGGGACCTGGACGGGCTGGCGTGGGTCAGCGACCGGGTGTCCGTGCCGATCCTGGCCGACGAGGCGGTCTTCGGGGTCCGCGACCTGGTCGAGGTGATCCGTCGCCGGGCCGCCGACCTGGTCAACGTCAAGCTGGCCAAGTGCGGCGGCCTGCAACCGGCGCGCACCCTGCTCGAGCTGGCCACCGCGCACGGGCTCGGCACGGTGGTCGGGTCGATGATGGAGAGTCAGGTCGGCATCGGCGCGGCGGCGAGCCTGGTCGCCGCGTACGGCACCACGGCGGTCGCCGACCTGGACGCCGCCTGGTGGCTGGCCTGGTCGCCGGTCCAGGGGGGAATCCGCTACGAGGGGCCGACCGTGGTGCTGCCGGATGCGCCTGGCCTGGGCATCTCCGGCCTGGCTGAAGTAAAGATGCAGGCCCGCGGTTGATGACCGTTGGTTTCTTTCATAGGGTTCCCCTGAACAGCCGACACGAGCTGGGGGTTGACGTGGAGCTGCAACCGGGCCGCGAGGCCATCGTCCGGGTCGCCGTCGCGACGCTGTGGTCCTCCCCCGAGGCGGTCCGGCCGGTCGACGGTCCCGCGCTCACCGCCGGCGCCGACATCCCGACCTGGGTTCGCGGCATGGACACCGACCAGCAGGTCGGCGACTGCGTGCTGAGCCAGCTCCTGCTCGGCGAACGGGTGCTGATCGACGAGCTGCGCCCGGACGGCTGGGCACGGGTCGTCGCCGTCGAGCAGCCGGCCGCCAAGCTCGATCCCCGCGGCTACCCGGGCTGGCTCCCCGCCGATCAGCTGACCACCGTGGATCCCACCGTCAGCGGCGACCCGCTGGTCGTGGACGCCACAGTCACCGGGCTGCACGCCGCCCCGGGCGGGCCGGTGGCGCTGGCGGGCGTCGTCGTCGGCACGCGCCTCATCCCGGCCGGCCCGGCCCGCGACGGCTGGCGAGAAGTCCACGTCCCCGGCCAGGCCACGCCGCTCTGGCTGCCCGACGGGCAGCTCGTCCCGGTGCCGACTGAGCCGCCCACCGCCGCCGACGCGCTCGCGGTGGCCCAGCGGCTGTTGGACGTCGCCTACATCTGGGGCGGGCTCTCCGCGTACGGCATCGACTGCTCGGGCCTCGTCCACCTGGCCTGGCGCCGGTTCGGCGTGCTGCTGCCCCGCGACGCCGACGACCAGGCCGTCGCCACGACCCCGCTGCCCCTCGGCGCGGAACGCCCCGGCGACCTCTATTTCTTCGCCCGCCCCGGCCGCAAGATCCACCACATCGGCATCGTCACCGCCGTCGCCGACGACCCGACGGACCGGCGGATGCTGCACGCCTGCTACCGGCGGCGACGGGTGCTGGAGGAACAGCTACCGGCCGATCGGGCCGCCACCCTCGTCGGCGTCCACCGGGTCTGACCGGTCGGGCCCCTCTTCGGGCCCGACCGGCGGTGATTCAGCGCCGGACCCCGGCCAGCTCGCGGCGCCGGTCCCGGGCGGACTTGACCAGGCTGGCGATGGTGGCGATGCCCAGCGTGCCGAGGATGACCAGCAGGGACAGCCAGATCGGGATGTGCGGCGCCCACCCGACGTGCTCCCCGCCGTTGATGAACGGCAGGTTGTTGTCGGCCAGCGCCTCCAGCACGAGCTTGACGCCGATGAAGCCCAGCACGACGGCCAGCCCGTAGCTCAGGTAGATCAGCCGGTCGAGCAGGCCGCCGAGCAGGAAGTAGAGCTGCCGCAGGCCCATCAGCGCGAAGACGTTCGCGGTGAAGACCAGGTACGGCTCCTGCGTGATGCCGAAGATCGCCGGGATCGAGTCCAGCGCGAAGATCAGGTCGGTGGTGCCGATCGCGATCATCACGATGAGCATCGGCGTGAACAGCCGACGCCCGTTCTCGTGGGTCATCAGCTTCGCGTCGTCGTAGCCCTTGGAGATCGGCAGCGCCCGGCGGCTCCACCGGATCAGCAGGTTCTCCGAGAACTCGTCCTCGTCCGGCTCACCCTGGCGGGCCAGGTTGATCGCCGTGTAGATCAGGAACGCGCCGAAGATGTAGAAGACCCAGGAGAACTGCGAAATCAACGCCGCGCCGGCGGCGATGAAGCCACCGCGCATCACCAGCGCCAGCACGATGCCGATGAGCAGCACCTTCTGCTGGTACTGCCGGGGCACCCCGAAGCGGGCCATGATGATCACGAAGACGAAGAGGTTGTCCACCGAGAGGCTGTACTCGGTGAGCCAGCCGGTGTAGAACTGCCCCGCCGAACTGGCCCCGGCGGTCAGCCAGACGCCGACGCCGAAGAGCAGAGCGAGGCCCACGTAGAAGGCGACCCAGAGACTCGACTCGCGCACGCTCGGCTCGTGCGGGCGCCGACCAATGATCAACAGGTCGACGAGCAGCACCGCAGTCAGTGCGACGAGGGTCCCCGCCCACACCAATCCGGACACGTCCAACGTTCATTCCTCCGGCAGACACGCGGCGTCGGGCACACCGTACGCCCCCATGAGGGCTGGCGTGCCGCTGTCGCTCACTCTGGTGACTGTCGGAGGTCTCTTCCGCCCCCGACCCGCGAACGGGACGGCGACCGACGAAGCCGGGTCGAACGCCGAGGTGCCGGCGATCGTCCGTGCTGACGACTTCGTCGCGGGGGAATACTCCCCTCCTCGATGACCATTGTTGCCCACCACTCGCCGTGATCACACCCCGGGCACCGGGTGTGAACGCGCACCCGGGTCGCCGGGAATACCGGCACACCCCCTCCGGCGTCCTAGGAGGCTAGTGTGTGGACGCCGCTACACCCGCACGCCCCTGCGCTCCTGGCCCGTGGGAGGCTGTGCGGCATGGTGCTTGAAGTCGCGCTGATCGACGTACTGCCCGGACACGAGGACGCCTTCGTCGCCGCGTACGCCCAGGGTCACCCGGTGCTCGCCGGGACGCCCGGTTGTCGGTCGGTGCGGATGACCCGGGGCATCGAGTCCCCGACCCGGTTCGTGCTGCTGGTCGAGTGGGACTCGGTCGAGGCGCACGAGAAGAACTTCCGGGACACCGAACGGTTCGCCCAGTGGCGGGCGCTGATCGGCCCGCACTTCGCCGGGCCACCGTTGGTCGAGCACTTCCACGACGTACCGGCCTGACGGAAACTGTCGTACCCCGCGGTTATCGTGCCTTGCGCACGCGCCGGTCGCCGGCCCCGACGGGCTCGGGGGCGCCGGGTCCGGGGGCCGCGCGGGCGGCACCGCATCGGCCCTCACTCGCCGACGCGGCGGGCCAGCGCGGTGACCGTCTCCTCCGGTGACAGGGCGGCCGCCAGCAGCGCCTCCGTCATCCGCTCGTACCGGTCGACGTCGAGCACGGTCGCCAGCCGGACGTCGGTGGTCAACGCCTCCAGCATCACCGTCCGCGGATCCGCCGGGTCGGGGAAGGCATACCAGGAGTACGGGGTGAGCGGGTGCAGGCCGCTGCCGGCCGCCCCGCGGGGCAGGAGTCGTACCGTCACGTGGGCCAACCCGGTCACCGCCACCAGGTGCCGCAACTGCTCACGCCAGACCTCGACCGGCAGGTCAGCCGGGTCGCACACCGTCTCGGCGAGCACCGCCGTGTAGCGCGGCGGCTCGGCCCGGCGCAGCACCTCCTGCCGCAGCGCCCGGGCGCGCACCTCCGCCTCCACGTCGACCTCCGGCGCGAGCAGAACGCCGGCGGCGACCCGCGAGCGGGCGTACGCCGGCGTCTGCAGCAGCCCCGGCACGACCGCCGGCTGGTACTCGACGATGTCGGCCGCGCCCGCCTCCAACTCGGCGTAGATGCGCTGCCGCTCGCTCATCTCGCCGAGCGTCTTCCACCAGCCGCGGCTGGTGGCCGCATCCCGCGCGATCACGATCAGGGCGTCGCGGGCCGACGCCGGCACCTGGTAGATGTCGAGCAGGTCCAGCACGTCGGCGAGATCCGGACGGCTCTGCCCCAGCTCGATGCGGGACAGCTTCGACGTCGACGCCCAGCCCAGCCGGTCGCAGACCTGCTCCAGGGTCAGCGCCTCGCGCCGACGCAACTGGCGCAGCTCGGCGCCGAGCCGCGCGCGTCGAATGACAGGACTTGTTGGCAACGGCATCCCGGCCTCCCCATCGAGGGAGCGTACGCAGGACGATCACCCAGTGCAATACTTCGCTTGCGCACCGCAATCGAACGGTCGGCCGGCGGGCCGGGCGAGGACGCCCCACACCTGCCGTTCGGGCAGCCCGGCCCGCGCCGGCCGGGCCGCCCTCACTTCACGCCTGCGGCGTCCATGCCGCGTAGTTCCTTCTTCAGGTCGGCGACCTCGTCGCGGATCCGCGCCGCCAGCTCGAACTGCAGCTCGCGGGCGGCGGCCAGCATCTGGTCGTTGAGCTCCTGGATGAGCTGGGCGAGGTCGGCGCGGGCCATCCCCTCCCGGGACGGGGTGGTGGCGGTGGACCGACTGCGGCTGCGGGTCTCTTTGACCGGCGCCTTGCCCCGGGACAGCTGACGCGCCGCGCCACCGACCCGGGAGTTTTCGGTGTCCTCCGCCTCGCGGTAGATGTCGTCCAGAATGTCGTGGATCTTTTTGCGCAGCGGCTCCGGACTGATCCCGTGTGCCTCGTTGTGCGCGATCTGCTTGGCGCGACGTCTGTCGGTCTCGTCGATCGCCGCCGCCATCGACGGGGTGATCTTGTCGGCGTACATGTGCACCTGGCCCGAGACGTTCCGGGCCGCCCGCCCGATGGTCTGGATCAGCGACCGGCCGCTGCGCAGGAAGCCCTCCTTGTCGGCGTCGAGGATCGCGACGAGCGACACCTCGGGCAGGTCCAGACCCTCGCGGAGCAGGTTGATGCCGACCAACACGTCGTACTCGCCCTTACGCAGCTCGCGCAACAGCTCCACCCGGCGCAGGGTGTCGACCTCCGAGTGCAGGTAGCGCACCCGGACGCCGTTCTCCAGGAGGTAGTCCGACAGGTCCTCGGCCATCTTCTTGGTCAGCGTGGTGACCAGCACCCGCTCGTCGCGGTCGGTCCGCAGCTTGATCTCGTGCATCAGGTCGTCGATCTGCCCCTTGGTCGGCTTGATCACGACCTGCGGGTCGACCAGCCCGGTGGGGCGGATGACCTGCTCGACGAACTCACCCTGGGCCTGTTCCAGCTCCCATGTGCCCGGGGTCGCCGACAGATAGACCATCTGGCCGACCCGTTCCAGGAACTCGTCGAAACGCAGCGGCCGGTTGTCGGCGGCGCTGGGCAGCCGGAACCCGTGGTCGATGAGCATCCGCTTGCGAGAGGCGTCACCCTCGTACATGCCGCCGATCTGCGGGATCGTCACGTGCGACTCGTCGACCACGGTGAGGAAGTCGTCCGGGAAGTAGTCGAGCAGGGCGTGCGGCGGGCTGCCGGGCAGCCGCCCGTCCATGTGCATCGAGTAGTTCTCGATGCCGGAGCAGAAGCCCACCTGCCGCATCATCTCGATGTCGTACGTGGTGCGCATCCGCAGCCGCTGCGCCTCCAGCAGCTTGCCCTGGCGCTCCAGCTCGGCCAGCCGCTCGGCCAGCTCCGCCTCGATGTCGCGGATCGCCCGCTCCATCCGCTCCGGGCCGGCCGCGTAGTGCGTCGCCGGGAAGATCACCAGCTGGTCGACCTCGCGGACCACGTCACCGGTCAACGGGTTGAGGTAGTAGAGCTTCTCCACCTCGTCGCCGAACAGCTCGATGCGGACCGCCAGCTCCTCGTACGCCGGGATGATCTCCAGCGTGTCGCCGCGGACCCGGAAGGTGCCCCGCTGGAAGGCCATGTCGTTGCGGGTGTACTGGATGTCGACCAGTCGGCGCAGCAGCTGGTCGCGGTCGAGATCCTGCCCGACCTCGACCCGGACCGCCCGGTTGAGATATTCCTCCGGGGTGCCCAGACCGTAGATCGCCGAGACGGTCGCCACCACGATCACGTCGCGGCGGGTGAGCAGCGACATCGTCGCCGAGTGCCGCAGCCGCTCGACCTCCTCGTTGATCGAGGAGTCCTTCTCGATGTAGGTGTCGGTCTGCGGAATGTACGCCTCGGGCTGGTAGTAGTCGTAGTACGAGACGAAGTATTCGACCGCGTTGTGCGGCAGCAGCTCGCTGAACTCCTTGGCCAGCTGCGCGCAGAGCGTCTTGTTCGGGGCGAGCACCAGGGTGGGGCGCTGCAGCCGCTCGATCAGCCACGCGGTGGTGGCGCTCTTGCCGGTGCCGGTCGCGCCGAGCAGCACCGTGTTGCGGTCGCCGCGCCGCACCCGGCGCTCAAGGTCGTCGATGGCGGCCGGCTGGTCGCCGGCCGGCTGGAATTCACTGACGACCTGGAAGCGGCCGTCGAGCCGGGGAATGTCGAGCGCCATGACCTCAACGGTACGCCGCAGGTCCGACAGGTTCGGCCGTCGCGCATGGTGCGTGATCGGCTTCGATATTCCCATTGTGTGGCCCATGTCACCGGGGCTACCCTCTTCATGTAGGCCGCTCGCGGCGGCCGACCGGGCCGGAGGCCAGGCCGTCATCACGGCCGGCCGCCCCCGGCACAGCGGTCGCAGCACCCGGCTCGTCCGGCGTGCGCACCCGTGTGGTCGCGCTCGAGGCGCAGACCGGCCGCCGCGAGCGCCCCTGCCGCATCACCCCCTGCCGCGTCACCTCAGCTCGTCACCCCCAGCTCGTCACCCCCAGCTCGTCACCCCCAGCTCGTCACCCCGTGCCGTCCCGCCCGTTTCACATCCGTGGACACCTCTCCGGCCCCGGCGCGCGGCCCCTCCCCCGACACCACCCGCGCTGGCAACGCAGTCCGCGCCGGCGGGCCGTCCTCCGACCCCGAGGGGCACCCGCGCGAGACGGCCGCCCCCGACACCGGCAGCGCCCGACCCTCCCGAGCTAGCCGTCGTCGGCGTACGGTGCTGCTGCTGCTCGCCCTGACCGCTGTGACGTCCGCGACGGCGCTGGTGGCCGGGCTGCTGAGCTGGACTCCCGACCCACCCGCGCCGGCCCGACCGCTGACCGTCTCCGAGGCCGAGCGGCTGGCCGCCATGCGGGTCACCAACCTTCGGGACCTGCGCGCCGGCGTCCAGGTCACGGTCGGCGCCGGCGCCGCCCGTACCGAACTGGTGGGGTGGGTGGACTGGTCGCGGCCCCTGCTCTACCTGGATGTGGGCGGGCCTGGGGCGGGGGCCGAGCGTGGCCTGCTGCAGAGCGCCGGGTCGGTGCTGGTCACCCGACCGGACCCGGCGGCCGTGCCCACCCCGGCCGCGCCGCCCCTGGTGCCACCGGCGGACCGCTGGCGCCTGCACCACCTGACGCCCGGCGCGGGCCTGGCCCCGGTCCTCGACCTGCTCCTCGGCCTCGCCGCCGACCGGCCGGACCCGACCCCGGCGATGGACGGCGGCGACGCCCGCTGGGTCGCCCGGGACGTGGTCGCGGCCGGGCCGGTCGACGTCCTGCAGGCGCCGTTTCCCGCCCCGACCCCGCCCACCCCCGGCAGCGCCGCAACGGGCGGCACGGCGGCGACCGGGCCGGACGGGGCGACCCGCTACTGGCTCGACCGGGACGGCCGACTGCACAAACTGGTGACCCGGTTGCCCGGCGTCGGGCCGGTCACGGTCCTCCTCAACCGGATCGACCGTCCCACGCTGCGCCCGGTCGACGCGCTCGGCGGCCGACCCGGGCTGCCGCGCGCGCTCACGGACGCGGAGCAGCGCCGGCTGGACCGGCTGGCCGCCCGGCTGCGCGGCCAGGGCGGTGCCACGCTTACGCTGACCGCGCCGGTGGGCACGGACACCAACCTGCGGGGTGCCGGCTGGTTGAGCTGGGCCGCCCGCACCGCGTACGTGGCGGTCGCCGACCTGGGCGTACCGGGCCGCCGGACCCTGCTGCACCGCGACGCCGCCGGCCTGTCCCGGACGGACGTGCCGGCCGAGACCGGTGGCGGTGGCACCGCCGAGGCCCCGGGCCGGCCGCCGTTTCCGGTCCCGGCCGGGTCGTGGCGGCCCACCCGGTCCCCCCGCGACGACCTCGATCTGCTGGTCGACGCCGCAGTGGCCGCCGCCGGACCGGTGACGCGGCGCGGCGCGGCCGTGCGGGTACGCGAGGACCTCGCCGCCGGACGGACCGTGGACGTCGTGGAACTTCGCACGGCCGACGCGCGCCTGCGCTACTGGATCGACCGCGACGGGTCGCTGCGCCGGGTGGAACTGCACACCGGCCCCGGCGCGTGGGCGCAGGTGGACCTCAGCCCCGCCGTGGTGCCCCGCCTCAGCCCGCCGCCGCGCGCCACAGCACCGAGCCGCCCGCCCCGACCCGGAGCACGCTGACCACACGCACTCGGGTGTGGTGGCACGGCTCTCAGGGTCGCCAGCCGGTCCGCGTGGCCCACTGCTCGGCCCGCAGGTACTCCTCGTCGAACCAGGGATCGCGGGCCGTGCCGGAGCCACCGACGTGCGGCGCCGCGTCGACCAGATCCCGCTTGAACAGCAGGTACCTGCCCCGCTGATCCGGGTCGGCGCGGAGGTGGTCACGCATGAGCAGCGCATACCGCCAGCCGGGCGACTCGACCTCCCGCACGTGCAGGCGCACCGGGCGATCCGGGTCGGCGCTGCCGTGCAGCCGCTTCTCCCACCGACCTCGGCCGGCCGGGCGCGGATCGTCCCACCAGTGCCCCGGCACGCGGGGAAACCCCGCGTTCGCCAGCCGGTCGGCCAGCGGCCCGTCGGCGTCGGCGATGCTGGGCACGGCCACCTGCACGTCGATGACGTCGTCGGCGGCGAGCCCGGGTACCGCGGTCGCACCGACGTGGTCGATCCGCAGATCCGCCGGGGCCAGCGCGTGACGGATCCGGGCGGCCAGCCGCGCGTACTGCTCGGGCCAGCTCGGATCAGCCTCCACCCCGTCGCCTCGGCTCGGCAGCGGCACGACCCGCCGCTGCCGCAGGTTGTGCTCGTAGGGTCGCAGCCGCTGCCGCCACAGCGAATCCACCGCGGCGTGCAGCGCCACCAGACTGCCGTCATTGGTCAACACCACGTCCGCCGCGGCACGCCGACGGGCGTCGTCGGCCTGCGCGGCAATCCGCCGCTCGGCCTCCGCGCGGTCCATCCCCCGGTCGCGCATCAGCCGCTCCAGCCGGGTCGGCACGGCCGTCTGCACCACGACCACCAGGTGGTACGTCGGCGCGAGCCCCACCTCCACCAGCAGCGGTACGTCGTTGACCACGATCGCGTCCGGTGCCGCCGCGGCGACCAGCTCGGCCGTACGCGCCCGCACCCGGGGATGGGTGATCGCCTCCAACCGGCGGCGGGCGGCCTCGTCGGAGAACACCACGGCGCCCAACGCGGCGCGATCCAGCGCGCCGTCGGCGCCCAGCACCTTCTCCGAGAAGGTGGCGACGATCTCCGCGAGGCCCTCCGTGCCCGGCGCGACGACCTCCCGGGCAATCTGGTCCGCGTCGACGAGCACCGCGCCCAACTCCACCAGCCGCGCGGCCACCGCGCTCTTGCCCGACCCGATTCCGCCGGTCAAACCCACCCTCAGCACCCGACCAGTCAACCGGATCACGAGCCTCCCCGCCAAGCCCACCCGCACCCGTCCCCAGCCCACGGCCCCCGTAGGCCGGTTTGGCCCGCAGGGCCCGCGCCAACGCCGCCCGCGCGCACCGTGTCATCGACGCGCGGCCCACGCGCCCCCGTGCCGCCCACGCGCTCCCGTGCTCCCCACACGGCCGTCCCGGCCGTGTGCCGGCCGCCCGCCGCCCGCAAGATCGCGCTCGATCCAGGAAGTTCCAGGAAGTAGTGGCATCCCGACCGCTCAGAGGCCCCTACATCCACGATCGAGCGCGATCTAGCCGCAAGGCCACTACAGCGCGGGGTGCCGGGCACGAGCGCGACGCGCGGGCGCGAGGCCCGGGCACGAGCGCGAGGCCCGGGCACGAGCGCGAAGCGCGAGCGCAGGCGCGGGCACGAGCACGAGGCGCAGGCGCAGGCGCAGGCACGAGCGCGGGCGCGGGCGCGGGCGGCCAGCGTTGAGCGGGGCGGGTATGGCGAGGGCCCCGCCCCCGGCGATCGGAAAGATCGCGGGGACGGGGCCCGTCGTCGTTCAGCGGGTCACTTACCGCCGGCGAGCTTCTCCCGCAGAGCGGCGAGCGCCTCGTCGGTGGCCAGGGTGCCGGCCGGCTCCTCGGCCTGCCGGCTCGGGGCCGGGCTGGACGAGGAGGTGGTGCCGCCACCGGCAGCCGGAACGGCCGGAGTCGGGTTGGCAGCGGCCTCGGCGTCGGCGGCGCGAGAGGTCTGCACCTGCTTGGTGTGGGCCTCCCAACGCTGACGGGCCTCGGCGTACTGGTTCTCCCAGGTCTCGCGCTGCTTGTCGTACCCCTCGAGCCACTCGCCCGTCTCCGGGTCGAAGCCCTCCGGGTAGATGTAGTTGCCCTCGGCGTCGTACGTCGCGGCCATGCCGTAGAGGGTCGGGTCGAAGTGCTCCTCGCCCTCGACGAAGCCCTCGTTGGCCTGCTTGAGCGACAGCGAGATCCGGCGGCGCTCCAGGTCGATGTCGATGACCTTGACCATGACCTCGGAGCCAACCTGGACGACCTGCTCCGGGATCTCCACGTGGCGCTCGGCCAGCTCGGAGATGTGGACCAGGCCCTCGATGCCGTCGTCCACCCGGACGAACGCACCGAACGGCACCAGCTTGGTGACCTTACCCGGCACGATCTGCTGGATCGCGTGGGTGCGGGCGAACTGCCGCCACGGGTCCTCCTGCGTCGCCTTCAGCGACAGCGAGACGCGCTCGCGGTCCAGGTCGACGTCCAGAACCTCGACCTCGACCTCCTGGCCGACCTCGACGACCTCGGACGGGTGGTCGATGTGCTTCCAGGACAGCTCGGAGACGTGCACCAGACCGTCGACGCCGCCGAGGTCCACGAAGGCGCCGAAGTTGACGATCGAGGACACGACGCCCTTGCGGACCTGGCCCTTCTGCAGCTTGTTGAGGAACTCGGTGCGCACCTCGGACTGCGTCTGCTCCAGCCAGGCCCGGCGGGACAGGACCACGTTGTTGCGGTTCTTGTCCAGCTCGATGATCTTGGCCTCGAGCTCACGCCCGACGTACGGCTGCAGGTCGCGCACGCGCCGCATCTCGACCAGGGACGCGGGCAGGAAGCCGCGCAGCCCGATGTCCAGGATGAGGCCACCCTTGACTACCTCGATGACCGAGCCGCGGACGACACCGTCCTCGTCCTTGATCTTCTCGATCGTGCCCCAGGCCCGCTCGTACTGCGCCCGCTTCTTGGAGAGGATCAGACGACCCTCCTTGTCCTCCTTCTGGAGGACCAGGGCCTCGATGTGGTCACCAACCGTCACAACCTCGGCGGGGTCCACGTCGTGCTTGATCGACAACTCCCGAGAGGGGATGACACCCTCGGTCTTGTAGCCGATGTCGAGCAGGACCTCGTCCCGATCGACCTTGACGACGGTGCCTTCGACAATGTCGCCGTCGTTGAAGTACTTGATGGTCTCGTCGATCGCGGCGAGGAATGCCTCCTCGGAACCGAGATCGTCGTGGGTGACCCGGGTGGCGCTCGAGGGGGCCTCGATGCTGCTCGTCATGTGGGCGGTTGCTCCGGTCGGATGGGTTGTCACAGCAGGCTGGTGTCGCGGTGACCTGTTCGCGCCAGCGGATCCGTCGCCGGGCACACCGAACGATCACCTAGTGGGATCATGATGTGCTCCGTCGACCGCGCACCTGCTCCCTGCCGAGACACACGATCCGCGAGCGCATCGTCTAGCCTACCGTGCGCATTACCACAGCGTGCAAGCCCTCCCGACTCGTCGCCGCACCATGACCTGCGAAAGCCGAACAATCGCCCGGAAACGACCCCTCCTGTCTCGTACGTCACAGCGGCCCCAGGCACCCCGCTGGGCGGGCCGGCCGGACGGCCGCGCGCCACGCCTCATCGACGTGGTTTGCGGAAAATCAGCGCTTCCCACCGGCCCGGGCACCACGACTTCGCGGAAACCGAGTCGATCAGGCCGCGCCGCCGCCCCCATCGGGTTGACCGGGGCCTAGCGTGGGCGCGTGGATGACGACAGCCGGGTGACCCGGCGCCGGGTGGGTGACGCCGAGGCCCGGCGGGCCAACCGCGGCTGGTGGGACACCGACGCCGACGACTACCAGGCCGAGCACGGGGGGTTCCTCGGCGACGTGGACTTCGTCTGGTGTCCGGAGGGGCTGCGCGAGGCCGACGCCCGCCTGCTCGGCGACGTGTCGGGGCGGCGGGTGCTGGAGGTGGGTTGCGGCGCCGCGGCCGCCGCCCGCTGGCTCGCCACCCAGGGCGCGCGTCCGATCGCCTTCGACCTGTCCGCCGGCATGTTGCGGCACGCCGCGCAGGCCGCCGACCGCACCGGGGTACGCGTACCGCTGGTGCAGGCCGACGCGCTCGCCCTGCCGTTCGCCGACCGTTCGTTCGACCTGGCCTGCACGGCGTTCGGCGCGATCCCCTTCGTGGACGACTCGGCGACCCTGCTCGCCGAGGTGCACCGGGTGCTGCGCCCGGGCGGCCGGTGGGTGTTCTCCGTGACCCACCCGATGCGCTGGATCTTCCTCGACGATCCCGGCGAGGGCGGTCTGACGGCCGTGCACTCGTACTTCGACCGCTCCCCCTACGTCGAGCAGGACGAGACCGGCGTCGCCACCTACGTCGAGCAGCACCGCACCCTCGGCGACCGGATCCGCGAGCTGGTCGGCGCCGGGTTCCGGCTGCTGGACCTGGTCGAGCCGGAGTGGCCGGAGGGACACGAGGGGATCTGGGGGCAGTGGAGCCCGCTGCGCGGACGGCTCTTCCCCGGCACCGCCATCTTCGTCACCGAGAAGCCGCTCGATTGACCGCGTCGCACCCGTGGTCCGACCTGCATACCATCGATCGCCGGTAGGCTCGGCTGCATGAGCGCCGAGCCCATCCCGACATCACCTGGCCCCTGGTGTCCGGATCCGATGCGGCAGCAGCGTGCCGACTACACGCTGGAGGACCTGCTCGCCCTGCCGGACGACGCCCCCCGCGTCGAACTCGTCGACGGAGTTATCCAGGTGACCCCCTCCCCCACCCTGGGCCACCAGAACATCTCCAGCCTGTTGTGGCTCTGGCTGCACAGCCACGCACCGCAGCACCTCGGCGCCGCCCAAGCCATCGGTGTCAAGCTCAGCCACAACACGAGCCGACAGCCCGACGTGCTGTTGCACCGTGCCGGCGTGGCGTCCGTCCATTCCATCCTGCAACCGAAGGATGTGGTGCTCGCCGTCGAGGTCGTTTCGCCGGGCACGCGGCGGATCGACCGGTTCGCCAAGCCCGGGGAGTACGCCGCCGCCGGCATCGCGTTCTACTGGCAGATCGAGCAGGACCCGGTGCACGTGTACGCGTACCGGATCGGCGACCGGGTCGGGCCGGGCGGTGAGCGGCAGTACGAGCTGGTCGCCGACGGGCCTGACGTGATCGAGCTGACTGAGCCGTTCGACATCAAGCTGCCCATCGCCGAGATCACCCCGTAGCCGTTTCACCCCGACCGGGTCGGGTAGCCGAGGCGCATGGCCGAGCAGAGGTTCCACACGGGCGACCACGTCTCCTGGTCGGCCCACGGAAGCCGCGCGTACGGCGTGGTGCAGGAGGAGATCACCGACCGGATTCGGATCCGGGGGCGGGCCGTGAACGCGGCTCCCGACGACCCGCAGTACCGGGTCCGCAGTGACGGTACGGGCCGCGACGTGGCCCACCGACCGGAGGCGTTGCGCCATGAGCAGAGGTGACGACGGCCGGGACACCTACCGGGAGTTCACCGAGGCGGTGAACATGAAGCCCCGTGAGTTGTCGACCTGGCTGGAGACCGACGAGTCGAAGCAGGTCGGCTGGCACAAGGGTGGCCGCTCCGGCGGTGGCGAGTCCGTCGGCCACGACTCGGGTCGGAAGATCGTCGACTTGCTGCGTCGAAAGCGCGCCGACCTGTCCGAGGGCGACTACAAGCACATGCGCAAGGTGGTCGGCTACGTCCGCCGGCACATGGCCCAGCGCCCCTCTGGCGACGTCCGCGACACCAAGTGGCGCTGGTCCCTCATGAACTGGGGCCACGACCCCATGAAGTAACCCAGCGACCAAGGATCACTTTCAAGATCACATTAAGGGCGAGGCCGGCGACCCCGACCAGGGCGACCCGGTCGGGGTTCCGGGGCAGCCCGACCCGCGCAGGGATCAAGCCTGACCGCCCGGAGCGGGTCGGGCTGCCCCGGAACCCCCCACCGCAACCGACAACCAGATCAGTGATCAGCGCTGTTCCAGTCCCGGCCCTCGCCGACCGACACCTCCAGCGGCACCGACAGCGGGTACGCCCCACCCATCTCACGCCGCACCAGCGCCTCCAACGCCTCCCGCTCACCCGGGGCGACCTCGAAGACCAGCTCGTCGTGCACCTGTAGCAGCATCCGGGAGCGCAGGCCGGCGTCGGCGAGCGCGGTGTCGACGTGCAGCATCGCCACCTTGATGATGTCGGCGGCCGAGCCCTGGATGGGGGCGTTGAGAGCCATCCGCTCGGCGATGTCGCGGCGCTGCCGGTTGTCGCTCACCAGGTCGGGCAGGTAGCGGCGGCGACCCAGAATCGTCGAGGTGTAGCCGTCCTGACGGGCCCGGGCGACGACCTGGTGCAGGTAGTCGCGCACTCCGCCGAAGCCGGCGAAGTAGTTCTCCATCAGGCCGCGCGCCTCTTCGGTGTTGATGTTGAGCTGCTGGGACAGGCCGAACGCGCTGAGCCCGTACGCCAGGCCGTAGTTCATCGCCTTGATCTTGCGCCGCTGGTCCGGAGTGACCTCGTCGACTGGCACGCCGAAGACCGACGAGGCGGTGGCGGCGTGGAAGTCGGCCCCGGAGTTGAACGCCTCGATCAGCGCGTCGTCCGAGGAAAGGTGCGCCATGATCCGCATTTCGATCTGGCTGTAGTCGGCGGTGAGCAGGCACTCGTACCCCTCACCCACCACGAAGGCCCGGCGGATGCGTCGGCCTTCCTCGGTGCGGATCGGGATGTTCTGCAGGTTGGGCTCGGTCGAGGAGAGGCGCCCGGTGGCCGCCACCGTCTGGTTGAAGGTGGTGTGGATCCGGCCGTCGTCGGAGACGGACTTGAGCAGGCCGTCCACCGTCGACTTGAGCTTGGCGACGTCGCGGTGGCGCAGCAGGTGGGCCAGCACCGGGTGCGGCTGCTGCGCGTAGAGCCACTGCAGGGCGTCGGCGTCGGTCGTGTAGCCCGTCTTGATCTTCTTGGTCTTCGGCAGGCCCAGCTCGGTGAAGAGGATCTCCTGCAACTGCTTGGGCGAGCCGAGGTTGAACTCTCGGCCCACCGCCTCGTACGCGCCCTGCGCGGCGGTCTTGACCTCGCCGGCGAAGTGCGCCTCCAACTCGTGCAGGTAGTCGTTGTCGGCGGCGATGCCGGTGCGCTCCATGCCCGCGAGCACCCGCATCAGCGGCAGCTCCACCCCGGCCATCAGCCGCGCGGACTGCTCACCGTCGCGGGACAGCTCGGCGTCGATCGCGTCGGCGAGGTCGAGGGTGGCGCGGGCCTGGAGCATGAGGTTCTGCTCGGCCACGCCCTCGTCGCCCAGCCCGTCGAGGGTGAGCTGCCCGGTCTCGGGCACGTCCACCCGCAGCTCGCGGTGCAGGTAGCGCAGGGCCAGGTCGGTCAGGTCGTAGGACCGCTGGTCGGGACGGGCCAGGTACGCGGCGATCTGGGTGTCGCGGACGATGCCGGCCAGCTCCCAGCCGTGTGCGGCGCAGGCCAGCACCGCCGGCTTGCTGTCGTGCAGCACCTTGGGCCGCTGCGCGTCGGCCAGCCACGCGGCGAGGGCGCTCTCGTCGGAGGCGTCGAGCCCGGTCGGGTCCACCCAGGCGGCCGCGCCCCCGGCGCTGGCCAGCGCCAGACCGGTGATCGAGGCGGTGTGCCGGCGGTTGGGGCCGGTGTCGAGCTTGACCGCGAGCCCGACCGGGGTGCCGGTCGGGGCGTGCGTGCCCAGCCAGGCGGCGAGCCCACCCGGCTCGGTGAGCACCTCACCGGTCAGGTCGAAGCCCGACTCGGCCTCCGGCTCGACGGCCTCCAGATACTGGTAGAGGCGGTCGCGCAGGATGCGGAACTCCAGCGTGTCGAAGACCTGGTGCACGGCCTCCCGGTCCCAGCCGGCCCAGCGGGTGTCCTCCGGGCGCAGCGGCAGCTCCAGGTCGGAGACCAGGCGATTGATCTCGTAGTTGCGGATCACGTCGGCGAGCCGTTCCCGCAGGCTGTCGCCGGCCTTGCCCTTGATCTCGTCGGCGCGGGCGATCACGCCCTCCACGCCGCCGTACATGGTGATCCACTTGGCGGCGGTCTTCGGGCCGACGCCCGGCACGCCGGGGAGGTTGTCGCTGGTCTCGCCGACCAGGGCGGCGAGGTCGCGGTAGCGCTCGGGCCCGACGCCGTACTTCGCCTCGATCGCCGCCGGGTCCATCCGGGCCAGGTCGGAGACGCCCTTGCGGGGATAGAGCACGGTGACCTGGTCACCGACGAGCTGGAAGGCGTCCCGGTCGCCGGTGCTGATCAGCACCGTCATCCCCTGGTCGCGGGCCTGGCAGGCGAGCGTCGCGATGACGTCGTCGGCCTCGTAGCCCTCCATCTCGACCACCGGGATCTGCAGCGCCGCCAGGACCTCCTTCACGAGGCTGACCTGGCCCTTGAAGTCGGTCGGGGTCTCGCTGCGGCCGGCCTTGTACTCCGCGTACTTCTCGGTGCGGAAGGACCGGCGGGAGACGTCGAAGGCGACGACGATGTGGGTGGGCTGCTCGTCGCGCAGGACGTTGATCAGCATTGAGGTGAAGCCGTACACCGCGTTGGTCGGCTGACCCGTCGTGGTGGAGAAGTTTTCCACCGGCAGGGCGAAGAACGCCCGGTATGCCAGGGAATGTCCGTCGACGAGGAGCAGGCGCGGCGTCGTAGCTGTCACGGCAGCGACTCTAGTCCGTCGCACCGACAACCCAGGGTGGCGGCACCGCGCCACGGGCGCGAAAACACAACCCACGGCACGCACGCCGACGGCCGGCCGCCCACGAGGGGACGACCGGCCGCCGGATGCGGTGGCTCAGGCCACGCCGAGGTACGCCTCCTTGACCGACGGGTCGTGCAGCAGGTCCTGACCGGACCCTTCCTTCACGATCTGACCGGTCTCCAGCACGTAGCCGCGGTGTGCCCGCGACAGCGCCTGCTGGGCGTTCTGCTCGACCAGCAGGATCGTCGTGCCCTGCTCGTTGATCTCGCTGATGATGTCGAAGATCTGCCGGATCACCAGCGGGGCCAGACCCATCGACGGCTCGTCGAGCAGCAGCAGCTTCGGACGGCTCATCAGCGCCCGACCGACCGCGAGCATCTGCTGCTCGCCGCCGGAGAGGGTGCCGCCGGCCTGCTTGCGCCGCTCGGCCAGCCGTGGGAAGAGGGTCAGCACCCGATCCAGGTCGGCGGCGATGCCGGCGGAGTCCCGCCGGGTGTACGCCCCCATGTCCAGGTTCTCCATGACCGTCATGCCGGGGAAGATCTGCCGCCCCTCCGGCGACTGACACAACCCCCGCACCACCCGCAGGTCGGCGCGGAGCTTGCTGATGTCCTCACCGTTGAACGTGATCTTCCCGGTGCTGAGCGACCTGGTCCCGGAGATGGCCCGCATCGTGGTGGTCTTGCCGGCGCCGTTCGCGCCGATCAGGGCCACCACCTCACCCTCGTTGACGGTGAGGCTGATCCCGTGCAACGCCTCGATCCGGCCGTACGCGACGGCGACGTTCTCGAGCTCAAGCAGCGTCATCGGCGGGCTCCCCCAGGTACGCGGCGATCACCTTCGGATCGCGGCTGACCTCCGCGGGCGCACCCTCGGCGATCTTGCGGCCGAACTCCAGCACCACGATCCGGTCGGTGACACCCATGACCAGCCGCATGTCGTGCTCGATGAGCAGGACGGTCAGGCCCATGTCACGGATCTTGCGGATCAGGGTGAGGAGCTCCTCCTTCTCCGCCGGGTTGAAGCCGGCGGCCGGCTCGTCCAGGCAGATCAGCTTCGGCTCGGTGGCCAGCGCGCGGGCGATCTCCAACCGGCGCTGGTAGCCGTACGGCAGGTTGCGCGCCTCGTCGTTGGCCCGGTCGGCGATCCCGACGAAGCGCAGCAACTCGAGCGCCTTGGCCTCCGCCGCCCGCTCCTCCAGGATGTGCCGGGACAGGCCGAAGATCTTCGCGGCCTTCAGGCGCACCTGCTGCCAGGTCCGGACGATCCCGGACGCGGCGGTGACCTGCGGCAGTTCCTCCGGCTTGGGTCGCACCCGGTAGAGCCGGAACAGCGCCCCCGGCACACTGGTCTTGTGCCGGGAGTCCGTGCCGACCATGACGTTCTCCAGCGCCGTCATCTCCGGGAAGAGACGGATGTTCTGGAACGTCCGGGAGATGCCCAACTGGCTGATCTGGTGCGGCTTGCGGCCGGTCACCTTCTGGCCCCGGAACCGGACCGCGCCCGACGTCGGCTTGTAGACCCCGGTCATCACGTTGAAGCTGGTGGTCTTACCGGCGCCGTTCGGCCCGATGAGGCCGAGGATCTCGCCCTCGTAGATCTGGAAATTGATCTTGTCGAGGGCGACCACGCCGCCGAAGCGGAGCGTGACGTCGTCGACTTCGAGAAGCACCTGCCGAGGCCCCGGCTGGGTCGGGATCTTCGGCGTCACGGTGTCGGTCGTCTGGTCAGACATGAGCGGGCGCCTCCTCTGCCGCCGCCGCGCGGTCCTTGAGCTCGCGGGCCCGCCGCCGGCTGGGGATCAGGCCCTGCGGACGCAGGATCATCACCACGACCATGGCCAGGCCGAAGGCCAGCCACCGGTAGTCGGCGACCTCCCGGAACCGCTCCGGCAGGTAGGCGAGCAGCACCGCGCCGAGCGAGACCCCGATCATGTTCCCCGAGCCGCCGACCACGACCATGGCGACGAAGAGGATGGAGAGGTTCGCGTTGAACTGGGTCGGGTCGATGAACGCGTTACGGCTGGCGAAGAGGAACCCGGAGAGCCCGCCCAGGGCGGCGCCGATGGCGAACGCCCAGAGCTTGAACTTGAACGGGTAGACCCCCATCACCGCCGCGGCGTCCTCGTCCTCCCGGACGGCGAGCCAGGCTCGGCCGACCCGGCTGTGCTCGAGCCGGCGCACCGCGAAGACCATCAGCAGCACCACCGTGATTGCCAGCCAGTACCAGGGCTTCGCGTCGATCAGCCCGAAGATCTGATTGTCGGCCGACGGCGGGCCCTCCGGCCCCGGGATCGCGGAGATGCCCTGGTTGCCGTTGGTGATGCTGGTGGCGTTGCGGGCCACGATCCGGATGATCTCACCGAAGCCGAGGGTCACGATGGCCAGGTAGTCGCCGCGCAGCCGCAGCGTCGGCCAGCCCAGCAGCACCCCGAAGATCATCGTCAGGACGATCGCGATGAACAGGCAGATCGCCCAGGTGACCGCCCAGGTCGGCGGCAGGTCGAACTTCTGCTGGATCCACTTCACCACCGGCGAGTTCACCGAACCGAACAGCGCCACACTGTAGGCCCCGACGGCGAAGAAGCCGATGTAACCCAGGTCCAGCAGACCGGCGAGGCCGACCACCACGTTCAGGCCGATCGCGACCAGCACGTAGATGGCGCAGATGAAGAGCACACCGGCCCAGTTGTTGCCGCCGGCGATCGAGTCGGTCCGCAGCCAGGTGAGGCCGGGGATACCGAGTAGCGGCAGGTAGTAGAGGAACGCCACGAAGGCCAGGAAGGCCGCGGCCCGCTGCCACTTCGGCAGCGCCCGGAACCGGTCGCCGACGCCGGTAAGCAGGCTGACCCGACGCCGGTCGGCGCCGCGAATGGAGTTCATCATGCGCGGGCCCTCCCCAGCGACTCACCCAACAGACCGGTGGGCCGGAACATCAGCACCGCGATCAGCACCACGAAGGCGATGACGTCCTCCCAGTTCGACGCGAAGAGGGTGGCTCCATAGACCTCGACGAGACCGAGGAAGAGGCCGCCCACCAGGGCACCGCGCAGGTTGCCGATACCGCCGAGAACGGCGGCGGTGAACGCCTTGAGGCCCAGCACGAAGCCGATGCTGTTCTGGGTGAAGCCGAAGCGCATGCTCCACAGCAGCGCGGCCGCGCCGGCCATCATCCCGCCGAGCACGAAGATCAGCATGATCACGCGCTCCTGGTTGACGCCCATCAGGGCCGCCGTCTCCGGGTTCTGGGCGACGGCGCGCACGCCCCGCCCGTACCGGGTGCGGTTGATGAACCAGTCCAGCGCGGCCATCATCACCACGGCCGACACGAACACGATCACCTGGATGTTGGTGATGTTCGTGCCGCCGATGGAGAACAGCGTCTCCTGCTTGATCATCGTCGGCATGCCGACGATCTGCCGCGGCCGGCCGAACAGGTCCGGGAACGTGCCGCCGACGGTGTCGGGCAGCAGCAGGCCGAAGACCTCGACCAGCACCAGGGAGAGGCCGATCGCGGTGATCAGGAAGATCAGCGGCGGGGCGTTCTTGCGGCGCAGCGGCCGGTAGGCGATCCGCTCGATCGCCAGGGCCGTGCCGCCCGACGCGACCGCCGCGGCCACCAGACCGAGTACGAGGAAGAGCACGGCCTGTCCGACCGGCGGGTTATTTTGCACACCGAAGGCGCTCCACACGCCCAGCACCGCGAAGGTGCCGACCATGAAGACCTCGGAGTGAGCGAAGTTGATCAGGCGAAGGACGCCGTAGACGAGGGTGTAGCCCAGGGCGATCAGGGCGTAGATCGCCCCCTTGGACAACCCGTCGACGGTGTGCTGGCCGAGGTGGCCGAAGAGTTCGTCGAAATTCACCGGGGTCTCCTTGAATCGAGTGCGGCCGGGGAGAAACCCCGGCCGCACCCCGTTTGCCGTGCCGTCAGCTGAGCTTGAGCTCCTGCAGCGCGGTGATCTCCTTGCCCTTGATTTGGTAGGCCCAGATGACGACCTTCGACGGGTCGACGTCGCCCTTGTCGTCGAACTTGATGTACTTCGACACGCCCTGCTTGTCGTAGGACTTCACGAAGGCCAGGATGTCGGCCCGGGTCTTCTTGCCGGCCTTGAACGCGTCGAGGTAGATCTGCGCGCCGTCGAAGCCCTCAGCGCCGTAGGAGCCCGGCGCGATGCCGTACTCCTTCTGGTAGTCGGCGGCGAAGGTGCCGCCGGCCTTGTCGGCCGGGAGGCACGGGCAGGTGATGATCGCGCCCTCGGCGCCGCCGGAGGCACCCGCCGGGAACGCCGGGTCGTACAGGCCGTCCGGGCCGACGAACTTGGCCTGGACACCGGCGGCGCGCATCTGCTTCACCAGCGGAGCGGCCTCACGGGTGTAACCGCCGTAGAAGACGAAGTCGGCCTGCTTCGCCTTGATCTTGGAGATGGTCGCGTCGAACTGCGACTGCTTCTCCTGGATCTTGTCGCTGCCAGCCAGCGCCGGGCCGAGGTTCTTGCCCAGCTCGGCGGTGATGCCCGCGCCGTAGGCGCTGCCGTCGTCGATCATGAAGACCTTGGCGGCGTTCTGCGCCTTCAGGTAGCTCGCCACCGCGCCGGCCTGCGTGCCGTCGTTGCCGACGACCCGGTAGAAGGACGTGTTGCCCTTCTGGGTCAGGTCCGTACGGGTCGCCGACGGGCTGATCATGGCCAGGCCAGCGGCCTGGTAGATCGGCATGGTGGCGTCCGACTCACCGGAGAAGTGGCCACCGATGACACCGAGGAACGACTTGTCACCCGCGATCTGGTTCGCGAACGGGGTCGCGACAGCCGGGTCACCCTGGGTGTCGAACGGCTGCATCTCGACCTTGCAGTTCGGGTTCGCCTCGTTGAACTGCTTCACGGCGAGCTTCGCGCCGTTGAGCGACGGGATCACCAGACCCGCGTTGTCACCGGTGAACGCGCCGAAGATCGCGATCTTGCCACCGCAGTCACCGGACGCGGTCCCACCGTCGCCGCCACCGGAATCCTGGCAACCAGCCGCGACCACCAGGGTCGCGGCGAGCGCAACAGTGCCCAGCGCCCGTACATAGCTTCGCCTCACGGCTTCCTGACCTCCTCCAGATGCGGACGCGGCTGACCCGTAGTGACGGCGACAGCACGCGGACCGCAGATCCACCCACCCCGCAGGGACGCCCCCTGCGTAACGGCTCGTGATGGCGGAGCGTACCGACACCGCATACCGTCCCGGAAGGCCTGAACGCGGGGTCTGCGAAACCGTTACGAAGACGCGGGCAATCCTGTCGATGCCCGTAACAGGTGAATCCGTCGATCGGTCCTTAAGCCCACGGTCGGTCTGAGCGCCCGCCCACCCACCCGGACCGACGGAGCCCACCGAAAAGACGATCTGACCTGCGCAAACAATCCGGACAGTCGGCCGCCCGGCCACGGGACCACCAGGCCCCACCCTCAGGCGCCCACCCCGCCCGCCCACCACAGCCCGGACCGCGAACCGTCGTCCACCGCCAGCCACCACCGCTCACCCACCGCGACCAGCGCCACGTCCCGGTCGGCACCCGCCGCCACATCGAGCGGCATCGCGGCCTCCCGCCACGATCCACCCCGATCGGTCGACACCCACACCGAGTAACGCGCACCGTCCGTCACCGCGGCGAACAGCCGATCACCGGAGGCCACCAGCGACGCCACCTGAGGCACCCCCGCCGCGGACCGCCGCCCGAACGTCCCCGCCGCCACCCAGCCCGCCGCCTCCTGACGCCACGCGCCGAACGTCGCACCCCGCAGCCCGACCGCCACCGGCACCCCACCGGCCAGCGCCACCCGCTGCAACTCCTCGTACTCCGCGCCACCCGGCAACACCGTGCGCTGCCACGACCGCCCGTCCGGCGACGACCACACCGCCGGGTCCCGGTCGATCCGGCCGGCCGGCAGCAGACCACCCACGGCCAGCCAACCCGACGACGTCGCCGCGGCGTCGAACGCCCAGGTCACCCCCGTGGTGTCACTCGCCAGCCCCGGCGCGCCCTCCACCAGCGCGAACTCCGCCGCCTCCGGTGACGACACCCACGAGGCCGCACCCGCCGAACGGTTCCCCACGATCAACCAGCCCGACGGACCCGCCGCCAGGCGGGACACGTTCACCGCCTTCGGTCCGCCGTACGTCTCGAAGGACGCCTGCACCTCGACGAGCGCGCCGTCGGCCACCTGCCGCCACGTGCTCACCCGCGGATAGCCGTGCGCCCCGCCGACCTTCGCGCCGATCACCGCCGCCCGGCCGTCGCGGCACGCCACCGACGACAGCACGTTCTGCTTGCCGTAGAACGAATCCGCCCGCACCGGCAGGACCGTCCACGCCGTACCGTCCACGCTGGTCCAGACCGCCGGGCGCGTGCCGCCAGCGGCGTCCGCGACGCCGCCGACCAGGAACCACCGGCCCGCGCACGCCGCCACGTCGCGTACCAACAGGCGGCCCGCGCCACCCGGCGGCGCCGGCAGCGTCAACGCCTGCCATGCCGGCCGCAGCGCGGGCGCGGCGGCAGCGGACGGCCGCCCACCGGTCGGCGCGGTCGGCCCGTCACAGCCGGCGAGCAGCAGCGCGAAGAGGCCGAACACCGCGATCACCCGTCGGACGGACACCCGTCGATGCTAACCAGCACCCGCCGCGCGCGGTGACCCCGAGCAGGGCAGACCCGCTCAGACGGTCGGCTGCTGCGCCACCTCGCCGCCGGCGGTCTCCGCGAGGATCCGCTCGGCGACCTCCTTCATGGTCATCCGGTGGTCCATCGCCGTGCGCTGGATCCACTTGAACGCCTGCGGCTCGGTCATCCCGTACGTCGTCATCAGCGCGCCCTTGGCGCGCTCGACCGTCTTGCGGATCTCCAGGCGGTCGGTCAGGCTCGCGACCTCCGCCTCCAGGGCCGCGACCTCCGAGTAGCGCGACAGCGCGATCTCCACCGCCGGGACCAGGTCACTCTTCTGGAAGGGCTTCACCAGGTACGCCATCGCGCCCGCCGCCCGCGCCCGCTCCACCAGGTCCCGCTGGCTGAACGCGGTCAGGATGATCACCGGGGCGATCCGGGCGCCGGCGATCCGCTCGGCGGCGGCCAGCCCATCCATGATCGGCATCTTGATGTCGAGGATGACGAGGTCGGGCTTCAGCTCCTCGGCGAGGCGCACGGCGGTCTCGCCGTCGCCGGCCTCCCCCACCACCTCGTAGCCCTCTTCGACAAGCATCTCGGCGAGGTCCAGCCGGATCAGCGCCTCGTCCTCGGCGATCAGTACGCGCCTGCGCTCGGCATCCGTCGGCATCTCAGCCACCAGCCCTACCCCCACCAGTTCGAACCCGACACCCGCCCAGCCGGGTGTCACCGCCCTCAGCGTAGTGGGTATCCTGTCAGGGCTGAATCAGGGAAGCGCCCTCGTAGCCCAACTGGCAGCAGGCAATGGTCTCAAACTCCATACAGTGTGGGTTCGAATCCCACCGAGGGCACAAATTAATGTCGTACGGATGTTCGAGCATGGTCCCGTGCATCCACCTGAGATCCGTGCTCGTGCACGCCAGTTCTTCCTCGCGGGCGGCACTGTCGCCGACACCGCTCGGGCTGTCGGTCTGCCATATCGCACGGTCTGGCACTGGTGCAACGACCGGCCGGAAGCGAAGTTCCAGGGCACCCAGCTCCGGTGTTTCCGCTGCCGTGAAGGTGTCGATAGTCCGACAGACCCCGCGGCCTACGCCTACCTGCTCGGTCTCTACCTGGGCGACGGCCACCTGGTGACGGCGGCGCGTGTTCCGGTGTTGCGCATCTACTGTTCCAATGCCTGGCCCGGGCTGATCGAGGCGTGCGATGTGGCCATGCGAGCCGTGTTGGCCTCGAAGGTGCAACGGGTCCAGAAGCAGGGTTGCGTGGGCGTGCAGAGTTACGGCCTCCACTGGCCCTGCCTGCTCCCGCAGCACGGTCCCGGCAAGAAGCACGAGCGACCGATCGTCCTCGCCGACTGGCAAAGGCCGATCATGGAGCAGCACCCCGGCGACTTCCTGAGAGGGCTGTTCCACTCCGACGGCTGCCGCATCGCCAACCGGGTGACCATGCGCGGCAGGGCGTACGTCTACCCGCGCTACATGTTTGTCAACGAGTCGACGGACATCATGGGGCTCTGCCAGTGGGGCCTCGACCTGCTCGGCATCGCCTGGCGGATGAACCGTCGCAACTCGCTGTCGGTGGCGCGGCGCGACGCGGTAGCCGCGCTCGACCGGCACGTCGGCCCCAAGTCCTGACCCCGCCAGGCCGCCCAACCCTGGTGATCATGAGGTTATTGCGCCGACACGCCGACATCGAAGGCGATAACTTCATGATCGACCGGTGGATGGGGCAGCGGCATCGCGTGCGTGGGAGCCTGTGCGGGGGTCGACGACAGAGGGCGGGTTCTGATGCGGGTGGTCATTTTCGGTGCGACCGGGATGGTCGGCCAGGGCGTGCTGCGGGAGTGTCTGCTCGCCGAGGACGTGCGGGAGGTGCTCGCCGTCGGCCGGAGGCCGACCGGTCGGCAGGATCCGAAGCTGCGGGAGCTGACGGTCCCCGACGTGGGTGACCTGGAGACGGTACGCGCGGAGCTGACCGGCGTCGACGCCTGCTTCTACTGCCTGGGCGTCTCGTCGCTGGGTCTGGACGAGGCGGCGTACACCCGGATCAGCTACGACTATCCCCTCGCCGCGGCCCGGTTACTGGCCGAGGTGAGCCCGCGGGTCACGTTCGTCTACGTCTCGGGCGTCGGCACCGACTCGACCGAACAGGGTCGGGTGATGTGGGCGCGGGTCAAGGGCCGTGCCGAGAACGCGATCATCGATCTGCTGCCCAACGGGTACGCGGCGCGACCGGGTTTCATCCAGCCGACGCACGGGGCGGTGTCGAAGACGCGGTGGTACCGGTTGGGGTACGCGGTCACCCGTCCGCTGTTCCCGCTGTTGCGGCGCCTCTTCCCCAACCAGGTCACCACCACGGACGGGATCGGTCGGGCGATGCTGCGGGTGGCGCGGGAGGGCGCACCGACCCGGGTGCTGGGCAACCGCGAGCTGCGCTGATCAGGCGATCGTGTCGAGCGCCTGGGCGAGGTCGGCGCGCAGGTCGTCGGGGTCCTCCAGGCCGACGGAGAGGCGCAGCAGCGCGCCGTCGGGCTTCGCGTCGCCCTCGACGGGCCGGTGGGTGAGCGACGCGGGGTGCTGGATGAGGGTGTCCACGCCGCCGAGGGACACGGCGTGGGTGATCAGCCGGCAGGCGGCGGCGACGGTGGCGGCGGCGGGCGCGCCGCCGCGTACCTCGAAGGCGAGCAGGCTGCCGGGTCCGGCCATCTGGCGTCCGACCAGCGCCGCCGGGTCGTACACCGAGGGGTGGTGCACCCGGTGTATCCCCTGGTGGTCGGCGAGCCAGCCGGCGAGTTTCTCGGCGGTGGCCTGTTGGGCGCGGACCCGCAGCGGCAGGGTCTGCAGGCCGCGGTGCAGGAGGTAGCCGCCGAGGGGGTGCAGGATCGCGCCGGTGACGGCGCGGACCTGGCGCAGTCGGACGGCCCAGTCGGCGTCGCAGGCGACGACGCCGGCGAGGACGTCGCCGTGCCCGCCGATGCTCTTGGTGGCGCTGTGCAGGACGAGGGTGGCGCCGTGCCGGGCGGGTTGCTGGAGCACGGGGGTGGCGACGGTGTTGTCGACGAGCAGGGGTACGTCGCCGGCGGCGGTGGCGAGGGCGGCGATGTCGACGAGGTCGAGGGTGGGGTTGGCGGGCGTCTCGATGACGACCAGCGCGGTGTCGGGGCGGATGGCGGCGGCGACCTGGTCGGGGTGGGCCCAGGTGACGGTGGTGCCGAGCAGGCCGGTGGCGAGGACGTGGTCGGTGCCGCCGTAGAGGGGTCGGACGGCGACGATGTGGCGGTGGCCGTCGCGGGTGGCGGCGAGCAGGGTGGCGGTGAGGGCGGCCATGCCGCTGGCGAAGGCGACGGCCTGGGCGGTGCCCTCCAGTTCGGCGAGGGCCGTCTCGAAGCGGGCGACGGTGGGGTTCCAGAGCCGCTGGTAGACGGCGCTGCCGTCGGCGGGGAGGGTGCCGCCGGTGGCGAGTTGTTCGTAGGCGTTGCCGCCGTCGTCGACCGAGGGCAGTGGGTTGGTGGTGGAGAGGTCGATCGGTGGCACGTGCACGCCGAGCGTGCGCAGGTCGTCGCGGCCGGCGTGTACGGCCCGGGTGTCCACCGTCGTCATGGCGGTAGCGTCGAACATCCGGTGCCGAGATGGCAATGGTTTGGTGAATAATTCTGAGATGAGGGCTGGTTTCGTCGGGATATTCGGTGGAGGATGCTCGGATGCCCCCTGAGCCGAACGAAGTGCGGCCGTATCCGGCCCTGGACGAGGTGGACCGCGCGATCCTCGCCGAGTTGGCGGCGGACGGCCGGTTGCCGAACAACGCGCTCGCCGAGCGGGTGGGAGTGGCGCCGTCGACGTGCCTGACACGGACGCGGGCGTTGCGCGAGCGCGGGGCGATCCGGGGTTTCCACGCGGAGGTGGATCCGGCCGCGCTGGGTCTGCCGTTGCAGGCGTTGGTGTCGGTGCGGTTGACCGCGCACGAGCGGGCGGCGGTGGACGCGTTCCGGGCCCGGTCGGTGCGCCTGCCCGGGGTGGTGTCGGTGTTCCACGTGGCCGGCGCGGAGGATTACGTGCTGCACGTGCGGGCGGCGTCGGGTGACGCGCTGCGGGACTTCGTGCTGGATCATCTCGCGGTCGATCCGGTGGTGCAGCACACGCAGACCAGCCTGATCTTCGAGCAGGCCCGCGGGGTGGGGTGAGCGGCAGCCGGAATGAATGGGCAGGCCAGGGAGTTGGCACTGCGTGTGATCACCGTACCGTTGTCTGTTCTTGATCTTGCCCCGGTCGCTCGCGGGACCACCGCCGGAGCGGCCCTGCAGGCCACCACCGAGCTGGCCCGACGCACCGAGGAGCTGGGCTACCACCGGTTCTGGGTGGCCGAGCACCACAACATGCCGGCGATCGCCAGCTCCGCGCCGGCGGTCCTGCTGGCGCACCTGGCGGCGAACACGTCGACGATCCGCCTCGGCTCGGGCGGGGTGATGCTGCCCAACCACGCGCCGCTGGTGGTGGCCGAGCAGTTCGGCACCCTGGAGGCGCTACACCCCGGTCGGATCGACCTGGGCATCGGGCGGGCCCCGGGCACCGACCAGGTGACCGCGCTGGCGTTGCGGCGCACCATGGAGGGCCTGTCGGCGGAGGGTTTCCCGCGTGAGCTGGCGGACCTGATGAACTACTTCAGCGGGGAGAAGCCGGGGCAGATCATCGCCACCCCGGGTCGGGGTGAGCAGCCGGCCGTCTGGCTGCTCGGCTCCAGCGGCTTCAGCGCCCAGCTGGCCGGCCTGCTGGGTCTGCCGTTCTCCTTCGCGCACCACTTCAGCTCGGCGAACACGCTGCCGGCGCTGGCGCTGTACCGGCAGAACTTCCGACCGTCGCAGTGGCTGGACAAGCCGTACGCGATGGTGGCCGTCAACGCGGTCTGCGCCGAGACCGACGAGCGGGCCGAGTGGCTGGCCGGACCGAGCGCGCTGTCGTTTCTGAAGCTGCGCTCCGGCCGACCGGAGCCGCTGTCGACGCCCGACGAGGCGGCGGCGTACCCGTACACCGAGATGGAGCGGGAGTTCGTGCTGCAGCGCCGTGACGGTCAGGCGCAGGGCTCGCCGGAGACGGTGCGCCGGCAGTTGACCGAGTTGCAGGAGCGCACCGGCGCGGACGAGCTGATGCTCACCACGCTGGTCTACGACGTCGCCGACCGGGTGCGGTCGTACGAGTTGATCGCCGAGCAGGTGGCGGGGGGTCTGCGCCGGGACGCGTGAAACACGATCTTCACGTCAGCGTCACCCCCGCGACCCGGACGGTGCCTAATGTTGGTGCCGGTGGTGGTACGGCATTCCCGGTCGGGACGGGTCGGGAATGCCGCGGTGTGGAGCACCGGGCCGGAGCTGTGCGGATTCCGCGGCTGCGGCCCGGTGCCTGCCACCCTAGGCGAACCCGATCAGGACCGCCAGGGTCAGATCAGCGTAGGTAGATGTTCGGGGTGGGTGGGCTGGCCATTCCGTCGCCGATGAAGAACCCCGGGTGTGGCGGCTGGTTGTAGGCGGTGTTCTGCCACGCGATCGCCACGCGGTACTGCGGATCGTGCATCAGGGTGTGGATCCGGATGCTGGTCGGAGTGGGCGTGCTGTAGATGCGCAGCGCCCGGCTGTCGGTGGTTCGCCAGATCACCTCCTCGCGCCAGTCGCCGAGGATGTCGCCGGAGAGCGCCGGCGTGGACTTGGTGCCGTTGTTGGACGCCACCTCATCGCCGGTGAGCAGCCGGGTCTCGCCGCTGGTGCCGTACTTGTCGATCTTCGTGCCGTCCAGCAGCTCGCGGACCGGGTCGCCGTCCCACCAGGCGAGGAAGTTCGTCGACGACGGCTTGCGCCCGACGTTCTGCCCGCGCGTGTTGGCCAGGCCGGACACGGCCGCCGACCACGACTCCGCGCCGGGGCTGCCCGCCCAGATGTCCGCGGAGACACCCCGGCCGTTGTCGCCGGAAGCCGGCGTGGACCACAGGATCTGACCGGTACGGGCGTCCGCGAACCAGGAGCTGGGCTTGCTCGCGTCCTCGTCGACCTTGAACACCTCCAGGCCGGCGCGGCCCGGGTCGAGGTCCCCGACGTGCAGGGCGTCGCCGTGCCCGTTGCCCGTCGAGTAGAGCAACCGACCGTTGTCGTCGATCGTGGCGGCGCCGTAGACGATCTCCTGGCGGCCGTCGGCGTCGACGTCGGCCACGGAGAGCTGGTGGTTGCCCTGACCCGCGGCGGCGCCGTTGCCGGAGGCGTTCGAGTCGAACGTCCAGCGCTTGGTCAGCGTGCCGTTGCGGAAGTCCCACGCCGCGATGACCGCCCGGGTGTAGTAGCCCCGGGCCATGATCAGCGAGGGACGCTGCCCGTCCAGGTAGGCGGTGCCGGCGAGGAACCGGTCCACCCGGTTGCCGTACGAGTCGCCCCAGGACGACACGGTGCCGCGCGGCGGGTCGTAGTTCACGGTGGATGCGATCGCGCCGGTCTGACCGTTGAACATGGTCAGGTACTCCGGGCCGGAGAGCACGTAGCCGCTGGAGTTGCGGTAGTCCGCCGACGACGAGCCGATGAGCTGGCCGGTGCCGGAGCGGGTGCCGTCGGCGGTCTTCATGGCCACCTCGGCGTGGCCGTCGCCGTCGTAGTCGTACACCTGGAACTGGGTGTAGTGGGCGCCGGCGCGGATGTTGCGGCCCAGGTCGATCCGCCACAACCGGGTGCCGGTCAGGGTGTACGCGTCGACGTAGACGTTGCCGGTGTAGCCGGACTGGGAGTTGTCCTTGGCGTTCGACGGATCCCACTTGAGCACGATCTCGTAGGTGCCGTCGCCGTTGAGGTCGCCGACGGAGGCGTCGTTGGCGCTGTAGGTGTAGCTCTCCCCGCTGGGGGTGGTCCCGCCGGCCGGCACCTGCAACGGCACGTCCAGGTAGCCGTTGGCGAACTGCAGGGCGGGCGCGGACGCCGCCTGCTCGGCGCCGCCCACCACGGCCCGCACGGTGTACGCCGACCCGGCCGCCGCGCCGCTGTCGAGGTAGCTGGTGGCGCCGGTGATCGGGCTGGCGTTGACCCTGGTCGAGCCCCGGTAGAGGTTGAACGTCACGCCGGAGGTCTCGGTGCCGAGCAGCCGCCAGGACAGCAGGTTGCCGCTGCCGGAGCGGACGCTGATCAACCCTCGGTCCAGGTTCTCCATCTGCTTCGCCCCGGCTCCAGGCGTGGTGGGTGGCGGCGTCGTCGGCGGCGCAGTGGTCGGCGGCGGCGTGGTGGGCGGTGGCGTCGTGGGCGGTGGCGTCGTGGGCGGTGGGGTGGTCGGGGGCGGGGTGGTCGGGCCGTCGGTGGCCGGCGCCCCGGTGCAGGTGACGCCGTTGAGCGCGAAGCTGGCCGGCACCGGGTTGCTGCTCGTCCACGAGGCGTTGAACCCGAACGAGGCGGTGCCGTTGGTGGCGAGGGCGCCGTTGTAGTCGACGTTGCGCGCGGTCACCTGGGCGCCGGACTGGGTGACGGTGGCGTTCCACGCCTGGGTGACCTGCTGGCCGGCGGCGTACGACCAGGTGAGGGCCCAGCCGTTGACCTCCTCGCCGAGGTTGGTGATGGTGACGTTGGCGCCGAAGCCGCCCTGCCACTGGTTGGTGACCTGGTAGTCGACGCGACAGCCGACGGCGGCGGCCGAGGCGACGACCGTGCCGACGGCGCCGGCCACGACGGCGGTGGCCGTCGACGCGGCCAGCAGGATCAGCCGTTGTCTGGACGGGTGCATGAACTGCCTCCGGAGGATCCGGTGATGACCGCTGTGGTCCACCTGCCCTGCCCGGGAAGCACGGTGAACGGCCCGCCGCCGCGGCGACGAACGGCGATCTGGTCGGGGTGAAACGCCCTGGAACTCGCGGATCCGGCTCAGCCGCATCGTAAGGCAAGCGCTTTCCGCTCCGCAATATCGACGGATGTCACACCCCGCCGTGAACCGTGTGCTCTTGCCCCGCGGTGGGATGCCTGATCAACTCGTACGGGTGAGCGCCCCGCACATGGACCCGGACGAGTTCCGCCGCGCCGGCCACGCCGTCGTCGACTGGATCGCCGACTACTGGACGACGCTGCACCAGCGGCCGGTCGCCCCGGCCGACCCACCCGGGACGGTGGCCAAGGCCCTGCCGAGCGTGCCGCCCACCACCGGCGGCGAGCCGGTCGAGGCGGTCCTCGCCGATCTGGACGCGATCGTCCTACCGGGGCTGACCCACTGGCAGCACCCGAGCTTCTTCGGTTACTTCCCCGCGAACACCTCCGGCCCGAGTCTGCTCGGCGACCTGGTCAGTTCGGGCCTCGGCGTGCAGGGCATGCTGTGGGCCAGCAGCCCGGCCTGCACCGAGCTGGAGACGGTCATGATGGACTGGCTGGCCCAGCTGCTCGACCTGCCGCAACGCTTCCGGTCGACCGGCGCCGGTGGCGGCGTCATCCAGGACTCGGCCTCCTCGGCGACCCTGGTGGCCACCCTCGCCGCGCTGCACCGCGCCAGCGCGGGTCGCTGGCGCGTCACCGGAATCGACCGGCGCTATCGCGCGTACACCTCCGTGCACGGGCACTCCTCGATCGAGAAGGCCGTGCGGATCGCCGGGTTGGGCGGCGACGGGATCCGGTCGATCGACGTGGACCCGGACACCCAGGCGCTGCGCCCCGACGCGCTGCGGGCCGCGATCGAGGCGGACCTGGCCGCCGGGGACGTACCCGCCATCGTGGTCGCCACCATCGGCACCACCTCCACCACCGCCGTCGATCCGCTGCCCGAGATCGGGGCGATCTGCGCCGAGTACGGGATCTGGCTGCACGTGGACGCGGCGTACGCGGGCGCCGCCGCCGTCTGCCCCGAGCTGCGCTGGTCGCACGCCGGTCTGGAGTACGCGGACTCCTACTGTTTCGACCCGCACAAGTGGCTGCTCACCGGCTTCGACTGCGACGCGTTCTGGGTGGCCGACCGCGCCGAACTGATCGAAGCGCTGACCGTGCTCCCGGAGTTCCTGCGCAACGCCGCCTCCGAATCCGGGGCGGTGATCGACTACCGGGACTGGCAGGTGCCCCTGGGCCGCCGCTTCCGGGCCCTGAAGCTGTGGTTCGTGCTGCGCTGGTACGGCGCCGAGGGGCTGCGGGCGCACATCCGCTCCGGCGTGGCGCTGGCCGCCCGGTTCGCCGACCGGGTCCGCGCGGACGACCGGTTCGAGCTGGCCGCGGCGCACCCGTTCTCGCTGGTCTGCTTCCGGCTGCGCGCCGACGACGACACCAACGCCGAGCTGCTGGCCCGGGTCAACGGCACCGGGCGGGCACACCTGACCCACACCCGCGTGGCCGGCCGCTACACGCTGCGGCTGGCCGTCGGCGCACCGCAGACCACCGAGGCACACGTCGACGAGGCGTGGACGTTGCTCGCCGGCGCGGCCGACGACCTCCCCACCCGCTGACCCTCGCCCGCCGGTCAGCGCGGGCTGGGCGTACCCGTTGTGGCCAGATCCGCCGGCACCACGTCGGCGGCGGAAGCGACGGCCGGGGCGGCGGGAGCGACGCTCGGGGCGGCGGGAGCGACGGTCGGGGCGGCGACGGTGGCGCGGGCGCGGCGGGCGCGGCGCAGGGCCCGCACGGCGAAGACCAGCGCGGTCAGCCAAGCGGCGGCCAGCAGGGCGTACAGGGTGGGGCGGAGCGGGCCGTCCAGCTCGGCGGACCGGATCAGGGTGCGGGCGTTGGTCAGCACGATCACGCCACCGACCGCCGCGCCCAGCAGTTGGGCGGGCACGATGCGCACCAGCCAGGCGGCCAGCGGGGCGGCGATGAGCCCGCCGATCAGCAGGGCCACGACGGTGGGGAGAAGGAACCCCTCCGTGCCCAGCCCGATCAGGAAACCGACGCTAGCGGCGCCGGCCACGACGAACTCGGCGGTGTCGACCGAGCCGATCACCTTGCGGGGCTCCATCCGACCGGAGACCAGCAGCGCCGGGGTGGCGACCGGGCCCCACCCGCCACCGCCGGTCGCGTCGACGAAGCCGGCGACCAGGCCCAGGGGGCCGAGGAAGCGTCCGCGCAGCCGTCCGCCGACCCGGCCGGTACTCAGCGGTCGGGCGAAGCGCAGCAGCAGGTACGCACCCAAAGTGAAGAGGATGGCGGCCATCCACGGCGCGGCCGACTCGGTGGAGATCGAGCTGAGCAGGGTGGCCCCGGCGAACGCGCCGATCGCGCCCGGCAGGGCGATGCGGGTCACCACCCGCCAGTCGACGTTGCCGAACCGCCAGTGCGCGACCCCGGCCGCGAGCGTGGTGCCGATCTCGGCCAGGTGCACCGACGCCGATGCGGCAGCGGGAGCGACCCCGACGACCAGCAGCAACGTGGACGAGGTCAACCCGTACGCCATACCGAGCGAACCATCGATCAACTGCGCGACGAGCCCGACCAGAGCGAGGACCAGCAGCTTGCGCACGAGCGCCCCCTGACTTTTCGGTATCTCCTATCAACTTGGTCGACAATGCGGCACGAGGCTGCCCGGGTCAAGCCCTCGACCGGGGGGTGGGACGCCACCGCGAGGCGCGGCCGGGCCGGACCGCCACGCGCCGTACCCCGGCAATGCGACGCATTCCCGCAGACCAACCGCCCGGACGCGCCCCCGCGGGGCGTCGCGACCGCGCACGCTCCTCCACCACGGCAAGATCTTGGACAGTTTCCGTTCGGCGCGGACGGAAACTGTCCAAGATCTCGCGGAAGCCGCGCCGCGGCGTCGCAGCGGGTATCAGGCCGGGCATCGGCCGGCGCTCAGATCCAGGCGCGCGGGCCGGCGACCAGCTCGGTGACGCGGGCCGGCAACGCGCCGGCTGCCAACTCAGATCCAGGCGCGCGCGCCGGCGACCAGCTCGGTGACGCGGGGCGGGCAGAGTGCCCGCTGCCAACTCAGATCCAGGCGCGCGGGTCGGCGACCAGCTCGGTGACGCGGGCCGGCAACGTGCCGGCGGCCACGTCGGCGACGCTGACCAGTTCGAGGATCTCCCGCTCGCTGGCGCGCAGCGCGATCCAGACCTCCTGCAGGGCACGGGCCGGGCCGTGGTAGCCGAGCTGTTCGGGGCGCTGCCCCCGGACGTGCGCGAGCGGCCCGTCGATCACCCGGATCACCTCCGCGAGGGAGATCTCCTCGGCCGGGCGGGCCAACCAGTAGCCGCCCTCCGGGCCGCGCTGGGCGTGCACGATGCCACCCCGACGCAGTTGCAGCAGGATGCTCTCCAGGAACTTCGGCGGGATCTCCTGCGCACGCGCGATCTGGTCGGCGGTGACCGGCCGGCCCCGCCCGGGGCCACTGGCCGTCGCGGCGAGCTCGGCGGCCGCGCGGAGGGCGTAGTCGACCCGGGCGGAGAGACGCATGCCGGCAAGGTTAGCCCGCAGGTCATCCGGCCGGGTCGGCGACCCTCGGCCGATCGGTCACGCATCGACGATTAGCCAATAACGTCGGACGCCGTGATCCACTAGCCGGTGGGGCCCGGAATGCTGATTCGGCGCGTCCTTATGCTGGGCGGGCGGTATTACTGCCGGACCGGTTACGGGGGCTCGGCAGGACATTGATAAACACCCGGCTCCACCCGGGGGGAAGGCAACACGATGACCGATGTCGCCACACGCACCTGGGATGGCATGACCATCCCGATCGCCGGCACCTATCGCCTCGATCAGGCGCACAAGCGGATCGGTTTCCTGTCCCGCCACATGATGGTGAGCCCGGTCCGCGGCGAGTTCGCCGAGGCGAGCGCGGAGATCTTCCTGGCGGAGGATCCGCTGCGCTCCAGCGTGACCGCCACCATCGCGGCGGCGAGCATCTCCACCGGGAGCGTCGACCGGGACACCCACCTGAAAAGCGCCGACTTCCTCGACGTGGAGCGTTATCCCACGCTCGAATATCGAAGCACGGGCATTAACTGGCAGAGCGACGAGGACCCGATTTTCCACTGGGCACGCCTGCGAAACCACCGATTCGGCGGACGAGGCAGAAGTCACAATCCCCCGCCGCAGTCCGAGCCCAATCGATTTGTGCTCACCGGCGAGTTGACGGTAAAGGGGATCACTCGCGCGGTGGACCTTCAGGTGAATTTCGGCGGCGCCCGTCGTGATCCGTACGGGCAGAACATCTTCGGATTCAGCGCGACCGCCGAGATCAACCGGGAGGACTACGGCCTGCTCTGGAATGTCGCGCTGGAGAGCGGCGGCGTTCTGGTCGGGAAGACCGTGCAGATCGAAATCGCCGGCGAGGCCATCCACGCGGCGTGACCGGGCCGACGGCCCGAGGGGGGCCGACGGCCCGAGGGCCGGCGGATCAGGCGCCGACGAATCAGGCGCCGACGAATCAGGCGCCGACGCGGCGCAGCAGACCCTCCTGCACGGCGCTGGCGATCTGCCGGCCGTCGGTGGTGAACATCCGGCCGGTGGCCAGCCCTCGCGCGCCGGACGCCGACGGGCTCCAGCAGTCGTAGAGGAACCACTCGTCGGCGCGGAACGGCCGGTGGAACCACAGCGCGTGGTCCAGGCTCGCGCCGACCACACCGCCCGGCCCCCACACCTCACCGTGCACGGAGAGCACCGAGTCGAGCAGGGTGAGATCCGAGGCGTACGTGAGCGCGCACGCGTGCAGCAGCGGGTCGTCGGGCAGCTTGCCGTCGATGCGCATCCAGACCCGCTGGTGCGGGTCGGCCGGCCGGTCGCCGGGGCGGACCCAGCCGGGCTCCCCCACGTAGCGCACGTCGATCGGGCGGGGGATCTGCCCCCAGATGCCCAGACGCTCCGGGTAGCGGGAGAGCCGGTCGGACATCGTCGGCACGTCCTGCGGGGCAGGTACGTCCGGCGGCGCGGGGGCCTGGTGGTCCAACCCCTCCTCGGCCCGCTGGAACGACGCCGACATGAAGAAGATCGGCTTGTCGTGCTGGAGGGCGACCGCCCGGCGCACCGAGAAGGACCGGCCGTCGCGGATGTTCTCCACCTGGTACTCGATCGGCTCGACCGGGTCGCCGGGGCGGACGAAGTAGCCGTGCAGCGAGTGCACGAACCGCTCCGGGTCCACCGTGCGGCCGGCGGCGACCAGCGCCTGACCGGCAACCTGGCCGCCGTACACCCGTTGTGGGCCGACCGGGGGGCTCATCCCCCGGAAGGTCATCTCCCCGGTCGGGTCGAGGTCCAGCACTTCCAGCAGCTGGTCGACCGCTGCCTGGCCGACCGCGACCCGACCGTCGCTCACTGCAGCGCCCGCGCCGACGCCGCGTCGACTAGCGAGCCGAGCTGGTGGACGCGCAGAGTGTTGGTCGAGCCGGGGGTGCCGGGCGGGCTGCCCGCCACGATCACCACGTAGTCACCCGGGTTGGCCCGGTCGAGGCCGAGCAGCGCCTGGTCGACCTGGCGGAACATGTCGTCGGTGTGCTGCACGAACGGCATGAGGAAGGTCTCCACGCCCCAGGTCAGGGCGAGCTGGTCACGCACCTCGGGGACCGGGGTGAACGCCAGCAGCGGCAGGTCGCAGTGCAGGCGGGAGAGCCGCCGGACGGTGTCGCCGGTCTGCGAGAAGGCGACCAGCGCCTTGGCGTTGATGGCCCGGGCGATCGACGAGGCGGCCACGGTGAGCGCGCCGCCGTGGGTACGCGGGTCGTGCTGCAACCGCGGCACGCCGATCGAGCCGGCCTCGGTGGTCGTCACGATCTTGGCCATGGTGCTGACGGTGAGCACCGGATACTTGCCGACGCTGGTCTCGCCGGAGAGCATCACCGCGTCCGCGCCGTCGAGCACCGCGTTGGCCACGTCGGAGGCCTCCGCCCGGGTGGGGCGGGAATTCTCGATCATGGAGTCGAGCATCTGGGTGGCCACGATGACCGGCTTGGCGTTCTCCCGGCACAGCTGCACGGCCCGCTTCTGCACCAGCGGGACCTCGTCCAGCGGCATCTCCACGCCGAGGTCGCCACGGGCGACCATGACGCCGTCGAAGGCCAGCACGATGGCCTCCAGGTGATCCACGGCCTCCGGCTTCTCGACCTTGGCCAGCACCGGCCGGAACACGCCCTCCTCGGCCATGATGTTGTGGACGAGCTTGATGTCCTCGGCCGAGCGCACGAAGGACAGCGCGACCAGGTCGACGCCGAGCCCCAGGGAGAAGCGCAGGTCCTCGGCGTCCTTGTCCGACATGGCGGGCACGCTGACCGCCACGTTGGGCAGCGACACGCCCTTGTTGTTGGAGACCGGGCCGCCCTCGGTGACCAGGCAGCGGATGTCGTTGCCGGTGACGTCGGTGACCTCCACGGCGACCCGACCGTCGTCGATCAGCAGGCGGTCACCGGGCTTCACCTCCTGCGGCAGCTTGCGGTAGGTGCAGGAGACCCGCTCCTTGCTGCCGAGGATGTCGTCACCGGTGATCACGACGGAGTCGCCGGTGCGCCACTCGTGCGGGCCGTCGGCGAACCGGCCCAGCCGGATCTTGGGCCCCTGCAGGTCGGCGAGGACGGCTACCGGCTTGCCGGACGCCTCGGACGCCTCCCGGACCAGTCGGTAGACCGCCTCGTGGTCGGCGTGGCTGCCGTGGCTGAAGTTGAGCCTCGCCACGTTCATACCGGCCTCGACGAGGCCCCGGATGCGCTCCGGGGACGAGGTGGCGGGACCAAGAGTGCAGACGATCTTCGCGCGGCGTGTCACGCCCATCAGGCTAGTCTCTCCTTCAGGTCGGACTCGGGGCCGACCCCTTGCAGGCAGCGGAACAGGTGTCCAACAACGCGCGGTGCGCGTCGGACCGGCGGGCGGAGCCGCACCGGGAACGTTGTGGCGACGGGCAACGGCGACCGCGCGCCGGGAATCGTACGCCTGTCGCGGCGGGCGGTGTCGGGGCGCTCCCGGCGCACGCTCACTCCGGGTGCTCCGACGGGGGCAGCGTGGGCACGGCGGTGAGCAGGTCACGAGGGTCGTAGTGCCGCTTGGCCCGGCGCAGACGCGACCAGTTCGCGCCGTACGCCAGCCGGACCCGTTCGGTCTCGGTCGGGGCGAGCAGGTTCGGATAGCCCCCGGGCAGGGCGAGCGGGGCGAGCGCCGCCGACGTCTGCTCGGCCCACGCGAGGTGCGGTGCGGCCTCCCCGCCGGGCGCCCACACCGCGATGATCTCGGTCAGCAGGTGCTCGGCGCGCAGACCGAACGCCGTGTCGCCGAGCCGGACCCGGGTGGCCGCGCCGTGGAAGTGGTGCAGGGCCAGCGCGGAGAACGGCGAAGTGACCTGCCGGGCGGCGTCGACCAGCGCGTCCACCGCGCCGTCGGCGAGCGGTGGCAGCCAGCGGGTACGCAGCAGGTAGTGGTTTCCGTCGACCATCCCGCCGTCGAACATCCGCAACGCGTCCGCGTACGGCAGCGGGTCGACCTGGTCGACCAACGGGGTGCCCAGCGCCCGCAGCCGGTCCAGCCACGGGCGGCCGGCGTCCAGGTCCGGGCCGCTGTAGAAGGGGCACACGAAGACCACCGGTTCGCCGGCCGGGCCGGGCAGGAACCCGGCCATGACGGTCAACTCGTCCGGGGCGTCGGCGAGCAGCGCCGCGTAGCCGCGCAGCACGGCCGGCGCCTCGGCCAGCGCGAACATGATCATGCCAGCGAGCACGGCGGGCAGCGGGTGCGCCCGGTACCGCAGCTCGGTGACCACGCCGACGTTGCCACCGCCGCCGCGCAGCGCCCAGTACAACTCCGCGTCGTGGCGTGGGTCGGCGGTGACCCGACGACCGTCGGCGAGGACGACCTCCGCGCCGAGCAGGTTGTCCAGGGCCAGGCCGAACCGCCCGCAGAGCGGGCCGTACCCGCCGGCCAGGGTCAGCCCGGCCATGCCCACGTCGCGGACCACACCCGTGGGCACCACCAGGTCGTACGGGGCGGCGGCGGCGAGCAGGTCGGCGGCGCTGGCACCGCCGGCCACCGTCACCGTGCCCCGGTCCGGATCGACCCGGACGGTACGCAGGCCGGTCAGGTCGAGAACCAGGCCACCGTCGCGCAATGCCCGGCCGGCCCAGTCGTGCCCGCCGGAGCGGACCGACACCGGCAGGTGACACCGGGCGGCGACACGGATCGCCGCGGCCACCTCGTCGGCGTCCAGGCAGTGGGCGACCAGGGCGGGCGTACGGTCGACGGCGGCGTTCCACAGGCGGGTGGCGGTGTCGAACCCGGGTTCGCCCGGCTCGTGGACGCGGTCACCGAGCAGGGCACGCAGCCGCGCGGCGGCGGACGCGACATCGGGGGTGGCGGCGGAGCTCATGGCGTCTCCTCGACCGGGCCCGGCCGATGACGCCGGGTGCGCCCCGACCGCGATCCTCGGTGCGCGCGACCGTAGCACCGGCGGACGCCGCAACGCCGTCACCATCACGACACCTGTCGCTGGACCGACCGTCAGCTCTGGGCCTTGACCAGCGGAAACTCCAACGAGCCGGCCGGGCAGAGGAAGGTCAACACGTCCACCCGGTAGAGGCCGGCCTGCACCGCGGGGTCGGCCTCCAGCACGCTGCGCACGTCGTCGACGCTGCCGGTGCGGGCCAGCCCGAAGCCGATCGGCGGCTCCGGCGTACGGGCCGGGCCGTCCACCGAGCCCGCGACCAGGATGATTCCGCTGCGCTGCAACGCCTGCATGTGCTCGGTGTGCTCGGCCTGCAACCGCTGCACGGTCTCCGGGGGCAGGGCCCGTCCGGCCGCGCCGGGATAGATCACGATGCACTCGTACGTGTCGAGCGCGAAGTCGACCTGCGGCACTCCCGCCATGGTGCTCCCTCCGCCGTCGCGCCGGCACGCACCGGCCCGGCCGCCCGAGCCGGCGTCACCGGCACGCGCCCAGCGTCGCACGCCGACGACGGCGGTACCGGTCGCTCCGCGCAACTGCCCCCCGGTCAGTCCACGGGTCGACGGTGCCACGGCCACGGTCGGTGGTGGCGTGGCCGGGCGGCAGTCCGCCGCCCCGCCTGCCGGAATCCCCGGCCGGCGGCGACCCGGCACGTCGGTCGGCGCGGGTGCCGACACCGACTACGGTGGACGGTCCGGGTGTCGGTGGTGGGAGGTCGGGATGCGCGACGACGAGCCGGTGTCGAGCCCACTGTCGTACGCCGAGGTGACCGACGAGGCGTACGCCACGCAGGCCGCGGCGGGCTTCCGGCCGCAGGAATTCGAGTTCGCGGTGGTGCTCAGTGGGCGGTGCCCCCGGTGCGGCCACCCGAGCACCACGACGCTCGTCGACGAGGTGTACCGCAAGGACGCCGGGGCCCCGGATCCCGGTTACCGGACGCTGCTGTGCGAGTGCGAGGCCGAGCACCCGGGGCGTCCCGCCGGGATGCGCGGCTGTGGGGCGTACTGGACGCTGTGGCTGGAGGTCGAGGCGTGATCCGGCTTCGCCCGGGGCCGCCCGCGACCGTCGCCGACCTGCACCGCGCGCAGCAGCTGGCCGGCCTGCTGCGCGGCGAGCTGGAGCGCGTCCGCGCGGCGGCGGTGGCCTGGCGCAACGGGCTGGGTGGCCTGCTGGTGGCGCTGGTCGGGTTCAGCCTGATCCGGGGTCGCACCGACGTGACCACGCTCGCGGCGGGCTGGGGCGCGCTGGTCGGGGTCCTGCTGCTCGCCGCGCTGGCCGCGGGCGTGGCCGGGGCGCTCGCGCTGCTCCGCGCGGCGCACGGCCGGTTGACGGTGACCCCGGTGGCGGCTCTGCCGCCGGCCCCGCTCGGCGACCACCTGGAGGCCCTGGCGGCGGTCCGGTCCCTGCGGACCGGAGTGGGGCTGGTGCTGCTCTGCACCGCGTTGCTGGTCGCGGCCGTCGGCGTGACCTGGTACGCCCCCGCCCGCCCCGCCTCCCCGGCCGTCAGCTCCCCGGCCATCAGCTCCCCGGCGTCGACTCGCTAGCGCGCGGTCTGCCCAGCGCCCCGGGCCTGGCGGTCCGGCGGCGGATGGGTCGGCGGGCAGCGCTTCGGCGGTCAGCGGCACGGCATCCGCAGTCGCCACCCTGCCCGCGTGTCGCCCCGAGCCCGCCCGTCGAGCGCGGCGTGCGCCTGCGCGGACGCCATCGAGCAGGTCGGGCGGCCGTCAGGGGCCGAGGTGGGCGTAGCCGGCCCAGGTGTCCGGGTGATCCGGCAGGTCATCGCGGAGGTGGCGGACCGCCGCGTGCAGGGCCACGGCCGCGCGGTCCGGCGCGATCCCTCCGGGCACTGACAATCCGTCGTAGAGGTCCTTGCAGAGCCGCACGGTCAGCGTGTCCGAGATGGACCACAGCGCGCCGATGACGTGCCGGAAGCCGACCAGTTGAAAGGCCGTACCGAGCGTGAGCGCCTCGTCGGGCAGGGCCGCCCCGCCGCGTACCGTCTCGCAGGCCGAGAGCACCGCCAGCGCCGCCGGGTTGCCGGCCGGCCGCCACAGGTCCCGAACGTGCAGCGCGCCGCCGGCCAGCTCCAGACGACCCCAGGCCGGGGCGCGCAGGTCCTGCGTGCCGTGACAGGACAGGTGGGCGACCGGCTGGTCGGGCAGGGCGCCGAGCACGGCCGCCGGGGTGGCCACCGGGCCGAGCAGTGAGCGGACCCGCGGCACGTGCTGACGGACGATCGCCTCCTCCCGCGCGACGCCGGGCAGGTCGGCGAGGCCGGGCGTCTGGGGCATGCCGACGAACACCGCCGAGTCGACCGGTTCGGGCCGGGCCGGGACGCCCCGGCGCGCGTGCGCCAGCGCCCGCAGCGACGCCGTGTACGACGGGACCACCCGGTCCAGCACCCCGTCGCCACCCTCGATCGGACCGGCCGCGTGCAGCGGCAGCAGGGTGAGCACCCCGGTGGGACACCACCACAACCGAGGCCACTCCCCCACCGACCCGCCCACGCCGGACCACGGCACGGCGGGCGGTTCGGCGTCCGCCGACGGCGGGGTGGACGGTTCGGCGTCCGCCGACGGCGGGGCGGGGAGAGGCCAGTCGAGTACGGGTGCGGCGACGACCCGCCACAGCCAGTCCAGTGTCTGGGCGACCTCGGCGCGGGCCGCCGATCGACGACGCTGCACCTGCGGCTGCGGGACGTCCGGCGCCGCCGGCCCGGTGAGCACCGCGATCGCGGCCAGGAAGCTCGCCGTCCGGACGACCAGCTCGTCCAGGGTCAGCTCCGGCAGCGGCACCACGCTGACCCGGCCCTTGGCGACGACCAGCGCGTCGCAGCGCCGGGCAGCCACGTTGACCAGCACCACCGGACCGTCGGCGGCGGCCCGGGCCAGCTCGTCGAAGGGCGGTGGACGGAGGAAGTCGGCGAAGCCGGGCCGGTCGCGGATCTCGGTCAGCAGCTGGCGACGGCGGGTGGCGAGGTCGTACCGCTGCTCCGGGGTCGGTCCGGCGGTCGCTGTCAGCCCAGCCGCCGATGCCACCCCGGCCGGCGCGGGGAAGTCGTCGAGGGCGTCCTGGAGTTCGGCGAGGCGGGCGGCCAGCCGGGGGGCCTGCGCGCGCAGCGCGGCCAGGTCGGCGCCCGCGTCGTGGGCGCGGGTGAGCAGGACCCCGCGGCCGTACTCCAGCAGCTCGACCGCGCGCTCCGGGTTGTCGAGGGCGACGGCGACCGCCGCGGCGTCGCTGGCCAGCCCGGGGAAACGCCCGAGCAGGCGGGTCTGGTCGTCGGGGTCCATGCCGTGCCAGGCCACCAGATCGATCAGCTCGATCGCGGTGGCGTACCCGTCGAGCGCGGCCGGAAGGTCGCCGGCCTGGGCGACGTGCGCCGCGTACCTGCTGGCGGCCACCGCCCGCAACAGCGACGGGGCGGACTCGACGTCGGCGGCGGCGCGCAGCGCGGCCGCCGCCTCGGCGAGCGCGGCGGAGCCGCCCACACCGGCGGTCGCCGTCGCGGCGGAGCCGGGGTCGGAGGTGGCGGCGTCGGCCACCGCCTCCAGGGCGGTGGCGAGATTGCTCAGACACATGGTGCGCGCCGGGTGCTCGGGGGTCAGCTCGTCGACCGCTGCACGGTACGCGGCCAGCATCGCGGTGGCGGTGGCATCGGCGTGACCGGCGCGGTAGCGCAGCAGCAGGGCGTTGGCGAGGTTGGTGAGGATCCGGTAGCGGTCCGCGCCGAGCGACTGTCGCTCGCTCAGTCGCCGGAGCAGTCGAATCGCCGTGTCGAGCGCCGGCAGGTCGCCGTGCAGGCGGTGCCGCAGCAGGTGGGCCAGCGCGTGGGTGCCGAGCGTCTGGGCGTACTCGCTGGGGGTGGCCTCCTGTTCGGCCAGCTGGGCGGCCTCGCGCAGGGCGGCCACCGCGGCGTCGGAGTCCCGGGCGACGCCGGCCGCGACCTGATCGGCGGGCTCGCCGCCGGCGGGCAGCGCGCCGTCGAGGAAGAGTTCGACCCGGCGGTTCAGGGCGGCCCCGTAGTTGGTCAGCGCCGGCAACCGGTCCGGGTGCCCGGGTGGCGTCGTGTCGATCACCTGCGCCAGCACCTGGATCGCCTCGGTCAGGGTCGCCAGGTCCTGGGTCGAGGCGAACAGCGCCTGCAGCACCAGGCCCAGGTTCGAGCGGTACCGGGGCAGGGACGCGGCGTCCGGCCCGGCGGCGGCCACGGCCGAGCGCAGCGCGACCGCGGCCGGCTCCAGCAGCGCCGGCTCTCCGGCCAGGTCGGAGAGTTCGCGCAGGGTGTTGCCGAGGTTGTTGAGCACGTGGTGACGCAGCGGGTCGGTACGGGGAAGCAGGCGTTCCGCCTCGGTCAGCGCGTCCCGTGCGGCGCGCAGCGCGCTCACCCCGCCGAGGTCGGCGTGGCCGAGCGCGAGCGCGTAGCCGAGGTCGGCGAGCCGACGCGCCCGTTGGCCGGAGTCCCGGGCGGCGGCCACGCCGGGGCGCAGCACCCGTACCGCCTCGGTGACGTCGTCGGCCCGCTGCCGCAACTCGTACCGTGTCGCCAGCAGACCGGCCATGGCGTGGCGCAGCTCCTCGCGATCCGTCCCGCCGGGTGTCGCTCCGGAACCGGCGGCGGCCCGGTACGCGTCGATCGCCGCGTCGAGGTCGACCGGATCGGCGACGGCCTGGTGCCGGTCCGCGAGCAGGGTGGCGAGCCCGACCTGCGCGGTGCCGGCCAGCTCCGGGTCGAGCCCGCCGAACCCGGTCAGCGCCGACCGGTACGCCTCGATCGCGGAGTCCCGGTCGGCGGGCGTCCGGTCGCGCAGGAACCGCTCGGCGAGCGCCGCGCCGTGCAGCGCGGCGACCCGGGGATCGGCACTGCCCCGAGCCCCGGCGAAGGCGTCGATCGCCTCGTCGAGGTCACCCGGGCGCCGGTGCAGCCGCCACCGGTCGCGCAGCCGCTGGCCGAGGTTCATCCGCGCCATCGTGCGCACCGGCGTGCCCGTCGCGGCGGCCCGGACCGCGTCGCGCAGCACCGTGATCGACTCGTCCAGCGCGGCCGGGTCGCGGTCGACCTCGTACGTGTCGCCCAGGACGTTGCCGAGGTTGAACAGCCGCACGGGACGTTCCGGGTCCCCGAGGCCGGTGGCCTCCAGGCTCTCCCGGTGCGCCGTCACGGCCGCCGGGAGGGCCCTTCGTCGGCCGAGGTGCTGGAACTGGTCACGGTGGACCCTGCCGAGGGCGGACAGGTAGTGCAGCCGCTCCGGCGCACCGGCCGGCGTACCGTCGAGGGCCTGGCGCAGCAGCGATTCGGCCCGGTCGGCCGCCCGGTAGTCGCGGCTGGTCTCCGCGGCGGCCATCAGCATGACGGCCTCGACGTAGCGGGCGCCGGCGGCGTCGGCACCCGACCCGGCCGACCGCGGGCCGGACCGGGTCGGCGGCGCGTCGGCGTGTGGGCCGCCGCCGCTTGGCGGTCGGTGCGCGTGCAGCAGGGCCAGCATTGCCGGCGACACCCGCTGCGGGGCGCAGCGCAGCAGGAACTGGGTGAGCCCGAGCGCCTGGCCGAGGTCGTCGGCGTCCTCGCCCGGGGGCAGCAGTTGGTATCGGTACCAGTGCAGGCAGGCCAGGAGGAACACACCCTCGGCGACCCGCTCGGGCAGCGGCCCGTCCGTGGGCGTCGCGGTCACCAGGTCGACGACGGCCTCGGCGTCGCGGAACGCGCCGGAGTCGAGGACCGCCCGGTGGTCGCGGGTGGTGTCGAAGCGGTCCAGCCGCTCCCGCAGCCGACCGACCGGGTCGGGTCTGAACCGTCGCCACATCGCGCCTCCCCCGGCCGGCCGCACCGACTCGGATCAGGCGTAGCAGACCGGACAGGACGGGCGCTAGCGGCAGGACGACAGTGATCGCATGCTGCCGTGTCGGCGCACACAATCGGGCGAGCGGCGGCATGATGGCCGGCTCCCGGGGGATGATCACGAGGTGGTGGGTTGTCTGTCTTGCCCGCCGCGACGAAGACGATTGGGGATGCGCGTATGGCCACCGACATCAGCAAGCAGCCCGCGAAGGCGTCCGGTACGTACCGGATCGGGGGCGACGTCACGGTCAACCGGCTCGGTTACGGGGCGATGCAGATCACCGGGCCGGGTGTGTGGGGTGATCCGAAGGACCCGGCCGAGGCGCTGCGGGTGCTGCGCCGGGCGGTCGAGCTGGGCGTGACGTTCATCGACACCGCCGACTCGTACGGCCCGTTCGTGTCCGAGCTGCTGATCCGCGAGGCTCTGCACCCGTACGCCGACGACCTGGTCATCGCGACCAAGGCCGGGTTGACCCGCTCCGGCCCGGGCGACTGGCGTCCGGTGGGCCGGCCGGAGTACCTGCGTCAGCAGTGTGAGCTGAGCCTGCGTCACCTGGGTCTGGACAGCATCCCGCTCTACCAGCTGCACCGGATCGACCCGCAGGTGCCGCTGGCCGACCAGTTGGGTGAGCTGGCCCTGTTGCAGCAGGAGGGCAAGATCCGCCACATCGGGCTGTCCGAGGTGAGCGTCGAGCAGATTGAGCAGGCCCGCGCGATCACCACGATCGCCTCGGTGCAGAACCTCTACAACCTCGCCAACCGCAGCGCCGAGGACGTCCTGGAGTACTGCGAGCGCAACGACCTCGCGTTCATCCCGTGGTTCCCGATCGCCACCGGCGAGCTGGCCCGGCCGGGCGGCCCGCTGGACGCGATCTCCACCGAGCACGGCGCGACGCCCGCGCAGCTCGCGCTGGCCTGGCTGCTGCGCCGCTCGCCGGTGATGCTGCCGATCCCCGGCACGTCCTCGGTGGCGCACCTGGAGGAGAACGTGGCCGCGGCCGACGTGCGGCTCACCGACGACGAGTTCGAGGCGCTGACCAAGGCGAGCTGACCAAGGCGAGCTGAGCGAGGCGAGCTGAGCGAGGCGAGCTGAGCGAGGCCGTGGGGGGGGGGGGCGGGGGGGGCCGCCCCCCCCCCCCACCGGGGGGGGGGGGGGCCGGGCCCCCCGCGCGCGCGGAACGCGCCGCCCCCACGCGGGGTTAGCGGGG
>NZ_JBIAKM010000003.1:371091-398686 GCF_042872525.1 Micromonospora sp. NPDC005254 | reverse complement strand
GTTTGGGGGGGTCTTGTATGACGGCAACCCCGGGGGGGGGGGGGGGCCGGGGGGGGCCCCCCCCCCCGCCGCCGGGCCGCCGGGCGGCGAGCCGGGACCACCCGCACGGCTCTCAGAGCGCGAGGCAGTTGGGTCGCACCGGGCCGTCGGTCAGGGCGCCGCGCACGATGGTGTACGCGGTCCCGTCGAGCACCAGGCCGAGGTGCCCGACCACCCGCAGCGGGCAGTACGCCTGGATGAGGACGTTCGTCGCCCCGTCGTTGACGGCGGCGTTGCCGGTCGGACGGACCAGCTCGTCCTGGAGTGTGCGGACGGTGGTGTAGCGCACCGACCCCGGGGTGTCGTCCCCGGCGTTCAGGTCGGCGAGAAATGCGGAGCCGATGGTCATCTGTTGGCAGGCCACGATGCCGGCGCAGCTGCCGAGGCCGAGAAACGCCACGATGTTGGCGACGTAGGTGCCGTACTGGGGTGTGCCCAGACTGACGTACCGGCCGACGCTGGCGGTGCCGCCCAGGCTCTTGAGGTAGTAGCGGCTGACCAGACCGCCCTCGGAGTGGGCGACGAGGTCGACGGTCGCCGCGCCGGTGCTGGCGCGCACCTGCTCCACGTAGCCGGCGAACGCGCGGGCCGAGGCGGGGATGTCACCGAGGCCCAACCCGGGCAGCTGGTAGATGAAGGTGCGGTAGCCGTCGGCGCGCAGCCGGGCGGCGATGGGCTCGTACGCCACGGCGACGCCGCTGAGCCCGCCGACCACGATGACCGGGTTGGCTGCGGCAGCGGCAGCGAAGGCGGCGGTGGCAGCCGGGGCGGTGGAAGCTGGGGCGGTAGCAGCCGGGGCGGTGGGGGTGGCAGCGGTCGCGGCGCCGGCGGACGCCAGCAGCGCGGCGGTGGCCAGGGACACGACGAGGACGGTCTTTCGGAGCAGCATGGCTGCACCTCCGGGGGGAGGCACCCGGCGAACCGGGCAGGTGGGTGGGGGTGTCCGGTCGACCGTGCGACGATGATGCACGTCACAATTCAGAAACGTCAATGACTTGTTACGCGCCGGTAACCCGTTGTTCCACCGACGGCACAAACCGGCAATTCGGTGCCGCTCCACAGCGGACACCCGCCGCTGTGCGCGTACCCCGCCCCGCGCGAGGGTCGCCGCCCGCGACCAGGCACACCGGGACCGGGGGCAGGCGCACGCCGAGTCGGTGGCCGAGGCCGCAGCGCCATCAGGACCGGCAGTCCGGCGCGGCCGAACACGACGCGGCCGAACGCCGCCGGACCGAGCTCTACACCCGGGCCGTCGAGCTGCTCGGCAACGACAGCGCGGGCCGGTGGCCGGCGGGCACGGTGGTCGAACGGCTCGACGACGAGGGGCTGCTGCTCGTCGACCGCCGACGCGCGCTGAGCGCACGGTCGCGCTGACGCGGTCTCAGCGGACGGTCGCGCTGACGGGTCCTCAGCGGACGGTCGCGCGCAACCCGTCCAGGGCCACGCCGAGCACCCGGTCACGCTGCTCGGGTGCGGGGAACTGGGCCATCGTGAGACCGCTGATCAGGCGCACCACATCGTCGAAACCGACGTCGTCGCGCACCACGCCGGCGGCCTGGGCGCGGCGCATCAACGGCTCGCCGGCGGCGTAGATCTCCGTCCGGCAGCTGGCGAAGATCTCCGAGTCGTGCAGCAACTGCTCGGCGAGCGCGCGCTTCGTGGCGACGTACGCGACGAAGCGGTGCAGCCACGCGACCAGGGCGTCCCACGGAGGCAGCTCGGCCAGGTCGGCGGCGGAGCTGCTCAGCGCACGGACCTCCTCGACGTAGACGGCCTCGAACAGGTGCCGGCGGGTCGGGAAGTTGCGGTAGAGGGTGCCGATGCCCACCCCCGCCCGGCGGGCCACGTCCTCCAGGGAGGCGGCCGCGCCGTTCTCGGCGAACGCCTCGCGCGCCGCGGTGACCAGGGCGTCGTAGTTGCGCCGCGCGTCGGCCCGCTTGGGCCGCTGCGCGAAGACCTCGGGCGTCTGCCCCGCGCTGGTCATGGCGTGCGTCACCTCACCTTGGTTGCATCCGGAGGAACCCCTCCGCTAGCTTAGTGGAGGCACCCCTCCGGAACTGCCGGAGGACAGCCTCCGCTTAGCGTACCTCGGGACCCGCCCGATCCGGCCTGGCCACCCGATCGCCCGGACCCCGCAGACCTGCCCGCCTCCGACGACGGGCGACAAACCTCCTTCCGTACCGCATCAGGAGTTTTCTCTCGTGTCAGTGACATCCCGACGCAGCTCGCGTCGGCTCACCTTCACCGTGCTCGCGGCCGGCGCCGGATTCTTCGCGATGCTCCAGTCGTTGATCACCCCGGTGCTGCCGACCATCCAGCAGGACCTGCACACCTCGCAGAACACCGTGACCTGGGTCCTGACCGCCTACCTGCTCTCCGCGTCGATCTTCACGCCGATCCTCGGACGGGTCGGTGACATGGTCGGCAAGGAGCGGATGCTTGTCGTCTCGCTCGCCGCCCTCGCCCTCGGCTGCCTGGTGGCCGCCATCGCGCCGAACATCGGCGTCCTCATCGTCGCCCGGGTCGTGCAGGGCATCGGCGGCGCGGTCTTCCCGCTGTCGTTCGGCATCATCCGCGACGAGTTCCCCGCCGCGCGGGTCGGAAGCGCCGTCGCCTCCATCTCGGCGATCGTCGCTGCGGGCGGTGGCCTCGGCGTCGTGCTCGCCGGCCCGATCGTGGCCGCGCTGGACTACCACTGGCTGTTCTGGATCCCGATGGTCGTGGTCGGGCTGACCGCCGTCGCCGCGCACCTGTTCGTGCCCGAGTCGCCGGTGCGAACCCCCGGTCGGATCGACTGGCGTGCCACCCTGCTGCTCTCCGGCTGGCTGATCGCGCTGCTCCTGCCGATCAGCCAGGGCGCGGCCTGGGGCTGGACCTCCACCCGGGTGCTCGGCCTGCTGGTGCTCGCCGTGGTGCTGCTCATCGGCTGGCTCGTCGCCGAGGTGCGCTCGACCAACCCGCTGATCGACATGCGGATGATGCGCCTGCCCGGCGTCTGGACCACCAACCTGGTCGCCCTGCTCTACGGCGCGTCGATGTTCTCCGTGTACGCGTTCCTTCCCCAGTTCGTGCAGACCCCGACCGCCGCCGGCTACGGCTTCGGCGCCAGCATCAGCCAGGCCGGCCTGCTCATGCTGCCGATGCTCGTCGCGATGTTCGTCGCCGGTCTCGTCGCCGGCCGGCTCCAGGCCGTGTTCAGCGCCAAGGCACAGCTCGCCACCGGCGCCGCGTTCAACGTGGCCGCCTCCGCGATGCTGGCCGCCGCGCACGACACCCGCTGGGAGGTCGCCATCGCCGGTGGGCTGGTCGGTCTCGGCATCGGCCTGGCGTTCGCGTCGATGGCCAACCTGATCGTCGGCAGCGTGCCCGCCAGCCAGACCGGCGTGGCGACCGGCATGAACGCCAACATCCGTACCATCGGCGGCGCGATCGGCGCGGCCATGGTCAGCGGCGTGATCACCGCCCACCCGCAGGCCAACGGCCTGCCCCGGGAGGCCGGTTTCACGACGGGGTTTCTCGTCCTCACCGCGATCGCCCTCGCCGCCGCGCTCGCGGCCCTGGCCGTCCCGTCCGCCCGGCGGGCGTCGGCCGGTCGCCGGCCGTCCACCGCGACGATCGTCGAGTCCGAGCTAGCCGGCGAGTTCGCCACCATGCCCGCGACCCGCTGAGGTTCGCTGGCAAGTCGGAGCCCGGGCGGTTCGCCGCCCGGGCTCCGGCCTGCTCGGGAGTACGCTGGCCGCTCCCCCATCCACCGTTCGTCGTCTTCAGGATGCGCCCATGTCCGAATTGCTGACCGCCGACCGCATCGAAGAGATCGGCGCCCTGGGCGTCAAGAGCCCGGACCCGGCCGCGCTGGTCGCCGAGCTGGTGAGCGCCGTCGACGAGGGACGCCTCGCCGACCCCGACGACATCGGGTACGCGCTGCTGGTCGCCGCCGACATCCTGGAGCAGGCCGGTGACCTGGCCGACGCCCTCGCCCTGGCCACCCGCGCCATCGCCGAACAGCCCGACGAGGACGCGTACGCTCGAGCGGTGCGCGGCGGCCTGCTGCTGCGCCTCGGCCGCTCGGACGAGGGCATGGCCGAGCTGACCGAGCTGCGTCCGCTGCTGGAGACCAACCCCAACGCGACCTACCTGGTCGACGAGCTGGCCGAATCCGGCCACACCGACCTGGCGCTGGAATGGCTGACCGGGGCGCTCGACACGATCCTGGAACGGACCCGTACCCAGCAGCACGAGTCCGAGGACGCGCAGGACGAGGCCGCGGCCATGATCTACGGGCTGGCCCAGCGGCGGCACCACCTGCGCGAGGAGATGGGCCTCCCGCACGACGAGTACGACAACCTCGCCGACCGGCTGCGCGCCGCGAGCACCCACGCCCTCGACGCGCTCGACGACGGCCCCGCGACGCTGCTGTACTGGCCGGAGGCCGAGTTCAACGCGTTGCTGATGCGCTGGCCCGCGCTTGTCGACAGCTACCCGAAGACGTGGGACGAGCACCGTACCCAGATCGAACGCGCGCTCGCCGACGCCGCCGGGCTGGGCGGCGCGGACCTGGGCGTGGTCGCCGGCACCGTCGAGGGCCTGGCGGCGTTCGCCGGCAGCGACCCCATCGACGAGGAAACCCTTGACGAGTACGCCGACAGCCTCGACGAGGTGGGTCTGACGTCCTGGCCGCCCGGGCGCAACGACGCCTGCTGGTGCGGATCGGGTGCGAAGTACAAGAAGTGCTGCCTGCCCCGCTCGCGCGACTGACCCGCCGGGGCACTTTCCCCTGAGAGACGTATACCTGTGAGTCATATTGATGACTCACAGGTATACCGCTCTCACCCTGTCCGCACGGACGCCCCTCGCATCCGCCGCATCGATGGCCATGGCCAGTCCAGAGCAGGGCACTCCGCGTACGATCGACACCTCCGCTTCAGCCGGGCGGATTCGGCGATGGAGGCGATGGCGTGAGCGCGCAGGAGCAGCACGAGACGATTGAGGACAGTCCGGTCGGCTGGGTGGCCAAGCACATTCGGCGGTACGTGGAGACCGACGGCGCCGACGGTGGCACCTTCCAGGGCTACCCCGCGCTGCTGCTCACCACGCGGGGACGCCGCTCGGGCACACTCCGCCGCACCGCGTTGATCTATGGCCGCGACGGGGACGACCACCTGGTGGTGGCGTCCAACGGCGGTGCTGCCACGCACCCCGCCTGGTACCTCAACCTGAGCGCCGACCCGACTGTGGAGGTCCAGGTCGGCGCGGAACGGTTCGCCGCTCGCGCCCGGACGGCGTCCACCGAGGAGCGGGCCCGGCTGTGGCCGGTGATGACGGAGGTCTTCCCGACGTACGCCCGCTACCAGAGGGACACCGACCGGGAGATCCCCGTCGTTGTCATCGAGCGGACGTCCCCGGAAGACTCGACGATCTATTGATCCACGTCAGCGCCGCAGGGGGCTATGGTGACCGCAGGTAAGCACCTACTCCGATAGGAGAGCCGCCGTGCGCCGCCTCACCACCACCATCGCGCTGCTCGGGCTGTCCCTGTTCGCCCTGTTGACGCCGTCGCCGGCGAGCGCGGCGAGCACCGTCGAGGTCACGTCCGCGACCCTGGTCGCGAAAGGCGTCGCCGTGGACCTCACCCTCACCGTGACCTGCGACGCTGGCCTATCCGGCGGCGCGGAGCTGATCCTGCGCCAGCGCTCGGGCAACCGGGTGGCGTACGGATCGGGCTGGGCGCCGGTCAGCTGCACCGGCCAACCGCAGGCAGTGACCGGGCGCGTGTACGCGGAAGGCGGCGGCTTCGCCTTCAACCGGGGCGTGGCGCTTGCCAGCGGCGGCTTCGAGCTGTGCGGCCAGGACGCGTGCGACTACCCGCGCTTCGAAGACGAGGTCCGCATCACCCGCTGAACCGGTCGGACGCACTAGCCAGGAAACGGCTGCCTGGATGGCTCCACAATCATCGCGACCGGCGCGACGACAAGCGCCACCTATGACGTTCCTTCAAGCAGGCCGCGAGATAGCGCATCCGCCCGCACGTCGAACAGCGGGATCAACTTGTCCGCTCGGCGAACCTTCCACGCGCTCCATCCGTTGATGGCCACTTTACCGGTGACCGTCGCGCCGGCCGGGGAGGGCGACTCGAAAAGTTCCCCCCTTTCCAACTCGATCTGGCCAGCCGCGCTGATGCGCGCCTTATAGTCGGCCCGCTTATAGGTCAGAACCATCTCCTCGCCAGCGGTGAGCGCACCCACGGCCACCAGCCGAGCGACCGTGATGCCACCGAAGTAGGCACGAGTCCGTGTGGCCACGGCGGTCGGGACTCGTTGGCTGGGAACCGAGTCAGTGACATCGGGTTTTTCGGACGAGGTGGAGATGAGCGACCAGCGTGCCGTCGCCATACAGCGCTTGGACCCGGTGGTAGAAGTCGTTCTTCTGCGGCCTCGCGCCGGTGCGGCGAACGAGGTCCTTGGCCAACTCGTCACCGAAGGCACGGATCTTGAACATCGCGGCCTGGGCGTCGACATAGACGAGCAACTCAGCGCCCGCGCCGTACCAGACCAGTAGCGGATGCTCCTTGAGGAACCCGAAGTTGGCGGACTGCTCTGCCAGACGTCGTACCTGTCGAGGATCCACGACACTCCACGTCGCTAGCCGTCGGTGAACACGCCAGGATAGGGAAGATCACCGGTCTGCGCAGCCCCCGCCACGCGCGGTGACACCTATCCGACAGCACGTTCTAGCAGAACCTGTGTTCTACGAAGGTGTCGCCCGGACCTATAGGATCGAAATAGGGCTCGACACAAGTTCAGCGCCGACGGAATCACCGTCAGTAGCTAGCGTCGGGAGCAAGCTGAGGTGGGAGGTGGTTAGCGTATGGCTACCGCGCACGATGTCGCTGCCACAGTGCTCGGCAACCTCGGCAGCGTCACTGCTATGAAGCTGGAGAAGCTGGTCTACTACTGCCAGGGGTGGCATCTGGCACGTGAAGGCACCTTGCTGTTCCCCGAGCCGATCGAAGCTTGGCGGGAGGGGCCGGTGGTGCCGCCCCTCTACCGGCACCACCGTCGGCAGCTCACCGTGTCTGACTGGCCGCACGGGCAAGCCTCCCACCTGACCCCCGACGAACGAAGAACCGTCCGGTGGGTCACAGATCAGTACGGAAAGTTCTCGGCGAGCCAGCTGTCCGTTATGACACACAACGAGCTTCCCTGGCGGGCTGCGCGGGGTGGGCTTCCCGAGTCGGCCAACTCGTCGGCGAGGATCAGCACCGACCTCATGCGTACCTACTACGCCCGGCAGATCGCAGACTCGGAAACTGCCGTCGGTCTCGCAACCGCGAACGCTGCCCTGGAAGGCGCTGAGTTCGATCAGAACTGGCAGGACAAGCTTCGCGACGTGGCAGCAGGGGTGATCAGCGCGGACGACCTGATCTCCGAAGAGATTGCCCGCCTCAAGGGTGACTGATCCGTACTGCTGGCCGGGGAACCGACTGCCTCAAGAACAAGCTGGGCATCACCGACCCGGACCTCCTCCGGGAAGCCGAGTTTCGCCTGACCTCGATCCGGGAGGTTCAGGCATCGCGCATGATCATTCCCGGCAACTACGGCCTCGACCATCTTCAGACGTTCCACCGGCAGCTCTTCGGAGATCTCTACGAGTGGGCCGGACAGACCAGAACCGTCGACATCAGCAAGCCGGGAGCGCGCTTCTGTCACTGGCGCTTCATTGACGACCAGGTCAGCGCGGTCCTTGGTGGATTGACTGCGGATGGCTTTCTCCTCGGCCTCAAGCACGAAGTGTTCGTCGAGACGCTCGCGCACTACTACGGCGAGCTGAACGTGTGTCACCCGTTTCGCGAGGGCAACGGCCGGACCATCCGTTCCTTTCTTCGGCAACTTGCCGCCGCTGCGGGCTTTCTCCTCGACTGGTCGGAACTCAACGAAGCCGACAACATCGAAGCGTGCCGTGTACACCTGGCCACGACCGACACCGGGCGCCTCGTCGCGGTCCTGCGTCCAGTCGTCCGCCGATTGACTGATGTTCCTCGACGTGCGATGTGGGATGGTCGGAGCCCACCGGCATGGCTTGGCGAAGCCCTACAGCAGGCCCACCGCCTCCCGGCTAGCCGGACCAGGTACGTCCGGTCACCCCGCGGCCTCTATTGCCGCCTCCACCTTGTCCAGATAGTTGAACCACCACGGTGGGTTGTGGGACCACCACCCGTGGTCAGTTTCCCAGTGCACGGACCTTGGCGATCGTCTCCTGGACGTGCTGCTTAGCCGGCTCGCCGCCCTGGGACGCCTGCGCCAGAGCTTGCCGGTACGCGTCGATCATGCCGACCAGCGGCCCGGCGGCAACACCTTCCAGCGCACCGGCGACAAGGGTTCGCGCCTCGGCCGCGTCCTGCGCTGCCGCTGCGGTCTTGGCCTTCGCCTCATCGAGCTTCTGCGACGCCGCCGCCAACTTCGCGATGATCTGCGCTGCGCTCACGCGCATCCTCCCCCTGGTCGACCATCGCCTCCACCACCTCACCGGCGGAGACCACAAGGGAGCGTACGAGATCCACGCACCCAGCGCGACCGCTCGATCGCCCAATCATGATGTGCGCGGTGTCCCCGCCGCCCAAGGCGAAGATCACTTGATGCTGACCAGCCAGGGCAGGCCCTCGGCAACTAGTACGCATCAAGTGATCAAGGAATCGACCAGGAACCCCGGCCGGAATCTCTAGATCTTGGACACTTTCCGTTCTCGGCTAACGGAAACTGTCCAGGATCTGGCCGGGTTCACCGAAACCGGGGCATCGAGGGGGTCAGCGCTCGGCGACGAACACGCCGACACCGCCGACGCCCTCTACCAAGCCCTCAATCTTGAGCGCGTTGATGGCTTGGCGAACGACGATGGCCGAGACGTCGTGCTGACGGCACAGCTCGGAGGTCGAGGGCAGCTTGTCCCCCGGCGCGAGTTCGCCGGACTGGATCTGAGCGCGGATGCCGTCGGCGATCAGCGCCCACTTGGCTTTGGCGGGCATTGGTGTCTCCCAGGTCTGCCCCGCCATTCGATCACGAGCAACTTTGTATAGCAAGCGATGTGCAGTCAACGCTTGCGCATGCATGACCTGTTATATACGCTTCCCTCTGACCGGCTCCCAGGTCTGCAAACCCGGAGTTGGTTCTTTCCCCACCGCGCAGGAAGCGCCCGGTCGGTCGGTCCCCCCGTCCGGCCGGGCGTGCCGGGGCACGCCCGCACGACGCCCCACCGCACCGCCGCCCCACCGCACCGCCGCCCCACCGCATCGCCGCCGGGCGGCACGTGCCGCCACGAGCAACGCCCTGACCAGCAAGGAGACGACCGGACGGGAGCACCCGATGCCCGATCGACCCGACGACCAGCCCACCGACCCACCCTCCCGACACGCTCCAGCCCAGCGTCTCGTGTCCGAGCAGGACGTCGAGGACGCCGACGACACCCTCTTCGCCCATCCGCCGCGCGTGGTTCGCCGGTGGGTCTGCGGCTGCGGCAGGGACTACCCGTGCACCGACGTGCTCTTCGCCCGCCTGGTCAAGGCCACCGCCGAGGCGGAGCAGTGAGCTGCCGAGGCCGCCGATGAACGCGGATGATCTGCACGCGCACGCCAATCAGCAGGTCATCGAGGCGAGGATGCGGGTCGCCGAGCACGTGACGGAGGCGTACACCGGGATCTGCCGGAGCTGCGGACGGCCTGGCCCGTGCGACGAGCAGCGGGCCGCGCGGGCCCGGCTGGCGCACTTTGGCGGCCCGGTGGACGATCTGCGCGACGCCTGGCTGGCCACGATCGCCGCCGCCGACCGGGCCGGTGCGCACCTGCACGGTGCGGGGCCACCCGGCCGGAGGCTGCCCTGGCAGGACGCGGTCACCGAGTGTTGGCGGGCGCTCGGTCTGGTCTACGCCGGCCTGGCTGCCGATCGAGCATCGCCGGTGACCGCGACAGCAGGTGAGCTGCTCGCCGGGCTGCGCGCGGCTCGGGTCGACGCTGACCGGGCCGCCGCGCTGGCCGCCCGTACCCGGTGGCGGTTGGCGGCGGCCGAGGACCGGCTGCGGCGTACCCACATCGTGGCGGACGCGGTCGCGGCCCGGCACTTCGCGGCGGCCATCACCCGGTTGGACCTGGTCGTCACCCGGCTGGCGATCGGCGGCTGCCGCATCGACCGCTCGGTGGCGGCGTTGACCGGCGAGCCGGCCGCCCCCGCACCCAACGCGCCAAGAAGCACCACCAGCACCAGCACCAGCACCAGCGAGATCGCACGCGGCTGCCGGGTGGCGAGCGGCCTGGTGACCAGGCGACGCCGACGGAAGAACCCACTCACGATGATCAGGGGGCGACAGTGGTGAACGACCCGCACGCAGCGCTGCGCGGCCTTCTGACGGGACGGCTGCGCGGGCACGAACGGCGGCTGCGCCGTTTCACCGAGGCGGACTGGCGGCGGTACGCGGACCTGCTCGCCGGAGCGCTGCTGGTGGCGGTGCGGCGGCGGTTCGTCGCGGGGCAGGACCGGGCGCCGGTGATCCGGTTCGTGGCATCCGCGCGGGAACGCTACGACGTCACCGGAATGGACGTCGAGCCGGCGCTGGCCGAGGCGTTGGTGTGGGCGGCGCTCGGTGAACGCCCTCCGGTGCCCGACGACGCGCCGGCCATCGTCGCCCGGACGGTGCTGCTGCTCGGCCTGTTGGAGGACGAGGGCTGCACCGACCGGGAACGGGACGACGTCCTCGCGGCGGCGGCGCACACCGCCGACAACGCCGCACCGGGCGGGAACGAGCACCAGGCAGGCGCACGGGACCAGCAGGAGACCCACTAGGACGCCACCACCGGGGACCTTCCGCAGGATCGTCGGCCGGCGGACCAAGACCAAGACCAGGACGACAATTCCCCGACGACTCTGGCACGCTGGCGGGCGTCACGGCGGGGAGGAAGGGACCACGGGGTGGAAGGGCTCAGCCGCACCCAGCGGCCACTGGACCACGATCAGGTGCAACGCTTCGTCGCGGCGTCGTTCGGCGCGGACCGCCGGGTCGTGGACTGCGGGCCGATCCTGGGCGGCGGCTTCGCGACGGTGTGGCGGGTGGCGCTCGACGACGGGCGCGAGGTCGTGTTGAAGGTGGCACCACCACCCGACGCGCCGCTGCTGCGCTACGAGCGGGGGCTCGCCGCCGCCGAAGCCCGGTATTTCCGCCTCGTGGCCGCGCGTGCGCCGCAGGTGCCGGTGCCGCCGCTGCTGCACCACGGCGACGATCCGGAACTCGGCGAGTGGCTGGTCACCGGCCTGCTGCCCGGACGGTCGCTGCGGGAATGGTCGGAGGGCGAGCAGCACCTCGACGACACCCCGGCCCGCTACGACTTCGGCGTCGCGATCGCCGCGCTGCACCGGGTGACCGGCGACCACTACGGGTACGGCGGCGGCCGGGCGAGCGGCGCGACGTGGCGTACGGCCTTCGCCGCCATGCTCGACGACCTGCTCGCCGACGCGGCGGACTGGGACGTACGACTTCCCACCTCGCCGGCGCGGATCCGGGAGTTGCCCGAGCGGTACGCCTGGGCCCTGGACCAGGTACGCCGGCCGGCGCTGCTGCACTTCGACGGCTGGGACGGCAACGTGCTCGCCGAACCCGGGCCTGCGGGCACCCTGCGCCTGCGCGGGATCGTGGACGGCGAGCGGTTCCTGTTCGGCGATCCGCTGCTGGACCTCGTGTCACCCCTGCTGTATCGCCGGGTGGAGGACGACCCCGACCACCCGTTCCTGCGGGGCTACCGCGCCGCCGCGGCCGATCCGGTGGTCTTCGACGAGTCCACCCTGCGGCGGCTCAGCCTCTACCGCCTGCACCTGTACCTGTTGATGACTGTCGAGATGCCCAGCCGGGGAATCACCTGGGAGAATCGCCCGGACCGGTTCGAGCGGCTGGCCGACCTGCTTGATCAGGAGCTGACCGAGCTGCGGCGTGCGAGTCCGTCGGCCATCGCAGGCGGTACCGGCTGACGTCCTCGGAGGCGGCCACGCCCGCCCTCATGAACATCGTCAGCACGGCGTCGCGCGCCCGCCGCTCGCGGGCGCCGGTCGGAAACTTCAGGCTGCCGGTACGGCGAGCGAGCCCGGCGACCGTCGCCACCCGTGGCTCACGCAGCTGTTGGAAGCGCACGAAGGCGTCACCGACGTCGTCTGTCGTGGCGAGACACCGGGCCAGGACCAGGGCGTCTTCGAGCGCCATGGAGCTGCTCTGCCCGTCGTGCGGCGGCATCGCGTGCGCCGCGTCGCCGACCAGGCACATCCGACCGCGGCTCCACCGTGCGGGCGGGACGAGGTCGTGCACCGGCCACCGGATGATCGGGCCGGTGCTGGCGTCGATGATGGCGGGGATCGGCGGGTGGTCTGAGCCGTGCAGCTCGACGAGCCGCTGCCGCCACCGGTCCATCGGATCAGCCCGTGGCCCCGCCACCACCTCCCCCTCGCCCGTGAGCAGGCTCTGGAACCAGACCACCTCGCCGTCCGGCAACGCCTGATAGCCGAAGAACGCGTTGGCGCCGAACGTCAGACGCAGCACTCCGTCCGGTGCGATCCCGTCGACCCGCGGGGCCGAGCCGCCGCCGTCGAGGACTCCGGTGAATCGAGCCGGCGGATGCTCGGGGAACATCGTCCGACGCGTGTACGAGTGCACCCCGTCGGCGCCGATCAAGAGGTCACCGCTGTGACTGGATCCGTCGGCGAGGGTGGCGACGACCCGGTCGTGCCCGTCATCGCGCAGCCCGACGACCCGCTCACCCTCGACGATACGGACGCCGGCGCCACGGGCCGCCTCGCGCAGCACCTCGCCGAGCCGGTCCCGGCGGATCAGCGTGCTCACCTGGTTGTTGCTGCCGATCTCCCGTCCCCGGTGGTCGTAAAAGGAGATGCGGTCAGTCGGCGTGCCGGCGGCGTCGACCGCGGCGAGCAGGCCCAGGTCGCGCAGCACGGTACGGCCGTTGTCGGCCAGGCTCAGGTGCGACCCGAGGGGCCGCTCGCGCGGCGGCCGGGCCTCGAGAACCGTCACGCGCCACCCGATCCGGCGCAGGAAGAGACCGACTGCCGTTCCGGCGATTCCCGCCCCGACGATGACGGCGTGCGCGGGATTGATCATGTCGGGCCAGCCGTCATCGGTGGCCCGAAAGGACTCGTCGTACCCATTTTGTGCCCCCGTGTGGCGGGTGCTGTGGGCACGTCCGCCGCCCCGACCGTAATCACGGCGGCCATCGTGGTCAAGACAGCAAGATCCATCAATATGAGGGTTGACACCGGCATAGACGGCCGGAATGCTGTGGGGGTCCTGCTAACCGAGGCGGGGCCACGTATCCGGGGGAATCGGCCTTTCACTGCATTCGCCTGTGCGCGGCTCCATGGCCATCACTGGAAGTCTCTCCGCCAGCGAATGCTCCGAATAGGACGGCCGTCGTCCATGGTCGCTGTCGGGTGCTGCGGTACTGCCGCGAAGAGCATCCGAAGTAGGGCCTGGGCAATTGTCGCACCAGCTCGGTCGATCGCTGGTCGGACTGCTGCACGGTGATTCCACCCGTCATCCGACGGTGGCGCGTCATGCACCCCTAAGCACGGCGCAGGGCCGCAGCCTCACTTCCGACAACCGTATTCTTCGGGAGGTGTCGTGATGAAGAACAACTCGGCCGGCTGACGCAACCAATTATCTTTCGTCCCGATGAGCGTGTGTCGCGTCGCGGCACACGCTCATCGGCAGCGCAACCGTTCCCGCTCGGGAAGGAACAGGTGTGACCCCGGAGACGACCTACCCGATGACCCTCGGCCAACTATCGGTCTGGCGGGACATCGAAAAAATGCATCCGGAGAAGTGGTGGGAGGGCAACCTCTGCTTTTCCTGGTCGTTGCCGGAAAATGTGACCGCGGCGGACGTCTGGCGCGCGGTCGGAGCACTCGGCATGCGGCACGCCTCGCTGCGCACGACGTTCGACGTCGAGGACCCGGGAGATCCGCGCCAGCGCGTCGCGGTGGATTCCCCCGCCGACGTGGTCGAGGCGGTACGACAGCCCGACGGCGAGACGGGGATGTCCCGGATCGAGACCGAGGAGATCCAGCGGCCGTTCACGCTCACCACCGACCTGCCGTGGCGGGTGTGGCTGACCGAGAGCGACGGCCGCCCCCGTGAACTGTTGGTCGTCATCCACCACATGGCGGCCGACGGCGCGGGCATCAACACCATGGAGCGGGACTTCTACGCCCTGCTGGCCGGGGAGGCGCTGCCACCGGCGCCGCAGCCGGCCGACCTCGCGACGCGGCAACGGTCCGGCGAGATGGACGCCAGACTGCTCGCCGCGGAGTCGTACTGGCGCAAGGTGCTGGCGGGGGCACCCCGGCGGACCCCGCCCGCGCCGGGGCCGGTGCTCCGGGCGACGATGCACACCGGCATCCCCGAGCCCATCCTCCGCCAGGCGGCGCGCGGCATCGGCGTGACCGTGGCAGGGGTGCTGCTCACCGCGTACTGCCGGGCGATCATCGCGACGGGCACCACCAGCACCCCGGTCCTGCTCTACCCCATGTCGTCCAACCGTTTCGACCCGGCGGTCACGTCGCTCGTCACGTCGATGAACCAGTGGGTGCCGCTGCTGGCCGCGCCGGAACCGGACGAACCGTTCGCGCACACCGCGCGCGCCCTGTACGTACGGAACATGCGGGCCCTCAAGCACGGGGTCTACGACCCGGACACGGTGGCGCGGATTCGCGAGGACGCCGAACGGGAGGGCGGCCCGCTCGACCCGGGGTACCACTTCACCTTCCTGCTGCCCCCGATGGTGGTGCAGCCGCCGGAGACGATCCAGGAATCGCGGATCGAGTGGCACGTGCCGATCCGCTCGACCGGGCCCGGCTTCTACCTGATGGCCAACGCCGACACGACGGTCCGGCTGACCGTGCGGGTGATCCGCGAAGGCTACCAACGCGCGGAACTCGACGCTCTGCTCGTCGCCATGCGCGATGACCTGCTGAAGCTGGTCGGCGCGAGCGCGGAGGCCGCCGGATGACCACGACCGCGCCGCCCACCACCCCGGCGGTCACGCCGAGCCTGTGGCGTCACCGGGACTTCATGACGCTGTGGACCGGCCAGACCCTCAGCGAGACCGGTTCCGCGGTGTCCACCCTCGCCGTCCCGCTCATCGCGGTGTCCGTGCTGAACGCGTCCACGTTCTCGGTGAGCCTGCTCCAGGCCGCCGGGATGGCGGCGTACCTGCTCGTCGCGTTGCCGGCCGGGGTGATCGTCGACCGGATGCGCAAGCGGCGGCTGATGGTGTTCTGCAACCTGCTGCGGGCCCTCGCGATGGGCACCATTCCGCTGGCCTTCTTCGCCGGTGAACTCACCATGGCGCAGTTGTGGCTGGTGGCGGCCCTGTGCAGCGTCTGCTCCGTCTTCTTCGAGGTGGCCTACCAGTGCTACCTGCCGACTGTGGTGCGCTCCGACCAGCTGCTGGACGCGAACGGCAAACTCAGCACCACGTACTCGGTCGCTCAGGTGGCGGGTATCGGGCTCGGCGGAGGACTGGTCGCGGTCTTCGGTGCGGCGCGGACGGTCCTCATCGACGCCGCCTCGTTCGCGGTCAGCGCCGTCTCGCTGCTGCTGATCCGCCGCAAGGAGCCGGAGGTGGCCGTACCGCAGGGCCCCCGGCCGCGGCTGCGGGAGGAGATCTCCGCCGGCCTGGCCTTCGCCTTCCGGCATCCGGTGCTGCGGAAGATCGTCGCGGCCAGCGGCACCCTGAACGTGTTCAGTCAGGTGATCTACGCCCTCTCGGTCATCTACCTGGTCCGGGTCCTCAAGCTGACGCCGGCCGAGGTGGCCGTGCAACTGGCGCTGGGCACGGCCGGCGGCATCGCCGGCGGACTCGCCTCCGGCAGGCTGGCTCGACGGATCGGCACCGCCCGCATCATCTGGGTCTCCCTGCTCGGGCTCGGCTGGACGATGCTGCTGGTGCCGCTGGCCGAGCCCGGCTGGCGGGTCGCGTTCTACACCGTCGGCATGACCGGCTTCGCCGCACTCTGCGCGATCTACAACGCGGCCCAGATCAGCTACCGGCAGCAGATGTGCCCGCCGGAACTGCTCGGCCGCCTCACCGCCGGGGTCCGCTGGATCGTGTGGGGCGCCCTGCCGATCGGCGCGGTCCTCGGTGGTGTGCTGGGCACCTGGCTCGGCGTCCGCGAGACCCTGGTGATCGCCGCCCTCGGCGTCTGGGCCTCCGGGCTGTGGGTCTACTTCTCGCCGCTGCGGAGAATGCGTGACTTCACGCCCGTCCCCGAGCCGGCCAGCCAGGCCTGACAGCGAGTCGCCGGCGAGGCGCGGAGACGTCAGCGGTTCGGGCCGGCCAGCGCCGCCCACGTACGCGCCACCCCGGTGGGCAGGTCGGTGACGGGGTGCCAGTCCAGCATCGCCGACGCGCGTCGGACGTCGAGCCAGATGTCGCGCCGGTCGAAGGCCCGACGGTCCGCGTACCGGATGGTCAACGGCCGACCGACGGTCGCCCTCACCACCTCCAGCAGCTCGGCGAGGGAGGTGGGATGGCCGGCGCCGACGTTGAGGACGGCGCCGTCGAGCGCCTCGCGGGTGTCGCGGTCCAGGTGACGGTCCCACACCGCCAGCAGGGCGGCCACGACGTCGTCGATGTAGACGTAGTCGCGGCGGGTGACCGGGTCGCCGAACACCTGCAACGGCCGGCGCGCGGCCGCAGCCTCCAGCCAGTGCGACACCACGCCGAGCCCACCCTCGGCGCGCTGGCCGGGCCCGTACACGTTGGACGGCCGCAGCACGACCGGCCGGAGGTGGTCGGCGGCCTCGCGCAGGGCCTGCTCCTGGGCCAGCTTCGCCCGGCCGTAGACGCTGTCGGGGCCGAGTGGGCCGGTCTCGTCCACCGGTGGCGGCACATCCGGCCGGTACGCCGTCCCGCCGGATCCCAGCAGGACGAAGGTGGGACGGCGGGCGCCCAGCTTGCACGCCTCCAGTGCGGCGGCGAGGGCACGCTGGTCCAGCTCGACGAGTTCGGGCTGGCTGACGGCCCTCTTCGGCGTGACCGTGCCGGCGGCCCAGAAGACCAGGTCCGCCCCCCTGATCGTGTCGGCGTAGCGGTGTTCCTCGACGGCGTTGCGGGGTCGGGTCACCCGGTGCGGAGGCAGGCGGCGGCGTTCGAGCGCACGGCACAGACTGGCGCCGATGAACCCGTCCGACCCGACGACCACCGTGACCGGGGCGGGGACGGCGCTCACCCCGGGACCTCGGTCTGCACGGCGCGGGTCGCCAGGTCGGCGGCGTAGTCGGCGGTCCCCTCACGGGCGGCCAGCAGGTTGCGGTGCAGGGTCTCCAGCAGGTCGAGGGAGTATCCGCTGTCACGCCACTCCTGCTCGGTGACGCCGTAGCCCAGCCGACGCCACAGGTCGGCGTTGACCTGCTCGTGCGCGCCGAAGGGCGCCAGCAGCACGATCGGCGTGGCCGACCAGAGCGAGTCGATCAAAGTGCCCCCGCCGGTCTTGCAGAGCATGGCGACGCGGTGTCGGGCGAGGTCGAACGAGTCGTGGTACGCCGCACCCCGTCGGTACCGCACCGCGCCGTCCGGAAGGATCTCGCCGAACGGTGGGAAGCCGTCGTCCTGCCAGGCCTCCCACTCCGGGTCGATCATGAAAGCCCGGCAGCCGGGGGGCAGCTCGGACACGTCGGCCGGGTCGTGGGTCACCACGTCGACCAGCAGCCCCGCCCGGGCGAGATCCGCCGCGCGGTCCCGGTAGGTGCCCAGCCCCCAGCCGCCGCCGTGCGCCAGCAGGCGGGGCTCCCGCCGCTGCCACGGCACCGGGCCCTCGTCGCCGACGCGGATGCTCGTCGGCGCGGTGCCCCGCTCGGCGTCGAACATCCACACGTGACGGAAGCGCTCCGTGCGGGCCCGGAAGAGGTTGAAGGAGGCGGTCGGCGCGGCGTCGAGGTGACAGATGTCCACCCGAGGCGTTCGGGACGTGAGCGCCTCGTACCGTTCGACGACGGGCACCCAGAAGCCGGAGAAGATCACCACCTGGTCCACGTCCGCGGCCCGCCACCGGTGCAGCAGTTGATCGACAGCAGCGTCGTCGAGCGCCGGCATCTGATCACGCACCATGCGCTGGGCGGCCACCGCGAGCTTGAAGTTCCCTCTGAAGGCCAGCTTGGCGGCCCTCAGCCGGTCGAGTTCGTCGGGTCGCAGCAGCCGCTCGAACACCTCCACGCGCACCTCGATCCCGAGGGCCCGCAACCGACCCGCCAGGATGAGGGCCGGTACGTGGGTGCCGAGCGTGGCGCCCGACGTCAGCAGCACAGTGGCCATCGATGCTCCGATCGTCGGGAGTCAGGTGACGAGACTCGGGGCGCCGGCCGTCGCGACGAGCAGGTCGCCCACCTGCGCTTCGAGGGCGACCCGGGCCGCGTCGTCCGGGGCGAACACGGCGAGAAAGAGCCGCCCACGGGGCGGGGTGAGCGTCCCCGAGGCCAGCGGCAGCACCCCCGGCTCGTCGCCGCGAAACAGCAGCTTCGCGTCGTCCAACGCGGACACCAGCCTGGCCACCGTGTCGCCGGGCCGCACCGGCGTCGTGCGGCAGCGCAACCAGGAGCGCAGGCCGACCGTCCGGGCCCGCCGGTCGAGGTGCAGGTTCAGCAGGCCCATCGATCGTCGGGCGTTGATCTCCAGCACCGGTACGACCGTGCCGTCGCCCAGCCGCAGTCCGTCGACGCAGACCGGCCCGGTGTAGCCCTCGGCCGCGAGCGCCGTCCCGACCCGCGCGATCACCTGCCGGTGCGCGGTGGTGTCGAGGCTCGCGTGCTGATCCGCGGGGAGCGGACCGGAGCCGCGGTAGGCGAACTCGGCGTTGTCGACGTGCTGTACGCCCCGCCACCGCACCGCGCCGCTCGGGTCGACCTCAAGGTGGGTGGAGAAGCTGAACGCCTCCGCGAAGAGGGGTTGCACCAGCAGCTCCACCCGAGCCCCGCGCGCGACCTGCCGCTCCAGGTGCCGGACGACCGTGTCCAGCACCCGAGGGTTGCCGACCCGCAGGGCGCCCCGGCCGGCGACCCCGTACGGATCCTTGAGCACGACGTCGTCCGGCGCGTCCTCCACCAGCCGCCGCACCTGCCGGGGCGTGGTGGCCAGGACGGCGGCGCCGGGCAGGCCGGCGTCCCGAACCAGGTCGTTCGACCAGACCTTGGAGTTGACGCGGGCGACGACCTCGACGGCGGGGACCGTGGCACGCAGGCCGAGTCGGCGCACCGCCACGGAGGTGTCCGGCCGGACGGCGTAGAACGCCGCGGCCCACCCGGACATCTCCGGCAGGGACGTGCCACCAGCCGACGCCAGCCGCTCCTCCACGGTGGCGTCCTGGTGACCCGGCACGGCCGCGACCCGTGGCGCGATGCCGGCGACCGCCAGCGCCTCGACCAGGGCCTCGTCCATCGGCTCGGCGGTGAGCAGCAGATCGCCCGGAGCGCACCCGACCGCCAGCAGCTCGTCCATGCCGCGACGTCCCCGGCTGCCACCTGCCGCCGGGCCGGCGGGCAGCCCGGCGAGATCCTCCGGCCGCCACGCCGCCTCCGCGTCGAACGAGCCGAAGTGAACGGTCCCGCTCACCTCACCGACCATCGCCGTCGAGGGCGAAATGGCAGAACGCCTTCACCGACTCCAGGTGGATGCTGTCCAGCGACTCGAAGTCGATCTCGACGTCGAACTCCTCCTCGACGGCGAGCAGGAACGTGATCATGTGCAGCGAGTCGATTCCGAGGTCGAGCAGCAGATTCGTGTCCGCCGTCACCTCCTGGGCCAGCGCCGGATCCTCCAGAACCCGCGCGAGCAGGACCGCCATGCGGGTGACCACCTCTGCCATGCGTTCACTCCCCGCTCAGGTAGAGAAGGATGCACTTCGAGCACACCGGCATGAGGCCGCTGTCGCGCAGGATGCCGCGGACCCGGGTGAACCGCTCGCTCTGCCAGATGTCCTGCATGGACTGCTCGCTCAGGTCGCCGATGACGAACTCGGGGAAGAACTTGCACGAGCTGACCCGGCCGTCGGCGTGGATCTCGATCCGGTTGGACACCGCCAGGCAGCGGCTGCGCCGCTGGGCGGGACGGGACGTGCCGCGGATGAAGTCGTCGATCTCATCCTGCTCGACCTGCGGCTGGTAGCGCACCCGCAGATCCCACACCCGGCTCGCCAGTCGGGCCATCGACTCCTTCAGCACCGGCAGGTACTGCTCGGGCAGCGCATAGGTGTACGAGTGCCACGTCGGCTTGTCGCCCGGCTCCGGCGGGTTGAGCCACGAGAACGACTCCTCGTAGAGCCGGTCCATCGCCGACGCCGTCTCCGGGCTGATGTACCAGGGCAGCAGCCAGTAGACCGAGTTGAAGCCGGTCTGCTCGGCCCACTCGGTGAACTCGTACATGCGGCCGACCATGTCCTCGCTGACCATGCACGCGACGGACAACTCGCCCTGGTACTCGCCGCGCCGTTGGAGGTCGAGCATCGCCTCGACGTTGCGCAGGGTGCGCCGGAACGATCCCTTGCCCCGCAACGCCTCGTGCTCCGGCTCGAAGCCGTCCAGGCTGACCAGCAGGTTGAGTCGTGGCCCGATGGCCAGCAGGTGTTCGGCGTTGCGCTCCATCAACAGGCCGTTGGTGCACATGTTGACGACTCGCGGCACGGCGCCCAGCAGCTTGGCGATCTCTCCGAACCGGGAGTGCATCAGGGGCTCACCGCCCCACAGAAAGACCTTCGCCTGCTCGGGCGCGGTCGTCTCCAGCACGTCCCGGACGACGTCGAGGTCGAGTTCGGAACGCCTGCGCTGGCTGTCGTAGTTGTGGAAGAACCCCTGCTCGTTCCACTGGAAGCAGTGGTGGCACCGCAGATTGCACCGGTAGGTCAGCTGCATGCTGACCTCCTGCGGCAACGCGGTGGCGTAGAGGGGATCCGCCGCCAGGTTACGGCGCGTCGCCGACCGGATCGCCACCGTCCGGCGCAGATCGTGCAGTTCCCCGGACGTGAAGACCTTGTTGGTACGTGGGTAGGACATGCAGGCTCCCCGCTCGTCTGCCACGAAACGGTCACTCCTGCGCGGGGCAGGGGACATCGCTTCGCCAGATTCGTGATTGGATCGGGGGCCGTTCGCATCCCTACATGCGCACGAACCCCCGGTATCACACAAGGAACCGGCGGCGGCAGTCCGACGTGGATGTGAGTGTCCTGCTCACCCCCCCGCCACGGGTCGTTCACCACACTGACACATGAGGTCTTCGTCGTAAACCCCGCGTGCTCCGCCTTTCGGCCACTCGGCTGCGCCTCAGCGCAGGGCGCGGAACAGCAGCAGGTAGGCGCAGTAGCCCAGCGGCACCAGCAGGAAGCAGATCAGGAACCCGAGCGGCAGGTACCGGGGTGGGGTGCCGGCGACCATGGCGGGTCTCCCCCATCGGCCCAGCACCAGGTACCCGCCGAAGAACGCCAGCGCCGGCAGCCCCGCACAGATCCACGCGCCGAGGGTGAAGCCGTCGACCAGGCCGACCCCGGAGGCGAGCACGAGGGTCAGCATGAGCACCCCCGCCGCCGCCCCGCACGCGGCGTAGACGGCGACCGCCCGCGCCAGCGGCGACCACGTCGGCAGCAGCGCCGGCCGTTGGGCAAGCAGCTCGGCCTGCTGCCCGTGCCGGTCGGCCTCGTCGGCCATCCGCCGGGCCAGCTCCAGCTCCACCACCGGGTCGACCGCCGCCGCCCGCTGCGCCGGCACCCCGGCGCCCGCCGGGCTCACCGCCGTCGGCAGCGCCAGCGGCGACTGCACGACCGGCAGCTCGGGGTACGCCCCGACACCCGCCCGCCCCGGCACGCCGGCTGCGCCGGCGGACCCGCCGTCCCCCGATCCGCTGACGATGGGCGAGCCGGTCGGCGGCGGCGAACCGGGCCAGGTGGTGGCCGGCCCGGTTGCCGGCGGGCGGGGCGGGACGCCCGTACTCGTTCCCGGCGCGTCGTTGCCCGGTGCGGCGGTCGGGCCGGCCGGTGGCTGGTCGATGCCGATCGCGCGGCCGAGCTGGTCGAGGCGGTGGCCCTGGGCGGTCAGCCGCTGGTGCAGGTAGTCGGCGGCGGCGTGCAGGTCACGGCGGCGCTCGGACTCGGCTGCGGCGTCCCGCTCGCCGGCGCGACGGTGCTCGGCGAGCTGTCGGGCCAGCGCCGCGTACTCCTCGAAGGACACTGTCAACGCTCCCCGTGCGGCTCGTGCCCGTCGCGGGCGAACGGCACGATCAGCCTGGTGCGCTGGTCGTGCCGGTCGACCAGCAGCGCCCGGTCGGCGCGCGGCGTGTAGGCCAGGTCGTGCACCCCGAGGTGCAGGGCCAGCTCGGCGCCGGGCACGTTGAGCGCGACGAGGCAGGCGACGTCGTCGCGGTTCTGGGTGCCGCCGAGGTCGTCGGAGAGCCGCCGCAGGCCGCGCCACCAGCCGAGCAGGTGCACGCCCTGGGCGGGGCCGTGGCGCAGCAGCGTACGCAGGTCGTCCAGGCCGGAGCGGAACGTGACCGGGTCGGCCGCACCGAGGACCGGAGCGGCGGCGTCCATCCCGAACACCACCAGGTATTCGCGGCCGACCGGCTCGGCGGCCAGCGTGGCGATCCGGTCGCGCAGCCCGGCCGCGTCGAGGCGGTGCACCGGGTGGCCGGCGGCCCGCAGCGCGGCCTCGGTCTCGGCCGCGATCGGGTCGGCGGCGGTGACCAGGGAGGCCACCTGGAACCGGGCGTCGCCGGGGGTGTGTTGACGGGCCAGGCTCAGCGCGGCGGCGCGCAGCACGTCCGCGCCGGCCGGTGCGGTGCCCACCACGGCGAGGTGCCGGCCGGGGGTGGAGTCCATCAGGAACAGCGCTGTGGTGCCGTGCACGTCGACCGTCCGGCCGACCAGCGCCATGGGGCGTCGGCCACCGGGGCGCAGCCCGGCGAAGGTGGGATCGTCCTCGACGCGCGCCGCCTCGTACCCCTTGAAGACCGCCGGGGCCCGCGAGCCCGGCGGGCGGGCCTGCCACAGCTCGTGGCGCAGCGCGGCGAGGTCGGCCGCGGCGGCGTGCGCGTCGGGGAAGCGCAGCACGGTGTCGGCACCGACCGCGCCGGCGGCGGTGTTGACCACGGCCGAGCCGATCGGCAGGGCCGCGGCGGCGTCGTTGAGCTGGTCGAGGACACCGCCGCCGCCGGGCAGCGCCACGCGCAGCGCGAACTGCCCGAAGATCGCCTCGGCCCGACCGTAGAGCGCCTCGATGCCGGTCATGCTCTGACTGGCCAGCACCAGGTGGATGCCGTACGAGCGGCCCTTGCGGGCCAACTCCTCCAGCAGGTCGACGGATTCGCGGGCCAGCGCGTCGTTGCCAGCGAGCAGCACGTGGAACTCGTCGATGACGGCCACGATGCGCGGCAGCGGATTGTCCCGCGGCAGGTCGGCGAGCTTGGTGACGCCGTGCCGCTTCAGCGCGGTGGCCCGGCGCTGTGCCTCCCGGCGCAGCTCGCGCAGCACGGCGAGGCCGTACTCGCGGTCGGATTCGATGCCGACGGCACGGGCGTGCGGCAGCCAGGACGGGTCACGCCCGGTGGGCACGAACTCGGTGAAGCTGACGCCCTCCTTGAAGTCGAGCAGGTAGAGCTGCAACTCGGCCGGCGAGTAGCGCGCGGCCAGCCCGTAGAGGACGTCGAGGAGGAAGACCGTCTTGCCGGCGCCGGTACGCCCGCCGACCAGCCAGTGCGGGGTGGCGTCGTCGAAGGCGACCGTCAGCGCGGTGTCGAAGGCGACGGTCAGCGGAGTGTCGAAGGCGACCGTCAGCGGCGCGGGGCCGGCCCGGCCGACGACGGTGCGCAGCCCGTTGGCCGCGGACTCGGCCCAGCGCCGCTCGGGCAGCAGCTCGGCGAAGGGCAGCGCCTCGGCGCGGCGGGCGGCGGCGCCGAGGTGCTCGGCGAGCGCGCGGACCGAGGCCGGCGGCGGGTCGCCGTCGAGCAGCACCGGGGCGGCGAGACCGCTGTCGTCGACGCTGAACGGGACGCCGGGCGGGTCGCCGACGTGCGCGTACCCCTCGCTGATCCGGAGGGCTGTGGTGCTGCCCAGCGGCGGTGCGGTCTCGCCGGGCAGCCGGGACGGATGGCCGGCGAGGAGCACGCAGACGGCGGCGGCCGGGCCGGCGTGGGTGAGCGCGGCGAGCCGGGCCAGCTCGCGCGGCGGCGGGGCGGCGGTGGCGACCACCAGCAGCAACTGCCGGGTGGAGGGATCGGCGTGCTGGGCGGCGCGGGCGTGCCGTTCGGCGGCGGTCAGCAGGGCGGCCACCTCGGATTCGCTGGTGGCCGGCGGGTCGAGCACGCCGGCGTCGAGCAGCGGGCGCAGCGGGCCGAAGGTGGCGCCCAGCGCGGCGGTGTCGATGCCGGTGACCCGGACCCGACCGGGTGGCGCGGTCGCGACCAGCCGCAGCACCAGCGCCCGCAGCAGCGCGGCGACGCGCCCGTCCCGGGCGTCGGTGTCCAGTGCCAGGTGGTGGCCGCCGCCGAGCGGCAGCAGGACCGGGAAGCCGCCGTCCGGAGTGGACGCCTCGCCGATGCGCACCGCGGCCGGTGTGTCGGTCAGCGCGGTGGCGCCGGGGGTGGGGGTGGCCAGCGCGCCGCCGAGGCGCGCGAGTCGGGCCACGAGGTCGCCCCCGCCCGCCTGCGCCGGCGGAGCAGGCGCCGCGCCGAGCACGCCCCGGGCGGCATCCAGGTGTACGCGGGCCGCCCGGTGGGCGGTGACCGCCTGCCCGTACGCCGACGCGAGCCTGCCCACGCTCTGCCTCCCACGCCACGGCCGTCCGGTTCGCCGAAACCCTAACGGACAGCGGTGACACCGGGACAGTAGCGACCCGCGCTTTCGCGGCGGCCGACGCCGTGACACGCCCACAGCGCGCCGGGCCAGCGACGTTCACAGTTGTCGATTAGGTTGGCGGTGCGTACACCCGATGGAGGGAGTCCACCTCGTGCGACGAGTCCTCACGGCGGCCACCGCCGCCCTGACCCTCACCACCGCCGGCACCATGCTCACCGGCGCACCCGCCCCGGCCGCCCCGACGGGCTGGGGCCGGCCCGTCGTCTCGGTCGCGCCGCAACCCGGCGCTCCCGGCCTGGGCGACACCTACTACCCCGACTACGGCAACGGCGGCTACGACGTCTCGCACTACGACGTCCGGCTGCGCTACGACCCGGCCACCGACCGGCTCACCGGCACCACCACCATCCTCGCCACCGCGACACAGGACCTCTCGGCGTTCAACCTGGACTTCCTGCTCGACGTCGAGTCGGTGCGGGTCAACGGCTGGGAGGCCGGCACCGCCAGGGCGGGCACGCACGAGCTGGTGGTCACGCCAACCCGCACGATCACCCGGGGCCAGCAGCTCACCATCGTGGTGCGCTACGACGGCATCCCGTCGGAGACCCTGGTCGGCGGCTACACCGGTTGGACGCGCACCGACGACGGGGCGCTCGCGGTCAACGAGCCCGAGTCGGCGTGGTGGTGGTTCCCGAGCAACGACCACCCGCTGGACAAGGCCACCTTCGACATCTCCGTCTCGGTGCCCACCGGCGTCGAGGTGATCAGCAACGGCGTGCAGCCCCGCCCGCCGGCGGCCGAGGCCGGCAACCGCACCCGGTGGATCTGGCGGACCACCTCCCCCACCGCCACCTACCTGGCCTTCATGGCGATCGGTCAGTACGACATCGTCACCGACACCACGCCGGGCGGTCAGCCGGTGATCAACGCGTACAGCACCTCGCTGGGGGCGCTCGAGCCGGCCGCGCGGGCGAGCATCGAGCGGACCGGCGAGATCGTCGACTGGGAGAGCGGGATCTTCGGCCCGTACCCGTTCGAGGCGCGAGGTGGCGTGGCCGGGCCGGTGGACGGCATCGGCTTCGCCCTGGAGACGCAGACCCGCCCGGTGTACGGCCCGGGTTTCTGGCGTCGCGGCGCCAACACGTACGTGGTGGCCCACGAGAACGCCCACCAGTGGTTCGGTGACTCGGTCTCGGTGGCCGAGTGGCGCAACATCTGGCTCAACGAGGGCTTCGCCTCGTACGCCGAGTGGCTCTGGTCCGAGGAGCAGGACGAGGGCACCGCGCAGGAGGTCTTCGACTTCACCTACGCCAGCTACCCGGCCGACGACGAGTTCTGGCAGGTGCTGCCCGGTGACCCGGGCGCGGACCGGGTCTTCGACAACGCGGTCTACGACCGGGGTGCGATGACCCTGCACCAGCTCCGGCTGGCCGTCGGCGACGACGCGTTCTTCGCGATCCTGCCGGCGTGGACGGCCGAACACCGGCACGGCAACGGCACCATCGAGGAGTTCCAGGCCCTGGCTGAGCGCATCTCCGGTCTGGACCTGGACGAGCTGTTCACCACCTGGCTGTTCACCGCGGGCCGGCCCGACGTGGCCAGCGCCGCGCGCAAGGCCGCGCCGCCGGCCGAGCCCAAGTCGTGGGCCAAGATCCGCGAGTCCCACGAGTTGCTGTCGCACTAGCGGCAGTCGTCACCCGCAAGGCCCGTCGCCCAGGCGGCGGGCCTTGCGGCGTTTCCCGCTGGTCCCGCCGGAGCGATCTCACCTGCCAACGCAGCGTCCCCCGTCGCCCCTCCCCCACGCGTCCTTTGCTCTGCTTCAACGGACGCAACACCGGTTGTCCGACTATCGGACGGGCGGTGTTGCGTGGAGTGAAGCAGAGCAAAGGACGCGCGAGGGAGGCTGACCTCCGGGTCGGAGTCGTCGCCAGCGGCCGGATTCAGGCGGGCGGCTCAGGACGCCGGCGCCACCGGACGGCCCACGGTCGCCGGGGACCCGGCCGCCTCGGCCGTGCTCGCCTCGACGGCGCGGATGTGCCGGTAGGCGAACCACAGCGGCGGGAACGCCCCGACCGCGAAGGACAGGTCGATGAGTGTCCAGAACCACGGGATGTCCCGGATCGGGCCGCAGATCAGCGCCAGCGGAACGATCCCTGCGCAGGCGATCATGCCGACCTGCACCACCCAGACGTTGCGCACCGGGTCCCGCAGCGGCCCCCAGAACGCCACCGCCAGCACCAGGTGGGCGAAGGCCAGCCAGTCGGTGCCGTAGAGCAGGAACGGGTAGTCCTGCCCCGCCGTCACGAGTCCGGTGTGGACCCGCTCGATCCAGTCGACCAGCGCCGGCATCTGGCCGGCGAGCGGGTCCAGCGCGCGCAGCAGCCAGCGCACCTCGATCTCCAGCGGGAAGGCGGTGGCACCGCTCAGGAAGAGGCCGATCAGCACGATCCACAGCCACCGACGCGTACGCCGCAACCGCTCCTCGATGTCCATGACCGCAGCGTATCGATGATCTTGGCACCGGTTCGTCCCGCCAGCGGTGACCGCTGTCTCACCGGCGTGGGGGGGGGGGGGGCGGGGGCGGGGCCCCCCCCCGCCCCCCCCGGGGGGGCCCCCCGCCCGCGCCCCCGCCCCCCCACGCGCGCCGGCGCGCACCCGGGCGGGGGGGCGGCGGGGGGCCCCGCGCCCGC
>NZ_JBIAKM010000003.1:143225-371081 GCF_042872525.1 Micromonospora sp. NPDC005254 | reverse complement strand
CCCGCCACGGCCCCCCCCCCGATTCTTATCTGGGTCCGGGGGGGGGGCCCCCCCGCGGGGGGCCCCGCCCCCCCCCGCCGGCCCCCCCCCGCGGCCCCGCCCCCCCCCCCCCCCCCCCCCACGGCTCCGGGAACTCCTCAGCGAACGGCGAGTCACCGAACGGCGAGTCAGCGAACGGCGAGCGGCTGCGCGGCCGGGCCGACCGGCGCCGGCAGCGCACCGGCACCACCCAGGTAACCGTGGATCGCGGCGGCCGCCGCGCGCCCCTCGGCGATGGCCCACACGATCAGCGAGGCGCCCCGGTGCATGTCCCCGGCCACGAACACGCCGTCGGCGTCGGTCTGCCAGTCGTCCCGGGCGTCGACGGCGCCCCGCGGGTTGCGGGTCACCCCGAACTGCTCCAGCAGCGGCTGCTGCTCGGTGCCCTCGAAACCGATCGCCAACAGCACCAGGTCCGCCGGAAGCTCCCGCTCGGAGCCCGAAACGACGGTGACCATCCGCCGGCCGTCGCGCTTCTCGACGGTCACCTCGGCGATCCGCACCGCGCGCACCTGACCGGTGCCGTCGTCCACGAACTCCTGCACGGCCACGGCGAAGACCCGCTCGCCACCCTCCTCGTGCGCCGGGTAGCTGCGCAGGATCCACGGCCAGGTCGGCCACGGGTCCCGGGCCTCGTCGCGCTCGTGCGGCGGCTGCGGGTACAGGTCGAGCTGGTGTACGCCGGCGGCGCCCTGCCGGTGGGCGACGCCGAGGCAGTCGGCCGCCGTGTCCCCGCCACCGATGATCACCACGTGCTTGCCGGCCGCGTCGATCGGGGTGCCGTCCGGCAGCACCGCGCGGGCCGCCCGACCCTCGCCGGTGACCGCCACGCCAGGCCCGCCGCCGGCCGCCGTGGCGACCGCGCGATTCGCCGCGACCAGGTGCGCCATCGCCTGGTGTACGCCCCGCAGCGCCCGCCCCGGGGTCTCCGGGGTGTCCCGGCCCTGCAAGGCCCCGCAGGCCAGCAGCACCGCGTCGTGCTCGGCGCGCAACTGCTCGGCGGTGACGTCGAGGCCGACGTTCACGCCGGTGCGGAAGCGCACCCCCTCGGCGGCGAGCTGCGCCAACCGGGCGTCGATGTGCCGCTTCTCCAACTTGAAGTCGGGGATGCCGTACCGGAGGAGGCCGCCGATCGCGTCGTCGCGCTCGTACACCGTCACGGCGTGACCGGCGCGGGCCAGTTGCTGGGCGGCGGCCAGGCCGGCGGGCCCGGAACCGACCACGGCGACCGACCGGCCCGACGGCGCCGGCACCGGGCGCGGGATGAACCCGCGCGCCGCGGCCGCGTCGGCGATCTCCACCTCGACCTGCTTGATGGTGACCGGCTGGCCGCCGGCGATACCCAGCACGCAGGCCGCCTCGCAGGGCGCCGGGCAGAGCCGGCCGGTGAACTCCGGGAAGTTGTTGGTGGCGTGCAACGACTCCACCGCGGCGTCCCAGTTGCCGGTGCGGACCAGGTCGTTCCAGTCCGGGATGCGATTGCCCAGCGGGCAGCCGTCGTGGCAGAACGGGATGCCACAGTCCATGCATCGCGTGGCCTGCTCGCGGATGAGTTCCTCGCCGGCCGGCGGGTACACCTCCCGCCAGTCGCTGATCCGCACCGGCACCGGGCGGCGGGCCGGCAGCCGCCGGTCGTAGCGCAGGAAACCGTTCGGGTCAGGCACGTGCCACCTCCTGGGCAGCCACCCGCGGGGCGGGCGGCACCGGCATCGCCGGCACAGCGGGCGCGGTCAGTTCTGTCATGACCGCGTCGTCGACGTCGCGGCCGGCTGCTTCGGCGGCCCGCATGATCTCCAGCACCCGGCGGTAGTCGCGGGGTACCACCGCGGTGAACTCGGACACCGCCTCCGGCCAGCGCTTGAGCAGCTCCTCGGCGACCGCCGACCCGGTCTCGGCCACGTGTCGCTGCACCAGTTCGTGCAGCAGCGTCTGCTCCTGCTCGCCCAGCGGCGCCAGGTCGACCAGTTCCGTGTTGACCCGCGCGGTGTCCAACAGGTGCACGAACGCCGTCCCGCCGGACATGCCGGCGGCGAAGTTGCGGCCGGTCGCGCCGAGCACCACCACCGTGCCGCCGGTCATGTACTCGCAGCCGTGGTCGCCGACGCCCTCGACGACGGCGACCGCGCCGGAGTTGCGGACCGCGAACCGCTCCCCCACCCGGCCGCGCAGGAAGACCTCGCCCGCCGTGGCCCCGTACAGGATGGTGTTGCCGGCGATGATCTGATCCTCCGCGCGCTGCCCCGGCTCGGCGTCGGGGTCGAGGAACGGCGCGGCGGCGTCCGGACGGACGATGAGCCGGCCCCCGGAGAGGCCCTTGCCCACGTAGTCGTTGGCGTCGCCGTGCAGACGCAGCGTCACCCCGCGCGGCAGGAACGCGCCGAACGACTGCCCGGCGGTGCCGTGCAGCACGAACTCGACGGTGTCGTCCGGAAGGCCGCCCCCGCCGAAGCGGCGGGTCACCTCGCCGCCGAGCATCGCGCCGACGCTGCGGTGCTCGTTGCGCACCGCGACCTCGACGCGGACCGGCGCGCCCTCGGACAGCGCCGGCCGGGCGAGCGCGATCAGCTCGTTGTCCAGAGCGTGCTCCAGGCCGTGGTCCTGGGCGCGCACCCCGCGGCGGGCAGCGCCGGCGGGCAGTTCCGGCAGGTGCAGGACGGGTGCCAGGTCGAGCCCGTGGGCCTTCCAGTGCGACACCGCCGGGGCCACGTCGAGCAGTTCGGTCTGCCCGATGGCCTCCTCGATGGACCGGAAGCCCAGCTCGGCCAGGTACCCCCGAACCTCCTCGGCGAGGAACAGGAAGAAGTTCTCCACGAACTCCGGCGTGCCCGTGTACCGCTCGCGCAGCACCGGGTTCTGGGTGGCGATGCCGACCGGGCAGGTGTCCAGGTGACAGACCCGCATCATCACGCAGCCCGAGACGATCAGCGGCGCGGTCGCGAAGCCGAACTCCTCCGCGCCGAGCAGCGCCGCGATCAGCACGTCCCGGCCGGTCTTGAGCTGGCCGTCGACCTGCACGGTGACCCGGTCGCGCAGCTTGTTGAGCAGCAGCGTCTGCTGCGCCTCGGCCAGCCCCAGCTCCCACGGGGTGCCGGCGTGCTTGAGCGAGTTCATCGGGGACGCGCCCGTGCCGCCGTCGTGGCCGGAGATCAGGATGACGTCGGCCTTGAGCTTGGCCACACCGGCGGCGACAGTGCCCACACCCACCTCGCTGACCAGCTTGACGTGCACCCGGGCGGCCGGGTTGACGCACTTCAGGTCGTGCACGAGCTGGGCCAGGTCCTCGATGGAGTAGATGTCGTGGTGCGGCGGCGGCGAGATCAGGCCGACGCCGGGAGTGGCGTGCCGGGTCCGGGCGATCCACGGCCAGACCTTGTTGCCGGGCAGCTGGCCGCCCTCGCCGGGCTTCGCGCCCTGGGCCATCTTGATCTGCAGGTCGTCGGCGTTGACGAGGTATTCGCTGGTGACACCGAACCGGCCGCTGGCGATCTGCTTGACCGAGGAGCGCCGCAGCGGGTCGTGCAGCCGATCGACGTCCTCGCCGCCCTCGCCGGTGTTGGACTTGCCGCCGAGGCGGTTCATCGCGATGGCGAGCGTCTCGTGCGCCTCGGCCGAGATCGAGCCGTACGACATGGCGCCGGTGGCGAACCGCTTGACGATCTCGGTGGCCGGCTCGACCTCCTCGATCGGCACCGCCGGGCGGACCCCGGTGCGCAGGGTGAACAGCCCGCGCAGCGAGCCGGCCTGCGCGGCGAGCGCGTCGACCTTGGCCGTGTACTGGCGGAAGACGTCGTACTGCCGGCTGCGGGTGGCGTGCTGGAGCAGGAAGACCGTCTCCGGGTTGAACAGGTGCAGCTCACCCTCGCGGCGCCACTGGTACTCGCCGCCGACCTCCAGCCGGTCGGAGCCGACGGTGCCGGCCGGCGGCCAGGCCAGCGCGTGCCGGGCGGCCACCTCGGCGTGCACACCGGCCAGCCCGACGCCGCCGATCCGGCTCGGGGTGCCCCGGAAGTAGCGGTCGACCAGCCGGGTGTCCAGCCCGACCGCCTCGAAGACCTGCGCACCGCAGTACGACGAGACCGTCGAGATACCCATCTTCGACATGATCTTCAGGACGCCCTTGCCGAGCGCCTTGGCGTAGTTGCGCACCGCGGCCGCGGGCTGCACGCCGGCCAGCGTGCCCGTGGTGATCATGTCCTCCACGGACTCGAACGCCAGGTACGGGTTGACCGCCGCCGCGCCGTACCCGATCAGCACCGCCGCGTGGTGCACCTCTCGGCAGTCGCCGGACTCCACGATCAGCGCCGCCTGGGTGCGGGTCTGCTCCCGCACCAGGTGCTGGTGCACCGCGGCGGTGAGCAGCAGCGACGGGATCGGCGCGAGATCGGCGTTGGAGTCCCGGTCGGAGAGCACCAGGATGCGGACGCCGTCCTCGATGGCCTCGGAGACGTGCCGGCAGATCTCGATCAGTCGCGCCTTGATCCCGGCGGCGCCCTCGCGGATGCGGTACAGCCCGGAGACCCGCACCGCCTTGAAGCCGGGCAGGTCGCCGTCCTCGTCGATGGAGAGGATCTTCGCCAGCTCGTCGTTGTCGATGATCGGGTGCGGCAGCACGATCTGCCGGCAGCTCGCCGCGCCCGGGTCGAGCAGGTTGCCCTCCGGCCCGATCGTCGACGCCAGGCTGGTCACCAGTTCCTCGCGGATGGCGTCCAGCGGCGGGTTGGTGACCTGGGCGAAGAGCTGGTGGAAGTAGTCGTAGAGCAGCCGCGGCCGGGTGGACAGCGGCGAGATCGGGGTGTCCGTGCCCATCGAGCCCAGCGGCTCCGCGCCGGTACGGGCCATCGGCGCGAGCAGGACCTTCAGCTCCTCCTCGGTGTAGCCGAAGGTCTGCTGGCGGCGGCGCACCGAGTCGTGGGTGTAGACGGTGTGCTCACGGGGCGGCAGGTCGTCCAGCTCGATCAGCCCGGCGTGCAGCCACTCGCCGTACGGCTGCGCGGCGGCCAACTCGGACTTGATCTCGTCGTCGTGCACGATCCGCCCGGCCACGGTGTCGACCAGGAACATCCGGCCCGGCTGGAGTCGCCCCTTCGCGACCACGTGAGCGGGGTCGAGGTCGAGCACGCCCGCCTCGGAGCCGAGCACCACGAGGCCGTCGTCGGTCTGCCACCAGCGCCCCGGGCGCAGCCCGTTGCGGTCCAGCACCGCGCCGACGATCTCGCCGTCGGTGAAGGCCACCGACGCCGGACCGTCCCACGGCTCCATGAGGCTGGCGTGAAAGCGGTAGAAGGCACGCTTGGCCGGATCCATCCCGGGGTCGTTCTCCCAGGCCTCGGGGATCATCATGAGGACCGCGTGCGGCAGGCTTCGCCCGGCCAGGTGCAGCAGCTCCAGAACCTCGTCGAAGTTCGCCGAGTCGGAGGCGGCGGGGGTGCAGACCGGGAAGACCCGCCGGATGTTGCCCGGCACGTTCGGCGAGCGCAGGAGCGCCTCGCGGGCCTGCATCCAGTTGCGGTTGCCCCGGATCGTGTTGATCTCGCCGTTGTGGGCGATGAACCGGTACGGGTGCGCCAGCGGCCAGGACGGGAAGGTGTTGGTGGAGAAGCGGGAGTGCACCAGCGCGATCGCGCTCTCCACCCGCTCGTCACGCAGGTCGGGGTAGAACGCCGGCAGCTGGTCGGGCGTCAGCATGCCCTTGTAGACCATGGTGCGGCTGGACAGCGACGGGAAGTACGCCGGCACGCCCCGCTCGGCGGTTTCCCGCTCGGCCTGCTTGCGCAGGCAGAAGGCCACCCGGTCCAGGTCGATGCCGCTCAGGGCGGAACCGGCCGGCCCGGCGGGCGAATCGGTGAGGCGGTGGGCGGCCACGAAGACCTGCCGCACCCGGGGCATGGCCGCCAGGGCGGTGTCGCCGAGCCCCTGCGGCTCGATCGGCACGTCCCGCCAGCCGAGCAGGTCCGCGCCCTCGACCAGCGCGTACTTCTCGACCACCCGGCGGGCACGGGCCTCGGCAGCGTCGTCGTCGGGCAGGAACACCAGGCCCGTGGCGTACTCGCCGGCCGGTGGCAGCGTGACGTCGGCGACCGCGCGCAGGAACGCGTCCGGGACCTGGATCATGATGCCCGCGCCGTCGCCGGTGTTGGGCTCCGCGCCCCGGGCACCCCGGTGGTCCAGGCGGCAGAGCGCACCGAGCCCGTTGGCGACGACCGCGTGGGACCGTCGGCCGTGCATGTCCGCCACGAAGGCCACCCCGCAGGCGTCGTGCTCCTGCGCCGGGTCGTAGAGGCCCTGGGCGGGCGGATGGGGGCCGGGCGTCGGGGACGCCTGCGGGCTGTGCGGGTGCGGCTGTGTCATGTCCGCGTACGGCTGAGCCACCGGGCCTCCTGTCGTCACTCAGGTTGGATCATGGTGGGGACGACGTCGGCCCGTGGGTCTGTTGAGTCTACGTTAGGGCTGGGGGCACAAGGCCACTCAAGATTGATCACACCGTCCAGAGTCTGGGACGTGTAGTCTCGCGCGGTGGATTCGGTGCACAAGGACATCTTCGACCGGTTGGAACGTTTCTACGACGCCGTGCCCCGCGACGTCGCCGGCGCCGAGGAGCACGGCGGGTTGGTGCTGTTCGTCCGCGAGGGTGCCGGTTGGCCGTTCTACGCCCGGCCCCGGATCGGCGCCACCGAGGCGCCGTCCCTGGCCGACGTGAGCTCGGTGCGGGAGCGCCAGCGGGAGCTGGGCCTTCCGGAGGCCTTCGAGTGGGTGCACGAGACGACCCCGGAGCTGCTGGCGGTGGCCCGCTCGGCGGGGCTGAACGTGCTGGAGGCCCCGCTGATGGTCCTCGACGAGACCGCGCTGCCCGACCCGGCGACGCTGTCCGACGTACCGGTGCGGGTTCTGGCGGCGGACTCGCCCGACTTCGCCGCCGACGTGGCCGCCCGGCGGGCGGTGGCGGCCGTGGCGTTCGGTGCCGCCGGCACCGCGACCGGCCCGGCCGGGCCGGCCGAGCGCGACGCGGCGGTCACCGAGTTGGAGCTCGCCGCGCTGGATGAGGAGCGGGCCCGGATCGCCGACGGCCGGCGGATCTCCGCGCTGGCCGGGACGCCGACCGAGGGCGCGCTGGCCAGCGGCATGGCGATGCGGGTGGACGACGTCGCGGAGATCGCCGGGGTAGCCACCCTGCCGGCCGCGCGCCGTCGCGGCATGGGCGCCGCGCTGACCGCCACCCTCGCCCGCGAACTGCTCGCCGCCGGCACCGACCTCGTCTTCCTCTCCGCGGGCAGCGAGGAGATCGCACGGGTCTACCTGCGGGTCGGCTTCCGCCGCATCGGCACCGCCTGCATCGCCGAACCCGCCGCCCTGATCCCCTGAACCGCGCGGTTTCCCAGAGCCACGCGGTTTCCCAGAGCTACGCGGTTTGCAGAGCAACGCGGACGGTCAGGCCGGCGGACGCCACTGCGCCGCGGAGGCGGCGGCGCTGGAGAGCAGCCGCGAGTTGATGGTGCCGAGCGCGGCGTCGCGGGCGCGCAGCGCCAACCGGCCCCGGGTCTGGAGCACCGCCGACATGCGCCGGGTCTGGCGGACCACTGTCGCCGCCCGGGGACGGCGCACCCGGTCGTACGTCTGCACGGCGTCGGGCAGGCGGGCCTCGCGCAGCAGCGAGGCGAGCGTCGCGGCGTCCTCGAAGGCGAGGCAGGCGCCCTGGCCGAGGTGCGGCGGCATGGCGTGCGCCGCGTCGCCGAGCAGCACCACCCCGCCCGGCCCGACTCCGAAGCCGTAGGCGCGGGGCAACGGGCGCAGCTCACGGACCTCCTGCTGCACCAGGTCGCTCGGGTCGGTGGCGTCGAGCAGCGCGGCGATCGGCGCCGGCCAGCCGGCATACCAGCGGCGCAGGAGGGCGAGCTGAGTCTCGGGCGGCTCGGGGCGGGGAGCGCCGGCGGCGGTGGCCACCCAGTAGATGCCACCCCGGCTGGAACCGCCCGAGGAGCCACGCTCGCCCAGCGAGGCGGCCACGAACCGGTAGCCCGCGCCGAGAACCTCGCCGGCGATCGGCTGGTCGGCGGGCAGCCGGGGCGCCCGGTACCAGGGGATGACAGCCCGCCAGGCCGCGCAGCCGGAGCTGACCACGCCGGACTCGGGGGCCAGTTGGCGACGGATGACGCTGTCCGTGCCGTCCGCGGCGACCACCAGGTCGGCCTCGATGGTGTGCCGTCCGTCGCTCACACCCGGGCGCTCGCCCGGCTCGACGCGAACGTGGCGCACGGTCACCCCGGTCCGCAGCTCGACCCGGTCACCGAGGCCGGCGATCAACGCGTCGTGCAGGTCCTCCCGGTGCACCACCACCGGCATCCGGTCGGCCGGCGTCGGCCGGGGTTGCACCAGCCAGTGCCCGTCCGGGCGGCGGACCCCACCGTCGGGCAGCGGGGTGGCGATGGCGGCCAGACCGGCGCCGAGGCCGAGGGCCTGCAACGCGCGGACGCCGTTGGGCCAGAGCACCACGGCGGTCGGCTCGGGGCGGACCCGCTCGGCGCGGTCCAGCAGGGTGACCTGCCAACCGGACCGGGCCAGCGCGCCGGCGACCGCGAGGCCTCCGACCCCGGCGCCGACCACCACCGCGCTTCGCATCGGTGCCGCCCCCGCTCAGCTGTCCCGGTCGGCGGGGCGTACGCCGGCGGCGTCGGCCCGGTCCTCGTCGCGCGCCTCGCGCGGGTCATCCGCCGGCCCGTCGGCGCGGGCGCTGGCTGCCTCGTCGTCGGTCGCCTCGTCGTCGAGCGGCTCGGCGCCCTCGGGGCGTACGTCGTCGGCCGCCTCCGGCGGCGCCACGCCGGTGTTCCGCCAGGTGTCGTACTGCTCCTCGCTGACCACCCGGTAACCCTCCGGGGCAGCGGCGCGCGCGCCGGTCTGGCCTTCGGAGACGTCGACCTGGGACAGGTCGGACGTGGTGGGCGGCGTGGGCGTGGCGGCCGGGCCGATCGGGATCAGGTACTCCCGGGGGCCGCGGACCCGCACAAAGTAGATCAACGCGCCGAGGAAGACCAGGGCGGCCGTCCAGACGTTGAGCCGTACGCCGAAGATCTGGTTCGCCTCGTCGGTGCGCATCAGCTCGATCCAGAACCGGCCGGCGGTGTAGCCCATCACGTACAGCGCGAACGCCCGGCCCCGCCCGAGCCGCAACCGCCGGTCCAGGATGAGGACCAGCGCGACCACGCCCAGGTTCCACAGCGCCTCGTAGAGGAACGTCGGGTGGTAGAGGCCGGGTTCGAGGATCGGCTGCCCGGCGTCGTCCCGCAGCGCGTGCCCCGGGTTGTCCGGGTCCATCCGGTGGATCTCCAGGCCCCACGGCAGCGTCGTGCGGCCACCGAACAGCTCGTTGTTGAACCAGTTGCCGAGCCGCCCGACGGCCTGGGCCAGCGGCAGCCCGGGCGCGAGCGCGTCGGCCACCACGCTGAACGGGATGCCCAGCTGGCGGGCGGCGATCCACACGCCGATGGCCCCACCGGCGACGGCGCCCCAGATGCCGAGACCGCCCTCCCAGATGGCGAACGCCTTCATCGGCTCGCCACCGGCGCCGAAGTACTTCTCCGGAGAGGTGATCACGTGGTAGATCCGGGCGCCGATGATGCCGGTCGGCACCGCCCACACGGCGATGTCGAGCACCGCGCCGGGCGCGACGCCGCGCTGACGCAGACGGCGTTCGGTCACCCAGCAGGCCAGCACGATGCCGGCGATGATGCACAGCGCGTACGCCCGGATCGGGACCGGCCCGAGCTGCCATACCGCGGTGCTGGGACTGGGCAGGGCCGCCTGGGGGGACAGCGAGGCGATGGTCACGGGTGCACACGCTACCGCTGCGCACCCCCGCAGCGGCACCCCGGGCCGCCGTGCGCGGATCCCGATGACTTCTGGTTTGCGCCGCCGTACGCTCTTTGTCCATGAGCGCGCTCACCTGGGCGGTCGCCGCGGTCGTCACCGACGCCGCCGGCCGGGTGCTGCTCTGCCGCCAGGGCCGGGGCCAGCGCCGGTACGCGTTGCCCGGCGGCCGGCTGCGCCCGGCGGAGAGCCCGGTGCGGGCGGCGCTGCGCGACATCCGCGCCGAGACCGGCTGGGAGATCGACCTGGTCGACCTGGTGGGCGTCTACCACCTCGACGGCCCGACGACGCACACGCGAGCCGGGCGGGCCGGCCCGCTGCCGGACATCCTGGTGCACGTGTTCCGCGCGCGTGTCGCCGAGGGCCGGCCGAGTGCCGACCCGCCGCCGGGCTGCCGGCTGTCCTGGCACGCCCCCGGGGTGCTGCCCGAGGCCGTCACCCCGCTCACCCGGGCGGCCGTCACCGACGGGCTCGCCGGCCGCTCCGGCGTCCTGCGCCGCGTCTCCTGGGCGCTCGACGCCGTCACCCCCACGCCGCCGGGCCGCCCCACCGGGGAGGGCCAACCTGCCACGCAGGCCCGGCCGATCGCGGATCGCGATGAGCGGTCGGGGGCCGGTCAGCCGCCGGAGCAACGCGGCGAGCCGGCAGCGGACCCGTCCCTACTGCCCTGACTCCGCACTGCCGGCAACCGCACTGCCGGACGCCGCACTCACCGCGGCCCGGGCCAGCGGGGGTCACGGGTCGTTGATGCCCGCGCCCTGGGGAGCGCACGCGCCGCAGAGCCGTATACCTGTGAGTCATAAACATGACTCACAGGTATACGTCTCTTCAGCGAAAGGCAGGCCCGGCGCTCATGCCGTCCGTCGCACCGGCCGGCCGAACGAAACCACCGGCCAGCCGAACGGGACCAGCGGTGCAGCGCCCAGCGGCCCGAAGGGCCGGCGTCCGGGCCCGGGGGCCGAGGTCAGCGCGCGGGGTTGCGGACGCCCTCGGCGAGTTCGGCGCTGAGGGTGCGCAGCGCGGCCAGCCCCTCGGCCTCCGAGGAGGCGTCGAGCACACAACGGACGAGCGCGCTGCCGACGATCACCCCGTCGGCGTACCCGGCGACGGTGCTGGCCTGCGCTCCGGTGCCCACGCCCAGGCCGACACCGACCGGCAGGTCGGTGACCGCGCGAACCCGCGAGACCAACGTGGGGGCGGCGTCGGAGGTCCGCGCCCGAGCGCCGGTCACCCCCATCACGGCGGTGGCGTAGACGAAGCCCCGGCAGTTGTCCACGGTCATCGCCACCCGGGCGTCGGTGGACGACGGCGACACCAGGAAGGTGCGGTCCAGGCCGTGCGCGTCCGAGGCGGCCAGCCACTCGGCAGCCTCGTCGGGGATGAGGTCCGGCGTGATCAGGCCGGTGCCGCCGGCGGCGGCGAGGTCGCGGGCGAACACGTCCACGCCGTACCGCTCGATGGGGTTCCAGTAGGTCATCGTGACGACTGGCGCGCCGGTCGCCGCGACCGCCTCGATGATGCGCAGCGTGTCGGACGTCCGGACGCCGCCGGCCAGCGCGATGTCGCTGGCCTTCTGGATGACCGGGCCGTCCATCACCGGATCCGAGTACGGAATCTCCACCTCGATGACGTCGACGCCGGCCTCGACCATCGCCGTCATGGCCGCGATGCTGCCCTCGACGGTCGGGAACCCGGCCGGCATACAGCCGACCAGCACGGCCCGCCCGTCGGCCCGGGCCTTGTCGAAGGCCACCCCGATGCGGCTCATCTCAGTGCTCCTTGTCGAGGATGCCGAAGTAGTCCCCGGCGGTGTGCACGTCCTTGTCGCCCCGGCCGGAGAGGTTGACCACGATGGTGGGCTCCCGGCCCAGCTCGGCGGCCAGCTTCGGAGCCAGCGTGACGGTGCCGGCGAGGGCGTGCGCGCTCTCGATCGCCGGGATGATCCCCTCGGTGCGGCAGAGCAGCTCGAACGCGGCCATCGCCTCGGCGTCGGTGACCGGCAGGTAGCTGGCCCGGCCGGTGTCGTGCAGCCAGGCGTGCTCGGGCCCGACGCCCGGGTAGTCCAGGCCCGCGGAGATCGAGTGCGACTCCAGCGTCTGCCCGTCGGCGTCCTGCAGCACGTACGTGCGGGCGCCGTGCAGCACGCCCGCCGACCCGCCGGTGATGCTCGCGGCGTGCCGACTGGTGGTCACCCCGTCGCCGCCGGCCTCGAAGCCGTAGAGCCGCACGTCCTCGTCGGGCACGAAGGCGTGGAAGATGCCCAGCGCGTTGGAGCCGCCGCCGACGCAGGCGGTGACGGCGTCCGGCAGCGCGCCGGTCAGGTCGAGGCACTGCTGGCGGGCCTCGTCACCGATGCCCCGGACGAAGTCACGGACCATCGCCGGGAACGGGTGCGGCCCGGCGGCGGTGCCGATCAGGTAGTGGGTCTCGTCGACGTTCGCCACCCAGTCGCGCATCGCCTCGTTCATCGCGTCCTTGAGGGTGCGCGAACCGGTGGTGACCGGGACGACGGTGGCGCCGAGCATCCGCATCCGGGCCACGTTGAGCGCCTGCCGCTCGGTGTCGACCTCGCCCATGTAGACCACGCACTCGAGGTCGAACAGGGCGGCGGCGGTCGCGGTGGCGACGCCGTGCTGGCCCGCCCCGGTCTCGGCGATCACCCGGGTCTTGCCCATCCGCTTGGTGAGCAGTGCCTGGCCGAGCACGTTGCGGACCTTGTGGGCGCCGGTGTGGTTGAGGTCCTCACGCTTGAGCAGCACCCGCGCGCCGACCTTCGCGGAGAACCGCCGGGCCTCGTAGAGCAGCGACGGCGTGCCCGCGTAGTCGCGCAGCAGCGCCCCGAACTCGGCCCGGAAGGACTCGTCCGCGATCGCCGTACGCCACGCCCCGTCGAGCTCGTCGAGCGCGGCCACCAGGGCCTCGGGCACGAACCGACCGCCGAAGCGGCCGAAGTGGCCGGCGGAGTCGGGCTGCGAGCCGGCCACCGGGGCCAGCGCATCGGCGCTCATCGGAAATCCTCTCGGTGGGGCGTGACACCGGCGCGGGTCAGCGCACCGGCCGGGGCGTCGCCGGGTGGTTGCCGGCGTTGACCAGTTCGGCCACCGCCTCGCGTGGGCTCTTCTGGGTGACCAGGCCCTCGCCGACGAGAACCGCGTCCGCGCCCGCGGAGGCGTACCGGATCAGGTCGTGCGGTCCGCGGACGCCGGACTCGGCGATCTTGACGACGCTGCTGGGCAGGCCCGGCGCGATCCGCTCGAACACCGACCGATCCACCTGAAGGGTACGCAGGTCACGGGCGTTGACCCCGATCACCTGGGCACCGGCCTCCAGGGCGCGGTCGGCCTCCTCCTCGTCGTGGACCTCGACCAGCGCGGTCATGCCCAGCGACTCGATCCGCTCCAGCAGGCCCATCAGCACGTTCTGCTCCAGGGCGGCCACGATCAGCAGGACCAGGTCGGCGCCGTGCGCGCGCGCCTCGTGCACCTGGTAGCTGGAGACCACGAAGTCCTTGCGCAGCACGGGCACGGTGACCGCGGCCCGGACGGCGGCCAGGTCGTCCAGCGACCCGCCGAACCAGCGCCCCTCGGTCAGCACGCTGATCGCCCGCGCCCCGCCCGCCGCGTAGTCGACGGCGAGATCGGCCGGATCGGCGATCTCGGCCAGCCGGCCCTTCGACGGCGAGGAGCGCTTGACCTCGGCGATGACCGCCACGCCGGGCTTACGCAACGCAGCGTAGGCGTCCAGCGGCGGCGGCGCCGCCGCGGCCAGCTCACGGATCCGTTCCAACGGAACCTGTTCCTGGCGTCGGGCGACGTCCTCGCGCACGCCAGCCAGAATCTCGTCGAGCACGCTTACGGACGCTGCCTGACCGGCCTCGTCCCCCTCCGCGTGCGCATGCTCAGCAGTCACCAACGGACTCCCCTCTCCGGGTGTCATGGGCCGATGCTAGGGGCAGCCGACCGACGCCGGGAGCCGGGGGTATGGCGCTGCTCACGAAAAGGGCTGCGGCATAATGGCCGACTTGCCGTGAACGGGATGTCACGCAGCGCCACCTCCGGTATCGACCGCCGTCATACGACGGGGGCCCGGCGGCCCCGGTCGAACCGGGCCGACCCATCGATCATGCCACCGCTTCCGGCTCGCCGCCCGACGACAACGACACCGGTCGATGCTGTGAGCAAGCTCAAGGCCGAACGGCCGGTGCCAGATCGCGGGCATGGCGGGACAGTTGACCGGGCGGTCACCCCGGCGAAACGTCAGCCGGCCAGCATCGTCCTCGGGCAGACTCGATGACGCGCCTGCCCGACCGTCGCCAACTCCTCGTGCGGGGTGACCAATGAGCATTGCCGAGTCGAACCCGAGCATCGGACTGACCACCATCTCCCGGACCGTGGCGTCACTCGCCGTCGGCGTGGTGCACACCCTGGAGCGGGCCGTCGTCGGCGAGGGCCGGATGCGCACGGCACGCGGCAACGCCTGGGAGGCGGTCTGCGCCGACCGGGCCCGCGCCGACCGACGCGCCGAACTGGACCGCCTGGTGGCCGAACTGACCGCCGCCCGCGCCGTCTCCGCCCGCCCGCAGCGGGAGCGTCAGCCGGTCGGCTGATCAGCCGGCCGTCGGGTCCTCGCCCCGGTCCAACGCGTCCCACGCCTCGGTGGTCCGCCGCCCGGCCATCCGGCCCGGTGGGGCGACCGTCGTGGGCGCACTCTCCGTGACGGTCCACGTCGGCCGCTCGTACCGGGCGCCCATCGCCGGCCACACGTCGCCCCGCAGCGCCGTCCACCCGCCGCCCACGGCGGCGAGCAGACCGCCGAGCAGGCAGAGCGCAGGCCACTGCCGGCTCACCACGCCGTCGAGATCGGCGACCAACCCGTAACCACCACCGGCCGCCACCGCCAGGCCCAGAACGCCCAGCAGCACGCCCAGCAGCCGCCGCACCCAACCCCGGGTGGCCAGCACCGCGCCACCGCCGGCCAGCGTGACCAGCGCCAGCGCCGGCAGCCACGGCAGCAGGGCGGCCCCGCTGCGGGCCTCGCGAACCGGCGGCAGCGGCGCCGGCCGCGCGGTCAGCTCGACCGACCAGCCCCGGGTCGCCGCCCACAGCGCCAGGCCCGCGCCCGCCAGGCAGAGCAGCATGGCGTACGTCAACTGACGCCGACCCCCCGCGCTCACCGAGCCGACCTCTCGTTCGCGACTGCGGGGCTCCGCTGCGCTGCACTCCTCGCGCTCACCGAGCCGCCCTCAGCGTTTCCGCCGCGGCGATCGCGGCCAGCACGGCGGCGGCCTTGTCGCGGGTCTCCTGCTCCTCGGCGGCCGGATCCGAGTCGGCGACCACCCCCGCGCCGGCCTGCACGTAGGCGCGGCCGGCACGGATCAGCGCGGTCCGGATGGCGATCGCCATGTCCAGGTCACCACCGAAGCCGAAGTAGCCGACCGTGCCGCCGTAGAGACCGCGGCGGACCGGCTCCAACTCCTCGATGATCTCCATGGCCCGCACCTTGGGCGCCCCGGAGAGCGTCCCGGCCGGGAAGGTCGCGGCGAGCGCGTCGAACGCGGAACAGTCGTCACGCAGCGTGCCGGTCACGGTGGAGACGATGTGCATCACGTGGCTGTACCGCTCGATGGTCGCGAACTCGGGCACCTGGACGCTGCCCGGCTCGCAGACCCGGCCCAGGTCGTTGCGGCCCAGGTCGACGAGCATCACGTGCTCGGCGCGCTCCTTGGGGTCGGCGAGCAGCTCGGCGGCGAGCCCGGCGTCCGCCGTCGCGGTGGCACCGCGTGGCCGGGTGCCCGCGATCGGATGCAGCAGCGCCCGGCGCCGCCCGTCCGCACCGGCGGTGACCTTCAGGTGCGCCTCCGGCGACGAGCCGACGATGTCGAACCCGTCGAAGCGCAGCAGGTACATGTACGGGCTGGGGTTGCTGGTGCGCAGCACCCGGTAGACGTCCAGCGGATCGGCGTGCGTCGCCCGCTCGAAGCGCTGGGACAGCACGATCTGGAAGCACTCGCCCGCCCGGATCGCCTCCTTGGCGGCCTCCACCGCCTTCAGGTAGCCACCCTCGGGCGTACGACAGAGAACCTCGTCGGCCGGTGGACGCTCGACCGTGGAGATCATCGGTGGGATGGGTCGGGACAGCGCCGTGGTCATCGCGTCGAGGCGGCCCACCGCGTGGTGGTACGCGGCGGTGACCTGCGCGTCGCGGCCCGGGGTGTCCAGCGGCGGCAGCACCGCGTTGGCGACCAGGATCGCCGAGCCGTCGTAGTGGTCGAGGACCACCAGGTCGGTGGCGAGCATCATGCCCAGCTCGGGCACGCCCAGGTCGTTCTCGGTCAGCTCGGGCAGCCGCTCGAAGCGGCGGACGAGGTCGTAGCCGAGGTAGCCGACCATGCCCCCGGTCAGCGGGGGCAGACCGTCGGACGGGTCCCCGAGCGGGCCGGCGAGCGCCACGACGGTGTCCCGCAGCACGCGCACCGGGTCGCCGTCGGTGGGCAGCCCGGCGGGCGGCTGGCCGAGCCAGGTCGCCACCCCGTCCCGCTCGATGAGGGTCGCGCTGCTGCGCACGCCGATGAACGAGTACCGCGACCAGGCCATGCCCGCCGAGCCGACGCCCTGCTCGGCCGACTCGAGCAGGAACGTGCCGGGCCCGCCGGCGAGCTTGCGGTAGACACCCACCGGGGTCTCGGCGTCGGCCAGCAGGCGTCGGGTGACCGGCACCACGCGCCAGCGGGCAGCCACGTCGGTGAAGGTGGCCAGGTCGGGGCTCACCGCGCCGTCGGTCATGTGCCGGCCCCCGTCACCGGCAGCTCGGTGAAGAAGCAGGTCCGGTGCCCGGTGTGGCAGGCCGCGCCGACCTGGTCGACGCTGACCAGCAGCGCGTCGCCGTCGCAGTCCAGCGCGACGGAGCGCACGTACTGGTGGTGGCCGGAGGTGGCGCCCTTGACCCAGTACTCCCGGCGGCTGCGCGACCAGTAGGTGGCCCGGCCGGTGGTGAGGGTGCGGTGCAGCGCCTCGTCGTCCATCCAGGCGACCATCAGCACCTCGCCGGAGTCGTGGGCGCGCACCACGGCGGCGACCAGACCGTCGGCGGTGCGGCGCAGCCGGGCCGCGATGGCCGGGTCGAGCCGGGTCGGACGGGCCGGCGTCGACGCCGCCGGGCCGCTCGGATCGCTGGGGACGCCGGTCACCGGCGCGTCAGGTACGGGCACAGTTACCCATTGTCCTGCACGCGGCGCGGGCACCGGCGACGACTCCCGCCGAGGGTTCGGCGGGTGGCCCACGGGCCGGGCGAGCTGGGCCACGTAGCGGTCCAGCCGGCCGTCGACCAGGGCGTCGGCCAGGTCGGCGCCGGCCGTGTCGGCGATCTCCCCGGCGTACGGGCGGATCAACGGCAGGATCCCGGCGACCAGCCGTACGGCGGCGGCCCAGAGCTGCCCGGTGCCGCCCGGACGCAGCCCGAGGCAGAGCAGCATGTCGTCGCGGTAGCCGGCGGGGGCGACCGGCAGCTCCAGGGCCGCCGCGAACGCCGCCCGCCGGGACGACACCCGTACCGACGGGTTCGCCGGGCGCAGCACCGACGGGCAGAGCCGGGCGAGGTCCGCCACGGCGAGCCGGACCCCGAGGCGGTCGGCGGCGGCCCGGGCGGCGGCGGCCTTGCCGAGCATGGCGATCAGCTCCTCCAGCCGGGGTGGCCCGGCGGGCTGGCAGAGCACCGGCAGGTCGATCCGGGGCCGCCAGTGCGGGTCGGCCCAGAGCAGCCGGGCCGGCGCGGTGACCGGCAGCCCGAACGCCCAGTCGGCCGGTTCGCCGAGCCGGTGCACCCAGGAGCGGACGTCGCGGGCGGCCACCGAGACGTGGGTGACCCGGCCGGCGGTCTCGGCCAGGTACGCGCGGCGGGCAGCGTACGGGGAGCCGCCGACCAGCACGTCGAGGTCGACGTCGCTGTGCGCGGTGGCGGCCCGTCGGGCGTGACTGCCGCGCAGCAGGATGCCGACGACCGGCCGCTCAGCGGCGTCCCGCAACCGCGCGGCCCAGTCCTCAAGAAATCCGCTGTGCGGTAACGGAGCGTGACCCACGGCGTCATCGTGCCGTACGCCCGATCAGTACGCAATGCCCGTTGCCGGACCTGCTGTCCGGTCCGAAGCCTACTGCCCGTTGTGATGCTGGGCGCGACGGCGGGCGGTGTCGGGGAAGCGGGCTGTTGCGCGGACGGAGATATCTCATCTAGCGTTGAGTTCAACAGACGATGAGTTTCTCGGAGGTGCGTGATGGACGACGCGATAACCGTCCGCGACCTGGTGGTCGACCGGGGCGGACGGCGGGTGCTGGACGGCATCAGCTGCGCCGTTCCGCGCGGCGCCGTCACCGGCCTGCTGGGCCCCAGCGGCAGCGGCAAGACCACGTTCATGAGGGCGGTGGTCGGCGTGCAGCTGGTCAGCGCGGGGACGGTCACCGTGCTGGGCCAGCCGGCGGGCGCCCCGGAGCTGCGCAACCGGGTGGGCTACCTCACCCAGGCGCCGAGCGTCTACGCCGACCTGACCGTCCGGGAGAACGCCCGGTACTTCGCGGCCCTGTACGGCCGTGGTCGTGCCGAGGCCGACGAGGCGGTCAGCGCGGTCGGTCTGGCCGAGGCGGCCGGTCAACTGGTCGCCACCCTCTCCGGTGGTCAGCGCAGCCGCGCCTCGCTGGCCTGCGCCCTGGTCGGCGACCCGGAGCTGGTCATCCTCGACGAGCCGACCGTCGGTCAGGACCCGGTGCTGCGGGCCGACCTGTGGGCCCGGTTCCACGCCATGGCCGCCGCCGGCACCACCCTGCTGGTGTCCAGTCACGTCATGGACGAGGCGGCCCGCTGCGACCGGCTGCTGCTGATCCGCCAGGGGCGGCTGATCGCCGACGACAGCCCGGCCGCGATCCGCGCCGCCGCCGGCGTGGACGACCTCGACGAGGCGTTCCTGCGACTGATCAAGGCCGGCGCCACGGACGCGCCGGCCGGACGGGAGGCATCGTGAACCCGCGGATCCTGGCGGCCACCACCGGCCGCATCCTGCGTCAGCTCCGGCACGACCGGCGCACCATCGCGCTGCTCGTGCTGGTGCCGGCCGTCCTGCTCACCCTGGTCTACTTCATGTACGTCGACCAGCCGACCCCGCCGGGGCAGCCGTCGACGTTCGACCGGATCGCCCTGGTGATGCTGGGCATTTTCCCCTTCGTGATCATGTTCCTCGTCACCAGCATCGCGATGCTGCGGGAACGCACCTCCGGCACCCTGGAACGGCTGCTCACCACCCCGCTGGGCAAGCTCGACCTGCTCTTCGGGTACGGCATCGCGTTCGGGCTGGCCGCCGCCGTACAGGCCGCGGTCGCCGCCGGTGTGGCGTACTGGATCTTCGATCTCCGGACCGTCGGAAGCAGCGGTCTGGTGATCGGGATCGCGGTGCTCGACGCGGTGCTCGGCGTCGCCCTCGGCCTGCTGTGCAGCGCCTTCGCCCGCACCGAGTTCCAGGCAGTACAGTTTCTGCCGGTCGTGGTGGTCCCCCAGCTGCTGCTCTGTGGACTGTTCGTGGCCCGCGACCAGATGGCCGGCTGGCTCCAGGCGCTCAGTGACGCCTTCCCCCTGTCGTACGCCATCGAGGCGTTGCAGGAAGTCGGCGCCAACGCCGAGCCGACCGGCACGATGTGGCGGGACGTGGGCGTGGTGCTCGGCGCGGTGGTGCTGGCGCTGGTGCTCGCGGCGGCGACCCTGCGCCGGCGCACCGGCTGACCGACCGGCGGCGACCCGCGCCCCGCGGGTTGCCGCCAGCCGTCGGGCGACCGGCGGCGTCAGCGGACGAACGAAGGGCGGCGATGACGCGGCGGACCGGCCGGCGACCCGGCAACCCGGACACCCGGGAGGCGATCCTCGACGCGGCGCGGGCGGCGTTCGCCGAGCGCGGCTTCGACGCCGCCTCGATCCGCGGCATCGCCGCCACCGCCGGGGTGGACCCGGCGCTGGTGCACCACTACTTCGGCAGCAAGGACCAGCTCTTCCTGGCCGCGATGCAGTTCCCGGTCGATCCCGGCGAGGTGCTACCGACGGTGCTCGCCGGCGACCGGAACGGCATCGGCGAGCGACTGGTGCGGGCGTTCCTCGGCATCTGGGACTCCCCGGCCGGCAGTGCGGGTGTGGCGCTGATGCGTTCCGCTGTGAGCAACGAGTGGACGGCCCGCCTGCTGCGCGAGTTCATCACCACGCAGGTGCTGCGTCGGGTCCTCGACCAGCTCGACGTCGATCCGGCCCAGCTGCCGTTGCGCGGTTCGCTGGTCGCCACCCAGCTGATCGGGCTGGCCATGATGCGGCACGTGGTACGGCTGGAGCCGGTCGCCTCGGCGGACCGGGAGACGCTGGTCGCCATGATCGGCCCGACCATTCAGCGCTACCTCACCGGGCAGTTGCCGACCTAGACCGCCATTCAGCGGGGCGGGCGGGCGTCGGCCGGGCGACGCAGCGTCGGCAGGAGGCGGCTCAGCTCGTCGGGCTCGGCCAGCGGGCACGGGAACGCCAGCCGGACGCGCCGCCGCGCGCCGGGGCGCCCGAGGGCGACCACCAGGCCGTAACGGTCGATGCGCACCACGCGCGGCGGCCCGTCCGGGGTCTGCTCGGTCAACCCGAGCTGCCGGCGCAGGTAGTCGGTCACCTGGTCGGCGTCGCGCTCGGCGAGGTCGGCCAGCAGCAGCGCCTCGAACGGGTGCACCGGGTCCGGCTCGGCCTCGGCGTACTCCCCCGGGTCGATCCGGTGCACGACGCCGGCCCGCTCCCAGCGCACCTCGGCCACCTCGAAGCGGAACAGCCGGAACCGGACGCCCACGTCGAGCAGGTCGCCGGTCGGCTCGACCGCGGCGAAGTCGAGCGCCGCTCGGCGTGCCTCCTCGTCGTGCAGTTCGGCGGCCCAGCCGGAGACCCAGGCCCGCCCCAGCCCGGGAGCGCCGGCCGCGGGCGGCAGGTCGAGGACGTCCAGAACCACTGCGACGTCGGCGCCACCGGCCACCGGCCGCAGCGCGGCGCCCAGGTGGCTGGCCACCGGCACCAGCAGCAGCACCCGGCCGTCGGGATCGGTCACGTGCCGGGCGTGGTGCGGGCCCGGCCGGCGGGCCAGGTGGACGAGACCGGGCAGCCGACCGGCGACGAGGGTACGAACGATCTCGGCGGGGCTGGGCCGCATGGCGCGACCTCCTTAAGAGGTTAGGCTTACCTAACCCGGAGCGTAGAGCACCCGTTCCACGGCGTCCAGCAGCCTGGCACTTCGTTACCGGGTCTGCTCCAACCAGGAGGCGTACAGCAGGCCGTAGACCGAGTCGGCATCGTGCACCAGCTCATCGTGCGGGCCGCGCTGCACGATGCGACCCCGGTCCACCACGATCACCTCGTCGGCAGCCTGCGCGGTGGAGAGCCGGTGCGCGATGGCGAGCGTCGTGCGACCCCGCGTGACGGCGTCCAGGGTGCGTTGCAGCCGCACCTCGGTAGCCGGGTCCACCGCGCTGGTCGCCTCGTCCAGCACCAGCAGGTCCGGATCGGCCACGTACGCCCGGGCCAGCGCGACAAGCTGCCGCTCCCCGACGCTCAACGCCTCGCCACGCTCCCCGACGGGCGTGTCCAGGCCGGCGGGCAGACCGTCCAACCAGTCCGCCAGGCCCAACTCCGTGAACGAGGCGCCGAGCTGCTCGTCGGTCAGCTCCGGCCGGGCGAACCGGACGTTGTCCCCCACCGTCGCGTCGAAGAGGAACCCGTCCTGCGGCACCATCACCACCCGGGAGCGCAGCGAGTCGAACCGCACCTGCGCCAGCGGCACCCCGGACAGCAGCACCGCTCCCGCCGACGGGTCCATCAGGCGGGTGAGCAGCTTCGCGAAGGTCGTCTTGCCGCTGCCCGTCTCGCCGACCACCGCCACCCGGCTCTTCGCCGGGATCTCCAGATCGATGTCGTGCAGCACCGGCGGGCCACCCGGATAGGCGAACCGCACCCCGGCGAACCGGATGTCCAACGGACCAGCCGGCAGGTCCCGTCCCTGCTCCCCCGGGTCCGCCACATCCGGGGCCACGTCGAGTACGTCCAGCACCCGCCGCCAGCCCGCGATCGCGTTCTGCGCCTCGTTGAGCACCTCGGTGGCGATCTGCACCGGCTGGATGAACAGCGTCACCAGGAAGAGGAAGGCGGTCAGCTGGCCGATCGACAGCGTGCCGTCCACCCCCAACGTCACCCCGAGCACCACCACGCCCGCCAGCGCCAACCCGGCCGCGAGCTCGCCGACCGAACTGCCCACGATGCTGATCCGGATCGCCCGCTGCTGCGCCAGGCGCTGATTGTCGATGGCGTCGTCCAACCGCCGGGCCGTGCGCCCCGCGATGCCGTACGCCCGGATCACCGGCGCGCCCACGACGCTCTCGCCGACCGCGCCCAGCAGCGTGCCGGTGCGCTGACGCACCGTCGCGTACGCCGCGCCGAGGCGACGCTGCAACTGGCGGATGACGAGCACCGCCGGCAGGAACGCCACCAGCACCACCAGGGTCAGCTGCCAGGAGTACGCCAGCATGACGGCCGTCGTCACCACCAGCTGACCCAGGTTGACCAGCAGGATCACCCCACCCCACTGGAGGAACTGGGTGATCTGGTCGACGTCGCTGGTCACCCGCGAGACCAGCGACCCACGCCGCTCCGACTGCTGGTGCAACATCGACAGGTCGTGCACGTGCCGGAACGCCCGCGTCCGCACATTCGCCAACGCCGTCTCGCTGACCGTGAACAGCCGGCGCATCATCAGATAGCCGCAGGCCGTGGTGACCACGAGGATCGCCGCGGTGACCGCCACCACCGACCAGACCACGTCGAGGTTCAGACCGCCGACGATGCCGCGGTCGATGCCCTGCTGCACCGCGACCGGAACGGCCACCCGGCCCACCATGTAGACCAGGGCCAGGCCCAGCGTGGCGGCCAGGCCGGTCCGCAGCTCCGGGGAGAGCGCCAACCCCCGCCGCAGGGTCTGCCAGGTCGTCTCCGTCCGCGCGTCCCGCTCGTCATTCGTCACCGTCGTACTCACCGGTCTTGCCTTTCGTTCGCGACTGCGGGGCTCCGCTGCGCTGCACTCCTCGCGCTCACCGGTCCACCTCGATCTCCAGGCCCGACGGCAGCTGCGCCACCTCGTCGTCGTACGCGCGCTCCTGCGCGCGGTCGACCTCCGCCTGCTCGTACGCGGTGACCAGGTCCACGTACCCTCCGACGGTGGCCAGCAGCTCGGTGTGCGTGCCCCGGGCGACCACCCGGCCCTGCTCCACGTAGACGACCTCGTCGGCGAGGGCGATGGTCGCCCGGCGGTACGCCACCACCAGGATCGACGCGGCCGGCACTCCCGGCTCGCCCGCCGACGCCCGCAGACCGGCGAGGATGGCCGCCTCCACACGGGGATCCACGGCGCTCGTCGCGTCGTCGAGCACCAGCAGGCGTGGCCGCCCGGCCAGCGCGCGGGCCAGCGTGAGCCGCTGCCGCTGGCCGCCGGAGAGCGAGGTGCCCCGCTCGCCGACCATCGTGTCCAGGCCCTCCGGCAGCGCGGCGACGAACCCGTCCGCCTCGGCCAGGCGCAGCGCCGCCCAGACGTCCTCGTCGTCGATGCCCGCCCGGTCCAGGGCGACGTTGGCCCGCACGGTGTCGTCGAAGACGAACGGCACCTGCGCGACCAGCGCGACCGTGCCGGCCAGCGACGCGGCGGTCAGGTCGCGCACATTCACGCCGTCCAGCTCGACGACGCCGGAGTCCGGGTCGACCAGGCGTACGGCCAGCGAGGCGATGGTGGACTTGCCGGCGCCGGTCGGCCCGACCAGCGCGACCGTGCGGCCGGCCGGCACGGTGAAGCCGACCTCGCCGAGCACCTGCGCGCCGGGCTGGTGCGCCTCGGCCGGCGGGTAGGAGAAGTGCACGTCGGTGAACGTGAGCGTGGCCGGCCCCGGGGTGGCCGGGTCGAGCACGTGCTGCCCGTACGGCATCTCGCCGGTGGCGTCGAGCACCCGGCGCACCCGGTCCCAGCCGGCGACGCTGCGCGGCAGCTCGGCCAGCACCCAGCCGATGGCCCGCACCGGGAAGGCCAGCACGGTGAAGAGGAACGCGACGCTGACCAGCTCGGTGACGCTGATCGCGCCCTCGCGCAGGCGGAACGCCCCGACCACCAGCACCGCGAGGGTGCCGAGGCTGGGCAGCGTCTCCAGCAGCGGGTCGAAGACGCCCCGCAGCCGGCCGACCGCGATCAACGCGTCGCGCAGTTCGCCGGCGCGACCGGCGAACCGGGCCGTCTCCTGCGCCTCGCGGCCCATCGTCTTGACCACCAACGCGCCGTCGAAGCTCTCGTGCGCGATGCCACTGACCTCGGCGCGCAACCGCTGCGCCCGGGCCTGCCGGGGCGCCATCCGGCGCGAGTAGACCACGTTGAGCGCGAACAGCGCGGGAAAGACCGCGAGGCCGACCAGGGCGAGGGCCCAGTCGGTGGCGAACAGCGAGACGATCGCGCCGACCAGCATCACCAGCGTGCCCACCGCGAAGGGCAGCGGAGCGATCGGATACCAGGCCGCCTCCACGTCGGAGTTGGCGTTGGAGAGCAGCGTGCCGGTGGCGTTGCGGTGGTGCCACGACAGCGGCAGGTCCAGGTAGCGGCGGGTGACCCGGCGGCGGTAGGCGGCCTGGAGCCGGTACTGCATGTAGCCCGCGCCGAGCCGGCGGCCGAAGATGCCCACCACCCGCAGCACGCTGATCCCGAACAGGGCGACCGCCGCCAGCGCCAGGGTGCCGACGCCCACCTCGCCCCGCGCGATGGCCGGCACCACCACATCACCGACCACCGCGCCCACCACGTACGCGCTGACGATGACCATCGAGCCGAACAGCACACTGCCGATCACGGCAACCGCGAAGATCCGCGGCTGCTCCCGGATCGCCTGCCGCAGAACCCCCAGCCCCCTGCCGAGCACGTCCCGACTTGTCCTGCTCGCCACGCTCTCCCCCGCCGTAAGCCACAATTATCTCCCTCATCCTTACCGCTGCGAGCCGGCACCGCCGACCCGGACGGGATATGTCGACCGTCACGTACCGGACGTACGGGCTCTGGGTGCGGCCGGGCGTCCGCCGGCGCGCGGTGGCGCGTCCGCGGGCCTACGATCGGGCCATGTCGCGGTACGCCCGAGCCGAGCGCGAGGCGCTGGCCGATCTTTTCCTGGCCCTCGGGCCCGACGCGCCGACGATCAACGAGGGCTGGGCGACCCGTGACCTCGCCGCGCACCTGGTGTTGCGCGAGCGCCGTCCGGACGCGGCCGGCGGGATCCTGCTGGCGCCGCTGCGGGGGCACGCCGAACGGGTCCGCCGACGGCTCGCCGCCGGGCCCTACCCCGAGCTGGTGGCGCAGGTGCGCCGGCCGCCGGTGTGGAGCCCGATCAGCAACCCGCTGACCGACGAGCTGGTCAACACGGTGGAGTTCTTCATCCACCACGAGGACGTGCGGCGGGCCGTCCCGGGGTGGCAGCCGCGCGAGCTGTCCCGCGGTTTGCAGGCCACCCTGTGGAAGCGGGTCGCCCCGCTCGCCCGGCTGACGCTGCGCCGCTTCCCGGCGGACCTCTACGTGCAGGCGCCCGGTCACGGCGAAATCTCCGTCGGCCGTGGTGGCGAGCGGCTGCGGTTGGTGGGCGCGCCGGCCGAGTTGACCCTGTTCCTCTCCGGTCGGCAGCGGGTGGCCCGGGTTCAACTGGACGGTTCGGCGACGTCCGCGCGGCAGCTCCGCAACGCCAGCCTGGGCATGTGACTTTCTGCGCCTAATCGGTCACCTAGGCGCCGGACAACTGCCGCAGTCCTAGCGATGCGCGCCAATACCTCCTCCCGTACGCTTCACCGCGCCGTTCCGCGCCGGGGCGGCACGATGTGGGGGCACACGATGCGGAGCTTCGCGATCTCGGCGCTACGGGAACCCTCCTTCGCGGCGGGGCGCCACAAGTCCACGGATCGGGTGGCCAGCGAGAGCGTCGAGTGGGCGCGCGCTCTCGGTTTGGTCAATTCCGGTCATCAGGTTCATCGACTACAACTGGCGGACGCCGCCGGCCTGGCCGGCCGGGCCTGCCCGGAAGGGCCGGCGCAGGGGCTGCGGCTCCTCACCGACCTGATCTCCTGGCTCTTCGTCATGGACGACGCCTGCGACGAGGACGGCCTCGGGGCCGACCCGGGCCGGCTGGCGCCGGTCATCGCCGCGCTGCTCGACGTGCTGGACCGGTGCGGCGACCCGCTCGCGCCACTGCCGCCAAACGCCGGCCCGCTGGGTGCCGCGCTGCATGATCTGTGCCGCCGGACCCGGGCCGAGGGGCGGGCGCCGATGCTGCTGCGGTTCGTCAGCCAGGTGCGCCAGTATCTGCTGGCGCTGCTCTGGGAGGCCGCCAACCGGGAACGCCGGCGGGTGCCGGGGTTGACGGAGTACGTCCAGTTGCGTCGGCACATCGGCGGCGTGCACCCCTGTCTCACCCTGACCGACCTGGCGTCGGAACAGCCACCCGGCCCGACCCGGCGTGCCGAACCGGCGCTGGCCGCCCTGGACCTGCTGGCGGTGGACCTGGTCTGCTGGTGCAACGACCTCTTCTCGTACGGCAAGGAGAGCCGGGCCGACCCGGACGCGCACAACCTGGTGACGGTCATCGCCCAGGAGGGCGGCCTGGCCGAGGCGGACGCGTTATGGGCGGCCGCCGACCGTTTCAACCGGGGGTTGGCGGCGTACCTGGCGGCGGAGGAGAGGCTGCTGGCCAGCGGTGTCGAGGCGTTGCGCTCGCCGCTGGCCGCGCGGCGCAACTGGGTCCAGGCGACCTACGACTGGTCAATCGTGGCTGCCCGCTACGCCTGATCCGGGGTGTGTCGGCCGGCGGGCCAGGGCAGCCAGCCGATCACCAGCACTAGCCGATGCCCGGTGCCAGGCAATACTCTTCGGTAACCACTATGACGTGACGACCGTCACGCCACCACCCCCGAAGGCGGCTACAGCGATGGCTCTCGATGTACCGTACCGTTCCATCCCGGACATGTTCCTCAAGCGTGTGGCGGCCACCCCCGACCGCCACGCGTTCGCGTCCCCGACCCCCGACGACTCGGGCCCCGACTGGCTGACCTGGGAGCAGGTCGGCCAACGCGCCAAGGCCGTCGCCGCCGGCCTGCACGCGCTCGGCGTCGGCCAGGAGAATCCCGTCGCCATCCTCGCCAACACCCGGCTCGACTGGGTGGTCGCCGACCTCGGCATCATGTGCGCCGGCGGGGCGACCACCACCGTCTACCCGACCACCGAGCCGGCGGACGCGACATTCATCATCGCTGACTCCGCCTCGCGGGTGCTCTTCGCGGAGAACCCGACGCAGGCCGCCAAGATCGCCGGAGCGGCCCTGCCGGCGCTGACCCACGTGGTGCTCTTCGACGGCACCCCGGACCCGAACGCCGCGGTTCCCCAGCTCACCCTGGCCGACCTGGAGGAGCAGGGCACCCGCGCGCTGGCCGCCGAGCCCGATCTGATCGACATGCTGGTGGCCGGCATCGGCCCGGATCACCTGGCCACGCTGATCTACACCTCCGGCACCACGGGCCAGCCCAAGGGTGTCGAGCTGCTGCACGGCGGCTGGTGCTGGGAGGCCGTGGCGCAGGCCGAGGTCGGGCTGCTGCGCGACGACGACCTGCAGTACCTGTGGCTGCCGCTGGCCCACTCGTTCGGCAAGACGTTGCTCTGCGGCGCGATCCACGTCGGTCTGCCCACCTACGTCGACGGGCGGGTGGACAAGCTGGTCGACCTGCTCGCGGTGATCCGGCCGACCCTGATGTGCGGCGCTCCCCGGGTCTTCGAGAAGGTCTACAACCGGGCGGTGACCACCGCGCAGGGCGCCGGCGGCGCGAAGGCGAAGATCTTCGCCTGGGGTGTCCAGGTCGGCAAGGAGAAGGTCGCTCTGGAGCAGGCCGGCAAGCCGGTGCCGGCCGGGTTGAAGCTGCGCTACGGGCTGGCCGAGAAGCTGGTGTTCAGCAAGCTCCAGGCCCGCCTGGGCGGCCGGATGCGGGTGCTGGTCTCCGGCGCCGCTCCGCTGAGCCCCGAGATCGCCACTTTCTTCGCCGCCGCCAACCTGCCGATCTCCGAGGGCTACGGCCTCACCGAGACCAGCGCCGGCAACTTCGTGAACCCGCCCTCCGGGCTGCGGATCGGCACTGTCGGGCAGGCGATGGGCGACCTGGAGTGCCGGATCGACACCGATGGCGAGATCCTGGTCCGTGGCCGGCCCGTGATGCGCGGCTACCACAACCTGCCGGAGGAGACCGCCGCCGCGTTCACCGAGGACGGCTTCTTCCGCACCGGTGACATCGGCAGCCTGGACGAGCAGGGCTACCTGCGGATCACCGACCGCAAGAAGGACCTGGTCAAGACCTCGGGCGGCAAGTACATCGCGCCGTCGCACATCGAGGGGATGTTCAAGGCGATCTGCCCGTACACCTCGCAGGCGGTCGTGGTCGGTCAGGCCCGCAACTTCTGCACGATGCTCGTCACGCTGGACCCGGACGCGATCCGGGGCTGGGTGGCCGGCGGCCCGCTGGAGGGCCGCGACTATGCCGAGATCGTCGCCTCGCCGGAGGCGCAGGCGATGGTCGAGGAGTACGTCGCCCAGCTCAACGCCAAGCTCAACCGCTGGGAGACGATCAAGAAGGTGGCGATCCTGCCGCGCGACCTGACGATCGAGGACGGCGAGATCACCCCGTCGTTGAAGATCAAGCGCCGTGGCGTGGAGAGCAACTTCGCCGCCGAGATCGACAAGATGTACGCGGGCACGCTCGCCGAGCTGTAGAAACGGTCCGCCGGTGGCCTCGCACCCGCTCGGGTGTGGGGCCACCGGCGCGTCGACCGGGGGCCGGCCGGGCTCAGGCGATGACGGACGGCTCCCGCCATCGCTGCCGGCCGGTCCGGTCCAGGTCGTAGCGGACCGTGGCGATCCGCTCCACGGCCTCCACCAGGTCGGCGGCCGGCAGGGTGAACGGCAGCCGCAGGAAGCGTTCCAGGGTGCCGTCCAGACCGAACCGGGGGCCGGGCGCGAGCCGGACACCGACCTCCTCGGCGGCGCGGGCGAGCGCGCTGGAGACCGGGCCGTCCAGTTCGGCCCAGAGGGTCACGCCGCCGCGCGGCACGGTCACCCGCCAGTCCGGAAGTCGGTGCGCCAGCGCGGCCAGCAACGCGTCGCGCTGGGCGGTGAGCTGGGCCCGGCGGGCGGCGACGATGGCCGCCGCGTCGTTGAGCAGGTGCACCGCGACCAACTGGTCGAGCACCGGGCTGGACATGTCCACACCGACCCGGACGGCGGCCAGCCGCTGCACCTGCGGCGCGGAGGCGCGTACCCAGCCGATGCGCAGGCCACCCCAGTACGGCTTGCTCATTCCTCCGATGCTCACCACCCGGGAGTGCCGGTCGAATGTGGCCGTGGGCGGGGGCAGCTCGGTGTCGTCCAGCGGCAGGTCCACGAAGGACTCGTCGACGATCAGGTCGGTGCCGACGGCGTGGGCGGCGGCGACCACCTGCTCGCGCAACGCGGACGGCATCAGGTGCCCGGTCGGGTTCTGGAACTCCGGAATCAGGTACGCCAGCTTGGGCCGGGTCTGCCGCAGGCTGCCCAGCAGCAGGTCGGGCTCCCAGCCACCGGCGTCGGAGGACAGCCCGTGTGTCGTGATCCGGGCCCGCCGGCTGGCCAGCGCGGCGAGCGCGTTGGGGTAGGTCGGGGATTCGACGAGCACGCTCCCGCCGGGCGCCAGGGCGAGGCGCAGCACCAGGTCCAGGGCGTGCTGGGTGCCACTGGTGACCATGATCTGGTCGGCCGAGGTGGGCAACCCCCGCGCGGTGTAGCCGGCGGCCACCGCGGCGCGCAGCTCGCCGATCCCGGTCGGGTGGTAGCCGGCCCCGCCCAGGTAGCGGGGCAGATCCTCGGCGGCGGCCCGCGCGGCGGCGAGCAGCTGCGGCGGGGCCGCCAACGCGGCGACGCCGAGGTCGATCATCTCCCGGTCGTCCAGCGGGGTCCACAGCCCGGTGCTGGCGACCCGGTGGTTGCCGGGAAGCATCGTCCAGCTGCCGGCGCCCCGGCGGCTGGCCAGATGCCCGGTCTCGCGCAGCTCCCGGTACGCGGCGGTGACCGTGGTGCGGCTGATCCGCAGCGCCTCGGCCAGCTCGCGTTCCGCCGGGAGGCGCACGCCCAGCGGAAGCCGGGCGTCGGCGAGCAGGCCGCGCACCGCGCCGGCCAGGGCGGCGTAGTCGGGACTCCGACGACGGCCCGGCAGGGCGTGCCACTGCCCGAGCAACCGGGCCAATTGGACGCCTCGCACCTGAGCTGTCATGGCCACTCCTCGGATATTGGCCTCTTCCTCCGGGAGGATTGGCACCTAGGGTGGCATGCATGGCACTGATTGGCAATCTGCGGCAGCGGCCGGTGCGACGGCTCACCCAGCTCTACGCAGGGCTCGTCCTCTACGGGGTCAGCATGGCCCTGATGATCCGCTCCGACCTGGGCCTCGACCCGTGGGACGTCTTCCACCAGGGGTTGTCCGAGCGGACCGGGCTCTCCTTCGGCACGGTCACCATCGGCGTCGGCGCCCTGGTGCTGCTGCTGTGGATCCCGCTGCGCCAGCGGCCCGGCCTCGGCACGGTCAGCAACGTGGTGGTGATTGGCCTGGTGGTGGACGCCACCCTGGCCCTGCTGCCCACCGGCGGCCCCCTCGGCGCCCGCATCGCTCTGCTGATCACCGGGATCGTCGCCAACGGCGCGGCCACCGCGCTCTACCTCGGCGCCCAGTTGGGTCCGGGTCCACGCGACGGGCTGATGACCGGCTTCGTCGCCCGCCGACCCGGGCGCTCGATCCGCCTGGTGCGCACGGTCATCGAGGTCACCGTGCTCGCGCTGGGCTGGCTGCTCGGCGGCACGGTCGGCGTGGGCACCATCGCGTACGCGCTGGCCATCGGCCCACTGGCGCAGTTCTTCATCCCGCTCGTCGCGGTGCCCGCGCTGGACGCGACCGCCGGCGACCCGCCGGGCGCCACCGCGGGCGACCCGCCGGGCGCCGCTCCCGCCCCGGCCGCCTGAGCGCTCACCGACCGTCCACGGGCCGGCACGCACGATGGTCGAAACGGGCTCGTTGGAGGGTGGGTGTTCCCTTCCGCGGCGCTCGCCGTCATCATCTCTGCATGGGGGAGAACGGTTGGCGCTGGAGCGACGCCTGGATCTTCGTGTCGTTGGTGATCGCGAGCGGGGCCGGGCGGCACCGACGGTCCGCGACGAGTCGTCGGCCGGAGGGCGTACGCCTGACCGACGTGCTGTCCACCGCCGATCACCTCAACCAGGCGATTCCGCAGCGGCACGAGGTGGAGGCCGCGGTGCAGCGGCTGGTCGGCGCGGGTCTGGTCACCGTCGCCGACGGCTGGTTCCGCATCACCACGGAGGGTGAGCAGCTCTGGCGCACCCGGCCGCGCGCCGGGGTAGCGACGATGGTGGACACCGTGCAGGGCGTGCTGAGCCGCCGGCACGCGCCGGGCCGCGCCGACTGGATCCTGGACGAGGCCGAGCACGCGGCGGCCGTGCAGGAGTACGCCGTCCGGTCGATCCCCACCCCCCGCCGGTCACCCGAGGGCCACTCCGGCGGCCACTGACACCCATTGCAGATCTTGGACAGTTTCCGTTACCTGCTAACGGAAACTGTCCAAGATTGCCAAGCGGGCGAAACGTCGCGCCGATGGACCCGGGCCGGGGGTCAGCGACGCCGGACCGGCGCAGCGGGCAACGGCAGGACGAGCAGGTGCATGGGTGTGCCGTCGGGCATCGCCGATCCGCCGACCTGCTGCCAACCCGCGCGCTGGTAGATGGCACGGGCGGGTGCGGCCGGGTTGGACGCCAGGGTCGCCCACCGTTCGGGCCGCCCGTCGAGGAGCCGGCGGATGAGCTCCGCACCGATGCCCGCACCGCGCCGGTCGGGATGCACGACCCACTCCATCACCGCGAACTTGTCGGCGGTCCGGAGGTCGGCGAAAGGCTTGGTGTCGGCGCGCATCCACCAACGGCCGGCGGGCATCGTCCACCCGTACGCCGCACCCACCAGCACACCCACCTCCTCGGCGACCACGAGGGTGAATCCTGGGCGTCGCGACTCGTCGGGCAACCCGTCGGCGAACGCGGCAACCTGCTCCGGCCCCTCGGCGTAGGGCGGCTCGGCGTAGACGACCGCGTACAGGCGGGCCAGCGCCGGAAACACGGCCGCGGCCGACTCGGCGGTGTGCACGGTGTACGTCACCGGCATAGCGGATGAGCCTAGGCCCGAACCCGGTCGGCGAGATCGGCGAACGCGGGCCGCGACCGCTCCACTGTGGGTACGGCAGCCGTGACCTGGGCGGCCACCGACCGCAGCAGGTGGTTGTGCAGCTCGACCGGCAGCGCGTCGAGGGTGTCGGCGGCGTACCGCAACCCGTCGGGAACATGCCCGCCCCGGATCAGCCGGGCAGCCTGATGCAGTTGCACCTGCGCACGTAACCGCGCCTGCGACGCCGGGTACAGGTCGAGGGCCCGCTCCTGCGCGGCCTCCGCGTCGACCAGACGGCCACCGTGCGTGTACACCCACGATTCGGTGTGGTGAAGCCGATGCTCCGGCCACCCCCACAACGACTCCACGTCGTCCACGATCGCGGCTGGTAGCTGCTGGGCAAGGTCGGCGAGTTGCCGCACCGTCGCCACCGCCTCCGCATGCCGCCCGGCCAACGACAGGGCTTGGGACCGGCCGGCGAGCAACCCGCACGCCGCCGACGTAGCCCGCCGCCCCAGTAGAGGCAGTGCCTCGTCCGACAGGGCGACGACCGCCGACGGTTGGCGTCCGTCGTAGCAGCCGTTCACCACATTCCACGCCCGCACCAACACCCGGGTGTCGGTGTCCCCGGATTCGTCGGCAACCCGATGGGCGGTCCGCCACCAGCGGCGACCTAGCACGGTCTGCCCCGACGCGACAAGGCTCAACGCGACGATGACGGACAGGCGGGAGGCAGCTCGCAGAAGACCAGGCCGGCGCGTACCAGTGTCGGCGGCGAGTTGGTGTTGCAGCACGGTCAGGTCGGCACCCAGTTGGGCCATCAGCGCGGGACGGGCCTGCCGGTAGTAGCTGTGGCCGTAGTCGGCCACGATCTGCTCCCACTCGTCGTGGTCGGGCGTCACCGCGTCGCCGAGGCCGTGGCGGAGGGCTTCCAACCCGGCCAGGGGCGCGACGGCGGGGGCGGCAGCCAAGGCGGTCATGGCGCGCAGCACGGTGCGTCTGTGCATGTCGGTGGCGCCGGCACGGTCGGTCCGGTACGCCTCGACGAGCGCGCCGTCAGCGCCCAAGGCCCGATCGCAGGCCGTGGCCAGCGCATCGGTGGCACGGCGTCCACCACGCTCCACCTGGGCGATGTGGCTGTACTGGAAGTGGATGAGCGAACCGAGCTGCCGCAGGGACAGCCCGGCGCTCTCGCGATGCCGTCTGAGTAGCTGCCCGAAGGTGTCCATTCCCGACCCCCAGCGTGTGCAGGAGCGTGTGCACACCGCTCACGCCTGCCGTAGGCCCAGCTTATCGGCCACGCTCGACGTGTCAGCCCATCTGGCACAGCAGCTTCCGGCGGGATCGACGGGAACTGTGGCTGCCGTTCCCGGTGATGTCCACCCTTTGCCCTCGGAGCCGAGCATGACCGACAGCCTTCAGGTGCCTGCGGGCACCCTGCTGCACCTGCTGGCGTGGGAGATCAGCCCGAACCCGACCAACCGCGACGAACTGGTGTGGGCGGTGGTCGTGGACCAGCAGCCGGTCGGCGGACTGGTGCGGATGCGGGGGCACACGTGTGCTGGCCCCGTACCGGACTGCGCCGGCGGGTGGTGCTTCGAGGCGCAGGTGTCGGTCGCTGCGATCCGCGCGAACCTGGATGGAGCCCGGTGAGTGCGCCAAGCCCGGAGCAACTGGCCAGATGGTGGCGGGTTCTGGCCGAGCATGAGCAGCGACACGGGCGATGCCCGATCTGCGGCACCCGCGCCCGGTGCTGGGTATGGGCGGGAGCGTTCGCGAATCTGATCGCGCACGACGCGTACCACCTGGGCGCGGCGCGGACGACGGCCCGGCGTGGCTAGCGCACGGGGTGACCGCTGCGGCGCAGGGCGTCCTTGACCTCGCCCACCGTCAGCTCGCCGAAGTGGAAGACGCTGGCGGCGAGGACCGCGTCGGCGCCGGCCCCGATCGCCGGCGGGAAGTGCGCCACCTCGCCGGCCCCACCGCTGGCCACGACCGGCACGTCCACCACGGCCCGCACCGCGCCGATCAGCTCCAGGTCGAAGCCCGCCTTGGTGCCGTCGGCGTCCATCGAGTTGAGCAGGATCTCCCCCGCGCCCAGCTCGGCCACCTGCCGCGCCCAGCGCACCGCGTCGAGGCCGGTGCCGCGCCGGCCACCGTGGGTGGTGACCTCGAACCCGCTGGGCGTCACCCCGGCCGGGGCACGGCGTACGTCGAGGGAGAGCACGAGCACCTGCCGGCCGAACCGGTCGGCGATCTCGGCGATCAGCTCCGGCCGCGCGATGGCGGCGGTGTTCACACCGACCTTGTCCGCGCCCGCGCGCAGCAGCGTGTCGACGTCGCCGACCTGCCGGACCCCACCCCCGACCGTCAGCGGGATGAAGACCGACTCGGCGGTGCGGCGCACCACGTCGAGCATGGTGCCCCGGTCGTTGGAGGACGCGGTGACGTCGAGGAAGGTCAGCTCGTCGGCGCCGGCCCGGTCGTACGCGGCGGCCAGCTCCACCGGGTCGCCGGCGTCCCGCAGGTCGAGGAAGTTGACCCCCTTGACCACGCGCCCGGCGTCCACGTCGAGACAGGGGATCACGCGCACCGCCACCGTCATGCCGCCAGCCTATCCTCCGGGCATGGCACGACGGCCGACCCGACCGGGCCGACCGCCGTGCGCCACGTGCGGGTGCTCACACCCGGACGAGCATCTTGCCCAGGTTCTCGCCGCGCAGCAGGCCGAGGAACGCCGCCGGGGCGTTCTCGATGCCGTCGACGACCGTCTCGTCGTAGGAGAGTTTGCCCTCGCGCAGCCAGCCCGCGACGTCGCGGACGAACGCGTCCCGCAGGTGGTTGTGGTCGCGGACCAGGAAGCCGCGCAGCGTCAGCCGCTTGCCGATGACCAGCGACAGGTTGCGGGGCGCGGCGGGCGGCTCGGTGTCGTTGTACTGGGCGATCATGCCGCAGATGGCGGCCCGGCCGTGCAGGTTCATGGCCGAGATCGCCGCCTCCAGGTGGTCTCCGCCGACGTTGTCGAAGTAGACGTCGACGCCGTCCGGGGCGGCCGCCCGCAGCGAGTCGCGGACCGGCCCGTCGTGGTAGCCGAACGCGGCGTCGAAGCCCAGCGCCCGCAGCCGCTCGACCTTGGCGGCCGAGCCGGCGCTGCCGATGACCCGGCCGGCGCCCTTGAGCTTGGCGATCTGGCCCACCAGGCTGCCGACCGAGCCGGCCGCGGCCGAGACGAAGACCGTCTCGCCGGGCTTCATCGCGGCGACCTCCAGCAGACCGGCGTACGCGGTCAGGCCGGTCATGCCGAGCACGCTCAGGTACGCGCTGGCCGGGGCGACGCTCGGGTCGACCCTGCGCCCGGCGGTGGCGTCGAGCAGCGCGTACTCCCGCCAGCCCAACCCGTGCAGCACGGTGTCGCCGACCGCGATGTCGGCCGACTCGCTGGCCACCACCTCGCCGATCGCGGCCCCGTCGAGCGGGGCGTCGAGGGCGAACGGCGGCACGTACGACTTGACGTCGTTCATCCGTCCCCGCATGTACGGGTCGACGGACATGAACTGGTTGCGGACCACGATCTGGCCCGGTCCGGGCCTCGGGACGTCGGTCTCGACGAGCCGGAAGGTGTCCTCGGTGGGCCAGCCCTCAGGGCGGCTGGCCAGGTGGATCTCACGGTTGCTGGTCATCGGGTGGTCGTCCTCTCGTCCGCGGGTGGGGTCCGGGTCCGCGACATCAGGCGGCCAGGGTCTCGCGGACAGTCAACGCGACCTCGATGTTGCCACGGGTCGCGTTGGAGTACGGGCAGACCTGGTGGGCCTGCTCGACGAGCTGCTCGGCGGCGTCGCGGGCGACGGCGGGCAGGTCGACGACGAGCCGCACGGTGAGCCCGAAGCCACCGCTGCCGTTCGGGCCGATGCCGACCTCGGCGCCGACCACGGAGCCGGTCACGTCGGCCTTGGCGCGGCGGGCCACCACGCGCAGGGCGCTGTGGAAGCAGGCCGCGTAGCCGGCGGCGAAGAGCTGCTCGGGGTTGGCGGCGCCACCCGCGCCACCCATCTCCTTCGGCACCGCCAGGTCGAACGCGAGGGTGCCGTCGGAGGTCTCGACGTGGCCGTCCCGGCCATCGCCGGTGGCGGTCGCGGACGCGGTGTAGAGAACCTGCATGAGAGTCACTGCTCCTTCTGTCGGTGGATGGTGTCGGTGACCCGGGTGAGGGTGTCGCGCAGCGCGACAAGCTCGGCGATGCCCAGCCCGGTGGCCTGCGCGATCCGCAGCGGGACGTCGCAGAGCTGCTCCCGCAGCGCCCGGCCCTGCTCGGTGAGGCCCACCTCGACCCGCCGCTCGTCGCGCGCCGACCGCCGCCGCACCACCAGGCCCGCCCCCTCCAGCCGCTTGAGCAGCGGGGAGAGCGTGCCGGAGTCCAGCCGCAGCTCGGCGCCCAGCTCGGACACCGTCGGCGCGTCGTCGGGGCGTTCCCAGAGCACCAGCAGCACCAGGTACTGCGGATAGGTCAGCCCGAACTCGTCGAGGATCGGCCGGTACACGTCGGTGAGGGCGCGCGACGCGGCGTAGAGCGCGAAGCACACCTGCCGGCGCAGCACCAGATCATCGGTCACCCGTGAACCGTAGCCCGCAATTAAGTTGTGCACAACCGATCAGGCCGGAGCGCGGCCGTGACGAGGGCCACCGGCAGCTCAGCGCTCGCCGACGTACGCCTCCAACTCCACCTCGACCAGATGCTCCGGGTCGAGCAGACCCGCCACCACCACCAGCGTCGCCACCGGGCGGACCGCCCCGAAGACCGCATTGTGCGCCCGGCCCACCTCGTCGGCGTGCAGCCGGTCGGTCACGTACATCCGGGTCCGGACGACGTCACCCGGCTGCACGCCCACCTCGGCGAGCGCCGCCAACCCGATCCGCAACGCCTGCGCCGTCTGCGCGGCGGCGTCCCCGACGTGCGCCACCCGACCGTCGACCGTGGCCGTACAGCCAGCCGTCCAGGCCAGGTCACCGGCCCGGACCACCCGGGAGTAGCCGTAGCTCTGCTCCCACGGCCCTCCCGAGCCCAGCCGGGTGACCGTCACGCCTCGGCCAACGTGCGCAGCGCCTCGGCCACCGTGAACGCGCCCGCGTACAGCGCCTTGCCGGCGATCACGCCCTCCACGCCCAGCGGCTCCAGCGTGGCCAGCGCCCGCAGGTCGTCCAGGGTGGACACGCCACCCGAGGCGATCACCGGCCGGTCGGTACGCGCGCACACCTCGCGCAGCAGATCCAGGTTCGGGCCGCGCATGGTGCCGTCCTTGGTGATGTCGGTGACCACGTACCGCGTGGCGCCCGCCTTGTCCAGGCGCTCCAGCACCTCGTACAGGTCACCGCCGTCACGGGTCCAACCCCGCGCGGACAGGGTCTGACCGCGTACGTCCAGCCCGATGGCGACCCGGTCGCCGTACTCCCCGACGACCCGGTCGCACCACACCGGGTCCTCCAGCGCGGCGGTGCCGATGTTCACCCGGCTCGCCCCGGTGCCCAGCGCCGCGCGCAGCGACTCGTCGTCACGGATGCCGCCGGACAACTCCACCTGCACGTCCAACTGCCGCACCACCTCGGCGAGCAGGTGCGCGTTGGTGCCCCGGCCGAACGCCGCGTCCAGGTCGACCAGGTGGATCCACTCTGCGCCGTCGCGCTGCCACGCCAGCGCCGCGTCCAACGGGTCGCCGTAGACGCTCTCGCTGCCGGCGGCGCCCTGCACGAGCCGGACAGCCCGGCCGTCGGCGACATCCACGGCGGGTAACAGGGTGAGACTCAACGTCTTCTCCTCGATCAGGTACGACGGTCCAGAGCGATCACCACGATCGCCGGGAGTACGAGCAGCAACAGCACGATCAGCGCGACACGCAACGCCAGATCGTCGACGAACGTCCAGATCAGAATCATCGCCGCCCCGGTGAGCAGCACGATCGCCGCCCGCTCACCCCGCGTGTGCCGAGCCAGCCGGCCCGTGCGGCCCCGGCGCAACTGCGGCGTCAACCGTCGGACGACCGCGCGGCGGCGCTGCCGACGCGCCACCCGGCGCTGCCGGGCCGCCCGCTCCCGCGCCAGGTCAGCCTCACGTTCGGCCCGCCGACGAGCCCGCTCCCGGCTCACCGCGACGCCCGCCCGCCGGACGCCGGGCGGTGCCGGCGCTCAGTCACCGGCGGGCAGGGTGGCGAGCCAGTTGCGCAGCAACGCGGCACCGGTGTCGGCGGACTTCTCCGGGTGGAACTGCGCCGCCGACAGCGGCCCACGCTCCACCGCGGCCACGAAGTCGGTGTCGTGGTGGGCCGTGGTCACCACGGCCCCCGCGGCCGCCAACGCCGCCGGGTCACCCATCGCGTACGAGTGCACGAAGTAGAACCGGCTCTGCGTCGGCAACCCGGCGAACAGCACCGACCCGCGGGGCGCGCGAACCGTGTTCCAGCCCATGTGCGGCAGGCGGTGCGCGGCCAACCGGGTCACCCCGCCGGGCAGCAGCCCGAGGCCCTTGGTCACCACCCCGTGCTCCTCGCCGTGCTCGAAGAGCACCTGCATGCCCACGCAGATGCCGAGCACCGGCCGGCCCGCGGCCACCCGCTCCGCGATCACCGGCCCGGCGCCGAGCGCCTCGATACCCGCCATGCACGCCGCGTAGGCGCCCACACCCGGCACCACCAGACCGTCCGCGGCGGCCGCCGCGGCGAGGTCGTCGGTCACCCGGACGGACGCGCCCGCCGCGGCCAGCGCCCGCTCCGCCGAGCGCAGGTTGCCCGAGCCGTAGTCGAGCACCACCACGTCGGCGGTCACGACCCCGACTCCGGGATCAGCCGGAGCACCCCGGCGGCCGTGGCGAGCAGCGCGAGCAGCGCGGTGATCACCACGGCGCCCCTCGGCGCACCCTGCCGGTGCAGCGACCACGCGCCGCCCACCAGCACCCCGGCCAGGATCAGCAGCAACGTCGGCAACGCGGCACCCATCAGAACCACTTTCCATTCGCGACTGCGGGGCTCCGCTGCGCTGCACTCCTCGCGCTCATCAGAGCGCCCCCTTCGTGCTCGGGATCGCGCCGGCCGCCCGCGGGTCGATAGCGGTGGCCTCGCGCAGCGCCCGGGAGACCGCCTTGAACTGGGCCTCCACCACGTGGTGCGCGTCCGGGTGCCCACCCGGACGGGCTGCCCGCAGCACGTCGACGTGCAGGGTCATCCGGGCCGCCTGGCCGAACGACTCCCAGATGTGCCGGGTCATGCTGGTCGGATACACCGGCCCGATGTACGGGGCCAGCACTGGCTCGTCGTGCACCACGTACGGCCGGCCGGACAGGTCCACCGCGGCCCGGACCAGCACCTCGTCCATCGGGACGGTCGCCGAGCCGTACCGCCGGATGCCGGCCTTGTCGCCCAGCGCCTGGTCGAACGCGGCGCCCAGCGCGAGCGCGGTGTCCTCCATCGTGTGGTGGGCGTCGATCTCCAGGTCGCCCACGGTGCGCACGGTCAGGTCGTAGCCGCCGTGGCGGGCGATCTGGTTCAGCATGTGGTCGTAGAAGCCCACGCCGGTGCTGATCTCGGCGGCGCCGGTGCCGTCGAGGTCGATCTCGACGAGGACCTTGGTCTCCTTGGTGATCCGCTCCACCCGGGCGGTCCGGCTCATTGCATACCTTTCGGTCGCGACTGCGGGGCTCGCAAGCTCACTCCTCGCGCTCCCATCGCACAGTCTCCATTGCAGCTAGGAAGGCGTCGGTCTCGGCGGGGGTGCCGGCGGTCACCCGCAGCCAGCCGGGCAGGCCGACGTCGCGGACCAGCACACCCTGCGCCAGCAGGGCCTGCCAGGCGGCGGCCTGGTCGCCGCCGGACTCGAACAGCACGAAGTTGGCGTCGCTGTCGGCCACCCGCAGGCCGCGTTCGCGCAGCGTCGCGACGATCCGGTCCCGCTGGGCCATGATCGCGCTCACCGTACCCAGCAGGGCGTCGCGGTGGGCCAGCGCCGCGCGGGCGGCGGCCTGGGTCAGCGCGGACAGGTGGTACGGCAGACGGACCAGCTGCACCGCCCGCACCACCGCCGGGTCGGCGGCCAGGTAGCCCAGCCGGCCACCGGCGAAGCCGAACGCCTTGCTCATCGTGCGGGTGACCACGAGCCGCGGGTGGCCGGGCAGCACCGCGAGGGCGCTGACCGTGCCCGGCCGGGCGAACTCGGCGTACGCCTCGTCGACGACCACCATGCCGGGCGCGACGTCGAGCACCGCGGCGACCACCGCCGGGTCCAGCGCGGTGCCGGTGGGGTTGTTCGGCGAGCAGAGGAAGACCACGTCGGGCCGGTGCTCGCGGACCTGGGCCACCGCCTCGTCGGCCGTCAGCCCGAAGTCGACGCCGCGCTCGGCGGGCACCCACCGGGTGCCGGTGCCGAGGGCCAGCAGCGGGTGCATCGAGTACGCCGGCACGAAACCCATCGCGGTGCGCCCCGGCCCACCGAACGCCTGCAACAACTGCTGCTGGATCTCGTTCGAGCCGTTGGCCGCCCAGACGTGCTCGACGGTCAGGCCGTGCCCGAGATATTCGGCCAGGTCGGCGCGCAGCGCCACCGCGTCCCGGTCCGGATAGCGGTTCAGGTCGCGCAACTCGGCCGCGAGCGCCTTGCCGATCGCGTCGACGACCGGCTCCGGCACCGGGTAGGAGTTCTCGTTGGTGTTGAGCCGCACCGCCACGTCGAGCTGCGGCGCCCCGTACGGCGACAGCCCGCGCAGGTCGTCGCGGATCGGCAGATCATCGAGCGAGGTCACGCCACCCCTCCCGGGAAGCGCGCCTGCACGGCCTGGCCGTGCGCCGGCAGGTCCTCCACGTTCGCCAGGGTGACCACGTGTGGGGCCACCTCGCGCAGCGCGGCCTCGGTGTACTCGATCAGGTGCACGCCGCGCAGGAACGACTGCACCGACAGCCCGGACGAGTGCCGGGCGCAGCCGCCGGTGGGCAGCACGTGGTTGGAGCCGGCGCAGTAGTCGCCGAGCGACACCGGCGACCAGGCGCCCACGAAGATCGCTCCGGCGTTGCGCACCCGCAGCGCCCACTCCCGGGCGTCGACCGTCTGGATCTCCAGGTGCTCGGCCGCGTACGCGTCGACCACCCGCAGCCCCGCCTCAAGGTCGTCGACCAGGACCACGCCGCTCTGCTCGCCGGTCAGCGCCGTGGTCACCCGCTCGGCGTGCTTGGTGGCGGGCACCTGCCGGGCCAGCTCCCGCTCGACCGCCTCGACGAGCGCCACCGACGGGGTGACCAGCACGCTCGCCGCGAGCGGGTCGTGCTCGGCCTGACTGATCAGGTCGGCGGCGACGTGCGCCGGGTCGGCGCTGTCGTCGGCCAGGATCGCGATCTCGGTCGGGCCGGCCTCGGCGTCGATGCCGACGACACCCCGCAGCAGCCGCTTGGCGGCGGTCACCCAGATGTTGCCCGGGCCGGTGACCAGGTCGACCGGCTCGCACCGCAGCGCGCCCGCCGGGTCGACGGCGGACCCGTACGCCAGCATCGCCACCGCCTGGGCGCCGCCCACGGCGTAGACCTCGTCGACGCCGAGCAGCGCGCACGCGGCAAGCACCCGGGGGTCGGGCAGGCCGCCGTTGTCCTTCTGCGGCGGGCTGACCACCACCAGGGAGCGCACTCCGGCCGCCTGGGCCGGCACCACGTTCATCACCACTGTCGACGGGTACATCGCCAGGCCGCCGGGGACGTAGAGGCCCACCCGGTCGACCGGCAGCCACCGCTCGGTGACCGTGCCGCCGGGCACCACCCGGGTCGTGTGGTCGGTGCGCCGCTGGTCGTCGTGCACCCTGCGGGCCCGGGCGATCGACTCCAGCAGCGCGGCACGCACGGCCGGGTCGAGCACACCCTCGGCCTCGGCGATCGCCTCCACCGGCACCCGCAGCACCTCCGGTGAGATGCCGTCGAACCGCTCACTGGCCTCCCGGATCGCCGGGTACCCATGCTTTCGTACCGCCTCGACGAGCGGCTTGATCCGCTCGACGGCCACCGACACGTCGAGCTGGGCACGGGGCAGCAGGCGGCGCGGGTCCACGAGACCGTCGCGCAGGTCGATCCGATTCAGCACCCTTGCGAGTCTAGGCGGCCCGCCCGGAGCTCACCCCAGTCGCCCGCTCGGCGGGACGGTGAGCCGGGCCACGCCGCCGCGGACGCGATTGGTTAGGCTCGACCACGTGACCGCACGGCTGCCGGTGTTCCCGCTCGCAACGGTGCTCTTTCCCGGGTTGGTGCTGCCGCTGCACATCTTCGAGGAGCGCTACCGGGCCCTGGTCCGGCACCTTGTCGACCTGCCCGAGGGCGCGTCCCGCGAGTTCGGGGTGGTGGCCATCCAGGCCGGCTGGGAGGTCGCGCCCGCCGGGCCCGGCACCCGCGCGAGCACCGGTGTCGGCGACGTCACCCTGCACGAGGTGGGCTGCACCGCCGAGCTGCGCCAGGTCACCGAGCTGGCCGACGGCGGCTTCGACATCGTCACGGTCGGCCGCCGTCGCTTCCGGATCGCCGACGTCGACGACACGTCCGCGCCCTACCTGACGGCTGCCGTGGAATGGCTGCCCGAGGCCACCGGGCCGGACGAGGTGGCCGACCTGCTGGCCGCCCGGGTGATCGCCGTGTTCCGGCAGTACCTGGGGCTGATCCGCCCCGACCCGGAGGAGATCTCCGAGCAGCTGCCGGAGGATCCGACGGTGCTCTCCCACCTGGTGGCGGCCACCGCCGCGCTGACCGTCGACGACCGGCAACGGCTGCTCGCGATCGACGACACCGCCGCCCGGCTCCGCGCCGAGCTGCGACTGCTCAACCGCGAGGCGGCTCTGCTGCGCCAGGTGCGGGCGGTTCCGGTGCCGCTGTCGGAGCTGGCGTCCCCGCCGACACCCAACTGAGGGCCGCCGGGTCCGGCTCCGGCCGCAGGCCCGGCCAGCGCGACCAACCGGCCAGCAGGGTGTACGTGACGGCGGCGCCGAACGCGGGCAGCAGCAAATTGCCGTGCGGCACCGGCAACACGCCGAAGAGCCAGTCGATTCCGCCGGCGCGCAGGTCGGCGGGTTTGGTGAACGCCTGCCCGGCCGGGGCGGTGTCCAGCAGCCGGTCGAAGGTCGCCAGCCCGACCCGACGCCCCACCTGCCAGGCCACCGGGGCGGCGGCCAGCGTGCCCAGCACCACGCCGAGCAGCCCGACCGGGCCGCGCTGCCGGCGCAGCAGGAACCACAGGGCCAGCGCCGCGAGCACCCCGAAGGCCAGCCCGAGCAGGCTGAACCAGCCGTCCGCGGCGATCGGCTGCTCCGGCTGGGGCTCGGCGTAGATCGCGCCCTCGGCGGTCTTGAGCACCGGGGTGTCCGGCGCGAGCACGGCCCAGAGCAGCCCGAGCCCCCCGCCCAGCACGGCCAGGGCGAGCACGACGCCGAGCACCGTCGCCACCGTCCGCAGCGGCCGGCGCGGCTCGTCGAGGGTCAGCTCCAGCTCGCTCCGGTACGCCGTCGAGGCGGGACCCTCCCCGGGGCCGAACCCGGGCGGCGGCGCGGCTGGTGGCGGCACGGCCGACTCGCTTCCCGTGGGCGCCGCACCCGACGGTGGGGGTGCGGCGGGCCGGTCGGCGTCGTCGACGTGCCGCTCAGGGTCGGGGTTGTCCGGGCTCACCCGATGATCCTCTCAGGCCCCGAGACGGGCCGGGGCGCCGGTGGCGGCGAACCCGCTCACCGGGCGAACGGCTCCGCCATGGCCGCGGCGGCGCGCAGCCACGCCTGCCGGGTCTCCGGCTGGAGCTGGTGGTACTCGATCGACGAGCCGGTCTCCAACGCCGGGTCGTACGGCACGACGGCCACCGCGCGGGTACGCGTGGCGAAGTGCCGCTCCAGGTCGTCCTGCAGGGGCGAGCGGCCAGGGGTGGGGCAGGAGATGAGGGTGACCGCGTTGTCGGCCAGCTCGCCCATGCCCTCCTCGTGCAGCAGGTCGAGCATCCAGTCGGCGCTGAACGCCGCGTCCTCACGGGGCACGGTGGTCACCACCAGTTGGTCGGCGGCCTGCATCACGGTGCGCCAGTTGGCGCTCTCCACGTTGTTGCCCGTGTCCACGCAGACCACGTCATGCGTACGCCGCAGCAGCTCGAGCACCCGCTTGACGGTGAACTGGTCGAGCCGCTGGGCGAAGCGCGGGCTCTCCTCGCCGGCCAGCACGTCGTACGAGCCGTCGGAGGCGTGCCGCAGGTAGTCGTCCAGCCGCTCCAGCAGGGTCGCGCCCTCCAGGATCTCGATCTGGGCCAGGTCACCGATCAGGTGCCGGATGGTGCGCGCGTGGCGGGCGCTGCCGGCGCGTAGCCCCAGGGTGCCGCGCAGCTCGTTGTCGTCCCAGGCCAGCACGCCCCGCCCCCGGACGCTGCCGATGGTGGCGGCGGCGAGCACCGTTGCGGTGGTCTTGTGCACCCCGCCCTTGGGGTTGGCGAACGCGAACACGCGGGGTGTGCCCAGATCGCGGCGGAGCACGCCGGTGGCGCGTTCCAGCTCCTGGTCGACGCCCTGCGGCCGCCACTCGATTCGGGCGGGGTAGCCGCGCTCGGCGATGGCCGAGCCCGGCGGCGGGGTGACCGGCGCGGCGGGCGGCGGAGTGACCGGCGGCGCGACCGGTGGGGCGGGCGGCGGCGCGACCGGTGGTGGCGCGACCGCCGGGACCGGCGGGGTCACCGGCGGCGCGGCGCTCGGGTAGCCGGTCTCCGGCTGGTAACCGGTTTCCAGCAGCGCGTAGCGGGACTCCCCCGCCGGGTTGCCCGGCCGGTAGCCGTTGTCCAGGAGGGCGTAGCGCGACTCGGGCTCGGCCCGGCGCGGCGGCGGCTCGGGCTCGGCCTGGTAGCCCGGGTCGGCGCGGTACGTCGGCTCGGCCCGGTGACCCGGGTCGGCACGGTACGTCGGCTCGGCCCGGTAACCGGGGTCAGCCCGGTACGTCGGCTCGGCGCGGTAGTCCGGCTCGGCCCGGTACGCGGGCTCCGCCCGATAGTCCGGCTCGGCACGGTACGCAGGCTCGGCACGGTAGTCCGGCTCCGCCCGGTACGCGGGCTCCGCCCGATAGTCCGGCTCCGCCCGGTACGCGGGCTCGGCACGGTAGTCCGGCTCGGCCCGGTACCCCGGCTCGGCCCGGTAGGCGGGATCGACCCGGTAGGTCGCCTCGGCACGGTAACCGGGCTCCTGGCCGTACGACAGATCGGCCGGATGCCCGATGGCCGACGCCCGCCCCGCGTAGCCGTTGGGGGCCGCGCGCCGCGGCAGTGGGTCCGGCGGCGCCTCGTCGGCCCGGCGCTCGGGCTCGGGCTGCTCAGCGGCCCGACCGCCCAGCCGGGCGCGGTCCAGCAATGCCCGCCACCTCGGCGCTGGTTCGGCCGGCCGGCCCCAGCCGGTCTCACTGCCCTCCACGGCCCGCCCTCCCAGCACCATCGATCTCTGTCTGACAGGCTACGAACCAAACCCTATTCGGACCACACCCGAGCACGCACACCACCCGGCGCAGATCACGACGGGGAGGGCGTCAGCAGCCCCTCGTCGATCGCGTCCGGGGAGGTGGCGACACCCGGCGGGGCCGCCTCGGTGGGTTCGGCCGAGGGCGACGCGGGTGACGGAATCGTTACGAGCGGTGCGGGTTCCGACGATTCGCCCATCGGCACCGGCGGTCTCGGCGTGCTCGACGTCGGCCCGCCACTCGCCAGCGGCGTCGGCTCCGGGCTCGGCCCGGTGTCGGCCGGCGGGCGGACCACGTCGCGCTGCTCGGGCAGCGGCGGCGTGAAGACCGTACGGTCGAGTCGGTACACCTCGGGCGCCGGATCGACGGCCCGCACGTCCGGGCGGGCGGCCACGCCGCGCAGCACCTCCGGCGCCGCACGCACCACCGCGGCGTAGACGCAGGCGCAGCCGGTGCGGTACGCCGCCGCCTCGGCGCTCGCCACGTCTGCCCCGGTGACGTACCGCTGGCGCAGCTCGCGCTCGGCGGCGCCGTCGCCGCGCACCGCGGCGGCCCTGGCCCGGTAGTCGGCGGCCTCGCCGTCCTTGCGGGCGGCCACCTGCGCCATCTGAGCGACCACGTCGTCCGGCACCCGCGACGCGGGGATCCGGACGATCTCGGTCTGCCGGCCGGGCAGCGGCACCCGGCCGAAGACCGTCGACACCGACACGTCACCGAGCACCGCGGCCAGCCGCTGCGGCGGAAGGTACGCGTCGAGCATCACCAGGGCGTACGTCCCGTCCCCGGTGGCCGGGGCCGTCGGGCTCAGCGCGGCCAGATCGGCCGCGGCCGAACGCAGGTAGCCGGGGACCCAGTCGCCGTCGGCCACCCCGACGCGGGTCACCTCGCCAACCGTCCGGTCGCCCACCGGAGCATCGTCGGCGGCCCACACTGCGGTGCCCAGGACCGCCGCCGCGGAGAGCACGGCGGCCCAGGTGAGCACCCCGGACCGCCCCGACCGGTCACCGAGACGGGCCACCGCCCGGGTCAGCGGCGGCAGCAGCTGTTGGTCCAGCTGCCGCAGCAGGTCGCCGGCGCGCACAGGCGGGATCCCCTCGTCGGATCGATGTCGGGTGGTCGCCGCTCAGTCACGCAGGATCTCAAGCGCACGTTCCAGGTCGTCAGGGTAGTCGCTGACGAACCGGACCTCGTCCCCCGAACGGGGGTGCAAAAAGCTCAGTTCGCGGGCGTGCAGCCACTGTCGGGCCAGGCCGAGACGGGCCGAGAGGGTGGGATCGGCGCCGTAGGTGAGATCACCGACACAGGGGTGCCGCAGCGTGGAGAAGTGCACCCGGATCTGGTGCGTCCGGCCGGTCTCCAATCGCACATCGACCAGGCTGGCCGCCGGGAACGCCTCAAGGGTGTCGTAGTGGGTGATGCTCGGCTTGCCGCCGGACACCACCGCCCAGCGGTAGTCGTGGGTGGGGTGCCGGTCGATCGGCGCGTCCACGGTGCCCCGCAGCGGGTCCAGGTGCCCCTGCACCACCGCGTGGTAGCCCTTGTCCACCTCGCGGTACTTGAAGGCCCGCTTCAACGCCGTGTACGCCTGCTCGCTCTTGGCCACCACCATGATCCCCGTGGTGCCCACGTCGAGACGGTGCACCACGCCCTGCCGCTCGGCGGCGCCGCTGGTGGAGATGCGGTGCCCGATCGCGGCGAGGGCACCGATCACCGTCGGGCCGGTCCACCCCGGGCTGGGATGCGCGGCCACGCCCACCGGCTTGTCCACCACCACGATGTCGTCGTCGGCGTACACGACGCGCAGGCCGGGCACCGCCTGCGGCACCACGGTCGGTGGGGCGACCGGGGCGGGCAGCGTGACCTCCAGCCAGGAGCCGGCCTTGACCTTGTGGGAGTTGGGCCGGGCAGCGCCGTCGACGAGGGCGTCGCCCGCGTCGACCAGGGCGGCGGCTGCGGTACGGGAGAGGCCGAACAGCCGGGACACCGCCTGGTCCAGGCGCATGCCGTCGAGGCCGTCGGGCACGGGCAGCGAACGGTGGTCGCCACCGGCGGCGAACGCGGAGGTCATGCCCGCTCCCTCTGCTCGGCGTCGGCGGTGGCGTCCGCGTCGGCGGGGGCGCCGTCACGGCCGGCCCGCCGCCCGTCACGCTGGCGACCGGTCAGCTCCAGCAGCACGGCCAGCAGCACACCGCAGACCAGCGAGCTGTCGGCCAGGTTGAACACCGGGAAATATTCGCCGTACGGCCCGAAGACGCTGATCATGTCGACCACGTGACCGTGGAACGGAGCGGGCGCCCGGAAGATCCGGTCCATGAGGTTGCCCAGCGCGCCACCGAGCACCAGGCCGAGGGAGATCGCCCACGGCAGGGAACGCAGCCGCAGCGCCATCCAGACGATCCAGCCGACCACGCCGATGGTGATCAGCGGGAACACCCAGGTGTAGTTCGCACCGATGCTCCACGCGGCGCCGCTGTTGCGGGTCAGGCTCAGGTAGACCAGCCCACCCAGCACCCGGACCGGCTCCCGGTCGCTCAGCGCGGCCAGCGCGAGGTGCTTGGTCAGCAGGTCGGCCACCAGGGCCACCAGGGCCACCCCGGCGAGGATCGCGACGGCCCGGGGCCGGGGCTTGCCGCCGCCCGGGTCGGTACGGCCGGGGTCGGCGGGCGGTGCTGCGGTCATGCGCTCCCCATCGAGGTGTCTCGGCGGTGATCGCTCACCGCCTCATCGCAGACGGGGACCGGGCGTCAGCGCCGCTCCTCCAACTGCTTGCACGTCACACACAGGGTGGCCGACGGGAAGGCGGCGAGGCGCTCGACCGGGATCGGGTTGCCGCACCGCTCGCACCAGCCGTAACCACCCTCGTCGAGGCGCTCCAGGGCGCGCTCGACCTGCGTGATCCGTTCCAGAATGCTGTTGGCGAGAGAGATCTCCTGCTCCCGCTCGAACGTCTTGGTCCCGGTGTCGGCCTGGTCGTCCCCGGCCGAGTCCGTCAACCGATCGCGCTGCAGCTCGGTGATCTCGCTCAGCGTCTGATCGTACTCGGCGCGCAGCTCGTCCCGCCGCGCCGCCAGCGCCGCCCGGATCTTCTCGGTCTCCGCCGCGCTGCGGGTGGCCTTGGCCACCGGCTTGCGGCCGGCGGTCCTGGTGTCGGCTGGCTTCGCCATGGGTCGCTCCTCGGCCGCGGAGCCGCTCGGTCGCGGCACCTGGTCAGGGGCGCCGACGAAGGCGTCCCCCAAGTACGAAAAGGGGCGCACGGCGACGATGGCCGCGCACTCCGGAGGTTGGCAAGAATACGGAACGTACAGGCGTCCGACAACGTGGCGCACCGTCGCACCGCTCAACAGCCCCGAGCCCTGCCTAACCGGGGCAAAGGGAACGCTAGCAGATCAACCGACCGCCTCATCCCCGTACTCGCCAAACCATCGGGCCAGCCGACCGCGTCGGCTGACCGCCCGCAGCCGCCGTTCGGCGGCGTCGCGCACCCCACCGGTGGCGACGATCAGCAGGCTGTCGCCGGTTTTCAGCCGGGTGTCCGGGCCGGGCACGAAGCCCACCCCGTCGCGCAGCACGAGGGTCACCGAGGCGCCCAGCGGCAATCGCAACTCGTCGACGTGCACGCCGGCCAGCCGTGAGCCCGGAGGCACCTCAAGTTGGAGCAGATCGGCCCGCATCCGCTCCAGTGGCGCGGTCTCCACGTGGATCTCGGTGGCCTCGGCCGGCGCGGTGGTCCCCAGCCAGCGGGCGAACGGACCGAGCGTGCTGGTCTGCACCAGCGTGAAGATCACCACCAGCACGAAGACCGCGTCGAAGAGGCGCTCCGCGCCCGGCACCCGCTCCGAGAGCGGAATGGTGGCCAGCACGATCGGCACCGCCCCGCGCAGCCCGGCCCAGGACAGGAACGCCTGCTCCCGCAGGCCAAGCCGGAACGGCAACGCCGAGACGACCACCGACAGCGGCCGGGCCAGCAGCACCAGCGCCAGACCGGCGACCACCGCCGGCAGCACCGCCGCGTCCAACCGGCCCGGCGAGACCAGCAACCCGAGCAGCACGAACAGCCCGATCTGGGCGACCCACGCCAGCCCGTCGGCGAAGCCGAGGATCGCCTGCCGGTGCGACAGCCGGGCGTTGCCCAGCAGCACTCCAGCCACGTAGACGGCGAGGAAGCCCGAGGCGTGCAGCACGGCGCCGGCGGCGTACGCCAGGACGGTGATCCCCACCGCCGCGATCGGGTACAGCCCGGCGGACGGCAGCGCCGCCCGGCGCAGCGCCCACGTGCCGGCGAGGCCCGCGCCCACGCCCACCGCCGCGCCGACGCCCAGCTCGTAGCAGACCAGGCCGACTTCGTACCACCACGGATGCGACAGGCCCGCGTGCGACAGCAGCACCACCAGCAGCACCACCGGGGCGTCGTTCATGCCCGACTCGGCCTCCAGTGTGGCCACCAGCCGCGGTGGCAGCCGCAGCCGTCGCAGGGTGGCGAACACGGCCGCCGCGTCGGTGGAGGAGAGCACCGCGCCGTAGAGCAACGCCAGCCGCCAGTCCAGACCCAACAACAGGTGTACGGCGATGCCGACCACCACGATGCTGACGATCACGCCGACCGTGGAGAGCGCGGAGGCCAACCCGAGGACCGGGCGCAGCGCGCTCCACCGGGCGGTCAGGCCACCCTCGGCGATGATCACGATGAGCGCGCAGAAGCCGAGGGTCCGGGTCAACTCGACGTCGTCGAAGCGGATACCCAGCCCGGCCTCGCCGATGGCCACGCCGAGCGCCAGGTAGAACAGCAGGCTGGGCACCCCGAGGCGGCTGGAGAGCCGGACGGCGCCGACCGCCACCAGCAGCACGGCCGCGCCGAGCAGCAGCGCGATGTCCAGCCCGGGCGTCACGGTTGCCGAGCCCGGGCGGTCCTCACCCTGCGGATCCGTCGCGCAGTCGGTGCAGCACGTCGGTCAGCTCGGGGCCGGGCCGGTCGACGACGAACAGCTTGTCCCGGCTGGTCGCGCCGGTGCGCAGCGACACCGCGGCCGCCCGGACCCCCAACGCGTCGGCGAGGGCGCGGCGGGCCGCCTCGGTCGCCCGGCCGTCCACAGCCGGAGCGTGGACCGCGATCACCAGGGCGGGCCCGTACGTGCCGTCGAAGCGGCCGCCGACGGTGTTCCGGGAGGCGCCAGGCTTCACCCGTACCGCGACGGTGAGCGCGTCCTGCGGGGGCACCGACACGGCTCTCAGATCGGCCGGGCGTCGGTGAGCAGGGCGGTGGCCGGCGCACACGCCGCACACGGCGTGAATCCCAGCTCGACGGCCTCGGCGACCGGAAGAGTCTCGGGCACCCGGCCGGCCAGGCGTCGGCACCCGGCCAGGTGGTAGCGGGGCCGCCCGTCGACCACCACGACGGGGTCGGGCAGCCGGGAGACCCGGGCCGCCTCGGCAGGGGTGATCGGCTGCTCGGCCGGCTCGTCGGCCAGCGCGTCGACCGACATCGTGTTGGCGGGGTACGCCTCGTCGCCCCGGGCCACGAAGGGCGATGCCGGGCTGACGGACGAGGAGCGTGACCCGTCGGCCGGGGTCACGAGCGGCGCCTCGGGCTCGAACGGCGGGGCCGCGTCGAAGGACGGGGCCGCGTCGAAGGACGGGGCCGCGTCGAAGGACGGGGCCGCGTCGAAGGACGGGGCCGCGTCGAAGGACGGGGCCGCGTCGGGGTCGGACGGCGGCTCGGGTGGTTGCCGCCACCCGGTGCCGCCGTTGCCGACCGTCGAAGGTACGTGCTGGACCGGCACATCCGGCTCGGCCAGCGGTGGACCGTACGCGAAACCCGGCTGGGCCTGGCTGGCCCTGCGGAATGTCGCGCGGTCCCGCGGACCGGCCCGACCGGGATCCGCCGTCGCGCGGTTGGCGGCTGCCTGGCGGGCGCCCACCACCAACGCGACGGCGGCCAGCAGACTGGCCGCGATGGAAATGGTCAACAGAATGCTGGAGCCACCGGCCAGACCGAACACCAGCAGCACCACAGCGACGAGGATGAGCAGAAGACTCGCGACTATCACGGCTCACCCCCGCCGCGTCGTACCGTCCAGGCAGGGCCGGCGACCGTCACCATCTGCGGACAGCGATCGCCGGCCGGTGCTCAGCGTCCGGCTTCGAGGGCGCCGGAGCGCCCGCCGCCGTACGAACCGGCGAGACCTGCCGCCGCCAGCCCGTTGCCGCCGGCGACCCGGCCTGCCTCGGAGCGGGTCATCTCGGCTTCGAGGCCCTGGCCGCGACCGTCGAGGTCCCGCAGCTGGCTCTCCAGGTACGCCTTGAGCCGGGTGCGGTACTCGCGCTCGAACTGCTTGAGCTCCTCGATGTGCTTCTGCAGGGCCGTGCGCTTGGCGTCCAGGCCGCCCATGGCCTCCTGGTGCCGCTGGCGGGCGTCCCGCTCCAGGGCGTCGGCCTTCGCGCGCGCCTCGCGGGTCACCTCCTCGGCCTTGCTGCGGGCCTCGGACAGCAGCTGGTCGGCCTCGCGGCGCGCGTCGGACACGTGGTCGTCGGCGGTGCGCTGGGCCATCATCAGCACGCGGAGGGCCTGCTGCTCACCGTCACCGGTGACGCCGCCGGCCGGGCCGCCGGTCGCGCGGACCTGCTCCAGCTCGGCCTGCATGGCGCGGGCGGCCTGCTCGGCAGCGGACTTGTCGCGCTGCACCCGGTCCAGCTGGGCCTTGACGTCGTTGAGCTCCGCCGCCAGTCGGGCGTCGCCGCCGGGGCCGGCGGGGGCACCGCCACGGCCGCCGCGCTCCACCTGGGCGCGCAGCTCGTTGTTCTCCTCGATGAGACGGGCGAGCTCGCGCTCCACCTCGTCCAGGAAAGCGTCGACCTCCTCCTCGTCATACCCCCGCTTGCCGATCGGCGGCTTTTTGAAGGCGACGTTGTGGACGTCGGCCGGGGTCAGCGGCATCGAAACTCCTCGGGTCAGTTGCGGCCGCGAAAGCGCGTCGGTCATCAGGCAGATGCCCTGATCGACGGCCCTAACACGAACTCCATCAGCACGAACAGGATAACCAGGAGCACAAGGGAGGCCAGGTCGATGCTCACGGTACCAATTCGCAGCGGAGGGATCACACGCCTCAACGCGTTGAGAGGGGGATCAGTGACGCTCCACACGGATTCCAGTCCTGCCGATGCGCCGCGTCCCGGCTGCCACCGCCGGCCGTACTGCAGAACGGCGCTCAACACGAACCGGGACAGAAGAAGAAGCAGGAAGACATAAAGGACCAGGTACAACACTTGCAGTAAGATCGACAACACGGTCAGCGACGTCCCTCGGGTCGGGCGGGGTCAACTCAGGCTGAAAAAACCGCCCTCAGCGATCTTGGCTTTGTCCTCCGCGGTGACCTGGACATTGGCCGGTGAGAGCAGGAACACCCGATTGGTCACGCGCTCGATCGTACCGCGCAGCCCGAACGCCAGACCGGCTGCGAAGTCAACCAGACGGCGGGCGTCGGCCTCGTCCATCTCGGTGAGGTTGATGATCACTGGTACGCCGTCGCGGAAGTGCTCACCGATGGTGCGCGCCTCGCGGTAGGTGGTCGGGTGCAGCGTGGTGATCTGGTACCGCTGCTCCTCCTCGGGCACGGCCACGCGCTCCCGCGTCGCGGCCTGCGGCGCGAGGGCCAGATTGTCGCGCGTGTGGTACGTCAGCGCGCCCGACGTGTCGCCGGCCGAGGACCGCGTGATCGACCGTACGCTGGACCGCTCGGCCCGCTCCGGACGCTCACCGTCACCGCGGTCGGACTCGCCGCCACGCCCGGTGGACCGCTCGGAGAGCCGGCCCCGCTCGCTGGAGCGCGGCCGGGGAGCCGGTGGCTCCTCGGTGTCGTCGTCGTCCTCGTCGGCGAACTCCTCGGCGTACCGGCTCTGCCGGTACCGCGAGTCGCGGTAGCCACCCTTGTCGTAGCCACCGTCGTCGTAGGCCCGCTCGTCGTCTTCCTCGACGAGACCGAGCCAGACCCCCGCCTTGCGCAGTGCACCCATCCCGCGCCCTTCCGTCCGCCGTGCGGCACTCGCCCCCGTGCCATGTCGCCCGTCGCGAGTGGACAACCATGCCCATCGGACCGGAACGGCAATCCCCCTGGCGCGCGATTCGCGTCGCGCGTCACGACCCCCACAAGGATCCGCCGCCCTGAAACAACACTGATGTAATTTGCCTGTCTCGCGGTCAGGCTACCGCAGCGTGGGACGCATTCCGAGCAACGCGCTACCGACGCGGACATGTGTCGCGCCGTATCGGATCGCGATTTCCAGGTCGCCGCTCATTCCCGCCGACAACGCTGTCGCTCCCGGATGGAGCGTCCGAAACGCCTCGGCCACCTCGGCCAGTCGGGCGAAGGCCCGCTCCGGCGACCACCCCAGCGGCGCCACCGCCATCAGACCGGCCAACCGCAGCGCGGGCGCGTCGGCCACCGCCGCGGCGACCGCCTCCAGCCCCGCGCCCTCATCGGCCGAGTCGGGCAACGCGCCGCCGCGCGCCGGGTCGCCGTCGATGCTCACCTGCACCAGGGCGTCCAGCGGCCGTTCCCGCTCCGCCGCCGCGTTACCCAGCGCGCGGGCCAGCCGCACGCTGTCCACCGAGTGCACGACGTCGGCGTAGCGGACGACCGAGCGGGCCTTGTTGCGCTGCAACTGCCCGATGAAGTGCCAGCGGGGGCGTACGCCGGCCGCAGCCACCTCGGCGGCCTTGCCGGCCGCCTCCTGGTCGCGGTTCTCCCCCATGTCGGTCACCCCGAGCCCGGCCAACGCCAGCACGTCCCCGGCCGGGTACGTCTTGGTCACGGCGATCATCGTGACGTCGGCGTGGTCCCGGCCCGCGTCCGCGCAGGCGTCGGCGATCCGGGCTCGCACCTGGGCCAGGCCGGCCGCGAGTTCGGCGCGGCGGTCCGGTCGTACCGTGGCTGAACTGTCGGTCATCGGCGGCGCTCAGGAACCGTTCTTGAGAAAGTCGGGCACGTCCACGTCGTCGAAGAGCACCCGGCGCGGCGACTGGGCCGGAGCCGGCAGGGTGGCCGGCGGCGGCACCGGGGTGCTCTGCGGCGCCGGCTGGTTGGTGTTGGTCTTGCGGGTCGGCTCGGCCGCCTTGTACGCCGGCGTGCCACCGTCGAAGCCCGCCGCGATGACAGTCACCCGCACCTCGTCGCCGAGCGCGTCGTCGATCACCGCGCCGAAGATGATGTTGGCGTCCGGGTGGGCCGCGTCGGTGACCAGCTGGGCCGCGTCGTTGATCTCGAACAGGCCCAGGTCGGAGCCGCCGGCGATGGAGAGCAGCACGCCGCGCGCGCCGTCCATGCTCTGCTCCAGCAGCGGGCTGGAGATGGCCGCCTCGGCAGCCTCGACCGCGCGGTTCTCCCCGCGGGCGCTGCCGATGCCCATCAACGCGCTGCCGGCGCCGCTCATCACGCTCTTGACGTCGGCGAAGTCCAGGTTGATCAGACCCGGGGTGGTGATCAGGTCCGTGATGCCCTGCACACCGGAGAGCAGCACCTGGTCGGCCGTGCGGAAGGCGTCCATCATGCTGATGTTGCGGTCACCGAGCGCCAGCAGCCGGTCGTTCGGGATGACGATGAGCGTGTCGCACTGGTTGCGGAGTTCGTCTATCCCCGTCTCGGCCTGCACCTGGCGGCGCTTGCCCTCGAAGGAGAACGGGCGGGTCACCACGCCGATGGTCAGCGCGCCGAGCTTGCGGGCGATGTTGGCCACCACGGGCGCGCCGCCGGTGCCGGTGCCGCCACCCTCGCCGCAGGTCACGAAGACCATGTCGGCGCCCTTGAGCACCTCTTCGATCTCGTCGCGGTGGTCCTCCGCGGCGTTCTTGCCGACGTCCGGGTTGGCCCCGGCCCCCAGGCCACGGGTCAGCTCCCGGCCGACGTCGAGCTTGACGTCGGCGTCACTCATCAGCAGCGCCTGGGCATCGGTGTTGATCGCGATGAACTCGACGCCCTTGAGCCCAACCTCGATCATCCGGTTGACGGCGTTGACGCCGCCGCCCCCGATGCCGACGACCTTGATGACCGCCAGGTAGTTGTGCGGAGGTGTCATCTCCGGTCCTTTCCTTCGAGATTGGCTTCGGCCGACCGGGTACGGCGTGGCCAGACCAGCGGCCGACGACAGCTGTCACCAGCGAGAGTCAGGGGTGAACCCTCACCCTCTACTAGAGGCTTACAGTTATGTCAACCACTGAACCTCTTCGGGGCAACGTAAGCGCCACCACGCGATGAGCCAAGGACCTGACCGGCGTGTCGCCGCCGGAGCGCGACTCGTCACGTCCGGAGCACGCTCACCGGTCAGCGGAAGGTCACCACGTCAGGCGCGCTCACGTCGATGCGCTTGCTGTCCTCGTCGAGCAGCGCGGTGGCCACCCGGGCCTTGTCCGTACCCCGCGTGGCGTCGCCCCAGACCACCGTGCGGTCTCCGCGCAGCCGCAGGCTGATCCGGGCCAGCCCCTCCACCCTCAGCTCCACCAGCTCGGCCCGCAGTTGCGGGGTCAGCGCCCCGAGCACCTCCAGCGCGGCCCGGGTGTCCGGGTCGTCGGCGGCGGGCCGGGCCACCTGCACCAGCGGCAGCCCGGCGGGGCGGCGGGCCACCGTCTGGAACGCCACGCCGCTGCGGTCGACAAGCGCGAACGTGTCCGCCTGCGGCACCACCGCCACCGCCGTCCGCTCGGTCACCCGGACCACAAGCGTGCCCGGCCAGTCCCGCGACACCGTGGCCCGCTCCACCGGCGCCAACGCGCCGACCCGACGCGCGGCGGCCGCCAGATCCACCCGGGCCAGTGGCACCCCGTCGGCCACCCCCACCGCGTCGCGCACCTGCACGTCCGTGACCAGCTTGGCGCCCTCGACCGTCACCGTGCGGACCCCGAACAGCCCGGTACCGAGGACCGTCCAGGCGACCATCCCGAGCAGGGCCAGCACCCCGGCGGCCACCGCCCACGGCAACGCCGCCCGCATCCGGCGCTGCCGGGCCCGGGCCATGAAGCGGCGGGTCGACGCCGGCACCGCGTCGCTGCCGGCCCGGACCAACTGCCAACGCCGGACCGGACCGCGTCGTGGGGCGCCGCCGTCGGCGCCGCTGGTCCGCCCTCGGGCGGGGCCGGGGCTCATCCGGCCGTGGGGGCCGCGCCGTCCGGTGCGGCGGCGCCCCCGAGCGCCGCCCCGTCGCCACCGGCCGTGGACCCGCCGGGCACCGGCTGGCCGATCGCCGGGGTCGTGGCCACCGGGTCGACCGTCGCCCCCGGCGCGGACTCGGCGGTACGCGCGCCCAGGGCGGCCAGCAGCTCGTCACCCATCAGCGAGATCGGCGGAGCGCCCATGGTCACCACCACGTCCCCCGGGCGGGCCCGGCGGACCACCTCGACCGGCGCGGCATCCCAGGAGTCGACGAACACCTTCCGCTCGGCCGGCAGCGCCACCGCCTCGATCAGCGCCGCCGAGCCCTCACCGGGCTGGCGCAGCTCGCCCGGCCCGAAGACCTCCAGCAGCACCACCTCGTCGGCGATGGCCAGCGCCTCGGCGATCTCCGCCTGGTTGTCGCGGGTGCGGTACAGCCGGTACGGCTCGAAGACGACGATCAACCGTCCGTCGCCGGCCACCTCGCGCAGCGTCTGCATCGCCAGCGTCATCGACGTGGGGTGGTAGGCGTACTCGTCGTAGACCAGCACGCCGTCCGCGACGCCCTTGCGCTCGAAGCGCCGTCGCACGCCGGGGAAGACCGCCAGCGCCGCCTCCGCCGCCTCCAGCGGCAGCTTGAGCAGGTACGCGGTCAGCACCGCCGAGGCGCTGTTGAGCCCCATGTGCCGCCCCGGCACCGGCAGCCGGAACTCGCCCAGCGACCGGCCGTCGATCGCGGCCAGGTAGCGCACCCCCCGCGCGGAGGAGACGATCTCGGTCAGCCGCAGGTCGGCGTCCTCGGCCGCGCCGTAGGTGAACACCCGCCGCCCCTCGGCGCGCAGGGTCGCCGCCAACCGCCGACCGCCCGGGTCGTCGGCGCAGGTGATGATGAACCCGTTCGGGTCGGTGAGCCGGGCGAACTCGACGAACGCCGCCTCCAGCGTCGCGTAGTCGCCGTAGGTGTTCAGGTGGTCCGGCTCGACGTTCGTGATGATCGAAACGTACGGGCGGTAGATGAGGAACGAGCGGTCGCTCTCGTCGGCCTCCACCACGAAGTACTCGCCGGTGCCGTGGTGCGCGCCCGAGCCGACCTCGGAGATCTCCCCGCCGATCACGAAGGACGGGTCGACCCCGGCCTGCTGGAGCACCATGGTCACCATCGAGGTGGTGGTGGTCTTGCCGTGGGTGCCGGCGACCGCCACCGCCCGGCGGCCGGTCATCGCCGCGGCCAGGGCCTCCGAGCGGTGCAGCACCCGCAGGCCGCGGCGACGCGCCTCGACCAGTTCCAGGTGGTCATTCGGGATGGCCGAGGAGTAGACGACGGTGTCCACCCCGTCGAGGTTGGTCGCCTCGTGGCTGAGGTAGATGGTCCCGCCGAGCGCCCGCAGACCCGCCAGCGAGGGCCACTCGCGCAGGTCGCTGCCGGAAACCCGGATGCCCCGGGTGAGCAGCAGTCGGGCCACACCGAGCATGCCCACCCCGCCCACGCCGATCAGGTGGACGGCGCCCAGGTCCTCGGCGGTCAGCGTGCCCGCCGGGGTGAACTGCGCGGTCACCGGGCCACCGCCTCGAGGACGAACGAGCGCAGCGCCTCGTCACCGTCGCGCCGCCCGTACGCCGACGCCGCGGCGCCCATCGCGTAGAGCCGTTGCGGATCGCGGATCAGCGGGATCACCGCGCGCTCCAGCCAGTCCGGGGTCAGCTCCCCGTCGTCGACGAGCAGCCCGCCGCCAGCCTCCACCACGGGCAGCGCGTTGCGCTTCTGCTCCTGGTTGCTGTGCGGGTACGGCACGAAGATCGTCGGCAGGCCGATCGCGGCCACCTCGGCGACGGTCATCGCACCGCCCCGGGCCAGCATGAGGTCGGCCGCCGCGTAGCCCAGCTCCATCTCGGACAGGTACGGCAGCGTCACGTACGGCACCGGCAGGTCGGTGGGGATCGGCACCGGCTCGTTGCGGGCCCCCATCACGTGCAGCACCTGCACACCGTTGCGGGCCAGCTCCTTGGCCGCGCCGGAGACCGCCAGGTTGATCGAGCGGGCGCCCGACGAGCCGCCCGCGACGAAGAGCACCGGCAGGTCGGGGCGGAGCCCGAAGTGGGCGCGGGCGGCGTTGCGCAGCGCGTACCGATCCAGCGAGGCGATGCTGCGGCGCAGCGGCACCCCCACCACCGTCGCGTCGCGCAGCGACTCGGCCTGGCTCGGCTGGTGCGGGAAGCCGACCGCGATGTTCTTGGTGAACTTCATGCCCAGCCGGTTGGCCACGCCCGGCGGCACGTTCACCTCGTGGATCACCATGGGCAGCTCGCGGCGCCACGCGGCCAGGTAGGCCGGCACCGAGACGTACCCGCCGAAGCCGACGATCGCGTCGGCGCGTACCTCGTCGATCACCTTGCCCGCGGCGCGGGCCGCGGTCCACATCCGGCCCGGCGTACGCACCAGGTTCATGTTCACCGACCGGGGCAGCTGGTACGCCGGGATCTGCCGCAGGTCGTATCCCTGTGGCGGGATCAGCTCGTTCTCCATGCCCTTGGGTGTGCCGAGGCAGGTGATCCGGACGCCCGGGTCGTGTCGGCGCAGGCAGTCGGCGAAGGCGAGCAGCGGGTAGATATGCCCCCCGGTGCCACCTCCCGCGAGCACCACCGAACGCAGCGGACCCATCAGCGTCTCCTCTCGCTCGCCGTACCCTGGCGGCTCCGGCCCTGCCGGGCGCCGCGCGGTGCGGCCTGGTCGTCCTGGCGCCGCTCGCGGGACCGGGGCACGGACCCTCGGCCGGCCGGCGGCGGCGCCGGTCGGCGACGCCGGCCGGGAAGCGGCGGCAACGGGGCCCAGAGTAGTCGGACCCACCGGGCCGGCGGACGGGCATGCAGCGCTCTGGCCGCATCGGGTTCGGCGCGAGCGAAGGACGCCAGCATCCCGATCGCCGCCAACGTCACGACCAGGGCGCTTCCACCGTCGGAGATGAACGGCAGCGGCAGGCCGGTGATCGGCAGCAGCCCGACCACCCCACCGATGTTGATCACCGCCTGGCTCACCAGCCAGGTGGTCACCGCGGCGGCCGCGAGCCGCCGGAACGGGTCGTCGACCCGTCGGGCGATGCGCAGACCGGTGTACGCGAGCACCGCGAACAGGCTCAACACCACCGCGCAGCCGATCACGCCCAACTCCTCGGCGATGATCGCGAAGATGAAGTCGTTGTGCGCCTCGGGCAGCCAGTCCCACTTCAGGCTGCCCTTGCCCAGCCCGACACCGAACCAGCCACCGTGCTCGATGGCCAGCCGCCCCTGGTAGAACTGGAGGCAGTCGTTGAGTTTGCAGGTCTCCGGGTCCGGTGGATTGAAGAACATGTCCAGTCGGGCGAGCCGGTAGTTGTCCGCGCCGCGCTCTCCGGAGCCGGCGCCCAGCGAGGCCACCGCGACCAGCAGGCCAATCCCGATCAGACCGGCAGTGGCCAGGGCGCCGAAGACCCGCATCCGCACCCCGGCGGCCCAGAGCAGGCCGACCACCAGGGCCAGCAGACAGAGCATCGTGCCCGTGTCGTTGTAGCCGACCAGGACGAAGAGCAGGCCGACCACCGGGAAAAGCGGGGTGGCCAACTCGCGCCACCACCCCAGTGCGGCGCCCTTGCGGGCGACGATGTGCGCACCCCAGAGCACCATCGCGAACTTGGCCAACTCGGACGGTTGTAGCTGGATCCCGCCGACGAACAGCCAGTTCAGCCGCGCCTCGACCGGCCCGAACCCGGCCGACCGCTGACCGGTGAGCCGGGCGTAGCCGACCAGCAGGTTGAGCACCACCAGCAGCGCGACCGAGGTGATCAGCAACGGCCGACCCAGCGACCGGTAGGTGCTGGCGGGCAGGCGTTGGCAGGCCCAGAACGCCCCGATGCCGATCACCGCGAAGATCGCCTGCTTGGTCACCGAGGCCGAGGCGTTGCCGTCCTCGGCGTAGTCCTTCACGCTGGTCGCCGAGAAGACCATGGTCAGCCCGATCAGCAGCAGCAGGCCGGCGCAGGACAGCAGCAGGTAGTAGGACGCCAGCGGCCGGTCCAGCAGGCCACGCAGCGCGGCCAGCCCACCGGCCGCGTCGAATCCGCGCAGCGGGACGGCAGCGCCGCCCTCCGGCTCACGCCCCGTCGATCCCGCCGCACGTCCCGGGGCGCCCGGCTCACGCGCTCCCCGGCCCGGCTCACGCGCTGCGCCTTCCGCCGGACGCGCCGGGCCGTCCGCCTGGCGGGCCGCGCGGTCGGGCTCGCGGGCCGCGCGGCCCGCCTCCGCCGCACGCGCCGTGCCCGATGACCGTCGCGGTCGACCGGTTGTCCTGTCCTCGGTGCCTGGTTCCTCCCCCACCCGGACATCATCACCGTTCGGCACGCCCGACAGGCCCACAACGATGCACCGGGCGTGTCGGGCTTCGCCCCCCAGGGAAGGCGCCTCACCCCTTTGCTCTGCTTCACCCCACGCAACACTTTTGCCGCGCGAGTGTTGCGTCCGTTGAAGCAGAGCAAAGGAGAGTTCGACTACCCTGCCACCCGACCGGCTACGCGCACACCGCACCGGCCGGCCGGCCGGGCAGGCAGGCGGGTGAACAGGGTGGATCAGGTCATGTTGGCGAGGAACTCGCTGTAGAACAGTCCCAGGGCGATGGCCACACCGATGCCGGCGATGATCCAGAACCGGACCACGATGTTGACCTCGCTCCAGCCGGCCAACTCGAAGTGGTGCTGCAGCGGCGACATCCGGAACACGCGTTTGCCGGTGGTGCGGAAGGAAATGATCTGGATCACCACGGACATCGTGATGATCACGAAGAGCCCGCCGATGATCGGCAGCAGCAGGATGGTCCGGGTGGACATCGCCATGCCGGCGATCAGGCCGCCCAGGCCCAGCGCCCCGGTGTCACCCATGAAGATCCGCGCCGGGGACGTGTTCCACCACAGGAAGCCCACACAGGCCCCGGCTGCGGCCCCGGCTATCAGCGCGATCTCCAACGGGTCACGGACCTCGTAGCAGTACGGCTGGGTGTAGCTCGGGTCGGCGCACCAGTGCCGGTACTGCCAGAACGCGATAAGCGCGTACGCCGCGAGAACCATCACCGAGGCGCCGGTGGCCAGACCGTCCAGTCCGTCGGTGAGGTTGACGCCGTTCGTCGCGGCCATCACCACGAAGATGAAGATGATCACCGCGCCGACCTTGCTGACCTCCAGGAAGTCGATGTCCCGGATGAAGCTCAGCGTGGTGCTGCCCACGGTCTGGGTGTTGGTGGCCTTACCCGTCGCGTCGGTCATGGTGCTCGGGAACCACAGCGCGATGACCCCGAAGACCGCGCCGACCAGGATCTGGCCGAGCAACTTGCCACGCTTGTTGAGGCCGGCGCTGTTGCGCTTGCGCACCTTGAGGAAGTCGTCGAGGAAGCCCACCGCGCCGGAGAACACCATCAGCCCCAGCAGCACCAGCGCCGTGATGGTCGGCTCCACCTGGGCGATCTGCGCGTCCGGCAGGGTGGTCAGGGCCAGGTGCCCGGCCACGTACGCGATCACCGTGGCCAGGATGAAGACCACGCCGCCCATCGTGGGCGTGCCCTTCTTGCCCTGGTGCATGGCCGGGCCGTCGGACCGGATCGGCTGGCCGGCCTTGAGCCGGGTGAACACCTTGATCGCGATCGGCGTGCAGAACAGCGAGACGACGAAGGCCACCCCGATGGCGACGATGATGGCCCTCATCGACCGGCCTCCTCGGCGGCGTCGGCGCGCAGGGCGTCGGCCACCTCCCAGGTCCGGTACCGGGAGCCCTTGACCAGGACGACGTCGCCCGGCCGTAGCTCGCCCCGCAGCACCTCGACGGCCGCCGCCTGATCGGTGAGCAGCACCGACTCTCCTCCCCAGTTCGCTACCGCTGTCGCGCCTTCGTGGATCGGCGCGGCCGGCTCACCCACCACGAGCAGCCGGTCGACACCCAGCTCGGCCGCGAGACGGCCGACCTCGGCGTGGCCGTCGCGCTCGAACGGGCCCAGCTCGGCCATGTAACCGAGCACCGCGACGGTACGCCGCCCCCGACCGAGGCTGGCGAGCGCCCGGAGCGCGACAGCCATCGAGGCCGGGTTGGCGTTGTACGAGTCGTCGATGACCGTCACCCCGTCGGGCCGGTCGAAGACGTCCATCCGCCGGGTGGACTTCAGCCCCAGCTCGCCGAGGGCCGTGCCCACGTCGGCCAGCGGCATGCCCAGCTCCCGGGCGACCGCGGCGGCGGCGAGGGTGTTGCCGACCTGGTGACGGCCGGTCAACGCGAGCCGCACCGGCACGCGCCCCTCCGGCGTGACCAGGGTGTACGACGGGTGCCCCCGCTCGTCGAGCGTGACGTCCTCGGCGCGCAGGTCGGCGTCCGGCGCCTCGCCGTAGCGGACCACCCGGGCCCGGGTGCGACCCGCCATGGCGTCCACCCGGGGGTCGTCGGCGTTCAGCACGGCGAGGCCGTCGGCCGGCAGCGCCTCGACCAGCTCGCCCTTGGCCAGCGCGATGTTGTCCTGCGAGCCGAACTCGCCGATGTGCGACGTGCCGACGTTGAGCACCACCGAGATGCGGGGCGGCACCAGCTCACACAGGTAACGCACGTGCCCGATGCCGCGAGCGCCCTTCTCCATCACCAGGTAGCGGGTGTCCGGCCCGGCCAGCAGAGCCGTGTACGGGTGGCCCAGCTCGTTGTTGAACGAGCCGGGCGGGGCCACCGTGGCGCCGAGGCGGGCGGTGAGCTGGCCGATCAGGTCCTTCGTGGTGGTCTTGCCCGAGGAGCCGGTCACACCGATCACGGTCAGCTCGGGCAGCCGGGCCACCGCCGCGCGGGCCAGCCGGCCCATCGCGGTCAGCGCGTCGTCGACCAGCACCATCGGCACCTCAGGCACCTCGCGGGTGCCGAGCACCGCCACCGCGCCGGCCGCCAGCGCCGTCGCCGCGTAGTCGTGCCCGTCGACCTTCTCCCCCGGGAAGGCCACGAAGAGCGAACCGGGCCCCACCTTGCGCGAGTCGAACTCGACCGAACCGCTGGCGGTGGCGGCCGGGTCCGCGTGCACGAGCCGCCCGTCGACCGCCGCGGCCACCTCGGCCAGGGTCAGCGCGATCACCGCTGACCCGCCCGGTCGGAGAAGCGGGCCCGCAGCGCGTCGGCCAGCTCGGTGCTGTCGTCGAACGGGAACATCTCGCCCGCCACCTCCTGGCCCCGCTCATGGCCCTTGCCGAGCAGCGCGATCACATCGCCCGGCTCGGCCAGTCGGACCGCCTCGTCGATCGCGTCCCGGCGACCGGCCACCTCGATGATCCGGGCGGCGGTGCCCGCCCGGTACGCCCCGGCGAGCACCTCGGCGCGGATCTCCGCCGGGTCCTCGGTGCGCGGGTTGTCGTCGGTCACCAGCACCACGTCGGCCCCCTCGGCCGCGGCGGCGCCCATCACCGGGCGCTTGCCCCGGTCGCGGTCCCCGCCGGCGCCGATCACACAGATCAGCCGGCCGGCGCTCAGCTCGCGCAGCGCGGCCAGCGCGGCCACGATCGCGTCGGCCTTGTGCGCGTAGTCGACGACCCCGCGTACCGGCCCGACGACGTCGACCAGTTGCAGACGGCCGGGCACGCCACCGCAGGCGGCCACGCCGGCCGCCGCGGTCGCCGGCTCCACCCCGGCGCCCACCAGGGCGGCGATCGCCAGCAGCGCGTTGGCCACGTTGTGCCGCCCGGGCAGCGCCACCCCGGCGGTCAGCGCCACGCCGTCCGGGCCGTGCGCGGTGAACCGCTGCGCGTACCCCTCGCCGTCGACGCCGTCGGCCCACCACGTCGCGGTCGGGTCGCCGGCCGCCGAGTAGCTGACCGTCGCCGGCTTGTAGAGCGGCTTGAGCGCTGGATCGTCGTGGTTGAGCACCTCGACCGCGCACCGGCCGTCGAAGAGCTGCGCCTTGGCGGCGAAGTAGTCGGCGCTGTCGGCGTGGAAGTCCAGGTGGTCGGAGCCGAAGTTCGTGTACCCGCCGACGGCGAAGCGCACCCCGCCGACCCGGCCCATGGCCAGGGCGTGGCTGGAGACCTCCATGACCACGGCGGTGACGCCGCGCTCCCGGGCGGTGGCCAGCATCGCGTGCAGGTCGGTCGCCTCCGGGGTGGTGCGCACGCTGTCGATCACCAGATCGCCGAGCCGGGTCTCCACGGTGCCGATCAGCCCGGTGGTGTGCCCGGCGGCGCGCAACCCCGACTCGACCAGGTACGCCGTGGAGGTCTTGCCGGCGGTCCCGGTCACGCCGATCACGGTGAGCGCCGCCGTCGGGTCGCCGTACACCGCCGAGGCCAGCTCGCCGAGCACCGCGCGGGGGTCGGGCACCACCAGGGCGGGCAGGCCGCTCGCCGCCGCCAGCTCGGCGCCGGCCGGGTCGGTCAACAGGGCCACCGCGCCGGCCTCGGCCGCGCCGACGGCGAACTCCGCGCCGTGCCGGCGGGCGCCGGGCAGGGCCGCGTACAGGTCGCCGGGGCGGACTTCCTGGCTGGCGTGGGTGGCACCGGTGACGACCACGTCGGCGGCGTCCGCCGGGAGGTCGACGGCGAGCCGGACGGCGAGGTCACCGAGCCGGACGCCGGTCACGGTACGTGGACGTGGATTGCCGGGCACGGCGTCAGACCCTACCCGGTCGCCCGGTTCCGGCCGCACAGCCGCCCCGGTGGTTCGTCGGCACTCACCGATGATGTCGCGCCTCCGCTGGTCAGCGCGGATAGACCACGAACTTGGGTGCGGAACCACTCGGGGACGGCGGCACGCGGTAGTGACGCAGCGTGAACTGCATCATGTCGCGGAACGCCGGGTTGGCGATCGCCGCGCCCCCACCACCGGGCGCGTACACGAAGACCGCGATCACGTACCGGGGCTTCTCGGCGGGGGCCATGCCGATGAAGGAGGACACCTCGCCGGGCTGCTTCTTGCCGTCCACCAGACGCCAACCGGTGCCGGTCTTGCCGGCGACCCGGTAGCCGGGGACCGCCGCCAGGGTGCCGGTGGCGCCCTCGACCGTGGTGACCGCCTCCAGCATGGTGCGCAGCGCCGCCGCGTTCTGCGGGCTGAGCACCGAGCGGGTGACCGGCGCCGGCGCGGGGGTGCGCTTGCCGTCCGGGCCGATAGTCTCCTTCACGAGGTGCGGCTGCACGTACGTGCCGTCGTTGGCGATGGCGGCGTACGCGGCGGCCATCTGCAGGGGCGTGGCGTCGACGCTGTGCCCGATCGGCACCGACCCGGCCGACGACCCGCTCCACTCGTCGACCGGCAGCAGCCGGCCGCTGGCCTCGCCGGGCAGGCCCTCGCCGGTGGGCTTGCCCAGCCCGAACCGCTTCTGGTAGTCGATCAGCCGCTCCGGGCCGAGCCGGTCGGCGACGGTGATCGCGCCGACGTTCGACGAGAAGGCCAGCATCCCGGGCACGCTCATCTTCCGGCCGTTGGCCGGGTGGGTGTCGGAGAACCAGGTGTCACCCTTCTTGATGCTGTTCGCGATGGGCAGCGTCGTGTCCGGGGTGATCACCCCCTCCTGCAGCGCCGCGCCGTAGGTGATCGCCTTGTGCACCGAGCCGGGGTCGACCACGAAGCTGGTCGCGGCGTCCTCGCGGGCGACCGGATCGCTCGGCACCGGCTTGGCGGCGTTGTAGGTGGGGTCGCTGGCCTGGGCCCGCACCTCGCCGGTGGCGACGTCGATGATCACGGCGGCGGCGGTCGCGCCCCGCTGCCCCGCCATCCCCGCGCTGAGGATCTGCTGGGTGCGGAACTGCAGGTCCCGGTCGATGGTGAGGGTCAGCGAACTGCCCGGCTTGGCCGGGGTCGTCTTGCTGTAGCCGCCGGGGATCGGCGCGGCGAGGTCACCGAGGCCGGCCTCGTACACCCGCTTGCCGTCCTGCCCGGCGAGCAGGTCGTCGTAGCGGGCCTCCAGACCCTCCAGCCCGACCATGTCCTGGCTGGTGAAGCCGATCAGGTTGGCCGCCAGGTCGTCGCCGGGCACCTCCCGGCGCTCGTCGCGGTGCACCCCGATGCCGGGCAGCTCCAACGCCAGCACCTGCTTGGCCGCCGGGATCTCCACCCCCCGGGCCAGGTACTCGAACCGCGACGGGTTGCCGTTCTCCAGCTTGCGGGGCTTCATCAGGTCGGTGAGCTTGGACACCGGGATGCCGAGCAGCGGCGAGAGCGCCTTGGCGGTGGCGGGCCGGTCCTCGATCAGCGTCGGGTCGGCGAACACGTACCGCGCCTCGACGCTGTGGGCCAGCGGCTCGCCCCGGAAGTCGTAGATCGCGCCGCGCGGCGCGGGCAGCTCGACCGTGCGGGTCCGGTCGGCGACGCCACCACCGGCGTAGGCCGGGGTGTCGACCGCCTGCAGGAAGATCAGCCGCACCCCGATGACGACGAAGAGCGCCAGGGTGAGCACGGTGCCCAGGCGCAGCCGCAGCCGCGGGTCGGCGAGCTTCGGCGGGCGCGGCGGCTTGCGCGACGGACGGCGGGCCGCCGGTCGGTCGGCGCGGCCGGGCGCGCGCGGCGTGGTGCGGCGCCGCGGCGGCGGCTCGTCGCCGGCCGGCCCGCGCGGGGTGCGCGGCGCGACGGTCCGCACGACGCCGCCCCGGCCGGCCGCCGGAGCGTCCCGCCGGCCCGAACGGGCGGCGGCCCGGCCGCCGTCGAGCACCTGCAACGCCGGCCGGAACGGGTCGCCGGACCGGGTGCTACGCGGGGTACGCCGCTGCTCGGCGGCCCCGCCGCGCGCCGGTGTGCCCTCGCGGACGGTCCGGCCTCTCGGGGTGTACGCGCGGGCGCCGGAGATGCCCCCGATGCCCGGCTCGCCGGCCCGCGACTCCTCGTCGGCGGGCCCGGCCGCACGCGAAGAACCGCGCCGGGACCCCGGGGGGTTCCGGCGCGGCTCGTCCGACCTCGGTGGCACTGGTCAGCCTCCCGCGCCCTGGCTGGTGACCGACGGCTGGCCGGTCGCCGGCTTCGGCACGCCGATGGTCTTGCCGTCCGGCATCCGGATGTACGCCGGCTCACCGGCGTCCACCAGACCCAGCCGACGCGCCTCGGCGGTCAGGTTGCCCGGCGCCTCGTACTCGGTGATCTGCTTGTCCAGCTGCTGCTTCTCCAGGTCCAGTCGGGCCTGCTGCTGCTGCAGCTTCTCCAGCCGGAACGCGTTCTCATTGATCTTGGTGTTGACCGCCAGGATGCCGAGCACCCCGCCGACCACCAGCACCACGATCAGCGCCGCGAACGGCGCACGCGGCACCGACACTGGCGGCGGCGGCGCCACCCGCAGCCGAGGCGAGCGAGCGGTCGCCGCGACGCCGGCCTTCTCGGCCGGACGCAGCGCGGCGCTGCCCTGGGTCGGGAACTCGCGCGCCCCCCGGGCGCGAGCCTCCCCCTGCCGGTTGACTCGATCGATGCGTGGCGTACCGTTCCCCACGCGCGGGGCTCGCTCCGCCGCGGTCCGGCCCCCCGACCGCGGTGCGCGCTGCCCGCCGCCGGTGACGTCCCGGCGGTCGCGCTTGTCAATGTTCATGTCCCCTCCCCCTCTACATCCGTCCCTCTGCCGTCCCGGTGCCCCTGATCCCCCACGGATCAGGCTGACCCAGTGCCCGGTTGGTGCATCCCCTTCACCCTGCGGCGGGACCGTTCGCGGTCGGTCCGCGCCTGTTCTGTCGCGTTCGGGTCGAGTCGAACCGCTGCCCGCAACCGCACCGAAGCGGCGCGCGGGTTCGCGGCGACCTCCTCCTCCCCGGGCAGTTCGGCGCCCCGGCTGAGCAGCCGGAACGTCGGACCGGACCCGGGCAGCTCAACCGGGAGGTCGATCGGGCCCTTACTGCGGACCCGGTCCGCGAGCGCCGCCTTGGTGAGCCGGTCCTCCAGCGAGTGGTAGGACAGGACCACCATGCGACCGCCCACGGTCAGAGCGTCGAGCGCGGACGGCAGCGCCGTCTCCAGCGCTGCCAGCTCTCTGTTTACCTCGATCCGTAAAGCCTGAAACGTTCTCTTTGCCGGGTGTCCGCCCGTTCGTCGCGCTGGTGCCGGAATGGAGTCCCGGACCAGCTCCGCCAGCCGCGCGGACGAGGTGATCCGGGCGCGTTCGCGCTCGCGGATGATCGCCGAGGCGATCCGGCCGGCGAACTTCTCCTCGCCGTACACCCGCAGCACCCGGGCCAGATCCGGATGGGCGTACGTGTTGACCACCTCTTCGGCGGTCACCCCCCGCGTCTGGTCCATCCGCATGTCCAGCGGCGCGTCCTGCGCGTACGCGAATCCGCGGTCGGGCGCGTCCAGTTGCAGCGACGAGACACCCAGGTCGAACAGGATCCCGTCGATACCCGGATAGCCCAGCCGCTCCAGCACCTCGGGCAGCTCGTCGTAGACGGCGTGCTCCAGGTGCACCCGGTCGGCGAACCGCGCCAGCCGGACCCGCGCGTGAGCGAGCGCCTCGGTGTCCCGGTCGAGCCCGATCAGGACCGTCTCCGGGTGTGCCTCCAACACCGCCTCCGCGTGCCCGGCCAGGCCGAGCGTCGCGTCGACGTGCACCGTCCGGCCGCCTCGACCCAGCGCGGGGGCCAGCAGCTCGAGACACCGCTCGAGCAGCACCGGCACGTGCGTGCCGCGCAACTCCCCCATGTCGACCCCCACTGGTTGAAACGTCCGTTCTTCTCGCGCGCCTGCCGTGGCGACGGCGCTGCCGTCGTACCGCCAGATCCCCATCCGCTCCCGCCGGACACCGGACGCTCGCCCGATGACTGGATCGTGCGCCTGGCACCGGGGAAGGGGTGCCAGGAACTCGAAAGCGGCTGGAGATCTCGCAGTACGTCGGGCGCCGTTCCGCCCTACAGACCGCCGGGCAGCACCCCCTCCTCGATGTCGGCGAAGTCGTCTTCGCTCTCGGCGAGGTAGGTCTCCCAGGCGACCTTGTCCCAGATCTCCACCCGTGTGCTCGCGCCGATGACCACCAGGTCACGGTCGAGTGCCGCGTACTCCCGAAGGTGTGCCGGAATCGTCACGCGGCCCTGCTTGTCCGGCACCTCGTCGTGCGCGCTGGCGAAGAAGACCCGGCTGTAGGCCCGGGCCGCCTTGTGCGTCATCGGCTGCGCGCGCAACTGCTCCGCGATCCGCTGGAACTCGGGTGTCGGAAAGACATAGAGGCAACGATCCTGCCCTTTGGTGACCACGACACCCCCCGCCAGCTCATCCCGGAACCTGGCCGGAAGGATCAACCGGCCTTTGTCGTCCAGGCGCGGAGTATGGGTGCCGAGGAACATCCGGCCCTACCCCCTCGCCCTTGAGCGGCGTTCGCGGCGCCGCTGACCCCCCGGGCCGGTGAGCCCTCCCGGCCTCACCATTGGGCCCCACCTTACTCCACTTCCCTCCACCTGCAACCAGATTCGCCCGCGTGGCGCGGCCGATTCACGCGCAAAACCGCACGTCACACGGGGTGGAGCGGAGTGGAGGGCCGGAGCCCTCCCCCGGCGTGGTCCGCTTTCCGACATAGATCGACTCCGTCCGGTGGAGCGCGAACCGCCCACCCGCGCGGATGCCACGGCCGAACGGTTCACCGTCGGCGGCGATCTGGTGAAGCGGGCGGTCCGGTAACCTCGCTCGCGTGACGGACGCGAAAATGCCCCTACGGGCCAAGGTGGCCAGCTCCGTGTCACGGACCGCCGCGGCGCTCTCCCGGGCCGCCGGCCGTGGCGACGGATCGGTGATCGGCGGATGGATCGGGCTGAAGATCGACCCGGAGCTGCTGGCGCACCTGTCGGCCGGACGCGCCATCGCGCTCGTCTCCGGCACCAACGGCAAGACGACCACCACCCGGTTGACCGCCGCCGCGGTCGGCGTGCTCGGCCGGGTCGCCACCAACTCCTTCGGCGCCAACATGCCCAGCGGGCACACCTCGGCGCTGGCCAAGGCCGGCAGCACCCCGTACGCGGTGCTGGAGGTCGACGAGCACTACCTCGCCCAGGTGCTGGAGTCGACCGAGCCGCACGTGGTCGCGCTGCTGAACCTCTCCCGCGATCAGCTGGACCGGGCCAAGGAGGTCGCCATGATGGCGCAGCTCTGGCGCGCGGCGCTGGTCCGGCACACCGACGTACGGGTGGTGGCCAACGCCGACGACCCGCTGGTGGTCTGGGCCGCCACCCCGCCGGGCGACCCCGCCCGGGGCATCAACCCGCCGCACGTGACCTGGTTCAGTGCCGGTCAGCGCTGGCACGACGACTCCTGGGTCTGCCCGGAGTGCGGCTCCACGATCCAGCGCTCGGGCGACCAGTGGTGGTGCACCGGCTGCCCGCTGCGCCGACCGGAGCCGAACTGGGTCGTCGAGGACGAGGGCGTGCTCGACCCCACCGGCGCCTGGCACAAGGTCTCCCTCCAGCTGCCCGGCAAGGTCAACCTCGGCAACGCGGCGACCGCGCTGGCCGTGGCGGCCGAGTTCGGCGTACGCCCGGTCGACGCGGTGTCCCGCCTCGGCATCGTCACCTCGGTGGCCGGCCGTTACGCGCAGGTCGACAAGGACGGCCGCAACATTCGGCTGCTGCTGGCCAAGAACCCGGCCAGTTGGTTGGAGGCCTTCGACATGGCCGACGACGCGCCGACCCTGCTCTCCATCAACGCGCGCGACCCCGACGGTCTGGACACCTCCTGGCTCTACGACGTCGACTTCGCCCCGCTGCGCGGCCGGCAGGTGTTGATCACCGGCGACCGGGCCTACGACCTGGCGGTCCGACTGGACGTCAACGACGTACCGTTCCAGCACGTGCGCACCTTCGACGACGCGATCCGGTCGGTCCCGCCCGGGCGACTGGAGGTCATCGCGAACTACACCGCGTTCCAGGACATCCGAGCGGAGTTGGACCGTGTCATCTGAGAGCCTGCGCATCGTCTGGATCTACCCCGACCTGCTGTCCACCTACGGCGACCGGGGCAACGCCCTGATCCTCGCCCGACGGGCCCGCCAACGCGGCATGCCGGTCGAGGTGCTGGAGGTCCGCTCCGACCAGCGGCTGCCCGCGACCGCCGACATCTACCTGGTCGGCGGTGGCGAGGACGGCCCGCAGGCGTTGGGCGCCCAGCGGCTGATCGCCGACGGCGGTCTGCACCGGGCGGTCGCCCAGGGGTCTGTGGTGTTCGGCGTGTGTGCCGGTTACCAGCTGCTCGGCACCTCCTTCTTCGCCAAGGGTGTGCAGTGTCGCGGGCTGGAGCTGCTGGACCTGCAGTCCGACCGGGGCGAGAGCCGGGCCGTCGGCGAGCTGGCCGGTGAGATCGACCCCCGACTGGGCCTGCCCCCGCTGACCGGTTTCGAGAACCACGGCGGTCGCACCCATCTCGGTCCGGAGGTCGCCCCGCTGGCCCGGGTCACCACCGGGGTCGGCAACGACGGCGCCACCGAGGGCGCGTGGCGTGGCAAGCTGCTGGGCACCTACTCGCACGGCCCGGCCCTGGCCCGCAACCCGGCCCTGGCCGACCTGCTGCTGCGCTGGGCCACCGGGGCACACCAGCTGCCGCCGCTGGACGACACCTGGTCCGACCGGCTGCGCAACGAGCGCCGCGCCGCAGTGGCCCCCGCCCGGGCATGATCCGAGCCGTCCGGCGGCTGCTCCGGCAGCCGTCGGCCGCCCGGTTCGCCCTGCTCGTGCTGCTGATCGGCGGCTGCGGGCTGCTGCTGCTCCTGGTGCCCCGGCCGGATCCGGCGCACCTGCCGGAACTGGCCGACCGGTTGGGCGGCCTCGCGCCGGTGGCGGCGATCCTCGGTGGGGCGCTGCTGCTGGTCGCGCTGGTTCCCCGTACCTTCATCACGCTCGCCGCGGGCGCGATCTTCGGCCCCCTGGAGGGCGCGGCGTACGCCCTGGGCGCCGCGCTGGTGGCGGCGGCGATCGGGTTCACGGTCGGCCGGCTGCTCGGCCGGGAGTTCGTCGCCGATCGGGTCCGGGGCCGACTGGCCCGCCTCGACGGGTGGTTCGCCCGGCAGAGCGTGGTCGGCGTGGTCACCGTCCGGCTGCTGCCGATCGCCGGCTTCGGCCTGGTCAGCTACGGCTACGGCACGACCGGCGCCCGGATGCTGCCGTTCCTGGCCGGCAGCGTGATCGCCGCCGCGCCGACCGCGTTCGGCTACGCCGCGATCGGCGCGGCCGTCAGCTCACCCGGCCAGATCAACTGGTACGCCGCCGCCCCGGCCAGCCTCGGCCTGATCGCCAGCGTCGTGCTCGTCCACCAGTGGTGGCGCGGCGAACGACGCCGCCGGTCGATGTCGGTCTGACCGTGCCCAACCCGACGGATCCGACGGGCGAGCAGCGACTGGCTGAGGGCTTGGTCAGCGACGTGGTCCGGATCGGCGACACGGTGCGTCGGACGCCACCTGCCAACCTGGACTTCGTCGGCGGCTCCTGGACCACCTGGCCGTGGTCGGCGCGGACCTCCCGCCTCGGTACCTGGGGGTCGACGCCCTCGGCCGGCAGGTGCTCAGCCACATCGGAACGCAACCGACCCGGCGAGAGACGCAGGGCCGGTTGCGAACCGGGATCCTACTTCGGCACCGGCGACGTGTAGCCGACGACGGCTGACTCCCAGTTGGAGTGCAACACGTGGGAGACCGTGTTCGACTGGTTGCCGCCGACCACGTAGTGATTGCCGTCCGTGCTGGTGTCGTAGTACGAAGTCACGATGGCCACGTGGTCGATGACTCCGTCGCCACCCCAGTCGTAGGACGCGGCGTCACCCTTGCGCGGGACGTAGCCGCTGCCCCGGCCGTGCCAGGTGCCGTTGTTGATGCCGTAGGTCCGGAAGCTCGACGCGGCGGCGTTGAGCCCGGTGTACTTCGCACCACCCCAGTAGAACGCGAACTTCGCGAAGTCGGCGCACCACGCCCGGGCCCGCCACCTCACGTCGTCCCAGGTCTTTGACCCGTTCCGGTACATGTACCCGGGGCTCACCGGACCGCAGGTGCCGGTCCCCGAGCTGTCGTAGCGATCGTTGTTCGGGTCGGCCCAGAAGCCGGTGTAGAAGTTGCAGTCCTGGCCGCTGCGCTCCTTCAGGCGGTACTGCACATCGGTGTTCTCCGAAGTGAACTGTTCCCAGGCGATGTTACCGACGTCGATGCCCAGTTGGGTGTCGGCGGCGTGCGCAATTCCTGGCACGACGAAGATGCTGGAGGTGGCGGCGACCACGGCCACCACGGCCATGCGGAGTGCTTTCACGGTTGTCTCCTGTCCGGCGATCAGAGCCAGCCGCCGCAGCGGCGGTTGGTGTTGCCGTCACTGGTGCAGACCTTGAGGTAGACGCCCGAGCTGAAGGGGCCGTACCACTCGTCCTCGGCCCAGTCGCCGACGCCTCCGGTCGCCTCGTCGAGCTTCACGCCGGCAGTCGACGTGCTCGGTGTCCTGATCCACACCTCGGCGCGGCGACCGTCCTTGGCCGTGTCTTCAAGAAAGTAGCTGAGGCCGGTGGTAAAGGCCTCGGGGCAGATCTGGTACGTCAGATCGGCTCCGGAGATGCTGGCCGTGCCGCTGCGGCATGCGGCCGCGGACGCGGCCGTTGGTGACAGGACCACTGCGGCGGTCCCGACAAGGCCGGTGGCTACGACGGTTCGCAGGCCACGCTGCCAGGCTTGCTTCATGTGCCCTCCTCATCGTGCCCGGACGCCGCTTCGTTGACGCCCGGTCGAGGCGCTTTGCCGCCCCCCGTTGCGCACACTCTCCCGGCGCGTGGTGGAAGCGGAGTGGAAGTCGGGTGCAGCGCTCAATCCGCCAGGATCGATACAATGCGTCCGGGTGGCCGCGACGAGCACGGGGGGTCTCGGATGGAGCAACTGCAGCTCACCGTGCTCGGTCCGCTGGAGGCCGAACGGGCTGGCGCCGTGATCCGGCTCGGCCCGCGGCAGGTGGAGCTGCTCTCCGTGCTCGTCATCGAACTCGGCCGCCCGGTGTTGGCCCGCCGCCTGGTGGATCTCCTCTGGGGTACCACCGCCGGCGACGGCGCGGCGCCGACGCTCCGCAGCCATGTCTCGCACCTGCGGCGTGCCCTGGGGCCCGGCCGGTCCGCGCCCGCGGAGGCCTCGATCGTCGCCACCGTCGGCACCGGCCCCGGCCTGGCGTACCGGCTGGATCTGCCCCCCGACTGTGTGGACGCCTGCCTTTTCGAACAGCAGGCCACGCAGGGGCGGCGGCTGCTCGACGCCAGCGACCCGGCGGTGATCCCACGCGCCGCCGAGCTCTTCGGCGCCGCACTGGCCCACTGGCGGGGGCCGGCCTTCGCTGACGTCGCCGACCGGCCGTTCGCCCTGCCCGAGGTGGCCCGCCTCGACGCGTTGCGCCGCACCGCCCGACGCGGTCACGCCGAGGCGCTGATCGCGCTCGGGCGACCCGCCGCAGCCGTCGGCGTGCTCACCGGCGCGGTTCTGGACGACCCGTACGACGAGGGCGTTCGCCACCTGCTCACGCTCGCCCTCTACGCCGAGCAGCGGGTGGACGAGGCCGCCGAGGTCTGCCGACGGGGCATCGCCCTGCTGCGGGAACGAGGCATGGACGCACCGCAACTCCACCGTCTGTACGCCGCTATCCTGCGGCGCGACGAGCTGCCGATCCCGGCACCCGCGGCGGTGGTCGGCGGACTCGCGCCGGTGGCGCCGGCGAGCCTGCTGCCACCGGACCCGCCGCACTTCGTCGGCCGGGCCGCCGAGCTCGATGCGGCTCGGCGGCACTGCCTGGCGCTGAAACGGCAGCAGATCCTGCTCGTGACCGGTGCGGCCGGCGTGGGCAAGACCAGCTTCGCCGTCCGCTTGGCGCACCTGCTCGCCGAGGATTTCCCGGACGGATGCCTATACGTCAACCTGCGCGGCTTCGATCCGGGCGGTACGGCGATCGCCGGGGACGAGGCGGTGCGACTCTTCCTGGACGCCTTGCGGGTGCCACCGGAGCAGACGCCGGCGCGCGAGGAGAGTCGGGCCGGCCACTACCGGAGGCTGCTGTCGGAGCGCCGCATGCTGATCGTGCTCGACAACGCCCGCGACGCCGGTCAGGTGCGCCCACTCCTGCCCGGTGCCGCCGGGTGCGCGGTGGTGGTGACCAGTCGACAGCAACTACCCGGCCTGGTGACCGTCGAGGGCGCCCAACCGGTCACCCTCGACCTGCTCACTGCCGCCGAAGCCCGCGATCTGCTGACGAGCCGACTGGGTGGCGACCGGGTGGCGACGGAGCCGGGGCCCGTGGCAGGGATCATCGAACGGTGTGACCGGCTGCCGCTGGCCCTGGCGATCGTGGCGGCCCGCGCGGCGACTCATCCCCGGTTCCCGCTCGCCGTGCTGGCCCGGGAACTGACCGAGTCCCGCGGCAGCCTCGACGGCTTCGCGGCCGGCGATCCGGCCACCGACCTCCGGTCGGTCTTCTCCTGGTCGTACCGGGCTCTCGGCGGTGCGGCAGCGCGGTTGTTCCGCCTACTCGGGCTGCACCCCGGGCAGGACATCTCGGTGCGGGCCGCCGCAAGCCTCGCCGCACTGCCCGAGCGGCAGGTCCGCCCCGTCCTCGCCGAACTGGCCCGTGCGCAACTCGTCATGGAGCGGGCACCGGGCAGGTACACCTGCCACGATCTGCTCCGGGCGTACGCGGCGGAGCTGGTCGCGTCGGAGCCCCCGGAGGTAGGCCACGCGGCGCGGCGCCGGATCGTCGACCACTATCTGCTCAGCGCCCGCACGGCCGACGCGCGACTGTCCCCGCTACGGCAGCCGATCACGCCGCCGTCGTTGACGACGGGCGTGACTCCGGAGGAGCCTGCGGACGGCGCCTCGGCCTTGGCCTGGCTCGCCGAGGAGCACGGCGTGCTCATCCGGGTGGTCGAGCTGGCTGCTCGGCACGGCTTCGACCGGCACGTGTGGCAGTTGGCGTGGGCGGTGACCACCTTCCTGTCCCGTCGTGGCTGCTGGGAGGACCTGATCGCCGTACAGCACCGCGCGCTGGCCGCGGCTGAACGCTGCGGCGACAGGGCCGCAGCGGCGCAGGCACATCGCGACGTCGTCGCGGCCTTCTCCGAGACCGGCCGCCTCCGGTTGGCCCGTCAGCACCTGGAGTCGGCTCTGGCGCTGCTGCGGGAACTCGGCGACCGGACCGGGCAGGCGCAGACGTTGCTGACCCTCAGCTGGATCAACGAGAAGGAGGGTGACCAGATGACCGCGCTGCACCACGACGAGCGGGCGCTGGCCCTCTTCCGGGCCGACGGGCACCAGGCGGGGGAAGCCCGGGCGCTCAATGCGATCGGCTGGGATCATGCCGTGCTCGGCGCGTACCGGGAGGCGGTCGGCTACTGCCAGCGGGCGCTGGTCCTGCAGCGCCGGCTCGGTGACGGGGTCGGGGAGGCGAACAGTTGGGACACGTTGGGCTACGCCCATCACCATCTCAGCCGCTACCGCCGGGCAGCCCGCTGCTTTCGACGGTCACTGGCGCTCAGTCGAGAATTGGGACACCGCTACAACGAGGCGGAGACGCTGCACCACCTGGGCGACAACCACGAGGCCCTCGGCGACCTGGCTGCCGCACACGACTGCTGGCTGCGTGCCTTCGAGATCCATAGCGACATGCGGCACCCAGCTGCCGCGCAGTTGCGCGACAAGCTCTCGGCGGCCCACGGCCATCCCCGTCGCCGGCCGGAGGTGGCGGCCGTCGTCCGCTGAGTGCATCCCGTACCGGCACGGTGGACAAGCGGCCGGCCGGTACGGGACGTAATGACGACCGACCACCATCACATGACGACGGAGACCATCCGGCCCTTCACCACGATGACCTTGCGGGGTTCCTTGCCCGCCAGCGCGGCGGCCACCGCGTCCAGGGCCGTCGCGCGGACGGTCTCCTCGGAGGCGTCGGCGGGGACCTCGATGCGGCCACGGACCTTGCCGTTGACCTGCACCGGATAGGTCACCGTCTCGGCCACCAGCAGCGCCGGGTCGGCGGTCGGGAAGTCCGCGTACGTCAGCGAGGTGTCGTGGCCCAGCTTGCGCCACAGCTCCTCGGCCAGGTGCGGGGCGAACGGCGCCACCATCAGCACCAGCGGCTCGGCCACCTCCCGCGGCGTGGCCGACAGTCGGGTCAGCCCGTTGGTCAGCTCGATCAGCTTGGCGATCGCGGTGTTGAACCGGATGCCGTCCATGTCGCCGCGGACCCCGTCGATCACCTTGTGCAGCAGCCGACGGGTCGCTTCGTCGGCCGGAGCCTCGGTGATCCGCAGCGCGCCGGTCTGCTCGTCGACGATGGCCCGCCAGACCCGCTGCAGGAACCGGTACGAGCCGACCACCGCCCGGGTCTCCCAGGGTCGGGACACCTCCAGCGGGCCCATCGACATCTCGTACACCCGGAAGGTGTCCGCGCCGTAGGCGGCGCACATGTCGTCGGGGGTCACCACGTTCTTCAGCGACTTGCCCATCTTGCCGTACTCGCGGTTGACCGTCAGGTCGCCCAGGTAGTAGGCGCCGTCGCGCTCGACGACCTCCTCGGCCTGCACGTAGCTGCCGCGCGAGTCGGTGTACGCGTACGCCTGGATCATGCCCTGGTTGAACAGCTTGCGGAACGGCTCGAACGACGAGACGTGCCCCAGGTCGAACAGCACCTTGTGCCAGAACCGCGCGTACAGCAGGTGCAGCACGGCGTGCTCGGCGCCGCCGACGTACAGGTCGGTGCCCCCGCAGTCGCCCTCGGCGCGCGGGCCCATCCAGTACCGCTCGTTCTCCGCGTCGACGAACCGCTCGCTGTTGGTCGGGTCCAGGTAGCGCAGCTCGTACCAGCAGGAGCCGGCCCACTGCGGCATCACGTTGGTCTCCCGGGTGTAGCGCTTCGGCCCGTCACCCAGGTCCAGCTCGACCTCGACCCAGTCCCGCCGCCGCGACAGCGGGGTCTCCGGGTTGGAGTCGGCGTCGTTCGGGTCGAACGTCTTCGGGGAGAAGTCGTCCACCTCGGGCAGCTCGACGGGCAGCATCTCCTCCGGCAGGGCGATGGCCGCGCCGGTGGAGTCATAGACGATCGGGAACGGCTCACCCCAGTAGCGCTGGCGGGAGAACAGCCAGTCGCGCAGCCGGTAGGTCACCGCGCCGGTGCCGTGCCCGTTCGCCTCCAGCCAGGAGATGATCGCCGCCTTGGCGTCGGCGACCCCCAGGCCGTTCAGGTCCAGGCCGCGCTCGGGCGCGGCGCTGTTGATGGCCGGGCCGTCCCCGGTGTACGCCTTGCCGTCGAAGCCCTCCGCCGGCTGCACGGTACGCACGATGGGCAGCTCGAAGACCTCGGCGAACGCCCAGTCCCGCTCGTCCTGCGCGGGCACCGCCATGATCGCGCCGGTGCCGTAGCCGGCCAGCACGTAGTCGGCGATGAAGATCGGGATCCGCCCGCCGGTGACCGGGTTGGTGGCGTAAGCGCCGATGAAGACGCCGGTCTTCTCCTTGCTGTCGGACTGCCGCTCGACGTCGGTCTTGGCCGCCGCCGCCTTGCGGTACGCCTCGACGGCCTCGGAGGGGCTGGCGTGCCCGCCGGTCCAGGCGTCCCTCGTGCCGTCGGGCCAACTGGCCGGCGCCAGCGTGTCGACCAGCTCGTGCTCGGGCGCCAGCACCATGTAGGTGGCCCCGAAGACGGTGTCCGGGCGGGTCGTGAACACCCGGATCGGCTCCCGGGTGGTCGGGAAGTCGATGTGCGCGCCGGTGGAGCGACCGATCCAGTTGCGCTGCATGTGCTTGATCGCCTCGGGCCAGTCCAGGCTGTCCAGGTCGTCCAGCAGCCGGTCGCCGTACGCGGTGATCCGCATCATCCACTGCTTCAGGTTGCGCTTGAAGACCGGGAAGTTGCCGCGCTCGGAGCGCCCGTCGGCGGTGACCTCCTCGTTGGCCAGCACGGTGCCCAGCCCGGGACACCAGTTCACCGGCGCCTCCGAGACGTACGCCAGCCGGTGGTCGTCGACGATCTGGCGGCGCTCGGCGACGCTCAGCTCGGCCCAGGGCCGGCCGTCCGGGGTGGAGCGGTTGCCGCCCTCGAACTCGGCGATCAGCTCGGCGATCGGCCGGGCCCTGCCGGCGTCGCGGTCGTACCAGGAGTTGAAGATCTGCAGGAAGATCCACTGCGTCCAGCGGTAGAAGTCGGTGTCGATGGTCGCCACCGACCGGCGCTCGTCGTGCGCCAGCCCCAGGCGGCGCAGCTGCGACTTGTACCGCTCGATGTTCGCGACAGTGGTGGTCCGGGGGTGGGTGCCGGTCTGCACGGCGTACTGCTCGGCGGGCAGGCCGAACGCGTCGAACCCCATCGCGTGCAGCACGTTGCGCCCGGCCATCCGCTGGTAGCGGGCGAAGCAGTCGGTGCCGATGTAGCCCAGCGGGTGGCCGACGTGCAGGCCGGCGCCGGACGGGTACGGGAACATGTCCAGCACGTACAGCTTCTCCGCCCCGGCCCGGGGGTGGCCCGGATCGGCCAGCGGACCGGTCGGGTTCGGTGCGTGGAAGGTGCCCTCGCGCGCCCAGGTGTCCTGCCAACGGGTCTCGATCTCGTCGGCCAGGGCCGCGGTGTACCGGAACGGGGGGATGTCGCCCGCCGGTGCGGCTGCCTCACTCATCGTTTCTCCTCGCTTCGCTTCGCTTCGTCTCGGCACCGCCGGGCCGGACCGGCGGCGGGCACAAAAAAGCCCCTCGCGCAGGAGGGGCCGCCGTGCTGTCGCGCGTTCAGCGCATCAGCACGGCCCGGTAAGAAGCAGGAAGACTCCGGCCATGTCCGGCAGTGTACCCCGTCGCCGACGGGACCGGAGGAACCGCCGGGCGCGGTCCGGTCGATCCCCCAACTCGGCGAATATCCGTGCGTAAGCGGCGGACTACCTGCGGGGGTCGGCGATAACGACAAACATGGTTAGCCTGAGAGGCCAGTGAGAATCCTGCGGCAAACGAGGCTCGACGTCGCGAACCCAACGGCGGGTCCAGGTGCTCTCTACAGAGCTGCCGTGACGGCGACGAGGAGGAGGCCCGTGACACAACAGACCTGGGACGAGGTGGGCGGCCTGTTGCCGCACGACGAGTTCCGCGCCGCCAGCGAGGCCATCGTGGCCAACATCGAGCAGGTCATCGAGGGTAAGACCGCCACCGTGCGGCTGGCCCTGGCCGTTCTGCTCGCCGAGGGTCACCTCCTCATCGAAGACGTTCCCGGCGTCGGCAAGACCAAGCTGGCCAAGGCCCTGGCGCGGTCCATCGACTGCACGGTGCGCCGGATCCAGTTCACCCCCGACCTGCTGCCCAGCGATGTCACCGGCGTGAGCGTCTACAACCAGGAGACCCACGACTTCGAGTTCCGTCCGGGGGCCGTCTTCGCCAACCTGGTCGTCGGCGACGAGATCAACCGGGCGTCGCCGAAGACCCAGTCGGCGTTGCTGGAGTGCATGGAGGAACGGCAGGTCACCGTCGACGGCGTGACCTACCAGCTACAGACCCCGTTCATGGTCATCGCCACCCAGAACCCGATCGAGATGGAGGGGACGTACCCGCTGCCCGAGGCGCAGCGCGACCGGTTCACCGCCCGGATCGCGATGGGTTACCCCGACGCCGGCGCCGAACTGGCCATGCTGGACGGGCACGGCGGCACCGACCCGCTGAACGAGCTGCGGCCGGTCTCCGACGCGGACATCGTCCGGCAGCTCATCGCCACCGTCCGACAGGTGCACGTCGCGGACGCCGTCAAGCAGTACGCCATCGACCTGGTCACCGCCACCCGCGAGGCCCCCGACCTGCGCCTCGGCGCGTCCCCCCGGGCGACCCTGCAACTGCTGCGCACAGCCCGGGCGGTCGCCGCGCTGGAGGGCCGCGACTACGTCCTCCCCGACGACCTGCAGGCCCTGGCGGTGCCGGTGCTCGCGCACCGGATCATCCCGACGGCTGACGCGCAGCTCGCCCGACGCACCACCGACGCGATCGTCTCCGAGCTGGTGCACCGACTGCCGTTGCCGCACGACCGGCAACGCAGCCCCTACGACACCCGGCCCGCCACCGGCAACGGTCGCGCGCCCTACGAGCCGCGGAGGCCGTGACGTGCGTGCCGGGCTGCGCGGGTTGACCACCCGCGGGCGCTCGTTCCTCGCGGCCGCGATCGCGGCGGCGATCTCGGCCGTCATCCTGGGCGAGAAGGACCTGCTCCGGGTGGCCGTACTGCTGGCCATCCTGCCGCTACTGGCCGCCGCCTACGTGGGTCGCAGCCGCTACAAGCTGGCCTGCAACCGCTCGCTGGACCCGCACCGGGTCCCGGTCGGGGCCAACTCGCGGGTGGTGCTGCGCCTGCAGAACCTCTCCCGGCTGCCCACCGGCACCCTGTTACTGGAGGACCGGCTGCCCTACGCGCTGGGCAGTCGGCCACGGGTCGTGCTGGAGCGGCTCGGCGCGCACCAGGCCAGCTCCGTGGCGTACACGGTCCGTGCCGACGTGCGGGGCCGTTACGACGTGGGCCCGCTGGTGGTTCGGATGACCGACCCGTTCGGTCTCTGCGAGCTCACCCGGGCGTTTCCCAGCACCGACCACCTGACGGTCATCCCGCAGGTCACGCCTCTGCCGTCGGTCCGGCTCCCCGGGGAGTACGCGGGCAGCGGCGACAGCCGGGCGCGTTCGGTGGCGGTGCACGGCGAGGACGACGCGGCGACCCGGGAGTACCGCCGGGGCGACGACCTGCGCCGGGTGCACTGGAAGTCCACCGCCCGCACCGGCGAGCTGATGGTGCGCCGGGAGGAGCAGCCCTGGGAGAGTCGGGCCACTGTCGTCCTGGACACCCGCGCGTACGGCCACCGGGGCGACGGCCCGACGGCGAGTTTCGAGTGGGCGGTCTCCGCCGCCGCCAGCATCGCCGTGCACCTGCGGCAGGCCGGCTACAAGCTGCGCCTGGTCACCGGCTCGGGGGTCGACGTGGACGCCTCGGAGGGCGGCGGCGACGGTGTGCTGCTCGACCACCTGGCCGAGGTACGTCTGGACCAGCGGGCCGACGTGACCGGGCTGGTGCAGCGGGTTCGGCAGCGCGCCGACGGTGGTCTGATCATCGGGCTGTTCGGCATGGTGAGCGTCGCCGAGGCCGAGTTGCTGGCCGGGCTGCGGGGCAACGGCGCGACGTGCGCCGGTTTCCTGTTGGACAGCTCCACCTGGCTGAGCCTCCCGGAGAAGGCCCGCGCCGAGGCGGAGCACACGCACGGCGCGGCGGTGCTGGCCATGGTGCGCAGTGGCTGGCGGGTGGTCGGCGTCGACCACGGCAGCCGACTGCCGGCGCTGTGGCCGCAGGCCGGCCGAGGATCTCAGGGCTTCGCCCTGCGCGCCGCGCTGGCCGAGACGGTCGCCGGCGGCGTGCGATGAACGGAAGGTTCCCCTCATGATCGCCAGCCGGAACACCGGCGCGGTGGCGGCCGCCGCGACACTGCTCGCCGCCGCGCCGCTGTCGGCCATCTTCCAGACCTGGACGTGGCTGATCCAGTGCGCGATCGCGGTAGCCGTGGTGGCCGGGGTCGCCGCGCTGACGCGGCTCGTCCGCGCACCGCTGTGGGGTCAGGTGCTCGGCATGCTGGCCGCCCTGCTGCTCGCGCTGACCTGGCTGTTCCCCAGCGGCAGCGAGCTGCTGACCTTCCTGCCCACGCCGGCCACGATCGAGCACTTCGCCGACCTGCTCGCCGGCTCGGCGCAGGACATGCGCTCGTACGGCGTCGAGGTTCCGGACACGGACCCGCTGCTGTTCATCACCGTGCTCGGCGTCGGTGGGGTGGCCGTGCTCGTGGACGTGCTGGCGGTGGGGCTGCGCCGGCCCGCGCTGGCCGGGCTGCCGATGCTCGCGATCTACTCGGTGCCGGTCGCCGTCTACGTGGACAGCGTCCCCCCGGCGCCGTTCGTGGTGGGCGCGGCCGGTTACCTGTGGCTGCTGGTCACCGACAACGTCGACCGGGTCCGTCGGTTCGGCCGGCGGTTCACCGGAGACGGTCGTGACGTCGACGTGTGGGAGGCGTCGCCGCTGGCCTCCGCCGGCCGTCGGCTCGCCGTGGTCGGCGTGGTGGTGGCCGTGGCGCTGCCACTGGCGGTGCCCGGCATGACCAGTGGGCTGCTCGACACGCTCTCCGGTGGCACGGGCAACGGCAGCGGCACCGGCCGGGGCGCGGGCGGTTCGTCCGGCCGGATCGACCTGTTCGCGTCGCTCGCCGGCCAGCTCAACCAGTCCGAGGTGGCCGACCTGGTGAAGGTGACCACCTCCGAGCCGAACCCGTTCTACCTGCGCTACGCGGTGGCCGACGAGCTGCGCCCGAGTGGTTTCCAGGCCCGCAACCCGAGTGGCCGGCCGGCCAACCGGGATCTGCCGGACCCGACCGAGCGGGCCGGCCAGGGGGTGCAGCAGGTCCGCTACCAGGCGACCGTCGAGGTCACCAAGAGCCTCAGCATGTCCCTCATGCCGGTGTACGCCGAGCCGGTGCGCACCGAGGACCTCAACAGCAACTGGCTGTACGACCCCAGCCAGCAGGTCGTCTTCTCCAACCGGGAGAACTCCCGGGGTCGCAAGTACTCCTTCGACTACGTCCGCTCGACGTACACGCCGGCGGCGCTGCGGGCCGCTCGGCCGCTGCCCGCCGACCATCCGGTCCGCCGCCAGCTCACCGCCACTCCCGGGCCGGTGCCCGAGGTGGAGGAGCTGGTCAAGGGGTTGACCCAGGGCAAGCGCACCGACTACGACCGCGTGCTCGGGATCTACCAGCACTTCTCGGCGGACAACGGGTTCAGCTACCGGCTCAGCACCGAGAGCGGCAGCAGCGGCCAGGACATCGTCAACTTCCTCACCAACAAGGTCGGCTACTGCCAGCAGTACGCCGCCGCGATGGCCTGGCTGGTCCGTTCGGCCGGCATCCCGGCCCGGGTCGCGTTCGGGTTCACCAATGGCAGCAAGCGCGACGGCGACACGTACACGCTGACCAACCTCAACCTGCACGCCTGGACCGAGGTCTTCTTCGACGGGATCGGCTGGGTGCCGTTCGACGCCACCCCGGCGTACGGCGTGCCCGGCTCCACCCGGTCGGCCTGGGCTCCGGACACTGACGCGCCCGAGCCGTCCAGTCCGGAGACGGGCGCCACGGACAGCCCGACCGGCCCGGACTCGTCGGCGGGGCCGGCCGGCCCGGACAACGCCGACCGCGACACCGACTCCGGGCTCTCCCTCGGCGGTGAGACGCCGGCCGAGCAGCCGCCGGTCTGGCCATGGTGGACGGCGGGCGTGCTGGCCCTGTTGGCGCTGCTGGCGGTGCCGGCGCTTCGTCGACTGGCGCTGCGTCGGCGGCGGGCCGGCCGGGCCGACGCCATGGTGGCCACCGCCGCCGCCGGGGACGACACCCCGTCGGCCGACGGCAAGCCGGTGATGGTGGTCGAGGCGGACGCCGGTCGCGCTCGCGCGGACGCGCACGCCGCCTGGGCGGAGCTGCTGGACACGATGGTCGACTTCAAGGTCCGGGTGGACCAGACCGAGACGCCCCGGGCGACCGCGGACCGGCTGGTCCGCGATGCCCTCGCCGACGACACGGCGGCGGTCGGAGCGGCGCGTCTGCTCGGCCGGGCGGAGGAGCGGGCCCGGTACGCGCGGAACCCGCTGACCGGCGAACCGCTACCGCCGGCGCTACGCGCGATCCGCAGCGCGCTCGCCACCCGGGCGGATCGACGGACCCGACTGGTCGCCACCGTGCTGCCGCCCTCGGTGCTGCTGCGCTGGCGGATCGCCCTGGCGGACGCCTCCGGCCGCCTGGTGGCGCTGACCGGGCGGATCCGCTACCGGCTGCTGCGCTGGAATCCGCGGCGGGTGCTGGCCGACCGAGCGGCCCGCTGACCGACGTCTGTCACGTTCGGGGCGACGGCCGGCGGCCGTCGCCCCGAATGTTTGATCGACTCCGGGTCGGCGATGTGGGCGGATCCGAGCCTCTGGAAACGCCCACATCGGCGACCTGGCCTGGATCTTCGCGCCCACCGAAGACGCGCGCGGAGAGCGGCGTGCATGCGCGGGAAGCGGCGGGCGCGCGCGGGAAGCGGCACGCGCGGAGAGCGGCAGGCAGCGTGCATGCGCGGGAAGCAGCGGGCGCGCGCGGGAAGCGGCGGGCAGTCGGGGAGGGTGGCGGGGCGCACGGATACGACAGTGGTCGCCGGGGCGTTCCCGGCGACCCGCTCGTCGCGGTGTACGGCCCGCCTCAGCGGCGGGACGGGCTCAGCGGTGCCCCTCCGGGCGCTGCCGCCACCTGTCTTCCATCCGGTCCAGGATCGACCGGCGGCGACCGGACCGGCCACCGCGGGGACGACGACTCGTCGTGCCACCCACCACGTGCAGGTCAGGTGACTGCGCCCGCCGGTGCGACTGCACCGCGAACGCGGCCGACGCCAGCATGACGACAAAGCCCGCCACCGCCAGCGGTGGAGTCTTGATCACCGCGCCATAGACCAGTAGAGCCAAGCCAGCGATGATCACGCCGGCAGCGACGAGCAGGCGACGCCGCGCGTGGAAGCGCGGATCGCTGGCGCGCACGGCCGAGGCGAATTTGGGGTCCTCGGCAAGCGACCGCTCGATCTGCTCGAACAGCCGCTGCTCGTGCTCCGAGAGCGGCACGGCACTCCTCCCCGGTCACGTTGGTCGGGCCCACTCGGGCCGACAGACCGTGGCAGCCAACCGGCTGCTTACCCGCAAGTCTACGAGGGGGGTCGCGCGTCGGAAAGCGGGACGACCTACGGGTGGGGCGGATTTTCCTTTCGATGGGCGTCACGGTCGCCCATCAGACTGGCCGGACCTATGACGGACCGCCCGAATCGGGCAGCAGCGGCGTCCGCGGCAGCTTCCGCCTCCCGCCAACCGCGCTCGGGCGCGCCGAGGGTGAGCTGCCGGGGAGCGCCCTGCGCCGGGGCGAGCCCTTCCACCCGGACACCGACGAGCCGGATCCGCTCGCCCGGGTCCAGTGCGGTGTAGAGCGCCCAGACCGTGTCGAACATCTCGCGGGCCGTGTCGGTGGGCACGCCGAGGGTGCGGGAGCGGTTGACGGTGCGAAAGTCGGCCAGCCGCACCTTGAGGGTGACCGTGCGCCCGACCTGGCCGGAACCGCGCAACCGGACGCCGACCTTCGCGCTGAGCGCCAGCAGGGCGCGGCGGATCTCCACCGGGTCGGCCACGTCCGCGTCGAAGGTCACCTCGGCGCCGATCGACTTGTCGACGTGCTCCGGGGTGACCCGCCGCGGGTCACGCCCTGCGGCCAGCTCGTGCAGGTGCGCCGCGGACGCCGCACCCACCGCCCGGCGGAGCATGCCCAGCGGTGCCGCGGCGAGGTCGCCGACGGTGGCCAGGCCGAGCCGGCGCAGTGTCTCGGCAGCCCGCTCCCCCACGCCCCACAGCGCGTCCACCGGTAGCGGGTGCAGGAAGTCGAGGACCTGCCCCGGAGGCACGACCAACAGACCGTCGGGTTTGGCCCGGGTGGAGCCCAGCTTGGCCACGAACTTGCTGGGCGCCACCCCGACCGAGCAGGTCAGCCCCTGCTCGTCGACGACCCGGCGCCGGATCAGCCGGGCGATCGTCGCCGGGGAGCCGAACAGTCTGCGGGCACCGGTCACGTCGAGGAACGCCTCGTCGAGGGAGAGCGGCTCGACCAGCGGGGTGACGTCCCGGAAGATCTGCATGACCGCCCGGGACGCGGCCGTGTACGCGGTGAAATCCGGGGGCAGGTAGACCGCGTGGGGGCAGCGGGCGCGGGCCTGGCTGGTCGGCATCGCGCTGCGGACCCCGTACCGGCGGGCCTCGTAGCTGGCCGAGCTGACCACGCCGCGCGGCCCCACCCCGCCGACGACGACCGGCCGGCCGCGCAGCTCGGGCCGACGGCGCACCTCGACGGCGGCGAAGAAGGCGTCCATGTCGACGTGCAGGATCGGGCTGGCGGAGTCGTCGGCGTCCGGCCCGAAGCGCGGATCGTCGCCCCGGGGCAACGATTGGCTGCGACCCATCCCGGCAGGCTAACCCGGGGGTACGACAGCACCACCGGCCGACCGGCCGGACCGCGCGCCGCTCAGCCCCGCACGACCAGCAGCGGCACGGTCAGCTCGGCGGCGGTGTCCGCCCCGTGGTACGCCACCAACTTCGACGCCATCGGCCGCTCGGTGCGGCTGGCCATGACGGCGTACGTGTCGTTGCAGGTCACCACCACGTCGCCGATCCGTTCCAGGTGCTCCTCGGGCACCGGCCCGAACCAGCCGGTGGCCACCATCTCCGCCCGGGTACGCACCCGCGCCGCGTCGCCGAGCACCGCCGACCAGGCGGCCACCACGTCGTCGACCGCGCCCGGCTCGACGTGCAGGTAGCGCACCCGGGCCTCGCCGGCGACCACCCGGACCCCGTCGCGCAGCCGTGGATCGGTGTCCAGGTCGAAGCGGTGCGTCAGGGGCACGTCGAGCTGCCCGTGGTCGGCGGTCACCAGCAGCGCGGCGTCCGGTGGCAACCCGTCGACCAGCCGGGCGAGCAGGTTGTCCACCTCGGCGGCGGCGACCCGCCAGGGCGCGGAGTCGAGTCCGCTGAGGTGCCCGTGCCGGTCCAGGTCGGCGTGGTAGCCGGAGACCAGGGTCGGCCCCGGGCCGGCGGACAACGCGGCCAGCATGGTGGCAGCCACCTCGTCGACGCCGGCGGCGCCCCGGAAGTCGCCGCCCCGGTTGGCGGCCAGGGTCAACCCGCTGCCGCCGAACTCCGGCCGGCTCACCACGCTCACCGCCACCCCGGCCGCGCGGGCCCGTTGGAGCTGCGTGGGCACCGGCTGCCAGCGCAGCGGCGACGGGTCGGCGGTCCAGTCGGTGTGGGTGAGCACCCGGTCGGTGCCGGGCACCCGCACGGTGAAGCCGAGCACCCCGTGCGCTCCGGGCGCGACGCCGGTGCCCAGCGTCACCAGGCTCGTCGGGGTGGTGGACGGGAAACCGGCGATGAGCGGCCGACCCACCGTCGCGGCCAGCCCGGCGAGGGTCGGCGCGTGCGGCGCGGCGGTCGGCACCTGGTACCAGCCGAGCCCGTCGACCAGCAGCACGGCGATCCGGCGTACCCCGGCCAGGGCGGGGGCCAGCCCGAGCGGGTCGGTCGACCCGGGAACGCCCAGCACGGCGAGCGCGCTGGGCAGCACGTCGGCGAGCCGGTCCCCGCTGTGCGCCGGGCCGAGGACGGCCAGCGGCGGCGGCCCACCACCCGGCGCGACGGTCATGCCGGCCGGCGGGCGAACAGGTGCAGCTGGGCGGCCAGGTCCCGGTACGGAGACTGCGCGGCCAGCGCCAGTTCCAGCTCGACCAGGGCCGCGGACTGCCCGTCGGCGACCGCGGCCGGCAGCAGGTCGGCCAGTACGCGTACCCCGTGGATCTCCTCGACCGCCAGCCCGGCGGCGGTGAGCAGCGCGGCGGCGCCGGGGGCGTCGTAGCGGCGGCGCAGCGTGTCGCGCGGCCCGGCGGTGCCGGCCGGGTCGGCGGCCAGCGCCGCCGCGACCTCCAGATGGCCGTTCATGGCGCGGCCCAGCACGGCGGCGGCCCGCCCCGCGACCAGGACGCTCGCCGCGCCACCGGGGCGCAACGCGCTGGCCAGCGCGGCGACCACCGGAGTGGGGTCGTCGACGACCTCCAGGACGGCGTGGCAGAGCACCAGGTCGACGCTGGCCGGCTCGACCAGCCCGGCCAGGGCGTCGCCGTCGCCCTGCACGGCCACGATCCGGTCGGCGACCCCGGCCTCGGCGGCCCGACGGGTCAGCGCGGCCAGCGCGTCCGGGCTCGCGTCGACGACTGTGACCCGGTGCCCGGCGCGGGCCAGCGGGACGGCGAACCCGCCGGTGCCGCCGCCCACGTCCAGCACGGTCAGCTCGGCGGCGCCGCGCCGGTCCAGCTCGGCGCGGAGCACCGACCAGATCACGGCGGTACGGGGGGTCAGCGGCGGCCCGGCGAACCGGCCTCGGGTCTGCTCCACCCGGTCGAGCCTAGTGGTCAGGACTCGGTGCCCTCGACCGCGTCCTCGGCCCGGGACCGGCGCTCGTTGGCCACCGGACCGTTGGTCACCTCGTACTCGCGGGGGTCGGTGAGGTGCGACGGCATCCAGCCGGAGCCCAGCCGGGTCCGCCGGGCGTTGGCGATTCCGCCGCCGGTGTACGTGTGGTTCCCCATCACTTGTCATTCCCCCTCACGGATCACGGGCCGCTCTGCCCGCTCAGGACGAGTCTCCCGCCCGGCGACGCCGAAAACCGTAATGTGGATCACTGGATCAGCGGAAGTCACGGGACGCGGGGCTGACCGGCGGCTCGATCGCGTCCAGCCGGTCGGCGACCAGGTTGGTCACTCCCTCGTGCCGTTGCAGTCGCCCCCGGACCACCAGTGCGGCGCTGGTGCGGGCCACCCGCCGGTAACGCTGCCACAGCCCCGGTGAGCAGGTGACATTCAGCATCCCAGTCTCGTCCTCCAGGTTGAGGAAGGTCACCCCGCCGGCGGTCGCCGGGCGCTGCCGGTGGGTGACGATGCCGCCGACCCGGATCCGCTGGCCCGGCTCCACCCGACCGAGCCGGGCGATCGGCACCGCGCCGAGCACGTCGAGCTGCCCCCGGATGAACCGGGCCGGATGGCTCTCCGGCGACAACCCGGTGGCCCACACGTCGGCGACCAGCCGGTCCACCGCCTCCATGCCGGGCAGCGTGGGCGCCGCCGCGCCGGTCACCGTGCCGGGCAGCCGGCCCGGTCGGTCCTGGGCCGCCGCGCCGGCGGCCCAGAGCGCCTCCCGCCGGGTCAGCCCGAAACAGGCGAAGGCGTCCGCGGTGGCCAGCGCCTCCAGCTGCGCGGCGGTGAGACCGACCCGCCGGGCCAGATCCGGCATGTCGCGGTACGCCCCGCCGGCCGCCCGCTCGGCCTCGATCCGCTCGGCCACCTCGGCGCCGAGGGTACGCACGCTGGACAGTCCGAGCCGGACGGCCGGGCCGCCCAGTCCCCAGGCGTGCGGCGGCTCCCCCGGCCCGCTGCCCCACCGGGTGTCCGGGGTGGACTCCAACACCGCCAGCGCCCCGCTGGCGTTGATGTCCGGGCGGCGGACCTCCACCCCGTGCCGGCGGGCGTCGTCGACCAGGGTCTGCGGGGAGTAGAAGCCCATCGGCTGGGCGTTGAGCAGCGCCGCCAGGAACGGCGCCGGGTGGTAGCGCTTGAGCCAGGAGCTGGCGTACACCAGGTAGGCGAAGCTCATCGCGTGGCTCTCCGGGAAGCCGTAGCTGGCGAACGCGGTGAGCTTGCGGTAGACGTCGTCGGCCAGCTCGCCGGTGATGCCCCGCTCGGCCATCCCGGCGTAGAGCCGGTCGGCGATGCGGGTCATCCGCTCGACCGAGCGTTTCGCGCCCATCGCCCGGCGCAGCTGGTCGGCCTCGGCCGCGTCGAAACCGGCCAGGTCGATGGCGAGCTGCATCAACTGCTCCTGGAACAGCGGCACACCCAGGGTCTTCTCCAGCGCGTTGCGCATCAACGGGTGGGCGAAGGTCACCGGCTCCTGACCGTTCTTGCGCCGGATGAACGGGTGCACCGAGCCGCCCTGGATCGGGCCCGGTCGGATCAGCGCCACCTCGACCACCAGGTCGTAGAACTCGCGGGGCTTGAGTCGGGGCAGGGTGGCCATCTGGGCGCGACTCTCCACCTGGAACACCCCGACCGAGTCGGCCCGGCAGAGCATGTCGTAGACCTCGGGGTCGTCCAGCGTCATGTCGCCGAGGTCGAGCCGGGACCCGATCATGTCGTAGCCGTAGTGCAGCGCGGAGAGCATGCCGAGGCCGAGCAGGTCGAACTTCACCAGGCCGACGGCGGCACAGTCGTCCTTGTCCCACTGGAGCACGCTGCGGCCGGGCATCCGCCCCCACTCCACCGGGCAGACCTCGATCACCGGACGGTCGCAGATCACCATGCCGCCGGAGTGGATGCCCAGGTGCCGGGGGAACGTCTGCAGCTCGTTGGCGTACTCCACCACCTGCTCCGGGATGCCCTCGACGTCGACCGTGGCGACCGAGCCCCACCTGTCGATCTGCTTGCTCCAGGCGTCCTGCTGACCGGGTGAGAAGCCGAACGCCTTGGCCACGTCCCGTACCGCCGACCGGGGCCGGTAGGAGATGACGTTGGCGACCTGGGCGGCGTGCTCCCGGCCGTAGCGGGTGTAGACGTGCTGGATCACCTCCTCCCGGCGGTCGGACTCGATGTCCACGTCGATGTCCGGCGGACCGTCCCGCTCCGGGGCGAGGAACCGCTCGAAGAGCAGCCGGTGCCGGACGGCGTCCACGTTGGTGATGCGCAGCGCGTAGCAGACCGCCGAGTTGGCCGCCGAGCCCCGACCTTGGCAGTAGATGTCCTGCTCGCGGCAGAACGTGACGATGTCGTAGACCACCAGGAAGTAGCCGGGGAAGCCCAGCTCCTCGATCATGTTCAGCTCGTGGTCGAGCTGCGCGTACGCCGTCGGGTGCGCCTGCGGCGGCCCGTAGCGCTCGTGTGCCCCGTCGGCGGTCAGCTTGCGCAGCCAGCTCATCTCGGTGTGCCCCGGCGGCACCGGGTACGCCGGCAGTTGCGGCGCGACCAGTTGCAGGTCGAAGGCCAGCTCGGCGCCGAACTCGGCGGCCCGCGCCACCGCGCCCGGGTACGCGGCGAACCGGGCCGCCATCTCCGCGCCGCTGCGCAGGTGGGCGGTGGCCGCCGCGGGCAGCCAGCCGTCGATCTCGTCGAGGCTGCGCCGGGCTCGGACGGCGGCGACAGTGGTGGCCAGCCGACGCCGACCGGGGCTGGCGTAGTGCACGTTGTTGCTGGCCACCGTCGGCAGCCCGGCCGCGGCGGCCAGCTCGGCGAGCGCGTCGTTGCGGTCGGCGTCGACGGGATGCCCGTGGTCGGTCAGCTCCACCGCCACCGTCTCCGCGCCGAACAGCGCGGTCAGCCGGTCCAGTTCGCGGGCCGCCGCGTCCACTCCCTCGGTGAGCAGCGCGCCCGGCACGTGCCCCTTGCGGCAGCCGGTCAGCACCAGCACGTGGTCGCGCAGCTCGGCGGCGACCTCCTCCAGGTCCCCGTAGATCGGGCGGCCCTTCTCCCCGCCGCGCAGTTGGGCACGGGCGATGGTGGTGGCCAGCCGGGCGTACCCCTCGTGGCCGTGCGCGAGCACCAGCAGGTGCGCGCCGTGCGGGTCGGGTTCGCCGTTCTGCGGGCCGGGCAGCCCGAGGGACAGCTCCGCGCCGAAGATGGTCGGCAGGCCCAGCGTGCGGGCCGCCTCGGCGAAGCGGACCACCCCGTAGAAGCCGTCGTGGTCGGTGACGGCGAGCGCGGTGAGCCCCAACCGGGCCGCCTCCTCGGCCAACTCCTCGGGATGGCTGGCGCCGTCGAGGAAGCTGAAGTTGGTGTGCGCGTGCAGCTCCGCGTAGGGCACCACACCGTCGGGGCGGGGCAGCTCCGGCGGCTGGTACTGCTCGCGCCGGCGACTCCAGGCCGGGGAGTCCCCACCGTCGGCGTCCACGGCGAGCGGGTCCACCACGTGCAGGTGCCGCTCCTCGCGCGACCGCCCGCCGCCGGAGCCGCCGCTGGCCCGGCCGGAGAGCACCCGCTCCAGCTCCGACCAGGGCATCTTCGGGTTGTGAAAGCTCATCCGGCCCCTCCGCCGGCTCGGACCGCGCCGCCCGCTCGGACCGCGCCGGCCGCTTCTGCCGGCCCGACGGCGGTGGCATGACCGACCAGCCGCCCGGCGGTGCGCGACCCCGCCAGCGGCAACAGCCACCGTGAGCGGTATGACTGTGAGTCATATTTATGACTCACAGTCATACCGCTCATCAGGACATCTGCCTCCCGGCCAACGCCGGTCATGGGCCAACCTGACTCAGTCATAGATCGCCTCCACCAGCCACTGCCCGGACTCCACAGCGAGCAGCAGAGCGGTGCCGTCGGCGAGGCTGACCTGGAACCGTGCCCGACGGCGAGCCTCGGCCGGCGCCCACCAGCGCTCGTCCACCGGCCACGGCCCGGCCCAGCCCACGATCTCCGCCGGTCGGCCGTCGCCGACCACCAGCCGGGCGGGAACAGCGCTCACCGCCAACCGCGCGCTGATCACCACCGGCTCGCCGGTGGCGTCGTGCACGGTCGCGGCGAGCGGGCTGGGCAGCACCACGGCGGGCGCGGGCGGCGGCAGCCGGCCCGGCCACGGCGGAACGCCCCCGCCGCGGTCAGCAGGCCGACCGGCACCACCGGCCCGGTCACCGCCGGCACGGTCACCGCCGGCACGGTCACCGCCGGGGGCCGGGTCGGCGCCGGCAACGGCCGGCGGGCCGGGCCGGGCGGGGAGCCGTTCGTCGCCCCACGGCACCAGGCGCACCTGGTCGGCCGGGGAACGCCCACCGCCGAGCACCGCCGTGACCACCGCTTCCGGGCCGAGGATGCCCTGCACCCGACTCAATGCCCGGTGCGCCCTCTCCCGCTCCTCGCCCGTCTCCCCCCAGAGGCCGGTCTGCAGGCCGGCCTGGGCGATCACCCCGTCCGGGATCAGCCGCAGCCGGATGATGCCGGCCGTCGGCCGGGCCGGTCGGGCACCGGCGCGGCCGTTGCTGCCGGAGAGCCAGCCATCGAGCTGCCAGCGCACCCGGTCGGCGATGGCGGCGGCGGTGAGCAGGCCGTCGTGCCGCCACACCCGGTGCAGCTCCTGCCCGTGCTCGGTGACCGCCTCGATGCCGAGCCGGGTGCAGGCCAGCCCGTGCCCGGCGAGCCGGTCGTGCAACTGCTCGGCCAGCGCGCGGGCGGCGAACGCCGCCGCGTCGACCCGGTCGATCGGCTCGTCGTACGCGGAGGTCACCGTCAGGTCGGTCGGCGGCTGCCGGACGGCGAGCGGGCGGTGATCCCGGCCGGCGGCCAGCCGGTGGGCCAGCGCGCCGTCGAACCCGAACCGGGCCAGCACGTCACCGGCCGGTAGCGCGGCGAAGTCGCCGAGGGTCCGCACCCCCAGCCGGCGCAGCAGATCGGCCAGTGCGGACCGACCGAGCGCCTCGACCGGCATCCCGGCCAGGAACGCCGGTGTTCCGCCCGGCGCCACCACCCGGCCGGCGCGGGCGGCCAACCCCGCGGCGAACACCCCGTCGGCGATGCCCACCTGGCTCTCCACCAGACAGGACTGGGCGACATGCTCGATGAGCCGCTCGGCGGCCGCCTCCTCACCGCCGAGGTAACGACTCGGGCCCCGGGCGGCGACCGCGCAGGCGCCCGGGCGGACCACCTCGACGCCGGCGACCAGTTCCTCCAGCGCGGCGACCACCGGCTCGAACGCCCGGGCGTCCCGGCCGGGGTCGTACTCCACGACGGTGAGCTGCGGGCAACGGCCCTGCGCCTCCCGCTTGCGCAGCCCTCGGCGCACGCCCTCGGCGCGGGCCCGCTCGGAGCAGGCGACCACCCGGTTGGCGTGCAACACGGCGACCGGACCGGTGGCCGGCACCCCGTCGACGATCTCGGCGGCGAGCACCGGCCAGTCCGGGCACCACAGCAGCAGGGTCCGGATCGGCGAGCCGGTCACCCCGACCCGACCAGGGCGAGCGGCACGGACGGACGGCCCACGGTCGACCGCACCGCCCGGGGAATGACCCGGGTGAGCTCGGCACCGGGAAGCCAGACCTTGATCTCCTTGGGGCGGGCGGCCGCTCCGCGCCCGCGCGCCGAGACGGTGACCTCCCGGCGACGCAGCCGCCCCCGGCCCTGGCCGAGCCCTTCCCAGACCCCACGGACCACCTGCAACGTCACGTCCGCGCCGTCCCACCGGCCGTACGGAACGAGCACGCTGCCGCGCTGCCGGGCCCGCGCGGCCAGCCGGGTGGCGACCGAGGCGGAGACCGCGGCGGGTACGGCGGTGACCACGACGTCCACCCCGTCGATCAACGCGGCGACCACTGTGGCCCACTCGGGGCCGGGATTCGGCACCAGGGCCAGCCGGTCCAGGGCGATGCCCAGCTCAGCTGCCGCACCCGCGCCGAACGTCGGCACTCCGACCACGGCACACCACGAACCGGCCCGGGACGCCTCGGCCAGCAGGGCCAGCACCAGCGAGGTGCCGCCACTGCGTCGGGGCTGACCGGCGGCGACCGCGATCGTGCTGCCGCGGCGCAGGCCCCGGTTGGGCAGCAGGCCGGTCAGCTCGGGCGCCACCGGCAGCACCCGGTGGCCGCCGACCGGATCGGGTGCGCTCGCCGGGCGTACCAGATCGGCCAGTGCGGCGGAACCGACCACCATGCGGCCCGCCATTGGACCAACTCCCCCGTCGTTGCTGTGGAACAGATCAGGACCGACGCACCGTGACGCCGGCCGCCCGGCTTCCCTTCCAGGCGGTCGGCGTCACGGCGGGCTCATGCGGCGAGGCCGTCCAGGGCCGGTTGGTGTGCCACGCCGAGCGCGGTCTCCACCACCGTGACGAACTGTTCGGCGGCGCGGAGCAAATCGTCGGCCTCCCGGGCGCTGACCACCCGGGGGATGCCGGCTTCGGCGGCGGCTCGCTTGCCGGCCCCGGCGGCGAAGAACCGGGCCCACTCGTCGAGCTCGGGGGCGACGGCGCAGAGCAGGACCCAGACGCTGGTGATCCGGTTGCGCCGGCTCGGGGCGGGCCGGGCCCGGGCGGCGAGCAGGGCGGCCGCCGCACGCAGCGCCGCCAGGTGGGCGGCCGCATAGCGCAGGCCGTCAGGTCGGGTCTGGCCGGCCTCGACCAGCCCACGGCGGGCCAGGGTGAGGAGCTGGGCAGGGGTGCGGTGCGGCAGCACGTGCGCCGGCACCGTCGGTGCCTGAGCCGGGTTGATCGGCATGGACTGTCTCCTCCACATGGCCGGGGCGTCGGCCGGGGCAGTGGTGCCGCCGACGAGACGCCGAGGTCGGGTGGTGCGGAGGAAGACGCACCGAGGGTGGCCGGCCGGGTGTGGATGCTTCCCCACACCACACCCGGCCGGCGTACCGGCGGGTTCGTCGCCCGCCGCCCGGGGGTCGTGGGCGGCGAGCGACGCTCCTGCCTGACGGGACCGGGCTCGCGACTGCCCGGAAACCCAGGTGCGGCCCGCGAAGCCACACCGCCCGGAGCTGGCGCCGCGAAACACCGCGCTCCGGCTGGTTGGAACGGGCGTTCGAGGCAATCGAACACTCGTTCTAACTGCTCCTGACAGTACACCTCCCCTCCGACGAAAATGCAACGTGTGACGCGCCGAGGCTCGCCGTCCGTACGCACCGGAGTGAACCGGCGCCGGCGGACCGGGAAGAATGTCCCCATGCAGCCACACCCGAACGTACGGGCGGTGCAGGACGCACTCGACGGCGCCGGTGCGCGCGACGGCGCCGGCCAGCCCAGCACGGTCCGCCTGCTGCCCGACGCGGTGCACACCGCGGCAGCCGCGGCCGAGGCGCTCGGCGTCGAGGTCGGCCAGATCGCCAACTCGCTGATCTTCGACGCGGACGACGCGCCGCTGCTCGTGCTCACCTCCGGCGCGCACCGGGTCGACACCGCCGGCCTCGCCGCGTCCATCGGAGTCACCCGGCTGCGCCGGGCCACCCCGGAGTTCGTCCGGAAGCACACCGGGCAGCCGATCGGTGGGGTAGCCCCGCTCGGGCACCCGCAGGCGCTGCGCACCCTGGTGGACACCGCGCTGGCGGCGTACCCGCAGATCTGGGCCGCGGGCGGCGTACCGCAGGCGGTCTTCCCGACCACCTACGCCGAGCTGCTGCGCGTCACCGCCGGCGTCCCGGCCGAGGTGGCGTGAGCGAGCCGCGCGAGCGAACCGGCCGGCCCAGCAGCGCCGTACCGGAGCTGGTCACCCTGCACGTGTGGCGGACCTCCCGCGGCGCGCTGCCCCGGGCGCTGACCCGGATGGCGGTGGACCCGCGTCGGCTGCGGGCCCTGCCGGGTGTCCGGTTCGGCAAGCTGCTGGGCACGGGGACCGGCACCGGCTTCGGGCCGGGTGACGCCGACCTGACCCGGTGGGCGGCGCTGACCGTCTGGGACTCCCCCGCCGCGGCGGCCGGCTTCGACGACTCGCCGGTCGGACGCGCCTGGGCGCGGATCGCCCACGCCCAGGCCCGGGTCGACCTGCGCCCGCTGAGCAGCCGGGGCGAGTGGTCCGGCCAGCGACCGTTCGGCGAGCCGCCGGGCGGCCGGGTCACCGGCCCGGTGCTGGCGCTGACCCGGGCCCGGTTACGGGCCCGCCGGGCGGCCACCTTCTGGCGGGCGATCCCGCCGGTGGCCGCCGCGCTGCGCGACGCGCCCGGGTTGCTGGCCCGGTTCGGCGTCGGTGAGGCCCCGCTGGGATGGCAGGGCACGGTGAGCGTGTGGCGCGACCCGACGGACCTGGTGGCGTTCGCGTACCGTCACCCGCAGCATCGGGCGGCGATCATGCGAACCCCCACCGCGGGCTGGTACGCCGAGGAGCTGTTCGCCCGGTTCGAGGTACGTGACGTGGTCGGCGACCGGACGGTCCTCGGGTGGGTCGCCGACGGCGACCAGGCGACAGTGAAGGGTGGACGGGCATGAGGTTGGTGCGCTGGACGCCGGACGATCTCGTCCGACGGCTGGACGACGTGGTGGCCGTCTACGGCGAGGCGATGGGGTACCGCACCGACCTGCTGGAGGCCCGGCGCGGCTACATCGCCACCCACGTCCGCCGGCCCGGGTTCCGGGCCGTGGCCAGCCTGACCAGCGAGGGTCACCTCGCCGGCTTCGGGTACGGCTATCTGGGCGGTCCGGGCCAGTGGTGGCACGACCAGGTGCACCGGGCGCTGGACGCCCCGACCCGCAAGCGCTGGCTCACCCACTGCTTCGAGGTGGTCGAGCTGCACGTCCGTCCGCCGGCGCAGGGGCACGGGCTGGGCGCCGGGCAGTTGCGGGCGCTGCTCACGATGGCCGAGGGCGACACCACACTGCTGTCCACCCCGGAGGCCGAGGAGCAGACCTCGCGGGCCTGGCGGCTGTACCGGCGGTTCGGCTTCGTCGACGTGCTGCGCGACTTCCACTTCCCCGGTGACGAGCGGCCCTTCGGCGTACTCGGTCGAGACCTGCCGCTCGAGCCCGCCGCGTCATGACCCGGCGGATCTCCTGGACGCTGCTCGCCGTCCTGGTGCTCGCCCAGATCTGCTACCCGCTGACCACCGGCGCCACCCGGGCCGGGCTGACCGTGGCCACGGTCGTGCTCGGCTGGCTGCTCTCGGTCGGCCACGCGCTGCTCAGCCGGGGCCCTCGGGTGGCGGCGGCGCTGGTCGCGGTGGCCACCGGCGGCGGGTTCGCGATCGAGGCGATCGGGGTGGCCACCGGTGTGCCGTTCGGCAGCTACGACTACTCCGGTGAGCTGGGCCCCAAGCTGGCCGGGGTGCCGTTGATCATCCCGCTGGCCTGGACCTGGATGGCCTGGCCGGCCTGGCTGGCCGCGGTCCGCCTGACCGGCGGCAGCGGCACGCCGCTCGGCCGGTGGGTGGGCCGGATCGCGCTGGCCGCGGTGGGGCTGGCCGCCTGGGACCTCTTCCTCGACCCGCAGATGGTCGCCGAGGGCTACTGGGTCTGGCGGGACGCCACCCCGGCGCTGCCCGGCCTGGCCGGCATCCCGGTCAGCAACTACCTGGGCTGGCTGCTCTTCGCGGTGCTGCTGATGAGCGCGCTGCGCCCGCTGGCCGGTCCGGCCGCCGAGCACACCGACCGGCGGGACCACCCGATGCTCGCGCTGTACCTGTGGACGTACTTCTCCAGCATCCTGGCCCACGCGGTCTTCCTGGACCTGCCCGCGTCGGCGCTCTGGGGCGCGGCAGGCATGGCGGTCACCGCCGTGCCGTTGGCGGTGACCCTGCTGCGCGCCCGCCGGCCCCACCACGCGCGCCGGGACGACCACCAACCGCACCGCCCGGGCGTCGACGCGACCCGATGACCGTCCTCGTCGCCCTGCTGCTCGCCGTCGCCGCGCTGACCGGGCACACCTGGGTCAACGCCGCCCGATGGCTGCGCCGACCCACCGACCGGCCGGATGACGTCGACGAGCCGGTGGCCGTGCTGCTGCCGCTGCGCGACGAGGCCACCCGGGTCACGCCCTGCCTGCGCGCCCTGCTCGCCCAGCGTGGTGTGCCGGCGCTGCGCATCGTGGTCCTCGACGACGGGTCCACCGACGGCACCGCCGACGTGGTCCGCGCGGTCGTCGGCGACGACCCGCGGGTCACCCTGCTCAGCGGGGTCGCCCCGCCGCCGGGCTGGCTGGGCAAGCCGCACGCCTGCTGGCAGTTGGCCACCCGGGCCGACCCGGCGGCCACCGCGCTGGTCTTCGTCGACGCCGACGTGGTGCTCGCCCCGCACGCCGTGGCCGCGGCGGTCACCGAGCTGCGCGCCGCCCGCGCGACGCTGCTGTCGCCGTACCCCCGGATCGTGGTGGCGACGGCGGCCGACCGGCTCGTGCAGCCGCTGTTGCAGTGGTTGTGGCTGACCTTCCTGCCGCTGCGGGCCATGGAGCGCTCGCGGCGGCCGTCGCTGGCCGCGGCGGGCGGGCAGTTCCTGGTGCTGGACCGGGCCGGCTACACCGCCGCCGGCGGGCACGCGTCCGTCGCCGACAAGATCCTGGAGGACGTCGAGCTGGCCCGGGCCGTCAAGCGCGCCGGGAGGCGGATCGCCCTGGCCGACGGCTCCCGGCTGGCCACCTGCCGGATGTACGACGACTGGCCGCAGCTGCGCGACGGGTACTCGAAGTCGCTGTGGGCGTCGTTCGGGCACCCCGGCGCGGCGGCCGCCGTGGTGACGCTGCTGCTCCTGCTCTACACCGCCCCGCCGCTGGTCGCGCTGGCGGTCGCCTCGACAGCTCCCCGGATGTCAATGGTTGCGCTCATCGCATACCTGCTCGGGGTGGCCGGGCGGGTGCTCACTGCCCGGGCGACCGGCGGCCGGTGGTGGCCCGACGCGCTCGCACACCCCGTGTCGGTCGTGGTCCTCGGTTGGTTGACGCTGCGGTCGTACCATCTGCGAAAGCGACGCCGCCTGACCTGGCGGGGCCGCCCGGTCAGCTAGGAGGGCGCGGCATGGCGCGGATCGTGGTCGTCGGCGCCGGGGTGGGTGGCCTGGCCACCGCCGCCCGGCTGGCCGCAACCGGGCACCAGGTGACCGTCTTCGAGGCCGCCGACACGGTCGGCGGCAAGCTCGGCCGGTACGCGCACGACACCCCGGCCGGGATGTTCCACTTCGACACCGGGCCGAGCCTGCTCACCCTGCCCGAGGTCTTCCACGACCTGTTCGAGGCGACCGGGGCGAAGCTCGACGAGTACCTGGACCTGACGCCGCTGGACCCGATCGTCCGGCACGTCTTCGCAGGTGGCGGCCCGACCCTGGATTCGTGCACCGACCCGGTGGAGTTCGCCGCGCGGATCGGGGCCGCCCTCGGCGACCGGGCGGCGGCCGACTGGCAGCGGCTGTGGCGCCGGGCCGCACGGGTGTGGGAGGCCTCCTCGCGGGACATCCTGCGCCGTACCGTCGACTCCCCCCGCGACCTCGCGTCGCTGGCCTGGCGCGTCGGTGACCTGGCTGCCATCGCCCCGGGCCGCACCCTGCGCGGGCTGGGCCGCCGGCACCTGTCCGACCCGCGGCTGCGGATGCTGCTGGACCGGTACGCCACCTACACCGGCGCCGACCCGCGGCGGGCCCCGGCGGCGCTGGTCGCGGTCCCCTACGCCGAGCTGACCTACGGCGGGTGGTACCTGCGCGGCGGGCTGGGCACGCTCGCCGACGCGCTGCTGACCCGCTGCCTGGACCTCGGCGTGGTGGTGCAGACCGGCACCACGGTCACCCGGATCGACGCGGCGGGCGGCCGGGTGCACGGGGTACGCCTCGCCGGCGTCACCGCGCCGGTGCCCGCCGACGTGGTGGTGGCCAACGTCGACGCGCTCACCGTCTACCGCGACCTGCTGCCACACGCGCGCCGGCTGGCCGGCCTGACCGATCGCAGCCTCGCCGGTTTCGTGCTGCTGCTCGGCGTCTCCGGCAGCACCGGCCTGGCGCACCACAACGTCTTCTTCCCGCGCGACTACGACGCGGAGTTCGACGCGGTCTTCGGCGATCCGGGGCGGGGCGTCCGGGCCCGACCGGCGGCCGACCCGACGGTGTTCGTCACCGTGGCCGACGATCCGATGGTCCGCCCCGCCGGGCACGAGGCGTGGTTCGTGCTGGTCAACGCCGCCCGGCAGGGCACCGCCGGTGGCGCGGTCGACTGGCGACGCCCGGGGCTGGCCGACGCGTACGCCGATCGGATCCTGGATGTCCTGGCCGAGCGCGGCGTCGACGTGCGGGACCGGCTGCTGTTCCGCGAGGTGCGCACCCCGGCCGACCTGGACGCGGCGACCGGGGCGCCGGGCGGCGCGATCTACGGCACCGCCGGTGGCCTGCTCCGCCCGGCCAACCGGGGCCCGGCGCACGGGCTGTGGCTGGTGGGCGGCTCCAGCCACCCCGGCGGTGGCCTGCCGATGGTGACCCTCTCCGCGCAGATCGTCGCCGACGAGATCGGCCCCGCCTGGTGAGACCCGACGGGGCGCTCAGCCGGCGTCGAGCAGCGCGCGGCGGACGGTGGACAGCAGCTGCCCCAGCCCGAAGCCGGCCAGCAGCACCCACACCGCGGTCGCCATGGTGATGGTGCCGGCGGCCAGCTCCGGCTCGATCAGGCCGGCCAGCCCTGCGACCACCAGGCCCGCCAGCGCGACCGAGACCCGGGTGGGTCGTTCGCCGACGGTCACCGCGCCGATGTCGCGCATCCCGGCGGAGACCGCGCGGGCCCGGACGTACTCGTGCAGCCAGGACAGCGCCCCGGCTGCGACGACAAGCGCGCCCGGCGCGCCGACCAGCCAGAACGCCAGCAGCCACGCCACCTCGCCGAGCCGGTCGGCCAGCGAGTCGTAGACGTAGCCGAGCCGGGTGGTGCGGCCGGTGGCGACGGCCACCGCACCGTCCACGCTGTCGGCCACCGCGGCGAGCAGCACGAACAGCGCGCCGAGGAACGGGCCGTCGCCCGGCCGGGTCGCCAGCAACGGTACGCAGAAGCAGAGCAGCACCCCCGCCACGGTGACCGGGGTGGGGCCGACCCGCAGCCGACCCAGCACATACCCGACGTGGTAGGCGAACCGCAGCCAGGCACGCACCACCGGCGCGGCGACCCGCGGGTCGAACCCGCCGTGCAACCGCGCCCACGCCGTGGCGTACTGGTCCCAGTTCAGCTGTGTGCCCACCTGAGGATCAACCGTCGTGCCGGGCATCAGGTGTCGCAGACTCCGTGTTCACACCCGCGCGCCGGCCTTGAGGTTCTGCCAGACCTCTCGGGTGGCGGTGGACCGGTTGAGGGTGATGAAGTGGACACCCGGAACGCCCTCGTCCAGCAGTCGACGGCACATGTCGCTGGCCTGCTCGATGCCGAGCCGGCGCACCGCCTCCGGGTCGTCGGCCACCCGCTCGAAGCGCGCCGCCAGCGCCGGCGGGAAGGGCGCCCCGGACAGCTGCACGGACCGCTCGATGGTGCCGATCTGGGTCACCGGCATCACCCCGGCCAGGATCGGGGTGTCGCAGCCGGCGGCGGCCACCCGGTCGCGCAGGCGCAGGTAGTCGTCGGCCTCGAAGAACATCTGCGTGATCGCGAACTCGGCGCCGGCCCGGCACTTGCGGACGAACTGCGCGGTGTCGCTGGCCACGTCGGGCGAGCGGGGGTGCTTGTACGGGAAGGCCGCCACACCGACGCTGAAGTCACCGGAGTCGCGCACCAGCCGGACCAGGTCCTCGGCGTAGTCGACGCCCTCGGGGTGGCGGACCCACTCGCCGCCCGGGTTGCCCGGCGGGTCACCGCGCACGGCCAGCACGTTGCGCACCCCGACCCCGGCGAGCCGGCCGATCACGTGCCGCAGCTCGGCCACGGAGTGGTTGACCGCGGTCAGGTGGGCCATCGGCAGCAGGGTGGTGTCGGTGGCGATCCGCTCGGTCACCGCCACGGTGGTGTCCCTGGTCGAACCGCCCGCGCCGTAGGTGATCGAAACGAACGACGGACGCAACGACTCCAGCTCGCGGATCGCCTGCCAGAGCAGCCGCTCCCCCGCCTCGGTCTTGGGCGGGAAGAACTCGAACGAGAAGGTCGGCTGGCGGTCACGGATGAGCTCCCCGATCGCCGGCTGCGGATTGGGGAGTACCGAGGGAAGACCGAGCGCCACGACCCGACTCTAGCGGGCGACGCCATCGGGACCCAGGAGCTTCCCACCGCCGTACGCGAGTCGGTCGATCCCGGCCCTGCGGCGCGGCCAGGCCGTCCGCGGCGGACTCCACAAACTCAGGTCGGATGAACAACGAACGTCTGGCGATGGCATCACCTCTGCTGTCGAGCTGGTAGCAGTCGATCCAGCACCAACCGTCGTAGGTAACCCAGTCAAGCCTTCTGATGACCCGAACGGTTATCGGGCTCATGAACTGAACGCTGACCTTCCGATCAAGCCGCAGAACGTCACCGGCCTTCACGGCTGCTTCCTTGCTCGCCAGAGCTTCAGAATGAGTCCAGCGGCTCTGAGCTTTGGACAGCCATCCTGCCGGCAGCGTGGGCACGTCTTGCGGATGTGCAGATCCACTATGAAACCGGCCATGATCACGAGAAACGGTGGCTCCGGCCTGCTCTCCTCAAGCATTAGGGCGGTCGTCTCGCTGGCTGTGCCGCTTCGCGGCTGGCCGTGCGCTGGTGGTATCTCCCTGCTTCCGTGGCGGCGTAGGAGGGTCACAGGCCACGGGCTGATAGGCCGAGCGCTCGACGACGTCGATCGATTCGTTAGGACGTTGGAACCACTTCCATCGACGCATGAGCTGCCTCCCGAGACTCCTTGGGTGGCCGACACGCAGTGCCTACCCCTAGATCACTCAGCGTGCCGACCACGCTGCAACCCTAATCCTGTCTAGGCAACCTGTTCAGACAGGTAATGTCGTGTCATGGCGAACAGGCGGTCGGGAAGATCGGGAGTACGGTGACGGGCGTGCCTACCCCGCACCCACAGCCGCGCCGCTACCGGCAGGTCGCCGACGAGCTACGCCACCGGATCGAGGCCGGCGTGATCGCCCCCGGCTCCTTGCTGCCCAGTGAATCGACCTTGATGGCCGAGTTCGCAGTCGCGCGCGGAACCGTTCGTGAAGCCTTGGCGCTGCTGCGGGCAGAGGGCTTGGTGTTGACAGAGGTTGGACGAGGCACCTACGCCCGTCCGATCATGCCCGTGCGTCGACTCGCTTCCGAGAGGTACCGCAAAGAGCTGGAGCAGGTTCGCAGCGGCGAGCTCGGGACGTCCTTCACTGCTGACCAGCAGGTCGACTGGTCTGCCTACAGCCTCGATAAGAGCTTCTTCGAGGTGCCGGCTACCGAGTCCATGGCCGAGCTGTTCGGGGTGGAGCAGGGGACGATGCTATTGGAGCGCCATTTCCTGTTCCGTACTCACGGCGTGCCGCAACAGCTGTCCGTCTCGTCGCTGCTGCTCGACATGGTCGCCGGCACCCCGGTAGCCGACCCGGAGAACGAGCCCTGGCCAGGCGGCAACACGTCACAGCTCTATAGCCTCGGGCACACAGTCACTGGCATCCGTGAGCGGCCGGGATGGAGGATGCCGACGCCGGATGAGGTGGAGGCTCTGCAAATCCCTGGCGGAGTTCACGTCGTGGTGATCACTCGACAGACGTATGTCGGTGAGCGCGTGGTCGAGGTGGCGCGAATCGTCAGGCGTGCCGATCTGGTGGAGTTGGACTACTGGATCGACCTCACCTAAGCCGACAGACCGGGCCCGCAGCCGGTAGTGCCCGACGCGGGGGCGGTGCGGCCCGGCGACGCGCGGCACGTTCGGCGAAGGAAGCCGTCGTACCCCCGGGGTAGGAAGGGGGAGCGCGGGAGGGGCGGCGGGGGTGGCCCGGTTCCCGCGTGGGGGTCACCCAGCCGAGGTGTGCCCGGCCCGTGGCGCGGGCGGGGTGTCACCGCGTCGACGTCCGCCGGGAGGACCCGTGACCTCGTCCCCACCGCCGCACCGCACCCAACTCGGGCCGCTCCTGGTCCGGCATCGGCTGGCCCGGGGTTGGAGCCAGCGGCGCACCGCCGCCGAGTTGTGCGCCGCCGCGGGCGTGCCGACGTTGAGCCGCCACGAGGTGTCCCGGTGGGAACGGCAGCGACGCGTACCCGGCGGGTTCTGGCTCGGCTGGCTCGCCGTCGTGCTGGACATACCGGCGGCGGTGCTCACCGAGGCGGCCGTGCGCACCCGGCGAACCTGCCCGCCCACGGCCGGCGGGTCGGGCCGACCCGGCGCGGACGGTGCGCGGCCGGCCGGGCGGACCGGTCCGGGCCGTACCGGCGGCAGTACGCGTGGCGGTGGAGCGCGAGCCGGGACGACCCGCTAGCGTCGTGGCGTGACCCACGCTGCTCCCGTGTCCCCCGTCGACCGTGCCGGCCTGCGGGAGCGGGTCGACCGGGCGCTCACCGAGTTTCTGGCCGGCCAGCGGGCCCGGTTGACCCGGGTGGACGAGGCCCTCGTCCCGGTGGCGGAGGCGATCGAAGCCTTCGTGCTCGGTGGCGGCAAGCGCCTGCGCCCGGCCTTCGCGTACTGGGGGTTCCGGGGCGCCGGCGGGGTGGACGGCGACCAGGTCCTCACGGCCCTCGCGGCGCTGGAGTTCGTGCAGGCCAGCGCCCTGATCCACGACGACCTGATGGACCGTTCCGACACCCGGCGCGGCGAGCCGGCGGTGCACCGGCGGTTCGCGACCCGGCACCGGGCGGCCGGCTGGGGCGGCGACCCGGACGGGTTCGGCGACTCCGCCGCGATCCTGCTCGGTGACCTCTGCCTGGTGTGGTCCGACGAGCTGCTGCACTCCGCCGGCCTGGACCTGCGGGCGGTGGCCCGGGCCCGGCCGGTCTTCGACGAGATGCGCACCGAGGTCACCGTCGGGCAGTACCTCGACGTGCTGACCCAGGTCACCGGGGACACGTCGGTGGAACGGGCCAGCAAGGTCGCCCGGTACAAGTCGGCGAAGTACACCGTCGAGCGTCCGCTGCTGCTCGGCGCCGCGCTGGCCGACGCGGGCGAGGACATCCGGACGACCTACTCGGCGTACGGGTTGCCGTTGGGCGAGGCGTTCCAGCTCCGCGACGATGTGCTGGGGGTCTTCGGTGACCCGGCGCAGACCGGCAAGCCGGCCGGTGACGACCTGCGCGAGGGCAAGCGCACCTATCTGGTGGCGGCGGCCGTGGAGGCCACCGACGACGCGGGCCGGGAGCTGCTGCTCAGCCAGCTCGGCGACCCGGGCCTGGACGAGCGGGGCGTGGCCCGGCTTCGCGAGCTGATCGACGCGAGCGGGGCGCTGGCCCGCACCGAGCAGCGGATCGTCACACTCACCGACTCCGCGCTCGCCGCGCTGACGGCCGTCGACCTGGACACCGAGGCCCGCCAGGCCCTGGTGGACCTGGCCATAGCGGCAACCCGCCGAGCCGACTAACCCCGTCCCCCCTCCCCCCACCCCCTCCCAGATCCGCCGTCGATCATGAAGTTGTTGCCCACGCGCGCGGCGTGTCGTGGCAACAACTTCATGATCGACGGTGGATCTGGAGGCCCGGGAGGGGTCTAGAAGCCCAGGGCCTGGGCTCGGCGCTTGACCTCGCGGGCCTGGTCGCCGGAGAGGGCCGCGGCCGGGGTGTTGCCGGGAAGCGTGTCGTCCGGCTCGTAGAGCCAGCGCAGCGCCGCCTCGTCGTCGTAGCCGTTGTCGGCGAGCAGGTTGAGCACGCCGGGCAGGTGCTTGAGAACTGTCTCGTTGGCCACCAGCTCCGCGGGTATCCGGCGGATGCCGTCGCGGCGGACCGCCAACAGCTCCCGGTCGCGGATCATCTGGTGCACCTTGCTGATCGACACGTCGAGCCGCTCGGCGACGTCGGGCAGGGCGAGCCAGCCCGCCGGGTCGGTGGGGCCGGCGAGCTCGGGGCCGGGTACGGCCTGGTCGGGTACGGATTCGGTCACCCGATCACCCTGCCACGCCGCGGCCGGCGAGGGCCACCGGCACCCCGCACGGCCAGTCCGCGCCCGCCGACGGGCACCGTCGGTGAGCAGCGGATCAGGGCCACCACCGAGGTGGCGATCACGACGGGACGGACCAGGGACGACTCCGGGCTGTAGCATCCTGTTCAACTCCCACCCCCTGGACACATAGACTCCCTGCCGATGGACACACAGGTCGCCGACACGTTGCTGGGCTCGCTGATCGACGGGCGCTACCGCATTCGCGGTCGCGTGGCCCGTGGCGGCATGGCGACCGTGTACACCGCCACCGACGAACGCCTCGAGCGCACCGTCGCAGTCAAGATCATTCACCCGACCCAGGCGCCCGAGGCACGGGCCCGGATCGCCAACTTCGTGGCCCGGTTCACCGACGAGGCGAAGACCATCGCCCGGCTGACCCACCCGAACGTCGTCGCGGTCTACGACCAGGGCACCCACGCCGGTCTGCCGTATCTGGTGATGGAGTACGTCCGCGGCCGTACGCTGCGCGACGTGCTGGCTGAGCGACGCCGGCTCAACCCGGACGAGGTGCTGGCCATCGCCGAGCAGATGCTCGCCGCGATCGCCGCCGCGCACCGGGCCGGCCTCGTGCACCGCGACGTCAAACCGGAGAACGTGCTGGTCGCCGAGGCGCCCACCGGCGGCGTCGCCAACCTGGTGGACAGCGTCGTCAAGGTGGCCGACTTCGGGTTGGCCCGCGCGGTCGAGGCCAGCGCCGACGAGGAGCAGGGCAACCAACTGATGGCCACCGTGGCGTACGTCGCCCCGGAGTTGGTCACCGAGGGTCGGGCCGACCCGCGCACCGACGTCTACTCCGCCGGCATCGTGCTGTTCGAGATGCTCACCGGCCGGGTGCCGTACGACGGGGACCGTCCGGTGGACGTGGCCTGGCAGCACGTCGACCGGGATGTGCCCGCGCCCTCGACGCTGGTGCCCGGCCTGCCGTCGGCCCTCGACGCTCTGGTCCAGCGGGCCACCCGGCGTGATCCCGCCGCCCGGCCCGCCGACGCCGGCGCGCTGCTGGCCGAGGTTCAGGTCGCCCGGGACCGCCTGGGTGACGTCAACAGCACCAGCACCGCCGTGCTGCGTCGGGTGACGGACGAGCCGCCGGTCTCCCAGCCGACCATGATGGTCGCCACGGTCCGCCCGGCCGAACGGCCAACCTGGGCCCGGCTGCCGGAGGGCGCCAGTCAGGGGCCGGGCCGGCGGCGGGCCGCACCGGAGCCGTCGGAGGGTCTGGGAGCCCGGCTCGCGGCGCTGCGCACCACGGTGCTGGGCAATCCGCAGGGCCGGCTGGCCGTCGCCGCCGTGGTGGTGACGCTGGGCCTGGTGGCCGCGCTGGGCGGCTGGTGGTTCGGTGTCGGCCGCTACACGTCCGCCCCGCAGCTGGTCAGCCTGAGCAAGGCCGACGCGCAGGCCCAGGCCGAACGCGCCGGCCTGACCCTGGCGTACGGGGAGCCGCGCTACGACGAGAAGGCTCCGAAGGACAGCGTGCTCGGGCAGGACCCGGCCTCGGCCAGCAAGATCGTCAAGGGTGGCACGATCACCCTGACCCTCTCGCTGGGTCCGGAGCGCTTCCCGGTACCGGACGTGATCGGCAAGGAGTACGAGCTGGCCGAGGCCGATCTGGTCAACGTCAAACTGGTGGTGGCCAAGGGCACCCCCCGTTACGACGACACCCTGCCGGCCGGCGTCGTCCTGGACAGCTCCCCGAAGGTGGGGGCCGAGGTCAAGCCGGGCACGAAGATCACCCTCATCCTGAGCCGAGGCCGGGCGCCGGTGTCGGTGCCGAACCTGGTCGGCAAGAGCCTCACCGATGCGCGGGCCACCCTGAGCGGGCTTGGCCTGGTGCCGGTGGAGACCTTCAAGGACTCCGACAAACCCAAGGACGAGATTCTCAGCCAGAGTCCGGCCGACGGCGCGGGCGTGGAGAAGGGCACCCAGGTCAAGCTGGAGATCAGCAAGGGTCCGCCGCTGGTCGTCGTGCCCCGGGTGATCGACCTGCCCTGCCCGCAGGCCAAGCAGTTGCTGGAGAGCCAGGGCTACCCGGTGACCGTCGCGTTCAACCCGAACGCCACGGTCCGGATCCAGGCCCCGGGCGAGAATTCACAGGTGCCCCCGGGCACCCCGGTCACCATCACGTGTTTCTGATGCCGACGCTTCGTTCGCGGCCGGTGGGCGCGCACACTCCGACCTCCGGGGGGTTGGCCAAGGCCGCCCTGCCGTACGTCGACGCGACCGGCGCCGAGGCCGTGCAGGTGTACGTCTCCAACTCGCGAGGCTGGGCGCTTCCCCCGGGTGACCCGGCGCAGGACGCGCTGTTCCGCGAGGGCTGCGCCGAGCGGGGCATCCCCGCGTTCATCCACGCCTCGCTGCTGGTCAACCTGGGCTCACCCACGCCGGCCACGGTCGAGAAGTCGGCGCAGACGCTGGCGCACGCGCTGCGCCGGGGTGTGGCGATCGGCGCGCGGGCGGTGGTGTTCCACGCCGGCAGCGCGGTCGACGAGGGGTACGCCGAGGCGGCGATGCGGCAGGTCCGTCGGGAGCTGCTGCCCCTGCTCGACTGGGCCGCCGAGGCCGGTGGGCCGATGCTGCTGGTCGAGCCGAGCGCCGGTGGCGGCCGCTCGCTCGCCTCCCGCGTGGAGCAGCTCGGGCCCTACCTCGACACGGTGGACCGGCATCCCATGCTCGGGGTCTGCTTCGACACCTGCCACGCCTGGGCCGCCGGTCACGACCTGGCCGCCGAGGGCGGGGTGACCGCGACCCTGGACACGCTGGTGGCCACCGTGGGGCCCGACCGGTTGCGGCTGGTGCACGCCAACGACTCGAAGGATCTGTGCGGCTCGACCCGGGACCGGCACGAGAACATCGGCAAGGGCACCATCGGCGAGCCGGCCTTCGCGGAGCTGATGGCCCATCCGGCCACCGCCGGTGTCCCCGTGGTGGTGGAAACCCCCAGCGAGAAGCAGCTCGGCCACACCGCCGACATAGCAACCCTCAACCGCCTGAACCCCTAACCCCCCACCCCCACCCGGCCCCGGGCCCTCCGGGCCCGCCCCCAGGGGTGATCAAGAGCTTTGCGTCAGAATCCGGTCTCCGGATGACGCAAAGCTCTTGATCAACAAGGGTGGGTCAGGCGGCCAGGATCTTGGTCAGGGCGGTGGCCGCTCGGTCGATCGCGGTGTCGTCGACGCCCAGGTGGGTGACCAGGCGGGCGGTACGGGGGCCGAGCACCGAGACCAGTACGCCCTCCGCGCGTGCAGCGGCGGCCAGAGCGCGGGCGTCCAGCGCGTGCTTGGTCAGGTCCAGCGGGACGAGGTTGGTGCGGACCGCTGTGGCGAGCACCCCGAACGGCGCGACCGCCTCGGCGAGCCGGGCCGCCCTCGCGTGGTCCTCGGCCAGCCGGTCGACGTGGTGCGCGAGGGCGTACCGGCCGGCGGCGGCGAGGATGCCGGCCTGGCGCATGCCGCCGCCCATCCGCTTGCGGATCAGCCGGGCCCGTTCGATCTTCTCCGCGCTGCCCACCACCAGCGAGCCGACCGGCGCGCCGAGCCCCTTGGAGAGGCAGACGGACAGCGTGTCGAAGAGCCGGCCGTACTCGGTCAGGGGCACCCCGTCGGCGACGTGCGCGTGCCAGATTCGGGCGCCGTCGCAGTGCAGCGCCACCCCCGCGTCGTCGGCGACACCGCGCAGCTCCCGCAGGGTGGCCAGCGGGATAACCCCGCCACCGCCCCGGTTGTGGGTCTGCTCGACGGCGATCGCGCGGGTGGGCACGGCGAAGTAGCCGTCCAGACGGATCATCCGGGCGACCAGCTCCGGGTCGATGTCCGCGCCGACAGCGGGCCAGGTCCGCGAGGAGATCCCGCCGTACGCGGCCGCGGCGCCGATCTCGTACGTGACGACGTGCGCGTCGGCGTCGCAGAGCAGCTCGTCGCCGGGCGACACCAGCAGTTGCAGGGCGATCTGGTTGGCCATCGACCCACTCGGGGCGAAGAGCGCCGCCTCGTGCCCGAACAGCGCGGCGACCTCCGCCTCCAGCGCGTTCACGGTGGGATCCTCGCCGTAGACGTCGTCACCGACCTCGGCGGCGGCCATCGCCTCCCGCATCCCGGCGGTCGGCCGGGTCACCGTGTCGGAACGCAGGTCCACGAACGCGTCAGCCATGATCATCCCTTCGTCCGTCGACTGCGGGGCCCGCGTCAGCCACGCAGCATCTCCGCCACGAGGAAGGCCAGCTCCAGCGACTGCTGGGTGTTCAGCCGAGGATCGCAGGCGGTCTCGTACCGGTCGGGCAGGTCGAGGTCCTCGATTCCCTGGGCGCCGCCGAGACACTCGGTGACGTCCTCACCGGTCAACTCGACGTGCAGGCCGCCGGGGTGGGTGTCCAGGCCACGGTGCACCTCGAAGTAGCCGAGCACCTCGTCGACGATCCGGTCGAAGTGCCGGGTCTTGTAGCCGTTGGACGACTCGTGGGTGTTGCCGTGCATCGGGTCGCACTGCCAGACCACCTTGGCGCCGGAGGCCGTGACCTTGGCCACGATCGGCGGCAGGGCGTCGCGGACCCGGTGGTTGCCCATCCGGCTGATCAGGGTGAGCCGGCCGGGGATGTTGTCCGGGTTGAGCTTCTCGCACAGCTCGATCGCCTCGTCCGGGGACGTGGTCGGGCCGAGCTTGACGCCGATCGGGTTGGCGATCCGGGAGATGAAGTCGATGTGCGCGCCGGTGATCTGCCGGGTGCGCTCGCCGACCCAGAGGAAGTGCCCGGACAGCCCGTACGCCCGGCGGTCAGAGACCCGGGTGAGCGCCCGGTCGTACTCCAGGGCGAGGGCCTCGTGGGAGCAGTAGAGGGTGACGGTCCGCAGCGCCTCGTCGTCGGTCATCCCGCAGGCCCGGATGAAGGCCAGCGCCCGGTCGATCTCCCGGGCGATCGCCTCGTAGCGCTCCCCCGCCGGGGAGGTTTTCACGAAGCCCTTGTTCCAGTCGTGCACCGCGTGCAGGTCGGCGAGCCCACCGGCGAGGTACGCCCGCAGCATGTTCATCGCGGCGGCCGAGTTGGCGTACGCCCGGATCATGCGCTGCGGGTCGGCGACGCGGGCGGCCGGGTCGGCCTCCAGCGAGTTGATCATGTCGCCGCGGTAGGCGGGCAGGCCACGCGCGTCGGTGGGCAGCGAGCGCGGCTTGGTGTACTGGCCGGCGACCCGGGCGACCTTGACCACCGGCAGCGACGCGCCGTAGGTGAGCACGATCGCCATCTGGAGCAGGGTGCGGGCGTTGGCCAGCAGGTGGCTCTCGGTGTTGTCGACGAAGGTCTCGGCGCAGTCACCGCCCTGGAGCAGGAACGCCTTGCCCTCGCAGACCAGGGCCAGCTTCTGCCGGAGCTGGTCCACCTCGTAGGGCGCGACGACCGACGGCACGGTGTCGAGCACCTTGCAGACCTCGGCGACGGCGGCCGGATCGGACCACGGTGGGGTCTGCTCGCGGGGCAGCTCCCGCCAGCGGTCCAGACCGAGGGCGGCGTCCTCGGCGGAGTCGACTGTCGGACGGCTGGTCTGCAGGCCCGGGCTGCCTACCGCGGGATGGCTCAGCTGATGCCACTCATGGCGCATGAGAGAAAGCGTACGGCGACCGTGGGCGTACCCGAGCGGCGAGGGGGACGGTTCCGGCAGATGGGAGATCAATCCCACCGATGTCGGTCGGTCAGGACACCGGTGAGGCGCCGACCCCGTTTGGCGACGGGCTGGCGGCGGGGTTACCGCCCGGCGCCTCCCCGGCGATGCACCAGTCGCCGCCGTCGCGGGTGACGGTGAACACCAGCGGGCGGGTGACCTTGCTCTTTCCGGCGGTGACCGAGACCGAGACGCTGACCTCCTGGCCGCGCGGGCCGGACCGGACGTCGGTGATGGCCGCCTCGGGCACCTCGAAGTGGTCGGCGAAGTCGCCGTTGGGGCCGGTGGCGGCCAGGTCGAACCCTTCGTGCAGCAGCCCGCAGAGCTGGCTGCGGCCGGCGGCGACGTCCTTGGCGGTCATCGCGTCGAGGTACGCCTGCACGCGCTCGCGGGACCGGGTGCCGGCCTCCTCGGCGGGGGCACGCTCGGGCTTGGCGGTCGACTCGTCCTCGTCACCGCCGCCGATCCCGCAGCCGACCAGGGCGGCCGGGAGCAGCACCAGGCCGGTGGCGGCCGCCGCCAGCCTGCGGTGGATCGGGCGCATGACCACCTCCGTCGACGGGGAATCGAGACGTGCCGAGCCGCGAGTCTGCCACATCGGGCCCGACCTGCCCAAGGCCGGCGGCCCGGCCGACCCGCCTAAGGCCGACGGCCCGGCCGACCCGCCTAAGGCCGGCGGCCCGGCCGACGCTGGGCGTCGACCGGGCCGGTACGGCACGGGCGGGGAGAGGCGGTGCGGGCCCCTCCCCGCCGTGTGGGTGGTGCGTCGACCGTCGGCTCAGCCGAGGCCGCCCTTGATGGCGCCGATGAGCTCGCCGTTGCTGGTGTCGCCGGAGAGCTCCCAGAAGAACGCGCCACCGAGGCCCTGGTTGTTCGCGTACGTCATCTTGCCGTTGATGGTCGACGGGGTGTCGTAGCTCCACCAGTTGCTGCCGCACTTGGCGTACGCGGTGCCGGCGATCGTGCCGGTGGCCGGGCAGGTGTTCTTGAGGACCTTGTAGTCCTCGATGCCCGCCTCGTAGGTGCCCGGCGCCGCGCCGGTGGCGCTGCCGCCCGGTGCGGCCTGCGTGACGCCCGTCCAGCCCCGACCGTAGAAGCCGATGCCGAGCAGCAGCTTGTTGGCCGGGATGCCCTTGCTCTTGAGCTTCTGGATCGCCGCGTCGGAGTTGAAGCCCTGCTGCGGAATGCCGGTGTACGAGGTGAGCGGCGAGTGCGGCGCCGTCGGGCCCTGGGCGTTGAAGGCGCCGAAGTAGTCGTACGTCATCGGCATGAGCCAGTTGAGGTTGCCGATGGCGCCGGCGTAGTCGGTGGCGTCGATCTTGCCGCCGTTGCTGCCGTCCGCGGTGATCGCGGCGGTGACCAGGGCGCTGGACCCGAACTTCGACCGCAGGGCGCCGATCACGTTCTTGAACGCGTTGGGGCCGCTGGTGTCGCAGCTCAGGCCGCAGGCGTTGGGGTACTCCCAGTCGACGTCGATGCCGTCGAAGACGTCCGCCCAGCGCGGGTCCTCGACCAGGTTGTAGCAGCTCTCGGCGAACGCGGCCGGGTTCTGGGCGGCCTGGGTGAAGCCGCCGGACCAGGTCCAGCCGCCGAACGACCAGATCACCTTGAGGTGCGGGTTCAGCTGCTTGAGCTTGCGCAGCTGGTTGAAGCTGCCGCGCAGCGGCTGGTCCCAGGTGTCGGCGACGCCGTCCACGCTCTCCGCCGCCGTGTACGCCTTGTCGTAGTCGGCGTAGCTGTCACCGATGGTGCAGCGACCGCCCGTGGTGTTGCCGAAGGCGTACAGGATGTGGGTCAGCTTGGCGGCCGAGCCGCTGGTCTGGATGTTCTTGACGTGGTAGTTGCGGCCGTAGACGCCCCACTCGGCGAAGTAGCCGACGACCTTCTTGCCGCCCGTGTTCGGCGGGGTGGTGGTCGGGGGCGCCGTGGTGGGCGGAGCGGTGGTGGGCGGCGCCGTGGTGGGTGGGGCCGTGGTGGGCGGCGCGGTGGTGGTCGGCGGGGTGGTCGGGGTGCCACCGCCGCACGGTGCGCCGTTGACGGTGCAGTTCAGCGGCGCCTTGTAGGCGCCGGTGCCGTTGTAGCCCCAGCTGAACGAGGCGCCGGGCGCGAGGCTGCCGGCCCAGCTCTTCTTGACGGCGACGTAGTGGTTGCCGCTGCTCGTGACGTCGGCGTCCCACGCGCTGCTGATGGTGGTGCCTGACGGCAGGTCGAACTCGATGCGCCAGGTGGCGACCGTGGCGCTGGAGCCGTTGGTCACGGTCACCTTCGTCTCGTGACCGGTCCCCCAGTCCTGCGCCTTGGCGAACGTGGTGGTGACCGAGCCGGCACCGAACGCGGTCGTCATCGGCACCGCCGCGACGGTCACGGCGACCACGGCACCGGCCCAGAGGGCCCGGCGGAGCGATCTTTTCATAAGGCGTCTCCCGAACTGTTAGGAAACTTTCCAAAAGAGATGGTGAGACGGTACTCACGCCGTCATCAGTTCGTCAAGATGTCCATGTTTCGATTTCTTCTGGTGCGTGGACTGCGCCCGCACCGAGCCGCCGGTCAGCGGTCGGGGGTCGCGGGCCGGCGCGTAGCCTCGGGCCCATGACCGTCTTCGACATCCCGATCGACGCCCTCAGCGGCGGGCCCGCCGACCTCGCCCAGTACCGGGGCCGGGCGCTGCTGGTGGTCAACGTCGCCTCCCGGTGCGGCCTCACCCCGCAGTACGCCGGCCTCCAGACCCTCGCCGACACCTACGCCGAGCGTGGCCTGGTGGTGCTGGGCGTGCCGTGCAACCAGTTCGCCGGGCAGGAGCCGGGCACCGCCGCCGAGATCAGCGACTTCTGCCAGGTCAACTACGGGGTGACTTTTCCGCTGACCGAGAAGGTCGACGTGAACGGGCCCGACCGGCACCCGCTCTACGCCGCGCTGGTGGACACTCCGGACGCCGACGGACACACCGGGGACGTCCGCTGGAACTTCGAGAAGTTCCTGGTGACCCCGGACGGCACGGTCGCCGCCCGCTTCGCCCCCACGGTCGAACCCGACTCCGACGACCTCCGCGCGGCGATCGAAAAAACCCTCCCCACCCCCGCCTGACCCACCCCGCCCCCGCCTGACCCGCCCGCCCCTGACCCGCCCGCGGTGATCAAGAGGTTTGCGTCAGGGGTGAGCCTCCACCTGACGCAAACCTCTTGATCACCAGGTGCGGGGGGTCGGCGGCGGCGTCGCCCGGACCGACCACCGTCGGGTGGCACATTTCCGCGGGGCCGGTCAGCGACGGGCGTGCGCAGTACGTTGTGCAGAACCGGCTCGCGGCGCAGCCAGGCGTCCGCGCCGGCACACGCCGGCCGGCCGCGCAGCCGCTCGGCGTCGGTCAACCGGAATAACCCACCGTGCCGGTCGGGAATGCGTCGTGGGTGGACGAAGTTGGGAAGAAGCATGACAACTGTGGGACTGATCGGCAGCGGCCACATCGGCGGCACGGTGGCCCGGCTGGCGGTGGCCGCCGGCTACGACGTGGTACTGAGCAACTCGCGCGGGCCGGAGACGCTCACCGACCTGGTCGACGAGCTGGGCGAGCGGGCCAGCGCCGCCACGGCGCAGGACGCGGCGCAGGTCGGCGACCTGGTGGTGGTCAGCGTGCCACTCAAGGCGTACCGGGCGGTGCCCGCGCAGCCGCTGGCCGGCAAGGTCGTCATCGACACCAACAACTACTACCCGGAGCGTGACGGCGCCTTCCCGGAGCTGGACGCTGGTGAGATCACCAGCAGCGAACTCCTCCAGCGGCACCTACCGGACTCGCGGGTCGTCAAGGTCTTCAACAACATCTACTTCAAGGCCCTCGCCGAGCTCCCCCGGCCGTCCGGGGCGGCCGACCGCAGCGCGCTCGCGATCGCCGGTGACGACGCCGCCGCGAAGGCCGAGGTGACCGCCTTCCTGGACCGGATCGGTTATGACGCGGTCGATGTCGGCCCGCTCGCCGAGGGGTGGCGTTACCAGCCGGACACCCCGGCGTACGGCTTGCCCTACTCCGCCACGCCGACCGACTGGCAGCGCCCCGCACCGGCTGACGCCGAGAAGCTGCGCGCCGCGCTGGCCGCCGCCACCCGCTGAGCACCGCCGCCGTCCTGGGACGACCGCCTACCGGGTGGCCGTTTCCAGGGCGGCGGCGAGTTCGTCGTCGTAGCTGGCGATGGGCTGGCCGTCCACGGCGTACGCGACGAGTCGGCCCTGCGCCATGCTCGCCGACCGGAACGAGAACGTCCGCGTACCGGGGTAGGCCGCCAGCAGGGGAATGTCCCGGGGCGCTCCCCCCGGGGCGGAGAAGTACGCCAGCCGGGCCACCTGCGCGGAGACCACACCGTTGACCCGGACCTTCGTCTTCTCCGCCCGGGTGCCGAAGGTGACCGGCGCGTCGGTGGCATAGGCGGCGCACTCGGCCGGGCTTCGACAGACGAAGAAATACCGCGGATTGACGACGTCGCCGAGGGCGTACGCCTTGAACGTCGGGTCCGCTCCTGCGGGCAGCGGTTGCACGGCGAAGAAGGCGAGTGCCACCGCGGCCGAGACGCCCACCCGCAGCCAGGCCCGGCCGGCGGCGGATCGCCGGTTGCTCCGGGCGGTCGCGACCGCGACACCGCCGAAGCCGGCCAGGCACAGCAGGCACACGCCGACGGCACGGGCGTTCTCGAACAGGAACTGCACGCCCGGCCGCGTCGACACCGGGCCGAGGACCGCGCCCAGCGAGACGACCATGGCGGCGAGCAACGCGGCACCGGCCACCCGCTGGGTGATGCCGGACGCGCCGACCAGCAGCATCGCGGCGAGCACCGGCCACACCTGATGGTGGGTCCAGGACACCGGGGACGCGGCCACCGTGGCGCAGCCGACGAGGACCGCCGCGTGCCCGGGGCGGCCCTGCCCGGCCAACTGCCGGGCGCGCAGCAGCGCCGCCCCGCAGATCACCGCCACCAGCCCGGCCCAGAGCACGGGCAGCGCCCCCTCGTCGACCCCGAGGCGCAACAGCATCCCGTGCACCGACTGGTTGCCCAGCGAGGCCAGGTTGCCGATCCGCGAGGTCTGCCGGACCGCCTGGGTCCAGTAAGTCCAGCTCTCGCCGGGCAGCACGACCGCCGCCAGCCCGGCACAGGCTCCGAACGTCGCCACCGCGCGGCCGGCGTCGCGATAGCGCCCGGTCGCGAGGAAGTACGCGACGAACAGCAGCGGGGTCAGCTTGATCGCCGCGGCCACCCCGACGAGCACCCCGCGCAGCCGGGGTGGGACGACGCCCATCCCGTCCAGCAGTGCCAGCAACACGATGAAGATGCTGACCTGCCCGAAACGCAGGTTGCTCTGCACCGGCGCCGAGAGCATCAGCACCGTGGCGGCCACCGCGACGAGCAGCGGGCGGTGCGACCGATCGGTGCTCAGCGCGACGCCGACCAGGCCGGCGATGGCGACGACCGCCGCGCACGTCGCCACCAGCCAGACGCCCTGGAGTACGCCCTCGCTGACGGCGGTGATCGGGCCCAGCACCAGGGCTGCGAACGGCGGATAGGTGAACGGCCCGCCGTTTCGGGCGCGGTACTCGTACAGCGGCCGGCCGGCGTGCAGATCGGACAGTGCGCCGTAGTAGATGTGCAGGTCGCCGAGCCGGTCGCCGCGCCTGAGCACGAGCACACAGGACACCAGCGCGACGACGCCGAACGCCGCCCACGCCAGCGCCACCCGGCGATCCCGCATCGCCCGAGAATAGGCGAACGCAAGGCCGAGCGAAGGTCCCGTCGACCGTTGGCCGCGCAGTCCAACGCCGACGAGCACGGCCTCGGCTGTCGCGCAAAGACCCTATTTCTGAAAGAGCACCGACACGACGTCCGCCACGATTCCGAGAGCCCAGTCCAACTGCGGACAATCGTGATGACCTTGACACTCCAGGCAGCCGCCTGTCTGCCAGGGCCGATCACGCGCTCGGGACCAGTGCGCGTCGAGGACCCGCTCCGCCATGAAGAGTTCGGTCGCCCTGGACACCGGCTCGTCGATCGCCATCGTCCGCACCTTTCCCGAGGTCACGAGATGCCAGCCCTGGAGGGCGGAGGCCATGCGTCGCGCCCTCCAGGGTGGATGGATCGAAAACCTCGGGATGCTGAAGTCCAGAAGCGTCCGACCGCTGTCTCACTGTATCCACTGTCTCACTGTAGTCATGTTCTCACTGTGCTCAGTCGAGTCGCGTCGTCACTTGTCCTGCCCAGGTCCCGGCTGGAAGCATGATCTTCGCTGAAGTCCAGGAGAGCCGATCATGCCTACCAGGCCACCGCACTACCTTCGCGTCGCCGACGACATCGCGCGCAGAATCAACTCCGGGGAGTACCCGCCCGGCCATCAACTGCCCTCGGTCTCGGAAATTGGCGAGATCTACAACGTGGCACGGTCGACCGCCTACCGGGCCGTACGCGAACTGCACCAACGAAACCTGGTCTACGGCCAACAGGGGCAGGGCGTCTTCGTCGCCGAAGCGGAGTAGTCGGCTGCGAGGGTCCGACCGCGTCTGCCCTCGGAAGAACGGGGACCACGCGCCAGGCGTGCGTCCCTAGCATCGGTGGATGGAAGCGACGAGCACACCGGCGTACGACGCTCACGCGGACTGGTACGAGGGCTTCATCTCGGGCGGGGGCGACTATCTCCGGAGGGTGCACGCGACCGTGGCCGACCTGCTCGGCACGGGTGCGGGGCCCTGCCTCGACATCTGCTGCGGCACCGGCGCGCACGCGTTAGTGCCCGGCGACCTGGGCTGGACACCGGTGGGTGTGGACCTGTCCGGCGGGCAGTTGCGGCACGCGCGCGGGCGGCTGCCGGTGGCCCGCGGGGACGCGACCGCCCTGCCGATCGCCGACGCCTCACTCCCCGCCGCGATGTGCGTCCTGTCCAGCACCGACGTGCCCGACTACCCGGGCGTGCTGCGTGAGGTCGGCCGGGTGCTGCGCCCGGGCGGGCGGTTCGTGCACGTGGGCGTGCACCCGTGCTTCGTGGGCGCGTTCGCCGACTGGGGCCGGCGCCCGAGCGTCGTCGTCGACGAGCGCTACGCGGACCGGTCACGCAGCTTCGACAGCTGGAACACCGACGGCGTCCGGGTCCGGGTCGGTGCCTGGCACGTGCCGCTCGCCGACCTGCTCAACGCGACAGTGGCCGCCGGCCTCCGACCGGTCCGGTTCGTCGAGTCCACCTCTCTAGGCGTGCCGGACCTGTTCGGCTTCCTCGCGGTGCGGTAGCGGCACCAACCCCGCGTCCAGAGTCGGGATCTCCCTCGCGAAGCGGCAAGATCGCCCTCGAACCTGGATGTCAACACTGTTGCGTTAGGGCTGTGGCCGGCGGGGTCAACCCGTGCTGGATAACAAGACTCTTGGTAGATCAAGCCCCGGCGATCATGGAATTGTGGTGCCTACTTTGGCAGGGTACGGGCGTTTTGTGGCCCACCACAACTCCATGATCGGCGAGGCAGTGCCGGTCGACGAACAGCCGTTCCGCCAAACGCAACGGTGTTGACCTGGATGTAGTGGCATCCTCCCGACGCGAGACCACTACATCCTGGATCGAGCACGATCTCGCGGGCAGCGATCTCGCGGACAGCGCGGCACGGACAGCGCGGCACGGGCAACGCGGCACGGGCAACGCGGCAGAAGAAACATTGCACGCAAAACTTGCGCCGGAGTCCCATACACGGGACTCTGTCCGTGGGTTGCCGCCCGCTCACCGAATGTGCCTTCCGGAGGCGACATGCACACGCTCCGTACCACGTCCCGCCGACTGCTGGCCGGCGCTGGCGCGCTCCTGCTCGGCACCGCCCTCGCCGCCGCCGCTGCGGGCCCGGCCAGCGCGGACACCGTCGGATACGTCCGGCTCGCCCACCTCTCACCCGACACCCCGGCCGTCGACGTCTACCTGGCCGCCCCCGACGCCGCGAAGCCGCGAGTGTTCCCGGGCGTCGGCTACGGCGTGGTCTCCGACTACCTCCAGTTGCCCCCGGGCCGGTACGCGGTGGCGATGCGCGAGGCCGGCACGCCCGCCAGCGAGCCGCCGGTGCTCACCACCGAGGTAGCGGTGACCAGTGGTGGCGCGTACACGGTGGCCGGTGTCGGTCGACACGCCGACCTGGGGCTGCGGGTGCTCACCGACGATCTGAGCGCTCCCAGGCAGGGCCGGGCCAAGGTGCGCGTCGTGCAGGCGTCGGTGCGGACGCCCGTCCTCGACGTGGCCGCCGCCGACGGGCCGACGATCGCCGACGGCGTGCAGTTCGCCACCACCACGGACTACCAGCAGGTCGAGCCGGGCACCTGGAAGCTGCGACTCACCGGCGCGGGCGGCCCGAGCACCGACGCGGAGGTGCGGCTCACCGGCGGAGCGGTCTACTCGCTGCTGGTGCTCGACGACAAGCAGGGCGGGCTCACGGCCGAGCTGCGCCGCGACGCCGAGGGCGGCACTGTCGTACCGGCCGGCGGTGTGGACACCGGCGCGGGCGGCACCTCCGACGCAGGGTTCGGCGCGTACCCCCTGGTGGCCGGCGGGTTGGCCGCGGCGGCCGGCGCGGCGAGCCTGCTCCTGTGGCGCCGGCGGCGGCGCACGACCTGGTGAGCATCGGGCCCGCCGCCGCGATCCGACGCCACCGCGACCGCCGGGCGCCGCTGGCCGCGCTGGTCGCGGCCGGCGCGGCGGTCTGCCTGGCCGCCGGCACCGGGGTCGGGCTGGCAACGACCGGCCCGCCGCCGCCGGCCGCGAGCTGGCACCCCGGCTGCGCCGACGGCTGCCCGTCCGTGGCCGCGCCGCCGCGACCACAGGGTCCACCCACACGGGTACGCGTGCCGCGCATCGGCGTCGACTCGGCGCTCACGGTGCTGGGCCTGGACCGCGCCGGCGTCCTCGTTCCGCCGACCGAGTTCGACACGGCCGGCTGGTACGGCGCCGGCCCGGCACCCGGCGACACCGGCCCGGCCGTGCTCGCCGGGCACCTGGACTCGCGCAGCGGCCCGGCGGTCTTCGCCCGGCTCGATGAGCTGCGCCCGGGTGACCGGGTCCAGGTGTGGCGCGGCGGGCGGTGGCTGTCGTTCCGGGTGACCGGGTCGCTGCGTACCCGCAAGGACCGGTTCCCGACGGCCGCGGTCTACGGCCCGACGCCCGGGGCGGAGCTGCGTCTCGTCACCTGCGGGGGCGACTTCGACCGGCGGCGCGGGCACTACCGGGACAACGTGGTGGTGTTCGCGATCGCCGACGGTTGATCAACTCGGCTTGCGGGATGTCGGGGTGTCCGGCTCGGCCCGATGCCCCGGATTCCCGGATCCCGAGTCGATCATCGCCTGGCGGGGCCGGCGTCAGACCGGGCGGGCCGGCGTCAGACCGGGCGGGCCGGCGTCAGACCGGGCGGCGGCCGGCGAAGCCGCACTCGGCGCGGTGGTACCAGCGCACGTCGGAGTCGCCCTCCAGCCAGCACCAGAGCACCGCACGGCCGGCCCGCTCGCCGGGGAAGTCGAGCAGCACCGGCGCGATGCCCTTGACCTGGATCTCGTGCTGGTGCAGCTCCTCGACGACGGCGTGCAGCCGGGCCTCCAGCCCCTTCACCTCGGCCAGCCCGCCGAGCGCGCTGACGCCGTGGTCGGCCAGGTCGACGCGCAGCTCGGCGAGGTCGGCGCGGAGCCGGATCAGCTCGTCGACACGCGGCTGCAGGGTGGCCACCAGGTGCCGGGCCTGGGCGAGTGTGAACACGTCGCCAGTATGCGGCACGTGCCGGGTCGCGCATGCCCCCGCGAGTCGCGCGACATGTCGGTCGGCGGTACGGGCCGCTCGGCGATCGTCAGTCGGCCTGGGCGGCCAGTTCGCGGGCGCGGTCCCGGGCGGCCTCCAGCGCGGCGAGCAGCGCCGCGCGTACGCCGTGCTTCTCCAGCTCGCGGATCGCGGAGATGGTGGTGCCGGCCGGCGACGTGACCGCCTCGCGCAGCTTGACCGGGTGCTCACCGGAGTCGCGCAGCATCACGGCGGAGCCGATCGCGGTCTGCACGATCAGCTCGTGCGCCACCTGCCGGGGCAGTCCGAGCAGGATCCCGGCGTCGATCATGGCTTCGACCAGCAGGTAGAAGTAGGCCGGGCCGGAGCCGGAGAGCGCCGTGACCGCGTCCTGCTGGGACTCGGGCACCCGGATCGTCTGGCCGAGGGGCTTGAACATCTCCTCGGCCAGGGCGAGGTGTTCCCCGGTGGCGTACGCGCCCGCCGAGATGGCCGTCATCGCCTGGTCGACCAGCGCCGGGGTGTTGGTCATGACGCGGACCACCGGGGTGCCGTCGGGCAGTCGGCGGTTGAAGAAGCTGGTGGGCAGGCCGGCGCAGAGCGAGATGACCAGCTTGTCGGCGGGCACCTTGGGGCCGATCTCGTCCAGCAGCGCGGCGGCGTCCTGTGGCTTGACCGAGACCGCGAGCACGGCCGCCTCGTCGACGGCGGCCAGGTTGTCGACCACCCGGACGCCGTAGCGGGCGGTCAACTCCTCGGCGCGGGCCGGTCGGCGGGCGGTGGCGAGCAGCCGCTCCACCGGCCATCCGGAGCGCAGCAGCCCGGAGAGCATCAGCTCACCGATCTTGCCCGCGCCGATCACCGCGACCGTGTGCACCTCGGCTGACATCTCGGCCGTACCCCCTCGCGTCGGGTCGCGGCGTGGCGGGCTGTGGGCCCGATACGCCGCCGAACGTCGGGTTGCGGCGCGGCCGGCCCCGTGGCCCGCCGCGCCGCCTACCGTCGATCAGCTGCCGAAGAAGACCTCGGCCTCGGCGTACCGCTCCAGCGGCACGGTCTTCAGCTCGCGGGTGGCCTCCGCGAGGGGCACCCGGACGATGTCGGTGCTCTGCATCGCGACCATCTTGCCCCAGTCGCCGTCGTTGACCGCGTCGATGGCCTGCAGGCCCAGGCGGGTGGCGAGCACCCGGTCGAAGGCGGTCGGGGTGCCACCGCGCTGGATGTGGCCCAGCACCACGGTGCGGGCCTCCTTGCCGGTCTTGGCCTCCAGCTGCTCGGCCAGCCACTGGCCGATGCCGCCGAGGCGGACGTGGCCGAACGAGTCCAGCTCCTGGTTGGCGAGCACCATCTGACCGTCGAGCGGCTGGGCACCCTCGGCGACCACGACGATCGGGGCGTACTGGTGCTGGAAGCGCTTCTCGACGTAGCCGGCGACCTGGTCGACGTCGAACTGCCGCTCGGGCAGCAGGATCACGTTGGCGCCGCCGGCCAGGCCGGCGTGCAGGGCGATCCAGCCGGCGTGCCGGCCCATCACCTCGACGACCAGGGTGCGGTGGTGGCTCTCCGCGGTGGTGTGCAGCCGGTCGATGGCCTCCATCGCGATGTTGACCGCGGTGTCGAAGCCGAAGGTGTAGTCGGTGGCGCCGAGGTCGTTGTCGATCGTCTTCGGCACGCCGACGACGTGCACGCCCAGCTCGTAGAGCTTGGTGGCCACGCCGAGGGTGTCCTCGCCGCCGATCGCGATCAGCGCGTCCACGCCCTGGCTGGCGAGGTTGTCCTTGATCCGCTCGACGCCGTTCTCGATCTTGAACGGGTTGGTCCGGGACGAACCGAGGATGGTGCCGCCACGGGGCAGGATGCCGCGGACGTCCGCGATGCCCAGGGGACGGGACAGACCCTCCAGCGGGCCCTTCCAACCGTCCCGGAAGCCCACGAACTCGTGACCGTAGGTGGCGACGCCCTTGCGGACCACCGCCCGGATGACCGCGTTGAGACCTGGGCAGTCGCCGCCGCCGGTGAGCACGCCGATACGCATGATCCGCTCATCCTCCTGGAGCATCAGGTAAAGCCCGATATGCCCCAGGTATGTGTCAAGTCAGACCATCGGCGCCATTGCCGGCCCGGGGCGGGCCGTCACTGCGAACTGTAGTCGGCCTACCTGCGCGACGACAGCGCGCCCCGGGGGCGGCGGGTCAGTAGGTCACCTCGCGGTTCTCGCCGGTCGCCGGCGGGTGGCCGGTGACGGCGGCCTTCGCGAACCCGAGCAGATTGACCACGGTGCTGCTCGGCGAGTCCCAGTACTCGGCGGAGCTGGCGTGCACCTTGATCAGCGTCAGGCCGGGCGTGTCCAGCCCGTCCGGGAACCAGGTCCTGAGCACCGGGTTCCACAGCCGCCGGGCGCGCTCGGCGTCGAAGCCCTCATTGGCGGTGCCCGAGACCGACACCCAGGCGTTGTGCTTCTGGTCCGAGAAGGCGACGTTGACCTCCGGGTTCACCCGGATCTGGCGCACCTTGGCGGAGTCGGCGTAGGCGAAGAACCACAGGTCGCCGTCGAACTCGGCCTCCTGCAGCCCCATCGGCCGGCTCACCTGCCGCCCGTCCAGCGCGATCGTGGTGAGCATGCAGATCCGTGCGGCGCGGACCAGCTCGGTGACCCGCGTCCGGGCGTCGGCGACGCTGGTCGGATCGTTGCTCATGGCAGTCTCCCTCGGCTCGACTGGTCGAACCGTTGCCCGGGACAGAACCGGTCAAACCTGCAAAGGTACGACGACCGGTCAGCGTGCCGTCATCGCCCGCCAGCGGGCCAGGTTGTGCCGGGCGTCGACCAGGGCGTCGTGCCGGGCCGCGTCCGCGTCCGGCAGGGTCGGCCGGCCCCGGTCGTCCCAGAGCTGCCGCAGGTCCTTGGTGAACCGGGGGATCTCCCGGGGCAGCGCCGGCATCGCCCCCCAGAGCTGGGCGAGGACCACATGGTCGTACGCCGCGTACCAGGCCCACAGCTCCAGCTGCTCCCCCGGCCGGTCCCGAACCGGCTCCATGAGGAAGTCGTACAGGTCGTCACGGATGCGCTCCCGGGAACGCCAGGCCCGGTCCGCCGGAGACGGCAGCCGGTCCAGCACGTTGCGCCGGACCCAGGGCACGGCGCGGGAGTCGTCGAACTCGGTGGAGACCGCGTAGAACTCGCGGCCGTACTCGTCGACGACGCCGATCGACACGAGGTCGACGATCCGGCCGTCCTCGATGAACTCGCAGTCGTAGAAATAGCGGTAGACCATTCCGGCCATCCTCGCCCACGGCCGGCCAGCGGCGCCCGGCGGGGCCCGGGTGCGACCCACGGCCGGTCCGTCGCGGACCAGCGCCGACCTGCGACCGGGAGCCGGCGCAGGGAGTACGCCGCAGCTCGCGACGGTCACGGAAGTGCTTCGAGGGGTGTACAGCAAGCGACCGGACCGTCATGATCTGATGTGTACCGCTACCGGACGCCGAATCGGTGTCAGTTCACCTTGTCAGGGCCATCAGGTTCACCCGGTGAGCGATTGTGTGGTCCATGACCGGGAGGGGTTGGGCCGTGGAGATGCGCCTGCCGGAGCCGGGTGACGCGCTCACGGGTGTCGAGATGTTCGCCGGGTTGGAGCCCGAGGTGCGCCAGCGCGTCATCGCGGCCGCCGTCCCGCGCACCTACCGCAAGGGTCAGTTGCTCTTCGTGGAGAACGACCCGGGCGAGTCGCTGATCGTGCTGCGCCGCGGCGCGGTCGCCGTCTTCCGCACCGCGCCGACCGGCGAGCGGGCGGTGCTGTCGGTGATCCGTCCGCCGGACGTGCTCGGCGAGGTCTCCCTGCTCGACGCCTCCACCCGGTCCGCGTCGGCCGAGGCCATCGAGGACTGCGCGGCGCTCGCGCTCTCCCGGGGCGCGTTCATGGAACTGGTGCACTCCAACCCGCGCATCCTGGACGCGGTGATGCGCTCGCTGGGCGGCCTGATCCGTCGGCTCACCGAGCAGAACGCCGACCACGTCTTCCTCGACCTGCCCGGCCGGGTCGCCAAGACACTGGTCCGGCTGGCCGGCGAGAGCCAGGCCCCGATGATCACGATCGAGCTCAACCAGAGCCAGCTCGCCGAGATGGCCGGCGGTTCCCGTCAGAGCGTCAACCAGGCCATCGGCTCCTTCGCCAGCCGGGGCTGGCTGCGGACCGAGGGGCGCCGGATCGTGGTCACCGACGTGGCCGCGCTGCGCCGCCGCGCCGGCATGAACGACCGCTGAGCCGCACCTCCGCCGCGCTGGCATGAACGACCGCTGAACCGCGTCGACGGGCCGCGCACTTCGACAACACGACACGGCCGGGTCACCCGTGGGCGGCCCGGCCGTGTCGTCGCGTCACCGACGCGTGGTTCAGACTCCGGAGCTGCCCGGGCCGGCCCACTTGTCCGGGCCCTTGCCGTCGCCGCCCGGGCCGTGGGACTGCTCGCTGACGATGCCCTCGGCCTGGAGCGTGGCGAGCGTGGCGGCGTCGACGTCCACCGACTCGCCCGCGGAGTGGTTGACCCCGTTGCCGTCGGTCCAGTCGCTCTCCAGCTTGACGTACACCATTGACCTGTCCCCCTCTGGTCGCTGATCGAAGATGTGGCGGACTGAATGTAGTCCGTCGGACCCTTGGTGGACTGTCCACAAGCCAACAGGCCGGTACCTGACAGCCGCGCGGGCGGTGATACTCCCTGTGACGGGACGACGGGGGGCGTCGGCCCGGATCGCCATGGAGGGTGTGTCATCGCCGCGCAGTGTGGGCGCTGTGGACGCACGGCCGCCGACGGTGACCGCTTCTGCGGTGGCTGCGGTGCCGAGCTCGGTGCCGTCTGCCCGCACTGCCTGCGCCCCCTCGCCTCGGACGTCACGTTCTGCACGTCGTGCGGGTCGCCCCGGCCGGGCGCGGACCGGCCGGTCGCCGTCGCGCCGCAGGAGGATCGCCGCCGGGTGAGCGTGCTCTTCGTCGACCTCATCGACTTCACCCCGTACGTCGAGCGGGCCGACCCGGAGCAGGTCCGCGGCATGCAGACCGGCTTCTTCTCCGCGGCCCGCCGGGTCGTCGGCCAGTACGGCGGGGTGGTGGAGAAGTACATCGGCGACGCGGTGATGGCACTGTTCGGCGCCCCGATCGCCACCGAGACCGACGCGCTGCGCTGCGTCCGGGCCGGGCTGGAGCTGCAACGGGTGCTCACCCGGTTCGCGCCGACCGGCAGCACCGAGATGCGGTTCCGGGTGGGGGTGGCCACCGGGGAGGCCCTTGTCGACGTGGCGGCCGCCCGCGACGGCGGGCAGGCGATCGTGGCCGGCGACGTGGTGAACACCGCCTCCCGGATGCAGTCGGTCGCACCACCGGGCGGGGTGCTGGTGTGCGGCACCACGCACGCGCTGACCAGGGACACGATCCGCTACGAGGAGCAGCCCCCGGTCACCCTGCGCGGCCGGTCGTCGCCGACCGAGGTGTGGCTCGCGCTGTCGCCGCTGCGTCGCCTGCCAACCGACCGGGAGCCGGACACCACGCCGCTGGTCGACCGCGAGCACGAGCTGGGCATGCTGGTCAACGCGCTGCACCGGTCGCTGCGCGACCGGCTGCCGCAGGTGGTGACGATTTTCGGCCGGGCCGGCATCGGCAAGAGCCGGCTGCTGCGCGAGCTGTACCGGCACACGGGCCGGCTGGTCGACGAGCCGCTGACGTGGCGGACGGGGCGCTGCCCGCCGTTCGGGGAGAACGTCACGTTCGCCGCGCTGGCCGACATCGTCAAGACCGAGGCCGGCATCCTGGACACCGACCCGGCCGCCAGCGCGGCGCAGCGGCTGGCCGCCGCCGTGAGCGAGCTGATCGGTCCGGGCGAGCGGGACCGGGTGGTGGACGCCCTGCGCCCGCTGGTCGGGCTGCCTGGCACGCCGCTGCCGGCGGAGGAGGCCGAGTCGTCGTGGCGACGGTTCCTGCTGGCGTTGGCCGCCCGCCGCCCTACCGTGCTGGTCTTCGAGGACCTGCACTGGGCCGACGACGCGATGCTGCGCTTCGTGGAACTGCTCGGGGCGGCGGCCCGCGAGGCGCCGCTGCTGCTGCTCTGCACCGCCCGCCCGGAACTGGTCGACCGGGACCCGAGCTGGGCCGGGACCATCACCGGCTCGGTAACCATCACCCTGCCGCCGCTGCGCGACACCGGCATCGCCGCCCTGTACGCGCACCTGTTCGGCCAGGCGGCGTTCTCCGCCGACATGCTGACCCCACTCATCGAGGTGGCCGGCGGCAATCCGCTCTACGCGCACGAGTACGTCCGGATGCTCATCGAACAGGGCGCGCTGCGCCAGTCCGGGCGGGGCTGGTCGCTGGACAAGCAGCTCGAACTGACCATGCCGGAGAGCGTGCACGCGGTGATCGCCAACCGGGTGGACCTGCTGGACGCCAAGGACCGCTCGGTGCTGCTGGCGGCCTCGGTGGTCGGGGTGCAGTTCTGGCCGGGCGCGGTGGCCGCCGCGCTGGGGCAGCCGGTCGAGTCGGTCGAGCGTGCGCTGCGCCGGCTGGAGCAGCGCGACTTCGTGCACGAGCAGGCCGCGTCGACGATGGCGGGGCAGGCGGAGTTCCGGTTCCGGCACGTGCTGGTGCGCGACGTCTGCTACCAGCGGCTGCCGCGCACCGAGCGGGTGGCCCGGCACGAGCGGGCCGCGGACTGGCTCGACGCGCTGTCGCACAGCCGCGACACCGACCTGGCGGAGGTGCTCGCCCACCACCGCTGGGCGGCCCACGAGATCGCCCGCTCGCTCGGCATGCAGGTCCGCCGGTACGCGGGGCCGGCGCGGCAGGCGCTGCACCGGGCGGCCCGCCGGGCGTACGCCCTGCACGGGCTGGACGCGGCGGCGAGCCATGCGGGTCGGGCGCTGGGCCTGGCCGACGACAGCGACCCGGTGGGGCGGCTCCAACTGGAGCTGCTCAGCACGGAGATCTCGTTCTACCGCGACGGCAACGCGTTCCTCTCCGGCGGTGGGCCGGAGCAGGTGCACGCGCTGGCGGACCGGCTGTCGGCGCACGGCGACGACGCGTGCGCCGCACGGGCGTGGACGCTGCTCGGTCAGGCGGCCTGGCTGCGCGCCGACCGGGGCGACGCGCTGGCCTGCCTGGATCGCGCGGTCCAGTTGTTCGAGCCGTTGCCGGACAGCCCGCAGAAGGCCGACGCGTACGCCGAGTTGGGCCGCCTGCACATGCTCAACTACGAGCGCGACCCGGCCGTGTCGGCGGCGGACACCGCGGCGGAGATCGCGGAGCGGCTGGGCCTGACCGAGACGCGCACCAACGCGCGGATCACCGCGGCCACCGCCCGCTACCAGGCCGGTGACCGGGTCGGCCTGGACGAGCTGCACGCGATCGTCGAGTTCGGCCGCGCCGGCCAGCTGCTCGCGCTGCCCCGGGCCACCCAGAACCTGGCCTGGGCCATCCGCGAGGAGGGCGACTGGCTGCGCTCGAACGCCCTGCTCTCGGCCGCGCCGGCGCGTACGGCCAGCGGCCAGACGCTGACCACCAGCTATTCGGCGGAGGCGATGCGGGCCTGGTTCGAGGGTGACTTCGGCCGGTTGCTCGCCGCGGCGGAGGCGTTCGTGGACACGCCGACCGGCAGCTGGGACATGCAGGTACGGGGGTTGCGCTGCTGTCTGCTGGTGCTCCGTGACGACGAGGATCCGGCCGACCTGGCCGACGCGCTGACCACCGCGCGGCGCAGCGGCTTTCACCGCCTGCGGTGGACGATGCTGAGCATGGCGGCGCTGTGCCGGGCACTGCAGGGCCGCGACGCCGAGGCGGCGGAGCTGATCGACGAGCTGGACCGGTCCTGGTCGGCGGTGCCGGCGCTGGCCAGCGGGGAGTGGATCGCCGCCGCCGCGTACGCCGCCGCCCTGGCCGGGCGGGACACCGCCGTGCGGGTCCGGGCGATGCTGGACCGGGTCGGGCATCGCACGCCGTGGTCGGAGGCGGCGCTGCGGACGGTGACGGCGGCGGTGGCGGCGGCCGACGGCGACCACCGGCGGGCGGCCGAGCTGCACCTGGCCGCCGCCGAGACGTACGGGCGGATCCCGGACGTCAGCGACCGGGTGCTGGCGCTGGCGCTGGCGGCGGCGGAGCTGACCCGCGCCGGCGACCCGGCGGGCGCCCGGGAGCCGCGAGCCGAGGTCCGCACCTTCGCGCTGCGCAACGACGCCCCGGGCCTGCTGGCGCTGGCCGGCCGGCCGATCAGCCCGACCGGGCCGGCGGTCGCGTGTTGAGCAGGCTCACCCGGCTCGGCGGCTAGGGAGCCTCAGCCGCTGACCCGACTCAGGCGGCGACTGGCGTCTTGAGTTTCTGCGCGTAGATGTCGACGTACTCCCGGCCGGAGAGCTCCATCAACTCGTACATGACCTCGTCGGTGACCGCGCGCTCGACGAACCGGTCGCCGGCCAACCCCGCGTAGCGGGAGAAGTTCAGGGGCGCGCCGAAGCGGACCCGCACCTGGCCGACCCGCGGCAGGAGCCTGCCGGGCGGCTGAAGTTCGTCGGCGTTGAGCATCGCCACCGGCACCACCACCGCGCCGCTCTCCAGGGCCAGCCGCGCCACACCGGTCTTGCCCCGGTAGAGCCGCCCGTCCGGGGAGCGGGTGCCCTCCGGGTAGATGCCGGCCACTCCTTGAGCGCGCAGCACCCGCAACTGGGTGTCCAGGGCGGCGCGGGCGGCCTGACCGCCGGAGCGGTCCACCGGGATGGTCCCGGTGCCGACGAAGAACATCTTCATGAACCAGCCCTTGATCCCCTTGCCGGTGAAGTACTCCGCCTTGGCCACGAAGGTGACCCTCCGCGCAACGATCAACGGGATGAAGATCGAGTCGAAGAAGGAGAGGTGGTTGCTCGCCAGGATCACCGGGCCGGTCGCCGGCACATTGCGCAGGCCCTCCACCTGCGGGCGGAAGATCAGCTTGAGCAGCGGACCGAGGAGCACGTATTTCAACAGCCAGTAGAGCACCGGTGTCCTTTCCGTGGTGTGCCCGCGACAACACCATGCCCGGGAGCGCCGCCGTCGCTGACGAGCCTACGAAGCCTCAGCTCTACCCACAACGGACGAACGACCGCTTCGATCTCGTCAGGTGCTCGGGGCCTCGATCAAGGTCCGCCCGTGCCGGACTCGACAGGCCCGGTTCGTGACGCAGTCAGATTCCGCAGGGCGGGAAGGCACCCGGCGAAGCCACGCTGGCCACCGCAAACGACGGACCTAGTCCTGAGGCCAGACACGTGCCCGGCCTCACGACCAAATCCGACATCCGCTGAGCACGGTCCGCCGTCAGGCGTCCGGCCGCTCCGGTTTAGGACGATGCCGTCGTCGTTGGATCACAGCAGCGAGTTCACGCAGGAAGACAACGACGAGTCCGACGCTGGAGGGCACCGCGATCCAGGCACGCCAACCTCCCTCGCTCACGATGCCGGGCAACAGGATCACGGTGAAAAGGAGCATGAGCCCCAACACCGACAGACTTCGCCCCGAGTCGCCCGAGTTCACCATTGCCAGCTCCGCCTGTAGGACGTCTGCCTGCATGAGGTTCGCGACATGCCTCTGGTCCACTTGTCCAGCACCCCGCAGAACGTGTTCCAGGGCTTCACCGCTCAGTCGTGGGTGCGATCGCGCCAGAAGCGAGGCCCTCCACCTGCGGGCGGAAGATCAGCTTGAGCAGCGGACCGAGGAGAACGTACTTCAGCAGCCAGTAGAGCACCGGTGTCCTTTCCGTGGTGGGCCCGCGACCGCGCCGGAACCCGGGAGCGCCGTCGTCGCCGACGAGCCTACGAAGCGGGCGCTCGGACCACAACGGACGGACGCTCACCACCACCGCGCGCCTGCCGCGGTCGCCAGCACGCCGAGGATGTACTCCGGTGTCTGGGCCAGCAGCGCCACCCGCCACAGACGGTTGCCCGGATCCCACCAGCGCTCCGGCAGGTAACAGCTCACCAACATCCGCACCCCGTGCACCGCCGCCATCCAGAACGGGAAGAAGATCACCCAGCCGACGATGTCGAAGACCAGATCCTTCGTCCGCTCGCCGGCGAACGCGGACACCGGGACGAGGACCAGCACGCCGGCGGCGAACACCATCCCGAACAGGATGGACCAGGCCGCACCCCGGGCGATGTGCCGCAGGGCGACGTCCTCGATCTCCTCACCCGCCAGGCCCGCTTCCTCGATCACCTCGGCGCGGCGCTCCTCGGGCGTCTTACCGTCGGCGTCGAGGAACTTCGCGACGGGACCGGCCAGCCAGCGTGTCACCGCCAGCGCCGGATCCATACCCACCCCTATTCGCCCCGCTCGCTCTTCCACCGTAGGAACTCGCGGTACAGCTCCTCTTCGCGCCTGCGCATGCGCCGGTGCAGCACCCGGGAGGCCACGAGAAGCATGCCGCCGCCGCCCAGCATCAGGTAGCCGAGGATCCGGTCGTCGGGGATCTTCGGTGCCGTGCTGAACAGCAACCCCAGCAGGGTCGAGCCCAGACCCAGGTAGAGCGCGATCCCGGGCGGTGTCTGCCGGTATTCGAGATGGTGACGGTCGGCGAACGTCTGGAACCTCGGCGGGACGTCCGGCTCCTCGTATTCCTCAGCGGTCACGTATGCCCCCTCCGTCCCCGGCGTGGAGTCGCCGCCGTCAACGATCACCGAGATCGCACGTGTCGCGCAAGAACGGACATAGGTGGCCCGCCGCGACCTGCGACAGCAGCCGTGACTTTGGAAGACGCGACACAACGCACTCCCGGAACCGGCCTCCGACGTGTCACGATTCAGAGCACGGCGTGCGTACGGGCGTCGAGGGGGCAGGGTGGCCGCGTCGGAAGGCGCGTTGAGGAGGATGTCCGGGTGTCAGCGGGTGGGGCCCGCCGGGGACGGCGGGACAACGGGCTCGACGCGAGCGAGTACGCCGTCGTCGGCGACGTCGATCCGCGCGTCGGCGAGCACCTGCTCGACGTGCTGGCCGCCGGCGGCATCGCCGCCTACCTGCAACCCTCCGCCGACCTCAACCCCGTCACCCGCACCACCACGGTTCCGGCCCGCCCGGTCGACCGGCTCTACGTCGACCGCTCGCACCTGACCACGGCCCGCGACTACCTCACCCAGCTCGCCGACGAGAGCGCCCCGGAGCAGCCGCCGGCCCGCGACGAGCCGGACATCGACGCCGAGTGGGCCCGGATCGTGGCCGGCTTCCACGCCACCTCGACCGCCGACGAGCGCCCGTGGCCGGCAGCGGAGGACGTGGACGAGCGCGACGACCGGGAAACCCGGGACGAGCCGACGGCTGGTCCGCTCGCCCGCTCCGGCGCCGACGAGGCCGGGCCGACCGCCACCGACGTCCGCCGGCTGCCGTCGGCCACCGACTTCTCCGGGATCTCTGTCGGCCGGGGCACCCGCGGTGACGAGCCCTCGCTGCTGGACGGTCTGGACACCTTCGGCGCCGACCTACCCGACGACGACGAGGACGAGGGTTACCACCCGCCGCCACCCCCGCCACTGCCCCGGATCTCCAAGTACGCGGTGGTCGGCGCGCTCGCGGTGGTCGTCGGGTTCGTGCTCTTCCTCTTCCCGTCGCTGCTCCCGGTGGACCGCTCGGCGGTCATCCTGTTCGGGTTCACCGGCATCCTGGCCGGCTTCGTCACGCTGATCTGGCGCCTGCGCCCCGGCGACGAGAACGACGACGACCCGGACAACGGCGCCGTCGTCTGACTCCCGCGCCCGCCGACCGCATTCCGGGACGACGACGCCCCCGTCCGGGGCGTAACAATGGTGTAACTTACTGTCAGTAGGAATACCGCTGTACGTCACTTCCCCCGCTGACTGACCGGTTTTTCCTTGCTCGTGGCGGTCAGTCCTCTGCTGATCGGAATGCCCGAGATGCGACAGAGTTCCCTCGTGGTGGTGGCCAACCGCCTCCCCATCGACGACAGCCAAGCGCCCGACGGCGCCTGCGAGTGGCGCCGCAGCCCGGGTGGGCTGGTCAGCGCGCTGCACCCCCTGCTCCGGCACACCCCGGCGACCTGGGTCGGCTGGGCCGGAGGCACCGGGGCCGCGCCCGCCCTGCCGGACGTGGACGGCGTCCACATGCACACCGTCGCCCTCAGCCAGGAGGATCTGCGCGACCACTACGAGGGTTTCTCCAACGCCACCCTCTGGCCGCTCTACCACGACGCCGTCGAGCAACCCGAGCACCACCGCCGCTGGTGGGAGGCGTACCAGCGGGTCAACCAGCGCTTCGCCGAGGCGACCGCCGAGGTGGCCGAGCCGGGCGGCGTGGTCTGGGTGCAGGACTACCACCTGCAGCTCGTTCCCGGGCAACTGCGCGCGCTCCGCCCCGACCTGCGCATCGGGTTCTTCCTGCACGTGCCGTTCCCGCCGCCGGAGCTGTTCATGCAGTTGCCCCGTCGGGCCGAACTGCTGCGCGGCATGCTCGGCGCCGACCTGGTCGGCTTCCAGCGCGCCCAGGCGGCGCACAACTTCGCCCAACTGGTCACCCGGGTGCTGGAGCTGCCGGCCACCGACCGCCGGATCGGGATCGACGACCGGGTGGTGCGCATCGGCGCCTTCCCGGTGTCCATCGACACGGCCGAGATGGCCGCCCTCGCCGCCCGCCCCGACGTTGCCGCGCGGGCCCGCCGCCTGCGCCAGGATCTCGGCGACCCCCGCCAGGTCATCCTCAGCGTCGACCGGATGGACTACACCAAGGGCATCGAGCAGCGCCTCAAGGCGTACAGCGAGCTGCTCGCCAGCGGCGACGTCAAGGTCCGCGACACGGTGCTGGTGCAGGTCGCCATGCCGAGCCGGGAACGCGTCGGGCAGTACCAGATCCTGCGCGAACGGGTCGAGCGCGAGGTGGGCCGGATCAACGGCGAGTTCGGCCGGGTCGGTGAGCCCGCCATCCACTACCTCACCCAGCCGTTCGACCGGGCCGAGCTGGCCGCGCTCTACCGGGTCGCCGACGTGATGGCGGTGACCCCGCTGCGCGACGGGATGAACCTGGTCGCCAAGGAGTACGTCGCCGCCCGGGTGGACGACACGGGCGCGCTGCTGCTCAGCGAGTTCGCCGGCACGGCCGCCGAGCTGTCCCAGGCGTACCTGGTGAACCCGCACGACCTGGAGGGGCTCAAGCAGGCGCTGCAAACGGCGCTGCGCGCCAGCCCCGCCGACGTCACCGAACGCATGCGGGCCATGCGCGCCCACCTGCACCAGCACGACATCCGGGCCTGGGCGCGCTCCTACCTGAGCGCGCTGGACGAGCACGGCGCCCTGGTCGGCCGCCTCACCAGCGCCGACGGCACCCCCCTGGTGCCGCGCCCGGCGACCCGGGCCACCTCCGCGACGCAGCACGCCGGCGGCTGACCGGCGCGACCGCTCACCGCGAGGCGGGCTCCTTCTCCAGCCAGTCCAGAATCGCGTCGATCGGCTCGGCCCAGCGCGCGTCGAGCATCAGATCGTGCCCCATGCCCGGAAAGAGCAGCGGAGCCGAACCGTACCGGCGGGCGATCCGCGTCAACGTCGACGCCGGCACCACCCGGTCGTCCGGGCTGCCCAGCACCAGGACCGGCGGCGTGCCCACGGCCGGCTCGGCCTCCGGCTCGCCCAGCAGCGCCCACTGCGCCCGCCGACCGGCCCGACCCAGCCGCGCCACGTACCGCCGAGCCTCCTCGTCGGGCAACTCGCGGCTGAACAACTGCGTGCGGCTGAGCCGCAGCGGCCCGCCGAACACCGCCGGCAGCGTCCCGGCCGGGTTGCGGCGCACCGCCGCGGAGAGCACCCCCCAGCCGCCGAAGACCGGCGCCACCAGCACCGCGCCGCGCGCCGGGTAGCGCGCCAACGCGTGCGCCACCACGAGCGCCCCGGCGCCGTGCCCCACCAGCACCGCCTGGCGCGGCAGGCTCGCGGCCACCTGGACCACATCGTGGGCGTACGCGCGCAGCGTCGCCTCCGGCGCCGGCTCGCTGCCGCCGTGCCCCCGCAGGCTGAGCGCGTACGCCGGAAAGCCCCGCGACGCGGCGTGACCCAGCCAGTGCTCGGCGAACGCCCACGCGCCGTGCCCGAACCCGGGAACGAACAGCAGCGGAGGACGCCCCTCTTCCACCTCGGGAACGGCGCTGAGCACCTCGCGTCGCGCCGGCCGGACCGGCCGGGACCACTCCCGGCCCCGCATGATCCGCAGCTCGGTCACTGAACTCGCCTTCCGTTCGCGACTGCGGGGCTCGCAAGCTCACTCGTCGCGCTCACTTGGCCTCCAGGTCGTGCAGGGCGCGCTGGACGGCGCGCAGGTAGTCGGCGTGCCCGACCTCGAACCAGTGCCGGCTGCTGTCCTTGACCTGCCCGGAGTAGCGCTCCCCGGCCCGGTCGCGCACCCGCTGCGCGAACGCCGCGGCCCGCTCGGGCCGGTCCCGGCGGGCCCGCAACAGCCGGGCGAAGAGCACCGTCTGCCAGTGCGCCAGGGTGAACATCCCGGAGTCCGGTTGCACGAGGCCGGCGACCGCCAGCGTGGGGTGCCCCGGCGTGAAGGCGTTGAGCCAGAGCGTCGGCCGGCCCGTGCCGGCGCTGTCGCCGAACACCGACGCGTCGAGGAACTCGAACCGCGGCAGGTAACCGGTGGCGAAGATGACCAGGTCCGGGTCGATCTCGCGGCCGTCGGCCAGCTCCACGGCGTACGGGCGGAAGCGGGCCAGGTCGGGCACCGGGCCGATCCCGCCGTGGCCCACGTAGTAGACGAGCTGGCTGTTGGCGATCGGGTGCGTCTCGTACACCCGGTGGTCGGGCTTGGGCAGGCCGAAACGGGTCAGGTCGCCGACGGTCAGGCGCAGCGTCCAGTGGTAGAGCCACTGGCGGACCCGCAGCGGCACCCGCAGCGCCAGCAGGGCGTCGTTGACCTGGTCGGCCGGGCGCCCGAGGACGTACTTCGGGGCGTACCAGTAGCCGCGCCGGGTGGAGTGCCAGCACCGCGACGCCTGCTGGGCGGCCTCGACGGCGATGTCACAGCCGGTGTTGCCGGCGCCCACCACCAGCACCCGCTTGCCGCGCAGCTGCGCCGGGTCCTTGTAGGACGACGCGTGCATGATCTCGCCGCGGAACTCCTCCAGCCCCTCGTAGCGGGGCAGTTTCGGCGACCAGTTGTGCCCGTTGGCGATGACCACGGCGGCGTATCGGGAGGTGCGCTCCGGCCCGTACCCGCCGGTGGAGCGGGTGGTCACGTCCCAGCGGTCCCCCTCGGCGGGCTCCACCCGGATCACCTCGGTGCCGAACCAGACGTGCGACCGCAGGTCGAAGTGGTCGGCGTACCGCTCGAAGTACGCCAGGAGCTGGCTGTGGTGCGGGTAGTCCGGCCACGAGTCCGGCATCGGGAAGTCGGGGAACTGGGTGAACGGCTTCGACGACAGCAGATGGGTGCTCGCGTACACCGGGCTGCGGTCGTGTCGCCAGTTCCAGGCGCCGCCGACGCCGGTCTCCCGTTCGTAGCAGTCCACCCCGAACCCGTGCTCGCGCAGGTTCTTGATGGCCGTCAGGCCGCTGGCCCCGGCCCCGATGACGCAGACCGTGTCGCCCCGGTCGGAGAGCGGACGGCCGTCGGGGCTCTGCGCGGACGGGGTCGCATCCGGGTCGGGCCGGCCGTGGTCGGTGGAGGTGGACACCGGGACATCTCCTTTTGTGCGGCACGGGTGCCGGTCGCCGCGAAATCCTCTCCACATCGGAGCCGGATGTCCAGCCCTGGCGCGGACCGATCGGCGGGTACCGGCCGGTGGGGGTCAGCCGGCGGTGGGCAGCAGCAGGTCGACGAGGACCGGGAAGTGGTCGCTGGCCCGGCGGGTCTGCGGGGTGTCCACCACGTCGTAGTCGACCACGCTGATCCGGGGATCGACGAAGAGCGCGTCGATGCGGCGGCGCGGGTCGGCGCACGAGTAGGTGAGCCGGTCCGCCCGGTCGGCCGCGATCGCCGCGTCGGTCAGGCCACGCGCCACAGTGGTCCACGCCGGCCCGTCCGGACCCTCGTTCAGGTCGGCCCCGGCCACCACCGGGCTGCTCGCCGCGTCCAGCCCGCGCCGGAACTCGGCGGCCTGCGCGGGCCGCTCGGTCGGGTCGGTGGACAGGTGCGACCCGGCGAGGGTGAACCGGGCGTCGCCGACCCGGCAGTCGGCGTACGCGGCGCCGCGCAGGTGTCGGCCCGGGGTCAGCGGAAAGCGCTGGCAACGGGTGCCGCGCACCTGCACCCGCAGGCTGGTCAGCAGCAGGTTGCCCAGGGCGGGCAGACCCCCGGCGGCCACCACCAGGCCGAACGACTCGGCCAGGGTGGCGGACTTCTGCCGCCACCGGAACCGGCGCGGGCCCTCCTGCACGATCACCACGTCCGGCCTCGCGGCCCGGACCACCGCCGCCAGCGCGGCGGTGTCGTCGCGCTGGCCGTGGATGTTGTACGACACCACGCGCAGCGGTACGCCGGCAGCCTCACCCATCGCCGAGGGCCTCAGATCCGGCGGGCCAGGTCGGCCGCGCCGATCACCCCGGCGCTGTTGCCCAGCTCGGCGGGGAGCACCTCGGCCACCGGCAGGCGCCCCCGCTGGGCGAGCGCGTCGAGGTACGAGCGGCGCGTCGGGCCGAGCAGCAGGTCACCGGCGTCGATCACGCCGCCGCCGACGACCAGGGTCTGCGGGTCGAGGATCTGCGCCATGTCGGCGAGGCTGGTGCCCAGCCACCGGCCGATCTGCGCGAACGCCTCGGCGGAGACCGGGTCGCCGCCCTGCGCGGCGGCGGTCACCATGTGGCCGGTGATCGCCTCGGCCTCGCCGCCGGCCAGGTCCAGGAGGGCCGCGGCCCGCTGCGGTTCCTGCCGGGCGCCCGCGCGGGCGAAGCGGACCAGGGCGCTGCCGCTGGCGTACTGCTCGATGCAGCCCAGCCGCCCGCAGCCGCACTGGTGCCCGTCCGGCACGGCCAGCATGTGGCCCAGCTCCGCGGCGACGCCGTGCGCGCCGCGCATCAGCTCGCCGCCGAGCACGATGCCGCCGCCGACGCCGGTGCCGATGGTGAACATGATCATGGAGTCGTCGGCGTCCCGGGCCGCGCCGTAGCGGAACTCGGCCCAGGCGGCCACGTTGGCGTCGTTCTCCACGATCACCGGCAGGCCGACGGCGCTGCTGACGTACTCGCGCAGCGGCTCGTCACGCCAGGCCAGGTTCGGAGCGAAGAGCACTGTCGAGCGGGTGGCGTCGATCCAGCCGGCCGCGCCGATCCCGACGGCCTCGATCGTCCGCCCGGCAGCCAGCTCGCCGACCAGCTCGATGATGACGTCGCGGGTCTTGCCGACGTCATCGGCGGGAGTGTCCCGTCGGCTCTGCACGAGAACCGTGCCGGTGTCGTCCACGACACCGCCGGCCACCTTCGTGCCACCGACGTCGACTCCGATGGTCAGCGTCACCGCTGCCGCTCCCCTCTGCTGTGCTGTCCGGTCCGCGCGCGCCGATGACGCGCCGGTCCGGATCGCGATGTCCCGCGCTCAGGCGCCGCCGCCCGGCGCGTCCGCGCCGGTGTCGTCGGACGCCCGCGACGCGGGCACCACGGGTCGGCTGGTCGGCGCCGGCGCGACCACCGACCCGGCGTCGTCGACGGGTGCTGCGGTGGCCGGGGCGGGTGGGTCCGCCGTCCGGGTGGCGACCGACCAGACATCCCGCTCCGGCGCCGGCTGAGAATCATGCCCGGTGCGGGTGGCATCGCGCCACACGTGCTCGTCGTCGGTCTCGGCGGACCGCTCGGCCGGGGCGAAGGGTGCGGCCTCGTCGTCGCTGCTCGCGGCGGACGTCGGCTGCGCCGGCGCGGACGGCTGCGGTGCGGTCGCCGGGGGTGGCTCCGGCGGCGCGAACGCGCGGAGCAGGCTGGCCACGCCGGCCGCGAGGTCTCCGGCACCGGTGGCCAGGCGTTCGGCGAATTCCGGACTCGGGTCACGCAACGCGGCGATGCCACGACAGACCGGGCAGACACAGCATTCGGCCGAACCGGTGGCGAAACCACCACCGCCGTGGGCGCCGCCGCCCGCAGCGGCACTGTGACCGAGGACACCGGCCAGCATCCCGCCCAGCGGGCCGAACGCGCCGCCCACCGACCCGCCGGAGGCCAGTCGTGCCCCCGCGAGCAGGGTGGCGACCAGTCGCTCCGCCTCTTCCCGGGCCGAACCCGGATCCGTTCCGCCCACCCTCGGCTCCTCTACCCTGCCGCCGGACGCGTCACTGCGCCGCACCGGGTGCTTCTACCCGGCGCTTGAGCTGCTTCAACGCGGTGTCCATGATCATCTTCTCGGCCTTGCGCCGAAACATGCCGAGCATCCCCACCGACAGCTCGACCTCCAGCGTGTACGTCACAGTGGTGCTCCCGTCCGGGTTCGCCACCAGGTCGTACGAGCCGCGCTGGCTCTTCTGCATCTTCGAGGGGGCGAGCAGGTGCCATTCGACGCGGGACAGGTCCTCGGCGTACTCGTAGGCGAGCACGTACTCGTCGGCCATCACCCCGGCGTCGATGGCGAACCGCACCTGGCTGGCGTAGCCGTCCTCGTACTCCTCGATCACCTCGGCGTGGCGCACCGCCTCGGTCCACTCCGGGTACCTCGGGAAGTCGCAGATGACCGCCGCCACCCGGTCCGGTGACGCGCCGATGATGATCGACTGGGTGGAGGAGTCCGCCATGGGGGGAGGCTACCCGGCGGGTACCGCCCGCACGCCGCGCCGCCCCCGCCGGGTAGGTTTCGACAGAGCCGAAGACCGTGGATGGGCAGCGGCCGGCCAGTGCGAGCACGAAGGAGTGCAGGTGCGCGAGTTCTCCGTTCCGCCGATCGTCACCGTTGGCGACGCGGCCAACCTCACCGATCCGGTCTGGGACAACGCCGAGGCCGCGCCGGACACGGTCCAGTTCGCCCGCGCCACCCGCTCGGCCGACGGCAGCGGCACGACCTGGGCCGAGGTGACCTGCCTGGCGTTCCGCGACGAGGTGGTGGCGGTGGCCCGGGGCCTGATCGCCGCCGGCGTCTCCCCGGGCGCCCGGGTCGCGCTGATGAGCCGGACCCGCTACGAGTGGACGCTGCTCGACTACGCCATCTGGACGGTCGGCGCGGTCACCGTGCCGATCTACGAGACCTCCAGCGCCGAGCAGGCCGCCTGGATCCTGGCCGACTCCGGCGCGGTCGCCGCCGTGGTGGAGACCGACGCGCACGCCGACCTGGTCGCCGGCGTCCGCGACCGCCTGCCCGAGCTGGTCCACCTCTGGCAGATCGACCGCGGCGGGGTCGACGAGCTGGTCACCGCCGGCGCCGCCGTCGAGCTGGCCGAGGTCGAGCAGCGCCGCAAGGCCGTCCGGGCCAGCGACCTGGCCACGATCATCTACACCAGTGGCACCACCGGCCGCCCCAAGGGTTGCGTGCTCACCCACCGCAACATGTACGCCGACATCGCCAACGCGGTGCCGGTGCTGCCGAACCTGTTCAACGCCGGCGCGGCCACCCTGCTCTTCCTGCCGCTGGCGCACGCGTTCGCCCGGCTCATCCAGATCGGCGTGGTGCAGGCCCGGGCCACCCTGGCGCACTGCGCGGACACCAAGAACCTGGTCGGCGAGCTGCAGGAGTTCCGCCCCACCTTCGTGCTCTCCGTGCCACGGGTGTTCGAGAAGGTCTACAACGCGGCCAAGCAGAAGGCCGAGGCCGACGGCAAGGGCGGCATCTTCGCCCGCGCCGAGCAGGTCGCCATCGCGTACAGCGAGGCTCTGGAGACCCCGCGCGGGCCCGGCCTGGCGCTGCGCGCCCAGCACGCGGTCTTCGACCGGCTCGTCTACCGCAAGCTGCGCGCCGCGCTCGGCGGGCGGTGCCGCGACGCCATCTCCGGCGGCGCGCCGCTGGGCCCCCGGCTCGGACACTTCTTCCGGGGCGTCGGCGTGACGATCCTGGAGGGGTACGGGCTGACCGAGACCTCGCCCGCCGCCGCCGCGAACCTGCCCACCGGCACCCGGATCGGCACCGTCGGCCGGCCGCTGCCCGGCGTGACCGTCCGGATCGAGGACGACGGCGAGATCCTGATCTCCGGCGACCTGGTCTTCCAGGGCTACTGGCACAACGAGGCGGCGACCGCGGAGGCGCTCAGCGCCGACGGCTGGTTCCGCACCGGCGACCTGGGCCAGCTCGACGCCGACGGGTACCTGAGCATCACCGGCCGCAAGAAGGAGCTGATCGTGACCGCGGGCGGCAAGAACGTCGCCCCCGCGGTGCTGGAGGACCAGGTCCGCGCCCACCCGCTGATCAGCCAGTGCGTCGTCGTCGGGGACGCGAAGCCGTTCATCGGCGCGCTGGTCACCATCGACGAGGAGGCGTTGCCGACGTTCCTCGCGAGCGCCGGACTGCCCCCGGACACCCCGGTCGAGAAGCTGCGCGAGAACGAGGGCCTGCGCGCCGAGGTCCAGTCCGCGATCGACACCGCGAACCAGTCCGTGTCGAAGGCCGAGGCGATCAAGGTCTTCCGGATCCTGCCCCGCGACTTCACCGAGGCGACCGGTGAGCTGACCCCGTCGCTGAAGGTCAAGCGACAGGTCGTCCACAAGACGTACGCGGCGGAGATCGCCGACATCTACCGCAGCTGACTACCATCCGTCACGTGCCCGCATCCGCATCTGCCCCACCACATCCGCATCCCCTCGCCGCGGCCGCCCGCCTGGTGATGCTGGCGCTGGTCGCGATCCTGACCCTGTTCGCCACTCGCGACGTCACCCAGCTGTGGTGGATCGCGCTGCTGGCGGTCGCCGGAGCGCCCTCCCTGCTCGCCCCGCAGCACCGGCTGATCGGGCCGCTGAGCCGGGTGGCCGAGGTGGTGGTGCTGGGGCTGGCCGCGAGCCAGGTCGCCGCTGTCGCGTCGATCGGGGGCACGGTCGACGGGCTCGGCGCCTCGGCTGTGCTGCCCTACCTGGCGGTGCCGGTGACCGTCACCGCCCTGCGCCGCCGCTTCCGCGAGGGCGCGGCGCTGCTCGCGGTGACCGCCGGCACGCTGCTGGTCAGCGGCGCGTTGACCCAGGTCGACGGCGGGCGTCAGCTCGGCCAGGTCGGCTACCTCGCGGTCTGCGCGCAGTGGCTGATCCTCGCCGCGCTCGGGCTCTACGCCGCCGGCACCCTGCACCGGGTGATGGCCGTCCGTGCCGACGGCAAGCCCCAGCCGTACGCCGAGGCGACCCGGCTGTTGACCCAGCTGCGGACGGTGGCCCGGCAACTGCCGGGGGCGACCCTGGACCCGGGCGGCATCTCCGAGCACCTGCTGGAGGAGCTGCGCACGGTGGCCCGGGCGGACCGGGGCGCGGTGCTGTCGGCCAGCGGCGGAGGCCGGCTCGTGGTGCTCGCCCAGGCCGGGGTGGACCGGGTGGACTGGGAGACGACCCTGGACGCGGACTCGGCGATCGCCGACGCCTGGGCCAGCCAGCAGGCCACCACGGCCGCCCGCTCGCAGTCGCGCTCCCACCGGGGTGGGGACGTGTCGGCGCTGATCGTCCCGCTGGTCGCCGGGGTGCGCACGGTGGGGCTGGTGGTGCTGGAGGCGGACGTCGCGCAGGCGTACCCGCCGCCGGTGGTGTCCCGGGTGACCGGGCTGACCCAGCCGGCCGCGCTGCGGCTGGAGGCGGCTCTGCTGTTCGACGAGGTCCGTTCGCTGGCCACCAACGAGGAGCGTCAGCGGCTGGCCCGGGAGATCCACGACGGGGTGGCGCAGGAGCTGGTGATGGTCGGCTACGGCATCGACAACGCCCTGGCCACCGTCTTCGACGACGCGGACGAGACCGCCGAGGCGCTGCGTACGCTGCGCGGCGAGGTGACCCGGGTGATCACCGAGCTGCGGCTGAGCCTGTTCGAGCTGCGCAGCGAGGTGGACCGGCAGGGCGGCCTGGCCGCGGCGATCGCCGAGTACGCCCGGACGGTGGGCGCCTCGGGCGGCTTGCGGGTGCACCTGTCGCTGGACGAGTCCACCGCGCGCCTGCCGGCGGCCACCGAGGCCGAGTTGCTGCGCATCGCGCAGGAGGCGGTGACCAACGCTCGCAAGCACGCCGGAGCCTCGAATCTCTGGGTCACGTGTGAGGTGGACCCCCCGTACGCTCAAATTGAAGTGTCGGATGACGGTCAGGGGATGGCTGACCAGCGCCCCGACGGACGGTACGGTCTTGCGATCATGGCCGAGAGGGCGGAACGTATCCGGGGCCGGTTGGAGATCAGGCCGCGGCAACCCAGCGGCACGACCGTGGCGGTGGTTCTCGGCACCTCGTCCCGGCGCGACAACGTGCGCGACAGCGCAGCACCAGAAGGGGAGTAACCCGAGGATGACCACAAGTCCGACACCGGCCACCCGCACCAAGGTTCTCCTTGTCGACGATCATGACCTGATCCGCAAGGGCCTGCGGCACGCCTTCGAGCGCGACCGTCAGTTCGAGGTCGTCGGCGAGGCCGCGACCGCGGCTGAGGGGGTACGCCAGGCCGGCGCCCTGCAGCCGGACGTGGTGATCATGGATCTGCGGCTGCCCGACGGCAGCGGCCTGGAGGCCACCCGCGCGCTGCGCAAGTCCAGCGCGTCGATGGGCATCGTGGTGCTGACCATGTACGCGGGCGACGACCAGCTCTTCGGCGCCCTGGAGGCCGGCGCGAGCGCCTTCGTGCCGAAGACCGCCCCGGCCGACGAGGTGGTGGCCGCCGCGCGGCACGCCGCCTCCTCGCCCAGCGCGTTCACCGCCGCCGACCTGGCCGAGGCGATGAAGCGTCGGCTCGCCCCGTCCGGCCCGCAGCTCTCCCCCCGGGAGGGGCAGGTGCTGCGGCTGCTCGCCGACGGGATGAGCGTGGCGGGCATCGCGAAGCAGCTGTTCGTGAGCGAGTCCACCGCCAAGACGCACATCTCGAAGCTCTACGAGAAGCTCGGCGCCGCCAACCGGGCACAGGCGCTGATGACCGCGCTGCGGCTCGGCCTGCTCGAAGCGCCGGACGCCCCGAAGTTCTGACCCGCGCCCGCTCGTCGAGCGGGACACCGCGATCGAAGGTCCGTGCCGGCTCGTCGCCGGCGCGGACCTTCGTGTATCGACCGACGTCGGCGGGAATTCGGCGGCACGCTATGGTCTGGCGGGTACGTCGGGGGCAGAATACCCGCGCGGGCGACGACGCCCGCGTCGCGGACTCAAGGGGTTGAGCGCATGCAGCGGCCGGACTGGGCACCCGACACCATCGACATCGAGCGCCCGAGCGTCGCGCGGATGTACGACTACTACCTCGGCGGATCGCACAACTTCGCCGCCGACCGGGCCGCCGCGCAGGCGATGGTGGCCGCCGTCCCGGAGGCGCCGCTGATGGCGCAGGCCAACCGGGCGTTCCTGCGCCGAGCGGTCCACCACCTCGCCGAGGCCGGCGTCCGACAGTTCCTCGACATCGGCTCGGGCATTCCCACAGTCGGCAACGTGCACGAGATCGCCCAGCGCATCGACCCGGAGTCGCGGGTGGTCTATGTGGACGTCGATCCGGTCGCGGTGGCGCACAGCCGGGAGATCCTGGCTGGCAACGACCGCGCGGTGGTCGTACAGGAGGACCTGCGGCACCCGGAGCGGATCCTGGCGCACCCCGACGTCCGCAAGCTGCTCGACCTGAGCCAGCCGGTGGCCGTGATGATCGTGGCCGTCCTGCACTTCGTCTCCGACGACGACCGTCCGGCGGAGCTGCTGGCGACGCTGCGCGACGCGTTGGCGCCCGGCAGCTACCTGGTGCTGTCGCAGGCCAGCGACGACGGGCGCAGCGAGGACGAGCGCGCCGAGGCCGAGCGGGTCTACCGGCGTACCGACAGCCCGCTCTGGATTCGTAACCGGGCCGAGCTGACCGCGCTCTTCGACGGGTTCGAGCTGGTCGACCCGGGCGTCGTCTGGGTGCCACAGTGGCGACCGGACACCCCGGAGAGCGCGGAGGACGCCGAGCGCGCGGTCTTCATGGGCGGCGTCGGACGACTCGGTGACTGAGTCGCCCGGGAAGGCCACCCGCCCGGGCACCTTCGCCCGCGCGTGGGCCAAGGCGGTCTCCGGCACGAGCTACCTGCCGATGACCCAGGCTCAGCTCGAGGCCCTGCTGCACCGGCTCACCGGGCAGTTGGCCGGCGCGCTGCTCGCCGAGCCGTTCGACCTGCGGGCCGGGCACCGGGTCGGCGCCGAGTTGGTCGCCGCGCACATCGCGTCCGCGGAGGGGCTGGGTCGTACGGTCGAGGTCATCCAGCTCCGGCTCGTACGGGACCTGGGACTGGTGGCCGAGGACGTCGAGGACCGGATGGCGCGGCTGCTGGCCGCCGTGGCGACCGGCTACGCCCGCGCGCTGCGCGACCGGACGCTCGACGAGCAGGAGTCGATCCGCCGGGCCGCCATGATGGCCCGGACGCAGGCCGAGCGGGCGCTGCGGGCCAGCGAGGCCCGGTTCCGCCACCAGGCCACCCACGACCCGCTCACCGGCCTGCCCAACCGGACGCTGTTCACCGAACGACTCACCGCCGCCCTCAACGAGCCGGGCCGGGGCGCCCAGCGCATGGGGGTGTGCTTCCTCGACCTGGACCGCTTCAAGGTCGTCAACGACAGCCTGGGGCACCAGGTGGGCGACCGGCTGCTGACCACGGTGGCCGAGCGGCTGCGCCAGGCCCTCGGTGAACATCTGGTGGCCCGCCTCGGCGGCGACGAGTTCGTCATCCTGGTGGAGGGCGCCAGCGGCACCGACGCCGTGGTGGAGGTGGCCGAGAGCGCCCTGGCCGCGGTCCGCACACCGGCGGTGGTCGACGGGCACGAACTCCAGGTCACGGCGAGCATCGGCATCGTCGAGCGGCAGGTGGCCGGGGCCACCCCCAGCGACCTGATGCGGGCGGCCGACAGCACCCTGCACTGGGCGAAGTCGGCCGGCGGGGCGCGCTGGGCGCTCTACGACGCCGAGCGCAACCGCCGTGAGCTGGCCCGCTACGCCCTCTCGGCGGCCATCCCGGCCGCGCTGGAGCGGGGCGAGTTCTACCTCGACTACCAACCCCTGACCTCGCTGCGCGACGGCCGGCTGCTCGGCGTGGAGGCGCTGGTCCGCTGGCGCCATCCGGAGCTGGGCGTCCTGCGGCCGGACAGCTTCATCGCGCTGGCCGAGGAGACCGGCCTGATCGTGCAACTGGGTGGGTGGGTGCTGGCCGAGGCGTGCCGGGAGGCGGAGGCGTGGTCGGCGGAGGGCGTCCAGGCACCGTTCGTGAGCGTCAACCTGGCGGTCCGGCAGGTGCACCGGCCCGGCCTGGTGCAGGAGGTCCGGGCGCTGCTGCGCCAGACCGGCCTGCCGCCCGAGCGACTCCAGTTGGAGATCACCGAGAGCACGATGATGAGCAGCGCCAAGGAGCCCGTGCGCGCGCTGCGGGTGCTGGCCGATCTCGGGGTACGCATCGCCATCGACGACTTCGGCACCGGCTACAGCAACCTGGCGTACCTGCGGGACCTGCCCGTCACCGAGCTGAAGGTGGCCGGGGAGTTCGTGGCCGGCCTGCGCTCGCCGGCGGTGGGGCGTACCGACGAGCGGATCCTCGCCTCGCTGGTGTCGCTGGCACACGCGCTGGACCTGACGGTGACCGCCGAGGGGGTGGAGACCGCCGGGCAGGCCGAGCGGCTGCGGGCGATCGGCTGCGACGCCGCCCAGGGCTGGCATTTCGGCCGGCCGGCCCCCGCCGACCGCATCCTGGCCCGCATCCGCTGAACCCCCGCACCACCAGTAGACAGCGTCTACGCCCGCCTGGTAGACACTGTCTATGAGCGAGGGGGAGGCGGGCCTGCGGGCCCGACTGGTGGCCGCCGGGGTGGACCTCGTGCTGCGCGAGGGCCAGTCGGCGGTGTCACTGCGGGAGATCGCCCGCCGGGCGGGCGTCTCGCACGGCGCGCCGCGCCGCTACTTCCCCACCCACGTCGACCTGCTCTCCGCCATCGCCCGGGAGGGCTTCGCCGACCTCACCGCCCGCGTCGAGGAGACGCTGCGCGCGGCCGGCCCGGACCCGCGTACCCGCCTGGTCGCGCTGGCCCGGACGTACCTGGACTTCGCCGCGGCGCACCACGGCATGTTCGAGCTGATGTTCCGCCACGACCTGCTGGCCAGCGGCCGTCTGCGGCTGCGCGAGACGAGCCTGCCGCTGTTCACCCTCCTGGTCGACCTGGTCGCCCAGGCACGCCAGCCGACCGACGCGCCCGCCCCGGTGCTGGCCGGCGCGCTCTGGGCCAACCTGCACGGCATCGCCCAGCTCTGGGCCTGGGGCAGCCTGCCGCTGGCCACCGGCGTCACCGACGACGACACCCTCCTGCGGGCCGCGCTCGACGCGCACCTCGGCCCCGCGCCGCACTGAACCGGGAGAAGACGTGCCCCTGCTGTACGACATCGGCAAACTGACCGTCGGCACCACCCTGCGGCTGGGCTGGCGGCCCCGCGTGGAAGGGCTGGAGCATCTGCCCCGCCACGGCGGCGCCATCCTCGCCGGCAACCACCTGTCCGTCGCCGACGAGGTGTTCCTCGGCTGCCTGACGCCGCGCCACGTCACCTTCTGGGCCAAGGCCGAGTACTTCACCGGCCGAGGCCCGAGCGGCTGGCTCAGCCGGCGGATCGTCTCCGGCATGGGCGCCATCCGGGTCGAGCGCGCCGGCGGCCGGGCCGCCCTCACGGCCCTCGACGCGGCCGTGCCGGTGCTGCGCGCCGGCGGTCTCGTCGCCATCTACCCGGAGGGCACCCGGTCCCCGGACGGGCGGCTCTACCGGGGTCGGGTCGGCATGACCCGGCTCGCCCGCGACGCCGAGGTGCCGATCATCCCGGTCGGTGTGCTCGGCACCGCCGAGGTCCTGCCGGTCGACGCGCGGCTGCCCCGCCGACACCCGGTCACCCTGCGGTTCGGTCCGCCGATTCCGGTCGCCGGGCGCATCACCGGGCCCCGCGACATCCGGATGATCACCGACGAGGTGATGGCCGCGATCCAACGGCTCACCGACCAGGAGTACGTGCCCCGCTACGCCCCGCCCCGGCCGGCCCGCACCTGAACACGGGCGGCGGTCAGCCGGCGAGCAGAGCCGCCATCCGCTGTGCCTGCGCCTCCCAGCGCCACTCCCGCTCCACCCACGCCCGGCCGGCCGCGCCGAGCTGGCGGGCCAGATCCCGGTCGGCGAGCAGTCGGGCGACCCGGTCGGCGAGCTGGGCGACGTCCCGGCCACGGACCACGTACCCGGTCTCGCCCTCACGGACGGCGTCCGGGGCGCCGCCGGAGTCCCCAGCCACCACCGGCAGACCGGTCGCGGACGCCTCCAGGTAGACGATGCCCAGCCCCTCCACGTCCAGGCCGCGGTTGCGGGTGCGGCAGGGCATCGCGTAGACGTCGCCGGCCGCGTAGTGCGCCGGCAGCGCGGCCGCCGGCACCGAACCGGTGAACACCACGTCCCGCTCGACGCCCATCTGCCGGGCCAGCTTCTCCAGGGTCGCCCGGTACGGACCGCCGCCGACGATCAGCAGCGCCGCGTCGGGCACCCGGCGGCGGATCTCCGGCAGCGCCCGGATCAGCATGTCCTGACCCTTGCGCGGCACCAGTCGGGACACGCACACCACCACCGGCCGGTCGGTCAGCCCCAACCGGGCCCGGACCGGCTCACCGTCCACCGTCGGGTGGTAGGTGTCCACGTCCACCCCGGGCGCCAGCCGGCGCAGGTCGGTCACCCCGTCCAGCACGCGGGCCAGCCGGACGCGGGTGTACTCGCCGAGGTAGGTGGTCACGTCGACACCCCGACCGATGCGCCGCAGCGCCGGCCGGGCAGCCGCCAGCGCCGCCCAGCCGACCTCGTGGCCGTGGGTCTGCGCCACCACCCGGCGTACGCCCGCCCGGCGGCGCAGGCCGCCGGCGAGCAACCCCAGCGGGGCCGCCGCGCCGAACCACACCGTGTCGCAGTCGTACGCGCGGGCGAGGCGGGCCGCCCGGCGGGCGATCAGCGGGGTGGGCAGCAGCACCCGGGTGCGCTCGCGGATCACCTCGAACGGCTGGTCGGCGTCGAACTTCGCGGCGCCGCGCCAGCTCGACGCGTACACGACCACCGACCCGGCCGGCTGACGCACGGCGAGGTTGTGCACGAAGGACTGGATGCCGCCCGGACGGGGCGGAAAGTCGTTGGTGATCAGCAGCGTGCGGCTCATCGGCCAGCCTCCCGGGCGTACGCGCGGGCGGCGGCCATCCGCTCCACGGTGGACGGATGCGAGGCCGAGTAGAGGTATTCCCAGCGCGGCGGATCGGGGTCGCCGAGGTTGACCGAGCCGAGGCGGCGCTGCATCGACTCGAAGGCCACCGGGTCGCGGGTGAGCGCGAGCGCGTGCGCGTCGGCTCGCGCCTCCACCCGCCGCGACATCAGCGCCTGCACCGGGGTGGCGACCAGGCCGGCCACCGTGACCAGGGCGATCAGCAGCGGGAACGCGCGTGGATCGGCCACCGAGTCGACGCCGGCCAACCGCAGCAGCAGCCCCCACGAGCCGAGCAGGTAGAGCGCCACCACGGCGGCGGCGGCGCCCAGCGCCCCGGTCAGCGTGCCCACCGCCACGTCGGAGTCCTTCGCGTGCCCCAACTCGTGCGCCACCACGGCGGTCACCTCGGCGGGGGTGGCCTCGCTCAGCAGCGTGTCGTAGACGACCACCCGGCGGGTCGGCCCGAGGCCGGAGACGTACGCGTTGACCGCCCTGGTGCGCCGCGAGGCGTCGGCGACCAGCACGTCGCGCACCGGCACCCCGTCGCGGGCGGCCATGCTCATCAGCTCGGTGCGCAGCGGACCCTGCTCCATGGGGGTGAACTTGTTGAACACCGGCTCCACCAGCACCGGCAGCACGAACGAGAGCAGCACCACCAGCAGGGCCGCGCCCGCCGCGCCGAACGCCCACCACCAGCGCGGCGCGAACCGGATGACCGCGTAGAAGCCGAACAGCGCCACCGCGCCGATCACGGCGCTGACCGCGTACGACTTGAGCAGGTCGACGGCCCAGCCACTCCATCCGTTGGTGCTCAGCCCGTAGCGGGTCAGCACGCTCTGGCGCCACGCGGAGAACGGGAGGGTGAGCAGGTCGGCGACGAGCACCACGGCGAGACCGCCGAGCACCGCCCGCGCGATCCAGTGCCCGCCGAACGGCCGGCCCACCAGCTCGACCAGGCGGCTGCCCAGCGGGGTGAGGCCGAGCGCGACGGCGATCAGCAGCCCGACGGCGAGCGCGGCGTAGCTCCCGGGGCGCAGCGCGGCACGGAACGCACGCCCCTTGGCCACCTGCTCCGCCGGGAGATCGCGCAGCGCGGCGAGCTGGTCGGCGCGGGGCGCCGGTGGCCGGTGCCAGGGAATGAACAGCGCGGCGGTCACCAGCAGGGCCACCGTCAATCCGGCCAGCGTCAGCAACGCCCAACCGCGCGGGGTCACCGGGGCCCGCCGTGCTCGCGTCGTACCCCGTTCATCCCGCCGCTCCTCCCGCCGTGACCGCCCATCCTATGGCCCGCGAAAAGCCCGCTTCGCCCGCGGTGTCGCGCTCCGGCGACGCGGACGGCCGTGCGGGAACTCAGGCCACCCGGCGGACCCGGCGTGCGGCGACGTCGGGCCGCGCGGGCGCGGCCAGCACCTCGACGTCGAAGCCGGCCCGGGCGAGCACCTCGATGGCCTCGACCTCGGCGGCGACCAGCCCGGCCGCCGGGGACGTCTCGTCGAACAGGGCGGTCAGCGGGCAGCCGGCACAGCCGTCGGCCCGTTTCGCGCACCCGTCGCAGTCGATGAGCATCACGCCTCCTGATCGCTGGCGATGCGCGGTCGACGCCCTGTCGTCGTCGCCCGAGCACCGTCGGTCACATCGACGCTATCCACCGGGTACGACAGAACCGCCCGCACCGCCCCGTTGAGGGCTAGATCGACTCCAGATCAGCGAAATCGGGGTATCCCGGCCGGCCGGACACCCCGACATCGCCGACCTCGTGTCGATCAAGGTGCCGCGGTAGCCCACGGGCCCCCGATCGTCGTCGATCCAATCGCCGGTCAACTGCCGGTCAAGCGCCTGTTCCCTCGACCGGGGCCGCTGCGATCGTTGCGGTACGGCCGATCCACCGCCCGACGAGGGTCCACCGACGCACCTGCCGGGCCGGGTGCAACCGGCCGTCCACGTTGATCCATCGGAGGATTCGAATGCGCGGACCATCCTCGACCACACGCTCCCGGCTCTCGGCCGTCGCGCTCCTCGCGGCCACCGCGACGGCCGCGGGCGGGCTCGTCGCCACGCCGGCGCAGGCCACCTCGGCGCTCGGCTGCAACTACCCCCGCGTCTGCTTCTGGGTGACCGGGAACCCGTACGACGGCGCCCCGCCGACCGCGTCGTTCCAGGACAACTACTACCAGACCCTCGGGTCCCGGAGCAGGGGCGCGGACTGGGTCTACAACAGCCGCAACGACGACGGCGCGAAGATCTTCTACTCCAACGGCGACTGGGTGTGCGTCTCCCCGGGCGAGCTGGCCTACCTCGAGCCGTACGGCTACGCGGTGGCCCTCGACATCATGGACTCCCCGTACTGCTCCTACTGACCGCTCGCCGGAGGTTGAAGACATGAATCCACGACGTCTCCTGGCCGCGTGCGCCGTCACGGTGACCGCAGCGGTCGGCCTGGTCGCCACACCGGCGTTCGCCGGCGGCTACTTCCAGACGAAGACGGACCTGAACCTGCGCTACTGCCAGTGGCTGAACAACTCGCAGTGCTCGGTCATCCTCACGATCCCCAAGGGCCAGTCGGTCTACCTGAACTGCTGGGCGACCGGATCGTCGGTCAACGGCGACACCGTCTGGTACAACGCGTTCTACGGCAGCGCGAACGGCATGCTCGCCGGTGACTACATGTACACCGGCCACGACCCGAACCCCGCCGTCTCCCGCTGCGGCTGACACGCGATCCGGCCGCTGGCGCTGACGCACCAGCGGCCGGATCCGTACGTCACGGGTAGTACACCCGAGGGCTGGTGAAGATGCCGTGCAACGTTCCGCTGCACGTGTAGACCTCGACCACCGCCACGGCGGAGCCCTTGAAGTTGTTCATCACGTTGACGTTGCGGCTGATCGGCCCGAATCGGCCGGTCCGGTTGAGGTCGTAGTAGATCCAGGAGGTGTTGCCGTTGTTCGTGGTCCGCAACTGCAGGTACGCCGTGCACCGGGACTGGTCCGGTGTGGCGTTCATGTAGAAGTCACCCACCACGGTCTGGTTGGAACCCTGGTACGAGATGCACGAGCTGATCGGGTAGGCCCCGGTGCAGCCGCCACCCGAGGCCGCCAGGGCCGGTCCCGGGGCGACGAGGAGCGCCGCCAGTGTGACAACCGTGCCGAGGATGGTGCCCAGCAGTCTTTTTCTCATACCGTTCGCCTGCCTTTGTCCGGTGCCCGACGGTGCCGGGCGGATGCGGACACCGTCGCCGACCGAACCTGCAGGAACCTCGCCGTATTCTTGCCCGCCCCGACAGCTCGGCCCGACAGCTCGGCCCGGGCGCGCGGTCAGGAGCGGGCGAGGCGGCGCAACAGCGAGTCGGCGCCCAGCGGGTACGCGCCGTGCCGGCGTACGCCGTCGGCGACCTCGCGGTCGGACGAGATCACGACGACCGGGCGGCCCGCCGGCTCGGCGCGGACCAGGCGGCGGATCAGCTCGTCGGCGGTCTCCCCCTTGCGGGAGAAGAGCACCCGGACGCCGCGGGGCGCGGGCGGCAGCCCGTGCATCCGTTCGGCGCCGTCGAACACGACGGTGACCTCGTCGCCGGTCTGCGCGGCGATCCCGCCCAGCCCGGTGATGAGGCGCTTGCGCTGCTGCTCCAACGACATCTCGCCGAAGCCGCGCTTGGTGACGTTGTAGCCGTCCACCACGAGGTGCGCCCGGGGCAGGGCGAGCAGCTGGTCCAGTCGGGCCGGGTCGTCGGTGTCGCGGGCACGGGCGGCCGGGCCGGCCGGGGCGGTGCCCGGCTGCTCGGCGAACGCGTCGGCGACGAAGTCGGCGGGGAGCTTGTCCACCGGGTCGAGCGCCAGCTCCCGGCGCAGCCCGACGGCGGCCTGACCGATGGTCTCCAGCAGCAGCCAGAGGCGGGCGTCGTCGACCGAACGCGCCTCCTTGGCGCTGGCCCGGGCCACCCCGGCGGCGGCCTCGGCCTCGGCGAGCCGGGCGCGGGCGCGGCGCAGTTCGGCGTCCACGTCGGCGCTGGCGCGTGCGGCCCGGCCGCGTTCGGTGGCCAGGAGTTCGCTGGCCTTGCGCTCACGGGCCTGCGTCTCGCGCAGGGTACGGGCCAGTTGACGGGACTCCTCGCGGAGCTGGCCCAGCTCCTCGCGGACCCGCGCCAGCTCGTCGCGGAGCTTCTCGGCCTCGACCCGGGCCACCGCCCGGTCGTGTTCGGCGCGGGTGGCCCGCTGCTCGGCCTCACGGACCAGCTCGGCGACGACGGCGCTGTCCGCCTCGGCGCGGACCGCGGCGCCGCTGGCGTCGATCAGCTCCCGCCAGCCGCGGGGTCGGGCCAGGTAGGCCAGCGCGGCCACCTCGACCGGGTCGGCGGCGGCCGGCGCGGTGCCCTCGACCACGGCCGCGCCGAGGTCACCGGCGTCGGCAAGCACCCGGGCGGTGACCCTTTGCCGAAACAGCGGGTCGGCGGTGAGCTGGGCGGCGATGGCCGGGGTGCCGAGCCGGGCCCGTCGGTTGGGGGCGAACTTGGCCACCCGGCGCAGCGGCACCGGCACCTCGTCGGCGGGCAGGGTGGGCAGCACGGTGGCGGTCAGCGCCACGATCCGCTGCCGGACCGGCTCGGGCAGCGTCGGCTCCGGCTCGACCGCCGGATCGGCACCCGAATCGGCAGGTGTGTCACTGCTGTCCGGGTCGCCCACGGCACCGCCGCCCCCGACCGGATCCTCCTGCGGGAGGTGGTCGTCGTACGGCTCGGTGAGGGGCATGTGGCAAGTCTCCCACCGCGACCGGGCCCACCGCCCGGTGAGTGAGCCGATCTCTCATCCTAGCCCCATGGTGACTGCTGGGACGGCTGCGACGGGAGTGTCGGACCGGGGCGCTAGCGTGCCGCCGATGGCACAGGCGGAGTACGTCCAGGAGTCACTGGCCGGTCTCGACCCGGCGGTGGGCGGGGTGGACCCGGCCCTGCCGCTGTACGCGACGACCTTCGTGGTGGTCGACCTGGAGACCACCGGCGGCGCGCCCGACGGCGGCGGCATCACCGAGATCGGCGCGGTCAAGGTGCGCGGTGGCGAGCAGCTGGGCGAGCTGGCCACCCTGGTCAACCCGGGGCAGCCGATTCCGCCGTTCATCACCGTGCTGACCGGGATCACCCAGGCCATGCTGGTGCCGGCGCCGCCGATCGAGCAGGTGCTGCCCAGCTTCCTGGAGTTCATCGCCGACGCGGTGCTGGTCGCCCACAACGCCCCGTACGACGTGGGGTTCCTCAAGGCCGCCTGCGCGAAGCACGGGCACCGCTGGCCCAACCCGCGCGTGCTGGACACGGCGGCGTTGGCCCGGCGGGTGCTGACCCGCGACGAGGTGCCCAACCGCAAGCTGGGCACCCTTGCCGCCTACTTCCGCACCGCCACCCAGCCCACCCACCGGGCGCTCGACGACGCGAAGGCCACCGTCGACGTGCTGCACGGTCTGATCGGCCGGCTCGGCGGGCACCGGGTGGACACCGTCGGCGACGCCATCGAGTTCGCCCGCGCGGTCACCCCGACGCAGCGCCGCAAGCGCCACCTGGCCGAGGGGCTGCCCAAGGTGCCGGGGGTCTACATCTTCCGGGCCGCCGACGACCGGCCGCTCTACGTCGGCACCTCGGGCGACATCGCCACCCGGGTGCGCAGCTACTTCACCGCCGGTGAGAAGCGCGCCCGGATCTCCGAGATGTTGGGCGCGGCCGAGCGGGTCGAGGCGGTGGAGTGCGCCCACTCGCTGGAGGCGGAGGTCCGCGAGCTGCGGTTGATCGCCGCGCACGCCCCGCCGTACAACAGGCGGTCGAAATACCCGGAGCGGATGGTTTGGCTCAAGCTGACCGACGGGCCGTACCCCCGGTTGTCGATCGTGCGGGATCTGTCCCCCACGGACACCGCCTACCTCGGGCCCTTCACCTCCCGGCGGGCCGCCGAGCTGGCCGCCGCCGGCTTCCACGACGCGGTGCCGCTGCGCCAGTGCACGCACCGGCTCTCGCTGCGCACCGTCACGCCGGCCTGCGCGCTGGCCGAGCTGGGTCGCTGCCCGGCGCCCTGCGAACACAAGATCACTCCAGAGGAGTACGACGACAGAGCAGCCGGGCCGTTCCGCACCGCGACCGCCAGCGACCCGCAACCGGTGGTGGACGCGCTGCTGGCCCGGATCGACGTGCTCGCGGCCGACCAGCGCTACGAGGAGGCCGCCGTGGTGCGGTCCCGGCTGGCCGCGGTGCTGCGCGCCACCGTGCGGATGCAGCGGCTGGCGGCGCTGACCGGGATCGTGGAGCTGGCCGCCGCCCGACCGGCCGCCCGGGGCGGCTGGGAGCTGGCCCTGGTCCGGCACGGTCGCCTGGCCGGAGCCGGGGTGTCCCCGCCCGGCGTCCACCCGCGACCCACGCTGAACGCCATCCGCGCCACCGCCGAGACGGTGTCGGGCGGGCACGGCCCGGTGCCGTCGGCCACGGCGGAGGAATCCGAGCGCATCCTGTCCTGGTTGGAGCGGCCGGAGACCCGGCTAGTCGAGATGTCGTCCGGTTGGTCCTCGCCGGCGGGCGGGGCGGGCCGCTTCCGTGACCTGCTGGCGAAGGCCGAGAGCGGGGCGTCGCACCAACTCTCGACCGAACGCTCATGACCAACTGACCGATCGGACTACGTCGACTCCCTTAGGCTGTTAGAGAAGTGCAGTCCTGCCCGTTTCGTGGGCCTGCTCCCGATCGCCCGGTCCGGCGGTCGCGGAGCCGGGGTGAGGAGGTGTCCCTCGTGGACGTCGACGCCGGACACGGCGCCGCCCTGGGGGGCGCCCTGCCGACCCGGTCTGGTGAGCTGCCCCTGACCCGCCGACTGCGGTCGTTGCTGACCTGGCCGACCACCGACTCCGACCCGGTCACGCACCTGGTCCGCACCCATCGGGGCATCCACGCGGGCACCGACCCCGCCGTGCTGCGCCGGGCGTACACGATCGCGGAGAACATGCACCGCGGCCAGTTCCGCAAGAGCGGGGAACCGTACATCACCCACCCCCTCGCGGTGGCGCAGATCTGCGCCGAGCTGGGCATGGACACCACGACCCTGGTGGCGGCGCTGCTGCACGACACGGTCGAGGACACCCGCTACACGCTCCAGGCGCTGTCGGAGGACTTCGGCGGCGAGGTGGCCCACCTGGTCGACGGGGTGACGAAGTTCGACAAGGCGTTCTACGGCAAGGCCGCCGAGGCGGAGACGATCCGCAAGATGATCGTCGCGGCCGCCAAGGACGTCCGGGTGCTGATCATCAAGCTGGCCGACCGGCTGCACAACATGCGCACGCTCGGAGTGCGCTCCGCGGCGTCCCGGGAACGGATCGCCCGCAAGACCCAGGAGGTGCTGGTCCCGCTCTGCGACCGGCTGGGCATCCAGACCCTCAAGCGCGAGCTGGACGACGTGGTGCTGCTGCACCTGGAGCCCGAGGAGCACGCCCGGCTGGCCCGGCACGTGCACGATCGGCCCGGCTGGGACTCCTACCTCGACGCGGTGGTGACACGGGCCCGGGTGGCGCTGCGCCGCAGCCGGGTCGACGCCGAGGTGAGCCCGCGCCCCCGGCACCTCTACTCGATCTGGAAGGACACCATCGCCGGCGGCCACACCGCCCCGTACGACCTGCCCCGCATCTCGGTGGTGGTCGACGGCCCGGCCACCGACTGTTACGCCGCGCTGGGCGCGATCCACGGGACGTGGCGGCCGATCCCGGGCCGTTTCAAGGACTTCATCGCCTCACCGAAGAACAACCTCTACCGCTCGCTGCACACAAGCGTCTGCGGCCCGCAGGACCGCACGGTGGAGGTGCTGATCCGCACCGAGGAGATGCACCGCTCGGCCGAGTACGGCATCGCCGCCGACTTCCGCTTCCCGCGCTCGGGCAGCGGCAGCGCGGCGGCCCGGGCCGAGCAGTTGGACTGGCTGCGCCGCGTGCTCGACTGGGAGCCGGACGCCGCCGACCCGGCACAGTTCTACGAGTCGCTGCGCTGCGACCTCGCCGAGGGCCAGATCCAGGTCTTCGCCGACGGGCGTCAGGTGGTGCTGCCGGCCGGCGCCACACCTGTCGACCTGGCGTACGAGCTGGGCAGCCAGCGGGGCGACCACTGCCTCGCCGCCCGGATCAACGGCCGGCTCGCGCCGCTGAGCTCGGAGCTGGACGAGGGCGACGTGGTGGAGATCTTCACCGAGAACGACGGCGACAACGGCTTCGAGGCCGGCGTAGCGCCACGCGGCCCGCGCAAGGAGTGGCTGGGCTTCGTCAAGTCGCCGCACGCGCAGATGCAGATCAACAGGTGGTTCGCCGAGCACACCGAGCCGGGCATCACGATCAGCGACAAGGTCCGCCTCGGTCGGGCCACCATCGGGCTCGCCCTGCGCCAGCACAACCGCGGCCTCGCCAGCGACCTGCCGCTGCTGCGGCTCTCCGAGGAGCTGGGCTATCCCGACCTGGAGACCCTGCTGGTCGCGGTCTTCGACCGGGTGATCGAACCGGACACCGTGGTACGCCAGCTCATCGACCTGGTCGACCATCGACAGTGACCCGCCCGGCCCCAGCGCGTCCGAAGGACATTCGTGACCACTAGCCTGGGGTCATGATCCCCCGTTCCCGCGCCACCGGTCGGGCCATCTTCTACCAGGCCTTCTACCGATTGCCGCTGCCGGTGCGCCGTCGCCTGGTCAAGCTGGCCGTGCCCAAGTACATCGTCGGGGCGGTCACCCTGGTCCGTGACTCCGAGGCGACGGGCGCGGGCCGACTGCTGATGCTGCGCCAGCCCCCCGGCAAGGGCTGGTCGCTGCCCGCCGGCCTGCTCAACCGGGCCGAGCCTCCGGTCGTGGGCGCGGTCCGCGAACTGTTCGAGGAGTCCGGCATCCGGCTGCCACCGTCCCGGCTGCGCCCGGCGGTGCCGAACGCGATCGTGCACGCCAAGGGCTGGGTGGACATGGTCTTCGAGACCGAGGTGCCGGCGTCCAGCACCGAACTGGCGGTCGACGGCGCGGAGGTCTTCGAGGCCGCCTGGCATCCGCTGGACGACCTGCCCAAGCTGACCTGGCCGACGGCCCGGCTGCTCGCCTACTACGACATCGGGCCGCTGGCCGGGAAGTTCCCGCCTCCGGTGCCCGACACCGCGCCGTGAGCGAAGCGGGCGGGCCGGCGGACCTCTGCGCGGTCGTGCTCGCCGCGGGTGAGGGCACCCGGCTGCGCCCGCTCACCGCACGGGTGCCCAAGGCGCTCTGCCCGGTCGGCAACGTGGCACTGCTGGACCGGGCGCTGGCCCGCCTGGCCGGCCTCGGCCTGAGCGGCCCCGCACGCGTCGCGGTGAACGCCTGCTACCTCGCCGACCAGGTGGTCGCGCACGTCGGCGATCGCGCCCACCTGTCGGTGGAGCCCGGTGACCCGCTCGGCACCGCCGGTGGGGTGGCCAACCTGCGGGACTGGATCGGCGGCCGGCCGGTGCTGGTCGGCAACGCCGACGCGTACCTGGCCGACCCGGCCACTCCCCCGGGCCCCGACGTGGCCGCGCTGTTGGACGGCTGGGACGGGGAGTCCGTACGCCTGCTCGGGCAGCCCGCCGCCGACCCGAGGGCGCCCGGCACCTTCGCCGGGCACTGCTTCACGGGGTTCTCGCTGCTGCCGTGGCGGCTGGTCCGCGACCTGCCGGTGGTCTTCTCCGACCTGGTACGCGCGGTGTGGCGGCCGGCCGAGGCGGCCGGCGCGCTGGAGGTGGTGCCCTACCCGGGCACCTTCTACGACACCGGCACCCCCGCCGACTACCTGGCGGCCAACCTGCACGCCGCGAGCGGCGACGTGCTGGTCGACCCGGCCGCCACGGTGACCGGGCGCTGCGTGGAGTCGGTGGTCGGCGCGGGCGCACGGGTCGACGGCGACGTGCGCCGCACCGTGGTCTGGCCCGGCGCCCTCGTGCGCAGCGGCGAACGGCTGCACGACGCGATCCGGTTCGGGGACGCCGGCACCGTCCAAGCCGCCCAGCACGGCTGACCCGCGTCGGCGCGTCGGCGGGATGATTCGTGTTAGCGGTATACCTGTGGGTCATAAATATGACTCACAGGTATACCGCTCGTTGGCGACACGCCTGCCCAAGCTGTGGGCATACCTGAAGCGACGGCTGATGGCGACAGCGCCGGGCACCCGACACCGGGCAACGGCGACGGGCGCGGGAGGACGGGCGCGGGAGGACGGCCTCGCGAGGACGGGTGCCGGGTGCACCCGACCCCGGTCCCGTCGGGAACATCTAGCATGGGCAACGACGCCGACGAACGGAGAATTGCCCCGTGATCACCGCGATCGTGCTGATCGACTGCGCCACCGACGCGATCCCCGAGGTGGCGGAGACCCTCGCCAATGTCACCGGCGTCAGCGAGGTCTACTCGGTGGCCGGGCACGTCGACCTCATCGCCATCGTCCGGGTCCGCGAGTTCGACCAGATCGCACAGGTCATCGCGGGCAGCATCTCCAAGGTGCCGGGTGTGCTGAACACGGAGTCGCACATCGCGTTCCGGGCGTACTCCCAGCTCGACCTTGAGGAGACGTTCGCGATCGGCCTCGCCGACGCCGACTGACCCGCCGGGCCGCGTGCACGGCCGACGCCGGACGCGGCGCGGCCGGTCCACCCGTGCGGGTGGACCGGCCGTCTGCTGCCGCTACGTCAGCTTTCGCTGGGCGCGGGCCGCTCGGTGGTGCCGAGGCCCGGTTCCGGGGACTCGGTGATGCCACCCGGAGCGGGCGACTCGGTGGTGCCACCCGGAGCCTGCGACGAGGTACCCGGGCTGGGCGTACCGCTGGCGCTGGCCTGCGGGACCGGGATGCCCAACTGGTTGGCGAGCTGGACCAGCTCGTCGTAGTGCGTCTGCAGCGTCGGCAGGGCGGTCTGAGCCAACTGGACCACCGACTGCTCGGAGCCCTGCGAGATCTCCGTCTGGGTGGCCTGGATGGCCTGGACGTGACCGGCCAGCTCACTGGTCACCCAGAGCCGGTCGAACTCCGCGCCGCTGACGTTGTTCAGCTTGTCGATGACCGCCTGCTGGTCGGTCGTGGGCTCGTTCGGCAGTTCGACCTTGAGCTGGGACGCGGTCTGCTGCACCGTCTGGTCCAGCTGGGTGTGGTCGGTCTTGAACATCGCGCCCAGGTCCTTGACCCCCTGGTTCTGGCCCTTCTGCTGAGCCAGGTCACCGGCGGTGATCTCGAACAGGTTCACCTGGTGCAGCGCCTGCAGATACTGGGTGTCCTGCGTCGACGGCTGTGCCGCGGCCTGCGCGGCCGCAGCCGGCGCGACGCCTACCAGCACCAGCGCGGCCAACAGGCCGAGGCGTTTGAGACCCAACATGCTTCCCCCCCTTGAGACGTTGGACCGCACGGATACCCGGCTCACGGGGGTTATTCCTGCGATCGCCCGACGCGCGGGGTCGACCGGTCCCGCCGTGGCCGTCCGACTCCTGCTCGGATGGGCGACGGGACACCGACAACGACGTGGCGCCCGCCGGAAGTCCGGCGGGCGCCACGTGACGGTGCTGTCGGGAGGTCAGTGGCGGCTCTCGCCGCTGCCGATCTCCGCGCGCTCGGGCCGGGGCTCGACCGGCGGGTGACCCGGCGAGACCGGCGCCTCGACCGGCTTCTCGATCGGGTAGAAGAAGCCCCGGACCGCCGGGCCGAGGGCCCCGAGCCGGTTCATCTTCTTCGGCACCACCCAGCCGACGTAGTCCAGCTCACCGTGGCCGTCCGCGTGCCCGTTCGCCGCGCTGAGCGGCTGGTGCACCTCGACGAACCGGCCGTCCGGCAGGCGCCGGATGATGCCGGTCTCCACGCCGTGCGCGAGCACCTCCCGGTCGTGCTGCTGCAGACCCAGGCAGAGCCGGTAGGTGACGTAGTACGCCAGCGGCGGGACCACCAGCAGGCCGACCCGGCCCGCCCAGGTCATCGCGTTCAGGCTGATCTGGAACTTGTCGGCGATCACGTCGTTGGCGCCCGAGAGCGTCAAGACGACGTAGAAGGAGACGGCCATGGCGCCGACGGCCGTACGGGCCGGAACGTCGCGGGGCCGCTGGAGCAGGTTGTGGCTCTTGCGGTCCTTGAGGTGCCGGGCCTCCAGGAACGGGTACATCGTCGACAGGCCGACCAGGATGCCGGGCAGCACGACCGTCGGCCAGAACAACGGCGGGATGACGTAGTGGTCGCCGATCGGGATGTTGATTTCCCAGGCCGGCATGAGTCGGGTCGAGCCGTCGAGGAACATGACGTACCAGTCGGGCTGGCTGGCGGCCGAGACCACCCAGGCCTCGTACGGGCCGAACAGCCAGATCGGGTTGATCTGGAACAGACCGCCCAGCAGCGCGATGACGCCGAAGACGACCATGAAGAAGCCGCCCTGCTTCAGCGCGTAGCGGGGGAACATCCGCTCGCCGACCACGTTGCCGTTGGTCCGGCCGGGGCCGGGCCACTGGGTGTGCTTCTGCTTGAAGACCAGGCCCAGGTGGGCGCTGATCAGCGCGAGCAGCAGACCCGGGATCAGCAGGACGTGGGCGATGAAGAACCGGCTGATGATGATCGTGCCGGGGAACTCGCCACCGAAGATCGACGACGTGAGCCAGGAGCCGATCACCGGGATGGACAGCATGATCGCCGAGGCGATCCGCAGGCCGGTGCCGGACAGACCGTCGTCCGGCAGCGAGTAGCCGGTGAAGCCGGCCAGGAAGCCGACCCAGAACAGCAGCGAGCCGATGATCCAGTTGGTCTCGCGCGGCTTGCGGAATGCGCCGGTGAAGAACACCCGCAGCATGTGCACGACGATCGCGGCCATGAACAGCAGCGCCGCCCAGTGGTGCATCTGCCGCATCACCAGGCCGCCGCGGACGTCGAACGACAGGTCCAGGCTGGAGGCGTACGCGGCGGACATCGGCGTGCCCTGCAACGGCGCGTAACTGCCGTCGTAGACCACCTCGGTCATCGCCGGCTCGTAGAAGAAGGTGAGGAACACACCGGTCAGGAGCAGCACGACGAACGAGAACAGCGCGATCTCGCCCAGCAGGAACGACCAGTGGTCCGGGAAGACCTTGTTCAGCAGCCGACGGAGCGGGGTCGCCACCTGGAAGCGGTCGTCCACCCCCACCGCGGCCTTGCCCGGCGTGGCTGCCAGGTCAAACTTTCGACGCTTCATGGCCGCTCCCAGAAATCAGGCCCGACGGTCTCGGTGTAGTCGGACTTCGCCACGAAGAAGCCCTCGGAGTCCACCTCGATCGGCAGCTGCGGCAGCCGCCGGCTGGCGGGGCCGAAGACGGGCCGGGCGTTGTCGGTGATCAGGAACTGGGACTGGTGGCACGGGCAGAGCAGCCGGTTGGTCTGCTGCTCGAACAGACTCGCGGGGCAGCCGGCGTGCGTGCAGATCTTGGAGAACGCCGCGTAGTTGCCCCACATGTAGTCGCCGTGGCCGACCCGCTCGTTGGCCCGGCGCGACTCCTGCGCGTCCGAGTCACGCAGGTGGATCAGCAGCGTCGGCGAGTCGGCGTGCCGGTTGCTCACACCGTGCTCGATGCCCGGGAAGACCGTCAGCTGACCACCGGTGCTGATGTCCGCCGGGCGAACCGGGCGGCCGTCCTCGCGGACGAGGCGGATCCGCTCGCCGCCCTCGGCGGTGGCGAACCCGGTGGTGAACATCTGGTTGTTCTTGTGCGGCTGCGAGATCAGACCGCCGACCAGCGGCGCCGCCGCGACCGCGGCGACCGGCGCGAGACCGGCCAGCAGCGAGATGCCGAGCAGGGGACGACGCTTCACACCCAGCTCGTCGGCCATGTAGAGCATGGTCTGGCCGGTGATGGTGCGACCGTCGGCGTCCACCGCGCCCTCGTGCCGGTCCTGGATCGAGACCTCCTTGGGCAGCAACTTCTTGCCCCAGGTCAGGATGCCGAAGCCGACGGCGAGCAGCGCGATGCCGAGGGTGGCGCCCAGCAGCGGGGTGTAGAACTTGTCGCCGCCGCGGCCCGGCGCGTACTGCCACGGCCACCAGATGTAGATGGCCAGGAACGCGGTCGCCGCCAGGCCGGTGATCAGGAAGAAGCCGGCCACCACCCGGGTCAGCCGACGCTCGGCCTTGGTGCCGGGCAGCACCTGCGGCTCGTAGTGCACGATCTCGATGTCGTCCCGACGCGCGCCCTCACGGACGATGTCGAACCGGGTCAGCCGGGGGTCGTTCACGTCGAGCGGCTCCTGGCCCTGCGGGGCCTGGTGCTCGGTGTGCGTGCTCATGCCGTCACCTCGCTACGGGTGGCGCCGAGCGGCACCACGGCACTGAATCTGAAGATCCGCTCGGTCACGACTTACCCGCAATCCACAGGCTAGCGAACACGAGCGCCACAATGCCAACCAGGAAGATCGCCAGGCCCTCGGTGGACGGCCCGTACCGGCCGAGGTTGAACCCGCCCGGGTCCTGGTCGGTCTTCAGCGTCTCCTGGATGTAGGCGATGATGTCGGCCTTCTGCTCCGGCGTGATCTGGTTGTCACCGAACACCGGCATGTTCTGCGGGCCGCTCAGCATCGCCGCGTAGATCTGCCGGTCGGTCGCCGGGTGCAGGCTCGGGGCGAACTTGCCGGACGAGAGCGCGCCACCGCCACCGCCGAAGGCGTGGCACTGCGAGCAGTTGATCCGGAAGAGCTCCCCGCCGGCCGCGACGTTGCCGTTCTCGCGGAGGTCGTCACCCTCCGGGACGATCGGGCCGCCACCCAGCTCCTGGATGTACTGGCCGAGCTGACGGGTCTGCTCGTCGGTGAAGACCGGCGGCTTGCGGTGCGCCTGGGCCTCCTGGCGGGCCAGCGGCATACGGCCCGAGCTGACCTGGAACTCGACCGAGGCCGCGCCGACGCCGATCAGGCTCGGCCCGCGGCCCTCGACGCCCTGGGCGTTGCGTCCGTGGCAGGTCACACAGCTAACGTCGAACAGCGCCTTGCCCTCGGCCGCGGCGCCGGTCAGCGGCGGATTGTCCTGCGCCTGGGCACCGGGGGCGAAGACGGTGTAGGCGCCGCCGGCGAGCATCAGCGCGGCGAACAGCCGGACCGCGGCGCCCAGCCGGCGGCGGCCCCTGCTGCGCGCGGCGGGCCGCCCGCGCAACCGCGCGAGCAGGCCGCGTCGGCGGTCGTTGTCAGAAGTCATGAGCTGTGTCCTTAACCGGTTGGACCTTGTCTCAGGGGACGGAGCAGCGGCGCGGTTCGTGACGCGCCAAGATCACTGAAGCCAGTAGATCATGGCGTACAGGCCGATCCACACGACGTCGACGAAGTGCCAGTAGTACGACACGACGATCGCCGAGGTCGCCTGCGCCGGGGTGAACCGGCCCATGGTCGTGCGGACCATGAAGATGATGAAGGCGATCAGACCGCCGGTCACGTGCAGGCCGTGGAAGCCGGTCGTCAGGTAGAACATCGAGCCGTAGCCGTCAACGTTGATCTTGACGCCGTCCGCCACCAGGTGGCGGTACTCGTTCACCTGGCCGAGCACGAAGATCAGGCCCATCACGAAGGTGACGGTGAACCAGCGGCGCAGCGCGTGCACGTCACCCTTCTCCGCCGCGAAGACGCCGAGCTGGCAGGTCACCGAGGACAGCACGAGGATCACCGTGAAGGTGGTCGCGTACGGGATGTTCAGCGACTCGGTGTGCTTCTCCCACTGCTCCGGCGCAGCCGCGCGGATCGAGAAGTACATCGCGAAGAGCGCCGCGAAGAACATGAGTTCGCTGGAGAGCCACACGATCGTCCCGACGCTGACCATGTTGGGTCGCGTCAAAGAGTGGATCCGGCTCTTGTCAATGGCTGGGGCCGCAGTCACGCCGTCATTATTGCCCCTGACCGGGGCCGGCGATCAGCGGGGTGGCAAACCTGCGCCTTCCGTGGCCCGGGCGTCAGGGTCCGGTTCGCCTGGCCTAGCCTGAAAAGCGTGCTGCACGTCGATCCGATCCTCGCCGCCACCTCGGCCGTCCCGGCCGATGTGCTCGCGGCCACTCCGGCTGGCCCGTCGGTGCTCGCCGCCGGGGCCGAGGCGACCCCGCCACCGTTCACCGTCGGCGCGGTGCTGACCGAGACCCGGTTGGACAGCTGGCTGGCCCTCGGCCTGGTACTCGCCGCCGGCCTCTACCTCTACGGGGTGCACCGGCTGCGCGTCCGCGGGGACCGCTGGCCGATCGCCCGTACGGTGTTCTTCCTCGGCCCCGGCCTCGGCGGTATCGCGCTGGTCACGGTCAGCGGGCTGCACGCCTACGACACCGCGCTGCTGTCGGTGCACATGGTCCAGCACATGGTGCTCTCCATGGTGTCGCCGATCTTCCTGGCGCTGGGCGCACCGATGACGCTGGCCCTGCGGACCCTGCCCGTCGGGCCGCGCAAGCGCCTCCTGGCGATCGTGCACAGCCGCGTCGCCCGGGTCTACAGCTTCCCGCTGGTGGCGTTCGCCATCTTCGTGGTCAACCCGTTCGCGCTGTACTTCAGCGACCTGTACCGCTTCACCCTGGAACACGCCTGGGCACACGAGCTGGTGCACGCGCACTTCATCATGACCGGCTGCGTGTTCTTCTGGCCGCTGCTCGGCCTCGACCCGCTCCCGGGCCGCTGGCCGTACCCGGCGCGGGCCCTGCTGATGCTGCTCTCCGTGCCGTTCCACACCGTGCTCGGGCTCACCATCATGCAGAGCACCACCCTGTTCGGCGGCGACTGGTACCCGTCGCTCAACCTGAGCTGGTCCGACCCCAAGGCCGACCAGGTGGTCGCCGGCGGCATCCTCTGGGCCGGCGGTGAGTTCGTCAGTGTGACCATGCTCGCGGTGCTGGTCGTGCAGTGGGTGAAGCAGTCCGAGCGGGAGGCCCGCCGGGTGGACCGCGAGCTGGACCGCCAGGAGGCCCGCGAGCGCGCCGCCGACGCCGCGACGACCTGAGCTGCGCAGACGGTACGCCAGCGGCCGAGCGTCGGGCGGGATGTCGGCTACGTCACGTCGACCGGTACGATCGGCGGGCAGCTACGAGGTGGGAGCCTGTCAGCCATGAGCGATCGTCTGTGCACCGTCCTGCTCTACAGCGACGACCCGCAGGTCCGTGACCGGATGCGGCTCGCTGTCGGCACCCGGCCCGCCCCCGGGCTGCAGATCGAGTTCGTCGACGCGTCGACGTACGCCGAGACCATCCGGCTGGTCGACGACTACGAGATCGACCTGCTGGTGCTCGACGGTGAGGCGAGCCCCGGCGGCGGCATCGGCATCGCCCGCCAGATCAAGGACGATCGGGACGACGCCGCCCCGCCCACCTGCCTGGTGATCGCCCGCGCCGCGGACCGATGGCTCGCCGCGTACGCCGAGGTCGACGCGACGCTTGTGCACCCGCTCGACCCGGTGACCACCGGCAGCACGGTGGCCGAGCTGCTGCGGACGCACGCACCCGCCTGACGTCCCCCGCTCTCCGGCACCGACACGGCGCCGGACCAGCCGGCGCCGATTCCAGCCCACCCGCACTTCGTACGCTCGGGAGGCCCGCCATGGGCGATCGGACCTGGCCGCACCTGCTCAACTCGCTGCTGCGCGGCGAGGAGCTGTCCACCGCCGACACCGCCTGGGCCATGGGCGAGATCATGGCCGGCTCGGCGGGCGCCGCGCAGGTCGCCGGCTTCGCCGTGGCGCTACGGGCCAAGGGCGAGACCTCGGCCGAGTTGGCCGGCCTGGTGGAGACCATGCTGAGCCGGGCCGTCCCGGTCGACCTTCCCGACGACCTGCGCTCGACGGCGCTGGACGTGGTGGGCACCGGCGGTGACCTCGCCCACACGGTCAACATCTCCACCATGGCCGCGCTGGTCGTGGCGGGTGCCGGCGTCCGGGTGGTCAAGCACGGCAACCGGGCCGCGTCGTCCTCCTGCGGCACCGCCGACCTGCTGGAGTTCCTCGGTGTCCCGCTCGACCTCGACCCGGACGCCATCGTGCGCTGCGTCACCGAGGCCGGCATCGGGTTCTGCTTCGCCGCCCGGTTCCACCCGGGGATGCGGCACACCGGGCCGGTCCGCCGGGAGCTGGGCGTGCCCACCGTGTTCAATTTCCTCGGCCCGCTGACCAACCCGGCCCGCCCCCGCGCCGGCGCCGTCGGCTGCTTCGACGCACGGATGGCGTCGGTGATGGCCGGCGTGTTCGCCGCCCGTGGCGACTCGGTGCTGGTGATGCGCGGCGAGGACGGGCTGGACGAGTTCACCACCGCCGCGCCGACCCGGGTGTGGGCGGCGCAGGGCGGCACCGTACGCGAGGCTGTGCTGGACGCGACCGACCTGGGTGTCCCCCGGTCCACCCTCGGCGACCTGCGTGGCGGTGACGCCGCGTACAACGCCGGCGTGGCCCGTCGCCTGCTGGCCGGTGAGACGGGCCCGGTCCGCGACGCGGTGCTGGTCAACGCGGCGGCGGCGCTCGCGACCCAGGGTCCGCTGGACGGCGACCTGACCGAGGCGCTGCGCGCCGGCCTGGACCGCGCCGCCGACTCCATCGACTCGGGCGCTGCGGCGGCCACTCTGGACCGCTGGATCGAGACCGCCACCACCGCCTGATCCCCGGCCCGGGAGGCGCGTGCTGCGTGATCGACTCGGGTTGCTGGAATCCGGGGTGTTCGGCCGGCCCGGATACCCCGACTTCACTGCTGTCGGGTGGATCACGTCCGGTGGCGTCGGGGCCTGCGGAACGGCGCCCGACCGGCGGGCGCGGGGATTTGTCGGACCCGCGTGGGAAACTACAGGCGAGTAGTTCTCCGCTTCCGTTGTGCGTCGCTGTCGCATTTCGGGGGCGGTTCGCCTGGAGTGAGAGGAGACGCCCGTGTCGCACCGCGATCTCTACTGCGATGTCTGCGAGGGCGTGGCACCGTTCGGGGCGCCGCCCTGCGTCGACGGCCACGGCAGCGACTGTCCCGAGCTGATCTGCACCGGTTGCGGCGCGGCCGTGGTGATCGCCACATTCGCCGCCCCCGTCACCCGGCTGGCCGATCGCCGACGTCGCCAGCCCACCCGCCGCCACGCCGCCTGACCCGCACCGCCCCGATCGGCCCCACAACGCCGACGTGGCGGCACCCCGGTGCGCCACGACGAAGGCCCGCTCCCCCGACGGGGTGCGGGCCTTCGCGGTGGTACGGGGTCGGTCGCGCCGCGGCGACCGGGTGGATCAGTGCTCGGCGGTGCGCCGGGTGCCGGTGTAGTACTCGAACAGCAGGCCGCAGGCGGCGAAGATGACCGCCAACAGGCCGGCGCCGATCAGCCAGAACTGCCAGAACACCATGCCCAGCGCGGCGGTCGCGGCGGCCAGCGCCAGACCGAACGGCCAGTAGCTGCCCGGGCTGAAGAAGCCGACCTCGCCGGCGCCGTCGGAGATCTCAGCGTCCGGCCGGTCCTCCGGGCGCAGATCGATACGGCGGGAGACGAACCAGAAGAAGCCGCCGCACATCGAGCAGAGCAGGAACGACAGCAGCAGGGCGACGGTGCCCACCCACTCGATGTTGCCGGACTCACCGTGCGTCCAGGCGCCGTAGAGGACGGTTGCGCCGAAGAGGAACAGGGCGATGATCAGGAAGATACGCCACTCGGTCTTCATGCGGCTGCCTCAGCTTCCCGTGCCGGCCGGAGCGTCGTCCGGGTTGAAGTTGCTCTGCGTCCGTCGGGTGTCGAACGGCTGCGTGGTCTCCGCGTACGGCTGCTCGCCGATCGCGGCCAGCGCGTCCTGAGTCGACTTGCCACTCTGCTTGGCCGCGAGGAACTGGTCGTACTTCTCCGGCGAGACCACCCGCAGCTCGAAGTTCATGAACGCGTGGTAGCTGCCGCACAGCTCGGCGCAGCGGCCGACGTACGCGCCCTCGGCATCCAGGCTGGAGACCTCGAAGACGTTGCGGATCTTGCCCGGCATGACGTCCCGCTTGAACAGCAGCTCCGGCACCCAGAAGGAGTGGATGACGTCGCGGCTGGTCTCCTCGAACCGGATGGACCGGTTGGTCGGCAGCACGAGCACCGGGATGACCTCACTGGTGCCGAGCGTCGACGCGGTGGTGCGGGCCTCCGTGCCCTGACCGTCGCGGTAGTTGAACTGCCAGTTCCACTTGAAGGCGACGACCTCGACCGTGACGTCCGGGTTCTTCGACAGCTTGTCGACGTCGGTCTGCACGATCGCCGTGTAGTAGAAGAGCACGGAGACGATCAGGATCGGCGCGATGGTGTAGAGGAACTCCATCGGCAGGTTGTAACGGGTCTGCACCGGCAGCGCGTTGCCGCGCTTGCGGTAGCGCACGACACACCAGAAGATCAGGCCCCACACGAAGACGCCGACCGCGAGCGCGGCGACGCAGGAGGCGATCCACAGGTCGTACATCCGGTGCGACTCGGCCGAGATGCCGCCCTGCGGCCAACCGAAGCCGCCGAACGTCTGACCCACGTCACAGCCCGTGAGCAGAACCAGCAGAGCCACGCCCCCGAGACCGAGCCCGGCCAGCCGACCAGCACCGCGTCCCCGGCGTCCACCGACCCCTGGGGCAGCACCGTGCCGTACGGCCGACGGCCGTACCTCCGAACTCCTTGCGACCACCTGGTCCTGCCTCCCTAGCGCGCCGCGGTGCGTCTTTCCTCAGCACCGGCGGCAAAGGCGTCACCGACGGTCGCAGATTACTCGACCATGACGGACTCGGCCGTGGTGGGGTCACTGTCCGCCCCCATCGGGGGGATCCTGGGCATACCGTCGCGATAGCGTACTGATCCGTGAGCGCCTCCTCGGTCTACCTGGACGCGGCGACCGCCGCGCCGCTGCATCCGGTCGCCCGGCAGGCGCTGCTGGCCGCTCTGGAAGACGGCTGGGCCGACCCGGGAAAGCTCTACAGCCAGGCACGCCGCGCACGGCAACTGCTCGACGCCGCCCGCGAGGCGTCCGCGCAGACGCTCGGCGTCCGCGCCGACGAGCTGTCCTTCACCAGCAGCGGTACGACGGCAGCCCACGGCGCGGTGCTCGGCGGCCTGGCGGGACGGCACCGGGCCGGGGCGGCGCTTGTGCACTCCGCGATCGAGCATTCCGCCGTCCTGCACGCCGCCGAGCGGCACGTCGCGGCCGGCGGCGTCGCCCACTCGGTGCCGGTCGACCGGGTGGGCCGGCTGGATCTGGCCGCCTGGTCGACGGCCGTCCAGGCGCCCGGGGTCGCGCTGGCCGCGCTGATCACCGCGAGTCACGAGGTGGGCACCGTGCAGCCGGTCGCCGAGGCGGCGGCCGTCTGCGCCGACGTCGGGGTGCCGCTCTACGTCGACGCGGCGCAGTCGGTCGGGCGGGTGCCCCTGCCGGCCGGCTGGTCGATGCTCAGCGCCAGCGCCCACAAGTGGGGCGGGCCGCCCGGGGTGGGGCTGCTGGCGGTCCGCAAGGGCACCCGCTGGGAGTCGCCCTGGCCGGCCGACGAGCGGGAGGGTGGGCGTACCCCCGGGTCGGTGAACCTGCCCGCGGTGGTGGCGGCGGCGGCGAGCCTGCGCGCGGCGGCGGCCGACGCCGCGGCCGAGCGGGCCCGGCTGGCGCCGCTGGTGGACCGGATCCGGGCGCGGGTGTCGGCGGAGGTGCCCGACGTCGAGGTGGTCGGCGACCCGGTGCTGCGCCTGCCCCACCTGGTGACCTTCTCCTGCCTGTACGTCGACGGCGAGACGCTGCTGCACGCGCTGGACCGGCGGGGGTTCGCGGTGTCGTCCGGCTCGTCCTGCACGTCGTCCACGCTGCGGCCGTCGCACGTGTTGGAGGCGATGGGGGTGCTCTCGCACGGCAACGTCCGGGTCAGCCTGCACCGGGACACGACCGAGTCCGACGTCGAGCGGTTCCTCGCCGAGCTGCCCGGGATCGTCGCCGGGCTGCGCGCCGACGCCGGGGTGGTAGGACTGTGACGATGCCGGACGAGGTGATCGACTGCCGGGGTCAACGCTGCCCGCTGCCGGTGATCGCGGCGGCCCGCCGGATGCCGCAGGTGCCGGTCGGCACGGTGGTCCGGGTGCTCGCCGACGACCCGGCCGCGGCGGTGGACATCCCCGCCTGGTGTCGGATGCGCGGCCAGGAGTTCCTCGGCGCGGTGACCGGCGCGGACGGCCCCGCCTACGACATCCGCCGCACCCACTGACCCATCCCTCACCCCCGCGATCTTGCAGTTTCTGCGCGGACAAGACCGCGCAGAAGCCGCGAAACAGCGACAGAAAGTGCAAGATCGCCGGGGGTGAGGCGGGGTGGGTCGGGTTACGGGAGGAGGTGGGGGCGGATCTCGTCGGCGGCGGTGTCGCCATAGGACTCGGCGAGGCGCTTGACGAACAGGTCGCGGCGGACGTCGTACTCCTGGGTGCCCACCGTCTCCAGGACCAGCGTGGCCAGCAGCGAGCCGACCTGGGCGGCCCGCTCAAGGCCGAGGCCCCAGGAGAGCGCGGTGAAGAAGCCGGCCCGGAAGCCGTCGCCCACCCCGGTCGGGTCGACCGCCCGGATCTCCCGGGCGATGGGCACGTGGATCGGGTCGATGCCGCGGCCGGCGATCTCCACGCCGTCCTTGCCCAGCGTGGTGACCCGCACCTTGACCAGGTCCAGCAGTTGGTCGTCGGTCAGCTGAGCCTTGCTCTGCAGCAGCGACTTCTCGTAGTCGTTGGTCATCAGGAACTCGGCGCCCTCGATCAGCGCCACCACGTCCTCGCCGGGCATCCGGGCGAGCTGCTGCGAGGGGTCGGCGGCGAAGGCGTACCCACGGCTGCGGCACTCGGCCGAGTGCCGCAGCATCGCCTCCGGGTCGTTCGCGCTGACCAGCACCAGGTCCAGCCCGCCGAGCCGGTCGGCGACGGGGGCCAGTTCGATGTTGCGCGCCTCGCTCATCGCACCCGCGTAGAACGACGCGATCTGGCACATGTCGGTGTCGGTGGTGCAGACGAACCGCGCCGTGTGCGCCACCTCACTGATGTGCACGGAGTCACAGTCCACGCCGTGCCGCTCCAGCCAGGAGCGGTAGTCGGCGAAGTCCGCGCCCACCGCCCCGAGCAGCACCGGGCGCATCCCGAGCTGCCCCATGCCGAAGGAGATGTTCGCCGCGACCCCGCCACGGCGGAGAACCAGGTCGTCCACCAGGAAGGAGAGGGAAATCTTGTGCAGCTGATCGGCGATGAGCTGGTCGGCGAAGCGACCCGGGAAGCTCATCAGGTGATCGGTGGCGATCGAGCCGGTCACGGCGATCTTCATGTCAACCCTCAGGGTCGGGAGCAGGGCGCGGTCAGCCTACCGGCCCGGCAACCCGGACGTGTCCGGTCGGTCGGGCAACGGCAACCGCCCGTCCACCCGTCCGCCGGGGGTCACCCGGGACCGCTCCCACCGTCACCCCGACACGACGACGGGGCCGTCCCGCAGGACGGCCCCGTCGTCGGTGGTGCGTGGTGCGCGACTTAGTTGAACGAGTCGCCGCAGGCGCAGGAGTTGCCCGCGTTGGGGTTGTCGATGGTGAAGCCCTGGGCGTCGATCCGGTCGGCGAAGTCGATCGTCGCGCCGGACAGGTAGGGGGCGCTCATCCGGTCGACGACGACCTCGACGCCACCGAAGTCGCTGACGACGTCACCGTCGAGCGAACGCTCGTCGAAGAAGAGCTGGTACCGCAGGCCGGAGCAGCCACCCGGCTGCACCGCGACGCGGAGCCGCAGGTCGTCGCGGCCCTCCTGCTCGATCAGGGCCTTGACCTTCTGCGCCGCGACGTCGGTGAGGACGACGGAAGTAGGGGCCTGGGCCTCGGTCGACTCGGTCTGCGCTGGCGTGGTCACGTGGAAGTCTCCCTGCGCGGTTTTGGGTCCGGACGCACTGGCCAACGCCGCGCGCCGTCCAGTGATTCCCGGTTGTGGTCCAGTTCCGATCGTACGCCGCCCCGGCCGGACGTACCCGCGTGGCGGGACCAGCGCCCCAGGTCGGCCCGGACGAGACGGCCTGGACCGGGTGGGCCGAGCGCTCAGCGGCTCCACTGCCGGGCCAGTCGGGCGCCCAGCTCGCGCAGCCCGTCGGCGGGACGGCTCAGCGCGGCGTCGAGCCCGCCGGCCTGCTCCCCACCGAAGTGCTCGACCAGGCTGTACGCGTCGGTCACCCCCGCCGAGGCGGCCTCCCGCCGGCCGGTGCTGACCTGGCCGGCCACCACCACGCAGGGCACCCCACGGTCCCGGGCGGCCCCGGCCACCCCGGCGACGACCTTGCCGCGCAACGACTGGTGGTCGAAGGACCCCTCCCCGGTGATCACCAGGTCGGCGGTGTCGAGCGCGGCGTCCAGCCGGGTGGCCCGGGTGACCAGGCCGATGCCCGACTCGCAGGCGCCGCCGAGCGCGAGGATGGCCGCGCCGAGGCCGCCGGCGGCCCCACCGCCGGGCAGCGCGCCGAGCCCCGGCGGGCAGCCGGGAAGGTCCCGCTCCAGCACCGCAGCGAAACGCTCCAGGGCCGCGTCGAGCAGCAGGACGTCGGCGCGGTCGGCGCCCTTCTGCGGGCCGAACACGTTGCTCGCGCCGTGCAGGCCGAGCAGCGGGTTGTCCACGTCGGTGGCGGCGACGAGCCGGGCGCCGCGCAGCCGGGGAGCGCCGTCGAGGGCGTCGACCAGGGCCAACGCCGCCCCGCCGTACGGCAGCGCCGCACCCGTGGCGTCGAGCGGGGTCGCGCCCAGCGCGGTGAGCATGCCGGCGCCGGCGTCGTTGGTGGCGGAGCCGCCCAGCCCGATCACCACCGTCCGGGCCCCGCTCTCCACGGCGGCGGTCACCAGCAGACCCAGCCCGTACGACGTGGTGGTCTTCGGGTCGCGCTCGGCTGCGGAGAGCAGGTGCAGGCCGCACGCCTGCGCGCTCTCCAGGTAGGCCGTCGTGCCGTCGGCGGTGAGCAGGATCTCACCGGCCGTCGGCCGGCCCAGCGGGTCGACTGTCGACACCGTCACCCGCCGGCCGCCGAGCGCCTCGGCGAGCACCTCCACGAAGCCCGGCCCGCCGTCGGCGAGCGGCCGGATCAGCAGGTCGTCGCCGTCGGCAACGCTGCGCCAGCCGTCCGCCACCGCGGCGGCGACCTCCGGCGCGGGCAGGGTGCCGGCGAACTTGTCCGGGCAGAGCAGCACGCGCATGTCGAGCAGTGTGGCAGCCCACACCGAGCGGAGCTGCGGCGCGCTCGCGCTGTGGGACCATGGGCTACGTGACTTCGACCTGGGTGGAACCCTCCAACACGGCGACGGCTCTGCTGCTGCTCGGCCGGGGCAGCGACCCCGACACCGAGCGCGGCGTCGAGTGTCCGGGCGACCTGCCGGCGCCCAGCGACCCGGATCTGGTGGCCCGTGCCACGGCGGCGAAGGCGAAGCTGGGCAGCAAGGTCTTCGTGCTGGGGCACCACTACCAGCGCGACGAGGTGATCCAGTTCGCGGACGTGACCGGCGACTCGTTCAAGCTGGCCCGGGAGGCCGCCGCCCGGCCGGACGCCGAGTACATCGTCTTCTGCGGCGTGCACTTCATGGCCGAGAGCGCCGACATCCTCACCACGGACGCCCAGCGGGTGATCCTGCCCGACCTGGCGGCCGGCTGTTCGATGGCGGACATGGCCGTGCTGGGTCAGGTCGAGGCCGCCTGGGACACGCTCGCCGAGCTGGGCATCGCCGGCGAGACCGTGCCGGTGACGTACATGAACTCCTCGGCCGACATCAAGGGTTTCGTCGGCCGCAACGGCGGCGTGGTCTGCACCTCGTCCAACGCCAAGCGCGCCCTGGACTGGGCGTTCGAGCAGGGCTCGAAGGTGCTCTTCCTGCCGGACCAGCACCTGGGCCGCAACACGGCGGTGCTGGAGATGGGCCTGTCGCTGGACGACTGCGTGCTCTACGACCCGCACAAGCCCGGTGGCGGGCTCACGCCGGAGCAGCTGCGGGACGCCAAGATGATCCTGTGGCGAGGGCACTGCTCGGTGCACGGCCGGTTCACCCTGGAGAGCGTCGACGACGTGCGGGCGCGGGTTCCCGGGGTCAACGTGCTGGTCCACCCGGAGTGCCGGCACGAGGTGGTCACGGCCGCCGACCACGTCGGTTCGACCGAGTACATCATCAAGACCATCGAGGCGGCGCCGGCCGGCTCGGCGTGGGCGCTGGGCACCGAGCTGAACCTGGTCCGCCGGTTGGCGCTGGCCCACCCGGACAAGCAGATCATGTTCCTGGACAAGGCGGTCTGCTACTGCTCGACCATGAACCGGATCGATCTGCCGCACCTGGTCTGGGCCCTGGAGGAGCTGGTCGCGGGCCGGGTCGTCAACCAGATCACTGTCGACGCCGACACCGCGCACCACGCCCGGGTGGCGCTGGACCAGATGCTCGCGCTGCCGGGTGCGTGATCACGATCCGTGACGCCCTTGGTACGCAAAAGTGCCGGATCACCGATTAATGCCACACACGCTGGTGTGACCGAGTCCTTTTTCGTCACCGAGGGCTATGCTGCCGGGGCGAGGACGCAAGCGGGCCGTTTCGATATGGCCGCATCCGGGGTAGCGACAGAGTTCAGGCTCCCCACCATCAACACAGCAGCACCGAAGCGCTGGAGGTTGCGTTGACCGACGACGTCCTGATCGTGCATGGAGGCACTCCGCTCGAAGGGCGGATCCGCGTGCGCGGCGCGAAGAACCTGGTTTCGAAGGCGATGGTCGCCGCACTGCTGGGCGACAGCCCGAGCCGGCTGTTCGACGTGCCGAAGATCCGCGACGTCGAGGTGGTCCGGGGTCTACTCGGTCTGCACGGCGTCAAGGTGACCGACGGCGCCGAGGACGGCGAGCTCGTCTTCGACCCGGCGAACGTGGAGAGCGCCAGCACCGACCAGATCAACGTGCACGCCGGTTCGAGCCGGATCCCGATCCTGTTCTGCGGGCCGCTGCTGCACCGGCTCGGGCACGCGTTCATCCCGGATCTGGGCGGCTGCCACATCGGCCCGCGCCCGATCGACTTCCACCTGCAGGCGCTGCGGGAGTTCGGCGCGACTGTCGACAAGCGGCCCGAGGGGCTGCACCTCTCCGCGCCGAACGGCCTGCACGGCACCAAGTTCGCCCTGCCGTACCCGAGCGTCGGCGCCACCGAGCAGGTGCTGCTGACCGCGGTTATGGCCGAGGGCGTCACCGAGCTGCGCAACGCCGCGGTGGAGCCGGAGATCATCGACCTGATCTGCATCCTGCAGAAGATGGGCGCGATCATCAAGGTCCACACCGACCGGGTGATCGAGATCCAGGGCGTGCCGAAGCTGCACGGGTACACCCACCGGCCGATCCCCGACCGGATCGAGGCCGCCAGCTGGGCCGCGGCCGCGCTGGCCACCCGTGGCCACGTCGAGGTGCTCGGCGCGCAGCAGGCCGACATGATGACCTTCCTGAACATCTTCCGGTCCGTCGGCGGCGAGTACGAGGTCACCGACACCCGGCCGCCGAAGCTGGGCGACCCGGGCCAGGAGGGCGGCATCCGCTTCTGGCACCCCGGCGGCGAGCTGAACGCGGTGGCGCTGGAGACCGACGTCCACCCCGGCTTCATGACCGACTGGCAGCAGCCGCTGGTCGTGGCGCTGACCCAGGCCCGCGGCCTGTCGATCGTGCACGAGACGGTCTACGAGCAGCGGCTGGGCTACACCGAGGCGCTGAACTCGATGGGCGCCAACATCCAGGTCTACCGGGACTGCCTCGGCGGCACCCCGTGCCGCTTCGGCCGGCGCAACTTCAAGCACTCGGCGGTGATCGCCGGGCCGAGCAAGCTGCACGCCGCCGACCTGGTCATCCCCGACCTGCGGGCCGGTTTCAGCCACCTGATCGCGGCGCTCGCGGCCGAGGGCACCTCCCGGGTGTACGGCGTCGACCTGATCAACCGAGGCTACGAGGACTTCGAGGCGAAGCTCGCCGACCTCGGCGCGCACGCCGAGCGCCCGTAACCTCGTCAGACCTTCCGCGCCCGGTGCACCGCGATGTGCACCGGGCGCGAACCGTTGGCTACCCTTGCCGCGTGCCGTCGCTCTTTCGCCGCAAGTCCACCGACCTCGTCGACGAGGCCGTCACCTCGGTGACCCCCGAGGAGACCGCCGACCGTCCCCGGGGTTACACCCCGGCCAAGGGTCGGGAGACGCCGAAGCGGCCGACCGTCGGCCGTCGCCCGGCCGGCCCCACCCGCCCCCTCACCAAGGAGGAGGAGCGGGAGCGGCGCCGCCAGCTGCGTACCGAGGCCGCGGCCGAGTTCCGCCGCGAGGGTGGCCCCCGCGACCGGGGCCCGGAGCGGCTGCTGGCACGCAACGTGGTCGACTCCCGGCGTACCGTCGGCACCTGGTTCTTCGGCGGCGCGTTGATCGTGCTGATCGGCTCGAACGCGGCGATGCCGGCGCCGGTGCGGTTGATCTCCAACGTGCTCTGGGGCGCACTGGCCCTGGGTGTGGTCGTCGACTCGCTGCTGATCTGCCGCAAGATCGGCAAGCTGGTCCGGGAGCGCTTCCCGAAGACCGACCAGCGGATGGGCTCGCTCTACCTCTACGCCGTGATGCGGTCGATCACCTTCCGGCGGATGCGCGCTCCGGCTCCTCAGGTCAAGCTCGGCGACAAGGTCTGATCCCGGCTTCCCGAGCCCGCGTCGCCCCAGTGGCGGCTCCGGCCGCGTTGGGGGCAAAGCGCAGCGGGAAGCATCCGGGCAGCGGCCGTTCGTTGTAGCGTGCGCGTAGTTCATCACGGTGAACAGGTCGCCAGTTGTTCGTCACCTCGCACGTTGATCCAATGGAGCGAACACGCATGCCTGGAGAACCGGCTGCCCCGTTGGCCACCATCGCTGCCGCCCTGCGCCGCGAACGGGAGCGCCTCGGGATCTCGCCGGCCGAGCTGGCCCATCGGGCGGGGGTGACCGAGTCGACGCTCTCCCACCTGGAGTCGGGGACCGGCAACCCGAGCGTCGAGACGCTCTGGGCGCTCGGCGTGGCGCTGGGCGTACCGTTCAGCCGGCTCGTGGAGCCGGCGGACGTCGACATCCGGGTGATCCGCGCCGGGGAGGGGCCCCGGGTCCGTTCCGAACAGGCCGACTTCGCCGGGACGCTGCTCAGCGCCGGCACGGCGCACCTGCGCCGGGACGTCTACCTGATCGAGTTGGAGCCGGGCGCGGTCCGGGAGGCGGACGGGCACACCCCCCGCAGCGTCGAGCACGTGGTGGTGGCCGCCGGACGGCTGCGCGTCGGCCCCGAGGCGGGCACCGTGGACCTCGGTCCGGGTGACTACGCGACGTTCCCCGGCGACACACCGCACCGGTACGAGGCGCTGGTCCCCGGCACCTTCGCCGTCCTCGTCATGGAGCATCCCTGACCCGATGCTCCGGTCCACCCGGCCGGCGGGTGGGGTATCGTCAAAGGTCAGATTGGGTTATCGACCCAAATGTCCGGAACCATCGGATAACGTTTGCGCTCGTGGGCGGTGCCACAGTGGCGGTGAACGAGCCCACGCCGTTACCCTCCATCCGCAGCCACGCCCTGCCGGAATGGGCGACCCGACCGGCACGCGAGGCCCCAGCGCGACAATGTGCAACGAGGTGACAACGCCGTGAGCGAGCGGACGCGAGCCGGCCACCGGGGCGTGGCAGGCGGCGACCGGACGCCCATGGGCCAGCGGGGCACCACCGCGGCCACCTCACCGTCGACGGGGAGCGGCCACGCGGCCGGGTGTGGCGACGGGCTCAACGGATGAACGGCCGCTACACCGACCGGTGGCGGGACCCGAACGAACCGTCCTGGGTGGTCGAGCCGACCACCGAGTGGCACCCCCAGTTCCCCGGCCAGCGCTACCCCGGCGACATCGGCGTCACCCACCAGCCGGCACCGCCGCGCGGACGGGCGACAGTTGTCGGTCGTACCGAGGTGCCGCCGCTCGCGCCCACCCGACCGGACGGCACCTACCTCGGCCGCTCCTGGGCCGACGAGCCTCCGGGCGAGTCTGCCCCCAACGGCCGGTGGGGGGCGGACGACGAGCCGGGCGGGACACCCTCCTACGGCTGGTCACGCAGCGACGAGCGCCCGGTCGACACGACGCACCACGGACGACCCGAGACCCCGCAGTACGACCATGAGCCGTACCGCCGGCCGCTCCCCGAGCCGCCCCGACGGGAGGAGCGCCGCTCCCCCGAGTCGGACCGGCGGACCGCCTGGTCCGACCGGCGACCCAACGACGACCGGGGACCGGCTCGGGAGGCCGCCTGGCACCGCGAGCAGCCCACTTCCGAGCGGTACGACGGCCGCCCGCCCCGACACGAGCCGGCCGACCGGGACCGGGCGTACCCGACCGCGCCACCCGTCTCCCCCGGGCCCTACTCCCCCGCACCGCGCAGTGACTCCGGCTGGGTGCCCGAGCCGGACGAGGCGCCGCGCCGGCGCGGCACGTCGGAGCGGCCGGCCGCGAGTCACGACCGGCACCCCGGCGACGGGTACGGCACCCGACCGGCCAGGGGCCACGACGGCCGCCCGACCGACGGCTGGGCCGCCGAGGGGGCCGGCCAGTGGGCACCCGTGGACAGCCGCTCCCGCTACCGGGCCGACGGCCACCCCGACCGCCTACCCGACGACGCCCGCCGCCCGGAGCGGGGCGTTGCCGACGGCCGGCCCCGCGTGGACGCTGGCCCCGGTGCGCCCACCGACCGGCAGCGCCGGCCGGACGAGGCATTCGGGACGCCACAGACGTCCGAGGGCGGACGGCGGCGCCGCCCCGAACCGGAGGCACCGGAACAGCCCCGCCGCGACGACGAGCGCCGCCGTCCCGATGTCGAGCCGCACCGGCAGCAACCCCGCGAGGCGGCAGCCCGCACCGAGGCGTACCCGGACCGTCGCGCGCGCGAGAACGCCCGGCCGGAGCGGTACGGCGAGGAGCCGTACCGCGAGGAGACCTACCGCGAGGAGCCGCGGTCGCAGCCCGGCCCCCGGTCGGGTGGCGGCCTGCCCTGGCCGCCGCCCGGTCCGGTGCACCCGGACCGCAGACGGGAGCCGGGCTACCGGCCCGAGCCGCACCGCGGCGCTGAGCCGGAGGTCCCGCCGCGGCCGGCGACGCGACCCGCACGGCCACCGGCGGAGCCGCCCCGGCACGACGAACGGCCCGCGCGTTCCGCCGCGACGGCGCCGCCCACCTCCGGCCGGGCCACCCCGGTCCCGCCCACACCCGTCTCCCCGGCCGCGCCAGGCACCGGCCGGGCAACCCCGGTTCGTCCGGCCTCGCCGGAGCGACCGGTGTCGCCGGCACCCGTCTCGCCCGCCGCGCCCGGACCGGACCGGCCGGTGTCCGCGGCACCCGTCTCCCCCGCCTCGGCGGACCACGCGTGGCAACCATCCACGTCGTCCGGTCGTCCGGAGCGCGACCGGCCGGTGTCCGCCGCACCGGTCTCCCCGGCGGACGTCCCCGTCTCCGGTCCACCGGCCGCCCGGCTGCGGCTGGAGTTCCTGCCCGCCCCGGTGGATCCTCCGTCCTCGGACGAGCGGCCGGAGTCGCCGCAGCGGCCCGAGCACCGCACACCCACCGAACCGGCTTCGACTGCCGACCCTCGCGCCACCGCGCCACCGCGCTATCCCGGCCCGGACAACCGCTCGCACCCGGCGCCGCCCGCCCGTCCCGCCCCGCAGGACCAGCCCCCACAACCCACACCTGGGCAGCGGCCCTCGCCGCCTGCGGATGACCGCCCGCCGGTCGCTCCCCCACCGTCCTGGCAGCGGCCGGAGCAGCCCCCCACCCCCGTGACGCCGACGTCCTCGGCGCCCGCGCCGGATGCCGAGCCGGCGCTTCCGATCGCCCCGGGCGTACCGCGTCGCTACGTGCCCCCGGCGCCCTCGGAAGCGCCAGTGCCGACCGCTGCGGAGCCAGCGGAGGCGTCGGCCCGGGGGCCGGCAGCCTGGTTCAGCCCGGGCGCCCAGCCGGTCGTGCCCGACCAGGACGAGACACCAGCGGACCAGCGGCCGACCGAGGAACCCGAGACCACCACCGTCGCCGAGACGACCGAGGACTGGAAGCCCGGCGACGGGTCGGCCGGCTCGCCACACGCCGAGGACGCGCACGTCCCGTCGGCGGCGTCCGCCCAACCGCTGGTCAGCGACCCCCCAGCCGACCGGCGGCCCGACTCGGCCGTCGAGACCGCTGCGACACCGATCTCCGGACCGCTCGCCGACCCGGTCTCCCCACCACCGAGCCGGCCGGTGTCCGCACCACCAGCCGATCCGATCGCCGTACGCCCCGCCCCACCCGCCTCGGCGCAGCCTGTCTCGGCACCGCCTGTCTCCGCGCCGCCGGACTCGGCCTGGCCCGTCTCGGCCCCGCCAGCCCTCGCGCCGCCGGACACGACACGGCCCGTCTCGGCACCGCCGGGCACCACACCGCCGGACTCGGCCTGGCCCGTCTCGGCACCGCCGGCCTCGGCCACCCCGATGGAGGTGGCCGACGCTGAGCGTCGCCCTCGGGTCGACGACCTCGCCACCCACGTGGAGCCGTCCACCGAACCGACCCCGACCGACGGACGGGAGCCGATCTCCGGACCGCCGGCACACCCGGTCTCCGGTGCTCCACGCGCCTGGTCGGACGACCTGGTCGACGATGCCGACGACGCAGCGGCGGCCGCCGAGCCGGTGTCGGGCGACATCCACCGTCCGCTCGGCGGTGAGCCGTACACAGAGGCGTCGGGGCACCACAGCGACCTCGCCCCCGACGACATCCGCCAGGTCACTGGTGCGACGAGCGCGCCGACCGCCGACGCATCCACCGACGCGTCGCGGGACCGCCTCGCCGACGCCGGACCGTGGGACCGGCCGGCATCGGCGCCGCCCGCGTCGAGCAACGCGTACCCATCGACCGCCAGCCCGGACCCGAATGCCGACCCGGCCGGGTCCGGTCCGGCGACCGAGGCGACGCGCACGCCGCCGCCCGAGCCGGCAGCGGAACGGCCCACCGCGATGGCGCCCGTGTCCGCACCGCCCGCACCGGAGCCCGTACCCCCGGCGGCACTCGCACCGCCGGTCTCCGCACCGCCGGCCGCGCAGGCACCCGTCTCCGCACCGCCCGTCTCCGCACCGCCCGTCTCCGCACCGCCGGCCGCGCAAGCACCCGTCTCCGCACCGCCGGCCGCGCAGGCGCCCGTGTCCGCGCCACCCGCCGCGCCCGTCTCCGCCGTACCGCTCGCTGGCATTCCCGGGCCGCGCAGCGGGTCGTCCGACCAGGACGCGCCGGTGTCGGCGCCGCCCGCCACGGCGCCGGAGCCGCCCCGTCGTTCGCTTGCCGATCAGGGCGACCCGGAGCAGGTCCTGGCCGCGTACCGCTGGCGGCTGGACCCGGTGACCCTGCGCGAGGAGCTGACGGAGCCGGACGCCATGCGGGCCATCCGGCGGCGGTTGACCGAGAAGCTGGGCTCGGCCGTCGACAACAAGGCCCGTGCGCGGCTGCTGAGTCTGCGCGCGGTCGCCTCGCGGATCCTCGGCGACCTCGACGACGCGTTGGCCGACGGCCGGCTCGCCCTCACCTACGCCGAAGCCACCGGCGAGCTGCGCCGGACCGCGCTGGCCCAGGCCCGGCTGGCCCACGTGCTGCGCTGGCGGGGCGACTACGCCGAGGCCGACCAGCTCTTCGCCGAGGCCAACTCGATCGAACTGCCCGACCGGCTGCGCGCCGCCCTGCACGAGCACGCCGGGCGGTGCTGCTATGACCAGGGCCGGCTGATGGAGGCCTGCCACCACTTCGAGCGGGCGCTCGACCTGCGCGGGGCCGGCGACGCCGAGCTGCTGGACCGGATCCGGGTGGCCCTCGACGCGGTCACCGCGCGGGCTTCGGCCGACGGCTTCGGGCCGTACCCCCGGAGTCGGGAAGAGGTGCTCGACCGTGACCGGCCCCCGCAGCCGGACCGGGACGGACCGCTGTGGGGCTACACCGACCACGCCGGCGACGTTGTCATTCCCGCCCGGTACGCCGAGGCGCAGCCCTTCCACGACGGGCTGGCCTGGGTCCGGCGGCCGGACACCGACCGGTGGTCCCTGATCAACCTGCTGGGTACGACGGTGATCCCGCCCTCGTACCGGGCGGTGCGCCCGTTCAGCGACGGCCTGGCCTGGGTGTTCACCGACGGCGGGTGGACGGCGATCGACCCGACCGGCGCGGTGCAGGTTCCGCCCAACTTCGCCGACGTACGGCCGTTCCGCCGAGGGCTGGCCGCGGTGAAGCGCGAGGGGTGGGGTGCGGTCGACCGGACCGGCCGGATCGTGGTGCCGACCCGATACCACGGCTTCGTCACCGAGCTGACCGACGCGGGTCCGGTCGACGGCTTCACCGACGAGGGTCTCGTGGTCGTCGACGTGGCCGGTCGGCGCGGTGTGGTGGACCGGACCGGTGCGGTGCTGGTGCAGCCGTCGTACCCGATGGTGGTCATCCACCCGGTGGCGTTCCTGGTGGTCAGCGGCAGCGGTCGGTGGGGCGCGCTGGACCGGCGGGGTGGGCCGCTGATCGACCTGGTGCACCCCGATCGCGCGGCGGTGCTGGAGGAGATCGACCGGCTGTTGACCGACGCGAACCCGGTGCTCTGAGTCGTCGCTCGGCGATCGTGATCCACCGGAGTTATGGTCGGGGCATGGAATTCCGACACCTGGGCCGTTCTGGCCTGATGGTCAGCGAGATCTCGTACGGCAACTGGATCACCCACGGTTCACAGGTCGAGGAGGACGCGGCGAACGCCTGCGTCCGGGCCGCCCTCGACGCGGGGATCACCACCTTCGACACCGCCGACGTGTACGCCGGCACCCGGGCCGAGGACGTGCTCGGCCGGGCGCTGCAGAACGAGCGTCGCGAGGGCCTGGAGATCTTCACCAAGGTCTACTGGCCGACCGGGCCGGGTCGCAACGACCGCGGCCTGTCCCGCAAGCACATCATGGAGTCGATCAACGGCTCCCTGCGCCGGCTGCGCACCGACTACGTGGACCTCTACCAGGCCCACCGGTACGACCACAGCACGCCGCTGGAGGAGACGATGGAGGCGTTCGCCGACGTCGTGCACTCCGGCAAGGCGCACTACATCGGCGTCTCCGAGTGGACCGCCGAGCAGCTGCGGGCCGCCCACCCGCTCGCCCGGGAGCTGCACGTCCCGCTGGTCTCCAACCAACCCCAGTACTCGATGCTGTGGCGGGTCATCGAGACCGAGGTCGTGCCGGCCAGCGAGGAGCTGGGCATCGGCCAGATCGTCTGGTCGCCGATGGCCCAGGGCGTGCTCTCCGGCAAGTACCTGCCGGGGCAGCCGCCGCCGGCCGGTTCCCGTGCCACCGACGAGAAGTCGGGCGCGAACTTCATCTCCCGGTTCATGAACGACGACGTCCTGACCCGGGTGCAGCAGCTCAAGCCGCTCGCCGAGCAGGCCGGGCTGAGCATGGCCCAGCTGGCCGTGGCGTGGGTCCTGCAGAACCCGAACGTCTCGTCGGCGATCATCGGCGCGTCCCGCCCCGAGCAGGTGCACGACAACGTGAAGGCGGCCGGGGTGAAGCTCGACGCCGAGCTGCTCAAGGCCATCGACGAGATCGTCGAGCCGGTCACCGAGCGGGACCCGGCCAAGACCGAGTCTCCCGCCGAGCGGCCCTGACGCGGGTCCGGTCCGGTCGGCGCACCCGCGCCGGCCGGACCGGACAACTCAGCTCGACTCAGCTCCGCCAGAACCGGATCAGGTCCAGGCCGGCGGCGTACAGCCACGACGGCAGGCCGAGCAGGTCACCCACGGCGAAGACCGCGTCGAAGAACCAGCCGCCGATTCGCGGGTTCCACAGCAGCGCGAAGAGCAGAAGAAAGCCGTACGGGGCGAACAGGTCGTACATCCTGCGCCACTGCGGATTGAGCCACGGCTGGATCATGTTGCCGCCGTCCAGGCCGGGCACCGGCAGCAGGTTGAGCACGCTCGCGGTGAGCTGGAGGAACGCCAGCAGCGCCACCCCGGCCCAGAACTCCACCGGGCCACCCGAGGACGTGCCGAGTCGCACCGCCAGCACGAGCAGCAACGTGAACAGCACGTTGGTCGCCGGGCCGGCGAGGCTGACCAGGGTGTGCCGCAGTCGCCCCCCGATGGCGTGCCGGTCCACCCACACCGCGCCGCCGGGCAGGCCGATGCCGCCGAGCAGCACCACCACCACCGGCAGCACGATCGACAGCAGGGGGTGGGTGTACTTGAACGGGTTGAGCGTCAGGTAACCGCGGTGGGCGATGTCCCGGTCGCCCGCGCGGTAGGCCACCACGGCGTGGGCGTACTCGTGCAGGCAGAGCGACACCAGCCAGCCGGACACCACGAACACGAAAACGTCGAAGCGGACGCTGCCGTAGCCGTTCCAGGCCAGCACCCCGCTGACCGCGAAGAGCGCGACCAGGCCGAGGAAGACCGGGCTGGGCCGGAACGCCGCCTTGGGCACGCCGAGCACCAGCCCGTCGGCGCCCGGCCGGTCGTAGGCCATCACTCGGCCGTGGGCAGCAGGCTCATCCGGTACTCCACCCGGTCGTCCTCGACGAGCGCGACCGAGGTGACGCCGGACGCCGCGAGCTCACGCCAGGTCTGACCGATCCAGGATTCGGCGTCGGCCTGGCTGCCGAACGACTCCGCCGGGCCCTCCACCGTCTGACCGTCCGTGCCCTCGTACCGCCAGCTCCACGCCATGCCGCGTCTCCCCTCGCCGCTGAAGTCCCCGTGGGACGAACCCCCGCCAGCGTAGTCGGCCCGGCGCGCAACGGCCGCTCGCTCGCCCCCCGCGGCAACCCACGGGTTGATCAACCCCCGTCGGTGCGGGCCGGTACGGTGGCTCGGTGCTGACACGGGGAGTGCTGCTCGGCGACCGGTACCGGCTGGGCGAGCGGGTGGCGACGGGCGGGATGGGCGCGGTCTGGCGGGGCACCGACGTGCTGTTGGAGCGCGAGGTGGCGGTGAAGGTACTGCTGCCGTCGCTGGTCGCCGATCCGGAGTTCACCGCCCGCTTCCGCGCCGAGGCGCGGATGCTCGCGGCGTTGCGGCACCCCGGCGTGGTCGCGGTGCACGACGTCGGGCAGGCCGCGCTCGCCGACGGCAGCCGGGTCGACTACCTGGTGATGGAGTACGTCGAGGGCGAGCCGTTGTCGGTCCGGGTACGCACGGCGGGTCGACTGGACGCGGCCACCACCATGTCGGTGCTGGCGCAGGCCGCCGACGCCCTGCACACCGCCCATCTCGCCGGCATCGTGCACCGGGACGTGAAGCCCGGCAACCTGCTGGTCAAGGCGGACGGTCGGGTGGTGCTCGTCGACTTCGGCATCGCCCGGTCCCGCAGCATGGCCGGGCTGACCGCCGCGAACATGGTGCTCGGCACCGCCGCGTACATGTCTCCCGAGCAGGCCACCGGCCAGCCGGTCGCCGCCGCCACGGACATCTACGCCCTCGGGGCGGTGGCGTACTTCTGCCTGGCCGGGCAGCCACCGTTCGAAGGCGACAACCCGCTCGCGGTGGCGTTGCGGCACGCCCAGGACGAGCCGGCCCCGCTGCCGCCGGACACGCCGCCCGCGGTGGCGGCGGTGGTCGCGCGGGCGATGGCCAAGCGGCCCGCGGACCGGTACGCCAGCGCCGCTGAGCTGGCCGCTGCCGCCGCTGATGCCCGCGACGCGACCCTGGCCAGCATCCCGCCCTCCGCCCGCCCTCCGTGGGCGGTGGCCGCACCCGCCCCGCCCGTGGTGGGCGCCACCACCCCGCCGCCCGTCGCGCCGCCGGTTCCGCCCGTTTCGAGTCCCACGCCGCCCGTGCCGACCCGCGCGCCGACGCCGCCGGTCCCGACCACGGATCCGGCCCTGCCACCGGCCTTCCGGGCCGGGATGGTCCAGATCCGGCCAACCGAGACCGGGCCGACCCGCGAGGATCCGTTGCCGACGTCGTCAAGCCGGCGACGCGGGCCGCTGCTGGTCGGGGTGGGCGCGATCATTCTGATCGCGCTCGTCGGCGGTGCCGTGGCGGCGCTGCGGCCGGACGCCGGGCCGGGCAGGACGACCGGTCCGGCGGCGCTGACGGGTGAGTCGACGTCGGGCACCGGCGTCGCGCTGCCGACCGCGGATACCACCACCCCGGGACCCCGGGCCAGTGGCACGCCGAGCGCCGACCGGACCGCGACCGCCACACCGACCGGCGGCGACCGATCGGGTACGCCCGCCAGCGGCAGCCCGGTCACCCGCAGCGCGGCACCGGGGACCACGCCGACCGGGGCGGCCAGCGGCAGACCGACGTCCAGTGGCAGCCCGGCGGGCCGGCCCAACCCGTACGCGGCGGCGCAGGCGTGCGGCAGCGGCTATCAGGTGATCGACTCGGCGACGCTGACCGACGGTGGCGGCCGTCGTCAGGGTCGCGTCTACCTGCTCTACCACTCGGGCAACGGCAACAACTGCGTGGTCACCCTCAAGGACACCGCGGTCGGGGCCAGGACGGCGGCGTCGGCGTATCTGGAGGTGCAGGGACGGGCCCGCAGCACCGACAGCGGCTCGTTCGACTACTACGCGGGCCCGGTGCGGGCCTCCGCCGCTGGCGCGTGCGTGAAGTGGGGCGGCGCCACCGGCGGGGTCAGCTACGGCAGCGGGTTCGAACACTGCGGCTGACCACCCACAACGCTGCGCCACGCTCCTCGCCCCCGGACACCGGGGCGGGCTAGATCTTGGACACTTTCCGTTCCGAGCTGACGGAAACTGTCCAAGATTGCCGGCGCTCGCGGGGGCGCTGCGGACGGCGCAGGAGGGAAGCGGACGCTTGCCTGCAATGGACGCGGAACGGACTTTCGATCGTCGGCAGGGCTGGGGCGACGTGCCCAGACCCGGGGCATGAGAACTAAGGTACGGACATGTCCGTTGACGGGTGGAACACGGTCCTGGTGCTCGGCGGTATCCGGTCCGGCAAGTCCGAGTTCGCCGAGTCCCTGGTCGCCGACGCGCCGGTGGTTCGCTACATCGCCACCGCGCCGGAGGGCGACCCGGAGGACACCGAGTGGGCGACCCGGCTGGCGACGCACCGCGCCCGCCGACCGGGCAGCTGGACCACCGAGGAGACCGCCGGAGAGCCGCGTCGGCTGGCGGACGTGCTCGAATCCGCCGAGCCCAACGAGACGCTTCTCGTGGACGACCTGGGCGGCTGGGTGACCGTGCTGCTCGACCCGGAGTACCAGCCCGCCGACGACGTGGCGACGATCGCCGAGCTGGCCGAGGCGATCCGCACCTGCGCGGCGCGGGTGGTGCTGGTGAGCCCCGAGGTGGGGCTGTCGCTGGTGCCGACCACCCCGCTGGGCCGGGCGTTCACCGACGCGCTCGGCGCGGCCAACCGCGCGGTCGCCGATGCCTGCGACGCAGTGGTGCTGGTGGTCGCGGGCCAACCGGCCTGGCTGAAGCCGGCACCCACCACCGCCGTTGCTGCTGCCGCCGCCGCCGCGACCGTGAGCGCGTCGGCGAGCCCTGTGTCGCCGGCCGCGAGCCAGACCGGCGCATTCCAGGCCGGCACGAGCCTGCTCGACGCCGAGCCCACCCCCGAGGTCCAGCTGCCCGACGTGCTGACCCACACCCCGCCGGTCGCCCCGAACCAGGAGCCCGGCAACCCCTGGGCCGCGCCGACCATGGCGCTGCCGATGGTGGCCACCGGGCTGGTCATCCAGCCGGGCATGGAGCTGCCGATGCCCGACGACTACGCCGGTCCGCAGGCGGTGGACCGGCTGGCCACGTTGGACGTACCCGGTGCCGGGCTGGGCGTGCTGGACCGGGTGGTCGGCTTCGCCGCCGCCACCCAGGGCACGTCGACGCCGGCCGCCTGGGGTTCGGTGCGGGTGCTGCTGCTCAACGGCGACCACGCCGGTGGCGCGTCGGCCGGCGCCGTCGCGGGCGAGTCGGCGCGTCGGGCCGCACAGGCCCGCGCCGGGCGGGGGGCGCTGGCCCGGCTGGCCGCCGAGAGCGGCGCGAGCCTGCAGGTGGTGGACACCCCCGCCTCCGCGCCGATGGAGACCCAGCCGGCGCTCACCGGCGAGCAGGTCGAGTCGGCACTGCGCTACGGCTGGCGGCTGGCCGAGCAGGCCGCCGACGCGGGCGTACAACTGCTGGTCCTGGGGGCGTGCGGCGCCGGCACCGAGGCGGCCGCGGCGGCGGTGCTGGCGGCCACGGCCGGCGCGGAACCACCGGCGGTGCTGGGCCGGGTGATCACCGATTCCGGTGAGATCGACGACGCGGCCTGGATGGTCCGCTGCGCGGCGGTGCGCGACGCGCTGCACCGCACCCGCCGCTCGCCGCGCGGCGCGAAGGACGTGCTGTCCGAGCTGGGTGGCGGCGATGTGGCGGTGGCCACCGGCGTGCTGCTGGGCGCCACCGCCCGCCGGGTGCCGGTGCTGCTGGACGGGCCGGTCGGGCTGGCCGCCGGGATGGTCAGCCGTGACCTGGCCGGGCAGGCGCGGCACTGGTGCCTGCTGGCCGACCACGGCCAGCACCCCGCGGTGCGGCTGGCCGCCGACGTGCTCGGCCTCACGCCCCTGCTCGACCTGCGGCTGGACCTCGGCGAGGGCGCCAACGCCCTGGTCGCGCTGCCGCTGCTGCGCTCGGTGCTGGCACTGGCCGCCGCGCTGCCGGTGCACCCGTCGCTGGCGGGCGACGCCGACGCGGACCGGGCCGACGAGCCGCAGGCCGACCCGGAGCCCGACGACGCCGAGCCCGACGACGCCGAGCCGGCGTACACCGGGCCCGACTACACCGACCCGGAGTTCGCCGAGCCGGAGCCGGCCGGGCCGGGGCCCACCCGCACGGGGGCGGACGAGCAGCCGGCGTCGGGCTGGCGTGCCGGCTGAGTCGCGGCTCGTCGCGGGAGCCCGGCTGGCGGTCACCACCTTCAGCACGTTGCCGGTACGCGCCGGCCGGATCGACCGCCCGGTGGCGGGTACCGCGATGGCGCTCGCCCCGGCCGTCGGCGCGCTGCTCGGCGTACTGCTGGGCGGCGTCCTGCTGCTGACCGGCCTGCTCGCTCCCCCGCTGGTGGCCGCCGGCGTGACGGTGGGCGCCGCCGCCCTGCTCACCCGAGGGCTGCACCTGGACGGGCTGGCCGACACCGTGGACGCGCTCGGGTCGTACCGGCGGGGGACTGCCGCCCTGGAGATCATGAAGAAGCCGGACGTCGGACCGTTCGGTGTGGTCGCGCTGGTGGTCGTACTCCTGGTGCAGGCCGCGGCGCTCGCCGACCTGGCCGGCCGGTCCTGGCCGGCGTGTGTCGCGGCGGTGGTGGCGGCCACCGCGGCCGGGCGGCTGGGTGTGACGGTGGCGTGCCGACGGGGCGTGCCCGCGGCCCGGCCGGACGGGCTGGGGGCCCTGGTGGCGGGAACCGTCGGCCCGGTGGCGCTGGCCGTCGGCGCGGTCGCCGTCGTGCTGCTGGCGGTGCCCGCGGTGCCGGGCCACCCGTGGCAGGGGCCGCTCGCCGTCGTCGCCGCGCTCGCCGTCGCGGTCGCGCTGCTGGCCCACGTGGTACGCCGGCTCGGCGGGATCACCGGCGACGTGCTCGGCGCGACCGTCGAGGTGGTCACCACGCTGGTCTACCTCGGTGTGGTGCTGTCCGCCTGAAGCCGGCGCGGCCGGCCGGGTAGCGTTCGGCTCGACAGCACCGGCACGGCCACCGGGGGAACCCACATGCTCATCACGGACGACTTCCTGCCCGTACCGGTGCCGGAGTCGCTCAGCGCGACCTACCTGGTGCCGATGGCGGGGCTGCCGAAGGTCAGCGCGAAGACGGCGGTGGCGGCGCTGACCGGCCGACTGGCCGAGCCGGTGCACGGGCTCGCCCGCCAGATGCTGGACAGCCCGCTGATGAGCGTGGACACCCGGCCGATCGCCGAGTTCCCCGCGCTCCCGCCGGATCTGCTCACCGCGTTCGGCGCCACCGAGGCGCAGCTGGCCCGGCTGGCCGCGGCGACACACCTGGTCGTGGTGCAGGCGGAGTACCGGCCGGGCTGGCCGCCCGCGCACGAGTGGGCGGCCCGGGCGGTGGCGGCGGCGGTGGCGGAGTCCGTCGACGGCGACGTGGTGGACGTCTTCGGCCTCCAGTTCCTCGACCCGGCGACCGCGCTGCGCTCACTCCCCGACGAGCAGGGCCGGATCCGGCTGATCGACTGGGTGCTGGTGCCGTACTCCTCGGACACCGAGGGGCTGTGGTTCACCACGAAGGGGCTGCGGCGCTTCGGTCTGCTGGAGTTGCAGACCCAGGGGGTGCCCGACCATCTGACCCGCGCCTGGGGCGCGGTGATGACCGGGGCGGCCCGGCGGCTGCTGCGGGACTGGACCGACGGGCTCACCGGCGAGGAGGTGCCCGCGTTCGTGCAGCTGCCGGTGCTGGCCACGGTGACCGGGCACGACATCGCGGTGGCGTACGGCAACCCGGAGCAGCATGGCGCGACGGCCCCGGTGCTGCTGCGCCTGGAGCTGGACCCGGCGACCGACCCGGAGGCCGACTCGTTCCTGAGCCTGCGTCCGCCGGCCGGGCATCCCGGCCCGGACGGGCGCTACTACGCAGCCGCCTGCGCGACGTTGTTCTCCGGCATCCAGCCGGACGTACGCTACGCCCGTTCCGGTGACGCGATGAGCCACGCGGTCGCCACCGCCCGGGCCGCCCTGGGCGACGCGCGGGCCCGCTTCGTCGCCGGCCAGTTACCGGCCGAGTCGCAGCTGGTCGTCAAGTACGGCCTGCCGGGCGACGACGGCCCGGAGTACGTCTGGGCGGGCGTCACCTCGTGGGAGACCCCGGAGCGGATCGTCGGCGTCAGCGCCAGCGACGCCAACACCGACGAGAGCGTGCGCATCGGCACCCCCGTGGTGGTGGAGGCGACCGACGTCGTCGACTGGGCCGTCCTGAACGCGACCGGAGTCATCGAAGGCGGCTGGACCCAGGCAGTCCTGGACTCCGGCGAACCCCCCACCACCCCAACCCCCTAACCCCACCCCCTCCGGCTCCCCCACCCCCTCCGGCTCCCCACCCCATCCGCGTTGATCATGAAGTTATTGCCACCGGCATCGGCGTGTCGTGGCAATAACTTCATGATCAACCAGGTCGGGGCCCGGGGCGGCGGGGTGGGGAGGGGGTGGGTTGGGGTTAGTGGGTTGAGGGGGTTACGAAGGGGGGTTTCTGGAGGCGCAGGGGGGCTTGGCGGCCTCGGATGTCGACCTGCACCTCGTCGCCGTCGGCCAGGTTGGCGTCCGTGTCCAGCAGGGCCAGGGCGATGCCCTGCTTGCGGGTCGGGCTGAAGGTGCCGCTGGTCACCGTGCCGACCTGCTTGTCGCCCACGTGCAGGGTCATGCCGGGGCGCGGGATGGCGCGGTCGACGGCCACCAGGCCGCGGAGCGTACGTCGGGGGCCGGCGGCCTTCTCGGCGAGCAGCGCGTCGCGACCCCAGAAGGCCGGCTTGTCCCACCCGACCGCCCAGCCCGAGCGGGCCTGCACCGGGGTGATGTCCAGCGAGAGGTCCTGCCCGTGCAGCGGGTAGCCCATCTCGGTGCGCAGCGTGTCCCGGGCGGCCAGCCCGCAGGCGCGCAGCTCGAACGCCTTGCCGGCGGCGAACAGCGCGTCCCACACGGTCACCGCGTGCTCCGCCGGCACGACCAGCTCGTAGCCCAGCTCGCCGGTGTAGCCGGTACGGCAGACGGTCAGTTCCACCTCGGCGAGGCTGTCGGTGAAGCTGGCGGCGTCGAAGCTCATGTAGCCGTGCTCGGTGGGCAGGTCGAGAGCGGCGAGCAGTTCGCCCGAGCGGGGGCCCTGCACGGCCAGCACCGCGTACGCCTCGTGCTCGTCGGTGATGGTGATCCGCTCCGGGGCGGCGGCGCGCAGTCGGCGCACCACCTCGGCGGTGTTCGCGGCGTTCGGGATGAGGAAGACGTGGTCCTCGGCGTACAGGTAGGCGATGATGTCGTCCACCACGCCGCCGGTGGCGTCGTCGCAGCACAGCGTGTACTGCGCTCGGCCGGGCCCGATGCGGCGCAGGTCGTTGCTGAGGCAGGAGTTGACGAAGTCGGCCGCGCCGGGGCCGGCCACCCGAACCTTGCCCAGGTGCGACACGTCGAAGACCCCCACCGCCGTACGCACCGCGGCGTGCTCCTTGAGCACCCCGCCGCCGGCGTACTCCAGCGGCATCTCCCAGCCCCCGAAGGGGGCGAACTTGGCGCCGGCGGCGGTGTGCCGCTCGTGCAGCGGGGAACGACGCAGCCGGGTCGCGGCGGCGTCGGAGGTCACGTCGGTCATGGGTGGCAACTTACCGGGGGTAACGCCGCTGGTTAGCATCGGCGGGACCCCGTTGGTGTGATCGACGGGACAGCCCTGACGTCCGGCGGGTAGGTTCCGCCGGAGACCTTCACCGCTGGTACGCGACGCCGCGACCGGCCCGGCCCGCCCGGAGTAGCTTCAGTGACATCACCCCGCACCACCAACCTGAGCCTGGTCGACACCGACCCGGCCGAGCTCGCCGTCGACGCGATCGTGATCGGCGTGCACAGCCAGACCGGAGAGCAGGGCGCCACCAGCGGCCTCGCCGGCAACCTGCTGCTCGCCAGCGGCGCGGAGAGCATCGCCGTCGCCTTCGACGGCAAGCTGACCGAGACCCTCGCGCTGCTCGGCGCGACCGGTGGGGCGGGTGAGGTCATCAAGCTGGCCACGCTGGGCACCGTCACCGCCCCGCTGGTCGTCGCGGTCGGGCTCGGCCCGGAGCCGACGGGCGCCGCCCCGGCACCGGAGACGCTGCGCCGCGGCGCCGGCGCGGCGGTCCGGGCCCTGGCGGGTGCGCCGAAGGTGGCGCTGAGCATGCCGCTGCCCGACGACGCGGACGCGCCGGCCGCGCTGCGCGCGGTCGCCGAGGGCGCGCTGCTCGGCGGGTACCGGTTCGCCGGCTACAAGACCCGTCCGCAGCCGACCCGGCGGGAGCCGGTGGCCGACGTGCTGATCGCCGTTCCGGACGCCGCTGAGCCGGCCGCCCAGGCGGAGATCACCCGGGCGCAGGCAGTCGCCGGCGCGGTCCGGCTCAGCCGGGACTGGGTGAACACCGCCCCGAACGAGCTGCGGCCCCCGTCGTTCGCCGACGCCGTGGCCGCCGCCGCCCGCGACGCGGGCCTCGGCGTCGAGGTGCTGGACGAGGCGGCGCTGGCCGCGGGCGGGTACGGCGGCATCATCGCGGTCGGGCAGGGCTCGGAGGCCCCGCCGCGACTGGTGAAGCTCACCTACACGCCGCAGGACGGCGGCAACGGCAAGCGGGTCGCGCTGGTCGGCAAGGGCATCACCTTCGACACCGGTGGCATCTCGATCAAGCCGGCGCAGGGCATGTGGGAGATGAAGTCCGACATGGCGGGCGCCGCCGCGGTGGGCGCGGCCATGCTGGCGATCGCGGCGCTGAAGCCGGCGGTGGCGGTCAGCGCGTACCTGCCGATGGCCGAGAACATGCCGTCGGGCACCAGCTACCGGCCGGGCGACGTGATCAGCATGTTCAGCGGCAAGAAGGTGGAGGTGCTCAACACCGACGCCGAGGGCCGCATGGTCCTGGCCGACGCCATCGCCCGCGCGTGCGCCGACGGCACCGACTACCTGTTCGAGACCTCCACCCTGACCGGCGGTCAGGTGATCGCGCTGGGCAAGCGGGTGGCCGGCGTGATGGGCACCCCCGAGCTGTGCGAGCGGGTCCGGACGGTCGGCGACGCGGTCGGCGAGCCGGCCTGGCCGATGCCGCTGCCGGACGACGTGCGCAAGGGCATGGACTCCGACGTGGCGGACATCTCGCAGGTCAACGCCGGGATGGACCGGGCCGGGCACATGCTGCAGGGCGGCGTGTTCCTGCGCGAGTTCGTGGCCGACGACGTGGCGTGGGCGCACATCGACATCGCCGGGCCGGGCTACCACTCGGGCGAGCCGACCGGCTACTGGACCAAGGGCGGCACCGGCGTGCCGGTCCGCACGCTCGTCCAGCTGGTCGAGGACGTCGCCGCCAACGGCTGACGGACGTAATGCCGAGGGGCCCCTTGCGGGGCCCCTCGGCATTTCAGTACTGGTCGGGTCGGCGCTTGCGGCGCTCGTTGAAGTCGCGCATCCGCTGCGGGTAGCCCATCAGCCGGACGTCGTACACCGGGATGCCCATCCGGTACGCGAAGCGCCGCGCGCCGTCCGGGCCGTCGATGCGGCGGCGCGTCCACTCCCCGTCGTCGGCGATCAGGATGACTGTGGTCTGGGTGACCGTCGTCCGGGGCTCGATGAACGCCTCGACGCCGCGCCGGCTGCGGATGAAGTTCGCGAGATGGTCCAGATCGCCGGGATCGGCCGCGCGGTCGTGGCTCAGCACACGCGCCTGCTTCCGGCGCCGGAACAACCCCACCGAACCGCTCCCCCACGTCATGTCATCGACAACGGTGCCAAGGGTACGTGTCGATGACGTGTCGTTGGGCACCTCACTACGCACCCTGTGCCCGGTGGTGACAAGATGACCGAGGTGGGGTGTGTCCGTGTTACCCCTCCGTGACCCCCGATGCAGTGACGCGACCTGGGAGTTGGACGTGAGCGAGCCGAACGAAGCGACCTTCGACATCGTCATCCTCGGAGGTGGCAGCGGCGGCTACGCGGCGGCGCTGCGCGCCGCCCAGCTGGACCTGTCCGTCGCGCTGATCGAAAAGGGCAAGCTCGGCGGGACCTGCCTGCACAACGGCTGCATCCCGACCAAGGCGCTGCTGCACGCGGCGGAGATCGCCGACCAGACCCGCGAGTCGGAGCAGTTCGGTGTGAAGGCCGAGCTGGTCGGCGTCGACATGGCCGGCGTCAACTCGTACAAGGACGGCGTGATCTCCCGGCTGTACAAGGGTCTGCAGGGCCTGGTGGGCGGCTCGAAGAACATCACCTTCGTGGCCGGCGCCGGAAAGCTGGTCGGCAAGAACGTGGTCGAGGTGGACGGCAAGCGCTACACCGGCCGCAACATCGTCCTGGCCTCCGGCTCGTACGCCAAGAGCCTGCCCGGCCTGGAGGTCGACGGCGAGCGGATCATCACGAGCGACCACGCGCTGACCCTGGACCGGGTCCCCTCGTCGGTGATCGTCCTCGGCGGCGGTGTGATCGGCGTCGAGTTCGCCAGTGTGTGGAAGTCCTTCGGCGCGGACGTGACGATCGTCGAGGCGCTGCCTCGGCTGGTGGCCGCCGAGGACGAGGAGTCGTCCAAGGCTTTGGAGCGGGCGTTCCGCAAGCGGAAGATCAACTTCAAGGTCGGCAAGCCGTTCGAGAAGGTCGAGAAGACCGAGAACGGCGTCAAGCTGACCATCTCCGGCGGCGAGACCGTCGAGGCGGAGCTGCTGCTGGTCGCCGTCGGTCGCGGCCCGAACACCGCCAACCTCGGGTACGAGGAGCAGGGCGTCACAATGGACCGCGGCTACGTGCTGACCGACGAGCGGCTGCGCACCAGCGTGCCGAACGTCTACGCCGTCGGCGACATCGTGCCGGGCCTCCAGCTCGCGCACCGGGGCTTCCAGCAGGGCATCTTCGTCGCCGAGGAGATCGCCGGGCAGACCCCGGCCGTCATCGACGAGGTCGGCATCCCGCGGGTCACCTACTGCGACCCGGAGCTGGCGTCGGTGGGCCTGACCGAGGCGAAGGCCAAGGAGCAGTACGGGGCCGACAAGGTCCAGGCGTACAACTACTCGCTCGGCGGCAACGGCAAGAGCCAGATCCTCAAGACCACCGGCTTCGTGAAGCTGGTCCGGGTCGAGGACGGCCCGGTCGTCGGCGTCCACATGGTCGGCGCGCGGGTGGGTGAGCTGATCGGTGAGGCGCAGCTCATCTACAACTGGGAGGCCTACCCGGCCGAGGTCGCCCAGCTCGTGCACGCCCACCCGACCCAGAACGAGGCCCTGGGCGAGGCGCACCTGGCTCTCGCCGGCAAGCCGCTGCACGCGCACGCCTGATCACCCAAACCGCGGCGTCCGGCGACGGGCGAAGATCCCCCAAGGGGAATGAAGGAGTCTGGAGAACATGCCGGTATCGGTCACCATGCCCCGGCTCGGCGAGAGCGTCACCGAGGGCACCGTCACGCGCTGGCTCAAGCAGGAGGGCGACACGGTCGAGGTCGACGAGCCCCTGCTCGAGGTCTCGACCGACAAGGTCGACACCGAGATCCCGTCGCCCGCGGCGGGCGTGCTGAGCCGGATCGTGGTCGGCGAGGACGAGACCGCCGAGGTCGGTAGCGAGCTGGCCGTCATCGCCGGTGAGGGCGAGTCGACCGGTGGCGGCGAGGCCGCCGGTCAGGAGCAGGCCCCGGCCGAGTCGGCGGAGCCGGCCGCCGAGCCGACGGCCGCCGCCGAGGGCACCGCCGACGAGGTGACGCAGGACCAAACCCCGGCCGAGACGCCGGCTCCGGCCGCCGCGCCGTCGGGCGAGGGCACCGCGGTGAAGATGCCGGCCCTGGGTGAGAGCGTCACCGAGGGTACGGTCACCCGCTGGCTCAAGCAGGTCGGCGACACCATCGAGGTGGACGAGCCGCTGCTGGAGGTCTCCACCGACAAGGTGGACACGGAGATCCCGTCGCCGGTCGCCGGCACGGTGCTGGAGATCAAGGTCGCCGAGGACGAGACCGCCGACGTCGGCGCCGACCTGGCGATCATCGGCGTCGCCGGTGGGGCCCCCGCTCAGACCAAGCCCGAGCCGAAGCCCGAGCCGAAGGCGGAGGCCGCGCCGGCGCCGAAGGCCGAGCCGAAGCCGGAGCCGAAGGTCGAGGAGCCCACCCCGGGCATGTCGTACAACGAGCCGGCCGCCGAGGCGGAGACCTCGGCGCAGCCAGCGCAGGCCGAGCAGGCGGCTCAGCCGTCCGGGCCGACCGCCGCGCCGCAGCGCCCGTCCGCCCCGGCGCCGGGTGGCGGCGAGGAGACCGCCGGGTACGTCACCCCGCTGGTCCGCAAGCTGGCCAGCGAGCACGGCGTCGACCTGGGCTCGCTCAACGGCACCGGCGTGGGTGGCCGGATCCGCAAGCAGGACGTCCTCGACGCGGCCGAGAAGGCGAAGGCCGCCAAGGCCGCGCCGGCTCCGGCGGCACAGCCGGCCGCCACCGCGCCGGCCGCCACCGCGCCGGCCGCGAAGCCGCAGCCGAGCGGTAAGCGGGGCACCACGGAGAAGCTCCCCCGGATCCGCAAGGCCATCGCCAAGCGGTTGCACGAGTCGCTGCACGAGATGGCGCAGCTCACCACGGTGGTCGAGGTGGACGTCACCCGGGTCGCCAAGCTGCGGGCACAGGCGAAGGACTCCTTCGTGCAGCGGCACGGCGTGAAGCTGTCCTTCCTGCCGTTCTTCGCCCTCGCCGCCGTCGAGGCGCTCCAGACGTACCCGATCGTCAACGCCCGGATGGACCTTGAAGGTGGCACGATCACCTACCCGGAGGCGGAGCACCTCGGCATCGCGGTGGACACCGAGCGGGGCCTGCTGACGCCGGTCATCCACAACGCCGGCGACCTCAACCTGGGCGGCATCGCCAAGCGGGTCGCGGACCTGGCCGAGCGGACCCGGACCAACAAGGTCAGCCCGGACGAGCTGGCCGGGGCGACCTTCACGCTGACCAACACGGGCAGCCGGGGCGCGCTCTTCGACACCCCGATCGTGCCGTCGCCGCAGTCGGCGATGCTCGGCACGGGTGCCGTGGTCAAGCGGCCGGTCGTGGTCAACGACCCGGAGCTGGGCGAGGTCGTCGCGGTCCGGTCGATGGTCTACCTGGCCATGTCCTACGACCACCGGCTGATCGACGGCGCCGACGCGGCGCGCTTCCTGACCGCGGTCAAGGAGCGGCTGGAGGCCGGCAACTTCGAGTCGGAGCTGGGCCTGGCCTGATCCCACGCCAACGCCGAAAGGGCGCCCCGGTCGTCGACCGGGGCGCCCTTTCGTTCGCGTCGCTCAACTCTTGAGCAGCGCGGTCGAGACCTGCCAGAGCCGCTCGGCGGCCTCCGGGTCCAGCGCGTACTCCGCGACGCCCGTGCGCCCGCCGGGCCGGGCGGGGGCTGCCTGCTGGCAGTCCTCGAAGTAGCGCCCACCCACGCCGTCGAGCAGTGGCGACGCGGCCACCAGCACCGACGTGGCGGCACCCTGTTCGACGGTCTTCCACGCCACCGCGTTGCCCGCGCGCAACCGGTTCAGCTCCTCCTCGCTGACGTAGCGCTGGAGGTTGGTGCGGATCGCGCCGGGCATCAGCGAGTTGGTGAAGATACCGTCGTCGGCCCAGCGGCGGGTCGCCTCCACGGCGAAGAGCACGTTCGCCGTCTTCGACTGCCCGTACGCCTGCCACGGCTCGTACTCGCGGCGGTCGTACTGGATGTCGTCGAAGACCACCGGCGAGCGCAGGTGGGCGGCGGAGCTGACCGAGACGATCCGGGCCCCGTCGGCGGCGGCGAGCGCCGGGCGCAGCCCGGTGGCGAGCGCGAAGTGCCCGAGGTGGTTGGTGGCGAACTGCATCTCCCAGCCCTGCGGGGTGCGGCTCAGGGGCGCGGCCATGATGCCGGCGTTGTTGACCAGGATGTGCAGCGGGCCGTCCCAGTTGGCCACGAAGTCGGCGATCGAATCCTGGTCGGCGAGGTCGAGCGGGGCGATCTGGACGCGGTCGTTGCCGGTGGCGCCGGTGATGTCGTCGGCGGCCTTCTGGCCGGCGTCGGGGTTGCGGACGGCCAGGGTGACCTCCGCGCCGGCGCTGGCCAGGGCACGGGCGGTCTCCACGCCGATGCCGGACGATCCGCCGGTGACGACCGCCCGCCGGCCGACGAGGTCCACGCCCCGGATCACGTCCATGGCCGTGGAGTCATGGGCGAACGAAGTGGTGATCGGGTTGCTCGTCGTCATGATCCATCCTTGTCCCGGGTGGGGCGGGCCGGTCGGCCCGCCGGTAACCAGCCCCCGCCCGGTGCGGGCGGACGCGCTGCGCAACCGCGAACGGCTGCCTCAGGCCGCGGTCCAGGCGTCTTCCCGTCCCGGACCGGAGGTAACCGGCTGCTCGACCTGCTGATGGACGGTCTGCGGTCCCGCGACGCCGGCTGACCCGTTCCGTCCTCCGAGCAGGCCGGACGCTGCCAGAGTGGGACCGTGGGCGGCTACCGGCGGGGTGGACAACTGGGACCAGCCGTCCCGATCGCCCCCGGCGCCCGGGTGGACAAGTTCGAGGTCTTCTTCGACCTGGTCTTCGTCTTCTCGTTCTTCATCATCACCCGGGCCACCGCCGCGAACGTCTCCGGCCGGCAGCTGCTGCACGCCAGCCTGGTGCTCGCCGTGCTCTGGTGGTGCTGGGTGGTGCACAGCCTGGTCGCCACCCGCGTCCGCCTCGGCGAGGGCTACGTCCCGGTGCTGATGGTCATCGCGATGGCGGCCCTGTTCTCGTTCGCGCTCGCGCTGCCGCAGGCGTTCAGCGACCCGAAGGCGGGCGCCGCCGGCCCGATGCTGGTGGCCATCAGCTACGTCGTGGTCCGCGGCATCCACTGGATCCTGTATCAGCACGTGGTGCGCGACACCCCGCAGGAGCGCCGGCAGCTTCGCCGGTTCGCGCCGGAGTTGGCGGCGAGCATCGTCCTGCTGCTGGCCGCCGCGCTCCTCCCGCCCCTGATCGACGACCCCAGCCGGGCCGCGCTGGTCCGCGACGGCCTGTGGATCACCGTGGTGGTGGTCCAGTTCGCCACCGGCTTCATCGTCGGCACCTGGGGCTGGGGGGTGACCAGCGCCGAACACTGGACCGAACGCTACGACCTCATCCTGATCATCGCGCTGGGCGAGTCGGTGATCTCCGTGGGCGTGGGCGGCAACCTGCTCGGCAAACCGGTCACCTGGCCTGCGGTGGCGGCCGCCGCGCTCGGCATCGTGCTCACCGCCGCGCTGTGGTGGGCGCACTTCGACTTCGTCGGGCCGGCCGCCCGGATCGCCCTGCACGCGGCGGAGGGCGGCCCGCGCGTGGCGATGGCCCGCGACGCGTACGCGTACCTGTACCTACCGATGATCGCCGCCGTGATCCTCTTCTCCATCGGCAGCGAGGAGATCCTGCACCAGGTCACCGACCCGGCCGGCGGGCCCGCCCAACGGATCGAGGGACCCGCCGTACCCATGCTCTTCGGTGGGTTGATCTTCTATTTCGCCGTCAACATGCTGTTCCAGCTCCGCACCCTGCACACCGCCACGTGGACCCGCGTCGGCGTGATCGTGGTGCTGACGGTCGCCCTGCCGGTCGGCCAGCACCTGCCGGCCCTGGGCGCGCTCGCTCTCGCCACCGCGATCTGCGTCGGACTGGTGGCCGTGGAGGTGCTGGTGATGTCGGGCTCCCGGCACGCGCTGCGGGCCGCCGTGTTCGAGGAACGAACGACGCACGAGGCCAACGAGGCCGCCTGGCGGGCCCGCTGGCACGACCCCCCGGAGCCCGACGAGCCGGGCACACCGGAACGCTAGACTGCGGCCAGCGTCGCGGTGCACCCGGCACGAAGGCCGCCGTGGGCATGGAGGCGCGGGGACAGCATGGGACGAACGTGCACCCGACCAGTTCACCCGCCGGCCGGCTCGCCGCCGTCGGCAATCAGATGATCGAGATCCACCTCTGGCTCGGCGCGGAGCTGGCCCGCCTGCGGGCCGAGCTCGGCGACTCCCCCACCGGCGACGCCCGCCCGTCGCGGGACCTGCGGGCCCACTGTCTGACCTACTGCGCCGCGCTCGGCCGCCACCACACCGGTGAGGACGCCGGGGCGTTCCGGGTCCTGGCCGACGAGGTTCCCGAGCTGCGCCCGGTCCTGGCCAACCTGATCGCCGACCACGAGGTGGTGGCGGGGATCCTCGGGCGGATCGAGCAGGTGCTCAGCGACGACCGGCCGCTGCCGACCGCCCAGGTACGCGCCGAGCTGGACGGGCTGGCCGCGCTGCTGGAGTCGCACTTCCGGTACGAGGAGAAACGGCTCGTCACCGCGCTCAACGCGCTCACCGGCCGGCCCGGGACGACCGAGGACCTCCTCGGCCTGACCCCGCCGGCCGCGTGACGGCCCGGTCCTCGCCTGCCCCTGCCGGCCGCGCGACGGCCCGGTCCTCGCCGGATGTGCCCGGGCCGGGCAGGCGCTCGTAGAAGCGGATCTTCTCCCGGAGGTGGTCGTACTGGCGCTGGAGCAGGCGCATCTGCTCCTCGACCTGCGCCGCGTGTCGTTGCAGCAGCTCGCGCCGCTCGTCGACGGTGTGCTCACCCTCGCGGGCCAGGGCCGCGTACCGGCACATCTGGGCTATCGGCATCCCGGTGTCGCGCAGGCAGCGGAACAGCACCAGCCAGCTCAGGTCGTCGTCGGTGAAGACGCGCCGGCCGCCCGCCGTGCGACCCACGTCGGCCAGCAGGCCGATCTTCTCGTAGTACCGCAGCGTGTCCAGGCTGAAGCCGCTGCGCCGGGCGGCCTCCGCGGGGGCGTAACCGGTCATGTCCCGGCATGGTAGCCACCCCTTGACCTGGAGCGCACTCCAGGTTGGAGGCTGGTCCGCATGACGACGACACGAACGCTGGGACGCAGCGGCATCGAGGTGAGCGCGATCGGGATGGGGTGCTGGGCGATCGGCGGCCCGCTCTGGGGTGACGACGGCCAGCCGTTCGGTTGGGGAGAGGTGGACGACGACGAGTCGATCCGTACGATCCACCGGGCTCTCGATCTCGGGGTGACCCTGTTCGACACGGCCAGCAACTACGGCGCCGGGCACAGCGAGCGCGTCCTCGGTCGGGCCCTGGCGGGTCGCCGGGCCGAGGCGGTGATCGCCACCAAGTTCGGCAACGTCAGCGACGAGGCCACCCGGCGGGCGCTCGGCACCGACGCCAGCCCGGCGTTCGCCGTGCGCAGCCTGGAGGACTCGCTGCGGCGGCTCGGCACCGACCACGTGGACCTCTACCAACTGCACATCAACGACCTGCCGGTGCCCGCCGCGCTCGACCTGGTCGGCACGCTGGAGGACCTGGTCGACCAGGGCAAGATCCGGGCGTACGGCTGGAGCACCGACAACCCGGCCTCGGCGGAGGCGTTCGCGGCGGCCGGGGCGCGCTGCGTCGCCATTCAGCACGACGAGTCGGTGCTGAGCGACAACGCGGCGGTCCTCGCCGTCTGTGACCGCCACGACCTGGCCAGCCTCAACCGAGGGCCGCTGGCGATGGGCCTGCTCACCGGGTCGACCCGCGCACTCGGAGCGGACGACGTGCGCGGTCGCGCGCCCGAGTGGTTGCAGTGGTTCACCGACGGCCGGCCCACGCCGCGGTGGGCGGCACGGGTCGAGCAGGTCCGCGCGGCGCTCACCGCGGACGGGCGGACCCTCGCGCAGGGCGCGCTCGGCTGGCTGCTGGCCCGCAGCCCGCGCACGGTGCCGATCCCCGGCCTCCGCACAGTGGCCCAGGCCGACGAAAACCTGGCAACCCTGACCCTGGGCCCGCTCCCCCCGGAGGCGTACGCCGAGGTGGAGCGCCTCCTCACCGACCTACGCCCCGTCGCGGGGGTCTGACCCTCCACCCGGCCTCGCCGATCGTGCACGTGCTGTCCCGGCAGCACCGACCTAGCTGGGCAGAACCACGACACAAAGTGCAAGATCGGCGAGGAGTGGGGCCGGGTCGCATCCGGGGGTGGCGTTTTCGACGAAGATAAGGGCATGCGGATCCTTCTGGCCGGCGCGTCCGGCTTTCTCGGCACCCGGCTGGCCGACCGGCTCGCCGCCGACGGGCACGAGGTCACCCGGCTGGTGCGCCGACCGGCGCGCGACCCGCGGGAGCGGCAGTGGGACCCGGCGGCCGGCCATCTCGACCCGGCAGCGGTCGCCGGGGCCGACGCCGTCATCAACCTGGCCGGCGCGGGCGTCGGCGACAAGCGCTGGAACGACGACTACCGGCGGCTCATCCGCACCAGCCGGGTGGACAGCAGCACCACGCTCGCGACGACGATCGCCGGGCTGCCGGCCGCCGACCGTCCCCGAGCACTGCTCAACTCGTCGGCCGTCGGCTGGTACGGCAACACGGGCGACCGGGTCGTCGAGGAGGACGCGCCCGCCGGCGAGGGTTTCCTGGCCGACGTCTGCCGGGTGTGGGAGGCCGCGACCCGTCCGGCCGAGGACGCCGGCGTACGCGTGGTGCGACTGCGCACCGGCCTGCCCCTGCACCGCGACGGCGGGCTGCTCAAGCCGCAGTTGCTGCCGTTCAAGCTGGGCATCGCCGGGCGACTGGGCAGTGGCCGGCAGTGGCTGCCGTGGATCTCGATGGCCGACTGGTTGGACGCGACAGTCTTCCTGCTGGCCCACGACGAGATCGCCGGCCCGGTCAACGTGGTGGGGCCGCATCCGGTGACCAACGCCGAGTTCACCCGGGAGCTGGCCCGGCAGCTGCACCGGCCGGCGATCATCCCGATCCCCGCCCTGGCCCTGAAGGTGGCGCTCGGCGGCTTCGCCCACGAGGCCCTGACCAGCACGAGAGTCCACCCCGCCGTCCTGACCAAGGCCGCCTACCCCTACCACCACCCCACCCTCCCGCAAGCCCTCCAGGCGGCCCTCACCGCCTGACCACTCCCAGTTGATCAAGAGGTTTGCGTCATCCGGGGGCCGGATTCTGACGCAAACCTCTTGATCACCGGGGTGGGGTGGGTGGGGTCAGCAGCCGATTACCCAGTAGTTGGGACCGGTCTGCTTGAGGGTGCTCGTGTAGAAGGTGTTGTAGAGGCCCATGCGCTGGTTGGAGCCGTTCGCGTAGGCGTAGCCGCCGGACTGGTAGGCCCGGCCGGCCGTGACGTGCGCGTAGTTGCTCGCGGTCACGCAGGTCGCCGGCGTGGTTGGGGTCGGCGTCGGCGTCGGGCTGGCCGTGGGGGTCGGCGTGGTGGTGGCCGTGGGGGTCGGGGTGGGGGTGCTGCCGCCGCCGTTCAGACCGAAGAAGAGCGCGTCGCGGTACGTCGAGCAGATGGTGTCCAGGAAGTACGCGCCAGCGGTGCCGCACTGGTCCGCGGCGGAGCCCGGGTCGACCGGGGTGCCGTGGCCCATGCCGGAGACCCGGTAGAGGCGTACCTCGTCGTTGCCGTACACCTCCAGGCTGGTGTTGCCGGGCAGCGACGACGTGCTGGTCGGCGTCTGCGAGATCCCCCGCACGTTGGTCCACTGGTCGCGGGACTCGGTGCCGTTGAGCGGGGTGACAGTGGTGTCCGACGTGCCGTGCCAGATGGCCACCCGGGGGCGCGGGCCGGTGTAGCCGGAGTAGGCGCCACGGACCAGGTCGCCCCAGGCGGCCGGGGTCTTGTCCGTGCCCGGGTTCATGCAGCTGAACGCGTTGACCATGCTCGTGGCGCAGCGGTACGGGATGCCGGCGATGATCGATCCGGCGGCGAAGACGTCCGGGTAGGTCGCCAGCATGACGGCGCTCATCGCCCCGCCCGCGGAGAGGCCGCTGACGAAGACGCGGGAACCGTCGACCGCGAAGTTCGCCTTGGCGTGGTCGACCATCTGCTTGATCGACAGCGCCTCGCCCTGACCCCGGGTCGTGTCGCCGCTCTCGAAGAAGTTGAAGCAGGAGTTGGCGTTGTTGCCCGACGGCTGCTGGGCGACGATCAGCGTGAACTTCCACTGGTCGGCGTACTTCTGCCAGCCCGAGCCGGCGAAGTAGCCGGAGGCGTTCTGGGTGCACCCGTGCAGCAGCACCACAGCCGGGGAGTTGGCCGGCAGGTTGTCCGGCCGGTAGGCGTACATGGCGAGGTTGCCCGGGTTGGAGCCGAAGCCGGTGACCTGGGTGAGGGTGGCGGCCTGGGCGGGCGTGGCGAGGGTGATCGCGCCCGCGGCGGCGAGGACGAGCCCGGCGACCGCACCGAGCAGCCGGTTGAGGGTGGACGAGGAGCGGCGCACGGCGGCCTCCTGAGAGGGGCAGACTGTGAACTGGGTCACGGTCGAGTTGCCGAGACGTTACGACGATGTGTCGGAGCTATGACATGGGGCACACTCACACATTCACGGCAGCCGTTGTGTACGACGAACCATGGCCACCGCGAGGGCAGCGGAGCCGACAACAACCGGCGGTCTGACCGGCTCGTCCAGGTCCGGTTGGTAACGTCCGCTGCGTGCCGTCCTCCCCGTCGCTGGCCACCGGGCCCGCACCCGCGTCGCCGCCGCGCGCCCTCCGGGACCGCCGGGCCGACCTGATCGTCGTGCTGGTGGCGCTCGCGCTCGCCGTCTGGGTGACCAGCGGCCTGTGGCGGGACCCGAACGTGCGCGCGATCACCGTCAACTCCAGCGACCAGGCGCTGTTCGAGTGGCTGCTGGCCTTCGGCGGGCATGCGGTCACCCACGGGGAGAACCCCTTCTTCACGTACCTGATCAACGTCCCGGACGGCGTGAACCTCGCGGTCAACACCTCGATCACGGTGTACGCGGTGGTCTTCGCCCCGCTCACGTACCTCATCGGGCCACCGGCGACGTTCCTGGTGATCCTCACGCTGAACCTGCTCGCCACCGCGCTGGCCTGGTACTGGCTGCTCTCCCGGCACGTGGTGCGCAGCCGCCTCGCCGCCGGGGTCGGCGGCCTGTTCATCGCCTACTCCCCCGGCATGGTCTCGCACGCCAACGCCCACCTGAACTGGACCGCCGGCTGGCTCGTGCCGCTGCTGATCTGGCGGCTGTTCGCGCTGCGCCGCCCCGGGCACTGGCTGCGCGACGGGGTGATCCTCGGCGTCGTGGTCGCGGTGGCCTTCTCGATCGCCGCCGAGGGCCTGTTCTTCGCCGCCCTCGCGCTCGGCGTGTTCGTCGCCGTCTGGGCGCTGCACCCGGCCCACCGCGCCGAGGCCCGAGCCGCCCTGCCCACCTTCGTCCGCGGGCTCGGCGTGACCGCGGTGGTCGCCGGGGTGCTGCTGTCGTACCCGCTGTGGCTGCACTTCGCCGGGCCGCAGCGGTTCCACGGCACCGGCTTCGACCCGGTGATCCACTCCGAGGACATCGCCGCCTTCGCCGCCTTCCCGCGCCGCTCCCTGGCCGGGGAGGTCGGGCTGGGCACCTCGCTGGCCCCGAACCCCACCGAGGAGAACTCGTTCTTCGGGATCCCGCTGCTCGTGCTCACCGTGGTCTGCTTCGTCGCGCTCTGGCGACGCGCCGACCCCGGCCGTCGGGCCGTCCTCTGGGCGCTGGGCGTCGTCGCGGTGATCTTCACGGTGCTGTCCTTCGGGCCGGTGGCGAAGATCGACGGACGCCGTACCGACCTGCCGATGCCGTTCGACGTGCTCGGGCAGCTGCCGGTGGTGAATGCCGCGCTGCCCGCCCGGCTGGCCCTGGTGGTGGCACCGGTGATCGGGGTTCTGCTGGCGTACACCATCGATCAACTGCGGGCCGCGCCGCTGCGGCACCGTTCGACGGAGCTGGCCTGGTCGCTGGGGTTCGCGGTGGCCCTGCTGCCGCTGCTGCCCACCCCGCTGTTGACCCGGGAGCGGGAGCCCATCCCGCACTTCATCACGTCCGGCGCCTGGCGGCAGTACGTCTCCGACGGCAACACGTTGACTCCGGTGCCGCTGGCCGTCGACGTCTACCCGGACGGGCAGCGCTGGCAGGCGTACGCGCTGTCGCACCGGCAGGGCGAGTTCGCGATCCCCGGTGGCTTCTTCCTCGGCCCCGGCGGCCCGGACGGGCGGGGCCGGATCGGGCCGGTGCCGCGCACCCTGAGCGCGCTCATGGACGAGGCTGGTCGCACCGGGCTAATGCCGATCATCACCGACGGCACGAAACGGGAGGTCAGCTCCGACCTGCGGCACTGGCGGATCGAGACGGTGGTCCTCGCCGACGAGGTGCACGGCGCGAAGTTCGAAGTCGACGAGGCGGCCGTCCGGCGTACCGCCACCGCCCTGTTCGGCGAGCCGCAGCGGGTCGACGACGTGTGGCTCTGGCGCATCCCACCGGCTGACCAATAGGAACGGCACGACGGACGGGGCTTCGTCATCGGTCTTCGTGGCTTCTAATGGGGCCGTGAGAACGACGGGCAGACGACTGCGGCGCGGGGTCACGGTCGGTGCCGCGCTCGCGCTGGTGATGCTCAGCGTGCCAGCAGCCACGGCCACCGGCAGCACGGCCACCGGCAGCACGGCCACCGGCAGCACGGTGCCGTCGAAGGTGCACCAGCCGTGGCTGTGGCAGGCCACCGTCGAGCAGCGCCCGGCCGGGCCGGCCGCGTTGGTCTTCTTCACCAGCCGCACCCGATTCCTGGAGTCGACCGGCGTGCTGGTCGGCCGGGACGGCGGTTACCGGCTGATCCCCCTGCACGTCGGCGAGGACCACGGGCTGCTCTCCCCGGACGGGCGGCACTACCTGCGGCCGTCCGGCGAGTTGTTGGACCTCACCACTGGGCAGCAGCACCGCCCGATCCACACCGGGATGCAACCGCTGGCCTGGTCGCCGGACGGGCATCGGGTCCTGAGCACCCGCAGCAACGACGACGCGGTGATCAGCTACGGGCCGGACAACCAGCAGCTCAACGACCCGGAGAAGCCCGACGACCTACTCGTCCTCGACCCATACCGCGGCACCGAGCGGGTGGTCGCGGCCGGCACCTTCGCCGCGCACACCGCGGCGGCCTGGTCACCGGGCGGCGATCTGGTGGCGGTGGCCGGCCCGGCCGACGTGCCCGCGTCGATCGCCGAACGACAACGGCTGGTGGTCGTCGACCCGACCAACGGCAGCGTTCGCTGGCAGGTCGAGCTGGGCGATCGGCGGATGCTGGCCGGTCCGGCCGCCTGGCACCCGGACGGCCGGCGGATCGCGCTGCTCGCCTTCGACGGCTGCGCCGGCCTCCGCTGCACCTCCGAACAGGTGGCGGCACGTACCTGGCGGATCGAGTTCCTGGACGCCGCCACCGGCCACGCCGTCGGCCAACCGCTGCCGGTCGCCGCGTCGACCACGGAGATCGTCGGCTGGCGCGGGGTCGACCCGGTGGTGAAGCAGTCAGTCGTGGCGGACGGCGACGACCGGCGGGCCGTTCTCGCCGCGGTGTCGCCCGGCGGCGGCCGGGACGTGCTGGTCACCGCACCGCCGGGGTCGACCGATCTGGCGGTGCCGGGCGAACTGCTGGCTCGGGCCGCGTTCGGCGGCCCGGAGCCCCGGCCGTCGCCGTTCGCCGCCCCGCTCTGGCTCTACCTCGCGCTGGCCGTGCCGACGCTGGCCGCCATCGCCCTCCTCGTCCGCCGCCTGCGCCGTGGACGCCCGGCCGACCCCGTGCCGAGCACCTGAGCCGTAGGCACCGCTGGACGGCCGGTGAGGCGGCTCACGACGGATCTCGGCCCGCGGCGGGACTAGGCTGGACGCTGTGACGACGACGACCTCCGGCCTGACGGCCGTCCGCGCCGGCCTGCTCGACTACCAGGCCGCCTGGGACGAGCAGCGGCGCCTGCACGAGTCGGTGGTGGCTGGGGAGCGCGGCGACACCGTGCTGCTGCTGGAGCACCCGAGCGTCTACACCGCGGGCAAGCGCACCGAGCCCTGGGACCGCCCCATGGACGGCACCCCGGTCGTCGACGTGGACCGGGGCGGCAAGATCACCTGGCACGGCCCGGGGCAGCTCGTCGGTTACCCGATCCTGCGGCTGCCCGACCCGGTGGACGTGGTCGCCTACGTCCGCCGCACCGAGGAGCTGCTCATCGACGTGTGCGCCGAGTTCGGCCTGGCCGCCGGCCGGGTCGAGGGGCGCAGCGGAGTCTGGGTGCCCGAGGACGACCGGGGGCCGGCCCGCAAGGTGGCCGCCATCGGCATCCGGGTGGCCCGGGGCGTCACCCTGCACGGCTTCTCGATCAACTGCGACTGCGACCTGACGTACTTCGACCGGATCGTCCCGTGCGGCATCCGCGACGCCGGCGTCACCTCGCTCACCGCCGAACTGGGCCGCCCGATCAGCGTCGCCGACGTGCTCCCGGTGGTCGAGCGCCGACTCGCCACCCTCGTCGAGGTCTGAACTTCCGGCCGGCGGGCCGACCGTCGACCAGAAATTCCGCACCGGGTGTCCCGTGGAGGGTCCGACCGATCGTCCCTATGGTGGAGTCGGCGACCAGCGCCGACTCGACACCTGAGGCCGGCGTCCACCGCCCGGCCCGGACGCGAGGAGCGGACATGCCCACCTACATCGCGCTGACCTACACCGCGGACGTCGACTGGAGCAGCCCCGAGCAGGCCGCCGAGATGGCCGAGTACCGGGAGTTCGGCGAGGCCGCACGCGCGGTGATCCGCGGCGGCAGCGCGCTCTACCCGACGGCCACCGCGACCACCGTACGGGTCCCCGGCGGCAAGGGCGGCGACGTGCTCACCACCGATGGCCCGTACGCCGAGACCAAGGAAGCCCTGACCGGCTTCTACCTGCTCGAATGCGCGGACCTGGACGAGGCCGTGGCGACGGTCGCGAAGATGCCCGCGGCCTGGAACGGCGCGGTCGAGGTACGCCCCGTCATCCCGCTGTGACCCTGACCGGCGACGCGGCGACAGCCGGCGACGCGGCCGCGCGAGTGATCCGGGCCGAGCGTTCCCGGATCCTCGCCACGCTGATCCGCGTCACCGGCAGCGTCGACCTCGCCGAGGACGCCACGCAGGACGCGATCGTCCGCGCCCTGCGGGTGTGGACGCGGGACGGCGTGCCGGACAACCCACGCGGCTGGCTGTTGGTCGTGGCACGGCGGCGGGCGGTCGACGTGATTCGCCGGGAGGCCCGCCGCGCCGGGAAGGAGGCCGAGGCCGTGGCGCTGCTCGATCCCGCACCGGACTCGCCCGAGGCCGTCCGGGACGACCTGCTCCGGCTGATCTTCACCTGCTGCCATCCGGCGCTGTCCCTGGACGCGCAGGTGGCCCTGGCGCTGCGCACCCTCGGCGGGCTGGCCACCGCCGAGGTGGCCCGCGCCCTGGTGGTGCCCGAGGCAACCATGGCCAAGCGGCTCACCCGGGCAAAACAGAAGATCAGCCGGGCGGGCATCCCCTACCGTGTCCCGACGGCCGAGGAACTGCCGGGCCGGCTTGCCGGCGTCGCCGCCACCGTCTACCTGATCTTCAACGAGGGTTACACGGCCGGTGCCGGCGACGACCTGATCCGGGTCGGGCTGGCGGACGAGGGTCTCCGGTTGGCGCGGCTGCTGGTCGAGCTGATGCCGGACGAGCCGACCGTGCTCGGCCTGCTGGCCCTGCTCCTGTTACAGGACTCCCGGCGGCTGGCCCGGGTCGACGACGGCGGCCGGCCGCTGCTGCTGGCCGAGCAGGACCGCTCGCACTGGGACCGGGCGGCGATCACCACCGGCGTCGCGCTGGTCGGTCAGGCGCTGCGCCGCACCCCGGACAATCCCGACCGGTACGTCGTCCAGGCCGCCATCGCCGCCTGCCACGCCCTCGCCCCGTCCTACGACCAGACGCCCTGGGACGCGGTGATCTCCTGGTACGACGTGCTGCTCACCGTGCACGACACACCTGTGGTGCGGCTGAACCGGGCGGCCGCCGTCGGCGAGCGGGACGGCCCCGACGCCGGGCTGGCTCTGGTGGAAGCGATCGTCGGGCTGGACGGCTACCCGTGGTTCCACGCCACCCGCGGCGAGTTGCTGCACCGCCTCGGCCGGGCCGACGAGGCCGCCACGGCGTACCGGGCGGCGCTCGCACTGGACCTCAACGGCCCGCAGTCGGCCCGGCTACGCGACCGACTCGCCGAGTGTTGACAGATCCGTGGCGCACGGGCCAGCGCGACCTGACGCCAGCCCGTATGTCTACTCGGGGCGAGCAGTGTCGCGCGGCACGCGCATGATGTCCCGCTGGTCGGCGACGAAGCCCCACTCCGCGTCGAGCGACGGTACTGGCGGTCGCCGCCGACACTGATCGCAGCACCCCGGCCCCGCGCGTGTGACGCCAATTTTCGGCTTGCCGGTGTCAGGCGTCACAACGTTCGGGGCGTGACGCCGGTCGCCTGACGCACATAGACGCCCGCCATCCGGCGTAGGCTCGTTTTCGTGACGATCGAGCACTCCGCGCCGACGACCGGCCAGGCAGCGCGTACCGCAACGGCCGCCCCCGAGGGGCGTCGCCTGCTGCGGATCGAGGCGCGCAACGCCGAGACGCCGATCGAGCGCAAACCGCCATGGATCAAGGTCAAGGCCAAGATGGGGCCGGAGTACACCCAGCTGCGCGGGCTCGTCTCGCGCGAGGGGCTGCACACCGTCTGCCAGGAGGCCGGCTGCCCCAACATCTACGAGTGTTGGGAAGACCGGGAGGCCACCTTCCTCATCGGCGGCGACCAGTGCACGCGGCGCTGCGACTTCTGCCAGATCGACACCGGCAAGCCGGCCGAGTTCGACGCCGACGAGCCGCGCCGGGTCGCCGAGTCGGTCGTCTCGATGGGCCTGCGGTACGCCACCATCACCGGCGTCGCCCGCGACGACCTGCCCGACGGCGGCGCCTGGCTGTACGCCGAGACCGTCCGGCAGATCCACGCCCTGCAGCCCGGCTGCGGCGTCGAGCTGCTCATCCCCGACTTCAACGCCGTGCCCGAGCAGCTGGCCGAGGTCTTCGGCTCCCGGCCCGAGGTGCTGGCCCACAACGTGGAGACCGTGCCGCGCATCTTCAAGCGCATCCGGCCGGCGTTCCGCTACGACCGCTCGCTGGACGTGATCCGGCAGGCCCGCGCCGACGGCCTGGTCACCAAGAGCAACCTCATCCTGGGCATGGGCGAGGAGCGGGCCGAGATCTCCCAGGCGCTGCGCGACCTGCACGAGGCGGGCTGCGAGCTGATCACCATCACGCAGTACCTGCGCCCCTCCCCCCGGCACCACCCGGTGACCCGCTGGGTCAAGCCGGAGGAGTTCGTGGAGCTGCGCGAGGAGGCCGAGGAGATCGGCTTCGCCGGGGTGATGAGCGGGCCGCTGGTGCGCTCGTCGTACCGGGCCGGCCGGCTCTACAAGCAGGCGCTCGACGCCCGCGCTGCCACCCCGGTCGCCACCGCCGGCTGACCCGCCGACAGCGCCGCACGGGCCGTGCGGCGTCCGGGTGTCATGATCGTGCGATGACCGCCGGGGTACGCGAACAGCCGCGCGGCGCGGGTCGACCGCGTCCGCGGCCCGGTTCGCGCCTCGGCCTGGTCGGCTGGCTCACCGCCCTGACAGTGCTCGCCGGGGTCGGCTACCGGCTCTGGTTGCTGGGCCACGCCACTCCCCCGACGAACAGCGACGAGGCCACCATGGGGCTGGCCGCGCTGCACATCGCCCGGGGCGAGGGTTTCCCGGTCTGGTTCTACGGTCAGCAGTACATGGGCACGCTGGAGGCGTACCTGGCCGCGCCGGTTTTCGCCCTGGCCGGCCCGTCCCTGTTCGGCCTGCGGCTGCCCACCCTGCTGCTGTACGCGCTGTTCCTGCTGCTGACCTGGCGGCTGACGCTGCGGCTGACCGGGGACCGCTGGTTCGCCCTGCTGGCGGTGGCGCTGCTGGCGCTCGGCGCCGACCGGGTGGTCAAGAACCAGTTGATCGCCGGCGGCGGCTACCCCGAGATGAACGCGGCCGGGGTGGCGCTCGCCCTGCTCGCCGTCGACCTGGCCGCCGGCCGGCCGGGGTGGCGACTCGTCCGCTGGGCGGTCTGGGGGTTCCTGGCCGGGCTGATGCTCTGGGTCGACCCGCTGGTGCTGCCGTACGTCGTGGCGACCGGGGCGGTTCTGGTCGGGTTCCGCCACCGGGAGCTGCGCGGGCGGGCCGGAGCGCTGCTCGGGGCGGCGGCCGTGCTGGGGGCTGCCCCGCTGCTGGGGCACAGCCTGCTGACCGGCCGCAACCCGCTGCACGCGGTGCTCGCCGCCGGCGGGGCGGACGCCACCGCGAGCTGGGCGGACCGGCTGCACGGCGGGCTGCTGCTCGGGCCGCCGCTCGGCATGGGGTTCTGCGGCCCCGGATCCTGCGCCACCTGGCAACTGTGGTGGGCGTACGCGCTGCCGGTGCTGCTGGTCGTCGCCGCCGGCACGGCCTGGCGGACGCTGCACCGCCCACCCGGCTCGGGCGGTGGGGACGGCTCACCTGGTACGGACGGCTCACGCGGTGCGGACGGTTCGGCGCCCCGGGTCGCGGCGGCCATGCGGCTGGCTCTCGTGCTGGCCGCGGTGGCCACCCTCGGCGCGTACACCCTGAGCAGTTCCTCCGGCCTCACCCCGGCGGAGAGTGCGCGCTACCTGTCCACCCTGCTCATCTCCGTGCCGGCGCTGCTCTGGCCGGTCTGGACGCTGGCCCGGCCTGGCCCCGGGTGGACGGCGGCCCGGCCGGCGGCGCTGGTCGTCCTCGTTGCCACGCTGCTCACCGCCGCCTACGCCACCGGTCAGGCGGCGCTGACGGCCCCGGCGACCCGGGCCGCCGAGGCCCGGCACGCCGAGCTGGTGGCCACGCTGCGCCACCTTGGCGTACGACACGTCCGCGCCGGCTACTGGACCTGCAACCGCCTCACCTTCGCGAGCGCCGAGGACGTCGTCTGCGCGGTCGTCGACGACACCCTGCGCCCCGGCTTCGACCGCTACCCCGCGTACCGCCGGGAGGTGGAGCGCGCGGCGGCGCCGGCCTGGGTCGCGCCGACCGGCTCGCCGCTGGCGGCCCGGCTCGACGAGCGGCTCGGCACCGACCCGGGCGACCTCGACCTGGTCACCCTCGACGGCTGGCGGATCTACCTGCCGCGCGGCTGAGGAGACCGCGGCGCCCTCAGCGGGGCTCGGCGAGCAGGCCGAGACGGCGGGCCAGCGCGGCGGCCTCCCCGCGGTTGGTCACGTCGAGCTTGGCGATGATCCGGGAGACGTGCACGCTTGCCGTCTTCGGGGAGATGAACAACCGCTCGGCGATCCGGCTGTTGCTGTGCCCCTCGGCGACCAGCCGCAGCACCTCCCGTTCCCGGGACGTCAGCAGATCGGCCCCGGCCCCGCCGTTGCCCGTCCCCCGCAGGCCGACCCGCCGCGCCAGGGTGGCGGCCGTCTCGGCCAGCGGCGTCGCGCCCAGCCGCCGGGCGATCTGGGCCGCCTCGGTGACCGCCGCCGACACCTCGTCGCGCTCGCCCGCGGCGGCGGCGGCCTCGGCCAGCGCCAGCAACGCCCGGCCGAGCGGGTACGGCTGCCCGTCGGTGCGCCACGCCTGCACCGCCGCCCGCCACGCCGGCAACGCCTCGTCGTCGGCCGCCAGCAGGGCGCTGACCTGGGCAGCGTGCGCCCGCGCGGCCGGGTGTCGCGCCGGCAGGTCGGCCGCGAGCGCGCCGACGGCGGCGGCCAGCTCCCCGTCACCCACCCGGGCGGCGGTACGCGCGGCGGCGCTCAGCACCGGCCAACCCTCGCGGGGCAGCTGCGGCAGGCTGTCGTCGGCCACCGCGACCCGGGCCGCGCGGACCGCCTCGACCTTGTCGTCGGCGGCCAGCGCCGCCTCGATGCCCAGCTCGTGCAGGGGCAGTCGGTGGTTCGGCCACAGGTAGGGGCGGCCGAGGAAGGCCAACGCCCGGTCGACCATCTCGTCGGCCCCCGGGTGCGCCCGCGCCAGCCGCAGACCGGCCCCCAACTGCAACCAGTGCAGCCCGGTGACGCCGGACAGGTCGATCCGGGCGGCCTCCGCGCAGACCGTCTCGGCCTCGTCCCACCGACCCAGCGCGATGAGCGCCTCGGCCCGGTTGGACAGCAGGTACGCCCCGGTCGAGCGGCTGATCCCCACCCGCCGCGCCTCGGCCAGGCCGGCCTCGGCCGCCTGCGCGGACTCGGCGTAGCGGCCCAGCTCGCAGAGCACGTCCGACTGGAACACCTTGACCAGCACGAGAGCCGCCGTGTCCCCGGCCGCCTGGGCCACGGCCTCGGCGCTGCCCAGCTCGGCCAACCGGTTGTCCAGCTGCTGGTGGCAGAGCAGGGCGATCCGGGTCGGCAGCAGGGCCAGCTCCTCGCCGAGCGCCTCGGCGTCCGTGCTCGCCTCGGCGGCGACCCGGGCCGCCTGCTCAGGATCGATCTTGACCAGGTGGGCGGCGACGTCGGCGAGCAGCCGGACGCGCTCCACCCCGAAGGGCCCGCTGGCCGCCAGGCGGTACGCCTCATCCAACTCCCGCCTGCCGTCGCTCTTGCCGAGCAGGGCCATCAGCCGGCCCCGCTGGTCCAGCAGGCGGGCGGCGCGCAGCGGTGCGGCGTCGGCGTCCACCTCGGCCAGGCCGGCGCGGGTCAACGTGATGGCCCTACTGAAGTCGCCGGCCGTGACCGCGGCGTCCAGGGTCTGCTCCAGCAACGCCAGGTGGTCCATGCCGAGCAGGTCGGCCGCGTCGGGCACCAGCTCCCACAGCTCCAACGCCCGCTCCAACAGTCGACGCTGCTCGGCGTAGGCGTACCGGTCGGCGGCGGCGCAGGCCGCGACCCGCGCGGCGACCAGGGCACGGGGATGGTCGTGCGCCGCGTACCAGTGGTGGGCGATCTCGGCCGGAGCGCGGCCGGCGACGACCAGGTGCGGCTGGGCCTCGATCGCGGCGGCGAACCGCGCGTGCAGCCGGGCGTGCTCACCGGGCAGCAACTCGTCGTGCACAGCCTCACGCACCAGGGCGTGCCGGAACTCGTAGTCGCCGTCCGGGTCGGCCACCACCAGTTGGGCCGCGACGGCGGCGCGCAACGCGTCCTCCAGCTCGGCCTCGGGCAGGCCGGCGACCTCGGCGAGCAGACCGTGGGCGAAGCGGGTGCCGCCGGCAGCGGCGATCCGCAGCACCCGCTGAGCCGGCTCGGGCAACCGGTCCACCCGGGCCAGCAGCAGGTCGCGCAGCGTCTCGGGCAGCGCCGCGCAGCCGAGCGGGGAGCCGGCGACGGCCAGCTCCTCGATGAAGAAGGGGTTGCCCTGCGTACGGTCGTGGATGTCGTCGACGGCACGGGGCGACGGCTCGCCGCCGAGCAGGTCGGCGAGGATCGCGCCGGTGCCGTCGCGGTCCAGCCGACCCAGCTCGACCCGCTCGACACCCCGTGCCCGGTCCAGCTCGGCGAGGAACGGGCGCAGCGGATGGCCACGCTGCAACTCGTCCGTGCGGTAGGTGCAGACCAGCAGCAGCCGGCCCGGCCGCGCGGCCCGGACCAGGAAGCCGATCAGATCCCGGGTGGAACGGTCCGCCCAGTGCAGGTCCTCGATGATCAGCAGCAGTGGCCGGGCGTCGGCGAGCCGCTGGAACAGTTCGGCGACCAGGTCGAACAGGTATCCACGCGGGGCGTCGGTCAGTGGTCGCACGCTCGGCGCGGTCAACCCCGCCGGCACCCGGCCCAGCTCCGGCAGCAGGCGGGCGAACTCCGCCTCGTAGCCGGCGAAGACCTCCGCGCCGTCGGCGCGCAACACCGCGCGCAGAGCCGCGGCGAACGGCGCGAACGGCAGACCCGCCTCACCCAGCTCCAGGCACTGGCCGACCAGCACCCGGGCGCCCGCGGCGGTGGCTCCGGCCGCGAACTCCTCCAGCAGCCGGGTCTTGCCCACGCCCGCCTCGCCACCGACCAGCACGGTGGCCGGATCGCCCTTCCCGGCCCGGCCCAGCGCGTCCCGCAGCGTCGCGATCTCACGCTGGCGGCCGACGAGGACGGAACTGGCGGCACGTACGGTCACGGGACCGAGCATGCCATGACCGGATGGAACACCGGCCCCGCCGATCGGCCGGCGCCGCGGCGACAGGGCGGCTGCCCCGGACCCGGGCCCGCCGGCCGACGGCCCGGACCCGGGCGCCGGTCCGTCGTGCCGGCCGGCCGATGGGACGGGCCCGGTTCCGCTGGGCGCGGTGGGTACGGCGGTCGTGGTCACCGGCGGTCGTCACCCGTGCGGCGGGCCGGCTGGCGGCGGCCCAGCCAGGTACGACCCGAGCGGCGCGGCACCGACCGCGCCAGTCGCTCCGCCGCAGCCTCGGCCCGCAGCTCAGCGGCGTGGGTACGGTGCATGGAGAGCAGGAAATCTACGTCGTTGCCGAACATGTCGGGCTCCTTCGTCGCGTCGTCGTCCTCTGCTGACGACTCTTCGCGCGAAGGCCCCGGCCCGGCATGGGCACACCGCCTCATCTTGCCCGGCCGTACCCTCCTTACCCGCCCGGTCGCAGCGCCTGAGGCGACGTAAGGTACTCAGCCGGCCGGCACCCGGACGCGGATCAACGCGGCCGGCGGGGACCACTAGACTCTGCAGCATGGCAAAGCCCCAGGAGAAGGTCTCGTTCGGCCAGCGGCTGAAGCAGATCGGGATGGTGTTCCAGTTCACCGCCAAGCAGGACCGGTGGTTCGCGCCGCTGGTCGCCGCAGCGGTGCTCATCCCGCTCGCGCTCACCGTGGTCGCGGTGATCCTCTGGAGCTGGATCTGGCTGCCGCTGGGCATCCTGTTCGCCCTGCTCGCGGTGCTGATCGTGCTGAACCTGCGGTCCAACAAGGCGATGATGAACGCCGCCGAGGGGCAGCCCGGCGCGGCGGCGCAGATCATGGACAACATGCGCGGCGACTGGCGGGTCACCCCTGCCGTCAGCTCGACCACCCAGATGGACATGGTCCACCTGGTGATCGGCCGGCCGGGCGTGATCCTGCTGGCCGAGGGCAACCCGCAACGGGTGCGCGGCCTGCTCGGGCAGGAGAAGCGACGGCTGGCGAAGGTCATCGGCTCCGCCCCGCTGCACGACTACGTGATCGGTCAGCAGGAGGGCGAGCTGCCGATCCGCAAGCTGCGCACGACGCTGCTGCGGCTGCCCCGCGCGCTCAGCGGCAAGGACGTCAACGCGCTGGACAAGCGACTCAAGGCGCTCACCGCCCGTCCGCAGATGCCCAAGGGCGCGATCCCGAAGAACATGCGGCCGCCAGGCGCCTCCCGCCAGTCGCGGGGTCGCTGACCCCAGGTGTACGCGAAGGAGCCGGACCCGCACGGGTCCGGCTCCTTCGCGTACCCCCTCATGACCCGGCTCCCGGCTCCCGGCTCCCGGCTCCCGGCTCCCGGCTCCCGGCCATGATCGTGCTCGATCCTGGCTGTAGTGGCCTCGTGCGCGGCGGATGCCACTGCATCCAGGATCGAGTGCGATCTTGCGGGTCGTGCGAGGGCGGACCGGCCCTGCGGGGGTCGGCTCAGCCGCGCGGGGCGTCGACGATGACCGAGTCGACGAGGCGGTCGTGCACGCCCCGACGGTGCTGGTCCATGATCAGCGCGGGGACGACGAGCGCCAGCAGCACGCCCCGGGCCAGCGCGCGGAGCACGCCGATCCGGCCTCCGTCGTGCCAGTTCACGCAGCGGACCTTGGTGATGTACATGCCCGGCGTCTGGGCGAAGAGGCCGAGGAAGATGCCGTACTCCAGGATCAGCACCAGCACCGGAGCCCAGCCGTCGCGTACCGGATCGGCGAAGATGTTGGCCACCAGCAGGCAGAGCACCCAGTCGATGATCAACGCTCCGAAGCGTCGACCCAGGCTCGGCGGGGTGAAGGTGGGATCGGTGGCCGGCGCTGCCGGGACGTGCGGATTGGTCACAGCGATCAAGGGTATCCGCGTCCGAATCGGGGCCTCGGATCGCCGTCACCACTGCGTGCCGATTCGGGCCAATGGCATCAAGTGTCATTACACTGGCACAGCCGGTACGGCGTTCGCGCAGGCTGAGTGCGTGGACAGGAGCGTCGCTGACGCTCCGCGAGGGACGTAACACGGCAGAAACACTCAAGACATGGCCGGGCAACCCCCCGGCCATAGCGTCGCCAGGAGCCTAGCCACCCCGTGGACGTGCCAGGAGGATGTGTGTTCGCCAATCCCGAGGAACTGCTGCGATACCTCAAGAACGAGGACGTGAAGTTCGTCGACGTTCGTTTCTGTGACCTGCCCGGCGTGATGCAGCACTTCAACCTGCCGGTCGAGTCCGTCAACGACGACCTCTTCACCGACGGCCTCGCGTTCGACGGTTCGTCGATCCGCGGTTTCCAGGCGATCCACGAGTCGGACATGCTCCTGCTCCCGGACGTCGCCACCGCGTTCATCGACCCGTTCCGGGCGCAGAAGACCCTCGCGCTCAACTTCTTCATCCACGACCCGTTCACCCGCGAGGCCTACACCCGCGACCCGCGCAACGTCGCGAAGAAGGCCGAGGCGTACCTCGCCGCGAGCGGCATCGCCGACACCGCCTACTTCGGCGCCGAGGCGGAGTTCTACATCTTCGACTCGATCCGCCACGAGACCTCGGCGCACCAGTCGTTCTACTACATCGACTCGGTCGAGGGCGCGTGGAACACCGGCCGCGAGGAGGAGGGCGGCAACCGCGGTTACAAGACCGCGTACAAGGGCGGCTACTTCCCGGTGCCCCCGGTCGACCACTACGCCGACCTGCGCGACTCGATCGTGCGTCGGCTCGTCGACACCGGCTTCACCGTGGAGCGCTCGCACCACGAGGTGGGCACCGCCGGTCAGTCCGAGATCAACTACCGGTTCTCCACCCTGCTGCACGCCGCCGACCAGCTCCAGCTCTTCAAGTACATCGTGAAGAACGAGGCCTGGGCCAACGGCAAGACCGCGACCTTCATGCCCAAGCCGCTGTTCGGCGACAACGGCTCCGGCATGCACACCCACCAGAGCCTCTGGCTCAACGGTGAGCCGCTGTTCTACGACGAGACCGGCTACGCCGGCCTGTCCGACACCGCCCGCTGGTACATCGGCGGCCTGCTGCACCACGCGCCATCGCTGCTGGCCTTCACCAACCCGACGGTCAACTCGTACCGTCGCCTGGTGCCCGGCTACGAGGCTCCGGTCAACCTGGTCTACTCGCAGCGCAACCGCTCCGCCTGCACCCGCATCCCGGTGACCGGCAGCAACGCGAAGGCCAAGCGCGTCGAGTTCCGCGTTCCGGACCCGTCGGCCAACGTCTACCTGGCCTTCTCGGCCATGATGATGGCCGGCCTGGACGGCATCAAGAGCAAGATCGAGCCGCCGACGCCGATCGACAAGGACCTCTACGACCTCCCGCCGGAGGAGTGGGGCGACGTCAAGCAGGTCCCGGGCTCGCTGCCGGCCGTGCTCGACTCGCTGGAGGCCGACCACGACTACCTGCTCGACGGCGGTGTCTTCACCCCCGACCTGATCTCCACCTGGGTCGACTGGAAGCGCGCCAACGAGGTCGACCCGGTGCGTCTGCGCCCGACCCCGCACGAATTCGCCATGTACTACGACTGCTGAGCCTGATCAAGGCTCTGACCTGCACCAACAGGATCACTACTGATCTTGGGTACAGGTTGGGTACAACCTCACGGACGGCGGTCATGCCCGGCTCACAGCCGGCGTGGCCGCCGTTTCGTGTTGGCTGAGCGCACCGTCGATGAGCAGCCGCGTCCGGTCGAGCACGTCCGGCCACTCGTGGACGTAGGTGTTGAGCGTGATGGTCGGTGTGCTGTGGCCCAACGCAAGCTGCACCGTCTTCACCGATGCGCCCGCGTGGATCAGGACCGTTGCGTAGTAGTGCCGTAGTCCGTGAATCCCCCACCGCGCCGGCAGGCCGACCGCTCCCCGTGCGGTGGCCCAGGTCCGCGAGAAGGTCGCCGCGTTGACGGGCTCGCCGCCGACACCCTTGAACAGCAGGTGTGCGGCCCGGCGGACCGGCCGGCGACGGTCCGTGTCGTCGTCGACCTCGACCGCGTCGCACCCGTCGGCCAGGTGCTGACGCAGCGCCACCGCCACGACGTCGGGCAGCTCGACCGTGCGGGCGCTGGTGCTGGTCTTGACCGGTCCGAGGAACGGCTGACGGCCCTTGAGTACCTTGAGCTGGCGTCGGACGTGCACCTCCCGCTCGTCGAAGTCGATGTCGTCCACCTCCAAGCCGAGGATTTCACCCAGGCGCAGTCCGCAACCGGCCGCGAGAAAGTAGCGCTCCGTAGCGGGGGGATGTGCGGCAGGCGTGGTCGTAGGTGGCGCCGCAATGACCCCTAGTCCCCGGCCGCGACCGGGCTCAGCACCGTTGCTGGCCCATGGATGGCCCACAGCACGACTGCACCCTGTTGTTGTCAGGCCTTGCTGTGAGCGAAGGGGTTCCGCCCCGTGGCTGTCAGGTAGAGCGGGAAGAACACAACCCACAGGATCAGACAGCCCAGGAACCACGCCTCCGGGGTCTCCAGTCGGAAAGACCCAAGCGAGACAGCGACCGGGTTCCCGCGCCTCAGTCGCTCCTTGGCGTCCGCGTAAACCCATACGTCGATGGCCAGCACTGCGAGCAGAACGAGGATCGACACCAGTGCGGCAGCGGGTAAACCTGTCATTTGGCCGTGCTTCCGATCGGCTGGTCACGGGATGGCGTCGTCATCATATGTGTGCCGAGCCTGCGGCCATCCCGCCCGCCGCCGACCACACGCGGTGGAGTGGACCGACCTGCGCCAGGCCAGGTGGAGCGGACCTCCTCGTCGGGCAGTCGTAGACCGTCCAGCATCCCCGGACGGGGACAAGGTGGAGCGCCCTACCGGACGAACGACCTTGGCCCCGTCCGGGGATGCTGGTAGCCCTTGTGGTGACCGTCGAGGTGATCCGCGTGGCGGCATCTCTGAGGAGGGCCGGGGTTCGGGGCGGAGCCCCGAGGTCTTCAAGGCTCTGGCAATCCTGAAGCGTCGCCGGCCGGCGCGGCCCGCTTGCGGACCGCCTTGATCTCGAAGAGCGCGGTTCAGCACCGCGTGCCCCTCGCCTCGCTGTCGATCCCCCCGTCCCGACCGCGTGGTCCTGCCTGGATTCTTTGTCGGGTCTCAGGACGTGCGTGACAGACCAGTCTCGGGACGTGGGTGACACGTCCGGCTAGACGATCTCTTACGGCTCAGGCTACAAGTCCTGGCGAATGCCTTGGGAGGGGCTAGATTCCTACTGTTATGGAGCCGCTTGGTCAGGTGGTGCGCCGGTCGGCGTGGGGTGGATGCCGAACTTTTCGATCATGAACCGCCAGAACAGGGCGACTCCCTCCTGCGCTGGTCTTTGGATCCGGTCGTTTCGGCCGGTGTGAGTGATGTGCTCGATGGTGATCCAGCCGTTGGTCGAGCGGACCCTGACGACGTCGACGGGTGGTGGTGTGACGGGTTTCGGCGTGACGATGAGGTCGAACATTGAGGTCGTGCCGGCCAGCAGGGCTTCGGCTTCGAACGCGATGACGCTGTCGACGATGTCCAGCACTGGTTCGTAGGTGGCACTGTCGTTGAGGACGCCGTGTAGGCGTGCCGCGATCGTGGGCCATGGCTGTTCGCGGAACTCAGCAGACGACCCCAGGGTGCGCATCCTTTCAGCGTGTCAGACGACGGTAGGTTGTGGCTTCGTGGCTGGAGCCGTCGGTCGCGGAGGTTCGGGTTTGCGGACCTTGAACCGGGCGACCGGTTTGACGGTGGTGCGGGCGACCTCGGTGACGAGCTGGTCGCCGTCGTGGACGCGGAAGGTGGTGTCGGCGGCTTCGACGGTGAGGGTGCGGCCGGCGTGGGTGATGCCGACGTGGATGCGTTGGCCGGCGATGACCAGGGATCCTCGGCAGCTGACGCGGCGTTCGACCTGGAGCGGCTGGGACGCGGGCTGCGGTGGTGGTCCGGCGGGGCCGTGGCCCGGCGGACGACGGCGGCGATGACGCAGAACCGGGAGTGGTCGTCGACGCCGGTGACGACCTTCGCCTCACCACCGTCGGCCAGCTGGATGCCGCCGACGATGTCCATTTGCCAGAGCTCCATCGGCCGGCCGCGTTCCCATCGCCGTTAGTCCTCCCGCCGACGCCGGCGAGGCGTCGGATCGACCAGGCCGTGCCGGATCAGCACCCGATGCACGGTGATCCGCGAAGGGATCGGCCCGGGGCAGTCACGACGGCCAAGCTCAAAGAGCAGGCGACGGGCACCCCATCGCGGGTGGTTCCGGCGCAGCTCACAGATGAGCGCCTCCACCTCAGGAGCAGTCTGGCCAGGCGAGGAACGTGGCCGGCTGGACCGGTCCGCAAGCCCTTCCAGGCCCTCGTCCTGATACCAGGCCAGCCAACGATGCACCGCTTGGCGGGAGACCCCGAATCGTTCTGCGACGTCCGTGACCGTGGATCCGGCCAGCACGTCTTGGACGGCTCGATACCGCTGTTCCATCACGCTCATCTCCACCAACACTCGGCGGAGTGTCACCCAGGTCCTGATACCGATGTGTCACGCAGGTCCCGAGACCGGACACCTGCCTGAATTCTTGCCCGTGAGAACTTTCCATACGTCTTCAAGGCGGCCCTGCGGGCCGCTCGCCCGCCACCTTCGCCGGCCGTCCGCGCCTCGCCGCTTCGCTCCCGGCGCGGCCCGGCGGTGGCCACCGCGAGACCAGTGGACACGCCGAGGCCCCGGCCATCCTCATTGGAGGTGACCGGGGCTGAACGCGGAACCAACGATCCACGACGGGGACACCCATACCCTGGGGCATCGCGTGCTACGGCTACCCTGGCGCCGTGACGACCATGGATGTGGCTCAGGCAGTAATGATTGCGCTGGTCGTTGGCGGCAGTGTCGCTGTGGTCGTGCTCGCCGGTGTTGTTCTAGTGCGCAGCCGACGCGCCGAGACTGCCAGGTTATTCGGTCGGGTGGTGCATCGTCCTCGGCTCTGGGCGTCGGCTGCCGTCTGCTGCGGTCTTGCCGGACTCCTCTTCGAGGCGCAGGCGTTGATGCCCCGAAGCTGGCAGGAATCGGCCCACAACCTCCTTGGTGTGCTGATGCTGGCCTTCTTTGTCCTGTTCTTTGCCCACCTTCTGAGCCAGTGGAGCGCCCAGCGTCACCAGCACCGATAGGCCGCAAGCCAGGCCGTGACGCACGCTGGCGGACTTCCGGCTCTTCCGCGTTGCCGCCAAGCAACCCGCCTCGGGAACCTGCCTCCGGCGGGCAGGGCCTCCGGCCCTACGACCCGGGGATGGCCTCCGGCGGCCGGGGCTACTCGCCCCGGACCCTCGGCGACTCTGGGATGCCCCGGCCGCGACCGGGTACCCGTCGCACACCGGAGGCCACCAGACCGCGCCGACCTGGTCCAGGTCGTTCGTCCGGTGGGGCGCTCCACCTGGACCAGGTCGGCGCGGCCCGGCAGGGCGGAGCCTGCGCGACGGGATGCCGCACCGATCCCCCTCGGAACCACTCGCACACACCACCACCCCAAGATCGTTAGGTACACGAGGGGTACAGATGCCGCCCGGAAACACTGGATAACGATGGAAGTTGATATACGACGTACGACCTGCTCAGCGGCTTGATCGAGACCACTCCCCCAGGTCAGCCGCCAAGCGCGGTTAGTTCGCCATGTACTACGACTGCTGAACTGCCTACGACTGCTGAGCAGTCCCCGCACCACCGGCCGGGGGGGGGGGGCGCGGGGGGGGGGGGGCGGCCGCGCCGGGGGGGGGGCCCCCCCGGGGCGGGGGGGGCGGG